>CAWEBE010000046.1:0-41533 GCA_963806735.1 uncultured Alphaproteobacteria bacterium | reverse complement strand
CGTGCGCTTGGATGATGGCCCGACGGGTCAGCCGATGAACACTGTTGCATGAACGGCAGTGCCGTTCGGGCCAGAACGAATGTCAAGATTGCCGCCGAACTGCTGCAAGCGGGCGATCATGCCTGGGATGCCCACCCCCAAGCGGTACGGCGTCCCGTTCGGTCCGGCGGTCTCCTCAGTTTTCTGCCCGTCATCGCGGATCACCAAACGCAATCTCTTGCCCACACATCTGAACTTGACGGAGACACGCGTCGCCGAGGCGTGACGATACACGTTGGTCAATGCCTCCTGAACAACACGGAGCAGCGTTTGCTGAAGCGGAAACGACAGTTGGTCGACACTGCCGCATGATCTCACCGTGACTTTCAGTCCAGTCCGCCGACCGAAACCCTCAACATATCGCCTGAGCGTGACTGACAAACCCTCCTTTTGCAGGTCTGGCGGGTAAAGGAGATAGCTAAAGGCGCGCAGCTCCTTTGTGGCTTCCTCTAGCGACCCATCGATTTCGTCCAGGATGTCGCGTGTTTCAGCCTTTACCTCAGCATCCGCTCTCACCCGCATCAGGTTGAGGTGGATGGCCGCCAAATGCTGTGCGGTCGAATGATGGAGCTCATTGGCAATGCGTCGGCGCTCCTCGTCCTGAAGAGCGAGTAGCCGCTCGTGCTCCGCCTTCTTGCGCGCGCTGATGTCGCGCGCAATCTTGGACACGCCCGTGATCTTGCCTGCAGCATTCCTTAAAGGGGATACCGTCAACGAGATATCGACCAGACTTCCATCCTTGCGGCGACGCACCGTCTCATAGTGTTCGATCTGCTCGCCACGTCGTATGCGCTCAAGAATTGCGCATTCCTCATTGAGGAGGTCCTCTGGAAACAAACAGGTGACAGACTTGCCGACGACCTCATTGGCTGTGTAGCCGAACAGGCGTTCGGCTCCAGGGTTCCAGCTGGCAATTACGCCATTGAGGTCCTTCGTGACGATGGCGTCGTCAGAGTGCTCGACGATAGAGGTGAGCAATTGTCTGGCCTGCTCCGCCTGCGAGTGTTCCGTGAGATCAACCAGCATGTTCACGGCACCGATGACATTGCCGGAGGCATCATGCAGCGGCGTTGGGTAAGGCATGAACGGTACCCGCGTGCCATCAGGACGCTCTGCAACAGCTTCCATGCCTCTTACCGGGCGTCCAGTTTTCAGGGCAACGGCCATGGGGCATTCGTCGTGCGGCAGCAGGGTTCCGTCAGGACGGTAGAGCCGCCAGGTCACGCACCATTCATCGCTGCCGATCTTGGGCCTCCGACCAGCCAGCTGAACGGCGGCCGCATTGTAGTACGTTATGCGGCCGGCGGCGTCGGTGGTGTAGATGGCAGCGGGCAACGCATCCAGGAGTTCGCGGCAGGGTAACTCGGGAGCCAGCTTGTTTTGCATCGGTCCCCATCCCGTGAGTGGTCTTCGGTCAAGGCTGACGTGATGCGACGGAAGCCTTGCAACTCGGACTACTATCAGACTTTTCCCATGGGCCCGGATCGGGCTTTTCCCCACTTGGAAGTAGCGTTAACCCCTAATGCCGAACGGCGCACCCGGGTCGCCATTGAGCCTTAAATGTCATGACAGGTTTTCGTATTCCGGGAGGGAGCGGCATCGGGCGATGTCGTCCCTCAGCATTGTCCACTTCACAATGGCTGGCCCGCAGCCAACCCGATCCATCAATGCGTTTTTCATTTGGGTGCACTGGAAGACAAAGGTGTGCTCGGCCTTCCAGCCGCCGGGCGGACCGTGGCCAAAGAAGTTGTAGCCTCTCGGGCAAGTCTGGTTTGCAAACGCCTCGGCGTAAGTTCGGGCTTCCTGCTCGATGATCGTTGGATCCTGCCCTACGCCACGCACAGCGGTGACGATCAGCATGGTCTTGCCGTCGTTGCGCTCGTGGACACGATGCTGGAAGCGAACCTCGCCGCTGAGTGATGCACCAACGGCTGACTTGGGATCAGCTGAGCAGCTGGCCATCGCTAGGCCTATCAAGATGAGAGCAATGGTCTGGTGGCGCATGGCTGTTCCGGACCGGCGCAATATCCGCGAATGGCCCTCGCGACTACGAGGAGGTTTCGAGCCGCGAGGGCCTAAGTCACGCATGTCTGGGCACAGACACGCGCTCGGGCCGGGCAACAGAGAGGGATTACCGACCCTGCCATACATCCCTGCACCGATGAGCGCCGTTTCTAGGGGTGAGCGCTACAATGGTCGGATGCGAAACCTGAGGGCGTAGTAGGATTTTTTGTGCGTTCGCCGGTGCCGGGAAGCCATCGTTATCCGCGCGCGTCGTGTCCGTTGCCTGCTTGTCGCGACTTGGGAACATGGATTTGCCAGCGACGCTAATGGTCGTTGGCCGAGGAGAGGGCGGCTCTTCCCCTCGCCGTGATGGCGGCCGATTGCCTCGGTAGTGACGAGCTACCGCTACGCCGAGCTCTTGTCCCTCATGCTCGGCGTGCACCGCTCAGAGTCGCCGAGCGCAGGTGCTAGAGGCTGACCGATTGATCGCGGCCCGCCGGGGCCGGATCACAATCTGGACCGTGCCCGTTTGAAGAAGAAGTCAACGGTAGCCTACATAGCAAGTGCTGGGTGTTCTCCCCTAGGGGCCTACACCAATGGGCCGTTGGCGCCCTACAAATCGAAACCCTGCCCTCTGACGGCCATTCTTATCGCGAGATTGGGATCCTTGGCTGTTGTATTGAGGGGGAGCGCATGCCGAAGTATTATTTCAATCTCAAAGGTAATGGCGATCTCATAGAGAGCGACCGACCCGTACAATTTCCGTGTCTCGCCACTGCCAAAGCCGATGCCTTGGCGATTATCCGTGGCATGCTGGCCGACCTGCCGGGTGAATGGCAGTGCGGCACCATTGGCTTTGCTTTTGAGATTTGCGACGAGGCCGGCGAGGTACTCGATATCGTCAAGTTTGAAGACGCGCGCGCTCCTGCATTAGGGGCCAACCGCCATTGCAGAAACATGCACCGTGGGTAGGCAGAATTAACCCCACGCCACGGTAGTTTCTCGCATGCGCGGCCGCATGCTCTAGCCTGCCCACCTGGCTTTGCTCGCCACTGGCCTAAGCGTGTGGCCATGACCCGCATCCTGATCGCTGATGATCATGCCGTGGTGCGCTCGGGTGTCCGACGCATCATCGAAAGTCACGCGGGCTGGACCGTCGTCGCCGAGGCTGCTGACGGCAAAGAGGCCATCGACAAAGCCATTGCCACCCAGCCTGACGTGGCCATTCTCGACGACACGCTTCCCCGGATCAACGGCATTGAAGCCACGCGCCAGATTCGCCTGCGTGCTCCGAACGTCGAGGTGCTGATCCTTACAGAGCACGACAACGAGATCATCATGCGCGACGCGTTCAGCGCGGGCGCACGCGGCTATCTTCTAAAGACAGAAGCCGAACAAGAGCTGGTGGCTGCCATCGAAACCCTTGCGGCGCATCGGCCGCATTTGACCAGCAGGGCTATGGAGGCGCTCCTCGCGGTATTTCTGACCGATGCGCGGCCAGCTAAGCAGCTGCTGACGCCCCGCGAGCGCAGCGTCGTGCAATTGGTCGCCGAGGGGCACAGCAACAAGCAGATTGCCAAGGTCCTCAGCGTCAGCATCAAAACGGTGGAGGCGCACCGTGCTGCGATCATGCGCAAGCTTGAGCTGACCTCGGCTGCGGCATTGGTGCGTTATGCCGTGCGCAACAAACTGATCGAGCCGTAAGCCGGTCACGTTCGCGCTGCGCGCAGGTGCCTCGTTGAGCCGCCGATGGCTGCGGTATGGGGCCTTGTGAGGCATGTCTTAGAGACGAAGACATGCCCGCGTCGGCGCATTTCATTGGATCGAGCAAGAGAGGTGCGCCGACTTGCTTGCGCAACACGTCTCCGCGGCCAGCGTTCACAAGAGAGCAAAGTTTCTAGTCGGACGGACAGTTTCCGGCTTGAATTTGGCCCCATTTCTGTTACTCATTATTTAGAATGATATACGAGAATACGAACCACTCCATTGGAAACCCTTAGAAATGGCCAAAAAGAACCGATCGAGGCGGTCGCCTATCTGCGGACCAGCTCGGCCGCCAACCTCGGCGCCGACAAGGACAGCGACAAACGCCAGCGCGAGGCGATTGCGGCCTTTGCCAAGCACAATGGCTACGTGATCGCGTCCGAGTATTTCGACGCCGCCGTATCGGGAGCCGACCCGATCGACGATCGGCCTGGCTTCAAAGCCCTCATTGAGCGCATCGCCAGCAATGGCGTCCGAACCGTCATCGTGGAGGACGCCAGCCGCTTTGCGCGGACCCTGATGGTGCAGGAGGCCGGCATTGCCATCCTCGTTTCCATGGGAGTCCGTGTCCTACCGTGTGCACAGATTCTCCGATGGCCAACGGCGTTACGGGCGCAAGTGACGGGCGAAACAGTCTTACAAGCCCCGAGGTCGGCTTGCCAAAGCGGTCAACCCACGAGTGCCTCGCGGAGTGCGCGAGCGAGTTGCTCCCGCGTGTAGGGCTTGCCAAGCACTTTGACCTTTCGCGCGGCCTCACTCACCGCGAGCGGCATATCGCTGTATCCAGAGGTCAGCAACACCTTGAGATCGGGCTTCACCGCGCGAACCCACTCCATCACATCGTAGCCTGTCATGCCGCCCGGCATAACGATGTCACTGAACACGAGGGCAATGGGCTCTCCGGACTGAAGCAACCTGATCGCCTCGGGTCCTGTCCTCGCGTCGAGGACAGCGTAGCCGAGCGTTTCAAGCCGGTTCACGGTCGCCTCTCGAACCCTATCGTTGTCCTCGACCAGCAGGATGAGCTCGCCATCCCCCAACGGAGTCTCTTCGGTCGTGGGCCTGGCATGGCTCACAATCGGCCCAGGTTCCGCCTTCGGGAAATACAGGTGGACGGACGTGCCCTCGTCCACGGTGCTGTCTATGGCGACGAAGCCGCCTGACCGTTGCACCGTGCTGTGGACCGTCGCGAGGCCCAGCCCCGTGCCCTTGCCGGGCTCCTTGGTCGTGAACAGCGGCTCCATGGCATGCTTGAGAACCTCCGGGCTCATGCCATGTCCCGTGTCGCCGACGGTGAGCCTCACGTACTCGCCGGGCCGGGCATTGGCGATGCGGCCAGTGCCGTCGGCATCATGGGTGACGAGGCGGGTCCGATCGTGAGCATGCCGCCGGCGGGCAGCGGGTTCCGCGCATTGATGGCGAGCTTGAGGATGGCATTGTCGACATCGCCGGGATTAGCCATGATCTGGCACGGGTCGGGCGACAATTTCCAAGAGACGGTCACCTGCTCACCGAGCGTTCGCCGCAGCAGCGCAATGGTGCCCTCACGGATCATTGAGATCCAGTCGCTCTTCTGCCCGACTTCGTGCTGGCGCGAAAGGATCAGCAGCCTGCGGGTGAGGCTGACACCCATCTGGATTGCATCCATCGCGTCTTGCATCACCTTGCGGATCTTCTCGTCGGTACTGCGAAGCGTGACCGCATCCAAGTTCGCGGAGATGGCCGCCAGCACATTGTTGAAGTCGTGCGCAACGCCGCCGGCAAGTTGGCCAATCGCTTCCAGACGCTGCGCTTGCGCCAGGGCTGCCTGCGCCTCCTCGCGCAGTGCCAGCTCACGCTCAAGCTTGGAGAGCGCAGTCAGAAGGCCTGGTTCGACTTTGTCCGCCAACCGTCGCCCGGTACAGCGTGTCCTGCAGCTCCAAATCTCGGGCGGCGCCATGGCAATCAGTTTGACGGGCGCCACGGACGCGTCGGCAAACGCCTGGCGCAGCTGACCGATCGGCCGCGTAATCTGTCGGGCCAGGCTCCAGGCGAGCAGGAGGCTCGCAGCAGAAAGGCCAGCGCCCAGCATCACCGCCCAGCGCACCGTATCCCAAACCGCCGCCTGGATCTCTGCCTTTGAACCCCGACTTCCACCCTCCACGCACTTAGAGATGACTGCGCATTGGCCGCAATGAGAGAATCCCCCTTGCTGGAGGCGTACTCGGACAACCCCGGCCGATCTTTGGTGGCGCGCAACCCCGCAGAGGCGAGCTGGCCGACCTGGGCGTTTGGAACGCGCGCGATGAACCGGCCTTCGCCATCGATGATGGCGGCAAGCCAGTTCCTCGGGATATCGTGGACACTGAGGAGGTGAAGGAATTCTCGGGGCCTCATGGTGATAGCGAGTCCGACGAAGGGCAGGCCATCCTTGAAGACGGCAACGTCGATATTGGCAATCAAATCCGCGTAACCGGACCTCTCAAGAGAAGGCAAATGAGCTAACGAGCTGCTGATGCCGGCGGACCGCTCGCTTCTTCGCTTCGGCCAACGAGCTAAGTCACCTAATCGACTAGGCACGCCATCCGGGAAAACCCCCACTACTCCACAAACGCCCGGCACTTTTTGAGCGCTCGGCTGATCGCGGGTCGGCGCAATCTCCGAGACTCTCGCAATAGGCAGTGCGTGCAAAGCCCAGCGCAAAGGTGTCGCATTCATTCTGGGCACGGAGCGCCTACGTTGACCCCGTGCCTGCGTCCCTCCCATTCATCGAGCCCTGCCGCCCTCGCCCCGTTAAGTGCATTGCCCACGGGTGATGCTTGGCTGCACGAGCCCAAGCTCGACGGCTGGCGCATCCTGGCCGTGAAGGTCGGCAGCGATATCGTCACTCTATTCCCGCAATGGCCGTGATCTGACAGAGCGCTTTACCTCAGTGCTCGATGCCGTGCGCAAGTTGCCCTGCAAGTCTGTGGCGCTGGACTGTGAACTCGTTCTCATGGGCCCGGAGGGAATAGACTTTTACGGCCTCATGAAGCGCAAGAGCGAGAACGTCGCCTTGATGGCCTTCGATATCTTGGAGCTGAATGGCTCCGACATGCGACCCCTGCCGCTCGCGGCACGCAAGATCTACCTGTGGAAGCTTCTGTCCCGCAACAAGAGCTCCGAACCTTGCCGTGGTGCCAAGCTTTGAGGACGGCGAGGAATTGATGCTGGCGGTGATGAAGCATTCCTTGGAAGGCGTGGTGTCCAAGCGAAAAAGCGCGCCCTATGCCTCGGGCTCCCGGCCGGAGTGGGTCAAAGTGAAGTCTCCGACATGGCGGCAGGCCAACAAGGATCGCTGGGAGCTAATGCGCGGGTAGGAAGCGTCCTGTGACTTGGGGAGCTGTTCTCGTCACGTCGATCGGTGGTCAAAATGCAGCGAGTTGTCATCTTGCAGCTTGCCAACCATTGCTTCCTCCTCCACCTGAGCGATTGGCAACGCAGACGAACTTTGGAAAAGTTTCGATGTGACGACCCTAGTCATCCATAGCCGGACAACCTTGATCGGAAGCATGAGGATTTCCGATGACTTGCGGATGCGGCCTTGATCCTGCCGCGGCTCAAGCTCGGGATGCGCCAGTAATGCTGCGCTTAGCTCAGGGTCGAGGCCCTGCCAGCGAATGCGTGTTCCAACAAACCGGAACACAGCATGCATGATGGGATTGCGATGCAAACAAAAGTTGCTGAGAGGTACGAGGGTATGGCCCGTCATCAGCTTTGTGGCATAGCCGGTTTGACCACTCTGGATTGATGACGCCCCGATGGCGAGGGCCCAATCGATCACAGCATCCCACAAGCGAGCTTTCAAAAACAAATTCCTCGGGCGTGTGCAGTCAATTCCAACAAACTTGTTGATCACACGGTCGCCTAGGACAAAACAAAGCGTGAAGGCGACTAGCTTGCCCGTGCATTTGTCCCGAAGCAGAACGAACCTTGATTCCCGGTGTAGCGCCGCCTTCTCGAAGAAAGTTTGGTTGAGCACTTCGAACTTGGTCCGCCCGTGCTCGTAAGCCTGCCAAAACAGGCCGAAAATCTCATCCAGGGTTGTCGCCTCGGGACGCTCAACCACACTGACGTCAATTTGCAGGCGTTCGCCACTGCGGCGCAGCATGCGCTTGTATCGTTGCCTGCGTGAGCTGCTCAGGGACTCCAAATAGGCTTCCTTGGAGCCGGGAAGACGCACGATCGTGCCCGGATAACTTTCGGCGCGAAACAAGCCCGATCGCGCGCTGAGCCAATGCAAGGTTTGCGTGTACGCTTCAGGAAAATCCTTCCAGACAAGTATCGGAATTTTCAGAGCGGCCATTCTCGCCCTGAGTGCCTGCTGAAGGCACAACAGGGCGGCTTCGCGATCGGTGCCCGGCAGAAGACCGACGGTCCCTTCATCGGAGCACGGGGAGCCGACAAACATTGCTGACGGCCGCAACAGCGAAGGATGAATGCTCTCGATCTTTGCAGCGACGGATAACAGAGCATCGGGGATCACGACACTCAAAGGTAGCCGCATGTGAAATCCCGGCGCCACACCAACTGCCCGGTTACCGTCCCAGATTACGGCGTAAAAGAAGGTGAACTGGTCCTCCAATCCGGAAGACTCAAGCATCGCGTACCACCAGCGCCCCTCCAGTGGCGGACTAAAACACGCGTCCCACAATTGCGAAGGCACGTGCGTTTGGGTGTCGACAAACTGGACCGTGAGCGGTTTGTCGCGGCGCTGTGCCAAGTGGTCTTGCATCGTTCCCACTGAATTAGGCGGCGCCCACAAATTGGTGAGGCCATTTTCCCCGTTGTTCTTCGTCGCCCAAAGTTCGGGGGCCAACGCAACTCGACCGTTGCCTCCCAGTTCCAGGACGAGCCCCACATCACGTGGTTAAGGTTGACGTTTCTTTAACCGCCTGCGGTGCCCAGCAATCGACTCGGCACTGCGTGAGTTTGATCCGCGCCGACGTAGGGGTCACCAGCAGCAACCTCAACGCTCATGGATGGGACCGGTCTTGGTTCATGGACGAGGCGACGCCGGCGCTTCATGCGGCGAAGACCGTCGGTGAGTTGGCGCGCGGCTGACAGCCATCACGTCTAATGCGTGAGGGCTCTGGAGCGCCGGCGCCCTCATCTCCAATACGGGCACGCTGGATCTGACAGAAGATCGCTCAGCTTTGCGGCTTTCAATGGTCTCGGAAATGCCCATCAGCATGAGGAGGATGGTGCCTGCAAATATCCAACCTGCCATACCGACGAGGTATTGGTCGGACGACGTCCAGCAAGCGTGAGCACCAACATAGGGCAGGAGCGGACAGAGTTGGTCTGACATCCACAACGCCAAACTTTCCACGCGCTCTTGAGCCAACCCGCGTCCCCCTCATCGAAACCGCAGTACTTGGCGGGACCAATATGGTTACCGACAGCTAGTAATCCATCGCCGTTCCTATCGCTCTTAAGGGACAGTGATCCCTGCATCGGAGGAATGGGGTAGGGCAGTCCTAGCGATGGCCCCTGAGAGGAGAAGGACGGCCCTACCTGAACGTGGGTTGCACGTTCCCTTCAAGGATGCCCCACATAACGACCAAGTCCACATGGAACTCTGTATTCTCCTCACTTACTGAGTTCCTTGTCGCTGTGTCGCCACACATGCATTGCGCAAAAGAATACCGCTGGCATTGAGAACAGCGGCAAGGCCGGGCGTGTGCGATCCTCAGTCGGCGTCGATTTCCCTCACGTCACCTGCGGCACGACGGAAACCGGCAAGCGATCGTGGGGTCAGCCTATACCCGCCGTGATCCTGCAGCGAAGATTGGCCAGCGCGCCACGCATCACGGCTTCGGGCCGCGAGTCCGAGCGCCAGCACTTAAAGCTCCGCGCTGCCCCATCCCTTCCCGCCGGGGCGCGAAGAGTTCCACTTGGAACTCTGCCTCACGGACCGAAACCACGACGCTGCCGTCTCGACGAGCCCGCGGACTTGGAAGAAAATCGGTTCGCGCCGGCGAAGATCTGGCCACAGGAGAGGAAGCGTCATGCAATTCAAAAAAGCACTGGCCCTGCTCGCAGCAATGCTGCTGGCTCTACCCCCACTACAAGCCGCCGCTACGTCATTTGCGACCAGTCAGATCAGCATAGAGAGTGGTGTCACATACACAGCTGGCAAGAAGAAAAAGCAAAAGGCGAAGACCAAAGCCAAAGCCACAAAGGTCGCTGCGTTTAAGTCGTGCGGTACCTTCATGTACCGCAAGGACGGTAAGTGTTTGGACGCGAGGGCCAAGAAGTAGCGTTGCGGCGCGAGCCTTACGAACGGCGTCGAGGCGACTGGCCCTCGACGCCACCCTCATTGGATTTGCTGTGGGCCTAACAATCGCAGCCTTCGTCCGCCAGTCCCCGACGCTTTCCGGGAGCGATCCGCCCACTGTGGCTCAACGGCACGCACCCCCGCGCCGCCTGGCGCGGTTTGGCCGTAGCTCATGCCGTTGATGTTGTTGCGCACAAAGCACGCGCCATCGGGGTAACGTCCTACTTCCTTCCAGCGGGCAGGAACGACCCGGGTTGGCGGGTGTTCTTTGGGAAGAGCATGACGGGGCGGCACGCAAACAGGAGCCGTCCAATGAAGGTAAAGAACGCAATGCATCGGGGCGTGACGTGGGTTGATCCCAGCACGCCGGTCGAACTGCTCGCGCGGTTGATGCAGAAGCACGACATCGGCGCAATCCCCATCGGCGAGAACGATCGCCTTGTCGGCATGGTCACCGATCGCGACATCGTCTGTCGCTGCATCGCCGCGGGCCGCGACCCGAAGACCACGATCGCCCGCGACGTGATGACTGAGGGCATCATCTTCTGCCTCGACAAGCAGGAGCTCGATGATGCCGCACGCCTCATGGAGATGAAGCAAGTGCGCCGCCTGCCGGTCATCAACGGCAAGAAGCGCATGATTGGAATACTGAGCCTCGGCGATGTCTACCATACGGCCCCGCGTCGTCTCGGCGGCGAGGTCTTGCACGCCGTCTCAGCGCATCACGACTAGGAGATGTAAGCTCGTTACTTGCTGCCGCCCCGGCCTCTCTGGTCGCGCGGCTTGCGCTCCGCGATCCACCAGCTGTCGGGCAGCCGGGCCCTGCGCGACTTTGGCGATGGCTTCGTCGCCGTGTTGCTCCCCGTGTACTTGGGGCTCAGCGCCTGAACTTGCCGGCGCGCTCGCCGTGCTGCTCACGGGCGAGAAGCAACGGGGCTGCGGGCGCTGTGGAAAAGGTGGTGCCTACGGCGCCACAGAAGCAAAGTGAGGCCTCAAACTTCAACCCGACCTCCTCCATAATGGGTTGCCCGGCGCATCCCATATTCAATTGACCGTAGGTTTGTCGTCAGCCGCCTTTTGCAAAGTTTGTCATCTGTGGAGCAAGAGACGCAGGCGTGGTTTTTGTGTCGGCCATAGCGGAATGAGGCACCGCGGCCAGGACGTACTTCGTGGTGAAGGATCGTGGATGATGGATGATGACCCATTGCACGACGACGCCAGACCGGCGTTCTTATTCCAGTGCGGCGAGAGCTGCCTGTTCGCCGTATCGCTGGATAAGACCGGCGCGAACATCCCGACGGTCGCATGCATTGACGGCTGGCACTTCCGGGATGCGTTTCGCCTCGGCGTGCATGAAGCCATGCCCGTTGCCATCTCGCCTGAGCCGATTTTGAGAGGCATCAAAGCCGACGGCTACTTCATTTGGCGCAAAGGTTCGATTTTCGGGACGTCGCAATAGGTAATACGGTGGCCTCAGAATGTCGCCTTTGGCCAATCCTGTCGAAATGCAGCAGTGAGAAAGCGGAGCCGGTGACGGTGCATGCAAAGTCGCGATGTGCGTTTGCAACCACGCTACGCGCAGTGAAATCTTGTAGTTCTCACATCGTATCACTCTCACCATCAGCTGACTTCGGCCCGTCAACGATCTCAAGGAACCCATTGGTATACGTGTAGAAGGCATCGTGCATTGCCTCCCGCGCAACCCGGCATTGGCTGACCGCTACGAGTAGTCCGTCGTGGAGAGGCAAGATGTGCACGCCTGCATCACGACACCGCCGCAGAATACCCATCATGATCTCGGACTCTACTCATGGTCGTGAACCAAACTCTGACCAATGACGACTGAGCCTGCGTTGGGAAATGGCGGCCCGAACGGTCCTACGTACGTGTGCGGAGAAGAGTCCCAGCCAAGCCAAGACCGCACGCGCGTCTGACGCCGTGGGTCGTCATTTCCCAGCAGGTCTCAAGGATCGGCTCCCGCACCTGCGCTGAGGGACCGGGATTACCGAACCTGCACATTGCCAACAAATTCCATCGCCACCAATGTGCGCGTGTGACCGACCAGTGCCAGCAACAGGGGAGTGTCCGCTATGGACCGGAAGAACCTGCTCATCATTGCGGCAGCGGCCCTCATCGCGGTTAGCGTGTACATCATGTTTGGCGGCGGCAGTGATGTTCTCATCCCTACCGTGCCTCCGCAGACGGCACCAAAGTAAGAGCGCGATTGGAGTCCTGTGCTCCGCCCCAGGGAAGCCCAACACTCGGTCACCCCGATGCTGCGGCCGATGCTGTCATCTCCGTGGTAGCACCTCCTGCCGAGCCCACAATTTCGACGGGGCACGCGGGGTTGAGCGGCAGGGCATCGCGCGGCTTGGGTTCCGACTGACCGACGTGAGGGACATAGGCGGGATTGCCAGCAGAAGGCGTAGCGGCGCGAGCACCAATCAATCTGGGAACCTAATAGATCGGCAGGCCCAGGTCCTAGCAGATCGCCTCGCTGTACGTGAATGCCCGCGTGGTTACGATTTCTATGCGGCCGAACCGCTCGCGGCGCGTCGGAAGGAACTCACGTACGTGTTCAAGTGCAAGTAACCGTATCACCTCCAAGGCGAGCGTCTCGTCCTCGATGCCGCCACCGGCTTGGTATCTGCGCACTTTTTCGGCGTGCACAAGCGCAAAGTCACCTTCGCCAACATCATTGTTTAGTCGGTCAACGCTCCGCAAGATCGGCAGCTGCTGGCGCGAAATTTACAGAGATTTCGACTCACGGCCGCGACGCCGGACCAACTGGAGCCGATCGGGCTATCCACGTCTTGCCGAACATGAACGCGCCATTGGCGACAAACAGCAGCGCAATCAGTGAGGCGAGAAAATCGGCTTGGCTGGAACATTCGACACTGCAAACGGCATCGCGATCGCCAGCAAATATGCCAGAGTGATCGCCGGACTGAACAGCAGCGGCTCTGCCGGATTGAAGATGAGAAAGAACATGCCGCGCACCAGTACGTAGGCCAGCAGGGCCAATAGGAGAGCAGAGCTGGCGGCCGAACCGGCCTTCCGGTACAACCGGACCGCGCTGCCACATATCATTGCAGCGAGCAGCAGCATCGCACTCGCCGACACAGGGGATGTCCAATAACTCGAAAGGGTCGGTTCGAATGAGCCACCGAAGGTGGTTGGTGACCCGTAGCGCGCGAACGGCGTCGGCGCAGCAATGTTGAACAGGAACCAGTTCAGCAGGAACGCATAGACACCCGATGCACTGTAATCATTTCGAAGAACATAGAAAATCAACATGCGGAAGTGCGATCTTCCCTCCGGGTCAGGCCCTGCCGCTATGAGCCGATCGTTGATGGTTCCTTCAAAAACGATCAGTGCGATCGGAGCAGCGAGCCAATGCATGAGAATCCAACGACAGTGACGTAAATCCCAACCTCGTTGCATGAGCGTATCGACGATCGGAATGACAACCAGGAAGCAAGAAACAATTTCGTTCAAACACGCGATCAATAGAATTGCCGTCAACAGCACCGAACCGCTTATCGTCCAGCGCTCGCGCAGCTGCAGGTAGCAGGCGATATAGAGAGCCGACAGGGTGGCTGTAACGATCTTCAATTCCGGGATGCTGGAGAAATACCAAATGCCGAAAGAGAGGGCATAGATCATCGCCCAAAGGCCCGCATGCCTGCGGGATACGACCAACGAAAAGGCGGCCATAGCCGCATACACACCAACGGCACCGACCATCGCGAACATGGCATTCAAGAGATGGCTGGGCGTGATCCAGGGATTGAGGAAACTGAGAGCCTTCAACCAGACGAGCGCCATGACAACAGTGACTGGATGGTACCGGGATACCCGATCATAAAGGTAACCCCTGGCGATAGGCTCATAGAGATGACCATCCGCGCCGAAGTGCCGTGCGCCGTTGCGCGCTTCGAGCGCGAAGGACGACAACCAAAACAGCGCAAACGCAGCCGCCGCCAGCAAAAGGCAGTAGGCGCGGCCTGCGTCCTGCCGTTGATCTCCCGAGGTGACTGTCTTTTCGGTAGAAATGTCCCTCATTTCTGACTTCGTTTCGATGCGTGGCGGCTGACGTACCGAGCGACCAGCAAACAGGCTAGGCTACCCTTCTGCAAAATCGTGACATTCCCAAGTTCGTGGGCTGTCGATGCACCGTGCCTGTCCGGCCCATGTCGCAGAGGTTATCTTGTGCGACATGGGCGGAATGGCACTGTTGAGCAACTTCCCTGTTAATGGCTGGTATGAGGTCGCGGTCCCGTGCAGCAAGCCAGCAAGGACATATTGATACGCGAACTCCGAGAGAGCGAGCTGTCCGAAGCAGGAGAAATCTTGCGTCTTGCGTTCGCCACGCGCGTCGGGGCACGACCCAATTCGTTCTGGACGGATCGAGACTACGTCAGGGGCCGTTGGCTGGCACACCGCTCGCTGGCCTTTGGAGCATGGATTGAAGGGCGCCTCGTTGGCTCGAACTTCGGTGTGAATTGGGGGAGCCTGGGATTCTTTGGTCCGCTTTCTACACATCCCGACCTCTGGAACCGCGGCATCGCGCGGCATCTCGTCGGCCCGGTTGTTGAGCGCCTGGATAATTTGGGAGTTCGGCACATAGGTCTCTTCACCTTTGCCGAGAGCGCAAAGCACGTTGCCCTGTATCAAAAGTTTGGCTTCTGGCCTCGGTTCCTCACGGCGGTGATGTCACTGCCGGTCGTTGACGGCGAAACCGTGCCGCAATCGACCCGCTATTCTGCCATTGCGGACAGCGAGCGCGCACAATGCATTGACGCCTGCCGAGCCCTGACAAACGAGTTGCACGATGGCTTGGATCTCACGGCAGAGATACGTTCCGTTCAGGATCAAGGACGCGGCGACACGCTCTTCCTTTGGCAGGGATCACTCCTGGAAGGAGTGGCACTCTGCGACTTTGGGCCAAGAAGCCCGGCCGGAGCCGGTTCGTGTTTGATTAGGTTCGGGGCGGTTCGAACTACCGCAAACGCGGAGAGGCATTTCGATCAACTGCTGGCTGCCTGTCGAACGCTCGCCATGGATGAGGGGCTGACGCGTCTCTTGGCAAGCGTCAATACCAGCCGCCACAAGCCCTATAGGCAGCTTTTGGCAAGGGGGTTCCGTGCCGAAATGCAGGGGGTGACTATGCATCGCCCGAATGAGGACGGATACAATAAGCCAAACGCCTACATTCTCGATGATTGGCGTTAACTGGCCAAATGTGGGGCTCTTTCCGGCGTAGGGCTACCGCGATAGCGGTTTAATGCATTGGCACTTTTGCGACATTGCGATCGGCCGCGCTGACGTCCGATCATGGGGCATGAGCTGACCAAAGATCCAACGCGACCTAAGGGTTGCCAGGCTGTTGATCAAAGCCGCCATTTTATGAGTTCACGGCCTAGGGGCGACGCTTGCCGACGCGCGCCAATAGGTCGATTACACCCACTGTCCACTGCTCATCCGCGGCAACCTCCTGGGCTTCGAGGCGACGATAGGTTGCCCAATGCATGCCGCGAGGCCGGGGCGGAAATTCATCCATCAGACACGCCGAGCCACCTAGCCGTTGCCGGATCTTGCGGGTACGCCGGTTCGCGCGCTGGGCGCGGGTTTCGAACTGACATTCGTACCGGAGCCGCTGGCACAGCCGGCAGCGGAAGCGAGGCCCGCCATACAGGATGCGGCATTGGCGATGGCATCCAGGACATCTGAACCATTGTCGCTCTCCACCGAGCGAAGTCTGTGTCGACCATATCTCAACCCGCTCATCGATCCTCTCAGCTGAACCTTCCGACGTGGTTGTCTGATAGGACAGGCGAAGACGTCCGGACTCAGCAAACAGGCTCGCCGAGCCAAGCCTCGCTCCTTCGCGCGACCAGGCTATCGTGCCTGAACGTCCGGGCTGCAGAAGGCCACGACGTCGAAGGACCGAGATGTCCAGCGCGGCGGCAACAGCTCGACACAATCAAGAACATGGGAGAGATCTGTTGCGTGGGGCACCGAATTGCGGGGGTCCGCATTAAGGAAGGGAACTCTGCTTCTTCGGGGGTCTCGCCACCGCGTTCTACGCCGTTGACGCGCTGTTCGGCTTCATCGGCTGTGCGATCGTCGTTGCAGTACTCGTGCTGGTAGAGCGCTCAAAATCAGTGCCGCTTGAGAGCTGATCCAACGGTCTTCCTCCACCCGCCAGCCGCATCGCGCGGCTAGCCTGCTGTTACGCCGAGTGCCTGCGCAACTTGTCGTGAAGCACTGGAAGCCGGTAAGGGTCGAGCCCCCGCGCACCGAGTTCGCGACGAGCGTCATGGACGTATCCGATGCGCTTATGCGGCTCTGCAGGGAGGTTTCGAATACGGCCGGGCCCTGCGGCAGGGAGATGCCGTAGCTTCGCGCCCGGAAGAATGCTGCGACTGCGAGGCTGGTAGCGGCTAGCGGCTGCGGTGAGAACGACGAATGATGCGAAGAGCGCAGCGTGGAACTTTTGCATGCCCTCAATCGTAGACTGGGGAAAGGTTTTGTAACGCCGGAGGCCGGGTATGCACTACCTGAGCAGAGTGCGGAATATCCGTCGATCGAACTGCGCCCCGAGCGGGGAGGCGCCGCGGAATCAAGAGCTGTTCAACATCTACCTCGTGATTGTTGGCATCGCGATCCTGCTGGCGTTGGTGCTGCCGTCGCACGCGGAGGAGCGACGCGACCGTCTTAATTGGGAGGCTCCTCCTGCCCTTGTCGCGGATATCCTTATACGCGAAGCTGTTGATCGCGATGTATCCGATCCCCGTTGCCTGAAAGCGCGTACTCACGTGCTAAAATCGGTCGGTGTGGATCGGGAACGTGACATCGAACGGATGCGCCACGACTTCGCCGCCACCACCAATCGCTTTTGAGCCAGTGGTGTATCGTCGCCGCCGTGTGAAAAGCGTGCGACACTTGTATCGCGGTCTGCCAGGCGATGCTGGCGCTGCACGGTTTGAGCAAGCTACTGATCGAGCTTGCGGACGAGGGCATTGTTTGCGGGCTAGAGGCTGCAAGGGCCTAACTTTCTCCTGACCAGTCGAGCCTGGGGCTCACGGACGCACCGCGTCCTGCCGGCCGTTGCCAAGGCCGGGCGACGTACAGGAGCCCAGAGCAGAGGTCAGTAAGATCAGAGCGGCTAGCGATCTTCCTTCTCTGGCTCCCCAGCGAAATCCGACGGGATTGGTATCGTCATCATCTTCTTCGGGAAGGACGTCGTCGCCAGGATCGTCTACGGTCACATCAGCGCTAGCTTCATGGAGCAAGGCATCCTCCGCCGCTGGTTCAGGAGCCGCGGGTACAAATGCCGGCCGTTTTGATGGCCGGCGCTGGGCTACCGGTGCGCTCACCATAATCTGGTAGACAGCACCGCAGGTCGGACACTTTATCGGGTCACGAGCCAGGTCGTAAAACCGAACTCTACACGAAGCGTCCTGACATGTTCTCTTGGTACCGCGGTCGGCTTTCGTCGCCATTTTTTTTCCTCGGAATTGCAGTTGGAAGCGCGGGATGCCGGTTACACCGGTCTAGCGCCGAGACGCCTTGCGTCTGATTGCCCCCATGCTTCAGTCGGGTGGCGGGCGCGCGCTAAGTCAATGATGCTACTGGCGACCCCGGCAGGATTCGAACCTGCGACCCCCAGATTAGGAATCCACCCAGCTCTGATGTTCGCCTTTGAGATTGGCGGCTTGCTCGTCTGATTGTGCACGCGTGCAGCAATCCATGTTGCTCAATCTGTTGCCGGAGGTTGCCCATGCGAAAGCGATTGAACGAAGAGGCTATCGACGCGCTCGTAGCCAAACGAAAACGCTACCTCGTCTATGACAGCATCGTGCCAGGCCTCGCCGTACGCGTGAGCCCGAAGGCCGGTTACACGGCAGTAGCCACACACTTACTGTGGACTTCACACGCGCAGTCTCAAAGGCGCAGCTCAATAACCACCGCCACCACCCTTCAACTCGAAGGTGTCCTGCGACCAGGTCTTGTCTGTGGCACCACCAGTAGCGCATCCGCTGATAATTACTGCGACAATCGCTGCAATGAACAGTCGCATGGTTTGCCTCGCTGATGACCGGAGCAGAGCGAAATCACATGCTCCCTTTGAAACGTGGCGGGAGAATGGGCAATGATCCCAATGCAATCGGGGTGTTTCAGGCGCGCAGACTGCACGCGCGGGCGCGGTCTACGCCTGTTACCTAAGGAACAGCAAGCGGGCATGGACTAGCGGATCATTGCAATGACGGGGCCAACCACGGGGTTGCGCCATGATTGCTGTATCTGAGATCGCTGGTTTCATCGCATCGGGATTGGTACTTCTAACGTTTGCAATGCGTGACATGCGCCTTTTGCGCACAGTCGCCATCTGCAGCAACGTCGCCTTCATCATCTACGGCGGCCTCAATTGGTTGCTGCCAGTGCTGGCGTTGCATCTCCTGCTTCTTCCACTGAACATTTGCCGCCTGACCGAAGTCAGCGCCGGGAGGAAGTGAACGGGTGCCTCCTGAGGGAAGATCAGCCGCTCGCAGCAGCTTTGATCGACCATTCGCATCGCGATGGCAACGAACGCGGCAACGTCAGACCGTGGCAGCACGGAAGACAGAGGCACTGCCAGCGCCCAAACGGCGCGGCAGGCCTCCTAAGTCGTAAGAATGGCAACCCGTGCGAATACACTTGGTAGGATGGCGGCCGCGCGTCTTTCTCCGGGCTCAGCCGTTCGGGAGCATCGAACACGTTACGTGGCCGAGCACTTGCTCTGAAACTCGGCGTTCGCCTTGTTGAGTTGGGCCGCCTTGTTCAGATCGGCAGCCGTCATCTTATGTTTCTTGGCAGCCGCCTTCTCGACCTTCGCTGCAATCCCCTCTTGGTGCAACGACTCGATCTGAGACGACAACGTCGCGCAAACAGGGTCTATTCTTGGCCTTGCCGGGATCGACGCTGTCGTGGTTGCGCCGAACAGTGGCCCATTGCCGAGCATCAATTGCCCATCATTGGCGCACGCAGCCAGCAGCGACATGAGACCGACGGCAATTGCGGGCAAGCATGCGCGTGTGAGTAGTGGCATGTCTGATCCCCCATCTGTGTTACGAGCCGATTTCCCATCGGCCCACTTTCATGCGGGCTGGTTAGCACGATTCGCTAGTTGCGCTTCCAATGCGACCGCAGGGGCTCACACGCGCAGACTGCACGCGAGAACTGATATGCTGCGCGCCTCTGTGCGGCTGCCAGTTCGATCGCAGCCCGACCGCTCGCTGCACTCGCGCAGCAGGCCGATGCAGGGCTTGAAAGGCGCAAAAGGGGGCGGCCGGCAGCCCATAGTGGTTGGGTACGTCATCGCGGGCGAGCACATTATCATAATGCTGCTTTAGGGTGGCCTGATGGGTCATCTATGGGCCGCAATCCGCAACGGCATTGAGGCTCATGGCAGGATACACACGATCTTCAAGCGTTTCGACCACGGTCATCACCGCGCGCTGGGGTCGACGCGGAGCGCTAGCGCGTTTCGCCGAGGAATTTCGCGCCGCGCCTTCCAAAGTGGAGCTTTTGTCCTAACCGCGATGCAGTGCGCAAATCTTGTTACCGTAGGGGTCGCGCAAGTAGGCGAGATAAAACTTGACTGCGCCGCCCTCGCGCCAGCCTGGCGGATCCTCGATGCTCTTGCCACCGTTGGCGACGCCGGCGTCGTGGAAGGCCTTGACCTTCTCGGGGCTGTCGCAGGTAAAGCCGATGGTTCCGCCATTCGCGAATGTGCAGTCCTTGCCGTCAATCGGCTTGGTCAGGCCGAACGTGCCGGTTTGCGTGCGATAGAACACCCGCCCTTTCGGGTCGGACTTGCCTTCGGGAACACCGATGGCGCCGAGCACCGCATCGTAAAACTCTTTGGACTTCGCAACATCATCTGCGCCGACGAGGATGTGTGAGAACATGTTTCCTCCACTTGTTAAGTGTCGCGCGCACATTGATCGCGACTTGTGGTGTAGACTATCGCAACTGCGCCTGAGACGTCACCGGCCGATTGACGCCACCTGGCCACCGGTGCTGCAGGATGCCTACCTCCAGACTGTCGGCAAAGGCGGTCCACATACGAGCTATGTGTCGGTGCATCTCTGCGACAACGTCATCGGATGCGCGAGTGGCGCTTCAGCGGCCAAAAACATATCGCACGAGCCCAACGTCTCATTGTTCTGACCTGCGAAAGATCCCGGCGGCCATGCCATAATCTCACGGCTCATGGTCGAAGACCGCACTCCTGAAGGGTAAGAAGCCGGCGCCGCAGAATTTCAACGAGCTGGCCGACGCAGCCTCTCCGACAGCTTCGTGGCGCGCCGATTCGAGTTGGACGTCGGGCGGGTTGAGCAAGGCAAAGAGCGCAGCGACCAATGCCTCTCGAAGCTGACTGTTTTTTTACGGGACAATGTTTTGTGCCAGCGTCCCTGCCCTTTATCCAGCCCTGCCAACCTCGCCCGGCCAAGAAGCCGCCGGCGGGCGACCGTTGGCTGCATCAACCGAAGCTCGATGGCTGGCGCGTGCAAGGGGTGAAGCGAGGCAGCGACGCCGCTCTGTTCAGCCGTTACGGCCGCGATCTGACGGAGCGGTACCCGGTTGTCGCCGAGGCAATTCGCAAGTTGCCATGCCCATCCTGCTCCCTCGACGGCGAGCTAGTACTGGCTACCAAAGCCGGCATCGACTTCTATGGCCTGCGTGGCGCCCGGCGCCATGACGACGTTTCACTCTGGGCCTTCGACATCCTGGAGCTGGATGGCGCAGACTTGCGCGGCCTGCCGCTGATCGAGCGCACGGCGCGGCTGGCGAAGCTGATGACACGGTCAAAGGACCCAGCGCTCGGCCTGGTCCCGAGCTTCGATGACGGCCAGGCCCTGTTGCTCGCCTGCATGGACAAAGGCGTTGAAGGCATCGTCTCGAAGCTGCGGGACGCACCCTATCGGCCAGGCTCACGGCCCGAATGGCTGAAGGTCAAAGCTCCAGGCTGGACAGCACAGAACCGCGATCGGTGGGAGAAGCTGCGCGGATGAGCTTGGGCCACGGGCTCATTCTCTCGACAGGAGAGGGAGCGTCGGTGTTATTTGCGCCAAACCAGCCCGGAAACTGAATGGTAACGCCCTTTGTGCCGCAATATTGGCAACGAGCGTTGCGCCTCAACACATTGCTGGAGGCCTCCGCGCCCCATCGAATGATGAAAGGCGTTAGCGCCACGGCAGCAGACCGGGCGCAGTCTCTGCCTTCGCAACAGATCCACAACCAGCTGTGGCCCCGGCGCAGGACGCCAAGCGTCGGCACCTCATCGTCTCGGTTTGAGCGCCAATACAATCCTCACCTCCGTTGGCCGCTCCGGCTTATCAGGCCCAGAATCCGCTGTATGCCCAGCCACGGGATAGGCAGACCCTGTAACGCGTCCGCCTTGCATGTTACCAATAAAGAACAAACATAGAACGTAATCAAGATCTCAACTGGCAGAAGAGGGCGAGATGAGTGCGGTGGACAAGGAGCGCATCGCGGCGGTGCGCACGCTGGAGCACTTGGGTTTCAAGTTCGACGGTGAGCATTGGCTCGGCGGCGTTCCGCCATCGTGCCGGAAGCCGACGCCCTGCACGGGCTGCTGATGGACCGTGCCGAAGCGCTGGCCGGCGGCACCGACAACTCGCCTGAGGCGACGAGCTCGGGCCATAGCGGATGCGCTCGATGCCTACGAGGCCAAGCGCTGGCCCGGCGGTCGGATCGACGGCGGCAAGGGCTGAAGGCCGTGTGCAATCTCTACAGCCTCAACAAGAACAAGAACACGGTCGCGACCATGTTTCGCGTGCCGCACAACCGCACCGTCCATATCGATCCGCTGCCGGGCATCTTTCCCAACTACACGGCACCCGTCGTGCGCCATGCCGCCGACGGCGAGCGCGAGATGGCGCTCATGAGTTGGGGCTTTCCCCTTGCTGCAAGCCGGCAAAGCGCCGCGGCGGGTCACCAATGTGCGCGACGACAAGATCCTGACCAGCTCATTCTGGCGACCCTCATTCGAGCAACGCCGTTGCCTGGTGCCAGCCACCTCATTCTGCGAGCCCAACGGTGACGTGAAGCCGGCGACGTGGCATTGGTTCGCGATCAAAGGCGAGGACCCGCGGCCACTGTTCGCCTTCGCCGGTGTCTGGCGCCGGTACAAGGGGCCGATCAAGAAGGATGGGCCGAGCGTCGAGTTGGAGGTCTACAGCTTTTTGACGACCACACCCAATCCGCTGGTCGAGACCATCAACCACGAGCGCATGCCGGTGCTGCTGACGACCGAGGACGAGTTTGCAACCTGGCTCAACGGCACGCCGACTGAGGCCATGTCGCTGGCGCGGCAATACCCACCCGAGTGCATGCGCATCGTGCAGGAAGGCTTCACGAAGCAAGACATGCTTGAGGCGGCCTGAGCTCAGCCCTATTCGCCACGTTCCCGGCGTGGGTTATCCACAACCGACTCGTTGAAAACCACGCGACAGGGTCGCGTCCCTTCACTTGCGGTCTTCATCGTAAGAGCGAAGCACCGCATTGTTGGCTCGATCGTCGAGACTGCCGGGGGAACCCCAATGCGATACGCATGCGGAGATTGCCGCAAGAAATTTCGAAGCGCAGGCGCGCTTGAGATGCACAACCAAGCGAAGCACAAAGCCAGTGTGCGAGTGTCGCGCGTCCCGGCGAAGGCGACGCGATCCAGTGCTCTCAGAACGGTTGCGTTCGGCTTCTGCGGGTGCCTGCTGGCACTGGTTGTCGCCTTGGCAGCCCTATTCGCAACCAACACCCAATTCGCTAAGGACGCGACGCCAAAGGTCGTGAAAGCGGTATTAGCGCGACCCTAAAGGTAGGCGACGGGACAAAGGACCGCGACGACTCCTCGCACACCCTACCTCATGCAGCCCCGACCGCCGCACGCGTCGTTGTGCGCCGGCGCGGCAGCTTCTTGTAATTCGTCTCAAGCTTCGGCGACCGATAGATCGTGCGCCACCTGCAGATTTAGCCAGAAGCGCGGGTCCGTACCGAAGTAGCGGCCGAGCCGAAGAGCAGTGTCCGCGGTCACGCCGCGCCGCTGGCGCACGATCTCGGTAAGCCGATTAGCGGGAACACCGATCTTCTTCGCCAAAGCGCTCGGGGACATCCGGAGCGGCCCAAGGAATCTCTCCTCGAGAATCTCGCCGGGGTGTGTGCGAATACGGGGCATCGGGTCCTCTCAATGATAATCCACGATCTCAACGTCGGTAGGTCCTTCATCGGTCCAATTGAAACACACGCGGTACTGGTCGTTGATGCGGATGCTCCATTGCCCTTTGCGATCACCCTTTAGCTTCTCAAGACGATTGGCCGGCGGTGATTTCAGATCCTCGAAGTTTTACTACGGCTTCGATCATGTCGAGCTTGCGAGCAGCGACCTTCTCAAAGGTCTCCCATTGCTTCGGGCACTTGCCCTCGCGGAAGAACTTCTCCGTTTCGTCTCCCGCGAAGCTTCGGATCATGCGGACGATACATAATACGTATCACGTACAAGATAAAGGTGTGGTTGACAGATCCATTGAAGCAAGACGCTGGCGTTAGAACCCAACGCATGCTGCTGAGCTTCTGGGAAGTAAGGCGCAGCACCGGCCGCCAGCTGCAGCGCCGGCCCGGCTACAAGCCTGGAAGGTCTCAGCGTATCGAAGCCCATTAGCCTGCATTTATGTCCGTCCATTTGAAACCTGCCACCATCATTGCGATGGCCGCCAGCGCGATGAGCCAGATCGGGACGCGTGCGCCTTAGAGTGGATTGAGGCGGCTTTGCTTCATGCCAAGAATTCTGATTGACAGAATTCTTATACTAGTATTCTGATGATATGAATTCGGGTGGAAACGAGGCTTGCAGGTGGCTACTGTGACAAAGCGGGCCGTGAAATCCCGGCCGGCCTTGGACCAGGAACGGTGCTGGACTATCAGCGGGTCGGCATTGTGAATCTCGCGCGGCGGTTCGGCCAGGTATTGTTGAGCGCTGTTTACGAGGTTACGCCGGCGGATGGCCTGCGTAACGAGTTTGGCCTGCTGGTCGCCATCTCGCATGCGTCTGGCCTGGAACAGAAGAGCCTCGCCGCCGTCATGGCGCTCGACGTCACCACCATCGGGCAACTGGTCGATGCCCTTGAGGGCAAGGGCCTTGTACGCCGTGCCAGTTCTCCTACCGACCGGCGCGTGAAGCGGATCGAGATCACCGAAAAGGGCCGTCGGCTCGTTGCCGAATATCGGCCCGAGGATCATCAAGGCCCAGGCTCAGGTCCTAGCCGTGCTGTCCGCGGACGAGCGTCGGATTCTGACCGATCTCATCGCCCGCGTGATCCAAGCCAACCCTCAACACGACCGCCGGGAGCCGGACGGCGATCGCCTAGACCCAAGAACGAATAATTCTACTAACACCGAATCTTGAGAGGAGTAGTTGCCATGCAAATGCGCAAGACGAACCCGGCTGTCCAATTGCCAGACGAGCTTTCCTGCATATTGCTCGTCGCCACCGCCCGAGAAATTGCGCAAAGACCTTGAGGAGCTCGCGCAGGCCGAAATTGCCATGACCGCACGGTTGGGACTGCGCCGCGCAGACTAGCAGCTCCTCGTCCCAATCGATCCTCCTTGTTCCGGAGACGTGCCATGCTCGCCTATGGCCTGGATCTGCTCGCCCTATCGTTCGGTTTTTTCAACGCCCTCCGGATTGCGTCATATGCCCCGCAAGTGGTCGCCGTTGCGCGTGACCGCCACGGCGCGCAGGCCATCTCATTCTCATGCTGGGGCATCTGGGTCGGGGCCAATACGAGCACAGCGCTCTATGCCTGGATCAATCTCGGCGATGTGCCGCTGACCCTCATCAGCTGCATCAACGGTGCTGGCTGTGCCGCGGTGTTGGTGTTGGCCGTGATCAAGCGGATATCTGCGCGAAGCCAGCCAGTCGTGGCTTTCATTATACCACCAACTAGGTCGTGAGAATGCGAACGGAGGTCGACATGTTAAACTTGAGCCGACGCGAAGCGGTTGTGGCCGCAATCTCGGGTGCCGCATTGATCACCTTGGGCGGCGTGCGAGCACTAGGCGCAGACGAGCACCTGGCCTTCAAAGCCGGTGCGGGTGACGACATCCGGCGCACCGGGCACTGCGATCGATCTGGCCGCACGCATCTGGAGCGAGAAACTGTCTGCCCGCTGGAAGCAGCCGGTGATTATCGAGAACAAGCCCGGCGGCGACGGCGTCATTGCCGTGCAGGCGATGCTGGCGGCGCGGGACGGGCATACCTTGTTCTTCGGACCGCACTTTATCTATACCGTTTTGCACAACACCAACCAGGACATTGCCACCAAGCCACGCGACGAGATGGTGCCGATCTGCGCCACCAATCTCGATTTCATCGGTATCGCGGTTTCACCAAAGATACCTGTGACCTCGCTGGCCGAGCTGAAAGACTATGCGCGCACCAGGCCCGATGCGCTGAACTGGTCGGCGCCGCAGGGCTCCACGCTCTGGCTGCTCATGAAGGATTTCATCGACAGGGCGGGTTTGCGCACGCTGTTTGTACCCTATCGCGCCTCGCCGCAGGCTGTCGCCGATCTCACCGAGGATCGGTTGCACGTGGTGATGCTGCCCCTGGCGCAACTGATCGGGCAGGTCGAATCCGGCAAGGCCAAGCTGATCGCTACGGCTGGGACTCGACGGCCACCCGCAGCGCCCAATATGCCAACAGCCATCGAGCAGGGCTTTCCTGAGATGACCAATGAAGGGGTGTTTGGGTTCTATGCCCCCAAGGGCACGTCAGCAGCACTCATCGAGCAGATCGCAGCGGATGTCGGCGAGGCCTCCACCGACCCAGGCCTCAGCGCTCGCTTCGAACGCCTGGGGCAGAGCCTGCGCACCGTCTCGACTTTGCAGTTCACCTCCGAGCTCGAGAGCTACGAGCGCAAGTTTTTCGAGCTCGCCCGCAGATACAAATACAAGTCGGAGTGAACCGGACCGCCTGCGCCATGGCATGCGCAGGAAAACTGAGAACAACGAACATGTCCACCACGAGCACCCCTCAAGTGTACCGTACCTGGATGATCGACAGCCGCCGCTGGGATGGTTATCGCCCGCGTGCAGGCGACATCATCGTGGCCACCTATCCCAAGTGCGGCACCACCTGGATGCAGCAGATCGTGAGCCTGCTCATCTTTCAGTCGACGGAGCCCAGGGACATCGGCGAGACCGCGCCGTGGATCGATCGGCGCGTGGCGCCGCCTGTCGAGGCGCTGTTTGCCGCACTGGACGCGCAAACGCATCGGCGCTTCTTAAAGTCCCACCTTCCCTTCGACGGCCTGCCGATCTTCGATGCGGTCCGCTACATCCATGTCGCGCGCGACGGCCGGGATGCCTGTCTGTCATATCACAATCAGATCACCCGGTTCCGGCCGGAGGTGCGCGCGGAACTCGACCGCATCGGCATGGCAGACGAAACGCTGCGGCGACCTTACCCGCAAATTCCCGAGCACGTGGCAGATTATTTCCGCATGTGGTTGAGCGAAGGGGTAGGGCGCGGCAAGGACGGCACCCCGAATTTATCCTACTTTGATCTGGAGCGGACCTACTGGGCCGCGCGTCGCAGGCCAAACCTCCTCATGGTGCATTACCGCGACCTCAAGGCGGATCTCGCCGGCGAGGTCCGCCGCGTCGCGCACTTTCTCGATATCGATGTCCCCGACGCCATTTTCCCTCAATTGGTCGAGGCGGCTACATTCGAGCAGATGCGTCGCGTCGGCGACAAGCTCATGCCGCGCGTGCTGAGGACCTTTGAAGGCGGCGCCGAACGCTTCTTCTACAAGGGCGAAAACGATCGCTGGCGCGATGTGCTCACCTCGGATGACGTGGCGCGCTACGAGGAAAAAGTGAAGGCGAGCCTGTCGCCCGCGTGCGCGGCCTGGCTTGAGCGCGGCCGGTTCGGCTCGTGCGATCCTCGCGACGCCCCCGACTGATTGCGCAGGAATCACGCCCACATCACAGCTGCTTGACGCCGTTCACTGATGGTGACGCCACCAACAGGAGCGAAGGCTCCCTCACGCCCGGCCATGCAAAGGAGAGCAACGTGCTGACCGCCTGCCGTTCCGCTTTCGCGATGCTGATGCTGACCACTGCAGTGCATGCGAGCGACCTCGGCGACTGCACCGAGCTTGCCGCACCCCACGCTGCCATCGAAGCCTGCTCCCAGCTCGTGCGCAGCGACCGGATCACGGATCGCCAGCTCGCCGCGGTGTTCAACAATCGCGGCAATGCCTATGCGGCCACCCAGGAGCTCGAAGAGGCGATCGCGGACTACAGCATGGCCTTGGCGCTCGAGCCGGCGTACGCGCGGGCCTACTACAACCGGGGCTCCACGTATCTGCAGCAACGCCGTTACGACCTCGCCATCGCCGACATGGACCAGGCTCTCGGGCTGGACCCCGGTTTGGCGCAGGCCAACATCAACAGGGGGCTGGCAAGATTGGAGAGCGGCCGGCTCGATGAGGCCATCGAGGATTTCACGATGGCAATCACGCTCGATCCCTACTCTGCGACCTCCTACAACAACCGCGGTGTAGCGTTCAGGCGTAAAGGCGAGATCGCGCGTGCGCTCGCCGACTTCGGCACGGCCATCGACCGCGACCCGATCTACTGCGCAGCGCTTAACAATCGCGGCGAGCTGCTCAAAGCACTCGGGCGCGCTGAAGAGGCCGACGCGGATTTCAGGACCGCCTTGACGCTTGATCCGTCTTTCGAGCGCGCGCGGCGCAATCTGCTGCTCATGCCGGATAGCAAGTGAGTGCTCCGGTGCGAGCCGCGACGCGCGTCCTTCCCATGATCCGCGACCATCTTTCTGGACGGAGAAGAGAGCATGCAGCGTAGAAACTTCGATGTTGGTCCTCGTGTTCGACTTCTCCAGGCATCGGTTCTGCTGGCTCTTGCGGCCGGCGTTGCGCTCCTTGCCGTACGAGCACCGGAGATGGCCAAGACACCACTAATGGCCGTTACCACAGCAGCCGATGGAGAGGGCACCACCCGCTCCGCCGGTCCAGCGGCAAAAACCCCTCGTTGAGTTCCGCAGCAATGGTCATGACCGTCCCATCGCCCGTTGCCGCGCTTTACCTCTGGGTTGTCGATGTCATGCCGTCGCTCGACCATAGGGTCTGGGCCATCGTCCTCGTCTGCGCCACTGTCTCCAGCATTGCCGGGTTTGCGTTCTCGGCCTTGGCCGGTGCCGCGCTCTTCCACGTGACCCAAGACAAGTTGCACGTCGTGCAAATCATGCTGGTGGCATCCATCGCGCTTCAGCTCTACAGCGTATGGAAGCTACGTTGCATCATTGAACCCAGAGGATTGCTGCCCTACTTCGCAGGCGGTATAGCAACGATCCCCCCAGGCATCTATCTGCTGCTCAACACGCCGGTCGCCGTCTACGTCGGCGTGCTCGGCGCGCTTTTGATGGCGTACGCGGTGTTGATGTTGGTCCGGCCCCCCTTGCGCCTGAAACGCAACAGTCTGTTAGGTCGCGTCGTTGTAGGCGCGCTCGGTGGCTTGACGGGCACCACTGCCGCCTTTCCCGGGGCATTTGTCACCATCTGGTGCAATGCACAGGCCTGGGACAAGGCGCAGCAGCGCGCCATCTACCAGCCTTTCATTCTTGGGATGCAGCTCTTGACCTTGCTGGCATTGGCACTGGCTCAACCAGCACAAGGACTGCGACTAGATGCTCTGCAATTTGCAATCCCGGCGCTCCTGGGTGCCTACATCGGTCTGCGTGTGTTCGACAAGCTCAGCACTGTCCAATTCAACCGAGTGATCGCAAGTCTCCTGTTGCTGTCCGGCGCGTCTTTGCTTGCCAAAACTTTTCCTGCGTGAACGCATATCGCAGGCCCCTCCATCTAGGTCGTGAACTCATAAAAGGCGGAGCGACTGCAGCGAGTTAGTTGGCCTCGGGTTAGACAGCCGAGGGCGTCGGGCTGGGTGACGTCGGCAATGCCCCGATAGCAGATGGATTCGCTGCAGTGCGGAAGTAGTCGGCTTCGCGCGACGAGACTTACGGCCGCTGGCAATACCGGCGGCTGTTTTTTCGACAACTCTCCTATCAAGGACGGAAGTGAGAATTGGTCCTAATAACGGGACGCCGGCAATGGCACCGAACATGAGCCGGCTTCAATAACGCGATCCCCGAACGATCCTGATCTCGTCCGCTCTCGGCCAAATGTGCATTGACAAGAAATGAATTGATGTCTAATGATTGGCCAACAAGCCAAGAAATGGAATGGCAATGCCTAGCTCCACAAAATCCGACGCAGATGGCTATGGCCCAGGCTCGGTCCTCCCGAACTTTCGTTTTGCCCCCGCGCAACTGTGCCGCCGCGTGCACCAAATCTTTGTCAGCCGGACCAGTATCGCGACACGGGAGGCTGGTTTGGCGTCGTCCGAGTTCGCGTCCCTCGCCGTCATCACAGCCGTGCCAGGCATCGACCAGCGCGGATTGGGGAGCGCGCTGATGCTGGATGGCGCCTCAATCGTGCAATTGATCGACGACCTCGAAGCCAAAGGCTTGGTGGAGCGACGCATCGGTCAGGATCGCCGCGTACGGCATCTCTATGTCACGGCCGCGGGGAGGAAAGTGGTCGAGGCCGTGCGGCCGAAGGTGCTCGCGGCGCGTGATCAAGGACTTGCGGCTCTCACATCGTCCGAACGGGCGACGCTCATGCAGCTGTTGATCCGCGTCATTGAGAGCAACCCCGAGCACGATCGGCCCGGGGCCGCACGTGAAATCAGGCGTCGGCACTCAGCGAGTACGGAGGGCAAAGATGTCAAACACAGTGGCCGTGGACAGGCGCGCACTGCTGACCGGGGGTCTCGCGGTCGCCGCAAGCTTCAACCTGCCTGACGCGCCCCGTGCGCAGGGCAGCAAATGGCCGACGCAAACGGTTCGCATTGTTGTTTTCGGCTCGCCAGGCGGCTCCCCTGACGTCGGTGCGCGAACATTTGCCGAAAAGCTCAGCGCGCTGTGGGGACAGCCTGTCATTGTCGAGAACAAACCGGGGGCCGACGGCATCCTGGCGGTGCAGGCCCTGCTGGCTGCCAGGGACGGTCACACGCTGCTGTATTCGCCCTCCGTTCCCTACACGACCAACATCTATATGCATGACGAATTGCCGTATCGAACCGATGACCTCGTCCCGATTTCACAGGGGGCCTGGGACTTTCTCGGGCTTGCCGTAGCGCCCGGACTGCCCGTCACCTCGCTGTCCGAGCTGCGCGAGCATGCGCGCGCCAATCCTGGAAAGTTGACGTGGTCGGCGGTCCCCGGGTCACCCTTCATTTTTATGACCGGCTTCCTCAAGCGGCAGGGCCTCGACATGCGCTACATTGCCTACAGCGCCTTTGGACCTGCGGTCGGAGATCTGTCGCAGGGCAGGATCGATCTGACATTGCTGCCGCTCGCGATGCTCGTGCCGCACAGCGTTGATGGGCGCGTCAGGCTGATCGCAGTCACGAATTCGCGTCGTGCGCATGCCGCGCCCGACACGAGCACGGTCAGCGAGCAGGGCGAGCCTGACCTCACCATCGACGGCTTGCACGGGTTCTACGGGCAAAAGAGCCTGACGGCCGAGTTGCGCGATCGCATAGCCGGCGACATCCAACGCGCAGCGCGAGAGCCAACCGTGCAGGAGCGGTTACGCAACTTGGGTCTCGAGGCCGATGCTGGCGGTGCTCAGGATTTCAAGGCGAAGCTCGATACGCTTACTCAGCGTTTGGGACCGCTCGTTAAGGCTTATGGCGCCAAGCCCACGCAATAGGCGGTTGCAAAAGGAGGGTTCAATGTCCGGAACGGTCCGGCCTGCGTTACGGCAGTATCGAACCTGGGGCCTCGATAGCACGCGCTGGCAAGGCTACCGGCCACGGCAGGGCGACATTGTTGTTTGCACCTACCCCAAATGCGGCACCACGTGGGCGCAACGCATCGTGGGACTGTTGCTTACGGGGTCGCCAGACCCTGTAGCGATTGCCGATAGCAGTCCATGGATCGAGGTACGTTTCCGTGGTCCGATCGAACAGGCGCTGGCGCGGCTCGAAGCCCAAACGGGACGTCGCGTTTTGAAGACACATCTACCGTTGGACGGATTGCCGTTCTGCGACGATGTTCAATATATCCACGTTGCCCGTGACGGCCGCGATGTGGCGCTGTCGTATCACAATCATTGCTTGTTCTATTCCCCTGAGGTGCTGGCGAAATTTGATGCCATTGGACTAAGCGATCCGATGCTGCGGCGAACGATGCCGCGAGCCGCACTGGATTTCCCGACATTCTTTCGCACTTGGCTGACGCAAGGGACGACGGCTGAAGAGCCCGATGGATTACCAGGGCTTTCGTTTTTCAGTTTCCAGCGCAGTTGCTGGCACGAGCGACGGCGCTCCAACATTTTGTTCGTGCACTACCGCGACTTGTCGGAGAACCTGGAGGGTGAGATGCGACGCATTGCGATGTTTCTCGACCTTTCCGTTACAGACACAGCTTGGCCAGAGCTGGTGGAGGCAGCTACATTCGCCTCCATGCGCCGTGATGGCGAAAGGCTCATGCCTCGTGCACGAGAAACGTTCATCGGCGGCGCCAGCACGTTCTTTCACAGCGGCACTAGCGGCCGTTGGCAGTCATTGTTGGCGCACTCTGACCTGGCCCTCTACGAACAGAAAGTGAAAGCGAGGCTGTCACCTGCGTGCGCGGCCTGGCTCGAGCGCGGCCGGCAAGGCTCGAGCGATCCGCGCGACGCTCCCGACTGATCGCACGCAATCCCGCAAACTACCGTCGATTGGCTGCGGCCATGGCGCAGGTGCCGTCCCGCATACTGAACTCGTATGCATGAGGTGGACCATGTCTGACATTGATCTCATTGCGTTGGCATTCGGTTTCTTCAATATTCTGAGGCTTATCTCGTACCTGCCCCAGATCGTGGCCGTGGCCAGGGACACGAACGGAGCGACGGCCATATCGTTCAGCTGCTGGTCAATCTGGATCGGCGCCAATGCGACCACAGCTTGGTATGCCTGGCTCAAGCTCGGCGACACGAATCTGGCGCTGATCAGCGCCTTCAACGCCGCTTGCTGCCTCGTGGTGCTTTTTATGGCGGCTTACAAACGCATTCTCGCAAACATGCGCCCAGAACCATTGGTTCAGGCGCCTGGGTGCTGATGGCGGCTTCTGGCACATCCGAGAGTTGCCGACTAGCGGCGAATGGCCGTGAATCTACGTCACGTCGATCCGAGCGACGCCGAACTCGAGTTGCTCATGGTTTGGTCGAAGGGACAGGCACCGTCACCGCCGCTAAGGCGCTAAAACCACGACCGCCATCGTGGCCAGGCAACTAACGTCCGAATTGGGTCAAATGGTACGCGGTTCGGATGCGGTCAGGTGGCGTCCGCACCGCTCTAGAAAGCTGCCGCCATTGTTGCGGTGCACTCGTTTATGGGTTCAGGACCTAGTTCTCGTGGGTTTGTGGAGGTCAGTTGCCGAAAGCTCGATGACGCTGCCCGCTCAGCTCCCGGGCGAGCATGTCTCGGCTCAGCCCGCGGTGCTTGAGCTGGGTATCCGAAAGGCGGGAGAGATCGTCGTAGGCGGCCGTCGCGGCGTAGTGGTCGGCGCAGGTCTTCACCCATGAGGCGAGTCTGGCCCGTAGCAATCCGCGCCAAGAGGGCCGCAGTGGCATTCCTGCGTCGGACGCCAGCCCGGTATCGGCAAAGCGTTCGTGCATGTTCATGGGCATCCGTCACCGACCAAGAGGAAAAACTTGGTCCCTGCCGGCAGATCATTCTGACTTGATCCCAGCGGCTTTGATAATGGGCCACCACTTCTCGATCTCTGCTTTCTGAAAAGCGTGCAGCGCTTCCGGTGTCTGCTGCTCGCGCGGGTAAATCTCCTGACCCAGAGTCATGAGCTGCGCACGCACCTTCGTGTCGGCCAATGCTTCAACGACCGCGGTGTTCAACCGGCCAACAATGCTCTTGGGCGTACCCTTCGGCGCCCAGGTCGCATTCCATACCGAGAAGTGAAACCCGGCTAACCCCGCTTCGTCGACCGTCGGGATTTCAGGCGCAGCTGCCGATCGCGTCTTGCCGGTGACTGCAAAGGCGGTGATCTTGCCGTCCCGGACGAGAGGCAGCGCATTTGCTTGCGCATCAATCATGAAGTCGATTTGCTCAGCAACAAGGTCTTGCATTGCCTGCGCGCCACTGCGATAGCCGACGAACCGAACGCGTGTTCCCGTGGCGCTCTGGAAGAACGTAGCCGAAGACATGGGGTGGGCTGCCGACGCCTCCGGTTCCCGCTGTTGCCTTTCGGGGTTGGCCTTCAGCCAGCCAATCAGGCCCTGCAGGTCGCTCGCCGGCAGCGATTTCCTCGCCACGATGACCTGCGGGCTGCTCCCGTGCAGCGCGATGGGCTCGAAGTCGTTCAGCACATCATAATTCAGAGAGTGGATGGCTGCGTTGGCGACGTGTGTGCTCCAGATGCCAATGACGATGGTGTAGCCGTCGGGAGCGGCAAGCGCCACACGGCCAACTCCTATGCTGCCCGCCGCGCCGGCAACGTTCTCAACGATGACTGGCTGGCCGAGGGACACGCGCATCCGTTCCGACAGAATGCGCGCAATGGTGTCGACAGGGCCACCCGCCCCTTGCGGAACGACCATCTTGATCGGACGTGTCGGATAGTCCTGCGCAGCGGTCGCGCATGAAAGCGTGGTCAGCACGGCCGCGACTGTGGTCAATTGCAGCCAACGACAGCTCGGTAGTCTCATGAACAGCCTCCCTTTTGCAGCGAATGCCGCGGTGAGAGCACTTCCGCGAGTTGAGGCCCTGCGCTGCCGCAGGATGGCCGCAGATCGCAGACTGCAAACGGCGCGGTTGGGTTGGAATGCGTCTCATCGCACAGTTTCCGTCAGCTCCTGAATATTGTGCCGTGCTTCTCGCCAATGGCTCTGAATTGCTCGCGGGTGAGCGCCTTGGGAGGCACTCCCGGCACGTTGCCAACCTCCCTGAAGAACGCCTCCAAACCCGGTGGTGTCACGATCCACACAAGGTCCATAGTAATTTCCGGGTTCTCAAAGCCGTGCCAGAATCCCTTGGGAACGAATATCATGGAGCCCTTGGCGATCGGCGTCCTTTGGTCGTCCAGGATTGCGAAACCACGGCCTTCCTGAATGAGCAGAATCTCATCCATGAAGTCATGGCGATGGACGGGGATGCCCGCGCCAGCCTTTAGGTGCTGGGTGCCCATTGCGAGAGCGGGAGATCCTCTGGTGGGATCGACCTTGATGACGATATCCCCGCTCGGGCGTACGACCGTTTCGCCGTCGGCAGCGCCGAGGTGATATCCCCTGGCCGCCGACGCTTGGGCGATTGCGGCGTGCCCACCGAGCGCGCCGCCTACCGCAACGCCAGCCATCGCCGCCAGCAGATCTCGACGGTTGTGATCGAGCTCCGACATTGATCGTCTCCTGGTGAAGTTGGCCGATCTGAACTCGGCGCACAGTCGCACGAGAATGAAGGCAGCTGCTTCGAGGTCAGCTCCAGATAACCTCCAGGTCAGCTTGATTCTGCTTCAGTCTGGCTCGACGCGGCGCTAATTTCAGTCGGCCGACTGGCGGAGCGGCCGGTACCGATATGATTTATGAGTTTGACGCCTACGTTCTCGACCTCGACCGGCGCGAGTTGCGGCGGGCAGGACAGCTTCTTGCGATCGAACCGCAAGTCTTCGATCTGCTCGCATACTTGCTTCGCCACCGTGACCGAGTGGTCACCAAGGATGAAATCCTCGACTTGGTCTGGCGTGGCCGGATCGTGTCCGAATCGACGCTGACCAGCCGCATCAATTCGGCGCGCGGTGCAATCGGCGACAACGGCAAGGTCCAGCGTCTCATCAAGACCCTGCGACACAAGGGACTTCGCTTTGTAGGCGCCGTGCGCGAACCGCAGGGGTGCGAGCGGACCGGTGCTCCGGGCACTGGCGGGCCCGGGGGCTCAAAGCTCTCGCTTCCGGACAAGCCTTCGATTGTGGTCCTGCCGTTTGCGAACCTCAGCGAGGAGACCAGCAACGACTACTTTGCGGACGGTATGGTCGAGGAGATAACGATGGCCCTCGGCCGTCTCCCGTGGCTGTTCGTGATCGCCAGCTCCTCCGCTTTCACTTACAAGGGCCGCACTACCGATGTGCGGCAGGTCGGTGCCGATCTCGGCGTGCGCTATGTCCTGCAGGGGAGCGTGCGCAAGGACGGCAGTCGGGTCCGCATAGCCGTCCAGCTGACCGACGCATCGAGTGGCCAACAGGTCTGGAGCGAGCGGCTGGACGGCGATCTGCAAGAGGTGTTCGCGCTCCAAGACGAGATCGCGACGCAATTGAGCGCACGGATCGCGCCGACACTTCGTTCGCAAGAGATCGAGCGTGCTAGGCGCAAATCGACCACCAATCTGACGGCCTACGACCTGTTCTTGCGCGCGCTGCCGCCGCGCCGGGACAACCGCGCGCAAAATGAGACCTCGTTGAGCCTCCTGTACCAGGCGATCGAGTTGGACCCCACCTATGGCACCGCCTATGGCTTGGCCGCCTGGTGCTACGAGATTCAAACTGTCTTCGGTTGGCTCTCCCGAAGCGATCCTGGAGAGAAGGAAGGCATTCGGCTCGCCAATCTTGCGGTCGAGCACGGCGAGAACGATCCTGACGCGTTGTGGATGGCGGGACTGTCACTCGCAACGCTGGCAGGGGAGATTGAACGCGCCCGGGATCTCATCGAGAGGTCACTGGCAATCAACCCAAACTCGGCTCGGGCATGGTGGGCAAGTGGCATCGTGCTGACCTACCTCGGACAACAGAATGCGGCCCTCGAACACTTGGCGCACTCGCGCCGGCTGAACCCGCTCGACACCGCTGCTTATGCGTATTGGGCAGCGATTGCCACGGCGCACTTTTTTGCCCGCGACCTCGACGCTGCACTCGCGGCAGTTGAGAAGGCGTTGACCGACTGGGCGGATGCACCCCCTGCCTTGCGGCTGAAGGCGGCCATCTGTGGGCTTCGCGGCCGCATTGACGAAGGGCGAGAGTGTGTGGAGCGGCTGCTCGCACGCAATCCGGAGATCACGCTGGAGGCGGTCGCATCCTTTTTCGGCAAGGCGCACGCAAATGCCCGGGCCGTAGAGGACTTGCTGGAGGGCCTGCGCAACTGTGGGCTTCGGGCGCGCGGCCACGCGCGACGAGACAGTCCCACGCGCCTGCATTGACCTTGGCCCTTCAATCGGCTCCGCGCTGCCCGATCGTCACGGTCGAGCCGACAGTTGAAAACGTGCCAACCTGCCGCAATCCGAGAGCGCTTAGTCTGTCTTCCAGCTCTTCTCGCTGCCAGGGATAGCCGCCATTGCGCGTGACCTTCAGTGCGGTCGCGGCCCCGCCCCACGGCTCTTCGGAGGGAGAGAATAAGCTGAACACCAACCAGCCGCCCGGTTTGAGCGCTCTTTTCACACCGTTCAATGCGGAGAGCACGGCCTGCCTGGGCAGGAACGGGCCGGGCAGCCAGGCGATCGAAAATGCGCTCTCTTCCTGCAGCTGCTCCACGCTCTGAACTCGCAGCTCGATCCGATCCTCGACACCGCTAGCGGCAATATTGGCGCGCGCCAATTCCACAGAAGGCCGCCAACAATCGATGCCCACGACCCTCCAAGAAGGCCAGCAACGCGCCACCTCGATCGCCAACCATCCGGCACCCGTGCCGACGTCGAGAAATATCCCCGGGCGATCGAGTGTCGCCCTGAAGTCCGCGACGCTCTCCGAGATAGTTTCGAACGTGCGAACAAAGGCTCGGGACGTCATGCCCTGACCGTTGATGATGGTGGGGTCCGTATATGACCATCCGGGGTTCCGCGCCGGGTTTTCAAGAAGATCGAGTGCCTGGCGAAAGAAAAATTCAATGATCCCCAGTGCAATTGCCTCCTGGTCACTAGAAATGTCCGACAGCAGATGCGTGTCGACGCCGTGCACCACTTCTCGCAGCAATTCTCGGACTTCGACAGTGGCTGGCTGGCCCGTACGACGCAGGCGCAGTTCCGCACCCAAAGCAGCAAGCGCGTCCATCGATGCGCACAAGCGGTGGGTCGTGCTCATCAACGACTGAAAGCTCATTGTCGTCCCCGTGGTTCGGAGCAGCGATCCAGGATAAGGGCGCACGGTAGGAATCGGAAAGAGACGAGGGACGCCACGAGCTGTGCTCCATAACCCTGAAAGCGCTCCCGGCAATACCTACGGTAGCGTCGCGCACCGAGGCAGGATTGGGTCATCTTCTCCCGTCGCGCCCGTTGGTCCAGCACGTCTGATTTACCCCCAAAAACGGAGATGCGGGCGACCTGTGCACTACGGAGAAAAGGTGCCAGCTTCTGAACTCATGCACCGCAGCAAACAGCGAGGACGGGTCGTTCAACACCCAACTCACATCTTGCGCAACGGTTTTGATAGCTTACTGCCTGACTGTCTAACCGTCTGCGGTCCTGTCTCCGCCTCGCCGTGACGACATCCACATGTGTCTCGCTCTGTTTCGTGCCTGTGCGGGGCTGTTCAAGACCTAGAGCGGAATTGCCAGCAGCGTATCGATCTGCTGACTGTCGAGTACGACCATTCGTTCGGCAATCCGCGGCTCGCTGTCTCCGCCGATTTCGATGCGGTCGCGGTAAACTCCAGATGCGAACAGCGTGCTCTCGCCGGTGTGCATAATGCGCACCACGAGAAAGCTAGAAGTCGACGTGAGTGCCCCATTTGCAGCCTTACCAACGAGCGGTGTACCCACTACGTGACGGTAGCGCTGGCCCTCGTAGATATTGGCTTCGCGTAGTGACTTGACACGGTCGCGGATCATGCCCCGAGACGTCGCGTAGATAAGTGCGGCGGGCAAACCCTGCGCTCGGTTGTCCGCCGTCGTGACGATGTAGCGGCCTTTCTCAGTGAAAAACTCAGGCCACTCTTCCAGCCGGTCATCGTCAATCGCCTGAGCGTAGCGGGCCCCGAGATCCTGTATGCTAAAGTGAAGCGCGTAGTCCATGACCACTCCTAGCCGGCGCAATGTTGCGATGGACGGCCGGTCTTCCGACCCTCCGAGTGCCCTTCCGCATCAGATGTCCATGTGCGAGCGCCAAGCCGCCCACATACCGCGCACCGGGGCCTCGTTGAGGCGGTCCTCAGTGGTGGTGTAGCCGTTGCCACCCATCTCGATTACCGACAGGGCGCCATCTGCCGACGGCGCGGCGCGTTGCACGAAGCCCGGTGCCGCGCCGTCCTCCATCGAAATATAGCCCGAGGGTCCAACGAGATTTGACTGTAGAAGTCGGCGCTCGGTCATCGCGTCATCATCGGTCTCGAAACCGAATAGCGTCCACACGAGCTCCGTCTTATCGACACCCCTGGGCACCACTCGACGGGTCGCAAGGCTATTGCGGATCTGGTGCAGGACGAGGTTTGGAAAGACGCCGAGGATCTGGATGCCAACGCCATCTCCCACCTCATCGACCGACGCAAAGATCTCGGACGCTTCGAGCGTCAACTCCTCCTTGGCGGCGCGCATGCCGGCATTTTTGTATTCGCGCTCACCGCTGTCGGCGGTCTGCGAATAGCTGGCATGACACCCGCCGCTCTCGTTGATGATGATGCCACCCTTCTTAGTCAGGCGATTTAGGCGGAACGTCGTGAAAAAGGTGTGCAAGAGCTCGCGTGGTAGACGTCCTTGACGTTCTCCATGTAGAGCTTCCAGTTGCTCGGTATCATCTGGCTGTACCTGCCGAGCACACGCACCGGCCCACGCATGACACGCGTGATGCGCGCGACCACTTCGGGCCCGATGTAAGCCTCGATGGGCGGCGCCTTCTCCGACAGTGTGCCGAACACGAGGCCATGCACGATGGCAACCCGAAGCTTTCTGGGCGCCTGCTCTTCCGGCTTGCAACTGTCCGGCATACCGCCCTTGCCGCCAATGCCGCGCCGAAAGGCGACGCCGCGCAGGTTGCCTTCGAGGTCGTACGTCCAGTTGTGATACACGCAGGTGAGTAGTCGCCGACCTTGTCCCTGCTGTCCCAGGCAGATCAGCGCGCCGCGATGGGCGCAACGGTTCTCGAAGGCATGCACCTGTCCTTTTTCGTCGCGGGTAACGACGACGGACATCTCCCCGAGGCTCGACGTGCGCCAGCTATTTGAGGTGGGCAGTTCCGCCTCAAGGCAGAGATAACTCCAGGTGTCGCCCCGAAATATGAGCCTCTGCTCGCGATCGTACGTGCCTTGGTCGGAATAGACCCAGTAAGGCACGCGCGTCACGCCCTCTTCAGGCCATTGCAAGGCTGAATTTGCCGTCATGTCGTCCTCCTCAGGATCGTGATCGAAGCTGTTGAACACAACCACGCCATTAGTCAGAGGATGACAGGTGGAATAGCGAACCGCTCTCGCGAGGCCTTGGTTTACGTGCCGCTTTTCCTTAGGATTATCTTTGCTCTGAGCTGACTCAGCGTGTGCCTTGGTGTTCGCGGTGAGGCAACGAGGTGTTGTATATCTTCGAAAATTTCTTGTTGGACACGGGCCGGCGCGAGTTGCGTCACGCCGGACGGCCAGTGCCCGTTGAGCCCAAAGTGTTCGACCTTCTGGTGCACGTGATCGCCCAACGCGAGCACGTGATCAGCAAGGACGAACTCATTGCAGAGGTTTGGAAGGGCCGCATCGTCTCCGAATCGGCGATGGCAACCTGCATCAATGCGGCTCGCACTGCCATCGGTGATAGCGGTGAGCAACAGCGGCTGATCAAGACCCTTGCCCGCAAGGGCATTCGATTTGTCGGAACGGTGCGGGAAGAGCAGAGCCCATCTACTGCAGTCGCGCAAGAACCGGTTGAGAGATCGAAGATAGTAGTGTCGCAACCCGACCGGCCGTCTGTGGCAGTTCTACCCTTCATCAGCCTCAGTGACGACCCAGAGCAGGAATACTTCGCCGATGGTATCGTCGAGGACATCATCGCGGGCCTGTCGCGCATGCGGTGGCTTTTTGTCATCGCGCGCAATTCGAGTTTCACCTTCAAAGGCCGTTCTGTGGACCCGAAGCAGGTGGGTCGCGAACTTGGTGTTCGCTATCTGCTCGTGGGCAGCGTCCGGAAAGCGGCCAATCGAGTACGCATCAATGCGCAACTGGTCGATGTATCTTCTGGCGAAAGTCTAGCGGCGCAACGTTTTGATGGCACTCTCGATGACATCTTCGAGCTGCAGGATCAGGTGACTGCAAGTGTTATAAGCGCCTTGTTGCCGAGCCTGGAGAGAGCCGAGATCGCGCGTGCAAGGCGCAAACCCATCGAAAGCCTCGATGCATACGACCTCTACTTGCGCGCTATGTCACATGTTTACCGATGGACTAAGGACTTGCACGACGACGCACTACGCCTTTTTTACAAGGTGATCGAGCTCGAACCGGATTTTGCTTCCGCCTACGGCATGGCGGCGCGCTGCTATACTTTCCGCACCGCCAACGGTTGGATGACCAATCCCGCCGCGGACGCGGATGAAGTTCTGCGACTGTGCAGGGCTGTGATGGTTCTCGGCCAAGACGACGCTATTGCGCTTTGCACGGCTGGCCACGCACTCGCCCGCGTCGTCGGCGATACTGAAACTGGGGACCGACTCGTCAATCGCGCTCTCGAGCTCAGTCCAAATCTTGGTAGCGCCTGGTTTTTTGGGGGCTGGGTTAGTGTTTGGCGGAGCGAACCCAACGACGGCATCACTCGCTTCCTTCGTGCCATGCGGCTCAGCCCAGTCGATCCGCAGATGTTCAACATGCAGGCTGGCACCGCGGCCGCTCATTTCATCGCCTGTCGCTATGACGAAGCCTGCGCGTGGGCGGAACTGGCACTGAAAGACCAACCCGAATTCGGGTCTGCGTTGCGCATTATCACGGCTAGCCATGCACTCGGCGGGCGACTGCAGGAAGCACAGAAAATCTTCGCGCGGTTGATGAGGGCCGATCCGGGCCTGTGTGCCGCCAATATCAAAGATCGCGTCGTCTATCGGCGGCCTGCGGACAATGCGAGATTGCTCGAAGGATTGTGCATTGCCGGATTGGCCCGGTGAAGTTGACTTGCTTGCTCGCCGGCATTCACGACGCCCCCTTGCGCCACCCAGAGCGAAATGGGTTTCTGCAAGCCAAGGATTGAGAATGAGGTGCGACTCTCATCATTGCCTAACCTCTTTTAATCTATTGAAATATATGATTAATTTGGCGCTACCTGCGGGTGTGCAATCGGACCGCGATCAGCCAAAACCCATCCAACCCCGTCCTTAGTCCTGCGCGACTGACTGGTTCCG
>CAWEBE010000045.1:0-67793 GCA_963806735.1 uncultured Alphaproteobacteria bacterium | reverse complement strand
GAATGTCGAGATGGGCGAGTTGGCAGCACTGGTAACGATTGTCGACTTCATGCTCGGCGCGCACGAAGTCGCATCGACAATCGATACCGATGGCGTCCTGTGGCCGTCGAAGACAACACTCTACTCAGTGATGTCGTTGCAGTCGCAGATCAATGGTCGGATGCTGGAGATCGTTCGCGAACTCGCGGGCGGCAATGATCACGCTTCCGTCGTCGGCGCAGGACTTCGATAACCCGGGTATGAAGCATGACATAGAGCGCTATATGCAGTCAGCCTCTGCAGGGGCAAAGACCCGTGTGGCGACGCTGCGGATGGCATGGGACTTCATGGGAACGGAATTCGGTAGTCGCCATGCGCAATACGAGAAGTTCTATGGCGGCGCCTCCTTCTTGGTGAAGCAGAACCTCAATCGATCCTACGACTACAAGCGCGCAACGTCGCTGGTTGATGCTGCCTTGGTCTTGCCAACGATCAATACGGCAACTGTCGCCGATCCACCATCATCGCGCTCGTAAAGGATGCACACCGTTCGCCTTCGCAGGAGCTGCGTCATGGCGTTTGAACAGCAAAGCTTTCGACATGCGCTTGGCCTCTTCGACCGGAGTTGCCGTGGTCACCACGATAACCGGGGATGGCGCAAGAATTGTACGTCGGCCAGCTCATTCAACTCCGTCTCACTGTCGCCACCCCTCGTCCTCTTCAGCATCGCGCGGACTGCTAAGTCTTTCGGCGTGGGCTGAGGCTAAGACCTATGCGATCAGTATCTTGCGACGACATTAGGATGAATTGTCCACGCGGTTTGCGCGCGCTCTAGCGGACAAATGGAAGTCGCTCAAGCCCCGGATCGGAGAGACCGGCGCCTTGCTCGTGCCGGCCGCGCTGGTCTCATTGAGTGCGAAAGCTATGCTCGCTACGATGGCGGAAACGACCTGATTTTAATTGGCAAGGTGCAAGCGCTGACGACGACGAGTGTCAGCTATCCTCGTCCTCTGGTGTTCTATCGAGGCACTTACCAGAAGATCGAACGCACCCAAGCCTGCACCCCGCAAGACCTCAGCTATCTGGTGCATGGGTGGTAGCTGGAAACAGCGGCCCATTCGTTCAGTGTAGCGAATTGCGCAAGTCCATGTCGCATATGGGTCATCTTCTCCCGTTGTGCTCGTTGGTTGAGCACGTTGGTTTACCCCCAAAAGCGGAAATGCGAGCGAGCTGTGCACGACGGAGAAAAGGTGCCACTTCCTGACCTGAGCGTCAGCGATAAATTAGTGGATACTCGATCACGTCATAGGCCTAGGAAGGTATTGATGGCGCCCCATGTAAGATGGCTTCTAATTCGGCGGCATCGACATCACTTCACCTGCTTCTGCCGCTCGACGACCAGGCGCTTCTCGGCGCCGGCTTGCAACTCGTCGAGCTGCTTGCGGAAGCCTGGCAAGTCTACAAGAGGATGCGGATCGGTAGGCTTACGCGTCTTCAGCAGGTCTTTCGCTTCGTTGAGACCCGTCGAGAATCCATGTGTCGTAAGGTGCAATTCCACGGGGCGCGCGCCATCCTGTGTGAGGGTGCGGATGCGCTTTACGCTGGCGATGAATGCCTCCACTTGCTCCGGCCCGCGTACGCGATCAGCGCTAGGCCGCCGACCGTGAACGCGCGGTAAGTGCGAGCGCCATCACGTGCATCGAATGCGAACGAGGCGGTGCCCATCGTATGACCCGGTGTCTCGAACGCCTGAATCGCGATGTCGCCGCCGGTGACTGCCTGGCCATCGGTGAGCACGATGTCAGGCTCAATCATCTTCCACGGGAACCGCGGATGCGATACTGAATCTTCCGCACCTTCGCGCCATCCCTCTTTTGTCATGGCAAAGCGTGTTCCGGGCGCAAGCTCTGATTTGAGTTGGGCAATGCCTCCTGCATGGTCGAAGTGACCGTGGGTGACAACGACCAGCTTGATGTCCTTGGGATCGAACCCGAGCGCGCGAATATTTCCCAGCATCTGGCCGGTGTACGGCCCGTAGAGCGTGTCGATCAACACGTGGCCATTCGGCGAGGTGATCAGCCAAGCGGAGACCCAACAGATGCCGACATAGTAGACGTTGTCGAAAGCCTTGTAGGGCTCGATCTTCTGCAATGCCGCATCCCCAATGAATTTGACAAGGTTTGGCGGCATGCGGCCGGTCTCGCTAACCACCTGGAACACAGCCATCAGCGGAGCCGACTCGCATTTCGTCGTCAGCGGCTGCTCCTGCGCAGACGCTTGGCCCGATAGCAGAACGAGCGCTGCAACGGCGTTTCGGACGTAAGCAAACTTCATGGTCGTCCTCCCCGTTAAGTGAACGAAGCACTCGGCCGCGACGCGGGTTGGGGACCGCCAGCCTACCATCGCAGTTGTCGCGCGATAGTCTGCTTTTTTGAGCGTGAAGTGGGGTTACTCAATGCTTGAGCCCGTCTTCACTAGGATCTTCGCATGGTGCGCCGCACCCGCTCAGATTGTCGGATGTCGCACTTGGGTCAAAATTCCCCGTTGCCCGAGCGGTGCCGCACCGGCGGGTCTGCCCCCATAAGCTGACGTTCTGCCAATCGCCTCGGCACGGTGAATATGTGCCAATTTCGGAAGTACAACGCGCTTACATCGAAGTTCGCTGCGAACCGCTAACACGGCTACAGGTCGAAACTACCGAAGAGTGAGCGTGCCATGATTATCCACTGCGGCGCCTACATGGAGGGCGGCATAAAAAGACAGACTACATCCATATCTCCTGAATCGTGCCGACGCATGCAGACATGCATGCGACCGTCTTTGAACTCTGTACCGGGAAATCTCCGCGCGCTGTTGCCCTGCCGTGTTTTGAAGTGACCACAATCTGCGGGGCGCCTCCACCCAGGGGAACAATCTGAACTATGCTCTCGACAGGGGCGCAGTCCATATCGTTGCAGCATTCATGGGGGTACCAAGAGTGCGCCGCCGCAAAGGGTACCGGGCCCATTGCGAGCAGAGCGCCGATCAACAAGATGGGCGATGGGCTCATGGCGCGGTCTTCCTCGCTGCGTTGGGCGATCGAGGCGATATTTGCTATGCTCGACTGTGAAGCTGAAGCGCACCCAAAGTCTTTGCCTCTGGCCTGAAATGCCCTGAAACCTTCTGAAGTCAGGTGCCGCGTGTCACGATCGACTGGTACTGACGATGCTCCCGATGCAACCGAGACCAGCTTCACTCGGGGCGAGGCGGAGGAATATCGCTTTGGTTCGTTCCGGCTTGTGACCAGGCGGCGCGAGTTGTTGCGGCATGAAGGACCTGTTCACCTCGGCTCGCGCGCGTTCGATGTCTTGTTGGCGCTGGTCAAACGACAAGGTCAGCTCGTAACCAAAGACAAGCTGTTGGCCGAAGTCTGGTTGGGCAGGGCGGTCGAAGAAAACAACCTTCAGGCCCAGATTTCTGCGTTGCGCAAGGTGCTCTCGAGCGATCCGGATTGTGCGCACGCCCTGCAAACCATCCCTGGTCACGGCTACCGTTTCGTCGGCCGCGTCGAGCACAAGGACTCAGTCGATCAGATTGCTGGTACTCCTGACGCGGCGCGCAAATTCGATGCCGCGCGGCTACCTCTGCCAGACAAGCCATCGATAGCTGTCATTCCCTTCGCCAATCTAAGCAGCGATCCGCATCAGGAGTATTTCAGCGATGGCATCACCGACGACATCGTCACCGAGTTGTCGCGGTTTTCCGAGTTGCTCGTTATCGCCAGCAACTCGAGTTTCAAATTGAAGAGCAGTGCATTTGATGTCCGGCAAGTTGGGACCGAACTCGGCGTTAACTATGTGCTGGAAGGCAGCATCCGAAAAATCGACGACCAAGTCCGTATCACGGCCAAGCTCGTCGATGCCATTACCGGCGCTCATCGCTGGGCGGAACGCTACGATCGTGAAATGAAGGACATCTTCGCGGTCCAGGACGAGGTCGCGCGAACAATCGCATCGATCCTAGCAGCGCATGTGGGCAAAGCTGAGGTCGAGCGCACGCTGGTGAGGCCGCCAGCTACTTGGCAGGCTTATGACTATTACTTGCAGGGAAGGAATGCGTTTTTCCTCGTTCTTGACGACCTATGGAGTTGCCGACTTGTACACTGCGCGACAGCACTTGCAGAGTGCACTTTCAATCGACCAGAATTATGCGAGTGCCCATGCTGTGCTTTCGAATATTTACTTATGCGCCTATGTCCATCGACTGGACGATGATTATCTGAATACCAGCACTCTGGAACGCGCGCACCAAATCGCAAGCAAAGCCGTTCAGCTCGCCCCCAATCTCACCATCGGTCATGAACACCTCGGACTGGTACTGAGCTTCATGCGCCGACATAAGGAGGCTATTGCCGAATTCGAAAGAGCAACCGCATTGAACCCCAATTTCTCCAATTGGCGTTTCGGTTTGGCCCTGGTTCACGCTGGAGAAGCTGAGCGGGCAATTAGGATGTTGGGCGTTATTACGCGCCTTGACCCGTTCTATCCTGCCGCAGCGGCCGGTTTCTTCGGGCTTGCTTACTACATGCTCAAGAGGTACGCGGAAGCTTCACCGTGGCTACTGGAATGTACATCTCGGGCGCCCAACTTTCGAGGCGGCCATAACTGGATGGCAGCCAACTATGCACAGCTAGGTCAACTTGATGAGGCTCGGCGAGAGATTGCCGAGGTCTTGCGCCTTGACCCAACGTTTACGCTCGACGGCAAGCAAAGGAAACTAGCGCCATACCAGCTCGCAGACGATGCAGAGCATTTGTTCGATGGTTTGCGGAAGGCGGGTATGCCGGAGAGATAGCCAGCTTTCCTGGCCACCTGAGGCGAAGGCTCGTCAAACGGGGGGAGTTGAGGATTCGGTTGTCCGCACTCAATGTCTCAGTTGGGTCATCTTCTCCCGTCGTGCTCGTTGGTTCAGCACGTCTGGTTTACCCCCAGGAAATGCGAGCGAGCTGTCCACGACGGAGAACGGGTGCCAATAGCTGTCACACCACCACCCCACTGCCAGTCCGGGTTTCTACCGATTGAACCGTCGCCCATCCCAAGTTCGCCAACGGCGCGTGAGATTTGATTTAGGCGACTACAGGTGCGATCGTCGATTCTCGCGCAGGCCAGACGGCACGCGCTAACGTCAAAGGGATGAAAGCAAATGGCTGAGATCGACAACCGGTACGCCGCTGCCCGCGTGGGCGCGCGCACCGACGTCGCGGTGGACGAGGGTCTGCGCGCTTACATGCTGCGCGTCTACAACTACATGGCTGGCGGCGTGCTCTTCACCGGCATCGTTGCCTACTTGGCATCTCAAGCGGCGATGACACGCGGACCGACCGGCGCGCGCCAGCTGACCGAGTTCGGTCAGCTGATATACGTGTCCCCCCTCAAGTGGGTGATCATGCTGGCGCCCCTGGCGTTCGTGTTCTTCCTGTCCTTCCGCATCTACAAGATGAGCGTGCCGGCGGCGCAGATCGCGTTCTGGGCGTTTGCCGGCGTGATGGGCCTGTCGCTGTCTTCGATCTTCCTGGTGTACACCGGGCAGTCGATCTCGCAGGTGTTCTTCGTCACAGCGGCGGCTTTCGGCGGCCTCAGCCTATACGGCTATACGACCAAGAGGGACCTGTCTGCTTGGGGCACGTTCCTCTTTATGGGCGTGATCGGCGTCGTCATCGCCTCGCTGGTCAACCTATTTCTGCAGTCGAGCGCGTTGCAGTTTGCCATCTCCGTGATCGGCGTGCTGGTGTTCGCGGGCCTCACCGCCTACGACACCCAGCGCATCAAGGACGGCTACTATGAGGTGATGGGCGACGCGACGGCGATGACGAAGGGTGCCATCATGGGCGCGCTCAACCTCTACCTCGACTTCATTAACCTGTTCGTCATGCTGCTGCAGCTGTTCGGCAAACGCGACTAGTGAAGTGTCTCAAGACGGGGCCCCGCTTCCGCGGGGCCCTTTCACTTGGAAATGTGCAGCGCCGCAGCATTCGGATTGAGTTCGTCTGGCGATCACGTCTCTGTGCACGATGGAGAAAAGGTGCCTCTCCAAAGGTGGACGCCAGAGGCGATGGCCGCGAAGAACGGACGAGACCTATGGCGTGGTTTTCAAGAGTTCGGGCGTGGATAACCAACTGGAACGTGGCAAATTGGGCTGAGAACCTCAGGCCGCCTCAAGCATGTCTTGCTTCGTAAAGCCTTCCTGCACGATGCGCATGCACTCGGGTGGATATTGCCACCCCATGGGATCCTGCAGGCCATGCAGACGTGGCGCTCGAACCGAGACGATGAGGTGCCGACGCTTGGCGTCCTACGCCGGGGCCACAGCTGGTTGTAGCCGTGCTGCGAAGGAAAAGTGTGCGCCCGGTCCGCTGCCGTGGCGCTAACGCCTTTCATCATTCGCTGGGGCGCGGATGCCTCCAGCTGCTACGGCGCAACGCTCGCTGTCAGAAGTGCGGCACCAAGGGGCGTTACGGTGGGATTGGTGCGTCCAAATGCCGGGCACACACCCTTGCAGCCGCCGCGGCGATGGCCGGTGTCCTGGTTGTCAACTTGGACTTGGGCGCCGCCTTCGGTGCCGATCTGGACCGGCCGGCTGTAAAGAAGCGGGCGCACTCAGGCTACGCGCGCTATGCCCACCTGTTCCCCGAGGACCCGTACGCATACCAATACGAGCCCCGCGGCTATTACCCCTATTACCGTTCTGACTTCTGGCGTCCGGCCAAGTACGTGCTCTATCGCAACCGGGTGCACTACAACGTGTGGAACACCCGCCCGCCCCACTTCCGCTTTTACCAGAGCTGGGGCTATCCGCTGCGCGAGTGGCCACACAAGGACTGGCATGCCTACCATCACGGCCGTCATCGGCCCTGGCACTGGTAGGATAGCTGGACCATAGCTAGGCGTAAGTAGGCTCCTTTCTGGATTCACCACCCGACTGCGATGAGCCGGCCAAGTTTCCCATAATTGCAGTCCCGACTTGACGACAACGAAACGCCCGGGAAATATTAGGTCGGGCTCCGTACGCCAACTGAAGGGAAGGAACAGCCTATGCGTATGACGAAAGCACTGGCTTTGGCAGCGACCGCGTTTCTGGCGCTTCCACTATCACAAGCCGTCACATCGGCTATTGCAATTGGCAAAACCGGCGTCGAAAGCAACGTCACCTACACAGCCAGCAAGAAGTCAAAGAAGAAGGTTGCGTCCTACAAGCACTGCGGTGCGTTCATGTACCGCAAGGATGGCAAATGCGTGGATGCGCGTGCAAAGAAGTAGTCGGGCCTAACGAACCTCGTCCCACGGCTTGGCGCTGAGGGGTGCTTCTTGTCCACTAGACGTGAAGCCTCGTTGCGGGGTGCGTCGGTTATGGGTTCCGCCATCTCGCATTTGGCTGGGCGGTCACGCCTTGCTGCGAGGTAGCGCGCGACCATTGCGGTGGCCGCCAAAGTAATCGCGGTACCGGCCAACACGCCGAAGGCGATAGGCGCCCAATGCCGCTGCAGTGTTCGCGGCGGCGGCTTGGCTCAATCAACGCTTGCGCGCGCACCCACTGGCCAATCCGGTGCTCCTGTCCGTGTGCGTGGTGATGCTGGTGTTGGCCGTCACCGACACACCCTATGAGCGTTATTTCGAGGGGGCACAGTTCATCCATTTCCTGCTCGGCCCAGCCACGGTGGCGCTCGCCGTACCCATGTTTCGCCACCTCGGCAGAATCCGAGCCGCCGTACTGCCGATCATGGCCGGCATTGTCTCCGGTTCGGCGGCTGGACTGCTGCTCGTTGGCATCCTCGCCTGGATCTTCGCTGTCGACCCATCCCTCATGGCGTCATTGGCGACGCGGTCGGTAACCGCGCCCGTGGCCATGAGCATTGCCCCTTATACCGGCGCGATCCCATCACTGGCCGCCATCATGGCCGTGGTCGCGGGCATGACGGGCGCTGCCTTTGGTCCGGCGCTGCTCGATCGCCTCGGCGTCACGGATCCGATGGCGCGCGGCTTGGCCATGGGCGCAGCCAGTCATGGCCAGGGCACGGCGCGCATCCTGCAAGAAAGCGAGGAGGCCGGCGCGACAGCTGGCATCGCTATGGGGCTGACTGCGCTGATCATGGCCAGCACCATGCCACTCTTGGCCAAGGTCCTGCTCCCGGCCTTAAGCATCGGCGCACAGCCCTAAACGTGTGCCTCAGGATCGCTATTGGAGTCCGGAGCACTTTCAACCCGCGGCCAGTCCCACCTTGGGGAATTGGACAGGTGGCAGGTGTTGATCTGGCAAAAGAAAAAGGCCCGTTAGGAGTTCTCGTGTCCGCGGGCCAGTTGAGGAGCGATGCTGCCGACATCGCCCAACGCCACTCTAACTGAAAAGAAAAGGCCCGCGAGTTTGCGGGCCAGTTAACTTCCTGAGGAGGAAGCGCTGGAGGAAATGATGCGAAATCCCGGCGCTACCTCAAGCCGAGTTGGAACAGGTTAGCCCCCTCCGCGCAATGCTCCAATGTTGGGTACGCCCTTTATTGACCTTCCCTCGGCGCGATTTGTCTGAATTTTACGCTGTGCTCTAGCGATTTTTTTACTCGGATCGTGCGATCTGTAAGGTATGCCCGCTCGTGCACCACCAAACCCCGGCTGGACGGTCATGGTCATCCGGCACGGGAAGACATCTCCCATCCGGGAAATATGGGATTGCGTTGTCCCGAGCTTCAAAGAGGCTGAGACAGCGGTTCGGGACGTCTGCGAAGCTAAGGACGTGGTCCTCATCTCGGGGTTGGTGCCATTGACATCGGACGTGATCAGGAGCCTGCAATTGCAGGACGGCCAAGTCAGGCAGCGCACCTTCGCTGCCTCAAGACACGATCTCTAAATCACTCAGGCGCTCACCTCGGCCGCATATTCCCGGCCGTCGGCGGCTCACTCAAGGCTCGATCTGCTTGTTGCGCACGGCGTAGCGCACCAAAGCCGCCGTCGAGGTCAGCTCAAGCTTGCGCGGGCAAGTCGCAGCCAGGTGTAGGGACGTTTTCCTTTGCATGCGCCGCTACTTTTTCTGTGTGGGGCATCTCTTCTCTGGGCGGCTAAGGGCTTTCAGAAGGACTGCTAAGTGTGACCTGCTGCTAGCTAGGCGGGCTCGCTGCCCGGCGACAGCGGCCGGCACCGTCTAGCGATGCGCAGCCGCCGTCCTGAAGTTAGTAGCAAGGCGAGTAGCGTCTTCGAACCTTCAGATCACTGCTTGCCAGGAGGTGTAGGGTTGGCCGGTTTTGGCGTCGCCACTGTGCCCTGGCCGGATCCCGGGGAAACGACTACCCCCGACTTTCCCGTGCTTCCTTTGCCCTGGGCTAAGGCCGGTGTTGCCAGCGCGGCAAGCACCCCAATAACCACAACTGTTCTTTTCATGTCACATCTCCGGTCAAGAATTGCTGCCCTCCCACTTTCCCCGACATCGCAGGACCTTCGCTCGCAATGAGTTAGCAAAATGACCGCGTTTATCTTGTAGGCGTACATTTTTCCGGCGCCCAATCGCTGCGCCCATCAGAAAGAGTAAATGAGTTCGCCCTTGAACGCGGTGTCCGCTGTCACCTCAGTGGACTACAGCTCGCCCGACGAGAGCTAGGCACCCTTGAATGCACGAAAACTAAGGCGTGAACTCATAAACGAAGGTTCAGATGCCAGCTGGTCGACTTCATCAAGCCTGAATTCTGAACTCGGGGAGTGGCCCGCAAAGTCTGCTTTCGGGGGACATGCGGAAAACGCTTCGGGGTCTGAGTTCTTCCGGGTTTGACCCTAAATCGCCGTCCGGCTTCGCATCGCCGTTTGCCGTGCAGCAAACAACCCAGGGCGCCCCTTGAGCGGCTCCGGCCCGTGATGCATCAAATCAAATAGCGATCACCATCATTAGGTACCTCCACCCGTCCGCCGAAAACCGTCTGTGCTTCTTCCAAAATATTCTGGGCTGATCCGAACCGCGCAATATGGACACACGCCAGGCGATGGGCTCCCGCCTGCTTGGAAATCTCTGCAGCCTCCCTCGCCGTCGGGTGCATGAGATTTCGTGTGCGATTGCGTGCACTATCCCCGTCCCGCTCTGCGCACATTGTATCGCAAATGAATAGATCCGCATTCCGCGCCGCTGCATTAAGCCCCTCACATGGCAGGCTATCAGCACTGAAAGCGATGGTTTTCCCGCGGTAAGTTATCCTGACCGCTATCGTCGGTACGCGATGCTCAACCTGGATGCACTCTACGGAGAATCCTCCGATCTCGCGCCTCTCAGCAAATTCGATCCTGTGATGACGCACTTCAGGATGAAGGTCCGTGTCAGGACAACAACCCGCCTTCATCTCGCAGATCCCAGTGTAGGTGTCGTCTAAAGCGTGAATAGCTAGTGGCATGTTCGCCAAGAAGAGCGCCATCAACCCGCCCGAGTGATCGAAGTGGCGGTGTGTCACAATGATGTTTCGGATCTGCGCAAGTGGAAAACCAGCGCTGTTCAGACTTCGAGCGAGTTCAAAACCGCCGCAAGTGTCGATCAATAACGGTGCGCACCCATCGGCTGTAACGAGCATACCTGTGGTCGCTCGCGACACATGCAGTGGCGCGCCCGTGCCAAGAAAGGTGATCTCCATCAGCCTTGCCTCCCGACGTACCTCCGCGCCTTCATCAGGTCAGCAGGCGTTCGTCTGGTCAAGTGCTTGGTTAGAGGGCGGACAATGGGGGCAGCGCCAGACTGTGTCTTGCTGACACCGGCTGTGCGCACGATCGCTGCCGTGCCCTCATCATCCTGCTCATGAACGGCAAATCCGGCCCGGTTCAGATGCACGAGAAATGGTGCCTTCGCATCGAACGGGAGTGCACAAGAGGCAAGGAGACGTTGGAAATGTGGAAAGGGACGCGCTACGCCGCAGGCCTTCGAGCACGATGCGGATCTTGTCCTCGGCCGAGAACTGTCGGCGCAAGCCTCTGCAGTCCTTCGGACAACGTCAACTCGTCGATCTTGTCCGCTCTGAAGTCGAGGCCGCTTCCCGGAAGTAGGACGGCGTTTGGGGGAGGTTTCAATTGCAGCGGCGTGCTCCACCATCTCGCCGGGAGGTGGTTGTCAACAATGACTATTCATTCAATCCCCCGCTACGCCGATGCAGCCTGCTCGCCTTGGTCGATTGAATGGGTTTGACATAGATGTCCAGGCGGTGATTGACGATGCGATACCCGAGACGGCGGGCCACACGAGCCTGCAATCGTTCGATCTCCGCACACGAAAAATCGATGATGCGCCCGGTCATCACATCGACCAGATGGTCATGATGTCGGCGCGACGCAATCTCATAGCGCGCCAGTCCATCTGCAAACTCGCGGCGCTGAAGCACGCCGATCGCCTCTAAGGCGCCAACGATCCGATACACGGTGGAGAGACTAATGCGCAAATCGATGGTCCGAGCGCGTTGATGCAGCGTAGCGACGCCGGGGTGGTCCGTCGCGTCGGCCAGAATGCGCAGGACGACGCGTCGCTGCCCGGTCATCCGCAGCTTGTGCTCAGCACATCGGCGCTCGATCAAACCCAACCTGGATAAGGGCACGGCCACTCCGAGTGTGATTTGACATTCGAGCGTTATTGCAAATAATTCTTAAAATCAAGATCAGATCGGGGATGTGCGATGCGAAAATGGCTTCGGCGGCAGCTCGATCGACGCAGTTTGCTCTACGGTGGAGCGGCCCTCTCCGGCGGATCTCTGCTCGGTACGGCGACATTCTCCAGTCGCCCAGCCTCGCAAGGGGCGCCGCATTCCGGACATGGAGGGGCAGCAGCTGATCGTAGTCCTCGTCTGCTCCTCATCATGCCGCACACGGCAACATGATCACAGTTGGCGATGTCGATATCGCCAAGAATGGCTTTGATCCCACCAAACTGTTGTCCGATTGGGACGTGGGGAAGGTGTCAAGGCAGCCCGATGGTAGAACTCTGCGTACTTTCGAAGTCACCGGAGTGGACAAAGAGATCGAGATAGCACCGGGTATCTTCTTTCCGGCATGGACCTACAATGGCCGCGTACCGGGACCGACGCTGCGGGTGACCGAGGGAGACCGCGTGCGCATCGTGTTCCGGAACCACGGCTCGCATCCGCACTCGATGCACTTTCATGGCATCCACTCGGCCCGTATGGATGGCGTGCTTGGCGCTGGTGTCATCGGCCCGGGTGAGGAATTTGTCTACGAGTTCGACGCCCTACCGTTCGGGTGCCACTTGTATCATTGTCACGCTCTGCCGTTGAAACGGCACTTGCACAAGGGCATGTACGGCGCATTCATCATCGATCCCGATCCGAGCCGTCACCCGGAGCACGCCGGAGTAGCCCGTTCGCGCCTGCTCGGCACTGCCGAGAACACCGATTGGCAAGAGTTCGTCATGGTGATGAACGGGTTCGACACCAACTTCGATGGTGAGAACGAAATCTACGCCGTCAATACCGTGGCACATCACTTCTCGAAGCATCCGATCCGTGTCATTCGCAGCAAGCCCGTACGCCTTTATCTGATCAACATCCTCGAGTTCGACCCGATCAATTCACTCCATCTGCATGGCAATTTCTTCGACTACTACGATCACGGAACGACACTCACGCCAACGCTACGGACGATTGATACCGTCATGCAGTGCCAGGCCCAACGCGGCATTGTCGAGTTCACGTACAAGGATCACGAGACCGGTCATTACATGTTTCATGCCCATCAATCCGAGTTCACGGAGCTCGGTTGGATGGGCATGTTCGATGTCGTGGAGGCAACGACATGAATGACAGCAGCACCTCCGAGCTCCACGAGAAGGCCGCTCACCCCCTTCAGGCGCTTTGGATGGTTGTGCCCTTGTTTCTTTTCGGTCTGGCTGCGGCGTGGCTCTTCGTGGCCGAACCATTGCGCATGTTCGACAACGGGGCGCCGCCGATCGAGAAGCTGACATTTGAGCGCCGCGTGCTCGACGAGAACGGCATTCACCTCAAAGTGCGCGCTGGCGGCTCCGAGCCGATGAGCATTGCCCAAGTCCAGGTCGATGAGGCGTACTGGACATTCACGCAAGATCCCGCGGGCGAGCTTGCCCGCGTGGCGTCTGCTTGGCTGCACATTCCATATCCCTGGGTGCTGGGGGAAGCGCACAAGGTCAAGGTCGTCACCAAGACTGGCACCACATTCGAGCATGAGATCGCTGTTGCTGTGCCCACGCCCAAGGCGCACAGCAACCAATTGCAACCCCAAGCCTTGGTCGGCGCCTTCGTCGGCATCCTGCCTGTGGCAATCGGCTTGATGTTCTACCCGGCCATGCGGCGGCTCGGCAGCGAAGGCCTTACGTTTGTCATGGCGCTCACTGTCGGGCTGCTCGTGTTCCTGCTTGTGGACACGATGAAGGAGGCTTTCGAGCTCGCCGGACGCACGGCGGTAGCCTTTCAAGGCCATGTGATGGTGGCGCTCGTCGCGCTGCTTTCGTTTCTGGGACTCTTGGTGATCGGACGCCGGCAGGGGGCGCCGACCGGCGTCGCCCTGGCGACCTTCATCGCCCTAGGGATTGGTTTGCACAATCTGGGCGAAGGGCTTGCCATCGGCGCTGCGTTCGCGGCTGGGGCCGCAAGCCTTGGTACATTTCTGGTGCTCGGCTTTACTCTGCACAACGTTACCGAAGGCATCGGCATTGCTGCACCGATGCTCAAGTCCCGGCCATCGCTGATGACCTTTGTCGCTCTGGCTTTGCTTGCCGGCGCGCCTGCAATCCTTGGCATGTGGCTCGGCAGCCTGGCACTCACACCGCATTGGGCCGCATTCGCTCTCGCCATCGGCGCCGGAGCAATCTTGCAGGTTGTCGTGGAAGTTAGCGCCTACGTTATGCGGAGCCGGGGTGGTTTGGCCGAAGCTATGAGCCCGGCCTTGATGAGCGGCTTGGCGCTCGGGATTGGGGTGATGTACGTGACCGCGCTCCTAGTCAAGGTCTAACGCCGTACGGCTATGGACGGCGGCTGAACCGGAAGTTGCGCGGCAATCTGGTCTGCCCAATGGAGGACAGGTGGCGGCGCGACTTCCGCTCAGCGTCATCTTCTCCCGTCGTGCTCGTTGGTTCAGCACGTCTTGTTTACCCCAAAAACGGAAATGCGAGCGAGCTGTGCACGACGGAGAAAAGGTGCCTCTCCGACGTGCAAAGATCATCTGCCAGCGGCAGGGGATCCCCCCGTTTGGGGGAGCCCTGGCACTAGGCTTCCCCCACGTCCTTGGCGATTGGCTCATAAGGCGTGGCCGGTCGTGATTGTTCAGCGGCCGAGTATCGTGATGCTGACACGAGCGATGCCACTTGCCGTCAAGCCGATGACGTGAGCTGCCGCCTTGGAGAGGTCGATGATGCGGCCGGCAATGAACGGTCCGCGATCATTGATATGGACATCGACGATGCGACCGCTTGCCTGATGGGTGACGCGAACGCGCGTACCGAATGGCAGCGTCCTGTGGGCAGCCGTCATGGCGCTGGGGTTGAAATAACCACCCGAGGCAACACGCTGCCCTCGCTGATAGTAGGAAGCCAGTCCAATAAGCCCGGAACCCGTTCTGCGGGTGTTGCCTCGGGCCTTTTGCGTGGCGCGATGGGATCGTGCGTAGGGCTTTGCATCGGCAGTCTTAGTCCTGGAGACACCGCTAGCAGCAGCGAGATCTGGCGCACTCATACCGAGCAGGATGAGCACCGCCGCGAACAGACCTATCAATTTCATTCTGAGAGTCCCAGCTTGCGTGGAGCAGTTGCGTTTTTCAACGTGGAGCTTGCTCGCCCCGCGTCCGCCCCCGAGGTCAGGGACGAAGGAGCGGCGCGTGAGACAAAATTGGATGGCGCGCCAACTCGTTCCCCGAGATTCCACCGTTCGTCGCTGCCGTGGTTAACGCAGCCGAATGGAAGGCGAGGTAATCGGTACCGCCGGGAGCCTCGGGGCGCGTCGGTCTTTCATAATGGCACCCAGATTCAGGCGCTTGTCGCGATCAGGGCTTTGAGCGTGGAGAGGGAAAGGGGATCAGTCCCAGAGTAGCGGGGTGCCCACCAGGACTGACCGTCCCCCAATGGCTGCAGCACCGCGGATGCGGGTCACGCGGAAAGCAGCCGCAAGTGGCACATGCTAGGAGGATCTCGCAGCAATTCATGTTGTTGGGCGACGAGCGGAGCGTGGGTGTCACCGCGCCGCCACTCCGCGATTTGGGGGAGGGGTATCGGAAGGAAGGCCTCGCACTCACACAACGGATGCAGGTATGGACGCAGGATTTTCCGTAAGAAAAAGGCCGCAGAGGCAGGTCGTTCAGGCGCTCGTTACCACCACCTTCGTGCAACTTCCGCGTCCTCAATTGCGAACTGATCTACACTGGCCCGTCGTCGGAGCGCGCATGAGGTGCACTGGCCGGTGGTCGGTCAAGGTCTATTGCAGTCAGGCGCAGCGCCAGGGCGGGAACGGTCTCCATTCCCTCACGACGACGAGGCCTCGTTGCCGCTTCACGACCTTGTGCCGCTCGTGCCAGCTGCCCCTGAAGAGACCGAACTCGCTCCACTGCGCATACGCCTTGGGAGACAGATGCCAGTACTTGACGTCCGGGCACGGCGGACTGTGACGATGCAAGCCGCCTGCCTGCGCAACGCCGCCGGTGAATGTGACGACGGTCAGTGCGATGGCGACTGCAACCAGCTTCCGCATGGCGAACCTCCTAGCACAGGAAAGGGGCCTGACAAGAAAGCCGGGGCAAGTTTGGAACTGCAAGCCGAGCGGATCGGCAAGCTTAATAATTATGCACGCAGCTTGGTGCCTTGCTGGCAGTTCACAGTTCAAGGGATGAGCTGCTGCCGGATTGCTTCCGCCACCGCGTGTGAGCGGTTGCGAGCACCGAGCTTGACTTGCACCTTCTTGAGGTGGCTGCGCACCGTCTCCTCGCCGATACCAAGCCGTTTGGCGATTTCGCTGCCTCCCATCCCCAACGAGGCCAAGCGCAAAACGGCAAGCTCCCGAGGCGTTATGCAAAGCTGATCCGCAGACTGTCTGGGGTCCCCTACCACCTGTTCGAATCGCAACGCGGCAAAAGCGGCAGCGGCGATGAGAAGGATCCGCAGCGGGTGTGTCAGCAAATTGCAGAGGACTTGGTTGGACCAGTAGGCCACGAGCCAGCGTTGGCCCACACAACACGTGAGCGCGTCTCGAATGCCGTATTTGCGTGCAAGCTCGTAGGGCCAGCGGTCGATGCCGACCGGCTCCAGCTTCTGCATCGTCTCTGTCCACGTGAACGCGACGAGACTGGTCTTGGGGTGGCTTTGGCTCCGGGCGACGGCAGCGCTATCAGCGCAGGACGACTGAAGGTTACCTGGCGCTGGACATCGCCGTCCTTGGGCGTCGAGATCTTCTTCAGCCTGGATGTTCAGGCTCGATCACCTGGTCGCAAGGAGAGGTGAGGATGGGCGCGGTCACCGTCCGCGCGGCTACTGCAAGCCTGAATCTGTCGTACCAGCTGGTGACAGGCGAAGGTTCAGCCGTCGCTGTCGATGAGGTCGTGAACCTTCGGTCGACAAAGACATCGCTAGCCGGCTTACGCCGATGGTTCGAATGTCCCGGATGCACTCGTCGCAGTCGCATCCTGTACGGGCCTCGTTTCCGCTGCCGGCTCTGCCATGGCCTGTCGTATGAGTCCCAATTCGAAAGCCGTGCCCAGCGCGCCAACCGACGCGCCCGCAAGATCCGGCGGCGGCTCGGCGGCTCCGCCTGCCTGATGGAGGAATTCCCGCCCCGGCCGCGTGGCATGCACTGGGCGACCTATCGTCGCCTCGAAGCCCAGGAGGTTGCTGCGGATGAGCAGTGGACAGTGGGTGTAATGGACCTACTGGCGCGCGTCGGCAAGCGTCGCCCTAGGCCGTGAACTCATAACTTGGCGGCTTTGATCAACAGCTAGCAACCCTAGGTCGCGTCGGATCTTTGGTCCGCTCATGCCCCATGATCGGACGTCAGCGCGGCCGATCGCAACGTCGCAAAAGTGCCAAAACCTGTCGTGAGCAGTGCCATATGATTTGTGGACGGAGTTCCCGAAATTCGCGCGTCAGTTTTTGCTGGGAGTCCACGTGCGCCTCACCGCGGCCGTTCATGCTGGCTTCCGTACAGTTCATTTGTGAACTCGATTTCTCCTCGAAACCCGATCGCCAGCATCAAGCTGGTCGAAAACCCCGGCGAAATACTTCGTGGAAAAGGCTACAGGACACGCTGGATCTCAGCATGTGCCCTCAGCGGCAACTAGCCGTCCCGCCCATTTGCCGGCGGCTGAAACGCCTGTGAAGCCCACCTAGTGTGCCAAACCAAGTGCTGTGATCCGGACCAACTCAGCCGAGGTAGCTAGACATGTACACGCACATCCTCATAGCAACTGATGGATCGGAGCTCGCCGAGAAAGCCGTAGCTGCAGGATTGAGCCTCGCTAAAGCCCTTGCGGCGGGCGTGACGTGCATCAACGCAAGTGAGCCTTGGACCGCTATGGTTGGAGCCGAGGGCGCAGCTTTCAGTTTTCCGGTTGACGAATACGAGAAAGCTGCCGCAGACGCGGCCGCGCGCATTTTCGAGGACGTGCGCAAAGAAGCATCAATTCTGGGCGTCAAGTGCGACACTGTACATGTGCAGGGTTTTCCTGCCGAGGCGATCATCGAAACCGCGCAGACGCGAGGCTGTGACTTGATCGTCATGGCTTCACACGGGCGTCGCGGTATTGCGCGAGCGCTACTCGGCAGCCAGGCCGCTCGGGTTGTCACGCTGAGCTCGGTCGCCGTTCTTATTTGCCGTTGATCAGGCGGCGCAGAACAGTCCAGACGAGGCACGGTGATCTATTTGACGTCACACTACCGGAAAATTGTGAGACTTATCGGAAGTGATTATGACCGCCGTTGTCCGGTTGCGACGGAGGGACCTGACCTCGGTGGTTGGGTTGGCCAAGGCAACTCATCAGACATTGTGGGATGGCGCCGTGCTTGCTTGATGCCTCTACTTCATGCACGCGCGTCAGCGTCCGATGTCTTGAAGGGTGAGCTTGTGGGGGTTAACGGTGTTCGCGCCTACAGGCTCTCAGCCGGCCAATCGGCATAATCTCAGATGTTCAGGCCATGTTTGAAATGGCTAAAGGGCGACGCGTTCGCGCCAAGTTCTTCCTATCCTTTCTGACACCTGGAGCGGGGCTGTCGTGCGAGTGGAACGCCGCAGGCCGGGAAAGCCCGTAGCAATGCAGGGGCCGACACGAGGCCGGTTCGTGCAGTTTCGGAAAGGCCAAGGGAAATTATTGGAGGCCTATGCGTTTAGTCCCCAACCGTAGCGGCGTTCGGAACCCTACCGGGGGAGATTCAGTGATGCGCATGGGCGAGGCCTGGAACAAACGTATCGTCGCAGCTGTCAGAACGTGGGGCAGCACCGGTAACGGTTCTGCAGAAAAAGCATCTCCTCGACGGGCTCGCAGGGCCAAGGCTTTCTCAGACTTGCAGGCCCATCGGTACATAAAGAAGTTGGAGCAGGGCGCTAGGCTGGTCGGCCTTGAAAGCCCGCTCTTCAGACGCCAGGAGGGGCGTGTCGGCTCGAAGGCAGTGGTTGCGGGACGTCCGCGGCTGAACTTCGCGTATTGCAATTACCTGGGCCTCAATGAGCATCCAGCCGTGGCCGAGGCCGCGCGGTTGGCCATCGAGCAATTCGGAACCTGCATCTCTGCGAGCCGAATGGTTGCTGGCGAGATTCCACTGCACGAGATGCTGGAGAGAAAAATCGCGGAATATTGCGGGGTGGACAAGGCACTCTTGTTTGTCAGTGGCCATGCCGCCAACGTCTCCACGATCGGGACAATCATGAGCGAGGATGACCTCATCGTGCATGATGCGCTAGTTCACAACAGCGCTGTCGTCGGCACCAGGTTGTCAGGGGCCACCAGCCTCAGTTTCCGCCACAACGATCCCGAGGCGTGTGAGAGAATTCTGCGGGAAGAGCGAGGCAAATATGCTAATGCGCTGATCATCATCGAGGGCCTCTATTCGACCGAAGGTGACGTGCCCGATCTCGCTCGGTTCATCGAGATCAAGGAGCGCTACGGCGCCTGGTTGATGGTCGACGATGCTCACGGCATCGGTGTTCTTGGTGCTCGGGGACGCGGGTGCGCCGAGCACTGCGGGGTCGATCCGCGCAGGGTCGACATTTGGATGGGCACCCTGAGCAAGGCGCTGGCGTCCTGCGGTGGGTTCATCGCGGGCAACCAAGAGCTGATCGAGATTCTGAAGTATTCGGCTCCCGGCTTCGTCTACTCGGTCGGCCTCCCGCCGCCGATGGCCGCGGCCGCGCTGGCGGCACTGAATGTGCTCGAAGCCGAACCTGAGCGGCTCAGCCGCCTGCATGCGAATGGCGCATACTTCCTCTCCCAAGTCCGCTCAGCCGGCCTGGACGCGGGCAAGGCCGAGGGATTTGGTATTGTGCCTGTGATAATCGGCAATACCCTCAAGCTCGGTAAATGCGAGAAGAGGCTGTTCGAACGCGACATCGTTGCCTCACCCATCTTCCCGCCGGGTGTGCCCATCAATGGCGGACGTCTGAGATTCTTTCTCACGTCCGAGCACACAGTGGATGAGATTGGCGCGGCCGCGTCCGCGCTGAGCGAAGAGCTGGGCTGACGGTCGGCGACCGCGTCGGCCGGTGCGGCCACCCAGGAAAACTGCGCAGACCGCGACGCACGCCTGACATGGCCGTCCTTGCACTACCGACGATCTGGGGCCACCAATGCGGGCAAACCGGAAAGTATGCGTTGTGGGTGCCGGGCCGGCGGGGCTTGCCATGGCGCGCGCGCTGAAGCGGTTGCACATCGAGTTCGATGTCTACGAGCGGCACAGCGCCGCGGGTGGCATTTGGGACCAGGCCAATTCTGGCTCGCCGATCTACGACAGCGTCCACTTCATCTCCTCGAAGACCAGATCGCATTTTCTCGACTTCGAGATGCCCGCGGACTATCCCGACTATCCCTCGCACCGACAGATCCTGGCCTACCTGCGTGAATTTGCCCGCATCTATGGCCTGTACGAAAACATTCATTTCAATACCGGCGTTCAAAGGATCGAGCAGAGTGCGACGGGCTGGAAGGTCTCCTTGGCGACTGGTGAGACGAAGTCCTACGGCTGGCTCGTGGCCGCAAGCGGTGCTAACTGGCACCCGCGCGTGCCATCCTTTTCGGGACGATTCGCGGGCGAGCATCGCCATGCCTCAACGTATCGGACCCCGGATGAATTTCGTGGCAAGCGCGTTCTCATCGTCGGGGCGGGAAATTCCGGGTGCGACATCGCCTGCGACGCGGCGCATTCGGCAAAGGCGGCGTTCATCAGCTTGCGCCGTGGGTACCATTTCTTCCCAAAACACGTGTTCGGCGAGCCTCTCGATGTGTTTGTTGAACGGGGCCGACGCCTGCCAACGTGGCTAGCGCAGTTTCTGCTAGGCCGGCTTCTGCGCCTGCTCAACGGCGACCTGACGCGCTTCGGGCTGAAGGCGCCCGATCACAAGGTGCTCGAGTCGCACCCCATCGTGAACTCACAGATCTTGCACTATCTCGCCCATGGCGACCTAATTGCGAAGCCCAACATCAGCCATCTGAATGGCGCGGAGGTGGTCTTCGATGATGGGTCGCGCGAGGCCATCGACCTTATCATTTATGCGACGGGCTACAGCTGGGAGTTGCCGTACCTTGAGGAGGGACTCATTCAATGGCAGGAGGGCAGGCCCGATCTCTACATGGGTGTGTTTTCGCGCGAGCATCCCGCCCTTTTCGTGCTTGGCCTGTTTGAGAGCAACGTCGCAGCCTACCAGCTGTTCGATAAGTTGGCCGATGTCATCGCCCGGGTGCTACTTGTCCAGCAATGCGGGCGAGACGAAACCCGCTTTGCCAACTTGCTGAGGAGCGATCGCCCTGAGCTTGGAGGTGGCATCAGATTTGTCGGATCGCAGCGACATATCGGTTACATAGACTTCGGCGCGTTTGAGAAACACATCGACCGCGTCCGGCGAAGCATGGGCTGGCCGCCCATTCTACCGGGTTGGTACAAAGACGCGCTCCAAGAGACCCCACGCATGGACCAAGCTCGCCATGGGACACCGCAGTAGGACTGCCATCGCCCTCCTCTAGGCTAGCAAACTGGCCGCCGTGCACTCGGGCGGGATTTTCGCGTGACGAGCTAAAGCCGATAGACAGTCCGGAAGATCGCCTCGAAGCTGCGCGCCGGCAGCAACCGCTTGAGCCACACTGCGGCGACTTCAACCGGTGAACCGAGCACGCACCGCACTGGCAGGCGGCGGCGCGACAGCAAGCGCTCAATTCTTTTCGCAACTACCTCCGGCGGCGGCGCTCGCCGAACACTCTCATCATAGATCGACACCATTCGGCGGCAGGCGGCAGCATAGGCGGAACTGTCGCGGGCATTGGCAGACACGATCTGGTTGGCGCTGATTGCCGTGCAGTAGTCGCCAGGGTGGACGAGGCAGGCGTCGATGCCGAGCGGTGCCACTTCAACACGCAGTGCCTCGACCAAGCCATCGAGCGCGAACTTGCTGGCGCTGTAATGGCCGAGGAAAGGCAACCCGATCAGCCCGCCGATGGAGCCAATGACGAGCACGCGTCCGGAAGCCTGCCGACGCATCACGGGAAGCACAGCCCGCAGAACCCGCACCGTGCCAAAGAAGTTGGTGTCGAACTGGCGCTTCGCCTCCTCCACAGTGGCGTCCTCCACGGCACCAGCAAGGCTTACACCCGCGCAGTGTACAAGCGCATCGATGCGCCCCTCCTGCGTCACCACCGCGCCAACCGCACGTTCCACAGATGCTTCGTCGGTGACGTCCATAGCGACATAGCGCCACCGCTTCGGCGCGCAAGGCGTGCGGCTTGCGCCATACACACGGCGTCCGGCTTCGGCCAAGTGTTCACTGCAGGCCATGCCGATACCTGACGAGCACCCGGTCACAAGGACCACGTCTGGCCGAGGCGTTGCGGAAACCCCGATGCGGCTGGCGCTCACGAGTCGGTCTTCAAGTTGGGCGCAGCCGTTGTCGGAATGAACGGAGTTCGCATGCGAGCAACGAAAGGAGATGCAGAAGCTGCCCGGGAGCAATTTAACGTGCGGCCCCTGTAAGCCTGAGTCAATCGTGAAGCTACCACAGTTTCTGCATTGCACGAGGTCAAGCAGTCTCCGGAGTTTCACGCGCCGTCAGTCAGATAGGCAGCTTATGACCAGAGTCGCACATCAGGTGTCCGAGACTAGCTTATGTCTTCACCGTGCCAGCGCCCCGAGTTGTCCCGCCAGCATGACGAGGCGCGATGAGCAGCACGGCGAGCGCGCCGGCACGTTCAGGCGCTGAGCCCCAAGTACACGGGGAGCAACACGGCGACGAAGCCATCGCCAAAGTCGCGCAGGGGCCCGGCTGCCCGACAGTGGTGGATCGCGGAGCGCAATCCGCGCGACCAGAGAGGCCGGGGCGGCAGCAAGTAACGAGCTTACATCTCCTAGTCGTGATGCGCTGAGACGGCGTGCAAGACCTCGCCGCCGAGACGATGCGAGGCCGTATGGTAGACATCGCCGAGGCTCAGTATTCCGATCATGCGCTTCTTGCCGTTGATGACCGGCAGGCGGCGCACTTGCTTCATCTCCATGAGGCGGGCGGCATCATCGAGCTCCTGCTTGTCGAGGCAGAAGATGATGCCCTCAGTCATCACGTCGCGGGCGGTCGTGGTCTTCGGGTCGCCCCCCGCGGCGATGCAGCGACAGACGATGTCGCGATCGGTGACCATGCCGACAAGGCGATCGTTCTCGCCGATGGGGATTGCGCCGATGTCGTGCTTCTGCATCAACCGCGCGAGCAGTTCGACCGGCGTGTTGGGATCAACCCATGTCACGCCCCGATGCATTGCGGTCTTTACCTTCATTGGACGGCTCCTGTTTGCGTGCCGCCCCGTCATGCTCTTCCCAAAGAACACCCGCCAACCCGGGTCGTTCCTGCCCGCTGGAAGGAAGTAGGACGTTACCCCGATGGCGCCTGCTTTGTGCGCAACAACATCAACGGCATGAGCTACGGCCAAACCGCGCCAGGCGGCGCGGGGGTGCGTGCCGTTGAGGTTGCCACAGTGGGCGGATCGCTCCCGGAAAGCGTCGGGGACTGGCGGACGAAGGCTGCGATTGTTAGGCCCACAGCAAATCCAATGAGGGTGGCGTCGAGGGCCAGTCGCCTCGACGCCGTTCGTAAGGCTCGCGCCGCAAGGCTACTTCTTGGCCCTCGCGTCCAAACACTTACCGTCCTTGCGGTACATGAAGGTACCGCACGACTTAAACGCAGCGACCTTTGTGGCTTTAGCTTTGGTCTTCGCCTTTTGCTTTTTCTTCTTGCCAGCTGTGTAGGTGACACCACTCTCTATGCTGATCTGACTGCTCGCAAATGACGTAGCGGCGGCTTGTAGTGGGGGTAGAGCCAGCAGCATTGCTGCGAGCAGTGCCAGTGCTTTTTTGAATTGCATGACGCTTCCTCTCCTGTGGCCAGATCTTCGCCGGCGCGAACCGATTTTCTTCCAAGTCCGCAGGCTCGTCGAGACCGTAGCGTCGTGGTTTCGGTCCGTGAGGCAGAGGTCCAAGTGGAACTCTTCGCGCCCCGGCGGGACGGGATGGGGCAGCGCGGAGCTTTAAGTGCTGGCGCTCGGACTCGCGGCCCGAAGCCGTGATGCGTGGCGCGCTGGCGAATCTTCGCTGCAGGATCACGGCGTATAGGCTGACCCCACGATCGCTTGCCGGTTTCGATCGTGCCGCAGGTGACGTGAGGGAAATCAACGCCGCCTGAGGATCGCACACGCCCGGCCTTGCCGCTGTTCTCAATGCCAGCAGTATTCTTTTGCGTAATGTATTGTGTGGCGACACAGCGACACGGAACTCAGTAAGTGAGAAGAATACAGAGTTCCATGTGGACTTGGTCGTTATGTGGGGCATCCTTGAAGGGAACGTGCAACCCGCGTTCAGGTAGGGCCGTCCTTCTCCTCTCAGGGGCCATCGCTAGGACCGCCCTACCATTTCCCCTGAGGCAGGGGACGCACGCGATCGGCGATTGCGGCCATGCGCTTCCGGCAACAGCAGCAGCATGACGACCATCAGCCCGAAGGCGGTGGCGCCGCGATCGCCAGCAGCAGATCGAAGGCCACGTCAACCCACCGGCATCGTTTCGGCGTTGGCCCGAGGACGCTCGGCAGGCACTAATTCTCGTCGGCCGTATCAGCCCATGCCTGGGACGGCAGCGAGCAGCGTCAAGCCATTGAGCATCAGTGTTGTCCCGAGCGCGGCGACCACAAAGCTCAAGATCACCAACATGTCGGTGCCGGCGATGATCGCCACGGATGCCAGAACGATAGCGATCTGCAGCAAAGCTTGCGCGAAGTCGAAGTACGGGTCCTTGCGCAGCGCCCGGTCGCGCTTCGACGCGGTCTGGACCCTAGTCGAGCCTGATTATCGACACTTGAACGCACGCAAGCTCGGCTCTGTGCGCGTCGCGCTGGCGAGTGCCGTGCTCGCCTATACGCGCTTGGGCATCCGCGATCCCCTTGTGCTTCGCGCCATGGCGCTTGGCATCATAAAGCGTCCTGTCCAAGCCTGATGCTACCGATGTGCCTTCGCGGGGTCAGATGCACATCGGCGAGGCACCTCGCCAACCATGCGGCGGGGTGCCTCTTCTTCTCAATCTATGCAGGTATAGCGGCAACGCCATGGGGCGAGAGAGGCGCACAACGCGGCGGAACCTGAGGTAGAGCGCCCCTTGGTTATGCGGGTTGACGAGCGCTCTACCGGAGCGCTCCGCTGTGCGGGGAAGCGTATGCGCTCCACTACAGATCGTGCCCCTATAACAAGGCATCTCAGTGACGAGCATTCCCGCCACGCAACGCTTTGCTGGCCGATCAGTGTGAAAGTCGTGGCTTACTGTGGAGTTCGCTCGCAGCGGAGACGGCCGCCGAGCACGGCGGACAGCGACACAGCTAAGATATGATGGGAACGCATGAGCTATCTCCAGGTTTGCGCGCTTGAGGATGCTGATCCGGCCCCCCGCGTGCCGCGATCAACCCGCCCGCCTGCTTGCCAACCGAGTTCCAACACAGGGGCCGTCGCCCCGCTCTTCATCTGTCTGATTGCGCACCTAACTTCGCTCTGGAACCTTCACCCTTCAGGCCGATTATTCTCCGTACGGAGAAGATCGATGCCTCGATACTTCGTCAGAGTGAAGGTGAACGGCAAGCTCCTGGCCGACGACGGCCCTCCCGAGGAGTTCCCAGACCTGGAGGCGGTGCGAGCGGTCGTGCTCGAAAGCGCGCGAGAGGTCCTGAGCCAAAAGGTGCTCAAGGGAACCGCAGCCAGTCTCGACATCCAGATCGAGGTCGAAGACGAGAGGGGGCAACGGTTGTTGGTCGTGCCGGTTGGACGTGTCGTCGACACGGTCAGCCAAGTCTAGCTCCCCGGCCTTGCAGAAGGCCGCCACCGCGAGCGGCGTGTTCGGCGTGATGGCCTGACCCGTCAAGCGATGAGTACTGTTGCATGAACGGCAGTGCCATTACGGCCGGAATGAATGTCAAGGTTGCCGCCGAACTGCTGCATGCGGGAGATCATGCCTGGGATGCCCATGCCTGAGCGGAACGGCTCCCCGTTCTGTCCGGCGGTTGCCTCAGTTTTCTGCCCGTCATCGCTGATCACCAAACGCAGTCGCTTGCCCACACATCTGAACTTGACGAAGACGCGCGTCGCCGAGGCGTGGCGATACACATTGGTCAACGCCTCCTGAACAACGCGCAGCAGCGCTTGCTGAAGCGGTAGCGACAGTTGGTCGACGCTGCCGCATGATCTGATCGTGACTTTCAGTCCAGTCCGCCGACCGAAACCCTCAACATATCGCCTGAGCGTGACTGACAAACCCTCCTTTTGCAGGTCCGGCGGGTAAAGGAGATAGCTAAAGGCGCGCAGCTCCTTTGTGGCTTCCTCTAGCGATCCACCGATTTCGTCCAGGATGTCGCGTGTTGTCAGCCTTCACCTCAGCATCCGCTCTCACCCGCATCAGGTTGAGGCTGATGGCCGCCAAATGCTGTGCGGTCGAGTCGTGCAGCTCATTGGCAATGCGTCGGCGTTCCTCGTCCTGAAGAGCCAGCAGCCGCTCGTGCTCCGCCGTTCTTGCGCGCGCTGATGTCCCGCGCAATCTTAGCCACGCCCGTGATCTTGCCTGCGGCATTCCTTAAAGGGGACACCGTCAACGAGATATCGACCAGACTGCCATCCTTGCGGCAGCGCACCGTCTCATAGTGTTCGATCTGCTCGCCACGTCGTACGCGCTCAAGAATTGCGCATTCCTCGTTCTGGAGGTCTTCTGGAAACAAAGCGGTGACAGACTTGCCGACGACCTCATCGGCCGTGTAGCCGAAAAGGCGTTCGGCTCCAGGGTTCCAGCTGGCAATGACGCCATTGAGGTCCCTACTGACAATGGCGTCATCCGAGTGCTCGACGATCGAGGCGAGCACTTTCCTGGCCTGCTCCGCCTGCGAGCGGTCCGTCAAATCAACCAGCATGTTCACGGCACCGATGACATTGCCGGACGCATCATGCAGCGGCGTCGGGTAAGGCATGAACGGCACCAGCGTGCCATCAGGCCGCTCGCCAATAGCTTCCATGCCTCTGACGGGGCGTCCCGTTTTCAGGGCGACCGCCATTGGGCATTCATCGTGCGGCAGTAGGCTTCCGTCAGAACGATAGAGCTTCCAAGTTACGCACCATTCATCGCTGCCGATCTCGGGCGTCCGACCAGCCAGCTGAACGGCGGCCGCATTGAAGTAGGTTATGCGGCCAGCGGCGTCGGTGGTGTAGATGGCAGCGGGCAACGCATCCAGCAGTTCGCGGCAGGGAAACTCGGGAGCCAGCTTGTTGTGCATCTGTCCCCATCGGTGGGTTGAATTCGCTCAACGCTGCACCGGGACCTCGATGCCGAGTAGGCGTCCAACTCGGACTACTAGCAGATCTTTCCGCAGGCCGGATCGGGGTTAACCCTACAAAAGTACGCAATCGCACAAAGCTCCCCTGGAATGGGGATGCGGCACCGGCAGCGTTTGCGTAATCCAACGCTGTGGCTTCGTGCATTAAGCGCCCTCCAACCAGCACGACACACGAGTGGGCTGCCCGGCTCCCAAGTCAGGGCACGATCCTCTCAAACTCAGGCGGGTTCAGGACGTTTCTGAGCGCGACCTGTTTCCGTTCCCGGAGTTCTGCATCCCGCCCAGTCACAGATCGGACGGAGCACGGACCCTCGCAGCCTGACTGCACGGCATGCGGTGTCGGTCGTCTCATTGCGCTGGACAGGCCGCGCGCGAAGTCCCTAACAGCCCTGGTTGATGGCCACCGCGCGATTTCCTGCTCGACGTGGTGCGAGACAACGACCTCCCGTTACATGCGCTGCCAAAGCCGCAGCCCATACGAGTCAGTCAAACAGAGTGGTGATGGCCAGTTCGATGGACCAGCAAGGCGTCTGGGCAGCCGGCCCCATGACAGGTGGGCAGCGGGTAACTCCGCACCCATCATGAGGTCCGGCCTCGACTGCGCGGATTCCTTATCGGCGTTGTCGAGCGAATCCGGCTCAAGCTGGTTGTGACCCGCGCAGCCCATGCCTGAAGTCGCGGCGTCTACAAATCATATGCCCAACGTTGCGGGCACCCCTGTTTTGGGGGAGATCACGCATGGCACTTCTGGGGCTGAAGTGAGATCAGCAGATGACTGCAGCACGCAGCTGACAAAACCGATCGGCGATCGAACCCTTATCGCATCACGCTAATGGCCGAAAAGAAACAGACGGCTGCAAAGCGTGCGGAAGCTGGCGAACAGCGCTTGAAGCCGCGGCCCTCGTGTTTATTGATGCTGATTTGAACTGCGGGACTGGGTGCGCTCCAAAAGGGATCGCTCGAAGCAAGTTGGTCGTGCCGGAAGCAGATGTGGACCGCAGTGAGGTCGAAGCGCACGCCATCCAATGTCGGGAGCAGACTTCCAGAAGTGTGGGATCCATCCCCAAATGATATGCACTTGCAAAGGTGCGCTTCGGGCTGTCCATCAGATCAAAGCCGGTGCAAAGAGACAGCGAATGAGCGCTTCACCATAAGGGTCGTCAACGAGACATATGTGTGTGCGATCATCCGGAGACAGCCGCGCCACAGTTCCTGCCGCGCCAGCACCATGGCCTCAGTTGGGGTGCCGTTGAGCCAGGTGGCGAACTCGTCCTCGGTCGTCAGTAGCTCCGGCATGCGCTCGTGGTCGATGGCCTCGACCGTGGTCAGGAACGAGTAGACCTCCGGCCGATTATAGCGGCGAGAGATGTCGGCGAAGGCGAATAGCGGTCGCGGATGGTCGACGTCGATCGGGAACCAGCGCAAGGTGGCTTTCACATCCCCGTTGGGTCGACTAGTGATGGGCAATTGTGCTGACAATGAGCAGGCGCAATTGGGCAAGGCACGTTGAGTGCGACACTGATCACCGTGATTGAAACTGCGGAAGGGATCGAAGTGCGCCACAGAATAGGTCACGCAGGAAGGCGAGTTCGTGCCACCTTCCGACGTCACGTTATTGGCTGAAGGCTGGGCAATGGACTTGGGGCCGGTGGGCGGCCCTCACTGATGCCCTGAGGCGGAATTTCCATTCGGCATGTGACACCAGCCGGCTCCAAGGCGAGATCGACCTTGCCGCTGAGCTCGAACGGGACAAGCTCCCTGATGATGCTCATCCCGTAGCCAGTTTGGCTCGGCGGCTGAACTGGAGGACCATCGATCTCCCGCCATTCGACGGCGAGCCGGCCGGATGAACCATTGCGCAGCCACCACCAGCGAAGCTCCACGCGCCCGCTGCGATTGGACAATGCCCCGTACTTTGCGGCGTTGGTGGCCAGCTCGTGCACAACCATGGCCATGGCCTGGGCCGCTTCCGGCTTTAGCTCCACCTGCGGACCATCGATCTCCACATTGCCGGTCTCATAGGGCGCAAGCTCACGTTGAACGATGTCGTGCAACGACACGCCGGCCCAATGGCTGCGGCTTAGCAATTCATGGGTCTTCGCCAACGCCTGGATCCGGCCATCGAGTGCGGCCACAAAGTCTGGCAATGATCCCCGTCCCTCCTGGGTCTGAGCGATGATGGCGGCAACAGTGGCCAGGGTATTCTTGACGCGGTGGTCGAGCTCAGCAACCAGCAGGTGTTGCTGTTCCTCCATCTGCTTCCGCTCGGTTATGTCGATGCTGACACCGAGCACCCGCGACGGGCGGCCGTTGCTTGCGTACGCGAGGAAGCAGCGCGTCTCGACCCAACGCACCATGCCAGCACGCTTGATACGATACTCCACGTTATATTCGCGCCGGCGCGCACGGAATGATTGGCTACGGACCTGTTCTACCCACGCTATGTCGTCGCAGTGCACGCCAGCCAGGCATTGGCTGCGTGCTATCTCGGTTGTGCCCTCAGGAAAGCCGTGGATGACCGCATAGCCCTCGGAAATTTGCATGATCTCGGTATCTACGTCATACGAAAAACTGCCAACGAGAGTGGCCTTTTCCGCTAGCGCAACCTGGATGTTGCGTTCCTCCAGCGCCAGCTCGGCGTGTTTGCGCTCGGTGATATCTCGCGTCAGCCCTTTGATGTGCAGGAGCTTGCCCGTGGCGTCAAACTCGCCCCTCGCCGTCTCCTCCAGCCAGACCTGTCGGTCGTCTCGACAGCAAAAGCGGAAATTCACGGCATATGAAGAATTGTCTCGCGAGAGCTGCTTGATGTGCGCCTTGAAGCTCGGTCTATCCTCAGGATGGACGCGCTTGAGGAACTGGTTGCTTTGACGACTGTCCACCCCACTCTGATCATCGCCAATAATGCGAGCCGCGTTAAGGCTGCGCCGCGATTGCCCTGTGATGGCGTTCCATTCGAAGGCCATGACTTGACCCGCGTCCAAAGCATCCGCCAGGCTGGCTTCGCGTTCCTTGAGCGCTGCTTCCGTTTGCTTGCGTTGCGTGACGTCGATGTTGGCACCGACGAGACGCGGCGCCGCTCCATCGCAGTAGGTTATGAAGCTGCGTGAATTGATCCATCGGATCTCTCCGCTGGAACGGACGATACGATACTCGCAATAGTGCTCGCGCCGCTCGTCAGCAATGGCCCGCGCGAAGCCAGCCTCAACGTTACTCAAGTCATCCGGATGAACCCTGGCCCGCCAATCGGCCCGGCTGCTCTCTGCGGTCCCCTCGGCCAAGCCGTGGATGGCGGAATAGCCGGCGGAAACTTGCATCCTCCCGGAGTTGACGTCGACCGCAAAATTGCCGACCAGGGCAAACTGGCCAGCAAGCGCAAGCTGCAGGTCGCGCTCGGCCAACGCCCGCTCGGCCTGTTTGCTGTCGGAGATGTTGCGCGTGATCCCAAGAAATTGCACAGCCCGGCCGTGGGCGTCGCGCACGACGGTGCCTTCGAGCGCTGCCCAGCGCTCTTGGGGGAGAAGTATGCCATTGGAAGCCGGAGCCACACGATATTCGACCTTGCAGCGGGCACCGGTCCGCTTGGAGGCCGCAAAGGCTGCGTCCAATACCGGCAGATCGCTGGGATGAATGAAAGGCCGTGCTGCGGCGACGGTTTCGGGCGGCTGGTCGGGTCGGTAGTCATGAATTTCGCGATCCCGCGCGTCGCTTTGAAAGCGGCCAGTCTTGATATCAAGGCTCCAGACGCCGAGTTCGGCGCTATCGAGAGCCAGCTGCAGCCGATCGGCGCTTTCCTTGAGCACCCTCTGGTGACTGCGCATGTCGGCACACAGCGCGGCCAGAACGAGGGTGCACGTGGACATCCCGAGCAAGGTTATTTGCGCTGCGTGCACACGATGGACGAGAGCAATGCTCGGATCACCCAACCGGCCGATGCCCAGCGTCATGGTCACGACAATCACGAGCGAGACGATACAGGCCGCCGCCGCCGCGAAAACCGGAGGGCAGCGAGCGGCCGGCCAGATCAGCAAGGGCAGAAGCAAGCCGAGGGGCAGGACGGTGAACATGTAGTCGGAGCCGAAGCTCACCGTGCTCACCGTGGCTAAGACGGCAAGTGACACCACTCCTTCCAGCATCTTAGGTCCGCTAGGCGGGGCGGGTAGGATGCGGATGAGTCCGATCATCAGCGGTGCCACCGTGACGACACCGATGGCGTCGGAAGCCAGCCAGTTCATCCATACGGTCAGAAGCGACGCCTCGGAGGGGTGGAATAAGGCAAACCCTGCCGTGGCTGCGATCCCCGAGACCGTGGTTGCGACGGCGGTTGCCACGAAGAAGCCGAGCGCCCGACGCAGGGCATCAAGGCTGAAATCTGCACCGAAATGGTGTTCGATCAGCCACGCGATCAGCGCGGCCTCCCCGGCGTTACACAGCGAGAAGACAACGGCGCTCGCGATGTTCCTGTCGCCTGTCAGATTGGCCGCCATGGTGGCACCCATGACGCCCGCAACCACCGGCCACCTTGCGATGGGTCCGAGCGCAATGAGTGTGCCGGCGGCAATACCCGCCGCGGGCCAGAACACGGCCACACCGTCCGGCATGCTGAGTAGCTCAAGGTTCAGCCGGGCGGCGAGAAAATAGGTGACGCCCATCGCCATCGCCAAGGCAATTGAGCCGAGCCAAGCTGGCGCGGCTTTGCGCCGGCAATCGGCGCTGCGTGACAGATCCAGTTGCATCCGGACACCCCCTTTGAGGGTCGCGCGTCAATGGGCTTACAAATCATCTGCCATTGTGGCGGGCACCCCTGTTTTGGGGGAGATCACGCATGGCACTTCGTGCACATTGGCCCGAGCGCAAGTGCAATCGCGGTGCGCCTCAAGCCTCAGTCAAGTTGTTGCGCACGGCGTAACGCACCAATGCCGCGGTAGACGTGAGGCCGAGCTTGCGCAGGATCGCGGCTCGATGGTTCTCGACCGTCTTGACGGCGATAGTCAGTATTCTCGCGATCTGCTTGCTGCTGTGGCCCTCGGTGACCAACCGAACGATCGTCTGCTCGTGCTTGGTCAACGGTTGTTCGAACTGTCGCTCATCCGGGCGCAGCATTTCCGGGAAATCCTCACAAGCCCCACTGGCGAAGTAGGGCTTATGGTCCGCCAGCGATCGGACGGCAGAAATCAAATGCTGTTGGCGTCTGACTTCAGCACATAGCCACGCGCTCCCGCCTGCACCATATCGCGCAGCAGGTTTTCGTTGTCGTGCATCGTGAAGATGAGGACCTCGATGCTGGGCACCGCTGTCGGATTTGTTGCGTGGTCTCGATGCCGTTGAGCAGGGGCAGTCGATAGTCGAGCACGGCCACATCGGGCTGAGTGGCGATGGCCTCGGCAATAGCGTCCTTGCCGTTGGTCGCCTCGGCGACCGCGCTCCAGCCGGGATGGTCTGCAAGGAGGCGCCGAACGCCCGAGCGCACCACGGCGTGATCATCAGCGATCAAGATGCGGGTCATGGGGCGATTGTCCGAACGTGCAGGGTAAGGTGAAGGGATTTCCGGCACTGGGCCTGATAGGCGGTGCCGAGCAACGGGTGAACGAGCGAGGACAGGGCTGCTCGCGCAAGCGTCCCGCCGACGTCACCATGGAGCCGCTCACGTCGAGACGCTCGCTATCGCGCAGCTTCGGTGCTTGCGGTATCGCCGCGGGGACGCTCATTGCCTTGGGACGTGATGACTGCCCGGGGATAGGCGGGCGGATCAGCACCATGGCGCGACCCATGCTGCGACCAATCAGTCGTCGCAGTAGTTGTAGGCGGCGCCATACGGATAATAACTTGCCCCGTAGTAGTACGGATAACTCCGGTACGAGTAGTAAGGATAAGAGTACCCGTAGTTATAGGAGTACGAAGGGTACGAGCTCCCGTAATAGTAGGCACCGGCTGCGAGGCCTGCGGCCGCCACACCGGCCCCATACCCCCATCCACGACCGCTCCAGCCCCGCCAAGCAACCCCGCGACCCACCCCCCAATTTGCGCCCCGCCAACCTGCGACCCCACCGCGGAAGGCAGTACCGCGAAAAGCGCCTCCACCATGAAACCCACCAGCACGAAAGCCGCCGCCACCAAAACCACGTCTAGCGGAGGCTTGGTCCGCCACGGCGAAGACCAGCAGGATGGTAAACGCGATAAGTACAGAGATACGACGCATGGGGATCACCAACCATTTACGTTGTCCATGCATCTACTGCTAATGTTCACAATCGCATCCTGCACTCAGGGCAAACACTGATTTGTGCTGAGGGTCTTGAGGATTAAGCATTCGGCTACGCCTACGATCGTCAAGGCGCGGGTTCGGGCCCTGGCGCAGGACGCAGCCGGGGACCCAATTGCAGTGACCCGCTCCTGGCTGAGGCCATCGCGCACGGGTGGAGCTTGAAAGCAGTGATCTTGGTCGGGTCGAACGAGGCTGCCTCGTTTACGGTGTCCTGCGCAGGCGACTGAGAAGCGAGACAGAGCACCCAGGTTTTCCCCAGCCCAACATCAGGCCATCCCCTGATAGGCATCAGTACAATCCCAGCACACGCTGTCTAGTGGCTTTACCGAGCCTGCCGGCGTTCTTGGGGACCGTCCATCGGCTGCAAACCATCCTGCCGCTGCAAGAGGCAACTTGATGCAAACCTATATGATTGTTGGATCTCTGATCCTGGCCACCTCAGTCTTCGTGCCCGCTCCGGCCTCGGCCGTTGATGGCCGCGTGGAGGTGGGCTGCGCCAGCGACTACATGGCCTACTGCAGCCAACACGACCCCGACGGGCGCGGCGTCCGCCGTTGCATGCGCGCCAACCAACGCAAGCTGTCGCGAGCTTGTGTCAACGCCTTGGTTGCCGCCGGTGAGGTGTCAGCGAACGAAGTCGCGAGAGCCACGCGACGTTAAGCTCAACGCCGCAAGGGCCGTGTAGGCGGCTCTAGTTGGTGTCGACGCCTGTCACAAGTAGGAGGGAGTGACCCATGGTTCAGGATAGCCAGCGGCCCGGCACCATCCACCTCGCGAACGGGTCTACCCTCGCCTGTATGGTGCAGCGTTCGTCGGCTGCATTGGCTGAGGTGAGAGTGCCCAATGCCGGTTCACTCCCGCGGTTATTTGAGTTGAACGATGGCATTCGCCAGAGGGTCGCAACTGTAGTGTGGCGAAGAACCGGAGTTTTGGGCATCCGGTTTGACGACTATTGCAACAGTCGCGGATCGACCTCGGTGTCCTACAGCGCGCATGGCAACAGCAATCGGCATGACTGCACATGACCCGCATCCTGCTTGCCGACGACCACGACGTAGTGCGCACGGGCGTCCGGCACATCATCGAGGATCACGCTGGGTGGAGCGTTGTTGCCGAAGCTGCGGACGGCAAAGACGCCATCGCCCAGGCCATTGCCACCAAACCCGACGTGGCCATCCTCGACTATAGGCTGCCCTTGATCGACGGCATCGAAGCCACACGCCAAATCCGTCGGCGGGTGCCAAGCGTCGAAGTCCTCATCTTTACGATGCACGACGACGAGAGCCTGTTGCATGAGGCGCTGAGCGCTGGAGCGCGCAGCTACGTGCAGAAGTCGGATGCCGCGCAGCATTTGATTTCCGCCGTTCAATCGCTGGCCGAGCACAAGCCCTACTTCACTGACCGGGCGTCGCAGGTCCTGCTCAAAAACTTCCTGACCGAGGCGGACAAGGTCCAGCGAACCCTGACTGACCGCGAGCAAGTTGTGGTCCAGTTGGTCGCCGAGGGCCACAGCAACAAAGAGGCGGCCGCTGTCCTCAATGTCAGCATCAAAACGGTCGAGTCGCACCGCTCCACCATCATGCGCAAGCTGGACCTCACCTCCTCGGCCGCATTGGTGCGCTATGCCGTTCGCAACAATTTGGTTCAGGCATAGTCCCCTGAGGGGACAACATGTGACAGCGAACTTCCTTGCTCGTCCGCTAGCACGCCCAGCATCAGCGATAGGAACTCGTGGGTGAGCGTTAGTTCATCGCCGTCGAGGCGATCAACCGCCAGCAGCAGCTAACGGGCGAGTCCGCTCCTCGGTCTTGCTGCGGCCATTGGCCAGCGCCGTCTGCGGCTGCGGACTCTTCACAACTCCTACGCCGGAGCCCTGCAGTTTTCCGCTTTATCGGTACAAGGCGCTGCATTCTCGTCGGGAGCATCAGTTGAGCCGGTCCGACACCTCGGCTATGAAAGCAGCTAGACGCGATCTCTAAGCGATGGCCTGACCTGGTCGTCGGCGGCTCCACGAGGCCCCTGCGCGGCAGCGGAAACGTGACCGGCTCAAGGCTCGATCAGCTTGTTACGGACGGCGTAACGCACCAAACGCCGCCGTCGAGGTCAGCTCAAGCTTGCGCATGATCGCAGCGCGGTGCGTCTCCACAGTTTTGATGCTGACGCTCAGCACCTTGGCAATCTGCTTGTTGCTGTGCCCCTCGGCGACCAATTGCAAGACACTACGCTCACGGGGCGTCAGCAGCTGCTTGGCCGGCTGCGCATCGGTCAGAAAGACCGCCAGCAGCGCCTCCATAGCCCTGCTGGTCAAATGCGGCCGATGCGCCGCAAGAGTTTCGATGGCAGCCACCAGCTCTTGTTCGGCTTCTGTCTTTAGAAGATAGCCGCGTGCGCCCGCGCTGAACGCTTCGCGCATGATGATCTCGTTGTCGTGCTCCGTAAGGATCAGCACCTCGACGTTCGGTGCACGCAGGCGAATCTGGCGCGTGGCTTCAATGCCGTTGATCCGGGGCAGCGTGTCGTCGAGAATGGCCACGTCAGGCTTGGTGGCAATGGCTTTGTCGATGGCGTCTTTGCCGTCAGCAGCCTCGGCGACGACAGTCCAGCCCGCGTGACTTTCGATGATGCGTCGGACACCCGAGCGCACCACGGCATGATCATCAGCGATCAGGATGCGGGTCATGGCCACACGCGCTTAGGCCAGTGGCGAGCAAAGCCACGTGTCGTTGTCAGGCTAGAGCATGCGGCCCGCGGAACGAGGAACTACCGTGGCGTGCGGTTAATTCCGCATACCGACGGCGCCATGTTTGGCTGCATGTCGGTTCGCCCAGAGGGAATGCAGGTGAGACAGCTAATGCAGAAGCACGGCGTCTTCAAACTTGACGATATCGAGTAACTCGCCCGCCTCGTTGCAAATCTCAAAAGCGAAGCCAATGGTGCCGCACTGCCAGTCACCCGGCAGGTCGGCCAGCATGCCGCGGATAATCGCTAAGGCATCGGCTTTGGCAGTGGCGAGACACGGAAACTGTACGGGCCGGTCGCTCTCTATGAGATCGCCATTGCCCTTGAGATTGAAATAGTACTTCGGCATGGGGCCCCCCAATACAACAGCCAGAATGCCAATCTCCCGATAAAAATGGCGGTCAGGGGGCGGGGTTTCCTAGACGCGCCAAACGGTCTCATCGGTATATGCCCTTAGGGGGACACCCGCGAAGCCGTAAGCGCGGGTGCAATCTCGTTCAACCCGGAGCGGCGAGCGCACGGCAACTTGCCAGCTTCGCACAAGCAAGCGAATCGATGTACGTGCCGTGTGCAGACATTCGAGGTGCACGATGGTTCGCCGTATCGGCGGTTTAGCCGTCTGCTTCGCGCTAAGTGGATGCGCATCGTCGCAAGCGCAGCGGTTAGAGCTATCGCGGTTCGACGGAGCGCCGCTCGTGTTGGCCACCGAAGAGCAGGCCAGGACAGAGTGCGCAGCCAGGGCGCAGGTCGCCCGAGATGGGGTGCCGAGACTGAGCGGTGACACCTACGGCATTGGTCGCTCAATTGAGCAAGCCAAAGTGCAACAGGCCGCATTCAAAGGCTGCATGGCTGAGAAAGGTATCCGCATCGAATGGGTGCAAGACGCCAGCCCAACAGAAACAGCAGCGGAAACATGAAGCCTGCAGCACAGGACGCACGTTGTCCATGAGAATGCGGCCGAGCGGATTACCGAGGCGCTCGCACTTCCAACGTGGCGCTAACGGACCGATGGATGGCCGACGCAGTCGGTGCGGCACGCACATGAGGTGAAGAACTGGGGCCGGCCGTGTTCTTGACTTCGACTTACGCGTCTCGGCCATCCGGCTTCGGCCGCTTGCGAAAAAATGTCAAAGCCTCCTCGGCGGACATTGTGCTGCTCGGCACACCTTTCCCTGGACCAAGAGTGAAGACCTTGATGTAGGCATAGCCCCTTTGGGTCGGACCGCCGTGACCGGGCAAAACCATAAAATGCGTAGCGCCAACCCTCTGGGTCGCCTCGGCCGCTCTCACAAGGACGCACTCGTCTGCGGAGGCACAATCGGCGAGGCCGCCCCTGGGTGCTGCGATGCGCATTAGCCCGCCTCCGACATCTTCGCTGGCGAACCGGCCCGGCGCTGGAAGCAGTGTCGTCAGCGGCGAGCAACCAGCGACCAGCAGACAGATGAATGGATGCACCCCGCAGCGCGAACCGCGGTTTTCCCCCCGGGAAGAAGGCACCAGCCCGGATCGATTGGAAGGCCGTTGCGGCAGCCTCAGTCGCCTTCCTATTGGAAGCGAACCGGCCAATGCCTATTTAAACGGGGCCTTCCGCACGGCCGGACGTGATGACCGGGATGCTGCCGCGATTGGCGCGTGGCTTGCAACAGTGCGATGACGGCGGCAAAGCTTCAGCTGCTCGCGAGGTTTCATGTCTTTGGTGCTGCGTGAGGGCGTCAATCGCCTGGAAGTGATGACGCGCGTAACGCTCGCCGTGCTGGCGCTGGCGAGTGGCGTCTATACCTATCTCGGCGTCCGGGACTTGCTTAACGGCAACGCGACCGTGGTCTTCTTCGCGGCCGTGATCTACTCGGTGGCGGTGTCCATCGGCATCTATGCCTTCTGGACCTATCTGATGGGCTTCCTGCCGCATGTGCGGGACATGCGCAGTCGCGGCCTGCTGTTCGGCTGCATGGCACTTGGCTCGCTCATGATTGTCGCTATGTCGGCATGGCTCAACGCCTCTGCCCTGGCCGGGGCGGCCGCGCTCCAGCAGCACCTTTCGGTTGCCGTGCAGTCCTACACCCGCGATCTCGACCGGGCCCACAACAACGCCCTGGGTGCGCAGAGCCTTCTTCCCGACATCCAGATGGCCAGCACGCGCTTTTCCAAGCTTGCCGAAGCCGAGCGGGCCGGATCGCTGACGGGTACATCGGGTTCGGGCACCGTGGTGCAGCTCCTCACTCAGATGTCGACCCAGCTGGCCAATCTCGGACAGGAGGTCACGCAGTCGGGTGAAAAGGTGAAGTCGCTGTACGAGCAAGGCGGCAAGCACATCGAGAAGATGCGCACGCTCATCTCCGATCGTGGTCCCATCAACGAGCGCAGCGACAACTTCGCAAGGGAGGCGATGGCGCTGATGGGCGTGATCGCCTCATTGCAACAGACGTCTGTTGCTCCCGCGGTCAAACGCGCCGCGGATGGCCTGATCTCCGGTTTCATTGCGCCGGCCGCCAGCGGCCGCGGTGATCTAGGCGACAGGCAGACCACGGTGGTGGGTAAGGTCGAGCAGGCGGTGGCCGCGCAAGCCAAGGCGCTTTCGGACGCGGCCGACAAGATCTTGGCCGAACCCCGCATCGAGCCTCAGCGCTTCCAGTCGCTGTCGACTGCCGAAGCTGTGCTCCGCTATGCGGGGGACTTCATCCCGAGCTGGGCAGGTGCCATTTCCATCGACCTGATGCCTGCGGTCCTCGTACTGATCTTGTGCGTGGTGCATGCGCATATGCGGCGCGATGCAGAACCGGCAGAAGCCGAGACCATGACCGCAAGTCAACTGCTGGCAGCGTTGCGCCTTGCGCGCGATGTGGGCGAGGCGGCGCGCCAGACACCTGACACCCTCGCGGAGGACCAAGCTTCCAAACCGGGGGGCGAAAAGGTTGCAGCCTTCTCGACCGCGCATCGCTAAGGGGGCAGGAGCGATGGCTGCCAGCGAGCGCGGCAAGGGCGCGATCATCCGTTGGCTTTCCCATCGGCCCGACGAGCTTGTTCTGCGTTGGATCCTTTACGCGCTCATGGCCGCGACCGTCGCTGTCGTCGCGCTCGATTATGCGGAGCTTGATGCCACTCTGAGGCAGCGCGACCTGCACCCACGGGAAGCGCCAGGTCCGGAGCCGCTTCCTCCTACCAAGCACACCCGCGAAAGCGCCCCTAAATTGCCTGTGCGCATACCGACCGCCAGGCTGCGCGAGGCCATGTCGTTCGAGCTGGCAGCAGACGGACGGCTGCTCGCGACCGGCACGATTACACCGGGCATTGCGAGGGCCTTTGCAGAGGAGATCGACAAGCGCGGATCTTACGTGAAGACGGTGGTGCTGCACTCACCGGGCGGCTCCGTCCAGGACGCGCTGCACATGGGTCGCCTCATTCGCGAGAAGGGCTTCTCCACGGAAGTTGCCGCCGGCACTTACTGTGCCTCGTCATGTCCGCTGATGTTCGCGGGTGGCGTGCAGCGGGTTGCCGGGAAGAATGCTGCCATCGGCGTGCATCAGGTTTACGCCTTCGACGTCGGCTCCGCAGACATGGCCGGAGCGCAGCACGTCTCCGCCCTGTGCCAGAAGTACCTTCGCGATATGGGCGTCGATCTCGCCGTGTGGATTTACGCCATGGAGACGCCAAAGGAGCAATTGTACTACTTCAAACCGGCAGAGCTTTTGTCTCTCAAGCTTGCGACCGCTGCTGATGCCAGCCGCCCCGGGGCCGCTACGAAAAGTTAGTCAGCCGCGCCGGCCGTCCCGGAATGACAGCGACGCTGTCACGCGGGAGATGTACACGCGGTCAATGGTCAGAGGATCAGAGGCGCTACATGGGCAGGCAGCGATGACCCATCATTGTGGCAGAATTCGCACATGAAATGCTCGCCCGCCTGGATGCCCTGGCGATAGCTACTAGTGCAGATCCTGAAGCTCCGGGTGCCGATCAATGACCTCGCGAACGAACCAGCAGCGTGGAATGACTTTCAGATTGAGATGTCGAACATGCGCGAGCGCGCCGAGGACAAGTTCTTCGCGCTGGCCTCGGCAGCAGCGCCATCGATGCGCGCGACCGGCTGCTGCTGGCACTGGGCTTTGCCGCCGCGCTGCGTCGGTCCGAGTTGGTCGGGCTGGATTGGAAGCGCCAAGGCACCGGCGACGGATATCTGACGCAGGATCATCGCGGCATCGTCATCACGTTGCTCAGCACCAAGGGCGGCAAAGGCGAGCCTGTTGAGGTCATCGTGCCGTGCGCCGATATGCCGACCGCCTGCGATGCGCTCGACGAGTGGGCCGCCATCGCCAAGCTGGAGCCGGGGCAACCCGTCTTCCGCGAGGTGATCAAGGGCGGCCAGATCGGCGCCGGCCGGCTGTCCGATCGCAGCGTGGCGCGCATCATCAAGGCCCGGGTGCGCGAGCGTGCTCTGGAGCTAGGCCGCAGCGAAGCTGACGCCGACGAGCTGGCGCGCATATGCAGCGGCCACAGTCTGCGCGCCGGCTTCTGCACGGCAGCCGCCATTGCCGGCAAGCCTGAGTGGAAGATCAGGAGCCGCAGCCGCCACAAGACGGCTGAGCTGGTTGCCCGTTACGTGCGCACGGCAGAGGAATGGACCGATAGTGGGCTGAAAGGTGTGGGTTTCTGACTGATCTTAATGGTGCTGAAGCCAAAGGTGAGTGAATGAAAAAGGCCCGCATCCTTAGCGGGCCAAAGGCGTCGTGATCGATACCAACGCATTACGCGGGGATAGAATGGAAATCGATCACGCCAGCCACTATACAACCCATCTTGCCAACTCCCAAAGGTGATACTGCTCGGGCCGGCCCGTCGGGCGCGGCAAAGAAAAGGCCTGCGCTGTTAGAGCAACACAGGCCAAGGTCAGGGCAGTGATTGCGGCGGCTGAAAAGGAGACCAAAGCCACCGCACACCAATTCTATGCCTCTCGCAGCCGGAGCCCAAATCACCTATCATTACGAACTATGCCAAAGCCCAAAGAGCTAGAACTCTCTCCAGCCGAGCAGTTCAAGCGGTTTAGAGAAGCCGCCAAGAAGGCGGAAGTGACACGGAACGAGGGCGAGTTTGAGCTGGCATTTAAGACGGTTGCACATCAGAAGCCTGCGGCTCACGAAGACCGCCCTCGGCGGCGTCGCGCATCAAAGACCTCGTCGCGCTAAAAAGGCGGGCAAACGGGAATGAGGATCGGGGCCACCCAAACGGCCTGATCCACGTTCTCTGCCATGAGGGTGAGGCGTTCGAGAAACTACCGGCCCAAATTTGCCGTCTCGGACCTTGGATGGGATCTCGGGGAGGCGCGATCGCCAGCCTCAAGCCGCACTACCGTATGCTGTTAGCGGAGCAGGGCTTCGTCGTCCTGTACAGCCGGCCAACGAAGCTTCGGCCCGACGTGGGTGGTTAGTTGGGTACGGATGTGTTTGCGAGGAATCACGATGTTTGACGATGTGCGCTGTTACACAGCAGCAGCGCGCATGGGCACCGATCGACCTGCCTTAGCTTGACGGGAGTGTGTTCAAGTCCCCGTTCAGCTGCTGAAGATCGCTTTCATACCGCCGAAGCACTGCTTGATACACGTCGCTCGCAGTTGCGATGCGCTTGGCTAGGTTTTTCAATTCGGCGTCCGGCAGAGCGGGGTCGAGCCGGCTCATGATCTGAACCGCCTCTCGCTCTTGGGTGGTCATGCTCTGAAAGTTCGCGATGGTGAGGTAGAGCGTCTTCATCAGCTCTCGTTTCTGGTGGTCTTTTTCCTCACGCACGAATTCGAGCATCGTAGCTCTGATGATTTTCCGTGGATACGGAAGGTCTGCAGCATCCCGGATGACGTCACGGTCTTTCGCGTTGCTGACCAGATCGACGTACTTGCTGTAGACGTCATGCCAATCGTACTCAGGTGTACTCATGCGACAGCACTCGCTTAAGCGGACTTAGATACTACCTTCAGTCGTCGCCAAGGTACGCTTGCATCGCCAAATCCCGTGACCGACAGGTGGAAGACTTTGCGTAGGACTGCGCGGAGATTGCCGATGCCAGCCACGGCAATGAGCATGGCAGCCTCAACCCCAAGAGCATCAAGTCCATGATAGAGGGAGCGGCCATAACCAGAAGAAGCGCAGCAAGTTTGGATCGACAGGGCACGCCTTCCCCTCCAACTTCCCCCGGTAATTACGCCCGAATGATCAGCATAACACACTCCGCACTCGGATCAGGGCTTTGTCAGATCCCTGGGGACGTGCTTAGATTTCTCTTTAATCGGGGACGGGGCGTTCTGTGTCAGTGTGTTTTGATAGAGTGAAGCCGCTCGTGGATGAAACCGTAAGACGGCTATCGGTTAAATCATTTCGCGACGATCCAATTGCCGGCAGCCGGTATGCGCGATCTACCAGCATCGTAAGCTCCGCTTACAAGAGACATGGCAAAATCCTTGAGGCGGCGCTGTTCGAGCGATTGCGCGACAACAATCGGTTGGATGTCTGGAGCGACCCGACCTTTGCAGTCTCAGGTGCAGCTGACGGACTAGTGCACAGTAGCTCACGCGAGGACTGCTTCAAATCGCAGCTTCCCTACGGTGAAGCGAAGCGAACGGTTCAAGTGGATATCGTTGTATATGACAACGTAAATCGTTCGCTCAGAACCTACGAAGTAAAGCGCGGTAACGGCGATCACGATGCTGGTAAGGTGAGGTCTATCATGCGCGACCTTATCTGCACGCATGTGCTGTTGAAAAGCTACGGCGGCGCGCGTGGTCACGCGGTCGACCATTCCGAAGCCAAGATCATCTACTACTATGGCGTCCGGTCAATTCCTGCCCCGATTTCTCTAATCAGAGAGGATCTGGACGATCACTTCCAATACCCTGTAGTGGAGGCGGTTGAGCAGGTGAACACCTACTTTAAGGATCGCGTGCATGATCTGCTCAACGCCCACTAAGCGGTACGGCGTCATCTATTCGGACCCTCCATGGAATTTCAAAAACTACAGTGAGAAGGGCACGGGCCGTAACGCGGTCTCTCACTACCAGTGCATGGACTTCGCGGGCCTGACCGCTCTTGAGCCGCAGCGATGGGCCGCTAAGGATTGCGTACTCTTTTTGTGGGCCACAGACCCGCTACTTCCGAAGGCAATGGAACTGATCCAGGCGTGGGGGTTCACGTACAAGACAGTCGGGTTCTATTGGGCCAAGACGAACAAGCGTGCCGACCTGAAAGCTTTATCGACGGATGATTTCTTTACGGGCCTCGGCTACTGGTCGCGCGCCAACGTCGAGCAATGCCTGCTGGCGACGCGAGGTTCGCCACCGCGCATGGCGAAGGATGTTCGCCGGCTAGTAATTTCACCGCGACGCGAGCACAGCCGCAAGCCAGAAGAAATTTATGGCCGGATCGAACGACTGACGCGCGGTCCGTACCTGGAGATGTTCTCAAGGATGTCGCGCAGAGGCTGGGACGCTTGGGGCAATCAAGTTGAGATGTTTGATGCTGGACACGTTGAAACGCGCAACCGGCCATCTCATATGGGAAGCGGTCAGCAATATGCGCTGAGGGCTTAACGTTAGGGCCTCGAAGTTGGCATCCAGCGCAGCGCGACTGACTGGGGGGAAATAGATTTGGGAGTACGCAATGCGTGACCTATCCACCATCACCTCACCCGAAGAACTGGCTCAAGCAATCACGGAAACTGAAAAAGCCATACAAAGAGGCGAGGAGGACATCCGGCAAAATTAGACCCACTGCCAACCCAGAGATGGTTCAAGCACTTCTTCAAGAGCTGGAAGGTCTACAGCAACTGAAGCGCGACAAGGGCTGGTGAAAGCAAAAGCCCCACCGAAGCGGGGCTCTCATTTCTTCTCTGGCTCATTAAAAGTAATCGCTCGAAATTTTTCAATGATGTCTAGAGCAATCAACGCCGATTGCCCCCGTTCACCCTTCCCGTCTTTCAAAGCCAGCACCTCGGCAGACATCGCGGCGTCGTCAAAACCTTTCTTGATTGCCGCATTCAGCTTCGGGTCCACCTTCGCCAGCTCTGCAAATACGTAGCTAACGATCGTCTGCAATGCGAGCAGACTTGACCTCTGCGCTCCCGCCTCGTGGTTGCTCATGACTATCTCCCCGTCTGCGATGTCGGCGCGCAGCCGACCACTCATCGGTACGCTTCTGGTACTCGTCTGCTAGACGCTCCAGCGCCTTGCCCAATCCTGCACTGATGGGCTCCCACGAGCCAGGTCCTCGGGTCGGATACTGCTGCTTCATGTTGGCCTCCGTATCAGCCCACAGGTGCAAATTCGCCGCACCTACGGAGGTCCGGTTCCCGCTCAGCGGGGTTTCTTAATCACGCGAGGAGCTCCCCCGTAGTCAGGCCGGCTGTGCCATGGGCTCCCGTACAAGAGCCAATTTGAAAGCCGCGCCCAGCGCGCCAACCGACGCGCCCGCAAGATCCGGCGGCGCCTCGGCGGTTCGGCTGGAGGAGTTCCCACCGAAGCCACGCGGCATGCATTGGGCAACCTATTGGCGCCTCGAAGCTCTGGAGGCGGCCGCGGATAATCAGTGGATGGCGGCCGTCGTTGCGCGCTTCGGACGCTCCAAGAATCCCCAAAAGCCAAGGAGCCGAAACTGGCACTTATTCGCCGTGTGCGGCTGAGTACTGTACGTCAGATGACGAACGAAAACGGACGTTGATCCTGTTATCGATCCATGGGTCCATTTCGGTCCCTCAAGCTTGCAAACGCGCGCAATCCGCCGGTCTCCTGTTGGAGCTCGTTGACACGCCAGTTCAAGACATCGCGGATGCTGATCATGCCAACAAGGCGCTTGCCCTCCACGACTGGAATGTGTCGAATATTGCGTGCCAGCATGGTCGATGCGACGAGCGAAACCTTCTCGCTCGGAGAACACGTGATCACGGTCGTGGTCATGAGTGCCGAAACCGGCAGCGCGTACAGATCGCTTTTGTGCACGGCCAGGCCATAGGTCACATCTCGCTCCGTAATGACCCCCTCGACCGTCTGTCCATCGCTGCTCACAATCGCCGCACCGATGCGCTGATCGCGTAGGCGCTCGCACAGCGCGCCGATGGTGTCCGATGGCCTGATCGTGATGACGCGTGGATCTTTTGCCGCAAGAATGTTTGCAACCTTCACCCGTTGCTCCTGTGGTGAGTTGATCCGACTGCTCGAACGCGCCCTGACTTCGGAGCAGTTGTCGCTAGCCTACCTTCAACGGTCCAATAGGATGGCCGGGACGGCCGGTCCTGGGGTCTTTTGGCCCGAGCCGACACACCCTTTTCTCACAGTGCCGCTTTGTGACTGCCGCTGAGCGGCAATCAGATTGCGCCAATCCTGACCGCAGCGGACGAATCGGCCAGCGCTACCAGTCTCCGGCTCGAAAGGGGGCAAAACGATTTGTCGATTTCACGGCGCCCGTGCTGGCGCTCCCTACGGCCAGCGCAACGGCATGTAGGCGGAGCATGGACGAAACTCCTTCGGGACGTCCTGGAAATCAGACTTACCCCCGCGCCAATGCTGCTACTTTGGGCAGCCTCGTGCAGCGAGCGCCCGAACGACGAGCCAGGGTATTGGCTCCTGCGCACCTATCCCGACGGAGGCGTTGACCTCCTTGAGAAGGGTCTCCAACGGTTCCTTGCGAACGCAATCGGTCCATTGCGTGTAATCGGGGCGCAAGTAGCTCGTGAACGCTATGCCTTCGAGCACTCCAGCGAGGAATAACACCTGAGCATCCTCGGGCAACCTTGAGTACTCGTGGGGCGGGAGCACTTGGAGGGCTGGCGTCTGTGCGGCCGCCACCGTGGACCCAACAAGCAAAGCCGCCAAGGCCAGTGCCGCCGGAGCTACGGGCATTGACTGTCACCCCATAGGGCCTTGCGCAAGGCAAGGCACTGCTCTTGCGCCAGCTGGGCGAGGCTTACGCGCATGTCTGCGAACTTGTGCCGCGGGAACTCGGCCTCGTGCATGACAAGACAGGTCAAGTCGAGCCGAAACAGGGGCTCCTGAGCCTCACTTGCCCGTTCGGCGACGTCGTTGGTCGTCATTCCTACTCCTTAGCTGTCCGCGTGCACCATTTCGGCGATCTGACGAGAGAGGCCTTTGAGGTGGGAAATCAGGTCGTCGCGTTGGCGACGCATGCGGTCGATTTCGGTCGTGGCTTCCCGCAACAGCCCAGCCGCCCGCACGTCGCTCGGCCTCAAGACGGGCGGCGCACTCCAGCAGTCTGGTATTGAGGCTCTTAGCGAGCTCTATGGTCGCGGGATCTCCGTATCTCAAGCCTGATGAAGGGTAGGGACGCAGGCACAACGCATACATTGGCCTCGGCAACCAATTTGACAACGAAATGTTGGAACGGACTGAAACAAAGGACACTATCGGATCAGTCTAGTGATTTCCTCCCCCGTTCCACTAGATGGGTGCCCTGTCCCCCCATCGAGGGCCCCGAGCATTGCGCACCCCACGCCTGTGCCGGGCGTGGGGTGTTTGCTGTCGATGTGGCTGGGACAGGATGCCCTCCGACATGCAATCGCACCCGTTTCGAGGCGAACCCATCGCATCGCCCCTATTGCGCAGATAGACTGTCGTTAACCATAATGGTCCCGCCACGTACTGCGGTTTCGATGAGGGGGACGCGGGTTGGCTCAAGAGCGCGTGGAAAGTTTGGCGTTGTGGATGTCAGACCAACTCTGTCCGCTCCTGCCCTATGTTGGTGCTCACGCTTGCTGGACGGCGTCCGACCAATACCTCGTCGGTATGGCAGGTTGGATATTTGCAGGCACCATCCTCCTCATGCTGATGGGCATTTCCGAGAACATTGAAAGCCGCAAAGCTAAGCGATCTTCTGTCAGATCCAGCGTGCCCGAATTGGAGATAAGGGCGCCGGCGCTCCAGAGCCCTCACGTATTCGACGTGATGGCTGTCAGCCGTGCGCCAACCCACCGACGCGTCCGCCGCATGAAGCGCCGGCGTCGCCTCGTCCGTGAACCAAGACCGGTTCCATCCATGGGCGCCGACGTTGCTGCTGGTGACCGCAACTAAGCCTGGCAAGGTTGCCGCGAGAAAACGCGAGGCATTAGAGTCGGTCGGGGCTACTGAACCGTGCGGGCGCCATAGATGCGGACGGCGCCGTTGACATCGCCCGCCTGCAGGCGTCGGCCTCGTGCGCAAGCTCAAGCTTGGACGCTGGTCGTCTGCATCGATGAGTTAGAGCGACACACTCGAAGTCGAAGAAGTCGCGTCAATTGGCGCGGCTCCTTTCCATGCAGGGATGAGGACTGGGACTTCAACGTATGTCGGTACGTATGCTTCGTAGGCGAGGCGTTCAGTCGCCTGGAAGAGCCATCGTGCACCAACCACGCACGACACCGAGACCGAGATCATCAAGAAGACCCGGACAACGGTTTCCATACCTTCAAGGTAGCACGCTCACGTTGTTGAACTCCGTGGCGACTAGGTCCGCCCTGCATGACCCCTTTCTGATCGAGGTGGGTCTGCCAGATAGGGATCCATGCTCGATGGTTAGGCACAAATGGCTCAATGCTCGCTGCAGCGCCATTTTCAGCGCCATTTCGTCCATGGTCGGATCGCCTTCGAACTCCACTTTGACCATCGCGGTGATCTTCATGTCAGAGCTCCGGCCCATGCCTCTTATCCACACACCCACATTAACTATCCCCAGTTCACCGTGGTCTAATGAAGGCTGCCATAGTGGGTCCCTAGGCACTTGCCTGGGGCGAGGGCGTCGCAAACCACAGATGGCGATCCGTGGTTGCCTGGTGCCTTCACTCCAGCCAACCGGCTCGAAGCTCTTTCACGTGATCTGGAAAGCGGCTGCAACGGGCTCACACCGCATAGGTATCGACCCCATGCGCGTCAGGATCGGGCAGACCCAAGCATAGAATCTGAAGCGCTCTTTTTCATAATTCAGATCCGCTGTCGCCGCCCCAGCTCACGGATGTTGCTCTTTCACAACTAGGAGAGCTTTCAATGGCGAACGACCCGACGCGCTGCGCGTGGTGCAAGCGAATCTTGGATTAAAACGGCGAACCCGGCAGAGACGGTCACAAACTTACCGGAGTCCGTTGGTACAAGGTCAAGCGCGGCTATACGCATCCCGCCTGCTTCGCCTTGCAGATGAAGAAGGAAAACAGCGAGCCCGTCTTCTCGGTTCCACTGCGGTTAGTTCCTCCATGGAAGGTCCCGTTGAGAGGGTCTTGAACCTCTTAGCGGCAGCGGCGTTATGGGCGCTGAAAACTCCGTCCTCCGCGGTTCGTCGCGGAGCCTCTGCTGCGAACGAATGGTCGCTCGTAGCTAGGCTCTTTGAGGTTCGGCCATGAAATGGGAATGGAAAGATGACGCCTCTGCTCTCATCGTCCCGCTCGCTCTGGCAATCGTCACGCTCTGCCTTTTCGCGTCTCCGGCGAAAGCTGACGGACCCACGCAAGCGCGCGGTGTATTCTGCGACACCCTGCATGAAGTGGAAACGTACGTTACGCTTGCGGGCACAGGAACGCCTGCACGCGAAGCGCTCGAATTGGTGAACGCCGCTGCGGGGAACCGCACGCCTGCGTCTTCGGACATGTCGTCTTTGAGACATTCGAAGAGGTAAAGGACATCACCATCAGTGAGCACCAGCTCACCATCGTGAAGCCCGCAATTATTGCCGTTCACACACCGATGGGCTTCATGCCGATCGCGATGACGCAGTTTATGGTCGTCGAACGAAGAACTCATGTATCCACCCCGATTAGGTGCCTAAGTAGCGGCCTTCGGTGTTCCCCGCTCAACAAGGAACACCACCATTTTTGGAACGGCCGGTTCGTTCAATGGTCGGACTCGAGGCTTTGGTCCTCGCAATGTTTGTTCGGTTCCAACGCCGGCAACTGACCGCTCAAAAATTAACGTTCGCTTTACCGAATCAACTGAGCCTGGGTTGCTTCCCGAATCAAAGGGAGCAGCTAGATGGCCACCAAGCACCGAGCCTCTGCTCAACAAAATCAGAACGAAGCCAGGCGGTACCACCGGTTCGCCAAACACTTGCGCCGATGGCAGAACGGCGAGCCCGTCAGAACCTACGACACCCGCTGGCTTGCGTACCTGCAGGAGCAGCTCGACTTTGCGCACGCCGAAGAATCTAGGCTTATCGGAACTGTCGCGCCAAGCCGTGCATTGTTTCTGGTGCCTTATGAGGAGTTTGGCACCATGAGTTCACAGCCCACTTCGCTCGAACGCGCCTTTCAGCTCGCACAATCCGGCCAGTGTTCCTTCTCATCGAAGACATTCGACTTCAGCTTAACCGCGAAGGTCTTAATCCACGGACGGTGGTAGGCCCGGTGCTGCGTAGACAGCTCAAGAACCTCATTTGCGAAGCGCACCCTGAAGAGCGTCGCGGCTTGCGGAGGTAAGCAGACCTACAGCATCGGCACGATCTTGCGCAAAGCGCGTGTGTGTGTCGGCCAGCGCCGGGTGGAACTCTAGCTCCAGCCGCGCAGTGGAACGCAGGATGCGAAGCGTGCGTGGGCTTGGCAGAGTGACTGTGCGGGCGGGAGCGTTGGTATGGAACACCGCGAGATGCTGGAATATTTGCGGAGCGTGGCAGCGCGAATGGATCTTGCTGCTGAGGCCGGCGAACAAGGTGATTGGGATCGAGTTCGAGCAAAGGATGCGGGACGTGCATGAGCGGTGCGCCGTCCTGATGCAGGAGATTCGCATCAAACGCTTGTCGGAGATGACGCCCGAGGAACTGGTGCGGAAGGTCGGATAGTGGCTCGTGCGCAGAAGATCAGGGTGTTCGACTGCTTGGCCCCTGAGAACACGCCTGCTGCGTCTTTGAAAAGACCTCGCCCCAAACGCCTAAGCGATGGGGGAGTTCCAGCTCAAAAATATCGCACAGAAGTTTTGGAACGACCCGGGGCAGCTCAGGGTTATCGGGATACAGGCTGCCCAATCTGGCTTCCCTCGCCAGTGTGCCCCTATCCCCCCAATGGGCAGCATCAACTAGCGCCGGTCTGATCCCCCGTCAGGCCGGCGTTTTTCTTTGGTCAGCTAAGGGTAGAGAGCGCTGGGGCATACCAACATTTGTGCATTGCGCGGCGGGAGCTGATCTGCGCCAACTCGGATTGTGGTAGCGCCGACGTTGGGGTGTCCTTCACTTCGGCGCTGCTTTCTCTGGTATCGACTGGCCCGCAGCTAACTGCTCGCGGGCCTTTTTCTTTCGCCAGATCAGGCTGAGGCGCCGGGGCGCTCTAGAGGCTCGTCTGTTGGCTGGGCTTCGCGTTTGGCAAGGTAGTCCGCAGCCCTAGCGATGTAGGTCTGCACGTTGCCTCCAGCAGCCTCGTGGATGTCATCGAAGGGGATGCCGGCCATCATCGCATCGGCGACGCATTCGGCGGCCCATTTAGCAATGCGCTCCGCTCGTTCTTCCGCAGGCACTGGCTTGACGTGTGTAGCAATCCAAGAGCGTAAGAATCCGTCTGGCATGGCTCCCAACTCCACGCGTACTCAAAGTGAGCAAATCGAAAAATTACTAACCGGAACAGGTGCGTCAAGCGTGTACTTGGTGCGAATTCATACGGAGCATACGAATTCATACGGAGCAGCCGCCGATGTGGCGTCTGCTTCCGCCAGACTTCGCGGAGACGCCACGGGGGCAAGTTGAAAGGTTGTTGCAATGCGATCGACTATCGGTCGTTTCGCTGATGGTGCCACCTATGAAAGCCCCCATGAAATGCGGCCCGGCAATCGCTATGCCCGTGAACGCGGTGTGGGGCGAACTCTTAGGGATCTCGTGCGTGCGAAAAAGCGCTTAACCGCCTACCCACCGCTCGGCTGCGATTAGGTCCCTCGGTGGTTACGTCTGCGGGTCTACGGGATTGTGCCGATAGACAGCCCCGGAAACGACTGACCCTGTAGGCCTCGAATTTCCGCGTCTGCCGATGACCCGCATTCTGATCGCCGATGACCATGCCGTGGTGCGCTCAGGCGTTCGGCGCATCCTTGCAGATCATCCCGGCTGGAGCGTGGTCGCCGAAGCGGCCAACGGCAAAGACGCCGTTGCCCAGGCCGTCGCCACTCGGCCCCGATGTGGCCATCCTCGCCTATGCACTGCCCCTCCTCAACGGCATCGAGGCCACGCACCAAATCCGACAGCGGGTGCAAAGCGTTGAGGTCCTCATCTTCACCATGCACGACAACGAGATCATCATGCGCGATGCGTTCAACGTTGGCGCGCTCGGTTACGTGCTGAAGTCAGGCGCCCAGCAGCAGTTGATTTCGGCCATCCAGTCGCTGGCCGAGCACAGACCCTTCTTCACAGACACGGCGTCGCAGGTCCTGCTGGAAACCTTCCTGACCGGAAAGAGCCGGGTCGAGCGGGCCCTGACCGGCCGCGAGCATACTATCGTGCAACTGGTCGCCGAGGGCCACAGCAACAAGCAGATCGCGCAGATACTCAATATCAGCGCCAAAACGGTCGAGACGCATCGGGCCAGCATCATGCGCAAGCTCGACCTTGACTCCACAGCGGCATTAGTGCGCTACGCCATTCGCAACAACTTGGTCGCGGCGTGAGCACAGCGATGTACATCTGAGTATGTCTGCTCGTCAGGTGGAAGCTGCAACGTTTGCGCAGCTCGGGCCTTCTTCTATGCTGGTTCACGGGCACTTCTGGTATCGCACTGGGAGGTCGAAACCGACGCTGCCGTCACGCTCATTACGTCCACCGTCTCAGCGATTACTCGCAACGCCAAGATCGGCCGCTCCGAAGGTCTCCGTCGTGCCATGCTGGAGATGATCGACAATGGCAAGCCCGAGCAGGCGCACCCAAGCTATTGGGCACCGTTCGTGCTCGTCGGCGAGGGTGCTGCCGACCGGTAAGTCCATATCGAAGGCAATCTGGCCAACGGCAACCTCAATCGACCTTAAGGCGGCCAACGACCAGTGGCTCTCCGTCGCGGCCCGGCTTAACGACGACCATTTCACCCGAGGCGAGGCTCACGCCCGCCACGCTGCGTGGCGCAGTCATCAACTCGGAAGCCCGGTGGATCGCCATAGCCGCCCCGAGCCTGGCGCATCCGAGTGACGCACCGTCGTGCTCGTTGGTTTAGCACGTCTGGTTTGCCCGCAAAAACGGAAATGCGAGCGAGCTGTGCACGATGGAGAAAAGGTGCCTCTCCGAAGGTGGACGCCAGAGGCGATGGCCGTGGAAGAACGGACGAGACCTATGGCGTGGTTTTCAAGAAGTCGGTCGTGGATAACCAACGCCGGGAACGTGGCAAATTGGGCTGAGAACCTCAGGCCGCCTCAAGCAGGTCCTGCTTCGTGAAGCCTTCCTGCACGATGCGCATGCACTCGGGTGGGTATTGCCGCGCCAGCGACATGGCCTCAGTCGGCGTGCCGTTGAGCCAGGTTGAAAACTCGTCCTCGGTTGTCAGCAGCACCGGCATGCGCTCGTGGTTGATAGTCTCAACGAGGGAGTTCGGTGTGGTCGTCAGAAAGCTTGATCGGCCCCTTGTACCGGCGCCAGACACCGGCGAAGGCAACAGGGGTCGCGGATCCGTCGTATTATCCGATCCAACACAAGCCGAAGATGCGGCCCGCCATACATATGATGACGAACGAAGCGCTGATCGGGTTGCTGGCGTTTGCGAAAAAAAGCGGAGCGTCAGGCGCTCCGCTCCGGGCTGATGGGGAACCGCCCTTAGAACTTGAAATTGATGCCCAGTTTTACCGTATGCAGTGCGTTGGGATCCAAATCAACTCTTGTCGCACCTCCGCCGGACAGAACTCCGGGTGGAGTGGTCACGTCGTCCAGAAGATATGCCATGTATTCCAGCTTGACGGTCGTGTTTGCCGTCACTGCGTGCTCGATACCGCCACCGACCACGGCACCTGAGTGCGTCTTGGAGAAGTTTCCGCCGCCAACGAAGGGTGATGCAGAGTAGTCGACATCGACCCATCCCCACCCTGCCGTGGCATAAAGCAGCGTCATTGGGTTAAAGACAGTCGTTCCCACTCGGCCACGGATGGTTGCCATCCAATTTACATCGTGGCCGCAGGTGAACGCCGGATTAGGGCAAGCTGTGCTTCCGTCGATAGCCGCCAAGGAGGCATCAGCTTCGACACCGAAGACAATGGTACCCCTTTGCCAGTTGTAGCCAATCTGGCCACCACCGAAGACTCCATCGCCGGTATGATCGGTGAAAACGGGATTTCCTTGGTAGTGCCAGTCTATGTCATTCCAGCCGTAACCGACGTGCGCGCCTATATAGAAGCCCGTCCACGAAAAGACGGGTCTGGCTTCGACATAATCATCTTTGAGGCTGCCGCGCCGGCCGTTTGCGTCTGCACCCGCGCTCAAAATTGCCGTCCCAACCAGCGCTGCGGTTAGAATGCCAGCGAGGCGTTTTGCCGTCATGGTACCGTCCCCATACACAACTCAACACAACTCAACACAACTGTTGGATAGTACCGTCGGGCTGGTTTGATGTACACTTGCCCCACTCAGTTGGAACTATACCGAGCGGGCAAAGTGTGACTACAGAATGTAGAGGGGATTCAATTAGTTGGATTCAATTCAATGCACTTTGCGCGCGTGTCTGATTCGCCACGGTCCATGTCAATTCATCACTGATCGCTCGCCGGATTGGGTTCAACCACAGCGTTTCTGGTTGCCGCGCCCCCGCCTCGGATAGCCATAAGACGATAGGATGAGCCCGTGGCCCACGCTCATCCGCGCAACTTCTCCCACCGATCCTTGTTCTGCGCCGTCCAGCCCGGACATTTGATCTTCAGCCATTCGGGCCGTGAGCCTGGCCGATAGGGGGCGTCCCGTAGCTTCGAGACGATGCCTTCAACGCCCTTGTCCATGCAGGCGATTAACAGGGCCTGGCCGTCATCGAAGCTCGGGACCAAGCCGAGCGCTGGGTCCTTTGACCGTGTCATCAGCCTCGCCAGCCGCGCCGAGCGCTCGGTCAGCGGCAGGCCGCGCAAGTCTTCGCCATCCAGCTCCAGGATGTCGAAGGCCCAGAGTGAAGCGTCGGCATGGCGCCGGGCGCCACGCAGGCCATAGAAGTCAAATCCACCTTCCGTCGCCAGCACCAGCTCGCCGTCGAGCGAGCAGGATGCGCATGGCAACTTGCGAACGGCCTCGGCGACAACCGGGTACCGCTCCGTCAGATCGCGGCCGTAACGGCTGAACAGAGCGGCGTCGCTGCCTCGCTTCACCCCTTGCACGCGCCAGCCATCGAGCTTCGGTTGATGCATCCACCGCTCGCCCGCCGGCGGCTTCTTGGCCGGGCGAGGCTGGCAGGGCTGGATAAAGGGCAGGGACGCAGGCACAAAACATTGTCCCGTCAGTTGCGCTCCTGGCCGAGCTAGGTCGCTTGCTATGTCTTCGCGCTAGGTCCGGTGTCTCCTCGTGTGGTGCCAGAAGCGTTCCACCTGATCAATACCTGCGCTCGCGAGGTATGCGCGGATTGTCCGAACCAGTCATACAGGTCGAGCATGTCCGTCGTCAGGCTTTTCGGGACAACTGAGCTTCTGGGCTAAGAGAGCATCGGGCCCATCGATTTGGTTTTCAGGTTACGGTTTGCAGATGTAGTCGGCGTCGTTGCTCGATGGTCTTGCGTTTGATCTCCTCTCGACGTTGCAGGATGCGCGGGCCTCTGCCGAAGTAGACGTTGGCTGGCGTGAGATTGTCCAGGCTCTCATGATAGCGCCGATGATTGTAGTGTTCGACGAAGTCGGCGACGGCGCGCTCGAGATCACCGGGAAGATAGTAGTTTTCGAGCAGGATTCGGCTCTTCAGCGAGAGGTGCCATCGCTCGATCTTGCCCTGGGTCATGGGGTGGTAGGGTTTGCCGCGCGTGTGCTTCATGCCCTGACCTTCAAGCCAACTGGAGAGATCGCTCGCGACGTAGGATGGCCCGTTGTCGGAGAGCAGCCGCGGCCGACGCTCCGGCGGCGCGTCATCGAGCCCTGACGCCTGCAAGGCGAGATCGAGCGTGTCGGTGACATCGTCGGCGCGCATCGTGGTGCAAAGCTTCCAGGCGACGATGTAGCGCGAGAAGTCGTCGAGCACGGTCGACAGGTAGAACCAGCCCCACCCGGTGACTTTCAGGTACGTGAAGTCGGTCTGCCAGAGCTGGTTGATGGCGGTGGTCGGGTTGGTGAACTTGTCGGCGGCCTTTATGACGATGAAGGCCGGCGACGTGACCAGGCCACGTGCTTTTAAAAGCCTATAGACGCTGGCTTCCGAGACGAAGGAACGCTCGCGATCGGTGAACGCGACGGCGACCTCGCGTGGGGAGCGATCGGGCTCGTCGAGTGCGAGTTGGACGATCCTCTCCCGCACGTCGTCGGGAATGCGGTTCCAGACCCGGTGCGGTCTCGGCCGGTGATCCTCCAGCGCATCGAGACCGCCTGAAGCGTAGCGATCGAGCCAAGTATAGAACGTCGACTTGGGGATACCGATCTTGGCGAGCGTCCTGCGGACCGGCAGGTGTGAGGTCTCAACCGTTCGGATGATCTCGAGCTTCTCGGATACGGCGTACCTCATTCGCCGTCCTCCCCATCCGCGATCACGCTTTTTTTGAGCAGGCGGTTCTCGAGAGTGGCTTCTGCCAGCGCCTCCTTGAGCTGGCGCGCCTCGGCTCGCAGCGTCTTGACCTCGTCTGAAGTCGCCTCGCGCGCGGTATCGCCAGCGAGCCGCTTCTTGCCGGCCTCGAGAAACTCCTTCGACCAGCGGTAGTAGAGGTTCTGGGCGATGCCTTCCTTGCGGCACAGCTCGGCGATGCTGTCCTCGCCGCGCAGGCCTTCCAGGACGATGCGGATCTTGTCCTCGGCCGAGAAGTGCCGCCTGGTGGCTCGTCGGATGTCTCTGACGGTCTCCTCCGCGCTCTGCGGAGCCTGCTTTTCTCGCTGTCTCATCGTGTCCCTCCTCGGGGCCACGACGAGCTCGATTCTCTCCCTTACGCAATCAGCTCAATCTGTCCGGTGAGCGCTGACGGCGGACAACTCTAGCCGGTTGTCCAGGGTCATAGTGGTGCCCGAGCATCGGCGGCGGTATCGGCTAAACCGTGGTCGGCCAAGCGCTGTCGTATTCCTTATCCACTGAGTTTCCTGACGCCATCAGCCATTGTCGAAACGATCCGACACGCTAGAATCGCCGGAACATCACAGCATCATCCACAACATCGTCAGGTTTCAGGGAAGAGCAGGCACATGGGGAGAGGACGAGACCGGGGTCCAAGACGGCGCGGCTTTGATGACGACTGGGACCCACCATCCCCTGCGCGCGATGACCGGCCGCAACAGTCATTCTCGCGAGGTCCGCGCGAGCGCGCAGTTCCAAGCGACCCGCCTGTCGATGCCACCGTCAAGTGGTTCAATGCCGACAAGGGCTTCGGTTTTGTTGCCCTGGCCGATGGCTCGGGGGACGTGTTTCTGCACATTGGTGTGCTGCAAGCGGCAGGGCACGAGTCAGTCGATCCGGGAACCAAGCTGAGCGTGCAGGTCGGGCCAGGGCAAAAGGGGCGTCAGGTCACGGCGGTCGTTGCGGTGGATGCCAATACGGGTACCGCGCCTCCCATCACGCGATCCTCACCCAAGGCATCATCGGGCCGAGCGCGGATTGATCCGGCGACCGCTGTCGCTGTCGAAGGCACCGTCAAATGGTTCAATGCGGATAAGGGCTTCGGATTCGTCGCCTGCGAGGACGGCGAAAAGGATGTGTTCGTTCACGTCTCCATCGTCGCACGGGCAGGCCTGCATGCACTGCACGAGGCCCAGCGCGTGGCGATGAAGGTGGTGCGGACGCAAAAAGGACGTGAGGCGGTTTCGCTTACCCTCCTGGCATAGCCTGCGAGTCGCCAACCAGCATAGGCAGCGGACCTAAGGGGCGGCCCGCCGCCAACACCACGCGACCGGGCTTGAAGGAGGGCACCAAGCATGAGCCTGATGCGCTGGCCCACAATGCAATCAAGCTCGTGCGCTATGGTCGTTTATCGCCCTTCTTGGTGCTCGCAGCTTTGGGCTGGTGCATGCCGGGGGCCGGTGCGAACGGCGAAGTCTTGCCCGCCGCTAGCTTTGGTTTGTCCGCTTTTTGCTTACGTTTCTCGCGGTTACCTCTCTGTTCGCGGTTAGCCATCGTAGCCCTCCTCCAATAGGTCACTGCCAGAGCATGCCTACGGCACGCTGTGAGGCCCAGAATAGTGCGGACCGCAATGAACACCAGAGTCTATGGCAAGTGGCAAGGACAGGCAGCGGCAGCCGTCACGCGGCTCATGGCGCGGTACTGTCTACCGAACCAGCAGCCTCTCGGCGTAGGCGTCATCGTCTTCAGTGGTCCTGGTCGCTCAGCTTTGGCCATAGCCATTCCAGCCGCCGGTTTTCTTGTCCGCCTTTTTATGATCCAGCATGACTGCGGTCATGGCACCTTGTTCCGCCATCGAAAGTAGGAGGGAACGAGCGTGTGCATCAGCGGGTTCACGCAATAGATCCACCATCGTGGAGGGCGGGCTTTGGAACTTCCGAAGGAAACGCTGAAGCACCTAGGCAAACTGTTCAGGGAGAAGACGGGTTCGGAGATCAACAAACCGCTGCCGGCTCGCTTCCTTTTCCTTCTCAGCGAACTTGATACCCGCAGGGTCAGGGAGCGCGAAGCTCTGCATCGTTTCTGGAAGAGGTCGAGCGGTCGGGCGAGTGATCGCGACGAGGCGGGCACCAAGTGAAGTCGGTCCAATCCTCTACGAGCAACACCCGCAGGTGCACTCGTCGCCGGGATCGTCCCCGCTGACTATCAGGCTTTCGCCGGCTACCACGCCTACCTCTTCATCGACTGGTGCGAGATCGGTGGCGAGCTCTTCCTCGTCGCTCAGAACTCCGCCGGGCCGCTCCTCGGAGACTAGGGCTTCCTCTACTTCCCGCGCGAGGTCGTGAACCGTGAGTTCGCCAAATGGGGATCCGCGCTGAAGATCCTGAAACCCATATCTGCTCAGCAGATCGCCCTCGCGACGGAGGCGTCTACTGCGGGCTACATCCAACGTTTGATTATCCAAGCTTGGTACCTGCTCTCTGACAGGTTCGGCGCGTTTGGCCGCGCGTTCGGCGGCGCGTTCGGCCGCTTTTTTGCGCGGTATGCGTAGCCTGACCGAACTGTCCAGATCATTGCTCAGGGTACTCGACATCATCAATTCCCTCCGTATGAACGACGAGAACCGAATCAAGCTCTACGAAGCAGCACGCTCTTTCATCGGCCGAGACGCCTCTCCAAATGACCTCGCACCGGACGAACTTGGCTGCGCTGAGACGGTGAACGAGATCATCCAGGAGGCTCTGGGCGACTGCTTGGACGTTGAGAACCGTCTATCGACGTACTGGATATATAAAGCGCTTCGCGAGTCCCAAAACTTCAAAGAGGTCTTTATCCCCGTTCCTGGACTCATCGTGATTTCGCCGACCGGATATGGAACTCGACGGAACCCGGATGGAACTCTCGCGATCCCGAACGGCCATGTCGGCATCGTCATGCTCGACGGCAAGATCGCGTCGAACGACTCGCGCACCGGCAAGTTCGAAGAGAACTACACGATCGACAGCGGGCTGACCGTTACGTCAGGCGCGGCGGCTATTTCATGAAGTTTTATCGCCCGGTCTAAAGGTCGATCATTAATCGCCAACACACTCACGTATGAATGTTTTCTCAACTGGCTCATCACGTCGTCCGCAACCCGAAACGCACCCTGCGGCATCGGCCTCTACTGCATTGGCATCGACCAGGCACTCAACGGCATGATCGACATGATCACGAAGGTCATTGAATTGGGTCTTGTGCTCGTCGGCACGCTCGCGCGGCCATCGCAGGCATGCTACGTAAGGTCAAATTCGGTCGCTGGAGCGCTCTAAACTAGTCGTCGCGTGCGAAGAAGTTCGCGCCTGTTCGACCGGCGGCGATTTTCCTTTGATGATGGTCGGCACCTGGAGAATGACCGGCTTGTATAGAACATGTAGGCGGATCATCGTGCCGAGGCATCCCGCCAGGAAGAGCCTTACGGCCGTTTCCATCGCTCAATGATACCCCGGCTGTCTACATATCCCCAGCCGTTGTCCCCACTCCTCCATGCTATCTTCATGTGAGAGCCGATAACGTTTCCCTATGACGTTGTTCTGCAGAAGCCGCCGCAAGGCGGCTTCTGCGTCTACGCTATCCGCGCCACCTTCGGCATCGGAGGGGGCTCCCGCTCATCGAGGCGTCCTTCGCCAATCGTCCACGAGTGGGTTCCGCGGCACTCCCAGCACGCGAATTCAAACTCATGCGCACCGATATTCTTCAACCGCTCACCGCCGCGCATGATGCGCACCGGCACTTCACGCCCCGTTTCGGGGCAAATGAACATAAGGGTCACTCCCATGCGGCGTCCTCCTTCAGCCCCCCAAAAAGGCGCCTTGCGCGTGCAAGGCGCTAGTTCTTGAGATGATCATGAGCGGCGCTGTTGATGCGCCTAGTAGGCCAACGTGGCCGCTACTGGGTCGTTCCGCACAAAATGAAAAAGGCTGCCTCGTAAGGCAGCCTCGACGTTCATCCCTCAATCCCGGGAGCCACGAAACAGAATACGTGTGACCGAGCAACGCGCGTCGAACGGCAACTTGCAGCATCAACCGTCGTGCAGTCAGCCGTCAGCTGCTGGCCTCAAGCCCAAGCCACGCTCGCACGTAGCCGCTGGGTCTTAGCTTGTAAACTGTTGTTTCGGTCGGATCGATCGGCAGCGTCGGACAAGAAGCGCGTTTGCGCTCAGAGCATCTCGTAAAAGTCAGGCTCGGCTGCCAGCCGCACAAGCTCAAGAAACTGGTCGAGCCGATCCACCCCAACGAGGGAGCCGCGAGCGCCTTCTCGAATTCGGCCGGCGTGCTGCATGCGAACCCGTGACTTTGCTCAAGCGTGTTGTGAGCCTCAATGCCGTTGCGGATTGCGCCCCATAGATGGCCCATCAAGGCTTCATGGCGTTGATCTATGGTGTCCATAGCTTGAGAAGCAGCGGCAGGATCACACACGATCTTCATTTGGCCCGTCTCCCCTGCTCGCACGTGGGCAACACTGGCTGAAAGAAATCACAGTGCTCGTAGGGATATCGCCTCAGCACTGGACCTTGGACGCGGGCAGCGACGGCGAACGTGGAACACAACCGGTCATCGATCGTTGTGCGGAACTCCGTGCTTGGACAGGAGCGTTCCATGGCTCAATGTGATGTCTGCGGTAATGACTATGACAAGTCGTTCCGTGTCACCCAGGGCGACCGGACCATGACATTCGATAGCTTCGAGTGTGCCATCCACGCCATGGCCCCCCGATGCGCCCACTGCGAATGCCCGGTGATCGGCCACGGCACTGAGTCGAAGGACAAGATCTACTGCTGTGCGCATTGCGCCAAGCAGGAGGGCGTGAAAGGCGTCGACGATCGGGCTGACTGAGGTGTCGTATGATCCGCAAGCTCAAGTCCGGGCAATACCTCCTGTATTCGCGGAAGATCAACGCGAAGACCGGCAAACGCCGCAACATTGGGACATTCGCGACGCGCGCTAAGGCGGAGAAGCACGAGCTGCTCTGATTGGCTGGTGTACGTGTTTCCGAATCGCCCAGGCGCCGCCGGATCTTGCGCGCACGTGGCTCACGCCATCTCGCCACGAGGCAGGGGAAGTGGGGCGCGGCCAACCCACCTGCCCTGATTGGCAGCCTTCGGCGCAAGACTTTCTACCACGCGTTGCTGCAAAGCCGCCGGCGGGAGTTCGATGCGGCCAGGCTGGTCGAGCCTTTCGTACATACCTGTGTGGCCTGGTGTCCCGATTGCGCAAACGCACGCGATGTCAGAATCACAAGCGAGCTGGCTACACCTTCGGTGCCGCCGTCCCGGCGAAGCTGGCCGAACAGTCTAGAAGAAATAGATGATAGAGGGCGCGAGGACACAAAACTGGCGGCAGACGCAAGGGATCGCTCAACCAGCGCACCCGGCGATGCAGAGCATGTTACCGCGCTGCTCGGAAGGGTTAGTCCCCCATCCAGTGACGCGCTCTCAGGTTCAGCGTGTGGTCAAGGCCACCGAAATCGAGCGGTATCGAGTAACCGATGAACCAGCCGTGGGCTGATTTGTAACCAAACTGGTCCCAGCACATGCGTCTACCATCGCAATCCTGGCGATCATCGGAACCACAGATCGGGGTAGCAGCGTCCCACGCAGCTCGCCTCCGCACCTCCTCGCGGCTCGATCCCGCGAATATTGCCATTCTCATAAACGATCCTTCCCCTTTCGTGATCCGCCGACAGCTTGACCGCTGATCGTCGATTAGGGAAGTCAACTTCTTGCCACAGTGCCCATTTGGCCAAGCACATCGTGCTACGCGCAGTTATCCACAGTGGGACCGCGCCTTGAGGTGCCGCTGATCAAAGAAGCGGCGTTGGCGGATGAAGTCCACCACATATGCGCAATTGGACAGCGGAGGGCAATATCATCTTTGGGAATTGATCGGATGAGCATATGGTGATGGATGGAGGGGCGTGATTACGGTTTCCCGCGCTTCCTCCCCTGCAACAGCCACTGGCCCGCACGCACTCCTTCAGCGCGGGTCTTTTTCATTATGGGAAGCAGCGCCCCATACTCAGCCCAGCGAGGCGTCGGTCTTGGCTGGGACTTCTTGCCCGCGCGAGATAGTGCACAATGCCACTTCTCATCAGGTATTATGAAGCCCCGCCTAACGTTTCGTGAGTGGAGCCACGACGATCTATGTACGGCGGTCGTCGCGGTGGATGCCAATACGGCGACGCCGCCTCCCGTCACGCGATCTTCATCCAAGGCATCATCGGGCCGAGTCGATTTTGTCAGGGCCGCGTCGCCGGTCGAGGCACCGGCGCCGCCAAGGCTCGCCGCATCTCACGCTCGGTATGCGTTCGTGTATGGGCGAGCGGTCTGGTTATGCCGGTGGGCTGGAATCCGCAGCATTGGTAGAGCGCAATGGCAGGGTCATTGCCGGAAGTTACCCAAAGGCTAAGGCGGGTGGCTCCGCACGTCCGCGCCCAGGCTGACACAGCTTCGACCAACGCGACACCAAGGCCCATGCGTCGTGCCGCCCTATCAACGAACATAGCGACAAGAACTGGACCGGTGCTCTCTGAGCCATTGGCGCCATCCAGGCCAGTGGCCAAACCCACCCATTGCTCGCCGCGCTCTGCGATGCCGCAGCCCGCCGATGCACCTGTGGCCCTCTCGTGCCAGACCTCGTCTGAATAACTCTGCTCACGAGCCAGCGTCGAGCCGAAAGCCAGGGATCGGCAAGTGCGTGCAGTCGGAGCGCTCGCAATCGTGGGCCCTCGTCTGCGCATATCCGGCGGACCTGCGGCGTCATCGTTGTCACCTGCGGCGAAGTTTTGTGGCTTCCCAGTTGGTCACACTCTGCCCGCGCGTTACGAGCTTGTCAGCACTCCAGGTTGATCCACCATGTGGTGCGAAGTTTCACAGTCTCGCGGCTCCGCGGTAAGATATGGCCGTCCGAAGCTGACTGTTTTTCCGACGTAAAGTTCCACAGCGCAACAGCCCTTCCGCTCGCTTTCGCCTTTTGGGGAGCCGGCGGTAATCCTCCGTCGAGAAGTGCGCGAATACGTTCGTCAATATCGTTGCGCTGGCTGATCAGAGATTGCAGCTCATCCAATTTGTTTTGAGTGTACGGATTAAGCATGTCGTAATTAAATCATAGAAAAAGCCGCCCACAAGTGAGCGGCTGTGCATAGAGCAGGGCAACGTTCTTACTGATACTTAGGGCGTGGTCTTCGGTACTGTGGTGGTCGGAGCAGTTTGGCTCGTCGGTTCGGATGTGCGCGTCGGTCCGACATCGATCGTTGAAGAATTCGAGAACAGCCACCATGCCAAGAAAGCGGCGATTATCGCGCCTAGGATTAAGGGAAACATGGTGGAAGTATCGCGTGCGCGGTCTAACCCTGTCCGACCGGGGGGATTGTCATCCAGCGCCACGGAGCGCTCGTCATCGCGTATTGCCATTGCTGTGGCTCCAAAAAGAGGACGCATAGGTTTCTTAAAAGTCGTTGCAGCTGTTCCGGAACGAGTTTTGTTTTGGGTTATTTCCATTTTTTTCTGGGGTGGTTGCCATGGGCGGTCGTCGGCACAATGCGTGCGGCAGTTGCGGCGCTCCGGGATCGGCAGTCTCATTGGGTATCCAAGCTAACTGCAGTCATCGCTTTTGCTGGCTTGCCTCTCATCCTCATCACTGCTTTCAAAGACCTGCCGATCGTGCGCCAATGGGTTGGTATTGACGCTGACTCGCCTGTCAAGCTTAACGCGCAGGTCGCACAGCTCTATCAAGCGGGGAGGTATGCCGAAGCGATAGAGATTGCCAAACGGTCGCTTGCGGGCGCCGAAAATCAAACTCGCCCTGATACCCAGGTACTCGGTCAGTGCCTTAACAACCTCGGCTTGCTATATCGGGCTCAAGGCCGCTACGCCGAGGCCGAGCCGCTGCATAAGCGCGCGCTCGCCATTTTCGAAACGGCGCGCGGGGCCGCGCATCCGGATGTCGGCGATACGCTGACCAATCTAGCCGCGCTATATTGGAGTCAGGGCCGCTATGCTGAGACCGAGCCGCTCTACAAGCGGGGGCTCGACGTTGCTGAGAGGGCGCTGGGGTCGGATCATCCTAGTGTAAGCACCGTCCTCAACAACCTGGCTGTGCTGTACGGGAGCCAGGGCCGCTATAGCGAGGCCGAGCCGCTCTACAAGCGCAGCCTGACAATCCGCGAGAAAGCGTTGGGGCCGACGCACGCGCACGTTGGCACGGCGCTTATCACCCTAGCCCAGCTCTATATCAACCAAGCCCGCTATGTGGAGGCCGAGCCGCTCTACAAGCGCGGCATTGCCATTATGGAGACCGGGTTCGGTCCCGCGCACCAGAACGTCGGCACGGCGCTCAGCGACTTCGCCCACCTATATTCGCTCCAAGGCCGTTATGCAGAGGCCGAGCCGCTCTTTAAGCGTGCGCTCACCATTTTTGAGAAAGCGCTGGGCCCAGCGCACGCGTACGTTGGCACCCTCCTCAACAACCTAGCTGAGCTGTATCGGCTCCAGGGCCGTAATAGCGAGGCCGAGCCGCTCTACGAGCGCAGCCTGACAATCCGCGAGAAAGCGTTGGGGCCGGCGCACCCCGATGTAGGTCAGTCGCTGGACAACCTGGCCCTCCTGTACGGGAGCCAGGGCCGCTATAGCGAGGCGGAACCGCTCCACAAGCGCAGCCTGACAATCCGCGAGAAAGCGTTAGGGCCGGCGCACCCCGACAGAGGTCAGTCGCTGAACAATCTGGCCCTAATCTATGAGAGCCAGGGCCGCTACGCCGAGGCCGAGTCGCTTTTTAAGAACGCACTCGCCAATTTAGAGATGGCGCTGGGGTCGGAACACCCAAAGGTTGGCCTTGCGCTGTCCAACCTCGCCGCGATTTCGTTGGTCCAACGCGACTGGGTCGGGGCTGTGGGGTTTTGGCGGCGCAGCACCGGCATCATTACTCGCCGCTCAGCGCCGGTCGCGGACGCCTTTGGCGACACAAAGGACGGAAAGAGCAAAAGCGAAGCCGAGCAGTCGAGCCGAGTGTTTCACGGGCTCGTCAAGGCGATGTACCGCCTGGCTGCTTCAGGAAAGCATGGCGCAGTCGACGCGGCCGCCCGAGAGATGTTTCAGAGCGCTCAATGGGCGCAAGGCTCCCGAGCTGCTACCTCCATCGCGCAGATGGCGGCCCGCGGGGCGAAGGGTGATCCCACGCTGGCTGGCCTTGTTCGAGAACGACAGGATCTTGTCGCCGAGTGGATCAGGCGCGATGGCGCGCGCACGGCGGCGGTGTCGCAGGCCCCCCAACGAGCGCGATCAGGCGGGGGAGGCCGCCAACGTGGCACGGCTCACGGTCATCGATGCGAGCATTACAGCAATCGATAGCCGGCTGGCGGCCGAGTTTCCCGACTATGCAACGCTGACGCGCCCAACGCCGTTGTCCGTCGCCGAGGTGCAGGCACACCTCGGCGTTGATGAGGCTCTAGTGCTGCTCCTCGACACTGATGCTTTCGATCCCACGCCAGAGGAAACCTTTATCTGGGTCGTGACCAAGACCAACGTCCAGTGGGTGCGATCGGACCTCGGCACTCCAGGACTCACCCGTGAGGTGGCGGCGCTGCGCTGCGGGCTCGATGCTACGGCATGGAGTGATGGAGGCACGAAGCGGTGTGCTGAGGCCCTTGACCTCCGTCCCAATCAGGCGCCAGCTGAAGGCCAGCCGCTACCCTTCGACACCAGACGCGCGCATCGCCTCTACAAAGAGCTCTTCGGTGAGATCGGGGATTTGATTGCCGGCAAGCACCTGCTCATTGTGCCCTCCGGTCCTCTGACGCAGTTGCCGCTTCAGGTGCTCGTAACGACGCCGCCGGAAGGAAACGACAAATCTGTACCCTGGCTGATCCGCGAGCACGCTGTCACGGTGTTGCCGGCGGTGTCATCGCTCAAGGCCTTGCGGCGTGTGGCACGGTCGAGCGCCGCTAAATTTCCGATGATTGGCTTTGGCAATCCGTTGCTGGACGGCGACCAGGGCCACCCCCGATACGGGATGTACTACAAACAGCAAGCAGCCGCTGCTCGCGCCCGTCAAAGTTGCCAGGAGGTCGTCGTCGGAATGCGCGCAGCCCTGGGCCCCCAAACCCGCTTTGTTGAGCCGGTATCCATGCGTGGTGGTCTCGCTGATCTTAGCCATCTCAAGGCTCAAGTCCCGTTACCCGAGACGACCAGGGAGCTATGCGATGTCGCCGCGGCCCTCAAAGCTGACCGCAAAGACGTGCGGCTCGGTGCTCGTGCCACGGAGCGCGACATCAAAGCCTTAAGCGCCAGTGGCGCGTTGGCGGACTATCGAGTCGTGCACTTTGCGACCCATGGCACACTTGCTGGACAACTCTCGCGCTCGGCCGAGCCGGGGCTGATCCTGACACCGCCAACCCAAGCAAGCGACGAGGACGACGGTTATCTGTCCGCCTCGGAGATTGCTGCTCTGAAACTCAATGCCGACTGGGTGATCCTCTCGGCGTGCAACACGGCGGGCGGAGCCGATGCCGGGCAAGAGGCTCAGGCGCTCTCCGGTCTCGCTCGGGCCTTCTTCTATGCTGGTTCCCGGGCACTTCTGGTATCGCACTGGGAGGTCGAAACCGATGCTGCCGTCAAGCTCATTACGTCCACGGTCTCTGCGATTACCCGCAACGCCAAGATCGGCCGCTCCGAAGGGCTTCGTCGTGCCATGCTGGAGATGATCGACCATGGCAAGCCCGAGCAGGCGCACCCAAGTTATTGGGCACCGTTCGTGCTGGTCGGCGAGGGTGCTGCCGCGCGTTAAACCACGGTTCTCAGGGCGGTAGTGACCTCTGGAGGAAGTCCGCCCACGCTGCCATCAACTGGCGGCGGTCATCGAGATATGCCGCCCGATTGTAAGCAGCCTCCGTCTTGTCTCTCAGCGTGTGGGCCAAAGCAGCCTCCGCGACTTCCGGCCTGGCTCTGGCCACCTCCGCCGCCCATGACCGAAAAGACGATCTGAACCCATGCGGCACGGCATCGACGCCCGCATCGCGCATGAGTTTCGTGAAGGTCATATCCGAGAGGGGCTTACCAGGGATGGTGCCGGGGAAAACAAGTGCGTTGTCTCTGCGCAGATCGCTCACCAGGTCCAGAATTTCCAGGCATCGTGCTGACAACGGCACCGTGTGAGGACGCCGCGCTTTCATCCGGGATGCAGGTATAGTCCAGAGCCTTGCGGTGCTGGTCCATTTCCTCCCATCGGGCGAGTCGCGTTTCGCCACTGCGGGTAGCCGTCAGGATCGAGCCATTCTAGAGCCAAACGCGTCGATGCCCGCCCCCGGCCCGCACGCAGCTGAACCAGAAAGGCTGGCACTTCGGAATAGGGAAGCGCTCGATGGCTAATGACCTTGCGGCGCCGCGCTCCTAGCTCTTGTGCCACACCGATACACGGTGATGCCTTGTCGCGCAGGCCTCGCAAAATAGAAGACTTAAAAACCGTCTCCATGCGTTGGAGCACGCGCTTTGCTGTCTCAGACTTGGCAAACCAAATCGGTTTCAGCACTTGAATAACGTGTCTCGCTTCGACCTCGGCGACGGGCAGGTCGCCAATGTAGGGATAAACGTAGGTCTCCATTGTGCTGCGCCACTGAAGAAGCGCCTTGCCGTTCGACAGGTGCTCGCGCTTGAGGGAGTAAACCTCCTCAAAGCATTGCCGGAAGGTCTGCGCGTTTTGCTGCCGCAGCCGGCGCTCAAGCGTTACGTCGCGGCCCTCTCTTGCGCCGTCCCGGATTTCGGCCGCGCCCTTTCGAGCGGCTTCCAACGCCACGGAGGGATATCCACCCAAGCCCAACTCGCGACGCCTGCCCTTGATGGTAATGCGCATCACCCAGTGCTTGGCACCGGTGTCCGCCACAACAAGGCGCAGGCCACCGCCGTCCTCGTACGTGCCCGTCGCCTTGATGTTGCGAACCTTGGCTGCGTTCAACCGATGCAAAGCGCGTGGCGCCATCCGCATCCCCCAACTGACCCCCCAAGTGAATGGTGATGCCAGGATGTGTCGGGAAATGTCAGGAAGCAAGGGTTGGGAATTAAATCGTTGTGCATCAAGGGGAAACGAAGCAATCAGACACGTGAGGAGACAATGGGAGACACGTTCAAATCTCGGCAGT
>CAWEBE010000044.1:0-242285 GCA_963806735.1 uncultured Alphaproteobacteria bacterium | reverse complement strand
TATCAGAACTGCGGCATGGCGCGCCGACGGGTCACCACAGGGCCGTCAAGCCGGCCTCGTCACGGTGGCACACACGTTTTCTGCAACGAGCGCCGGTCCAGCTCCCGGGTCAAGCGGGCCGCTGTTTCGCCGTTCCTGCAAGCTGAGCGAAATGGCAACGACGGGGATGTTTCATAGCTATCCTCCCAACGTCAGTCTTTGCGACTTCTTGCGATCTAGTTGCGGTGACGAGGGCCTGAGCGTCGTCTCCCTCGTTCTCGCCTGACAGCGCCGGGGAATGATCGCGCTCGCTGGACGGAAGCTCCCATCATCAGCCACGCTGCATGTTAGCAAACAGGCTATTTGCTGTCACGTGCACAGGACTTCCCTGGTGGGGTGCGCTGGTCCGTGCACATCGCCCAGTAGCTCGCAGGCCGGGCGCTGTCCTGGCACTGCAAGCATCGTCCCAAAGCAGCGCCGGTAACAGTCATCCTTGCTCATGCCGCACTCAGCGCAGAATTCCCGCGTCACGGCATCGGTTTTGTCGGGCCGTTTGTAAGTCTTCGGAGCCCCCTACGTGTAGTGGAAACCGTCAAAGGGACACGCCCTCAAAACCGCAGAGCAGGAGCGGGCACTTCCACCTCAGGAGAACGCTTGGCGCATTGTTTTAGTCCCTCCCAAGCCCGATGCGTCTTACCCCCTCGGCCTCGGCGGCCGTCACCTGCTTGACGATCTCCAGATAGCCCTGCGGATCGGCGTAGCGTGGCGGCATCAGGTGCGTGTCCATGATCGCCTGCACCTTGCTGTCGTCGAGAGATTTTTTGAAGGCGTCATGGATCTTCTGGACAATAGCCGGGTCCATGCCTTTGGGGCCGGCCAAACCCCACGGACTGTCAAACGTCCACGGATAGCCGAGGTCGCGGAGCGATGGTACGTCGGGCCACCGCGGTACGCGCTTTTCGGTCCACACCATCAGCAGGCGCACTTGGCCCGCCTCCACGAGCGGCAACATCGAGGTTCCCTCGACGCTGAGGTCGACGTGCCCGCCAGCGAGTGCGGCAGTGGTCTCAGCCCCGCCCTTGAATGGGACGTGTGTCACCTGGATCTTGTCGTGCGCGCTGATGAGCTCCATGCCGATGTGGAGCGAAGTGCCGGCGCCAGGTGAGGCGTAGGTAAGCTTGCCGGGGTTCGTTTTGGCGTAGTCCACCACGTCCTTCCAGCTTTTGAACTTGCTGTCGGCGAGCGTGCCGATGGCGAACGTATATCCAGTCAGATGGATGATATAGGTGAAGTCCTTTAGTGGGTCCCACGTCACCTTCGTGTCCTTCATAACGGGTAACCGGTAGACCGTGATCGGCATCTGCACAATCGTGTAGCCGTCGGGTTTGGCAGTGGCCGCGACGGTCGCGGGGCCAAGCGTCCCTGAGGCGCCGGCCTTGTTCTCTACGATGACGGACTGGCCAAGATGCTTGGCGGCGACTTCGGCCATGGCGCGCATTACCACGTCGGTTGCGCCACCCGCCGGCCACGGCACGACCAGCGTGACGGGCTTAGTCGGGAACGTCTCAGCAGTAGCCGCCGTGGCAAGCAAGCTGCCGCAGCTACAAACAAAACCGCTAACGCTCGGCTTCTTTGCATGGGTGTCCTCCCTGGAATGAGCCTCGGCCTCTCGTGGGCACATTTTGGCTCGCGGAAAGATTGGGGTGCGGCCCATCAGTTGTCCAGCCGGCAGGTGGGCCATCAACTCACGGACACAGCCGGCGCGGCGGGGCGAGGGGGACATGCGCCAAGGGTCGTCGCACGAGGTCGTGCGTCCCGTGTCTTGTGTCGACAGTGCGTCATCCATCAGAGATCGATCACATCGCCGCTGTGACGTGCATAAATGCGGCGAAGGTCATGGGCGGATTGGCGACGTCAACCCTCCTGTGCCATAGTGCCGGCAAAACAAAGTGAAAGGGAGGAGTTGCAATGTGCTACGCTGCGACGCGGGCTGCGCTCGCCTTTGGGATCGCTGTCCTGATTTTCGGTTTCTGGCCTGCGCAGGCTCAGACGTTCACCAAACCTGTGAGGATCATCGTGCCGTTTGCTCCGGGCGGCGCTTCGGACATCCTGGCGCGGCTCATCGGCCCCAAGCTGCAGGACGCCATCGGTCAGCCGGTGGTCGTCGAGAACAAGCCCGGAGCCGGCGGCAACATTGGTGCCGAGATCGTCGCCAAGGCCGACAAGGACGGCCATACGCTCCTGCTGATGGACGTGAGCCCGCTGGCCATCTCGCCCGACGCTCATCCCGAGCCTATCGTACAATCCCTCCAAGGAGCTGGCGCCGATCGGCATGATCTCATTTGCGCCGTATGTCATCACCATCAACCCCGGCGTGCCCGCAAAGACGGTCGCCGAATTCATCGCCTACGGCAAGGCGAACCCCGGCAAGGTGCTGTTCGCCAATCCGGGAATCGGCCTCGCCAATCACCTGACGAACATCCAGGTCGCCAAGGCCTGGGGCATCGACGTGAAGCACGTACCCTTCAAGGGCGGCTCCGAAGCCATGAAGTCCGTCGCCTCCGGCGAAACGCCACTTGACGATCAACAGCATTCCGACCTCGGCCGCCTTTCCTTCGAGGAGGAGGTGCGTCGCCATCGCCTTGTCCGGCGACCAGCGGCACGAGCAGTTCAAGGACCTGCCGACCTTCAAGGAGCTCGACCTGCAGCCGGTCGACAGCGGCAGCTGGCAGGGGCTGCTGACCACGCCGGCTGCCCGCCGGCGCTCGTTACGCGGCTCAACGCGGAGCTCGTCAAGATCCTCGCCATGCCCGACATCTCGAAGCGGCTCAACGACCTCGGCGCCCAGGTCAAGGTCGGACCGCCGTCCGAGCTATGGTTGGCTGGATAGCGCAACACCGCGACCTTTGCGACCGTCATCAAGGAAAGCGGCATCAAGCTGCAGTAGCAGCGACGCGCGATATGACAACAAGGGGAGCGCGCCATGCGCGCAGCGAGGTAATTTGCCCGACTTGGGCTTCGGCCTGTTCCTCGTGGCTCTGGCGCTGCTCGCCTTCTACGCGACGCAGAACCTGAATCGTCGGCACCGCTGCCGACATGGGTTCCGGCTATGTGCCGCGAGCGCTCGCCGGGATCATCCTCGTGTTCGGGATTGGCTATGTGGCGAAGGGCCTGTTCTCGGTTTCGCAGCCCGCTGGCCGGACGTCTCCTGGCGGCCCTTGCTTGCGATTCTGGCGGCGGTGGCGGTGTTTGCTCTGTGTTTCCAGATCGGCCGGCTCATCGTTGCTGTCGTGGGCGGCTATCGTTGTTGCCGGCACGGCCCAGCGGCCGATGCAACTGCACGTGCTGCTGCCGTTCGGGGCAGGCGTAGCGGCATTCTCGGCCTTGCTGTTCGTCAAAGGCCTCGGGCTGCCGTTGAAGCTCTGGCCCTGGTGAGAGCCGGCGCTTGGATTTGTTCAGCAACCTTGCGCTCGGTTTTGCGACTGCCGCGACGCCCGCCAACCTGGCCTTCTGCCTTGTCGGAGTGGTCATCGGCACGCTGGTCGGAGTGCTGCCTGGCATCTCGCCGCTGACGACGGTGGCAATGCTGCTGCCCTTCACGTTCGGCCTGCCGCCCGCCTCCGCACTGATCATGCTGTCCGGCATTTTCTATGGGGCGCAGTACGGCGGCTCGACGACGGCAATCCTGGTCAACGTGCCGGGCGAGACCTCCTCGGTCATCACCTGCATCGACGGCCACCAGATGGCGCTGCAAGGGCGCGCCGGGCCGGCGCTGGCGATTGCCGCCATCGGCTCGTTCTTTGCCGGAACCTTCGCAACGGTCGCCATCGCGCTGATGAGCGTGCCGCTCGCCCACTTCGCCATGAAGTTCACGGCCGTCGAGACGGTCAGCCTCATCGTTCTGGGCCTGATAAGCGCGGTGGTGTTGGCGCACGGATCGGTCATCAAGGCCATCCTGATGATCATCGTCGGCGTGTTGCTCGGGCTGGTCGGCATCGACGTCAATTCGGGTGTGCCGCGCATGACGTTCGGTCTGCCGCAGCTCGCCGACGGCATCGGCTTCGTGCCGGTCGCTATCGGCCTCTTCGGCATCGCCGAGATGATCCACAATCTCGGCAAGCCGCAGGATCGCGCACTGGTCGACACGCGGATCACGCAGTCTTGATGCCGACGCGGGCCGATCTGCGCGCGGCCGCCCCGGCAATCCTGCGCGGCACCGCGCCTCGGAACGATTCTGGGCGTCCTGCCCGGGCGGCGGCGCGGCGCTGCCGGCTTTCGCCGCCTACGCGCTCGAGAAGAAGATGGCTGCGCGATCCGTCCCGCTTCGGCAAGGGCGCGATCGAGGGCGTTGCCGGGCCGGAGTCGGCCAACAATGCCGGCGCGCAGACGAGCTTCGTGCCGATGCTCACGCTTGGCATCCCTTCGAACCCGCTGATGGCGCTGATGATCGGGGCGCTCATGATCCAGGGCATTCAGCCGGGCCCGCAGGTGATGACCAAGCAGCCCGAGCTGTTCTGGGGCGTAATAGCCTCGATGTGGATCGGCAATCTGATGCTGCTCGTCATGAACCTGCCGCTGATCAGCTTGTGGGTATCCCTCCTGCGTGTGCCGTATCGGTTGCTGTTTCCTGCCATCGTGGCGCTCTGCTGCATTGGCGCCTACAGCGTCTCGAACAGCCTGTTCGATGTCTGGCTCGTGTTGCTGTTCGGCCTCGTCGGCTACCTCTTCATCAAGATCGGCGTGGAGCCGGCGCCATTGGTGCTGGGCTTTGTGCTGGGGCCGATGCTGGAAGAGAACTTCCGGCGCGCGATGCTCATCTCGTCGGGTGACATGTCCATCTTCGTGGCGCGCCCGATCAGCGCCGTGCTGCTGGCCATCTCGCTGGCTCCTGCTTGATGCGCTCCTCATCCCGGCGATCAGGACCCGGCGCAAGGCGCTGAAGTCCGAGTGACCGTCATGGGGGTCCAACCCTTTTTGCCACGTTGGGCAGAAGGAACCCGCACATCTGGCGCTTCATCCGTTCGGCCAGACTCCGACCTGTGAAGAAGGCGATCTCGCCCTCTTCGAGTCGGGGGCGATCGTGTTCCATATCGCGGAGCGCCATGCCGGCCTGCTGCCGGACGATGCGAATGCCCGGGCGCGCGCAAGCATGTGGATGTTCGCCGCGCTCGACGCTGGAGCCGCCGATCGTCGATCGTGACATCGTCAGGTACGCGGAGCGCGACACGAGCTGGCGCGATGAGCGCATGGCCATGGTCAACGATCGCATACGTGCACGGCTGGGTGAACTTTCCGCGCGCCTCGGCGACGCCGTTCGCTCGATGGCGCGTTCAGCGCGGCCGACATTATGATGGTGCATGTGCCGCGCAGGTTGGAAGGCTCGGGATTGCTGGACGAATATCCGAACCTCGCCGCCTACATCGCCCGCGCCGAAGCGCGACCGGCGCACAATCGCGCTTTCGCTGCACAATTGGCGGTGTTCAAGGGCACGGTTTGAAGTGCGTGCCTACGCGTCAGGCCCCGAAAGCAGCGGCATCACATCCACGGCGTCGCAAGGAAAGATCGTGAAGTGGGGATGGCTCTCGAACATTTTCGCCGCTTCTTCATGCGAAGACGCGCGCACGACGACGAAAACGGTCAGCTCATTAACGACGTCCGCGACACCGTCTCGCGATGTGCGCTTGGTTGGGCCTAGCGGCCCGCGCGGCGACGATACACCATTGGCTCAAAAGCGATCGGTGACGGCGGCGAGGTCGTGGCGCATCCGTTCTATGTCACGTTCCCCATCCACACCAACCAATTCCAGGACGTGAGTACGCGCTTTCAGGCGACGGAGATCGGATACGTCGCCATCGACAGCTTCACGTATTAGTATATCCGCGACAAGGGCAGGAGGAGCCTGCCATTTATGACGATCTCGTAGCTCCTCAGCCTTTACCGGGATGACGAACCCCAGGAATAGCGCGATGCCCACCACGACCAGGTAGATCGTGAACAAGTCCTCATTCTTCGCTTGATCCGGCCGCGGCTGCTCGCGCCTCCGGATCGATCTCTGCCTGCTCAGGAAGTGCATTTGACACCTCTGGCCTTACAAAACCTCTGCTCAGTCTGCAATTCAGAGTATGCAGAAGTTCCACGTTGCCGTGTTCGCAGCACGCGGCATTCTGGTTGGAGCCATTACTGGCCGTCTCCCCGCTTCCATAGGCCCTTGAGGCCCGAGTTCGTCCACTTCTGCCCTTCCCGAATGTAGCTCGCGACCATTTCGTGCGACTTGTGCCGCGTGTGCTGCATGATGCGATAGGACGGCATGTCGGCGGCGCCGGCCGTTGTCGCGTAGCCGGCGCGCATGGAATGCCCGGAGAACTGCCGGGCGAGTTCCTCCGCCTCGGCCTCCGTCTTGCCTCGAGCCTGCGCCAGCGCGCGGATGCGAGCCTTGATGATGCTGGCGACGCTGCGCGCCCAAAGGCGGCCCGGTCGGATGTTCTGACCCTTGTCGATCGGGCGAAAGATCGGCTCGCCGGGCTGCAGCGCGGCCAGCTTAACCCAACGCTCCATGGCCTCGCACATTTCCGGCATGTCCTCACAGGGAACGACAATCTCTGCCACGTGCGCCTGTGATCCCTTGGACGTGGCCAGCCGCACAACCAGGCCCTTGCCCTCCTCCATGTGGACGCTGCCACTTCCTGTCGAGCGCTTGAGCCAGTCCAGCCCGACCAGTTCGGAGCGGCGCAGCGCGGCCGACCAACCCAGCGCCAGCAGGGCGGCGTCACGGGCATCGGCCGGCAGGTTGTGCGCCATGCCAGCGATCAGGGACCGAAGATCGTCGGCCAGCAGAGGTCGGACTTGCCGCTTGCTGGACTGCTTCGCCTTTACGCGACTGATGCCAGCCCACGTCTCGGCAATGACGGCCTGCTTGCGGTCGAACACATGGCCGGCGGCCCGATGGGCCGAGATCACGGCCGACAGGTAGGCGTTGATGGTCGCGGCCGCGCGCGGTGGCCCATCATGGCCATCGGCCAGAGCCACCATCCAGCCAGCCACCGTCTCGGGCATCGCCGGCAGTGGCTCCCGGCCCTCACGCTCGCACCAGGCACAGAAGCGTTGCCATGCGTCTCGATAGGCGTCCAAGGTACGCTGGGCGCGAGCCTTGGCCCGGTAGGACCGCGCCGCCTTGGCGAGCTCGGGCGACAGTGGGATTTCCGACCCCGCCGGGACGACCTCGCCCTGGGTTGCAGCACCCGGCTTTCCCGTCGCCCCGCGCCGGCCCTGTTGCATGGTATTGCTTCCCCTAAATCGTGTTAGAGGATGTTATAATCCTGGTTTGTTCGTGGCGCAAGAGCCGCGCTTTTTCGGGGTGCTTTGAACCTTGACGTCTCAGGCGCACGACAGTCGAAAAGGACCGAAGCCAGCCGACCCGCGTTCTGCCTCATGCACCCGAGGCGGCATCCGATAGGCGTTGATCTATCGGCAACGAGACACCACTACATATAGTGGTCCCAACGTCTCGCGTATTCACAGGTCCCCCCATGCCCCGCGCCTACTGGAAGGGCTTTCTCAAGCTCTCGCTCGTCTCGATCCCCGTCGAGATCTTCAATGCCGTCGAAAGCGGTTCCGAAATCTCATTCCGCCAGATCCATAAGCCCTCCGGGCGACGCATCAACTACGAGAAGGTGGTGCAGGGCATCGGCAAGATCGACAATGCTGACATCGTCAAGGGCTACGAGGTCGACAAGGATGTCTATGTCACCCTCGACCCCGAGGAGATCGACGCCGTCAAACTGGAGAGCAAGAAGACCTTGGAACTGTCGCGCTTTGTCGACGCCAAGGACGTCGATTACCGCTTCTTCGAGCGGCCCTACTTCCTGACGCCGTCGGACGACATGGCCATGGAAGGCTATGTCGTCATCCGCGATGCGCTACGTAAGACTGGCAAGATCGGCCTGGGGCAGTTGACGATCGGCGGCCGCGAATGGCTGGTGGCCGTGGCGCCGCTGGAAGACGGCCTGGTCATGGAGATGCTGCGCTACGCCAACGAGCTGCGCGACCCGGCGGAATACTTCGACAAGATTCCGGCCATGAAGCCCGCCAAGGAGCTGACCGAACTTGCCGTTCAACTCATCAACAGCAAGTCCGGTCCGTTCAAGCCCGAGGAGTTCCAGGATCATTACGGCACGGCCTTGCGAGAGCTCGTGGACAAGAAGGTCAAAGGCCAGAAGATCATTGCGGCGCCAGAGTCACCCCGCGATGGTGGCAAAGTTGTTGACTTGATGGAAGCCTTGAAGCGCAGCATCGGCGACTCGGGTAAGAGCAAGAAGGTCGCCGGTTCGAAGAAACGGGCATAGCGGGCAAAGATCGTGACGTCTCCCATACGCAAACGCTTGGAATTCGATGCGGAGACTTGGCATGCCCTGCAGCTGTTCGGGCGGGACAGCATGAAGTCATTGCAGGAATTGGCGGACGAGGCATTTCGCGATCTGCTGCGCAAGCATCAGCGCCCGGTAACGCTGAAGGACGCCCTACGTCAGAGCGCGCGCCGATTGCCGGCTAACGACGACGCAGCCCCCATGGCCAAGCCAAAGGCTCGCAAGAAGTAGTTTTTGGCTCCTCTAGGTATCGCTATCCTCGGCTTCGGCCGCCAGCCGTTCGGCCAGTTCGCGTAACTCTTCCACAATTCTTGCCTCGCCTTCAGCAACCGATGCTACCGGGAACTCGCCAATGACCGATCCGTCGTAGGTGAACACCGCCTTGAACATGCCATCAGGGCCAGTGACAACTTCGGCCAAGATCTTCGCCATACCAAGGCCCCCCATTGTGTTGCACAGGACGGAGTGGCGGGCGGCGACGATAGACCAACGTTTAGAAGCCGCAACGCGCTCGACTGATCTCAGCCTATTCGACAAGGCCTGCATTCCAGCAATAATGGCGTTGTAAGAGTAAGCGTCGCTGGGAGGGACGGGCCATGGCTTACGACTTCATCATCGTGGGCGGCGGCTCGGCCGGATCCGTGTTGGCCAACCGGCTGTCGGCCCAAAGCGCCACGCAGGTGCTTCTGCTCGAGGCGGGCCAGGACACGCCGCACGGCAAGGTGCCCCCTGAGATCCTCGACAGCTATCCCGGCACCGCCTATTTCGACCCGCGCTTCCATTGGACCCAGCTCAAGGTCCGCACCCAGGTGGTTTCGCATAACAATCCGGGAGACAGCCCACCCCCGCTGCGCAAATACGAGCAGGCGCGCATTCTGGGTGGCGGCTCTTCCATCAATGGTCAGCTCGCCAACCGGGGATCGCCGGCCGACTTCGACGAGTGGGTATTACGCGGCGCGCGCGGCTGGGGCTGGAAGGACGTGCTTCCCTACTACAAGAAGGTCGAGCGCGACATGGATTTTGACGGCGCCTTGCACGGGAAAGAAGGGCGCATCCCAGTGCGGCGCATTTTCCCTGACCTGTGGAACGCGCACGCAAAAGCCGCAGCAGATGCCTTCAGGGCTGCGGGTTTCAAATATCTGCCCGACCAGAACGCCGAATGGCAGGATGGCTACTTCCCGATCACGATCTCCAATGCTTACGAGCGGCGCGTTTCGGCGGCCATCGGCTATCTCGATCCCGCAACGCGGCAGCGCAGCAACCTGACGATCTCGACCCATACGCAGGTGAGCCAGCTGCTGTTTGAAGGCAGGCAATGCGTGGGTGTGGTAGCTCGCGTCAAAGGCGTACCCACCGAATTTCGGGCCCGCGAGGTCATCCTCTCTTGTGGCGCCATTCATTCGCCCGCCCACCTCCTGCGCGCCGGCATTGGACCGGTGGGGCATCTGAAGGACCTAGGGATCGAGGTGCGCGCGGCGCTTGCCGGTGTCGGGCAGGGTCTCATGGATCATCCCTCGATCTCGGTCTCGGCCTATGTCAAGCCGCATGCGCGGATCAACGAATTCACCCGCCGACATGTCCAGGTTGGCCTGCGCTACTCCTCCAATCTGCCGGGCATGCACGAAGGTGACATGTTTGCTGTTGCCGTCACGAAGTCGGCTTGGCATGCCGTCGGCGAGCGCATCGCCTCCTTCCTGATCGCGGTCTACCACACGTGCTCGGAGCGTGGGCAGGTCAAGCTCACGTCCCCGGATTGGCGCGAGGAGCCGCTGGTTGAATTCAATCTTCTCGCCGACCGGCGCGATCTGGAGAGGCTTATGCAGGCTTTCCGCATGATGGGCGGGCTTTATGCGACGTCTGCCATGCAAGCCGTGAGCTCCGACCCGTTCCCCGCCAGCTACTCCGAGCGCGTGCGCAAGGTTGGCGTCGTCAATACCAAGAACAAGCTCCTGACTGCAGCGGTCGGTTCGCTACTCGACGGTCCTGCGGTACTCAGGAGCTACCTCATTCGCAAGGTTGTCACCGAGGGGTTCAACTTCGAGAGCCTCATGTGCGACGACGAGGCCTTGGAAACATTTGTACGCAAGGCCGCGATCGGGGTTTGGCATGCCTCCTGTAGTTGCCGCATGGGCGCTGAGGGCGATCCGATGGCGGTGACCGATAGCCAGGGTCGTGTGCGCGGGGTGGAGGGTCTACGTGTGGTCGATGCCTCGATCTTTCCGCTCGTACCCTGCGCCAACACCAACTTCCCGACGCTGATGGCGGCAGAGAAGATCGCCGACGCCATCGTTCTCAAGAGTTAGGTCTCGACGTCTGCTTCGGAAGAAATGGTGCGGACCGCGGTGCTGGGCGCGTCCCGCAAATCGCTCATGAACGGAGGAGCTGACGCGACGAAATGCGGGTCGCCATGCGACAGATCGCTGGCGTGTTCTCCCAGCTCGAGAAGACCCGCCTCGCCAAGAAGCTGAAAGCTGCCAGGGACCGCAGGAGGGCCACGGGAGCCCGGACGGGCGGCAACATTCTTCTAGCGGGCGGTCGGAGCCTGCTGACGTCACGGCAGGCACCGTACTATGTCCAATCACGCTTGAAGACCTGCTTAGCCGCGACATCAAGCCCCGCGAATTCGTCATCGAGCCCCTGATTCACGAGCGTGGGCTAGTCATGGTCTATGCTTGGCGCGGCGTCGGCAAGACGTGGTTTGCCCTAGGCCTCGCGCATGCCATCGCCGCGGGCGGCAAGTATCTCAAGTGGACGGCCGCGAAGCCCCGCCGATTGTGCTGCACGTGTGCGGTGAGATGCCGGCGGTGGACTTGAAGCAACGCTTCGAGCGAGTTGTGGCCGCGACCAACGACAAGCCTCCGGAGCCCGCCTTTCTCCGTATCATCTCCGCCGACCTCCATGAGCTTGGCGTCCCTGATCTCGCAACGGCCGAGGGCCAAGCAGCGATGGATGCTGTACTCGGCGATGCGGAGGTCGTGCTGTTCGACAACGTCTCGACATTGTTCCGAACCGGCCAAGAGAATGAAGCGGAAAGCTGGGCGCCGGTCCAGAACTGGCTGCTGAAGTTGCGCCGGGAAGGGCGCACTGTGGTTATCATCCACCACTCGAACAAGGCGAAGGCGCAGCGTGGCACGTCGAAGCGCGAAGATGTGCTCGACACCGTCCTCAACCTTCGAGCGCCATCTGACTATGAGCCGAGCGAGGGCGCCCGCTTTGAGGTGCATTTCGAGAAAGCGCGCGGCCTCAGCGGCACAGAGGCGGTCAACCCCTTCGAGGCAAAGCTGGAGATGCGAGACGGCGCTGCGGTCTGGACCATGCGTGACATCGAAGATGCCAGGCTGGCCGACATCCAAGAGCTGAAAAGCGACGGACGGTCAGTCCGTCAAATCGCGCAGGAACTCAACATATCGAAGTCGGCCGTCCAGCGTGCCCTCAGCAAGGCCGGAACGGAGGACGCATGACCGACCTCCCGACAAACGCTGTCCCACTGTCCCGCACTCCAGGGTCTGGGACAGCGGGACAGTTAGCCCGAACGCGGGACAACGAATGGGACAGTAGCGGGACACCACCAAGGAATGCCCTCGCAGCACGGAGATTTCGGCGTCCTGGACCGGGACAGCAAGTGGGACAGAGGCGGGACACGCGTGTCCCGGAAACCGGGGGTGAGCGAAAACCTATCGGGACACGTTTTCGTCTCCCTAGAGCTCTCAAAGCGGTGCCGCGAACGTCGCCAAACCAAGTCGCGCAATGGCATCATCGCTTGCTGCCTCAGTGTGCCTTCGCGGCTCCCCAGCGAGATCGAGTTGTGCAGGAGTCGCAGCGGGGTCTGAAGTGACCCGAAAATGTGAAGTCTCGCGCCCATATGTGCCAGTAGGTGCTCGGCTTCTGACGGAAGCAGAGACGGCGCAACTGTTGGCTATGTCCCCTTCGGAATTCTCCAGGCGCTCGAAAGAACTGGAAGCCGAACTGGGATTGCCCAAGCGCCACCCCGTGCTCAAGCGGCGAGATCGCATCGCCATAGAGCTATGGCTGGATGCAATCTTTGGAGTAACGCATAAAGCCGCTAACGTCAGTGAGCTGGTCAGACAGAGGATGGGGGAGCTGAGGGATGGGGAGCGTGCGGATTAGGCACTACCGCATCCGAAAGGGCCGGGGGTATTGGGAGCCGACCGCAAAGATGAAGGCCGCCGGCTTCCGTTTGATGCCGGTGGGCCCGGACGGTCCTGAGGCCTGGGCGCGCGCGGAACGCCTGAACCGCGAATGGGATGCGGCACGCAAGGGACTGACCAAAAAAAAGCACTACGAGCACGCCACGCTCGGCTGGCTCTTCGCTCAATACCGCAGCATGGGCGTGTGGGTTGCAAAAGAACCACGCACGCGCGAGGAGTGGGAATTGGCTTGGCGCGTCATCGAGCCGGTGTTCGGCGACGTGCGCACTGGCGCTATCGATTTTCCTGCCTGCGATACCTTTTATGCAGAACTCGGCCGCGCATTCAGCCTTCACAAGCAGCATCGCGTGTTCAAGATCTTTCGAGCTCTGCTTGAGGTGGCGATCGGCTTTCGGCTGATCACGGCCAACCCGACGCACAAGATCGCCAACAGCGCACCCAAAGGTCGCAAAGCGATTTGGTACGAAGGTGAGGTCGACAAGCTTCGCGTAGCCGCATGGGACATGGCCTACCGCGGTCTCGCTGTGGCGATTGCCATCGCCTACGACACACAGATGGCGCCAGTCGATGTTCGGAAGCTGACTCTAGGAATGCGTGCGTCGGATGCGCATGGGGTCTACTTCAACACGGCGCGAGCGAAGACAAATCGCGAAGTGATCGCAACCCTCTCGCCCGGAACCGTAGAGTTGCTTGAACAGTACCTTGCTAATCTCGGTTTCACGTTGCCGCCTGAGCAGCCCTTCATTCGCAACCGCTCTGGCCACGTCTACAGCAAGGACACCCTCGGCGATGACTTCCGCGACGTGCGCGCGGCCGTATTCCCCGGCGACACCCGCCGTCTCATGGACCTGCGCCGCACCGGCAACGTCGAGGCTGTGATTGGCGGCGCTGAGCCCTCGCAGCTCTCCGCCAAGTTGTCGAATACGCTTTCGCAGTCCAACCAGATCTTCGACACCTACTCGCCGGTGCAGCTCGCCACAGTGCGCGAGGCGGATAAGGCGCGTGAGGAAGGTCGACGCCGCATGAAGCTCAGCCATATTGCAGCTGGCATTCTCAGCGAGGCAGAGAACGAAAGTGGGAATTTTCCGACTAAAGCGCCGGAAAACGAGTTGGAACTGACGCCACCACCGCCGCTCGGTAAGAGCGCGAAAAACTAGCCAAATCAATTGGGTGGGAATGGCGCGAGCGACGGGACTTGAACCCGCGGCCTCCGGCGTGACAGGCCGGCGCTCTAACCAACTGAGCTACGCCCGCAATCCAAAAAAAGCGTGCCCCGTCCGATTGCGGGAGGGCCCGCTGCCACGGCGTCGAGATACGGTCTCCCGGATATGAAGTCAAGCGAGGCCCCACTCTTGAGAGAACGGAGCCCATACCTTGTGGGGCCGCATAGGGAATACACAGGGAAAGACGGCTCACATCTCGCGCTAGAACGGCTGGCGCGCTAGAACACGACATTCATGAAGGCGGCTGTGACAAATTCACAATGCCGTTGGGCAGCCTCATCTCTGCTGTCTACACGGCACTTCAGAAAAGAGCTTAGGTAAGACCCATCCGACAAAGACGTGGGCTTTGAGCAGGAGGCGCCCGATATAGGCATGACGCCCCATATCTTCTTCCTAAACCTCGACCGGGCCAGCGACCGCCTCGCCTTCATGCAGAGCCAAGCGGCGGCAGCAGGTGTCGAGATAGAGAGAGTGCAGGGCACGCTTGGAACAGCCGTCGATACCAGCGTTCGTTCGCAATTCCTGAATGAGGACGGCTCGATTGCCTCCCACCTGAGCGCCGGGGAGGTTGGCTGCTACGCAAGTCACCTGAAAGCCTACCGCGAGGTTGTCGACCGTGATCTGCCATTGGCTCTCGTGCTGGAGGACGACGTGGAACTGCCTGCCGGCCTCGCCGGCATCCTGCGTGAGACCGTGGCGCACCTGCCGGCGCAGTGGGATGTCGTCAAGCTCTGCAACAGCGCCGAGCGCGCCGTCTACACGCTCTCCGTCTTATCCAATGGCTCCCACCTGGTGCGGTTCTACCGCCAGCCCCCATTGGCCGGCGCCTATCTGATCAGCAATACGGGGGCGCGCAAGATGCTTGCCGCCAGACCACGCGTACGTCCCGTTGATATGGAATTCCGCCAGCCCTGGCACATCGGGCTCGACATGTACGGCGTTTGTCCACGGCTGATCCAACAGCGGCATGACATCGAGTCGGAAATCGGCAAGTTGGGGAGACGCGGAAGGAGCGGCCCGCGTGACAGGGCCCCCGCGCGTACGTTTGCATACGCGGTTGGCAAGATAGGTCTCATGCAAACATTGGTATGCCGAGTTGTAGAGTGGACTGCCCTGCTCGGCTTGCGAACCATTGGCAACGTGTGGGTCGGAGAGCCCACCCGGCCAAGGCGCCTCGCCGGGCGCCGGGCATGAAAGCCCAGTGAGGCGGGCGCCTTGGGGGGCCGACTGCGTCAGACATTCGCCATGGGACCGGTCTGCGTGGGCGGGCATCGCTTTACAAGCTCATGCCATGCCGTTAACTCCCGTGACGGCGGGCGGTTAGCTCAGCGGTAGAGCGCTTCGTTTACACCGAAGATGTCGGGAGTTCGATCCTCTCACCGCCCACCACTCTCTATCCCAGCGCGCTCAAATAGTTGTGGGTTTTGTTGAGGTTACGGCATGTCCGACTGCTACGGTGGACTGCTACGGTATGACCTCGATTCGCACTCTCACCCGCTATCGCTCAGGTCGCATTCCAATGCCCTGTCCGGTCCGCAGACGTGGCTCCGCCAACTGGTACTTCCGCGGGACAATACCGAAGGCGTTGAGGCCGAAGATTGCCGCCATGCCGAAGCACATGCGGCCCACTGGCTGGTCGGCGTCCGGCGACATCTGGATCAGCCTCAAGACGCCTGATCGTGAGGAAGCCAAGGTGCGCTGCGCTGAGGTCACGGCGGAGGTCGCTAACGCCATCCGATCACTGTCGGCACCAGAACGATCTCTCAACAAGGAAGAGCGTGTGGCGCTCGCGGGAGAGGCCTATCGAGGTTTCGTTGGGATGACCAAAGGAGAGCCGGGCGAGTCGGCGAAGTGGAAGATCGTGGCTGCGCTTTGGAAGCGTGGGGACGTGGAGGCAGTGAACCAGTATTGCTCGGTAACGGCCGACGCCATTCTCCGCAAGAAAGGCCTGGCAGTCGACGACCGCAGCCGGGAGCTTCTCATCAAGGAAGTGAACTTCACATACGAGCTGGCGGTCAAGCGGACCAAAGCATATTCAGAAAGCGATTACTCACCCGATACCAACCTCACCAGATTCCCAGCATGGCAGGAACCGCAGCATCAGACTCGCCCGGATGCCGCAGCACCAACTGGATCATCCGGCATTGTCACGTTGAGTGATCTGCTGGAGGCATGGTCGCAGAAGAAGAAACGTCCGCGCGTGACGACCGTTGATGCGTTCCGCACGTCTGTCCACTTCTTCAAAGCACACCTCGGGCATGAGACCATAAGTCGGATAACGAGTGACGATGTTGTGGCTTGGAAGGACGCCATGGTTGCTGAGGGCAAGCTGACGGCGAAGACCATTAATGAGAAGCGCCTTGCCGCAATCCGCGCGCTGTATGGTTGGGGCCTAGACCGAAGCAACCGCAAGATTACCGGAGAGAACGTCGCCAGAGGCATCCGAGTTGAGAAGGACGACACCCGTGAGCGATCCAAGGCCTTCACTACGGCGGAGGCAAGGGCCGTGCTCACAGCGGCGCTCAACAGTGGCAAGGCCGGTGGGGAGACGCGCATTGCTCGCTGTGCCTTCGCTATCCTCATCTAGCTGCCGCAAAGCGCTGGGCACCCTGGATATGCTGCTATACGGGCGCACGCATTGTTGAGATCACACAGTTGAGGCGGCAGGACGTGCGCAATGTTGAGGGGATCTGGGTGTTCGACCTCCGGCCGGGCGATGGCAACACGATAAAGACCGACAAAGCCCGGCTCGTGCCAGTGCATTCGGATTTGATCGCGCAGGGCTTGCTTGACTTCGTTGATGCCAGCAAACCGGGACCATTGTTCTATGACCCAGCGCGCTTAGATCGGGATGCTGCTGACGGTATGAAGAGGTCGCCGGCCGCCAGTGTTGGCAGCAGGCTTGCTGAGTGGGTTCGCGGGCCGGAAGTCGGCGTCACAGACCGGCGCATTCGGCCTAATCATGCGTGGAGGCATTGGTTCATCAGCCAGTGTCGCGTTCATGGTGTCGATCGCGAGGCCCGATACTTCATGGTCGGGCAGGTAGAAGGCGATGGGCCATCGGACATCGGCAATGCTTATGGCGATGCTCCGGTGCCGTTCTTGAAAAGGGAGCTTGAGAAGATACCGGCGTTTCCGGTGCGGACTTCGGACAATGCGGGAGCTCTTCCTGACACTTCCACCGGACCGCTACAGGTCGGACTCGCCCGAGAGCCGCACGAAAGATGAGCGCGGAATACTTGGCCCGCTGCAAGGCGTGAAGAACAGGCTACGGGAGTTCGTGCGGGAAGTGGTTACTCGCACAGAGGTGCAGCCGCACCACGGATGGCGGCACCTATTCAAGATCGTGGGCCTGGAATGTGAGGTGCAGAAGCGTGTGTTGGATGCCTTCGCCTTACACGAGGGAGACACCGTGAGTGACAGATACGGCGATGCTACGATGAGGACCATGCTGAGGGCGCTGGAGAAGATGCCGAGGTACGAGATATCAAGTTGATCCTCACGGCAGACCTTTGTGTGTGGAGGTGACCCGAGCGGCGCCCGTAGAGGATCGACAGTATCGAAGGTTAAGTCATTCAAATAATTGTTATAGCTCAGTAATCTGAGCCGATTGGGGTAGCAATTTTAGGTAGCAGTAAGCGCTGCTACCACCCCCTGTTTCAACAACCATTGTGCCGTATCCCTTTACTGGCAACCGCCCCGCGTAGTAGAACATAAAATGAACACGGGAGATCGTAATGATACCAAATGCGCGCTTTGCTGAGCTTTTGACGGACATAGAGCCAAGTTCAGACTACTACATCGAATGCGTCGGGGGCGCATCGAGGTTTGCGATCGCCTTCTGCCGGATCGCGATACCGCACTCCAGGCGTTCGGGCTCTCATTTGATTGTACGTTCCCGCACCTCAATATCGGCAATAGGCAGATCGAGAGCTGCCTTCGATGATCTCACCAATTTCGCCCGTCAACGCTTGGGCATCCCGCTCGGACGCGACGCTCTGGCTGACATCCTGCAGCAGTCCGCCGGGCAGGCGATCGGCCCGCGTGTCGCCTTTCCGCTCCATGTGCGCTCGGATCGAAACGAGGTAGACGAGACGGCCTTTGAGTTGGACGCCAGCGACTTCAGTGGCGGTGCCGTTCCGTTTCCACCGGCAGCCCGATGGGACGAGGAACTAGTCGCGCCCCTCGATCGGACGGCGCAGTGGCTGCGTTCCCGGAACATCGGCCGCATTGCCCTGAGCGGTCTCGTATCGTCTCACCACCGCCTTTGCCGTTGGACGGAGCTTCCGTTCCGCAACCGGCTTCGAGATCGAAATTCCAACACGGGATGGCGCCTGGCTGACCGACGATCGGACACGCTCCGACGAAACTTACCCGGTCTGGGATCTGCGCGATGCGCAAGGTCGGCACAATGGACGCTTGGTTGTGTCTGTCGGTGTCCTTCGCGATCCCGCCGCTGATCTGGTCTCGAACGGCGTCAGTCCGATGTATCCTGCGGGCACATCTCGCTGCCCCGTTGGTATCAGGCCGTGCTGCCCAACACGGCGCGTCGATCGTGAAAAGTACGGTCTCTGCCGCAGCTGCACGACTTAAGCCTGTTGTTGTCGACCCTCTATATTGCAGGCCCGGCGGCATTCGCTGTTGCCCTCGGACACAGGTGGAATGCGTTGCCGCCAACACAGCTGCACGAATTTGTCTCGAGAAAGAGAGATTACGTTCCAACAGCTTTGGTTTAGCAGGACGCACACCGGCGGGTTGCACTCAAATCATTTGCAACATCTTCGTACATGCGGAACAAAGATTGCCGTCGAGCCGAATGTGTTGGTAGATCAATTAACGGGCCGCACCTTTAATCATTGAGCAACACAACACCCCCCATAGGCCCCAACCATGCGCGCTGCCAATCGCCGGCCGACCGCATGCGGGCCTAGATGGCAGGCACCGTGAGGTGGCAGCTAGGACCGCACTAGCACGCCGCTGGATGAGCACTGACCTCGATCGTCTCCGCATCCCACCGCGTGAAGCGGACGCCAGCGCCTTCATACCCTGTTGGCCGACCATCAAGGTAGCTCACTGAGAAATGTCCACCGCCGACGAACCGCATCGTGTGCATGCTGAGCTTGTCTTCGGCTTTGACCTGATAGCCAATGATCTCTTCGAGGGATTCCGGGACACGGATTTGCACTACCCATTGGACACGTGCTCTCTTTGGGCAGAAGTGTGTGCTTCGACAGCTCCCACCGAGAGCGACCTTCCACACGCATGACCCAATTATGCTCTTTACGTCTTCGGTTGCAACACGAGAGGACGAGGGCAGCACAAGCGTGTGGAATTGGTTGCTATCGGTAGGAATTCAGGCTTGACGCAGAGTGATCGACTTGCTTGAGACTGATAGTAGAGAGAGCGAGCGGCCTTCTATGCAGTATAGTGTGACAAACCTCGCCAACTCCTCGTTGCCCGATCAGCAGCCAACACCTTAGCCACGACCTGAGCTATTTCCCGTTCACGGGCTTGCCTGTCGATACCTCGACGTTCGGTAAATGCATTCGCTCGTCCGGCACCTACCGCGTCAATTCAGCGGGCGAAAGTTCTCAGGCCCGAGATCATCCCCTGGCAATATCTTGCCGTCCTCAAACGGAAGATGCCCCAAAAGCGGCCATCCCGACGAAAGGCCATCACCATTATCGTCCCGACAATTCCGTGGATTCCCGCGGCGTTGGACACCTTATAGATGCTGTAGTGGCCGCCCTTCGGTAAGCGCTAAGCTGTCGCCGCTAATGCACTGAGGTATTCATTGAACCGTCACGACTCGCTCTTTTATGACCGGGTCATTCTCTGGGCTGAACATCACATTGTGGGTCACAGCCGTTCCCTTTCGACACTTGAGACGTGAGTGCGCGGACGAGCGGGCGCTTTCGGACCATCGATTGTCTACTGTCACGCTGAGCGACAATCAAATAGGTTGTCGTTCGCTGGTTACTTCCCACGCTTCGGGCCCCGCGATCCACCGAACGCTATCTTCTCCCTCGGCGCATAGTGCTGCTGGCACAGCCAATTGAGCACCCATGTGCCCGGTAAAGAGAGAGAGAGAGTAATAGTATGATAAACCTCACGACACCGGGGGCGCGCACGTTGGGGAAGATGAACTAGCTTTGAGCCTGCTGATGCCGGGGCGGAGCCATCATCTCCAGCCCGGTTGACGAAGCCCCTTGGCTGGTACATCACCTTTATCGCCATCGCCATTACGGCCTTCGTTGGCATCGACTACTTGACCGGCGCGGATGCGGTCGCCGGCACCGCACGGTTCGCCTGGAATGCCATCGTCATAGCGGGCGCCGGCCTGTCGAGGGTCGCGGGCGGCTTCCTCGCGCTGGTGGCCAAGGGGATCGGCTGGCGTCGTCTCTCGCGGCTCTCCACAGCGATCCTGAGTGTCGGGCTGGGTTACAGCGGCAGCGTGCTGCTGAGCGACAGTGGCGTGAAGCGCGCGAAAGGTTGGACCGGGAAGCTCAGACGAGTGCTCATGCTGATGCGTCAACGGTGGCTCAGCCTGCCGCTCATAGGGAAGCTGGCTATCGTCGCAGCGCTGATCGCAAGTCAGCTATACCTCCACTCGCTGTTGGTCCTGTTTCCCATCGCCTTCCTCGTGCCCGTCGTGCGGCGTCTATGGGTGCAGTCGGCTGACCTCGTGTTCGGTGGCTGGTACTGGCGGACATTTGGTCCGACGCATCGTGCCGTCGTGCGCTTTCTAAGTGGGCTATTCGGCGTGAAGCAGACGATGGGCGCTGTTCGGCTAGTGCGCCTTCGCTACCTCTATGCTTGGCGGCTGTGGAAGCACGATCCTCGTTACCGTTCCCCCGAGACGAACAGGCGCATGGTCAGTCTAGCTGAGCCTATCCGCCTGTGGCGTCGGAGAGAGCTAGACGGGTATGTCGGCCGGCCGCTGCTAAGGGGGCGCGGCTCTAGCGCTCGAAGTCGCTAAGTCAGTCCGCCGCCGCAGCACCTTTGGGATTTTGCCTGTGCGTCGCCACCGCATCCGCAAGGACATCCCTCCAGCCGAGTTCCACCATTGCTGCGGTCACTGGAGCCAGCCGGCCGGCAGCCTTAAGACCCTGACCGAAGCGCACCGTCTCGGGAGCGAGCGCCTTGGCTATCTCGCGCGCTTCCGTTTCACCAATGAGCAGCTTTCGAGCACTCAAATGGCGGCACGTCCAGTCCTCTGAGGGCCGCTTGTAGCTCGCGTGAGTGATGCCGGTACAGGCGTGTGGCCTCAGCCAGATCGGCAGCGTCTGTGCTCCCCGGCATGCCAGTGCGGCGGGCAGTATCCACTATGGAAAACAGCCGCGCCTCGTCTTGCGCAGCGTAGTCTTGTGTAGCCTTCACTGAGGCTATGACATCGAGGATGATGCGCAGTGCACGCTCTCCAGACAGGGGCTTATATGGGCGATAACGAGTGGGGCGTTTGGCCGTGGTGGTGCTGCTGGTGGCCAGGAGATATGGGGATAGCGCCGCTTGAGGTGCGGCTGATGACGATGGCGCCGGTTCCAACCGAGCACCTGCTGGTGACGGGCTGATCGAGGGCTCATGGCGAGACCGATTGGCTTCATCAGCAGCGACAGCCAGTGCATCTAGACGCTCTAGCACCGCACTGTATCCACCATGATCGAGAGCATCGAACACTGGTCGGGCGAACTCTCTCACTTCGAGATAGCTGGCCTCGTTTATCCGTGTGTGCGCGGCAATCGCTGCCGCCAGAACCAGTGCGTCGTTGTCGCTCACAGTATCCCTTGACCAGCTTCGGCATAAACGAGCAAGCACCTCGTCGGCGCGCTTCACCTTCCGCTTCGCTGACTCAATCGCGCGCTTTGCAGCCTCGTTGGCAGCGTCTTTAGTCGCGTCTTGAGCGACGCTGTATCGGGTGCACACGTCATCCAATTCGTGGCGTGCCTGCTCACATCCCCGGATGGCGGCCAATATCATGCCTTTGCTGCGGAGCGAAGCGAGCTTAGCTGTTCGGTATCTGATTGCAGGTGCGGGCTTCATGGCGCGCATGTGCGTCCCCCGACACAACTCATGGCTCGGCTAGACCTACGCGGATAAGGGCCAGCGCCGTCTCAGCAGCGCCAGCCCATAGCTACTACCTCTGTTTAGTCAGTAGGCTATGCCACCCGCTTGCTGCCGGAAACTCGCGCGACCGCTACCAGTCGTTTGAGGCAGGCTTCGGCCAGTACCAGTGAGATGCCTTGAGTGTCGTCGAGACCAATCACGGCAAGCTGGTCCCACTCTATATCGCTCTTGCGGAAGTCCATGGCAGACAGTACCGCGTCGGGCGAAACCTCAATCTGCCCCCGCCTCACCCTAGACAGCATCACTTCTAGGTTTCGCTCGGTCCGCTCCATCTCGCTCTCAAGCGCATAGAAGCGCGCATTGCCTTCAGCGCTGTCATCGAACTTGTCAGCCTCAGCGTTGACGGCATCCCAAGCCAGTCGATGGCGCGTAATCGTCTCCAGCACAGGGTCAAGTGATGTGACTTTCTTCCGCTGCATAAGATTGCTCCTCCAACAAAAGCTCTCTGATCTGAGCATCGTCTCACAGCCGGGCGAAAAGAGCCAGCGAGCGTTGGATAAATAGTCAACAATTACAACGAGTTGTGATGACAGTCTCCGGGCGATGACAATCATCCAGGCTCGAATTTGCGAGTCCGATCAGGAGCTTGACGGCGACCACGCAGGGTTAAGATTTGGCACAGCCCATTGAGGGGCCTTGGAGTGCCATAGACTAATGTTAAGGACACTGTGCCATATTGAGTGCCAACGCTGGCGATCTGTGGTGTCATAAGTCAGTGCCGCGTGGATGGAGTGCAATTCGGCGATGCCAAAGACGATCTTCTATGCCCGAGTATCGACGCGTGGACAGAAAGCAGACCTACAATTAGATGCGGCCCGCAAGCTGGGCGTTCGGGTCGAGAACATCTATATCGAGAAGGCCAGTGGCATCAGACACGATAGGCCCGTGCTGGCGAAGGCGCTCGATGCCCTGGAGAAGGGCGACACACTGGCCTGCTTCAAGCTTGACCGGATAGGCCGCAGCCTAGCGCACCTATCGAAGTTGCTTGAGGACTTGGAGCGGCGAGGCATTCACTTCCGCACGACTGATGGTGACCTAAACACACAAAGCCCCAACGGGAAGCTGCTCGCGCATGTTCTAGGGGCCGTGGCTCAATTCGAGCGGGAGCTAATCGTCGAGCGCGTGACGGCAGGCCTCAAGGCGGCCAGGAAAGCGGGAAAGCAGCTGGGGCCTCCAGTGAAGTGGCAACCGGATATGGCCACCAAGGCGCGGCGGCTGATGAGCAAGGATGGCCTTAACGCCGACGATGCGGCGAAGGTGCTGGGTGTGTCACGGCGCACGATGTTCCGAGGGCTCAAGGCGGCACGGGACCACGATGAGCTTGCTGGCCAGTGAGGCTGTGGTCGATGAGGATATGAGCGCCGCTGCGGCGGCTTGAGACATGGGCCACCCTGCATGCCACCTCTCTACGCTGGCGTAAGTGTGCGAGCACCTGTGGAGCCTTGCTCTTGAGCTAGTGTGCCGGCGCTGGGCCGGGGCGACGGGCTGCCTCCTACCGTGTGTGCACATGAGGATCCGGCGCGTGAGGAGCGCGTCGGGATGGGCATGCGGGGGGTGATCGCCGGCCGCTTTCCCGAAGGGTAGGTCTCAAGAGTATGATCCGATTTTTAGTCGGGCCGCGCGGTCAGCCTGGTGCCGAGCATGAAGTGCGAGCAAATTCGATCTGGGGTTGGTTCGTGGCGCGCTGCGCTTGAGTACAAAAGATGGAAACCGCACTGAACGTCTGTGCCAGCGCTTGGGAGACCATCCGTGGGCAGGTCCTGCAGCGAGACGGGTTCCGCTGCGTCTCGTGCGGGGAACCATTGGCACAAGATGCCGACGTTCACCACCTGCTCCCTCGCTCGATGGGCGGCACAGATGAGATGTCGAACTTGGTCACGCTCTGCGACGGGTGCCACGCAAGCCACCATCCGAACTTGGCCGGTGGATTGGCGCGCAGAGCACTTGAACGATGGGCCTTTCGCTTGGCGCGATGGCTCGACCGAAGCGGGTCACTGGTCGAGGCGAGCGGCAATTTCGGCCCGGCGCTTCGCCTGTTCGGGGTACAGCGCTTCAGGAGTGGCCAGCTTTCGATTGTCTTGGCTGCGTTGTCGGGCAAATCGGTGCTCGTGGTCAGCCCGACGGGATCAGGCAAGACGCTGTGCTTTCAACTCCCGGCGGTGCTGCGCCAGGGCGTCTCGCTGGTGGTGTGCCCGCTCAAGACATTGATGTCCGAGCAGGTCTCTGACCTTCTGATGAAGAAGATACCCGCGACCTTCATCAACAGCGACCTCAACGCGGAGGAGAAGGAAACGCGCTTCTCGCTGCTGTCACGACCAGGCGTTCAAGCTGCTCTATGTCGCCCCTGAGAGGTTCTTTGTCCGCAGCGAGACCGAGCGCGCCCATCTCAAGCAAAGCAAGCCATCCTTCCTTGTCGTGGATGAAGCACACTGCGTCGATCAATGGGGACAGGATTTTCGCCCGGAGTATGGCCGCTTGCGAGAGGTCCGTGAGAAGCTGGGCTCACCTCCTGTCCTCGCGTTCACGGCGACTGCAGGCAAGGAGATGCAGGAGCGCATCCTCGCGTCCCTCGGCATACCGGATGCCAGGGTCTTCGTCCGCGATGTCGACCGACCGAACATTGCGATGCTGAGGTGGGAGTGCAGCGCCTGAGGATCGGGCGCGGGAAATCGCGAAGCCTGCTTGCGCTGCCGCAATTGAACGGACAGAAGGCGATGATCTTCGTGCCGTCGGTGCGCGTAGGAGAGGAGTTGCAGGAGGCACTGCGAGCAGCCGGGGTGGACATTCCATTCTATCATTCGCGCCTTGGCTCGCCGTGGGAGCGTCAGGAGCTGGTCAAGCGCTTCCTCGGGCAAAGCCTTCCGGCGGTGGACCACATCATCTGCACCAACGCGTTCGGCATGGGCCTCGACGTGCCGAACGTCCGGCTCGTCGTCCACTGGCAACAATCGGCTTCGACGGAAGACATGTTGCAGGAGTTCGGGCGCGCCGGTCGCGATGGCAAACCCTCGCTCTCGGTGATCTTTCATGATGGGCGGGCGGGAAAGGATGCCTCTCGCTTGAAGTTCATGGCGGAAAAGACAGTTGAAGGCTCCCGGCTGGACGATGAGGGACGCACCAAGATGCTTGGTCATCGTGTTCGGCAGATCGAACAAGTCTCGACCATGCTTCGTTCGCAACGCTGCTTTCGACGGTCAGTGACGAGAATATTTCGGTGATACTGCGGCCTCGAACCGCAAACCTCTTTCGGAGCGACTTCTGGACTGGGTCTTCGGCACTAAACCGGTGAAGGCAAGCCATGCAGCTTGCTGCGACTACTGCGATGCCAGGATGATCACGAAGCGCGGGCGGCTTGCCTATGCGGCATGGGTAATCGGCAAGGGAGCACATGATCGCAGACATGCCAGTCGATAAGATCTGTGACACCCGACCCCGCAGCGGATTGCAGTGTCGGCTACAGAGTGACTAGGTGCGCGATCAGTGCGTGAGCTGTCGGAGCTAGTATGTATCGTCGTCGGTCACTTCGATATCAAGCGGCAGGGTGAGGGTGGGCGACCGATAGCTCTCTTACTTTGGTGCCGTCTGCGGAGGCACGGTAGGGATGAGAACATCACTGCCCCCGCCGAACATGATGTACAGGCTGATCGCGATAAGCGCTGCGGCTGCAATGATGAGCAGGTTCTTCCGGTCCACTGGCGGATACTCCCTGTTTGCGCGGACTTGGCGCCGCTGTTGCCGCACACGCGCGCGGGCGCACACGTTGAGGATGCAATGTGTCGATGGAAGGGCCTTCGCCTCGCTGGCGCAGCCCAGCGTAGCTAACGCGAGAGAAGAGCGAGTGCTGGGGTTGCTCAGCAGGAGGGCTCGTGGGCAATCAGTGCCGCTGGACACGCGAGCAGTCGGAGGGAGTTTGCATCGTGGTCGGTCACATCGATTCAGGCGGCAGAGCCATCAGAGGGCGCACTGCTCAGTCTCGCCAGTGACGCTGGCTGTGCCTTCGCCGATGTCGGTCAATCTGACGCGATGCCGACGATGATACACCTGCCGAGCGGCCCCCCCCACGTCGCGCCTCGATCTTCCCCCTGCGTGCCACCTCCAATGAGGGTGCTTTTGGAGGGGACGTGGGGAGGGCTCGGGAGAAGCCGACAATCGCGTGCGCACTGTGCGACTAGTTATTAGAACCCATCAATCGGCTGCGTCCTTAGAATTGCACTGCAATTCAAACCCGACATTGAGGAATGAGCGTGTATGGTTCAAAGCTTGGCGTGCTGAGCCGCGCATCTGACCGGGTTGGGAGTGAACAAAGTCATGGCCGATAACCAGTCCTTCGAAGTGCCCAAACAGCTTCGCGATCTCACCGAACGGAATCTTGAACAAGGCCGTGCCGCGTACGCTCAGTTCATGGACGCCATGGTGCAGGCGACGAGCATGTGGTGGGGCGCCATGCCGGCCAACGAGATGACATCGGGCTTCAAAGTTGTTCAGGAGCGGAGCGTCCGCTTCGCCAAACAGAACGCTGAAGCCTGCTTCGCCCTAGCAAGGGAGCTAGCAAACGCCAAGGACGTCCAAGATATTCTCGCTATTCAAAGCCGATATGCGCAAACTCAGATGCAAGCGTTCGCTCTACAGGCGCAAGAGCTTGGGCGGCTCTTGGCCGAAGCTGCGCAAAGCGCGTCTGCCAAACGATGACGTCCGGTGGTACTTCCGCTTCGCTCCCATGACAGCCTGGCTGAGCTTGTTTGCGAGTTCGCGCTCTAGATTGGTTGGTGCTCGCGCCATTGCGCCTTCCGCTGGCAATCCAATCTATGTCTCCCACGTCGGTCAGTCAGGACCCAAGCCGCGCGATCCCCTGCCGCTCAACCCCGCGTGCCCCGTCAACCTGCTTGTGCGACTTGAGTTCTCGTGGGGAGGGCTCGGCAGGAGGTGCTATCGGGGAGATGGCAACCACAGAGTGATTGGGCGCGCGGCCATCGAGTGCTGGGATGGGAAATGACGGACCGTACTCCACTCAGCCGCGCGCGTGGCCTGGGTCTGGCTGGGACTCTTCACCACGCACGAGCGCAGATGCAATCGAGCACCTGCTTGCACACACCACACCGGCCGCCATCTCCCATCACAAGGTTGGTCGCAGGCGGCGCCGGAATGGTTCACCGCGCGAAGCTGGAGACGATCGCTCTGCACCTGACCGAACCGGGTGTGTGTGGATTGAGGTGTTGGTTTGTTTAGGTAATGACGTGCTGTTGATCCAAGGCTCGGCTAAAGAGCCTGCGCGGCAGGGAGGGTCGTCTCATCAACGACCCAATCCAAACCTCAAAGGGCTAAGGCGGCTGGACCACAGGCTCAGGACGGGCTTGGGAATAACTCCAGCCGAAGGGCCTATCTTGAGAGGGTAAGGGAAGTGAGGGTGATGAAGGTCGAGAGACCAGGGCTTGGCCTCTCTAGGGGCAATCATAGGGTAAAATACGAGGCGCGTAAGAAGACCGTCCTGCTTGGTCTATCATCATTCTAGGCCATCATCGTCGCCGTCATCCCGCTCAAATAGCTCCAGTCCCGGAGCCTCCACCGTGTCCCCAGTGCCATCGGCAGGCGTCGGGCCGTCAGTGCTATCGGAGAAACCTGTATACGTGTAGAAGGCAACGCGCATCGCCTCCCTCGCCACCTGCCATTGGGACTGCGGCACCAAAGTCCGTCGTGCAGAGGCAGCACCGGGACGCCCGCATCATGACAGCGCAACAGGATGCGCACCATGATCTCCAACTCGTGAAACATGAGCTCAAACCCGATGTCCGAGTTGATCCACTTCGCGATTGGAGGGTGCCGCTTTTGTATGCGAGCGTCGAGTTCGGCGACCGATATGCCACCGCCGTATTGATCGAGGATCTGTCTCGTGCCTCTGACTACCTTCTTACGTGGTCCAGCACTTGCGTCCCGAAAGAGCGACGCGCTGAGGTTTCGTTTGATCGCACCTCGTAAAGCGGCCTTGGCACTGGGATCGCTAGGCCACGGTGCTCCATACTTGCCGCGCTCCCCGATGATGCCTTCGTAGAGATCGACCTCATCCAGCGGCGTCTGCTGTCCGGCGAGCTTCGTGTAAGACAATTGCAAGAAGGCGCTAACAAAATCGAGCAGGACAAATGGCTCTCCCTCGGGCGCTGCTGGAGTTGCGACCCTCAAGCCTAGCCGCGCACGCCGATCCGCGTGCATCCAGAACGCTGAGCCTCCGAGGCGGCCCCCCTCGCGCCACGATCGCCGTAGGAACGTCCGCCGCAGCGTCCGCTCATGGATGGGCAGCGTGTCAGGCAATCCGTCGATGGACTGTCCTCGCCGTACAAGCTCTGCCTCAGCCAAAGCCGGATCGTAGGTGATGCACACCTGCGCCAAGAACTCATTGATCGCTTCCAGTTCGCGCGACCAGCGCTCTGTCTCTGCTGTCGGCTTGAAGTTGATGAGCGGGCCACGAGCATCTTCCTTGTGCCACCGCCCCCATGCCTTCGTCCGCTTGTCTCTGAGCCTGACGAGCGGTTTAACCTCGGTGTCAACAATGTCTGCCGCCGCTGGCTCGTGCTCCTCGATCAAGGCAAGCAGAGCGTCAGACGGCTTCACACGCGAGGCCATGCCGTTCTTCGGATGAGCGATCGCATCCCGTGAGGTCACGAGGCCTGCATCCCGCATGGCGTCCACTACTTTCGGCAGTGAACGAGGGAAGCTCTTCTGCTGCCGCTTCCTCTGCTTGGACCGCGTGTAGAATAGCCAAGCATTGCCGTCGCTCGGATGCCGCAACGCGAGCCTCGCTAGATTGGCGGCCATAAGGTCCACCACGTCCGCGAACCGCTTGGCATCAACCTCACGCCGCGCTCTGCCGCGCGTCTCTTTGGCCAGCAGTTTCCCATGCACCGTCTCCGAGAGGCGTCTTGCTGCTGTCTCGGGGCGGGTTCTCAGGTGTTGCTTGAGCCAGAGACCACGCGGACGCGGTTTTCGCAGGGGCTTGGGTTCTTCGTCGGATGAAGGAAGGCTGGCGTCGATCGTCATAGGGCTACTTCACTTCCAGGGTCGAAACTCCCCCGCCCAACCAGTGCAGTTCGAGTTGGTCTCGCTTTCTGGTGTTGTTGCCGCCGATGCGCACAACGATCCTGGACAACACGGTCTTTAGTGCGGCATTCGCCCGTCCCACTGAACCTGCCTCTGAGGTGTCGCCCAGCCGAAACGCGCGCATCCCGTTCACGGCGGACATAGCTTCCTTGATCTTCGTCCTGTGGACCGTGACGCCGGTTGCAGCTAACTGGCGTTCCACTGATGCAAGCTGTGATCCGGTCTCACGTTGCCTTTCCAGCAGCCTTTCCACCTTGCTGGAGGAACGAGTATGTAAGCCTATGATCTGTAACTCCAGCTTCCCCCACTGCCCCAGCAGTTCATCCCGCTGCCGTCTCAAGTCGAGCACGTGACTGGAGGACTCGTGATCCACGGACCATTCTGCCGTGGCTTGGAACAGGGTCTCTTCGATACGCTTGAGCGAAGCCGTCTTGTACTCGCAGTCTCGCCGGTTCTTGGCACGTGAACAGACAATGTGCGCGGAGACCCTGCCTGTCTTTCGAGAGCCATGAACCACTCTCGTCATTACCGAACCGCATTCGGAACAGACTGCGATCCCAGCAATAGCGTTCTCCTGTTGCTTGTCCGAGGCGTTCGCCTGCCGGCCCCGCGGCCGACGCTTCACAGCTTCGACCCACGTTGATTGAACAAGGTTGAACAAGGCGCGCGTGACGACCGCGGGAAAATAGCCTTCGATGCGTTGGGACAGCAGCGGTACGCCTTCAACAGTTGCACCCTGGAACTCACGGACGATCCTGTTCGGCGTGAACACTCCGATTACTGCTGGGTTGCGCAGTATCTTGGTGACGAAGGCCGGGCGCCATTCCGTTGCCGGCGCGCGTGTTGAGTCGCCCCACGTTGGATAGCGCTGGCGCTTCAAAAAGTCTGCAATCCCGCGAGCGGACTCTCCTTTCGCTGCCATGAGGAATATTTTGCGGACCAACTCTGCCCGCTCTCGAACCACGGCGAACCCCGTGCCGTTATCTTTGGGTTGGAGCCACCCCGGTGCACGCTTCGTGAGGATGCGCCCACTGGGGGGAGCCAGCAGACGCTGACGACGTTTCGCCTCCCAGGCGCGCCGAGCGATCTTCGATTTCAGTGGTGACGATAGTGGACGGGGCATTGTCGTTGATGAAATTAACTCTGTCTCGCTTCTTCGATACTACGGCTTGAATATCCGACTGCAAGGACTATTTTATTTTTTAGCGTACGTCTTTTACACTCAATAGATATGGATACAGGTGTGATGACAAGTAAGAAAGGTTATGGAGATGCTTTTGGCAGGACCGTCCTTGTGACCACCGCCACTTCATGTGGCCGGTCCGGTGGCAGGTATGGGATTGTCATTCGTGTCGAAGGCGAGGAGCCCCTAAATCTCAACGAGTACCGGCCGAGTGCGACCAGCGCCGAAATGCAACTTCGTGGTCTGATTCGCGCGCTGAATGAGAGCTACAAGCAGTATGGAGCATCCAAGATCGATTGCTTTCCAGGGCAGTACATCGCCAAGTATTTCGAGCTTGTTCCTCGGTGGCGTGCAGCGAACTGGCGCAACAAGAACGGGGCATGGATCAAGCACTCGCGCTTGTGGCGGCAATTGGAGGAGGCGTCTAAGAAGCACTTGCTTGTGCGCTTTGAGGAGGCTGACGACCGAGCTAAAGCGAAGAAGCTCGCTAGGTTGGCGCAGGCTCTCCCTGCGACAATGGCGAACGATGACGATGATGTCGGCGAAGACGAAACACTCAGAGCTGGCGACGCCTCGGTAGAACAGGCTCCTCTAAGGCGCCAAGCGGGCGACGCTCCGAATGGCGATTGAAAGCAAAACGACCGGCGTGCGCGTCTCAGACCTTGCTGGCCTTCCCAACTCATTGCGCCCGGACGACGCAACACCAGAAGCCGTGTTCGGGAAGTGCTGGCCTGAAGACGACCCGCTGCTGCAACGGCAACTCGCCCTCGAGCTAGAAGGTTGGCTCGAAGGCATGACGAAGTTCCGCCTTGCCGTCGAACGCGCGACGCAGGCCGAAGACGCGGCCCGCCTCTCTCCGTTCCAAAAGCTCCTATCGCATTGGATCGAACCGCTGGCAGCCGTCATTGACGAATACCGCGGCCCCTACCTCATAAAGAGCAGCGGACGTGCCGGCGGCGCACCCCCGCGGTGGACAAAGCTAACGGCGCATCTCGGTGCTGATGAGATGGCGAACGCCACGCTTGAGACCATCATCGGGAAGGCGGCCATCGGCAAGCCCATGAAGCAGCCGGCGCTTGCGCACGACATTGGCCGAGCGGTCGAGCAGCTTCACCTTGTCAACGTCTGGAAAGAGCACAACCCAGCCCTCCTCCGCGCATACCGGTCCAGGCTTCAAGAGGCGGGCGTTACGAAAGATCACAGTGAAGCCGTTCTCCGACATGGCTTCACGACCAAGCTCTTGTCTGGCATGGATGAAGAGACAAAGGACAAGGCCGGGCTCTGGTCGGCAAAAGAGCGCACCGAGATCGGCTTGGCGCTCATCCGACTGACCGAAGCCGCCACCGGCGGGCGCATCAAGCTGGACAAAGAAAGCGGAAAAAGGCGACAGGCGGGCAAACGTGTGCGTAGCGACCAGCTCGTCGTCACCCTCGATTCTGAAACTTACGACTGGATCGAGCGCGCGCTCTCCCGCGGCGAACTGCAATCGACGTCTCTCAAGCCCATGCTAGTGGAGCCGCGACCGTGGACTCGGCCTTCTGGCGGAGGGGATCCGATTGGCGGCTATTTTCTGAACGTTGGCCCGGCTAACGGCCTGGTGCGTTCGGGTCACCGATCGGCACGGCTCGTGAAGAAGCGGCTGGCGTCCAGCAGCACCAATGCCGAGCAGGTCTACGACGCCCTCAATTTTCTCGGCCGCACGCGGTGGCGCATCAATCGGGGTGTGCTGGAGGTCGCTCTAATAGCGCGTGACGCGGGCCTCAATCTGCCTGGGCTTCCCAAGGCGCTTTCTCATGATGAGCCACCAAAGCCCGGCGACATCGATACGAATGAAGAGGCGCGCAAGACATGGCGACGCCAGCGCGCCAGAACCATCGAGCGCAATATCGCATTGAGCGGGCGAGTGCTGCGGGCCGCAATGACGCTGGCCGAAGCTCAGAAGTTCGTTGATGAGCCGGCGATCTACTTCCCTCATCATTGTGATTTCCGCGGCCGCATCTATCCCATGCCGACGGCGCTAAATATTCAAGGCCCCGACCTCGCGCGGGCTCTGCTCGAGTTCGCCGATGGGCAGCCGTTGGAAGAGCAGGACGCGGAGGCGGTGGACTGGCTCGCCATACATGTTGCGAACTGCTTTGGTCAGGACAAGAAGTCGTTCAAGGAGCGCATCGCTTGGACCCGCGCCAATGAGTTGTTGCTCAGACGTATCGCCTCAGACCCGCTTGGCAATCGCCGGCAATGGGAGGCTGCCGCCGGTGATAAGTTGTGGTTGGCACTTGCGGCCGCCAAGGGATGGGTTGCATTCCTCGATAAGGGGCCAGGCTTTGTCACGCGGCTGCCGTGCTTCATAGACGGGGCATGCAATGGCCTCCAGCATTTCGCCACTCTTGGGCGTGACCCCTCCCTGGCAAACCTCGTCAACCTCTCTTCCTCATCACGGCCGCAGGACATCTATCAGGCGGTGGCGGACCGGGCGTCGTCGATCATCGCCGAGAAGAGGAAGGCGGCTCGAGGCGCAGATGATATGGCCCGGCGATGGGCCAAGCTTCTCAACGGCGGTAACATTCCCCGCGCCCTAGCCAAGGCGGTCGTTATGACCAAGCCCTACGGCGTAACGCACAAAGGCATCATGGATTGCGTCGGGGAGACGCTCGACCGGCTTGATCCACAATGTTTTGTTTTCTCCGAAGTCGAGCGTCCGAAGACGCGGGCTTGGCTGGCGAACGTCATCAGCGAGGCGATTGCCGGGCAGCTCGGCACGGCCGATCACATCATGAAATGGCTCAAGCAGACGATCGCCGTCGCCACTCGGCATGCACGCCCGGATGGCAAAAAAGATGCTTCAGGCTTTGTTTGGGTGGCGCCAACGGGGCCATGGGCGATGGCCTACGGTCGCAAGGAAAAGAAGATTGCGCACGTCAGGTTCAATGCTGAACGATCAACCGCCGTTGTGAAGGTTGAGAGCGAGACAATGCTCGATCCACGTGCCCAAGGCGATGCGGTGTCCCCCAACTTCATTCATGCCTTGGACTCCAGCGCCCTGGTTTTCGCGCTCAATCTGCTGGAGCGGCCTGGTGGCGTGTCAGGTGTCGGCGCCATCCATGACAGCATCTGCGGTCTGACCACCCATATGAGCACCATCGCCAAGGCTGTGCGAGACGGTTTCGTCAGACTTTATAACGCGCACACTCCTATGCAGTCGTTCTACGAGACCGCGCGTGCTCAAATATCGCAAGACCACCGTGACGATTTACCCGAACCTCCCAAACCCGGAGAGTTCAACATCAATGAAGTGCTGCTGAGTCAATACTTCTTCGCATGAGTATGCGGCCCCGGACGAGAGCGCCTGCTTGTGAGGGATAATCGGACGTCTCGCCGACCGCCGACGCGCTTCCGAATTTGACACGCTATCTCCTGTTCGTGGTGGCCAACCAGGTCAACAGTATCGAGTTCACGTCGCTCGGATAGGTATGGCTGAGATCCTCGATCTCGCGATACGCGACGCTGGCCCCGGCATTCGTGAACGTCCGCTTTGCCTGCCGTGCGAGTTCGACGGGAAACATCCAATCCAGAGCGCCGTGGATGATGTGGATGGGTAGCCCCCTTATACGATCGGCATCCGCCATCCGCGCCAGCATCGGGTGAAACGTTGCGGCAATCGGCGCCAAATGCGTGAACGGTGACTTAGCTTCGAGACCTGACACATAGGTGAATGTTCCGCCGTCACTCATGCCGGTGAGTAGTAGTCGAGAGCGATCGATGTTCCACTTCGAACAAACGAACGCAAGAATGCGTGCGAGATTCGGCGTATCGGCATCCTCGCCCATCAGTGCCCACGTGTTGCCGATCGAGGTGGGAGCCACAAGGATCGCCCCACGACTACGCGCGTCGCGCAGCCAGCTCCATAGAAACAGCCGCCCAGTTCCACTACCACCGTGCAACGCCGTAACCATTGGCCAAGCGCGATCGGGAGTATAGGTCTCCGGCACGTAGAACCAGAACCCTCCCCTCTCTCCGCTCTCGCCGTCAAATTGCATAACGCCGGTGTTGTCACGGGGAGACGTTCCAAAAAAATTGGTCTGAAACTTCGCTGCTCGAGCGCAGTGTTGGATCAAGGAAGAACAGGTTCACGGGCGCAAGAACACCCGCAAGGGGGTAAAAAGCCTCCAGCGCCTTCGGCAGCATGCGCAGAGCACGGCGAACGTCGGCGCGATCCCCTGACTGGCGAAGTCCAGTGAAAGCCTGCAGGGCTACCTCGCTCGTCTCCTCGATCGGTTTTTTGATCGCAGAGAGGCTGTCAGGCCAAGGTCGCTGGGCTGCCAAAGCAGTTTTAAGCGCGTCGTCGGGCCTGCCGATGCTGTCAAGCAGCTCCGCGAGGTGGGGTGGGTGGAGGTGGCGCGCGACGAACGCGAGCATCTCCAGCGCGCGCAACAATGGATGCAGTACCACGGAGACGGTCGTAGCCTCGTCTTCAGTCATAGCCTGCCTCTTGTCGGCTTGACCTCACGATATTACGCACTGTGATCGACCTTTACGATATGAAGCGCATCAGCCTTTGGTCCGGCGAAGCTGAATGCGTGCTGCCCGTCGAAGCGTTGTAGGATCGATTCTTCGCGTGGGTCCCTGGAGCGAACAGCCGGCTTGTCATCCTAGTCGCCTGCAACCTAATCACTTCGAATCCTGGCACAAAGCCAACGAACATTGGCAACTGTGGATGCGTCAGCTTCGGATGCCAAACGGACATGCGCCGATGCCCGTCGGCTAGTCCGGTCAGACTTGCAATCCATCCGGCGGACCAGCGAGCGCAACTTCCAGGCGCCCAAAGGGCCTAGTCGGGGACAGCGGAAAGGCCAAGCCTAACATCGGCAGAATGCATGTTAAGCTCAGGTCTAACAGGCTCCGGGTGTCCAGATGCCATTGTCCCTGACTTCGTCACTCCAAGTCTGAATTGGAATGAATCTGTTTGTACGACCAGCATCTATCGTGAGCAGTGTGCGACATCTGACGGATAGCACTGTCCAACCATCCGTATTAAAGGTCCGACGGAGTTGCTGTGGAGCAAACATCTCAGAGCATATCAATCCGGCCTCTCGGCGAAGGCGATCTGCCTGAAGCAAATGCAATCTTACGTCGCGCATTCGCGACACAGTTCGCGATGCCACCCGATACATTCTGGACCGATCAGAACCTCGTCACCGGTCGTTGGATGACAGATCCTTCGCTGGCTTTCGGTGCGTGGATTGAAGACCGCTTGGTCGGGTCGAGCCTGGGTGCAAACTGGGGAAGCCTGGGAATATTCGGACCAATCTCCACGCACCCCGACACATGGAATCGTGGGATCGCGAAGCACCTCATTCCTCCGGTGCTTGAGCGCTTGAAGGCATTGGGGGCTCGGCACCTCGCTCTCTTCACATTTGCGGAGAGCACAAAACACATTGCGCTGTATCAGAAGTTTGGCTGCTGGCCGCGGTTTCTTACCGCGATCATGACCCGCCCAATCGAGGCGACCGAGGCACCGCCAGCATCGACCCGCTACTCTGCGGTAGCCCACTCAGATCACGCCCATTGGCTTGACGCATGCCGATCTCTAACCACTGAGGTGCGTGAAGGATTGGACCTCACGGCAGAGATACGCGCGGGCCACAGTCATGGACACGGCGACGCGGTCTTTCTGACAGAGGGATCACGGGTAGAAGCAGTGGCCCTCTGCGAATATGGGCCCAAGAGCCCTGCAGGAGCCGGCACATGCCTCATTCGGTTCGCAGCGGTTCAACCTGGCTCAGCGACGGGGATGCGCTTCGGCCAGCTGCTCACTGCCTGCACAAGGCTGGCAGCGGACGAGGGCCTCACACAGCTCACAGTGTCCGTCAATGCCAGCCGACCAAAAGCCTACCGGCACCTTCTATCAATGGGTTTTCGCGGCCAACGCAACGGCGTGACGATGCACAGTCCGAACGAAGACGCGTACAATCCGACAGCCTCGTACATCCTCGATGATTGGCGTTAACCCCCTATCTGTTGCAGGGCGACTATCACAGTATGCAAAGCGAAACTCCTTCGTCCTTTGTGCGTTTCAGCAAAGTTGCTGACGAACGTTCGTGCCTGCGGATATGTTGGCTTCCGAGAGCAAAGGGGACATGGCGCGGTGCTCGCCACTTTTGGCCGTCACGGCTCCCAGCCGCTGCTGCCGTAGGGCCGTGTGATGACCTCAAGAAGGTGACCGTTGGGATCCTGGAAGTAGACGCCGCGGCCGCCATCGTGGGTGTTGATCTCGCCTTGCTTCGTGCGCGCTGGATCCGCCGAATACGGTAGACCCTGTTGCCGGATGCGGCCGAAAATCTCGTCGAACTCCGCCTCGCTAACTAGGAAAGCGAGATGCCGCGACAGGATCTCGCCCTCCTTGTCCATGAAATCGAGATTGACGCCGTTCGCGGTCGCAACGATCTGGAACGGTCCCCACTTCCGCGGTTGGGGCAGACCGAGGATGCCGGCAAGGAACTCAGCAGACGCCTTGCTGTCGCTCGACCAAATGATCGTGTGATTGAACTCGACCGGCATCTTTCCACCTCCGCGCCTCGCTAGGCTCGTTGAGCCGGAGGTTAAGGATTGGGGCCACGGCATCAAACTCATAGGGCGTGCGGCACGACCCGGCTCATAAGGCCGCATCATCGCTTCAAACGGTGCGATTTGTAACTCTCGCTAGGGCGTCATCCTTCGCACCCGTGGCAACGTGAACAATCGTTGCAGCCAATTCCTTTTCCTTCCAGTAGTCAACGTGCCCCCCAGGATTCATTGGACGGTTCTCAATGCTGCAGTCGTTCCCACCGACCCACAGGCCGATATAGTCGTCGATACGATAAAGATTGATCCAGCGCCCGGTACACTCGGCCAACCGCTCGAGCGCTAAGTCGAGGCCAGCATACTCCTGAAAATAATGCTGATAGATATGCCCGAGAGGTGACCCAAAGGTGATGACATCGGGCTTGGTGCCGCGCACGTGGTTGTTCGCATAGTCGGCCGCTGTCTTGAGATAATCGTAGATGACGACCGAGCCTTGGCTGTGGGCCAGAAATATTACCCTGTCGTAACCACCTCGTTCGCCAAGCGCAGCGAGTAATTGGAGCAGCCGCTGCCGGATTTGCTCACGCCTCGGCCAGCGCAAGGCATCGGTGAGGCGTCGATCGCGACGCGCGGCAAGCACACGTCCTCGTTCGGGGCCGTATTGATGGTCGATTAGGTCCCGCGCGATGTGCACAGCATTGTTGAAAGCTTGCCCCATGAGCAAAGGGAATACGAACGCGAGCCCCCAGGCGAGAAACATCGTGATATTCAGATAGTGGGCAAAAGCGTGGTCAGCCCATTGTTTGAGACCGGAAATCTTCTCTCGATTGACGATGTAACCAACAAACTCGATCGCTTTCTGGGCAAAGAGGCCGCTATGCGTCTCGGCGGAGAACATGATGTTGAACACCAGTTGAACCAAAGTGAGCGTTATGAGGACGGTCATGAGCGGCCAATTGAACAGCACTCTCGGAAGCCTCTGAGCGGTCGCCGTGAGGATGTTATCGTCTGCTCCTCTTGCCTTTGCGGCCATCCGGGTTCTGACCAAGAATATGCAACCACCGACAAGTACGATGAGGATCACAATCAACCCGTTGAAACCGTACGCGAACACAAATCTGGCAACCCACGCGTATTGATCTTTGGGAAACTCGGCGACAGCGAGCAATCGCTCGACCTCCTCGTTGCCTAACACTCGCTTGACGTCCTTTTCGCCCGCCGTGGATCGATACCTCTCCACGGCCGGTCGCATGCTTGTGACAGCAATGACCTCCTGTGCGCGGTTGAGAAGAGGAAGCACCGCAGTGCCAACTAGAGCTGTCCAAAGTGCCAGTTGCAGTGTGAGAATTCCCGTAGCCGCCAAGGCTGGCGCGAAACGTGCTCTGCGCCGGTTCTTGCGCCACGCGGAAAAGCCGATGATCGAAAGCAACGTCAATGCGCCAAGCACCCAGACCGTGCTGAAGACGATCCAGAGCCGCACTAGGTTGCGGTAGAGAAGATTGACGAAGTCGTAACGCTCCTGGAAATCGGGAAACCTAGCAACTGTCGGCTGGAAGCCGTACTCCGTCAAAAGCGACAGCACGAAATTGAGGGGATGGTACAGTCCGACGGCGATGGGCGATGGCGCAGTGAGCATAACCCCACAGAACAACGCCGATACAATCAGCATCCAGTTGAGGGAGGTGCGCCAGGTCGCATCCCAGCGTACCTCAGACCAAACGCGCAGCACCAATGACACAAGGCAGACGATCGCCAACACACTGCCAAACAGGTGCTGATTGGACCATGGCTTAAACAGCCCGTCCGGGCGCGCATAGAGAGCTGCCCAAAATACGGCCGCGGTAGCAACGGTGAGCCCAACGATCGGCCCGCGCATGAGCCAGCTCAGCCACAGGAGGACGAAACGCAACGCGCGCACCGACCAGCCCAGTCGTGGGTGGAGCATGGCGTCGATGACGTAGTGTGCCTCGAAGATTACGCGAAACAGACCAAGCATGGAGGCAATGCGACCACTACCGATCCGCGTGAGATCCGCCCAATGCAATTCGGCAAACGTCAACTGCAGACGCTCTTGAATCGTGGCGTGCCGCAATAAGACTGGGAATGTTTGAACTGTGTTGGCTGCTGCACGCTCTTCGCTCTCATCAGACGAAGGTCCATCCAGCCTTGGCCCGTCCGGAAGCAGTAGCACCTCAGCCGCGGGCTCGACGACGACGCTCGGCTCTTTGCCCAGCGCCTGCACGAGACTAGCTGTGCATTGTCCTGGTTCAGCCTCCCCGACCCCATGCGTAACAATTACGGCGATGCGCTCAAGCTTAGCGTCCGACATCCCCAGTGATGGCATGCTCGACCCCCCGTAATCCCAACGCGGTCGGTGCGCGGACATTCAGTCCTGATGCCGCCGCCGTCCTCGCGGCCTTTGTCAAAAACTCTGGGTCAGATCATTCAGCGAGTAGTTCCGCGGACAGGCTCCGGCTCGGTTTGTGTGGACGGATGCGACGTGCCGGCATAGTCCGCCCGGATGGGCCTGGCACGCTCCACAATCGTCGCGAGGCCCGCTTGCCTTGCGTCGCGAGCTGCCACGCATCCAATCAAAAAACCGAACAAGAGCAGTGGGAGATAAATCTTCGGATCATAGGGGGCTTCCCTTAGCGATCCTGGGAGAGGAACGTTGAGCACATCGTGCAGGATGATCGCGCCCGAGTAGGCCAGAAACATGAGAAAAGCAATCGCCGCACCGTCCCAGAATCGTTCCCAAACCGCTTGCGCGGCGCGCGTAGGTAGGAAGCCAGTCGGCGTGAGCCAGCGGCTCATTCTGGCAAGCAAACAAATGCCCAGCGTCAGTACGAAGGGGATTACGGCCCATGGCAACTGAAGATAGAGCGGCAAAGCTTGGCCTGGCGCAGAGCCGACGCTTCCAGCCAGCAATAGTCGCACCGCATGGGCGGTTTCGAACAGCACAACTGATATCAAACCGGCTGCAAAATACACGCCCCACGGGGTGTGTGGTGCGTGCACATACTTCTTGTTGGATCCAAATGCTGAGCCCACCAGCGCAGCAAGCGCCATGGTGAAAGAGAAGACGCCCATGCCGAGCAGCAGTCCACGCTGATCGGCGCCTGGCACCTTGCTCAATTCGGCGTACCGCAGCACATAGAGAATGCCGAATCCGCCCACCGTGATACTGATGAACAGCCAAAGGATGCGGTCAAAGCTTACCGGCTCAATACGGCCCAAGCCCTGGAATTCCCAACTCCTTCATCTCGCGCAACCGCTCGGGCGCGAGGTCTCCAGCGTAGATGATGGAAAGTGCCGTCAGCTCGGCTGCCTGCCGCAAGAGGATCTGGTACTCAACCTGGAAATACCCATCGATCTGGGAAAGAAAAGCCTGCAGCTCGGTGGAGCTTAATCGCACGGGCGCGCTCTGGGCCCGCTCATCGTCGCCCAGCAGGTCTCTGAGTTTCTGCTCCACGCCGGCTACTGAGCCTCGATCGGAATGTGATGCTCCGGCCAGCAGCGCCGACAGTTGGCTCAAGATTTCCTTGGCGCCTTTGCCGGCAGAAACAAGCTGCAGCAGATGCAGGATCTCCGCCGCCAAACGAGTTTTGCGCTGATGGGCCTTTTCCAGCTCATCGAGCAGATCCATCTGCCCGTCAGTGAGAATGCGCTGCTTGTCCTTGTTCCATGCACGGAGACGGCGAAGCATCGTTGTCAGCTTGCGCCAAGCGTGCAAGCTTGGAAGATCAATGCCGCGTGTGTTCGGGTCGGTGAGAAAGATGTTATGCCGCGCAAGCTCATCAATGTTCTTTTGGTGCTCGACATCTGAAGGGGTGAAGCCGCATGACTGAAAGTGGGCTACCAACGTGCTCACATCTCCATGCAAATGCCGAACGCTATGGATCCAGACAATGAAGGCTCGTTCGGCCTCCCGGAATGGAGCGAGTGACTGCAAGCCGACCAGCGCCATAAGGGCAAGAAGCGGCGACTGATGCTCGAAGCTTTTGAAGGCGGCCTCGATCTGGTTGGGCGCCGCGCTAATGACGTTCATCACGAAGCCCTTACCGAACATGAATGCCGCGACCACGCCGGCATAAACCAGCGCGTACATGAGCACGATGATCAAGCGGGCCGTGAGATTGGGCGGGAGTGGTCGATTGTCGGAATCGCGGATAGTGGTCGGGCGAGCTACTGCCCAGAGGGCGACTAGAACCGTAAAGAAAATCATCGCTTCCGGGCTGAACTGATGACCCTGCAACAACAGCGCAGCCCGAAAAGTGTCCATGGCTCCCCCCATCGACGCTTACGCAGTATGCGGTGAGAATGGCTACTTTTTTGATATCCGGCAAGGGCTTCAGCGGCGTGTGAGCCATGCAAAGTCAGGTCTGACGACTTCAAAATGGCGTGGCCAGTCCACGATGCAGTTGCCAGGCGTTTGGCATGCTGTTCAGCCGCCCGCTTGCAGGAAGCACTAGCCGAAGTCGACACGGAGTTGGGCTCGGCGGCTTCCGCTTGGCGGTTGAGGCTGGCGACTTAGCGCGCCTGCCGGCGACGCCTGGCTTCACGATGATGTCGACGCCATCGACGGCTGTCGGCTCTAGCCCAATTAGGTGATTGGCGCCGGATTGAAGAGCGCGAGTGAATTGCTGAGCTTCCACCGCTCCGTCCAAGTCTTGCGGCGGCCACTGGCGACGTCGAGCATCACGTGGAAAAGGTCCCAGCCGGTCTGCTCCACTGTTGCTTCGCCAGTCGCAATGCGGCCGGCGTCGACGTCAATCAGGTCATGCCAGCGCCGCGCCAGATCGCTGTGAGTGGACACCTTTATAACTGGGCAAGCAGCAAGGCCGTAAGGCGTGCCACGCCCCGTTGTAAAGATATGCAAATTCATTCCAGCCGCGAGCTGAAGCGTACCGCAGACGAAATCACTCGCGGGCGTTGCCGCAAAGAGAAGTCCCTTTCTGGCAGCCCGCTCGCCAAGGCGGACAACACCGGCAATCGGCGCAGTGCCCGACTTGACGATTGACCCCATTGCCTTCTCAACGATGTTGGAAAGGCCGCCCTTCTTATTACCGGGCGTCGTATTCGCGCTGCGGTCAACACCGCCCCGATCCAGATAGCGATCGTACCATGCCAGCTCGTCGATCAGCGCTTGCGCAACGCTGGCGTCAGCGGCTCGGGATGTGAGCTGATCAATGCCGTCACGTACCTCGGTATTCTCCGAAAACATGACCGTCGCACCAGCTCGAACAAGAAGATCCGAAGCAAAGCCCAATGCAGGATTGGCCGTGACGCCCGAGAACGAATCGCTGCCGCCGCATTGCATGCCGACGACAAGGGCAGCTGCGGAGCAGGTCACACGCCTGCGCGCGTCGAGCCGCGCAAGATGCCTTTCCGCGGTCTGCATGATTGAAGTGATCATCAACTCGAACCCGACATGCGTCTCTTCCTGCAGATAGACCAGATCAAACCCGGACTCCTTCCCAGTGAACTGGGTGCGCTGGCAGTGTTCCGGGCGGCAGAAGCCGCTCTGGGCGGAGCTTCTCGCAGCCAAGACCGACGACCATCACCCCGCCGCCAAAATTCGGATTGAGGCTGATATTGCGCAGTGTCCGAATGGGAATCGCAGCGTCGGGCGCATCGATGGCGACGCCGCAACCATAAATGTGCTCTAGGCCGATTGCGTCATCAACATTCGGAAACCTCGGCAATAGCTCTGCTTTGATTCGACGCACGGCATGGTCGACGACCCCAGAAACACATTGCACAGTCGTCGTGATTGCCAGCACGTTGCGCGTGCCGACAGACCCATCGTCGTTGCGATAACCCTCGAAGGTATAACCTTCAAGTGGTGGCTCGCGCCAATCGGCGCGCGTTGCAATCGGTAAGCGATCGAGCGCCGGGGCCTCGGGCATCGCAAGCCGCGCTTCATTCACCCAGCTGCCAGCCTTGAGTTCTTCAGTTGCATCGCCGATGACGACATTGTATCGCCGCACCGGCGCACCCTTCGCAATATCAACCAACGCCACCTTGTGGCCTTGTGGCACGTGCTCGCGAAGTTTCAGCCCACAGGGAAAGCATGTCCCCATAGCGAGACCAAAGTCATTGACGACTATTGCAACATTGTCCGCTGCGTCGGCGCGGATATATCGCGGCGACATTGCCTGCCCCGCCATTTCCGATCGCGGGACAGCTGCGGTCATTGGCACTCTCCTATACGTGCATCGCCCAGCTTCGACCGACTCACGAGCCTAGGCTGCCTCAGCCAGCTGGACTATACGCGCCAGCTCTCCCTGCTCATCGGCGGTAAGGTCGGTCAGCGGCGGCCGCACGGGACCGGCTGAACGTCCGACGACACGCATACCGGATTTAACGATGCTGACAGCATAGCCCTTCCGACGGCTCCGCAAGGACACATACGGCAAGAACAGCGATCGCAGAAGGCGGTCCGTTGTTGAGTGCTCGCCAACGCGAAGTGCGTTGAAGAATTGCATTGCGGTTTTGGGGATGAAGTTGAAGACGGCGGAGGAGTAGGTCGTGAACCCCGCCGCAAAGTAGGGGACGGCGAAGACCTCTGCGGTGGGCATTCCCCCGATGTAGACGAGGCGGTCGCCGACGACCTGGCGCACACGCACAAGTTGTTCGACATCGCCATGACCGTCTTTGTAGCCGATCATGTTCTGGTGGCGGTCGACAAGGCGAGCGACGGTCTCGGCCGAATAAATGGCATTGTCGCGATTGTATATGATGACGCCAATGCCGATCGCCTTGCAGATGGCGTCTACGTGTGCTTCCAAGCCGGCCTGTTCGAGCCCGACCAAATATGGTGGCAGGACCAGCACCGCGTCAGCTCCCGCTCGCTCTGCGGCTTTCGCGAATTCAACCGACATCGCCGTGCCGTAGCCCGTGCCACCAACGATCGGTAGCCGCCCCTTCGCCTCCTCAACTGCGGCACGGGTTACACGCTCAACCTCCGCCATCGTAAGGGAAAAGAACTCTCCCGTTCCGCCCGGCGCAAACAACCCGGCAGCACCGTGCTGGATGTTGTCGTGGATCGACCTTCGATAGGGCTGCTCGTCGAACGCCAGGTCGGGCTTGAAGTGGGTGACCGGAAATGCCAACAGGCCGCTGCCGAGCACTTTTTTCAGCGAAGCTAAATCCATGGACATCGGTCGCTCCAAGATCAATCGTCGGCTCGGGCGTATCGCGAGGATCGCCCACCTCGCAAGAAATCTTGCGAGCCTCGCATGAGCCCTCTAGGTTTGAGTCATCATGTCATCGTACAACTGGGCTGCGCAAACGCAACCACCGCAAAGCGGGAATCCGGCAAACACTAGGGAGAGAAGCAGATGCTGATGGTCGATCGGTTCCGCACGTTATTTGTAGTGGCTTGGCTGTCGCTGGCGGCGTCCATCACGTTCGGCGCTGATGGCGCGCTGGCGCAGGAAAAAAAGGCCATTCGCATCAATCACGCCGGCGCCGACGATATCGTCGGCACCGAGCACCAGATGTTTGCCTGGGTGTTCGCCAACTACGTCAACTCGAAGTCGCCGACGCTCGACGTCAAGATCTTTCCCAACAGCGGTCTCGGGTCAGTCGCGGCAGGTGATCGAAGCCATGCAGCTCGGCTCCGGCGCCAGCATACACGTTGGCGGCATGGCCGAGTTCGCCAACTTCTGCAAAGCCAAGTGCGGCGTCATCGGCCTTCCCTTCATCTTCTCGGGCTACGATCACGTTCAGCGCGTGCTCGATGGCCCGGTCGGTGCCGAGCTGTCCCAAGAAATGGAAGCGATCGGCTTCAAGGTGATCGGATATCTGTATTCCTGGGGCTACCGCAACGTCGTTACGGCAAAGAAGGAAATCAAGACGGTGGCGGATTTGAAGGGTCTGAAGATCCGCACCATTCCGACGCCGGTCTTCGTCGGCGCCGTCAATGCCATGGGCGCGTCGGCAACGCCGATGAATTTCGGCGAAGTCTATACCTCGCTGCAAAGCGGCGTGCTCGACGGCTACGAGCACACCGCGACCACGACGGCGTCATTCAAATTCTACGAGATCGCCAAGTACTATGCGTTGACCCAGCATCTCATTGATCCGACCGTCGTCGCCTTCTCGCTGTCGGAGTGGAAGAAGCTCGATGACAAGGAGCAGGCGGTCGTCGTGCGAGGGCGCCAAGCTGGCAACCGATATTGCCCGCGCCATGTCACCCGTGCGGGACGCCGAAGGCATGGCCGAGCTGCAGAAGCGCGGCATGACCATCACCCGGCCCGACATGACGGAGGCTCGCAAGGCGGCCGCCGGGTTTCAGCAGGAGATGGCCACCAAGCTCAAGGCCGAGCATCTGTTGAAGCAGATCCAGGCTCAACAATAGGCGCCAGCGCCGCTGGCTCCGGCTGGCGCGCCTGCCGGAGCCATCCTTGATTCATCCCGTCAGCCATTGCGAGGCGCCGCCGCGCGCATGCCGGCGGCCGTCTGCGAAGGTTGACAACATGAAAGCGCTATTCGCAGCGATCGATCGGTTCGATCGAGCTGTTCGTCGCGGCAATCTTCAGCGGCATGGTCGTGATCGGCTCCTGGCAGGTCTTCAGCCGCTTCGTGCTGAACTCCACGCCGAGCTGGAGCGAGGAGGTGCAAATCTTCGGGCACATCTGGCTCGTTTTCTGGCCATTCCGATCGCCTATCGGCGCGGGCGCACACATCACGGTCGAGGCCATTCGGCGCATGATGTCGCCCTGGATGAACAGAGCGCTTCGCCCTGCTGATCGAGCTGTTGTGGGTCGGCTTCGCCATTGCGACCGCCTACTACAGCTATCGCGTCTCCCTCGTCACCGGCAACTCCGTCTCGCCCGGCCTCGAAATACCGATGAGCTATCCCGTACTACGGGATGATCCTGGGCAGCGTATATCTCTTGTTTGTCGTCATTCGGCGCCTTGCCGGCGAGCTTCCAGCTCCCGATCCGGACGAGCTCCCGCCCGAGGTGGCGCGCGCCATGATCACGTTTCTGCTCACCTCCCTGCTCGGCGTGATGCTGTTGGGCATCCCGATCCTCATCTCCATTGCGCTGATCGGCTTTGTCGGCATGGCGATGCTGCCCGGAGTCGTCATGCCGCTGTTCGCGCAGAAGATGTTCGGCCAGCTCGATTCCTTTACGCTGCTGGCGATGCCCTATTTCATTCTCGCCGGCTCGATCATGACGGCGGGAGGCATCAGCAAGCAGCTGGTCGATTTCGCCCGCGCGCTGGTCGGGCATTTTCGGGCCGGGCTCGCGCATGCCTCGGTCGTGGGCAGCATGGTGATGTCCGGCGTCTCGGGATCGTCTACGGCCGACGCCTCGGCGATCGCGTCCATTCTCATCCCGCCCATGAAGCAATCCGGCTACAAGCCGGGTTTCGCCGCAGCCCTCATCGCAACCGCCGGAACGATGGGGGCGATCATTCCGCCGAGCATGACGATGGTGGTCTATGGCGCCATCGCGCAGGTCTCGATCGGCGGACTGTTTCCTCGGCGGAATCATTCCCGGTATCCTGATCGGTCTGGCGCTTGATGACTCACCATCAAGCTCTACACCTATCATCCTGCCTACCCCGAGCTTCGCCAGGTGACGGCGCGCTTCGAGCTGTGCGCGCTGTGGCATTCGGTGAGCTCGGCTTGGTCCGGATTGCTGGCGCCGCTCATCATCGTCGGCGGCATCCTGTCGGGCGTGTTCACGGCGACCGAGGCCGGCGCCGTCGCCTGTGTCTATGCCTTCATCGTCGGCTACTTCGTCGAGAAGAAGATCACGCTGAGCAAGGTGCCGGACATCCTCGTCGATGCGGCAATCACCACCTCGATGGTGTCCGGCATCATCGCCGTGTCGGGGCCGATGGGCTGGATACTCTCGTATCTGCAATTCGACGGCATGGTGCTGAGCTATGTCTCGACGCTGTCGATCAGCCCGACAATGATCCTTTTCATTCTTGCCGGCGTGATGATCGTGCTCGGCACATTCGTCGATTCGCTGATCGTGCTGCTGGTCTTCGCGCCCGTTGCCGTCAGCGTAACGAAAACCTACGGCCTGGATCCCTTTCAGGTCGGCCTGGTCATGGTGATCTGCAATCAGATTGGAGCGGTCTCCCCACCGACGGCACCACTGCTGTTCATCACGACGAGCATCGCCAAGACGCCGATTGACCAGACCAACCGGCACGTCTGGACCTTCATGCTGGCCGAAACGTTGGTGCTGGTGCTCGTCATCCTCATTCCGGGCCTTTCCTCTTGGATTCCGAACTATTTCTTGAAGTAGATACCGGCGCAACTTCTTGCAGGTAGGATGGTCAAACGCGGACCCAGCCGTTCGATCCTCAAAGCAGCATTTGCCGGTGTCAATCCATTCAAGCGCGATTGGGAACGATCGAGGCGCGCTGCTCCCCAAGGCCACTGATACCGGCATGCAGAGTGTCCCCCGGCCTCAGATAACGCGGAGGTTTCTGGCCGAGACCGGTGCCGGCGGGCGTTCCTGTTAGGATGATGTCGCCCGGCTGTAGTGTCACGAACTGACTCATGTAGCTGATCAGGAACGCGCAACTGAAGATCATGTCTCGGGTCGAACCGCTCTGCATGCGTGTACCGCTCACGTCGCAAAAGAGGTCGAGGGCCTGCGGATCGGGCACCTCGTCGGCCGTTACCAGATACGGACCGATCGGCGCGAAGGTATCCGCGCATTTGCCTTTCGGCGGAGAAGGCTCGCCGCGCTCAAACTGGAACGCGCGCTCCGATACATCGTTGGCGACACAATAGCCGGCAACGCGTGTCAGCGCGTCACGCTCGGACACATTTGATGTCCTGGTACCAATGACGACGCCAAGCTCGATCTCCCAATCGGTCCTCTCCGAGCCCTTGGGCAGCATGATGTCGTCGTTGGGACCGTTGATCGCAGAGATGCTCTTGAGGAACATGACCGGCTCGGTTGGGGTGGCTGCCTTAGCCTCCTTGACGTGGTCGAAATAGTTGAGGCCCGTGCAGACCATTTGTGGAACCCGCGCAATGCAGGGTCCTATACGCGGCGTACCCGATACGCGAGGGAGACTGGCCGGATCGATGCCGCGTAGCCGGTCGAGTGCCGATGGCGAAAGGATCTCGGGCGCGATGTCGGCGATCACTCCTGAAAGGTCACGGATCGCTCCTTCGCGATCGATGAGACCTGGCTTTTCCTGACCCCAAGGCCCGTGGCGAAGTAGCTTCATTAAACGCCTCCCGTTTCTATCGCGCCGGCACTAGGCGGCCGCCTCATTCATGCGCCGGCTGCGCATCCAATAGTACAGCATGGCAGTCCAGAGCAGCAGCGTCGCGATCCCGAGCACACCGGCGATCGGACGCGAGAAAAATGCGAGTACCGACCCGTCTGCCTTCAGCATCGAACTAAAGAAGTTCTGCTCGAGCAGCGGGCCGAGCACGATACCAAGAATGATCGGTGCGACAGGAAACCCGTGATCTTCGAGCACGAAACCTAGAATCCCGAATATCAGCATCACGCCGATTGCAAAGGCGCTATTGGTGATGGCGAAGGCGCCGACGATGCAGAAGATCATGATGATCGGCATCAGAATGGAACGCGAGACGCGCAGCATCTGGACCGAGAGTTTGATCGCGAGCCAACCGAACGGCAGCATCAGAAGGTTAGCGATGAAGAAGACGGCGAAGAGCGCGGTAATCACCTCTGGCTGATTCTGGAAAATCAACGGGCCGGGTACCAGGTTCTTCAGATAGAGCACGCCGATCACGATTGCCGTGATGGTGTCACCAGGGATCCCGAACACAAGCGCCGGGATCCAAGTGCCGCTGACGGCCGCGTTGTTTGCTGCGCCGCTTTCGACGATTCCCTCGACGTGACCGGTCCCGAATTTCTCGGGTTCTTTGGAGAAGCGCTTGCTCGTGGCATAGGTGACCCACGCCGCTATGTCGCATCCCGCGCCCGGCAAAGCACCGATCAGCGTACCGATCGCCGAGCCCCGCAGCCACTGCTTGGGATAAAGCTTGGCCAGTTTCCATTGCCCTGCAAACAGAGAGCCACTCGGCATCTGTACCGGCGGAAGGCTCTGATTTGGCTGGCTCATCATCCGCAGGATCTCAGAGATGGCGAAAAGCCCAATCATGGCTGGAATGAACTCTATGGCCGCGGTCAACTCGGTGAAGCCAAAGGTGAAGCGCGGATAGGCCGCTGGGTTCTCCATGCCGATGCAGGCGACCAACAGCCCGATCTGGAGCGACAACAGCGCCTTAAGCAGCGACCCCCTTGCCACGAACACAGCACACGTCAGCCCTAGGCAAACGAGCCAGAAATACTCGAAGGAACTGAAGTTCAGCGCAAACTCGGCGAGTGTCGGGGCTGCCAACACGAGTACGACGGTGCCGAGCATGCCGCCGAGTGCGGAGAACACCAATCCGGCGCCCAGGGCCACCTCTCCCTGGCCCTTGCGTGTCATGGCGTAGGCCTCGTCGGCGTACGCGGCCGAGGCCGGCGTGCCCGGTATTCGCAACAAGGCTCCCGGAATGTCGCCTGCAAAGATTCCCATAGCGCTGGTGGTCACCATTGCGGCCAGGGCGGGCACCGGCGGCATGAAGAAGGTCACAGGAACGAGCAGCGCAATTGCCATCGCGGCAGTCAGGCCCGGAACAGCACCGACGAATAGCCCGAGCGCAGCCGATGCGATGATCACCACGATCACGTAGGGGTCGAGAAGCAGCAAGAGGCCGGCGACAACCGAGTCCATGGTTCACCACAGCAGACGATCAAGAATGCCGCGCGGTAACGGCACACGAAGCAGGCTCACGAAGCTGATTTGAATGAAGACGATCATCAGCGCGGCGATGATCGCACCCTTGAACGCGGGCACGCCAAAGCGCAGAAAAAACAGCATGAGGATTGCGAAGCCCAGCGGGGCGAACCCCACATACTCGTCGAGAATGACGTAGCCGATGATCGCACCCAGTGTGAGCAGTACGTTGGCCAGCAAGGCAGGATCGCGCGCCCATGCCGCCAGCCCGGCGATGCCCGATGCGACGTCGCCCTGCCTGTAGCCGCGCCAACAGAGCAGGCCACCAGCTGCAAAGAATGAGGCGCCGAGTACAGCGGGGAACGCGCCGGCGCCGTAGCGCTGCCCCGGCATTGAGGGCAGCCAGAGGGCATAGGCGAACACGCCGACGCCGAGCAGGGCGAACAGCAGCCCGAACAGGAGATCGGATATTCGCATTAGTTTTTTTGGGGCCTCACTTGGCAGGTGCCTATGAGGGATGAGACCGACCGCTACTTGATGAGCCCCGCTTCCTTCATCAGTACGCCGAATTGGTCCGAGGCCTTCGTCATGTGGCTCATAGCCTCGTCGCCCTCGAGCCATAGGGGGCCGAACCCGCGTGCCTTGAGAAAGTCCTGGAAGACTGAATTGTCATATGCCTTCTTGAGGGCCGCGCGCATCTTGCTCGTTGCCTCGGGCGGGATGCCTTTAGGGCCGACGATGCCGCGCCAGGTTTGGATGACGAACTCGACACCAGTTGCTTCCTTCATGGCCGGCACGTCCGGATAAAGCCAGAGGCGCGTCGCATCCATGTTGGCGAGCGCGCGCAGCTTGCCGGCGTCAATCAGAGCCCGCGCCTCCGGCAACGACACAACAACAAAGTCGATGCCGCCCGCCGCCAGATCCTGCACGGCCGGCGCGGATCCTTGACTTGGGATCCACGGTACCTTCGCGGGGTCGATCTTCTCACTGACGAGCCACCCGATCAGCCCGAGGTGCCAAATTCCGCCCTGTCCGGTGCCTGAGGCCTTAAAGCTGTTGGCCGGCTTCTCACGTATTGCCTGGATCAAATCCTTTGCCGTCTTGTATGGCGCGTCGGTCTTTACTACGAGGCCACCCGCGTCAGCATTGATGAGCGCAGCGACGGTGTAGTCCTTCGGGCTGTAGTTGGAGAGGCCCTGCCAATGCAGCATGGCAATCTCGACGGTATTGAGCCCCCACGTGTAACCGTCGGCTGACGCCTGCGCCATCGCCACATGCCCGACAGCGCCGCTGCCGCCAGCCCGGTTCACGATGTTCACGGGCACCTTCAATTCCCGCTCCAACAGAGGCGCCAATGCTCGCGCGAGCTGGTCGGCCCCACCGCCCGCACCCCAAGGAATGAGAATGGAAACTGGACGCTCCGGCCACTCGGCCACCGCCGGTACGCTCGGCGCGATCCACGCTCCCAGCACGACAGCAGCGGCAAGAAACAGGCGTCGCAACATGGCATTCCTCCCAGCAGTGCCGCTCTTGTGGTGGAATTTTGCTCGAGCGGCTTCGACCACCCTAACAAACCCGCGCTACCAGGAGAAGCCGAGTGTGTGCCACGGGGTGCTCTGGTCCAATGATCAGAAGGCTACGTTCGCGTGGCCCTTGAGCTTCAGGACGTCGCGCGCCTCGGCGGCCGTTGCTATTTCAAGTCCCAGCTCCTCGAGAATGCGTCTGACCTTGGCGACTTGCTCTGCATTGCTGATGGCAAGGCGCTCATTGACGAGATGGAGACTGTCTTCCAGACCCACCCGCACGCTGGCTCCCATGATCGCGCCCAATGTCGTGGTCTGGACCTGCCGACGTGTCGCCATGACCGACCAAACATAATCCTCGCCGAACAAGGAATCGGCGACGCGTCGCATGTGAAGCACATTTTCAGCGTCAGGCCCAATGCCCCCCAGAAAACCGAAGGCGCACTGAACGAAGAGAGGCGGCTCGACCAGGCGACGCTCCAACAGGTGCGCCAGGTTATGGAGGTGGCCGACATCATAGCACTCAAACTCGAAGCGGGTGCCGCAGCCCTCGCCCAGATCCCGCAGGATGCGTTCGACGTCCTTGAAGGTGTTTCCAGTTGGTACCCCGCGCGATTTCTCGAGGTGCTCCGGCTCCCACGTGTATTTCCACTCCTTGAAGCGATCCTGCAGGGGGAATAGGCCGATGCACATCGCGCCGAGATTGAAGGAGCACATCTCCGGCTTGGCGCGAAGCGCAGGCGCGAGACGATCTTCGATCGGCATGCCTTGCACACCGCCCGTGTTGATGATGACGACCGCGTTGGTGTCAGCCCCTATCCGCGGAAGGAATTGAAAGAACAGATCCGGGTCGGCGCTTGGCCGCCCAGTGTGCGGTTCTCGCGCGTGCAAATGGAGCATGGCAGCACCTGCCTGCGCGGCGGCAAGCGAAGCGCCGGCGATTTCTTCGGGGGTGATCGGCAAGTGCGGCGACATGGTAGGAGTGTACCCGCCACCAGTTACCGCGCACGTGATGATGGCCTTGGACCGTTTGGCCATTGGCGTTGCTCTTTTCCTCGCTCATCGTTTGTCGCCATCGCGCGTCACCCCGAAGCATACTCTGCCGTCGGGGTCGATAGTATGTATCGTTCTCGTGCTCATGAGCGTCCCACCAAGGCGGTTGCACGTGTCGAGCATCTCCGCCGGTCTGGTCGAATTCTCCTACGCATCGGCATCCAACGCGCCAACCCGCTTGCGCAGTTGTGTCCGCGCTTTTCGTCTATTGCTGCTGCACCGTTGGACTGCTACGTTGCGGCATCTGGACATTCCAAATACTCAAGCAAAACCAACAACGTACGGCGCGCTTACGGGAGTTCGATCCTCTCACCGCCCACCAGGCCTCGTCGCGGCCATGCGCGGGGAGATGACGGGCCGCCATCGCACCGTGTCCGCGCCATGGGGAGGAATCGCTATATAGGGGGCCATTGGGGGCACCAGGCGATGCAGCGGGCGGCACACGGCGGGACATCCATGCAGACCGGCAATGTCCTCAGGGGCATCGGCCTCATGTGCATCGCCATCGCCCTGTTCTCCTGTCTCGACGCGACAGCCAAATACATGGCGAGCGTGCTGCAGCTTCCCGTGGCGCAAGTGACGTGGCTGCGCTTCGTCAGCCAGTTCCTGCTGATCGTGGTGGCCGTGGGCTTGGTGGCTCTGCCGAACCTGCTGCGGACGCGCAAGCTGGTGCATCAGTCGATCAGGTCGCTTCTGATGCTGGGCTCGACCGTGCTCAACTTTTTGGCGCTCAGACATCTGCGGCTCGATCAGACCCAGACCATCTACTTCCTGACGCCCCTCGTGGTCGCACTGCTGGCAGGCCCCACCCTCGGCGAGTGGGTCGGTTGGCGCCGCATGCTGGCCATCCTCGTCGGTTTCATCGGCATCCTTGTCGTCGTGCGGCCGGGTCATGTGCCCTTCCACCCGGCCATGGCCTTGGCCTTCGGCTCGATGCTCTGCTACGTCGTGTTCCTGCTGCTGACACGCTACCTGGCCGAGTACGACGCGCCGCAAGTCACCCTTTTCTACTCGATGCTTGCAGGCGCACTCCTGCTGACGCCATTTGCCATCGCCGACTGGGTATGGCCGCCGGATGCGCTCACTTGGCTTCTGTTGTTCTCTATGGGCTTCTGGGGAGGCGTCGGGCACTATCTCGTCATTCTCGCTTATCGTCAGGCCCCTGCCTCGACACTCGCGCCCTTCATCTATCTTGGCCTCATCACACATACGGTGGCCGGGTTCGCGGTTTTCGGACAGCTTCCCGATACGTGGACGCTGGCGGGTGCGGCGATCGTCATTGCCTCGGGGATATACCTGGTGCACCGCGAACGCGTCGTCGCGATGCGGAGGGCGAAGACGTGATCCTAACCGATACCGTCGGCGTCGCGTTCGCCTGCCGCAAGGCGTGCGCTAGTCTCGGCGGCCCATGGCGCGAAACGTCCCTCCGCAATGGCGCTGCGCATGGCCGCCATCAGCTCCTGATAGAAGGCGGTGTTGGCCCACGACAGCAGCATCGACCCCAGATACTCGCCCGACTTGACGAGGTGATGCAGATAGGCCCGGGAATAGTCGCGTGCCGCTGGGCAAGAGCTTGACGGATCCAACGGGCGCATGTCCTCGGCATGCTTCGCGTTGCGCAGATTGACCTTGCCGTCCCAGGTGAACGCCAAGCCATGGCGGCCATTGCGCGTCGGCAGCACACAGTCGAACATGTCGATGCCGCGCGCTACCGCCTCGATCAGATCGAGCGGCGTGCCGACGCCCATCAGGTAACGGGGCTTGCCGACGGGCAGCAGGGGCACCGTATCCTCCAGCGCGCGCAGCATCGCCTCATGCCCCTCACCGACCGCCAACCCGCCGATCGCGTAGCCGGGAAAGTCCATCGCGACGAGGCCATCGGCGGAGCGCCGGCGCAGATCGGGAAACACGCCGCCCTGCACGATACCGAACAGCGCCTGCCCCTTGCTCCCCAGCCACTCGAACGCACGTTGCGACCGCTCCGCCCATCTGAGCGACAGATCCATGGCTCGCTCGGCCTCGGAATACTCGGCCGGGTACTCGATGCATTCGTCAAGCTGCATCTGGATGTCGGCGCCGAGCAGGCATTGGATTTCGATCGATCGCTCCGGAGAGAGCATGTGCCGCGAGCCGTCCAGATGCGACTGGAAGCGCGCCCCCTCCTCCGTCACCTCGCGGATCTTCGACAGGCTCATCACCTGAAAGCCGCCGGAGTCGGTGAGGATCGGGCCATCCCAGCGCATGAACTCGTGCAGTCCACCGAGCCGCGCGATGCGCTCAGCGCCCGGTCGAAGCATCAGGTGATAGGTGTTGGCCAGGATGACATCCGCACCGGCGGCTTTGACCTGCTCGGGATAGAGCGCCTTGACCGTCGCCACCGTGCCGACGGGCATGAACGCGGGCGTGCGAATGGTCCCGCGCGGCGTCGCGATCTCGCCCAGGCGGGCGTCGCCGTCTTGCGCCTTCAGGGTGTAGGAGAACGAACTGATCATCGGGCGGGAAATAGCAGGCACGCGTCGCCATAGGAATAGAAGCGATAGCTGGAGCGCAATGCTTGGGCATAGGCCTCCCGCATGGTTTCGAGGCCTGAGAAGGCCGACACCAGCATGAACAAGGTCGAGCGCGGCAAGTGGAAATTGGTCAGCAGTACATCCACTGCACGGAAACGGTAGCCGGGCGTGATGAAGATGGAGGTCTCGCCCTTGAACGGCGCGATTTTCCCATCCTTCGTTGCAGCGCTTTCCAGAAGCCGCAGGACCGTTGTCCCCGCCGCGACGATGCGACCACCCTTGGCACGAGCGGTGTTGAGCGCCACGGCCGTGGCCTCGGAAATCTCACCCCACTCGGCATGCATCGCGTGTGCGTCGGTGTTCTCGGCCTTGACCGGCAGGAACGTGCCCGCTCCCACGTGCAACGTCAGGAAGTGGTGGGCGATACCCCTCCGCTCCAGTGCTACCAATAGCTCGGGCGTGAAATGCAGACCGGCCGTCGGCGCAGCAACGGCGCCCTCATGTTTTGCATAGGCCGTCTGGTAGTCGACGCGGTCCGCATCATCCGGCGCGCGCCGAGCGGCGATGTAGGGCGGCAGCGGCATGTCGCCCTGCGACGCGATCGCCTCATCGAGATAGGCGCCGTGCAGGCTGAACGAGAGTTCCACCTCGCCTGCGTCTCCTTTGGCCGTGACGGTGGCGTTGAGTTCGCCCAGCAAGCACACGCGGCCCTCGTGGCCGAACTGCACGCGATCGCCAGCTTCCAGCCGCTTGGCGGGACGCGCGAACGCGCGCCAGCGGCTTTCGTCGACGCGCCGGATCAGGTTGAACGACACCTGCGCGCGCACCTCGTCGCGAATGCGGACGCCCGCAAGCGCTGCCGGGATGACCCGGGTGTCGTTCAGTACGAGCACATCGCCCGGGCGCAGCAGATCGGGCAAGTCGGCAATCGTGCGATCCTCGAGCAGCGCTTCACCCGGCCGCACGACGAGCAGCCGCGCCGCATCGCGCGGAACCGCTGGCCGCAGCGCGATCCGGTCATCCGGCAGCTCGAAATCAAAAAGGTCGGTGCGCATCTGTCCGCCGGTTCGTGTGGCGTTCCGAGGAACAACCTAAACGCGGGAACCGTCAAAGCCAGCGGTCGTTGTCCGCATGGTAGCCATTCATGCACCGGAGGCGATCATGCGAAAGCCCGACCCCGTGGGGCGGCCACCCAAACCACGACCGCGACCGCCGCATCCGAGCGGCGGACGCGATCCCGTACCAAGGCCGCCGGATTTGCCACCGCTTCCGTTACCCGACAACGGGGAACCGCCACGCCCGATCGTTCCGCCGAAACCGGACCGGGTGTAAAGTGTAACTAGACCTGCCGCAGACGCATCAGCGCCACTCCTGCGTCACGCTCTTGCGCCCGAGAATGCGCCAGATGACCGGCATGCACGCGGCACCGAGCGCGGTCTTGAGTGCGCTCGAGGCCAGGAACGGCGTGAGCCCGACATCGATGGCCTTGGTCGTTCCCATCAGGATGGCGAGCCAGACCACGCCACTGAGGGAAATCGCCAGATGCCCGAGAACCATGGCGGCGGCGCACTTCAGGAACGTGCGATCCCAGCCGCGCTCGGCCAGAAACCCGACCAGCCAGGCCGCCAGAACGAAACCGACGAGAAAGCCTGCCGTCGGACCCATCATGTAAGCGAGACCGATCCCACGCGCTGGCGTTCCCGCGAACACCGGCAGCCCGGCCGCACCGGCCAGCAGATAGGCACACACCGTCGCCACCGCCAGCCGCGACCCGTAGGCCATGCCCAGCATGATGACGACCAGGCTCTGCATGGTCATGGGCACTGGCCAGAACGGCACCTGCACCTTGGCCGACAGCGTCAGCAGGCAGACGCCGAAGAGGACCGCGGCGGCAGTTGTGAGGCGGCGCGCCTGGGCACCGTCGGGCCACGCGAGATCGAGCAGCGTTCGTGGCGATCGAGCGTCGAGCATTCGCATTTCCTTCTGCAGTCCCAGCGGCGATACCCGGCTTGTGCCCGCGTACCGTATGTGCTGCGGGGTAGCTTAGTTTACGTCTGCCGCCACCTTCAGCGACTTGATCTTGTCGGGGTTCTGGACGGGCTCGCCGCGCTTAATCTTGTCGACGTTGTCCATGCCCTCGATGACTTTGCCCCAGACCGTGTACTGCTTGTCCAGGAAGCGGGCATCGTCGAAGCAGATGAAGAACTGGCTGTTGGCACTGTTCGGGTTCTGCGCGCGTGCCATGGAGCACACACCGCGCACATGCGGCTCGGCATTGAACTCGGCATCCAGGTTGCCGAGCTTCGATCCGCCGGTGCCGGTGCCGTGCGGGCAGCCGGTCTGGGCCATGAAGCCGTCGATGACGCGATGGAATACGATGCCGTCGTAGAAGCCTTCGCGCGCAAGCGTCTTGATGCGCTCCACGTGCTTGGGCGCGAGGTCCGGCCTCAGCGCGATGACGATCGTGCCCTGCGTGGTGTCCATGACGAGCGTGTTCTCGGGGTCTTTTATGGGGGCCATTTGAGTCTCCTTGATTGGGGGGAGGGAAAGTAGGGCAGAAGCGCCTACTTCTTCGCATCCGCCAGCAGGTAAACTTTCTGCATCACGTCAGGGTTCGCCGGCGGCTCGCCTTTGGCGACCTGATCCACGAACTGCATGCCGTCGATCACCCGGCCCCACACCGTGTATTGGCCGTTCAGATGCGGCACGTGCGTGAAGCAGATGAAGAACTGGCTGTTGGCGCTGTTGGGATCGTTGGTGCGTGCGGCGCCGATCGTGCCGCGCTCGAAGGGCGTCTGCGTGAACTCGGCGGGCAGATTGCCGAGCTTGGAGCCGCCGGTGCCGGTGCCGGTCGGATCGCCGGTCTGGGCCATGAAGCCCGCAATGACGCGGTGGAACTTGATGTTGTTGTAAAAACCCTCTTTCGCGAGCTGCTTCACGCGTGCGACGTGCTTGGGTGCCAAGTCGGGCCGCAGCTGGACCAGCACGCGGCCGGTTTTCAGCTCGATGACGAGCGTATTCTCTGGATCGGCCTTGGGAGCCTGCGCGTACGCAGGAACGGCAATCGTGAGTGCGAGGAGGGCCAGGCTGGCAAGCAACGTTCTCAAGTTGGATCTCCTCGAATTTGAAAAACGAAAGGCAAGGACAGCCACGGAAAGAGTTGCTTATGGCGTTTCTTGGACAGGTCCACAACCCGATATACCGGCAAGGTTATTTCTTTTTTCCGGTCTTGGACTTGAGCCGGCGCGCGACCTCCCGCGATACGAAATCCGAGACGTCGCCACCCATGCTGGCGATTTGGCGTACCAGCGTGCCGGTGATATGGCGCACGCTGGGGCTTGCCGGCAGGAAAACGGTGTCGACCTTGGGCGCCATGGCGCCGTTCATGCCCGCCATCTGCATCTCGTAGTCGAGGTCGGTGCCGTCGCGCAGGCCACGGAAGATCACGCTTGCCTTCACTTCCTGCGCCGCGTCGACCGTGAGCCCGGAGAAGGTGACGATCTCCAAGCGGCAGCCAGTCTTCTTGGCTATGGGCGCCGTCTCGGCTTCCAGCATGGCGATCTTCTCTTCGGTCGTGAACATCGGCGTCTTGCCGGGATGCACGCCGATGCCGATGACGAGCGTATCCACCATGCGCGCGGCGCGTGTGATCACGTCGGTGTGGCCGTTGGTCACCGGATCGAAAGAGCCCGAATAGAAACCGATGCGCTTCATGGCAGCTCGCGTGCACGCAGGCCGATGCGAAAACGGACGCCTATCATGGCCGGCGCGTCATCGCCAGCGCTACCCCGCCGGCGAGCAGCAGCGCTCCGGCCACCCCGTCGAGCACACGCAGACGTGCTGCATCGAACTTGGTACGCGCCCCGGCTACCGCAAATGTATAGCCGACATCGACCGCAACCAGGACCGACACGAACAGCACGGCCAGCACGGAGAGCTGCCACACCCCGCTTGCAGCGGGATCGATGAACTGGGGCAGGAAAGCGCCGAGAAAGAAAAGCACCTTGGGGTTCGACAGGCTGACGCCGACACCCTGCAGATACCATGTGCGCGCGGAGCCCGGTGGCGCCGGCGGCAGGGTGGCGACCTTGCGGTTGCGCCACCACGATCGCAACTGCTGCACACCGAGCCAAGCCAGATAGCAGGCGCCGATCCAGCGCAGCACATCGAACCACTCCGACATGAAGACAATCACGGACGTCATGCCGAGCGCCGCCACGCCAACCAGTAGGATCAAGCCGGTCGAGGTGCCGGCCAGCGTCACCAGACCCGCACGCAGGCCATGCGTAGCTGTATTGGCGATGATGAGGGCCATGTTGGGCCCGGGGGTGAGCGCCAGTAGCACACAGGCCGCAACGAAACCAAGAAGGAGCTGATGGCTCATATTTGGGACCCTGAGTAAAGAGAAGTCCCGGCGGGGTCTACACTCAGGCTACGGAAATTTCAATCCACCTGCCCTACGCAGGCCATCAACGACAAAACGAGGCCCGCGCGGCGAGCCGGCGGGCCTCGAGTTCGAACGAGCACAATTGACGATTGTTTGTCTCGCGCTAGCTTTGCCTACTAAGGCTTCTTGCGCTGTGCGAGATCGGCGCAAGCCTTGGTGAACTCGGCCTGGGTCCAAGGCATGCCAGCCTTGTAGCCGTCACGACATTGCAGCTCAGTTGGACCCAGCGGTGGAGGAGGCGCCTGTGTCGTCTGCGCCAGCGCGGAACCCATGCCGACGATCGTGATGAAAACAGCAAGTGCAGTCCTCATTGCTCAACTCCTTGTTCGCTTTCGACCAATGCCGAAGTCAACGCGACCACATAGATTGCGTTCCGAACACCCTCCGAGTTCCAGCGAGCGACACGCAAGTCGCTCGACGACTGTAGCTTTGCGATGAACGGGAGCTGAACAGCGCAATCGGCAAGAGGCGCAGTCAGCGCGATGCGCCTGAGATGGATCGCACGCGCGCTGTCACCTCGGGCGCTGCACTTTCAGTCCGACGCTTCGGGCGCGTCGCCGTTCTCCGCACCATTCTCTCCTGAGCCATCTTCCGGAATCCGCTCAACCGACACCACCTTCTCGTCCTCGTCGGTGCGGAAGATGCGCACGCCCTGCGTATTGCGGCCGGCAATGCGAATACCGTCGACCGGACACCGGATGAGCTGCCCGGCATTGGTTACCAGCATTACCTGATCGTGCGCCTCGATGGGGAAGGACGCGTTGAGCGATCCGTTGCGCTCGTTGACGACCATGGCGGCGATGCCTTTGCCGCCGCGTCCGGAAATCCGGTATTCATAGGATGAGGTACGCTTGCCGAAGCCGCGCTCGGACACCGTAAGAACGAACTGCTCCTTGGCCGACAGCTCGGCGTAGCGCTCGCTGGACAACTCCTCCGGCCCCTCGATCGTCTCTGCATCGGCTTCCGGCTCGGCCGCCAGCTCGGCATCCTCCGCTCCCTGCTCGCGGCGCATGGCCAGTGCCTGCTTGAGATAAGCCGCTCGCTCGGCCGGCGTTGCCTCGACGTGCAGCAGGATCGCCAGCGAGATCACGTGATCGGCTTGACCATCGACTTCACCGAGGCGGATGCCGCGCACGCCATCGGAGTTGCGGCCCTTGAACAGACGCACGTCCTCCACGGGAAAGCGGATGCTCTGGCCGTGCGCCGTCGTCAGCAGCACGTCCTCCGAGGGGCGGCAGATGGCGACGCGGACGATGCGATCGCCCTCGTCCAGCTTCATGGCAATCTTGCCGTTGCGATTGATGTTCTCGAAATCGGCGAGCGCATTGCGCCGTACGTTGCCCGAGCGCGTTGCAAACATGAGCTGCAGGTCGGCCCAGCCTGCCGGGTCCTCGGGCAGCTGCAGAATCGAGGTGATCGCCTCGTCCTGCTGCAGCGGCAGCAGATTTATGAGGGCCTTGCCCACAGACTGCGGCGTCGCCGCCGGCAGCCGCCATACCTTCATGCGATAGCACATGCCACGCGAGGAGAAGAACAGCAGGGGGGTATGCGTGGAGGCGACGAAGATCTGCGTAACGAAATCCTCATCCCGCGTCGCCATGCCGGAGCGGCCCTTGCCGCCGCGCCGCTGCGCGCGATACGTCGAGAGCGGCACGCGCTTGATGTAGCCCTTGTGGCTCACCGTGACGACCACGTCCTCGCGCTGGATCAAGTCCTCGTCCTCGACCTCGCCCTCCATCTCGACGATCTCGGTGCGCCGCGGCACCGAGAACTCGGTCTTGATGGCGATGAGCTCGGACTTGATGATGTCGACGATGCGGGCGCGCGAGGACAGGATCGCCAGGTATTCCTTGATCTCGTCGGCGATCTTCTGCAGGTCGTTGCCGATCTCGTCACGGCCGAGCGCGGTCAGGCGCGACAGGCGCAATTCGAGGATGGCGCTCGCCTGCTCGTCGGAGAGCTTGCAGGTGCCGTCGGGGGCGATGCTGTGGCGCGGATCGGCAATGAGCTCGACTAGCGGCCCTACGTCCTTCGCCGGCCACGCCCGCTCCATCAGCTGCTGCTTGGCGACGGCGGGGCTCGGCGCGCGCCGGATCAGACTGATCACCTCGTCGATGTTGGCAACCGCGATGGCGAGACCGACCAGGACATGGGCGCGATCGCGTGCCTTGGCGAGCAGATGCTTGGTACGCCGGCTGACCACCTCCTCGCGGAAGGCGGTAAAGGCCTGGATCAGGTCGCGCAGGTTGAGCTGCTCGGGCCTGCCACCGTTGAGCGCGATGATGTTGGCGCCGAACGTGCTCTGCAGGTCGGAGAAGCGCCAGAGCTGGTTGAGCACCACGTCGGACATCGCATCGCGCTTGAGCTCGATGACGATGCGCATGCCTTCGCGGTTGCTCTCGTCCCACAGATCGGAGATGCCCTCGACCTTCTTCTCGCGCACCTGCTCGGCGATCTTCTCGATCAGCACGCGTTTGTTCACCTGATAGGGAATGGCCGTGACGATCAGCGCCTCGCGGTCCTTGCGGATCTCCTCGGTGTGCACTTTGGCGCGCATGATGATGGAGCCGCGGCCCTTGTGATAGGCGGCGAGCGACCCGGCGCGGCCGAGGATCAGGCCGCCGGTCGGGAAGTCGGGGCCTTGCACGATCTGGCACAGCTCGTCGATCGTGATCTCGGGGTTGTCCAGATGCGCGATGCAGGCATCGATCACCTCGCCCAGATTGTGAGGCGGCACATTGGTGGCCATGCCGACGGCGATGCCACCCGAGCCGTTGACCAGCAGGTTTGGAAACTTCGCCGGCAACACCACCGGCTCGTTCAGCGTGCCGTCGTAGTTCTGGCGAAAGTCGACCGTGTCCTTGTCGAGATCGTCGAGCAGCGTGCCGGCCACCTTGGTCAGCCGGCATTCGGTGTAGCGTTCCGCCGCCGGCGGATCGCCGTCGACCGAGCCGAAGTTGCCCTGGCCGTCGACCAGCGGCAGGCTCATGGAGAAATCCTGCGCCATGCGCACGAGCGCATCGTAGATAGGCGCGTTGCCGTGCGGATGATATTTACCCATCACCTCGCCGACGACACGGGCCGACTTGACGTACTTCTTGTTCCAGTCGAGCCCGAGCTCGCTCATCCCGAACAGGATGCGGCGGTGCACTGGCTTCAGCCCATCGCGCACATCGGGCAGTGCGCGCGACACGATCACGCTCATGGCGTAATCGAGATAGCTGCGCTTCATCTCCTCGGTGACGGTGATCGGCCTGATGTCACTCGGGCCGCGATCCGGAGGCGTACCGCCACCCGCAGTCTTGTCGTTGTCGGCCAAGTTGGAACCGCCATTCGCTTGTTGACGTTATGTGCACGCATGAGCGCCACGGCGCCCGCACCCCGGAGCAACGCTTCCGGCCCGCTCGACATGGACGGCGTCCAAAGCCATCCGCCTGTGGCGCAGTTTTGTCTTAGCGCAAACCCCGGGAGCACGCTACGGGATGTCAGAAGCAAATCCGGCTGTGCACAATTTTATACATCAAAACAGGCACTTGCCGGAGCATTTTAAAACGTCGCAGCGGAAGGGCGAGCCACTGTCTTGCGCCCGCCATTGCAGCCGGTTAGGTCCCGCCCCACATGTTGCGCGGATTGCGCGTACCGCCGTTGCGGAAAGCAGAAATTCGGATCACTCCCAGGCCCATCAGGAGACCATCGCAGATGCATAGACTTGCCCTCAGTGTCGCGGCTGCGGTTGCGCTTGCCGCCGTGATGCCGGCGCTGGCGCAGCAACCGCCCCAGGTGCCGATTCCCAGAGGGGTCTTCGTCAAGGGGCAGACTCCGGGTCAGTTCCTGGCCAGGGATCGCCTGATCGGCCTGCCCGTGCACAACGCGAGCGGCCAGATCGTCGGCGACATCGAGGACCTGATCATCGGCCCCGACAACGTCGTCGAAGGTGTCGTCATGGGCACCGGCGGTTTCTTCGGCGCCGGCGAGAAGAAGATTGGCGTCCGCTTGTCCGCGCTGCAAATCGCGCAGAAGGAAGGCAAGACCGTCATCTCGCTGCCAGCCGCCAGCAAGGAGGTGCTGACCGTGCTCGAGCCGTTCAAGCGCGCAGAGCCCAAGCGCACGCTGATGGACCGCGCCAAGGACAAGGCGCAGGAGCTGACCGACAAGACCAAGGACAGCGCCGGTCCCGCCTATGAGCAGGCTAAGGAGAAAGCGCGGCAGGCCTACCAGTCTGCCAAGGAGCAGGCGGGTCCTGCGTATCAGCAGGCCAAGGAACAGGCCAAGCAAGCCTACGAGAAGGCCAGGGAGCAGGCCGGCCCGGCTTATGAGGAGGCGAGGAAGTCCGCCAAGGAAGCCTACGACAAAGCCATGGCATCCGCCCGCGAGGCCTATAACAAGGCGACCGAGAAAGCCGCCGAGACACCGGCCACGAAGCAGTAGGTCACGATTGAAGTTTGCATCTCAGCAAGCCCTCTGCCCCATGCGGCAGATGGCTTTCTCATGCTGCGGCTCGGCAGCTCTCACATTGCCAGGAAGCCGCCGTCGACGGCCAGCTCGACGCCGGTGATGTAGGACGCCTCGTCTGAGGCGAGAAACAGGTTGGCGTAGGCAACTTCCTCGATGCGGCCCTCACGCGCCATGGGCACGGCTTTCAGCATCGAGCTGCGGACCTCCGGGTCGGCAGTCAGTTTCGAGGTGCGCATCGGCGGCAGCAGGCCCGGATGCACCGAGTTGACGCGGATGCCGTCCTTGGCGAACTGCACGGCCGCCGACTTCGTCATCGTGCGCACGGCACCCTTGGCCGCGTTGTAGCCCATGTGCACGACCTTCTGTCCGACGACGCCAGAGATAGAGGAGATGTTGACGATCGAGCCGCGGCCGACCTTCTGCATCACCGGATAAACCGCACGCATGCCGAGGAACACGCCCTTGGCATTGATACTCATCTGCGTGTCCCAAACCTTCATGCTGAACAGGTCGGGATCGCTGCCGCTGACGCCGGCATTGTTGATCAGGATGTCGAGCCGGCCGTAGACCGACAGCGTCATAGACACGGCGGCGTCCCATTCCGCATCGCTCGCCACGTCGAGACGTTGAAAACGTGCCTCGCCACCGCTCGAGTTAATTGCGCCGGCGACGTCCATCCCCTCGCCCTCCAGAATGTCGGCGATCACGACCTTGGCGCCCTCCCGCGCGAACAGGCGTGCCGTCGCCGCGCCCATACCCGCGGCCCCGCCGGTGACAATCGCAACTTTGCCCTTCAGACGCATAACATCCTCTCCCGAGCTTCTTGTTTGTTGCTCCATCTTGCACAGAGATGCGCGGCAAGGCAAAGGAGCCCGGCACGGTATCGGATATGGATGGAGGCGCGGACGATGGCAGGGTTGGTCACCTACCGAGGGGCTGTCTATCCCTGGCATTGCGACCACGTCGGCCACATGAATGTCATGTGGTACTCGGGCAAGTTCGACGAGGCGACCTGGGGCTTGTTCGCTGAGATCGGCGTCACACCGACCTTCCTGCGTACCGAAGCCCGCGGCATGGCTGCCGTGCAACAGAACATCACCTACAAGCGCGAGCTGCTGGCCGGAGATCTCGTCGAGATCACAAGCCGCGTTCTCGAGGTGCGTGAGCGAACCGTCCGCTTCGCGCATGAGATGCGGAACACGGAGAATGGCGAGGTCTGCGCCACGAGCGAAATCACCGCCGTGCATCTGGACCGGGAGGCGCGCAAGGCCTGCGCCTTCTCACCGCAAATTCGCGCGGCGGCAGAAAAGCTGATCGAGGCCTGAATGGCACATCAACCCAAAGACCCAGATTTCCGGAGACGCGTCGAAGCCAGCTTCGCGCGGCAGCACGTGATGCGCACGCTGGAAATCGTCATCGCGCGCCTGGAACCTGGGGAGATCGAGCTCAGCATGCCCTATGCCGAAGCGTACACACAGCAGCATGGCTTCATGCACGCCGGCATCATCTCAACTGCACTGGACAGTGCCTGCGGCTATGCCGCGTTCTCACTCATGCCGGCAGATGCTGCCGTGCTGACCGTCGAGTTCAAGACCAACCTGCTGGCGCCGGCCGACGGCGAGCAATTCCTGTTTCGCGGGCGTGTGGTGAAACCCGGGCGCACGCTCACTGTCTGCGAGGCGCAGGCCCTTGCGTATCACCCAGGCGCAGAAAAGCTGATCGCGACCATGACCGGTACGTTGATGGCCGTCTTCGATCGTGGCATCCAGCAGTAGTCCCGGCTTTAGAACGGAATCTCGTCGTCGAGTTGCTTGTCGAAGCCGCCCTTGCCGCCATTCTTGCCGGCCGGGCGCCGGGAAGTCTCACTGCCGAAGCTTCCACCACCATCGCCGTAGTCGGTCTGGCCGCCCTCCTGCATACCGGCGGCGGCGCCGCGCCCGTCGAGCATGGTGAGCTGGCTGCTGAAGCCCTGCAGCACGACCTCGGTCGAGTAGCGCTCCTGGCCCTGTTGGTCTTGCCATTTGCGCGTCTGCAGCTGCCCCTCGATGTAAACCTTGGCGCCTTTCTTGAGATACTGCTCGGCGACCTTGCACAGCCCCTCGTTGAAGATGACCACGCGGTGCCACTCCGTCTTCTCGCGCCGCTCACCCGAGGACTTGTCGCGCCAGGAGTCCGTCGTGGCGACGCGCAAGTTGGCGATCGGCCGCCCATCCTGAGTGCGCCGGATTTCCGGATCAGCACCCAGATTGCCAACGAGGATCACCTTGTTCACCGAACCGGCCATGACCACCGCTCCTTCCTCACTCTCGAGCTGGCACGTGGCAGGCCCAGCCCGAAAGCATCTACATCTGATTCCGACGCAGAACCCTAAACCACGCCGTCGCGCCCGCCGCTGCGGGTACGACGCTTGTCCACCGCTTTCGTTGCGTCTGCGACCGGAATGGAGTTGCAGGCGCATGTTCCCTATACGTTCTAATATAAGAAATCATCGCCGGATTGGCAAGTCGGAGGGTTACCCTGGTAGCCGGAGATCAGTTTCCGCGCGCTGCGTCGGCAGCCATCGCCAAGCTGCGCATCAGGTGACGCGATACAGCTTTGCCCGCAGGACAGTCGTCCGCCTTCAGCCGATCGTAGACGGCCGGCATGTCGCCCTTGAAATCGGGAGTCAGCGCGCGCTTCGCCACGCCTGTTGCTACCGAGCCGTTACCCCAGCGCGGCCTGCACATGAGGCGCACCAGATCGTCGGTGAGCCGAGCCTTGTAGTTGTCCGCTGTACCGGCAGCGCTCGCCGTCCCGAGCGCCTGCCAGGTCTGCTGATCTGCGACGCTCATCCAGGGCCGGGTGGAATCCGTGGTGAGGAAAGGCGCCAGCGCCTCCCGACCCTTGGGACCAATGCCGCTCAACGCCTGATTGAGCTTTGCCACATCGCTGTCCGCGAGCGGCGCCAAAGTGAGTTGGCTTAGATCCACGAGGTGAGCGGCCTCGCGATCGGGCGCCGCGGTCCTCCAGATCAACGCGCCGCGCAGATCGGCGGCGCGGATCTTCGCTCCGCGTAAATTCACACCATGCAACCGGGCCCGGCCGAGATCCGCCGCTTCCAGATCGGTATCACGCAGCGTCGCCCCCACCAGGCTCGCCTGCGCCAAAACTGCAGCCTGCAGCCCGGAGTTCGTGAAATCGGCGCCCGCGAGCCAAGCCCCCGTAAAGTCGGCGCCCTGCAGCGAGGCACCAGTAAAATTGGCACCCTGCGCCGAGACGCCGGTCAGCTCGGCGCGCTGCAGCAGCGCATTGTGCAAGCTGGCACCGGCCAGCACAGCCTGCTTCAAGTCGCAAGCCTCCAGGTCGGCCTCCTCGAGCCGCGCGCCTGTGAGATCGATGCCGGCCATGCGGACGTCCTTCAACTTGGCACGCGCCAGATTGGCTCGGCGCGCGCTCACGCATCCGGCAATGCGCCGGTCCTGCGTTGCCGCCAGTGCATTGCCATCGGCACACAGAAGCAGGGCGCCGCGTAAATCCGCGTCCACCAAGCTTGCGCCCTCCAGGTCCGCACCCGTCAGGTCCGCTTGGTGCAGGTCGGTGCGGTCGAGCCGGGCGAAGCGCAAATCACGGCCGCGCAGAACCAAACTCCGCTCACCCGGCGTCACGTCCTTGTCCGCCACAAGGTCCAGATCGGTGACGTTGAGATTGCGCTCGAATAGGCCGAACAGCGAGCCGTCCGCGCTTCGTCCGAAAAACGGCATGACGAATCCGGCCTCGCGCTCGCTGCGCCGGCCGCCATCGTCGGACCCACGGCTCGTCAGCGTCTGCGCTACACGGTCCAGCGGCTCTCCCGGCACGGTTGCAACAAGGAATGAGAATGCTGTCACCAGCCCGAGCGCGGCCGACGCGACCACGAGACCAACCGGATGCCGCCGCATCGTTGTGCCGATCGCCCGCAGGAACGACGTTTCCGGCCGCAACAGGAACACACCGAGCAAGAGCAGCATCACAATATCGACCATCAGGATAGCTCGATGCGCCCAGGATATGGTCGCGTCATGGTAGGGCAGGAACGTCACCTGCACGGTGAGCAGCAGAAGCACCGGCAGGATGACCAGCGTCAGCCACGACATCAGATGCAGGAATATGCTCATGATGCGGCTGCGCTGCGGCCCCGCGATCGCCTGGACGAAGAAGAAATTGTGCAGCTCGAGCCGCAGGGGGTGAGTACGCCGGTCGGTCACCTCCAGCATGCGCATGGCGGTGTCGAGCTCGAGCGTCTTGCGCGCCAGCAAGGTGAGCTGCACGACAACGCCGAGATGGCACAGCACGAGCAGAACCGGCGCGAACAGGAAAAAGCGCCTCAGCCCGATATCGACCTGCAACAACGGCAGCGTAACGTCGCGCGACAGCAGCAGGTCTTTGTGGGTTACGCCCGCCACGGCGACGAGCAGGTAGGTCATGACGCCGATGAAGATGAGCCACCCGGCATGGGCCGTGCGGCTCGACGCGTTGATCGCCTCCAGCAGGCTGTACGGGTTGACCGGCGCCTCGCCCTCGATGGCAGCCGTGCGCAGGTTCTCGTTCATCGAGCGCCGCTCCCCAGTGGCCCGCATGCACACTGGCCCGAGGATCGCGGATAAAGTGTGTCAATGGCGCGGATTTGCATCAGGCCTAGTACAATTGACGCTCAATGCTCAATCAATCAGCAATTTCAACCATTATGAACAGGGAGGCGATCACAGCCACTGAGCCGTCACCGAGAGCTGCGCGGCGCACCCCTCCCCGCATCGGAAAGCGTCCCGATCGCGATGCCCCCGATTATCAGTCCTGCCGAAAGTAGGAGCGAGAGCTCGATGCGCTCGCCGAGCCAGAGCGCTGCGCTGGCGATCCCGACCAGAGGCGTGGCCAGTATCCCGAGCGATGTGGTCAGAGCAGGCAGGCTGCGATTGATCACGGACATCGCCCAATACGCCAGCGCCGTGCCGATCACGCCGCCATAGAGCAGCAGCAGTAGCAGCTCGGGATGCCAGGCGACGCTCGGCACGCCCTCCACGAGTGCGGCTGCCACCGACATCACAACTGCGGCAACGAGCACCTGCCAGATGAGAAGCTCGAACGGCGTGGCAATCCATTTGTGCGAGCGGACATACACGATGCTGGCGGCCCAACAGACGGCGGCCAGCATCACCAGCCCGCATCCGAGCAGCGTTTGCTCATCGGCCCAGTTCAAGGAGTGCGGGTTGAAAATGACCGCCAGTCCGCCCAATCCCAGCACTATGCCGGCGAGGCGCTGCGGCGTGATCCGCTCGCCAAGGACCGCACGGGCACCGATGGCCACCCAGAGCGGCGTGGTATAGCCGAGCAGAATTCCTTGACTGGCGGACACATATTGCAGACCTGCCGCGATCAGCGCCGAGAACGCGACCATATGAAGAAGAGCTATGCTGAGAACGACCGGAACGTCGCCGCGCTGTGGAACGATAAGATTGCCTCCAAGCCACAAGATGGGCAGAAGCGCGGCGACGGCTATCCAGCTTCTGATGGCGGTGGTCCACAGCGGCGGGATGCTCTGCACAATGACCTTGGTGACCGGCCAATTCAGGCCCCACGCAAACACCACGACTGCAAACAGAATGGCCGCTCGGCGCGGTAGGAGGTCATCGCTCACAGCGTGATTGTCTGCCTCGGAGGCGCCTCAGCCGAGCACCGAGTAGCCGCCGCACACGGGGATGGCGCTGCCGGTGACGAAATCGGAGCCCTTGCTGGCGAGGAAGACGGCGATGCCCGAGAAATCGTCAGGCCTGCCCCAGCGTCCGGCCGGCGTGCGCGCCAGCACGCGATCATGCAGGCCGTCGACGTCACGCCGCGCCTGCTGGGTGAGCTCGGTATCGATCCATCCGGGCAGAATGGCGTTGACCTGGATGTTGTCCTTGGCCCAGGCGGTGGCTAGAGCCTTCGTCATCTGCACAATGCCACCCTTGGAGGCCGCATAGGCTGCCGAGTACGGCGCGCCGAAGATCGACATCATGGAACCGATGTTGATCATCTTGCCCCCTCCGGCCTTCTTCATCGCGGGGTAGGCCGCATGCGAGGTGTAGAAGGCGCTGTCCAGATTGACGGACAGGATCTGGCGCCATTCGGCCATCGAATACTGCTCGGGCTGCTTGCGGATGTTCATGCCCGCATTGTTGATGAGGATGTCGAGCCGGCCGAACTCCTGGACGGTCTTGTCCACCATCGCCTTGCACGAATTTTCATCGGATGCCTCGACCTCCACGACGGCCGTCTTGACCCCGAGCTTGGCCAGCTCCGCAGCGGCTGCCTTCGACTTCTCGGCCTTGCGCCCGGCAATCATGATGTTGGCGCCAGCCCCGGCCATCCCGCGCGCCATGCCGAGCCCGATGCCTCCGTTGCCACCTGTGACAAGGGCAACTTTGCCCTTGAGATCGAAAAGAGACATCGTGTGCGTTCCTCCACTCTGCATTCAATCTGTCTTACCGTAAGGCTGGCGGAGCACGGCAATCAAGCACTGCGATGAACGAACAACCTTGTGTAGGCTGCGGATAGTGGCACTTGTGCGCTTGTGCTGAATGCCTACCTGTCTCATAAGCGGCATCGACTCAAGGGAATCCGCACCTCGTGTATAATTGCCGCAAGTGCCCCGGATACTGCTGCTCCTACCCGCTCATTGCCCTCGATAAACGGGACGTGCAGCGGTTGGCCAAGCATCATCGCCTGTCTTTCAGTGCGGCGCGCCGCAAGTTCACCAAGGCAGTCTGGGGTCGCAAGTACGTGATGCGGCAGAAGGCCGACACGATCTTCGGCAAGATCTGCCGCTTCTTCGACACCAAGGAGCGCCGCTGCACTATTTACAAGGCGCGCCCTGCCATCTGCCGCAGCTATCCGGGCGGCCGCTGCGGCTACTACGATTTCCTGGCGTTCGAGCGGCGCGCGCAGGAAGATCCGAAGTGGATCGCGACGACCAATCACACGTGAAGTCCTGGTCGCCACTCTCGGGATGAGCTTTGATCATGGAGGCGGAAAAGGTCGAGCCCCGTCACACGGTGGTGAACGGGGCTCTTCATCACTTCCGATTCATGCCCAGCGCCTATGCGCCCGGCTCATTTACGAGGAGTAACCCTCGTTGCAGATTCAGATTTTGAGATATCGGCCAGACCAGTCGTGATCACTTTGCTCGAGCGTGACCGCCTAGCCGTGCCCTCGCTCGGCGGCGAGGGCGAGTTGACTGTCAGGTGGCGTCATCTCCTCTCCGCTGCTGTTGGTACGCATGGACAACCGTCCTCACAACCTCAGGGTGCTGCCGGCGTGGCTACCATCGACCGCGAATCGACGCTTGCCTCTCTCCAGCAGCGACAGTTGTCTATCTTCATCTTGGCCCGGCCCGCGATCATGTCAAGCGTGTCACGGGTCAAATCTGCAACCGGGCCTGTGCGCACGGCATCGCCCTCGATTGCCGCACTGCACCCTTTCGGCTAGACGATGAGCCTCATGGGCAAAGAGCCGAAATCAAAGGCGTCTGCGTCTTCGGCCAAGACCATTCCTCAGGCTGAAGTGCATAAGACAATCCATGTTCGCGGCGCGCGCGAGCACAACCTGAAGAACGTCGATCTGGAGATCCCGCGCGACGCCCTGATTGTGTTCACGGGGCTCTCGGGAAGCGGCAAATCCTCGCTCGCATTCGACACGATTTATGCCGAAGGCCAGCGCCGCTATGTCGAGAGCCTGTCGGCCTACGCGCGCCAGTTCCTGGAGATGATGCAGAAGCCGGACGTCGACCACATCGACGGTCTGTCGCCAGCCATCTCCATCGAGCAGAAAACCACGTCGAAGAATCCACGCTCCACCGTGGGCACCGTGACCGAGATCTACGACTACCTGCGTCTGCTGTTCGCGCGCGTCGGCGTGCCCTACTCGCCGGCCACCGGCCTGCCGATCGAGAGCCAGACCATCACGCAGATGGTCGATCGCATCCTGGTGCTGCCGGAGGGCACGCGGCTGCTGCTGCTCGCGCCAGTCGTGCGCGGACGCAAGGGCGAGTTCCGCAGCGAGCTCGCCGACTGGCAGAAGAAGGGCTTCCAGCGCGTCAAGATCAACGGCGTAGTGACGGAGATCGCCGACGCGCCCAAGCTCGACAAAAAGTACAAGCACGACATCGACGTGGTGGTGGACCGCCTCGTCGTGCGCAGGGACATTGCCAGCCGGCTCGCCAACTCGCTGGAGACGGCGCTGAAGCTGGCGGATGGGCTGGCCATCGCCGAACTCGCCGACAAGCCTCTGTCGTCCTCGTCCCCTCCCCCCTTGAGGGGGAGGGCTAGGGTGGGGGGGAGCCAAAACGATCCAGCCGACCTGGAAGCCCCCCCTCCCCGACCAAGGGGGGAGGGAGAGAAGGATGGGGGTGTATTGCGCAACAAAAACGAGACGCACGAGCGCGTCATTTTCTCCGAGCGCTTCGCGTGCCCCATCTCGGGCTTCACCATCGAGGAGATCGAGCCGCGCCTGTTCTCGTTCAACGCGCCGGCTGGCGCCTGCCCGAAGTGCGACGGGCTCGGCACGGAGCTGAAATTCGAGCCCGATCTCGTCGTGCCGGACCGCTCGCTGTCGCTGGAGGATGGCGCCATCTGGCCTTGGGCGAAGACGGGCGCCACCTCGCCCTACTACGAGCAGACGCTCAGCGCGCTGGCCAAGCACTACAAGGTGTCAATGAAGACGCCGTGGGAGAAGCTGCCGCGCAAGGTGCAGGACGCGCTGCTGTTGGGCTCGGGCGGCGAAGAAATCGAATTCACCTACGAGGACGGCCTGCGCCAGTACAAGACCTCCAAGCCGTTCGAGGGCGTGATCGGCAACATCGAGCGGCGCTGGCGCGAGACCGACAGCGAGTGGGTACGCGAGGAGCTGTCGCGCTACCAGGGCGCGCATCCGTGCGATGCCTGTGGCGGCTATCGCCTCAAACCCCAGGCGCTGGCAGTGAAGATCGGCGGCAAGCACATCGGCGAGGTGGGCGATCTCTCAATCCGCGCCGCCAACACCTGGTTCGCGGAGGTCCCCAGGACCTTCAACAAGCAGCAGACCGAGATCGCCACCCGCATACTCAAGGAGATCCGCGAACGGCTGCAGTTCCTGGTCGATGTCGGCCTTGATTACCTGACGCTGTCGCGTGCGGCCGGCACGCTGTCGGGCGGCGAGAGCCAGCGCATTCGCCTCGCCTCGCAGATCGGCTCGGGCCTGACCGGCGTGCTGTACGTGCTCGACGAGCCCTCGATCGGCCTGCATCAGCGCGACAACGCGCGCCTGCTGGAGACGCTGAAACACCTGCGCGACATCGGCAACACCGTGCTGGTGGTCGAGCACGACGAGGACGCCATCCTGACCGCCGATTGCGTGGTCGACATCGGCCCGGGCGCCGGCATCCACGGCGGTGAGATCGTCGCCCAGGGCACGCCCGACGAGATCATGGCCAACCCGGCGAGCCTCACCGGCGAATACCTGACCGGCATCCGCCAGATCCCGCTGCCCAAGGCGCGGCGCAAGCCCAACGGCAAGGCGCTGAGGGTGATCGGCGCGCGCTCCAACAACCTCAAGAACGTCACCACGGAGATCCCGCTCGGGCTCCTCACCTGCGTCACCGGCGTGTCGGGCGGCGGCAAGTCCACGTTGCTGATCGACACCGTCTACAAGGCCGTGGCGCGCAAGCTGAACGGCGCGCGCGAGGCACCGGGCGAGCACGACCGCATCGAGGGCCTGGAGCACCTGGACAAGGTCATCGACATCGACCAGTCGCCCATCGGGCGCACGCCGCGCTCCAACCCGGCGACCTACACCGGCGCCTTCACACCGATCCGCGAATGGTTCGCCGGCCTGCCCGAGGCCAAGACGCGCGGCTATCAGCCCGGCCGCTTCTCGTTCAACGTCAAGGGCGGGCGCTGCGAGGCCTGCCAGGGCGACGGCGTCATCAAGATCGAGATGCACTTCCTGCCGGATGTGTACGTCACCTGCGAGCAGTGCAAGGGCAAGCGCTACAACCGCGAGACCTTGGACGTGAAGTTCAAGGACAAGTCCATCGCTGACGTGCTCGACATGACGGTGGAGGAAGGCGCCGACTTCTTCAAAGCCGTGCCCTCGATCCGCGACAAGATGGAGACGCTGGCGCGCGTCGGCCTCGGCTACATCCACATCGGCCAGCAGGCCACCACCTTGTCGGGCGGCGAGGCGCAGCGCATCAAGCTCGCCAAGGAGCTGTCGCGCCGGGCTACAGGGCGCACGCTCTACATTCTCGACGAGCCGACCACGGGCCTGCACTTCCACGATGTAGCGAAGCTGCTCGAGGTGCTGCACGAGCTGGCGGACGCCGGCAATACAGTGGTCGTCATCGAGCACAACCTGGAGGTCATCAAGACCGCCGACTGGATCATCGACCTCGGCCCGGAAGGCGGCGACGGCGGCGGCGAGATCGTGGCCGCCGGCACGCCCGAGGACGTGGCCCGCACCAAGGGCAGCTATACCGGGCAATATCTGAAGGACCTGCTGGGGAGGCGGCAGCGTCGTGCCGAAGGTGCGCAAGGGAGGGGTGCCGGAGGCACGCAAGGGAGAGGTGCCGAAGGCGCGCAAGGGAGAGGTGCCGGAGGCACGCAAGACAACAACGGCCGCGGCAAGCGGGAGGCGGCGGAGTAGGGGGAGCTTGCCGGCCTTGGTAGCGCGTTCGATCTTGGCGATTAGCCCGCGCCTCGGCCATCACACGAAGCCGGAGTTCTGATCCGGCATCGGGATGCCGCACTTCAAGGACTCGAAGCTCAAGCCGCTCTATGACGCACTTCCGGTGCGGGTGCGCGACCTAGCCGAATCGTTTTGGACACGCCACGCTCACTTCGAAGTCAATAAATCTATCTGCGCTATCAACATGGGCGACGCCTTGTCGCGCTGCATTGCCCGACCTATCTCCGCGCCGAGCATCGAATGCGGGGAATGGCAATGGACAGTTTCAACGTAGGTGATTGGGCCTGGCACCCGGTCCACAAGGTCAAGATGCAAGTCGTCAAGGTGCTGCCACCGGGCGACTTGCTGTGCGAGTACAAAGACAACAACGGTGAAATCAAGCGGCTCGATTTTCCGCCGAGCGCACTTCAATCGTTGGAAGACCACGAGGCGGAAAGGCGGGAGCGGAACGAACGGGCCGCACGCAACCGGCCTGAAGTGATCACCAGCCGCAGCCGGTATCGCCGGACACGATAACAGGAGGCCATCACCGTGACCGTCGAAGCGTGGGGCATGGCCTCTAACATCGTTTCAATGATCCTCGCCATTATGGCCATGTGGTTTGCCTTCTACATCTATGACAAGGGCAAGGCCACGGACCAGAGCATCACCAATTCCCTTTCCAAAATCGAGGCTCAAGCGGAGTCGCTACAAAAATTGAGTGGCAAGTGGATGGACCGGCTCACGCGCTACGTAACGCAAGAACGTCCGCCGGGACCGTTGGATCAAACGCTGCCCGAATTGGTTACAGTGCTCGCCACCCTGCCACAGGCGATCACGATGCAGATCAACCAACCGACAAAAAGCGATCCGCCCGAGCACCTAATCGAGGAACTGCTAACCTGCTACATCGTAATCTATTACTACACGGCGCTGACAAACTTCTGGACGCAAGGGTATCTGCCAGACGTTGCCGACTTCGATGAAAAGAACGAGTTTCATCAACTGACGAAGCGGGTGACCGATGGACCAGGATTTCGGAAATATCGCGCGCATACTTGAGGCGACGGACCAGCAGCGTCTTTCACGTAATTCGCTGGCACATATGCTGGTCGAAACGCGTAACTTGTGGCGGCACCACGTGCGGTCCGTTGCCGACATTTGGCAACGGAAGGCCAAAGGCGCGTAGCGCTTCCGTAGCTCAGGGGCGATGGTTATCGCGGCTCCCGCTCCGCGTATGATGTTCGCGTAGCCATCGACCGCCAGCCCCTCACGTCAGGCTGCCCCTGCCCTCACCTCACCCTCAAATGTCACCCTCGGGCTTGTCCCGAGGGCCCAGCTCTCGGCTGGGGACGAGCACCGCAACAGGCGCAACACCGGGCAGCGCCGGATACAGGTCGGCCCAATACGGGTTGGTGCGCTCGATCAGATTGATCTTCCAGGCGCGCAGGTAGTGCTTGATCGTCTTCTCGCGCTGAATGGCTTCTTCCACGCTCGCGAACTCCTCGTACCATACCAGCATACGCACGCCGTGCTTGCGCGTGAACGCCGAGCCGACACCCGTCCGATGCTGCTCGACGCGCATCACCAATCCGTTCGTCACGCCGACGTAGAGTGTACCTCGCGGCTTGCTGGCGAGGATGTAGGTCCAGTAGCTCTGCATGCTGTGGCCTCCAGCAGCGCGAAGTATGCGGAGCCATGGGTCCTCGGGACAAGCCCGAGGATGACAACGGGAGGCGCAGAACGCTTAGACTGGTGTCGTGCGCGCGACGCCCCATCAACCCACCATCCACCACGTCTTGCGATACTTGAGGCGGCCGAACCAGGTGACGACCAGCCGGTCGATCTCGGTGTGGGGGCGGCGTTCCACCTCCCCCATCCCTGGCGGCGCCTTGCGCCAGACGAGGGTGATCCAGTAGCGCTCCTTGAGATCGTTGACGGCGTCGATGAACACGCGCGTGTCCATGTCGAGGCTGCGCAGCAGCGGCTTCAGGCGCATGGAGTTGCCGTGCTTGTCCAGGAGACGCATGATTTGCATGCCCTCGCGGGTGGGGAGCAGGCTTTCCGGGGGCTCGGGCGCGTCGCGAGTGTCGGGTGTCATGGGCACGAGCTTAAACAGGCGGGAGGGCACGGGGATAAACGGGTCGTGCGCAGGATGTGCCGCGCAACACGTGTCGCCCCGCAGGCGCACCGCCTCGAGGTTTTGCTTTCGGAGGAGCAGGGCGTCGGGTCTGCACCCAATGACCTGTGACCTGTTTTACTCCGGAGAGGGGCGCAGCGACGCCCTGCTCGGTCGCACCCGGGACCCGTTCCGACGCTTGCGTAGGCCGCGCACCATGCCGGAGAGGCGGTCCAGATACAGCTTCGCCGCCTCCGGGTCCCGGCCTGACGCTTGGACGGTCCTATCCACCATGCCAGGCGAGAGGTTCGGACTGCGGCCCTCGGCTCCTGTGTCGAGAGGCGGCTCCAGGATCGCCGCTCATCTCGTCTCCGAGGCGCGATCAGGGAAACACATCGCGCGCGCCGCGTCAGCCTCCGCCTGCATATAGTATGAAGCGTGAAAACTAATCCCCGCCGCCCGAAGGCGACGGTGATCCACTAGCGCTCGGCGAGGTCGATGACCGCGCCTAGAGCAGGCTCGTTTCAGATGGAATCGCATCCGCGATCCATCTGGAGCGCGAATCCTGCTCTACACTTAAAGGTTGGAGCGCGAGAAGCGGGTGCAGCGGTAGTGCTACTCTCCCGCCATGCCGCCATCCTCACCATTCTCGATCGTCGCCGTCCTTGCCCTGGCCCTGATGGCAGCCGGCATTGGCGCTGTCAGTCCCACCACCCACGTCCTCGCCCAATCCCCCACCCTCACCCAAGCGCAATCCGCCGCACTCGCCGCCTACGACAACGCCCTGCGCAACTTCAAATCGATCCTCGCCGAGCGCCGCGCGCAGATCGAGGCCAGGCAGGCGCTGCCGAACCTGCCAGGGCAGGCCGTCTATCTCGCCCGCCTTCAGGTGATGAGCACCTACAAGGACCTCACCGACGCGGTGCCCTCGCGCATCGGGCCGCCGAACAAGTTCGGCGTGCCGCCGGCCTACTTCGACGCGGCCATCGAGCCGTTGATCGACGAGTACGGCGCGCTCTTTGCGATCATGCAGGCGCCGCCGGCGAACGCTCAGGCCTCCGCGACGCCGTTCAAGGACGTCGCCGATCTCGGCCGTGCAATCGCGCACGCCAAGGGCCTCGATGCCGGAACGATCGATGCGGCGGGGCGCATCAGCCTCGGCATCTTCTTCGCCGAGACCAACGGCAACCAGAACATCGGCAACGCGCGCTCCAACACCTACAAGGGCAGCCTGCAGACGGGCGTCACGGAGGATCGCAAGGGGCGCGTCCGCTGGGCGGCGCTTCGCCCAAGGATCGCGGCACTCGATCCCGCGGTGGCCACGCGCGATGCGGCGGAAACCGCGCGCATCGGCAGTGGCGACCAGCGCTTCAACCACTGGACCGCCGTGCGCAACGGCCTGATGAACGCGCATGCCGACCTGTTCCTGCGCATTCCGGCGATCATGAAGATGCTGCCCGACGAGATCGACCAGATGAAGCTGTTCCAGCTCATCCAGATCATCCCCACGCCGACGCGGGCGGCACTCGCGTCGGGCAACTTCGCCGCCTATCGCATCTCCGACCCGCGCATCATGGGATATCTACGCAACAACTCCATCTTCACCTTCGGCAAGGCGGACCGCGCGCGCACGTCGGCGACCTTCCGCGAGATCCTGGACGCCATGTGGCTGTTCAACGAGAAGTTCGAGCGCGCGCGGGCCAAGTTCAAGGAGATCAAGGCCGAGGAGCGGGGGCGCGGGCGACAATAGTTGGACTCTGTGCTCGCGGCGCCGCTGCTAGACCGGGATTGACCACGCTCGATCGACAGCGGAAGCTCCCGTCAAATGGCGATGATTGCGCTTTCCTCTGCGGTGTTGGCTGCGCTTGCGGCTTCAGAGCGCAGCCTCGATCGGCTCTTCTTCGCAGCCGCAGCCCTCTACGTCCTTGCGGGCGTGCTGTTGCTGATCGTCGCCGATCTCGAGCGGGCCTTGCTGCTGGCCGCAATCCTGGCCGCCGCCATCGTCGGTGCGTCGAAAGTCAAATTCCATCACAGCGGCATCAAGCTGACCGTGGCGGACTTTGCACTGGCGTTCGCGGGAACAATTCAGTTTCTTGTGGCGCAGTATCGGCGCGCTGCGATGGCTGTGCTCGCGGGCGGGCTTGCTCTGATAGTCGCCGCGCTCGCCACGCTCGTTCAGGCCGGCGGTCCGCCGCTGCCTCTCGAGCTGCGGGCTTTGCTTTTCACCGTAGCTCTGGGCGCCTGCGCGTGGGCCTATCGGGCGAGCGGCAGCTCCCAGTCGTTCCGGCGGACGGTGACAGAGCGCCATTGTTTCTTCTCGACCTTCATGGCCTCCGTGATCGACGTGCGTTCCTGGTGGCCATCCCGCGGATTGGGCCTGAGCGACGTTGCGCAAGAGCCACTGCCACTCCTGACGGCCACACCTGCGCGCAACACCGCCACACCCGACATCATTCTCATCCAGCACGAATTGGTCTTCGACCCGCGCCTGTTCGGTCTCGCTGTCGATCAAAACATCGAGGCATTCCTGTCGCCGACAAATGGCCGTTGCGGCAGGTTGAACGTAGACATCTACGGAGGAGGCTCGTGGCAGTCCGAGTTCAGCCTGCTGACCGGCCTTTCCAGCTCGATCTTCGGACCTGACGCCTACTTTATTTTTCAGAAGGGCGTCGGCCGCTTCCATCACACCCTTCCTCGAGCGCTCGCAGGCCTCGGGTACCGGACGATGCTGATCTCGAGCTGCCGTCGCAGCTTTCTGCATTACGACGCCTTCTACCGATCCGTGGGCGTCGAGGAACGTATTTTCTCGGATGATTTCCCGCCGCCTTTCGATGTCGACCGCTTCGAGGCAACGAGCTCCGACGCGGTATTTCTGGAGGCCGCTCTTGGCGCCTTCGCCGAGCGCATTGCCGGCGATCCCGCGCCGCGATTTATTTATGCGCTGACCAATTTCAATCACGGCCCCCACGATCGCCGGCTGGTGCCGCCCGGTCGCTTCGAGGCGGAGCGGGCATTTGCCGCCGCCAATTTCCCCGATCCGCAATATGTCGAGTACTACACGCGGCTGGCGGAGACGGCAGCGACCTGGCGGCTGATCAAGTCAAAGCTCGCCACCTTGTTCCCGAACCGCCCCATGCTGATCGTACATTACGGCGACCACCAACCCGTCATGACACGGCGCATCGAGCGGCAACTGCGGCTTCCCGAGGATGGCCGGCGCTGCTTCCAAACATTCTATGCCATCGAAGGTCTGAATTTCGCCATTGATCAGTCCGCCTCTCGCAACGGCACCGCTTTGGATATCGCGTTTCTCGGGACCGTTGCTTTGCAGGTCGCCGGCCTTCCGCTCGATCGCATATCAGCCACACGTGCCAGTCTGATCGAGGAGTGCGGCGAGAGCTATTTCGCAGCGGACAGCGATCGCAAACGGCGCTTCCACCGAACACTCGTGGATCTGTCCCAGATCGACGTGGCGCCGGTGGTGCGGCAAAGGTGGATGCGTTCGTGGGCCGGCATAGGGCGCTAAATGAGAGGCCGTTGGGCGACGCGGCTGCGCGGGTGGGGCGCGATTAGTGGCGCTGATGCTGTCCTGGTGTCGCATACAACGCACGCAGTATGGTGCGCGACGGTTCCTCGGGGACAGGGACAATCCCGAGCGTGACAAGGGGGAGCTGCCGCCCTGCTCCCGTGCATCTGCGCCGCACCCGAGCGCATTGCAAAATTGTCATCCGCTTAGTATGTGATGGGCGGACGGTGCGCAGGGGTCTCAAGCCGCGCCGTCCTGTCCCCAGCCTGCCTTGTGAGGACACGTTAGATACGCCGCTGGTGCGCGCGCCGGCCACCGACCAGGTGAGCGTGTGTGCCGGCAAGTCGAGAAAGGAAACTATGAAGAATCTCAAGGACCAGAACCTGGACGAACGACTGAAGCGGGCCGCCGAAGCCAGGAAAGCCATTCTGGAGAAGTTCAAGGCCCGTCCAGCAGACGACGATCCCGAGGTGGTCAAGCGCAAGCAGGAACGTGCGGCCATTGCCGCCGCCCGCGAGGCACGTGAAGCCGAGAAGCGAAAAATCAAGGAAGCCGAGGCGGCCGAGCGCGCCGAGCGCGAAGCCGCCGAGAAGGTTGCTCGCACCGAGCGCGAGAAGCGCGAGGCCATCGAGCGCGTGATCCGCGAAGCCGCGGAAGCCACCGAGCGCAAGGCCGAGCGCGACCGGCGTTACGCCGCCCGCAAGGCGCGGCAGGCGGGCAAGCGGTAAGTCTCGCGCTGTGGGGCAATTGCGGTTGCAGCGCTGACGCGTTGCCCCCGCGTTCACTTCCCATGGATATTCCGCAAGCATATTAGAGCCGCGCGCGCGTCATCTTCGGGTTTGTCCCGATTTCGCGCCGGCGCTGCTTTGGTGCACGCCTTCCGCACCGCGACATTCACGTCCGGTTCGGATGGAAGGAATTGCACCATGTCGATCGGTTCGAAAACACTTCTGCTGCACACAATGCTGGTTGCAGGCATTGTCTCGGCCTCGGTAGCGTCGGCGCAGACGCAGCAACCCCCGACCAAGGAAGCTCCGCCGCTTCCGCAGCCGCAATTTCAGACGAAGGACACTCGGCAATCTCCCGCCCCTGACCTGCAGCAGATGCGCGAGGCGCAGCAGTCGCAGATGCGCGGCCGCGTTGCAGCGGCCATCGAGCGCGTGCAGAGCGCATGCCGCGAGGAAATGAGGAACTACTGCAGCGCGGTCACGCCCGGCGAGGGACGCCTGCTCCTGTGCATGCAGGCGCACGAGGACAAGCTCGGCAATGCCTGCGAGCTCGCGCTGTTCGACGCCTCGCGCAACATCCAGCAGGCCGTGCATCGCGTCGAGCGCATCGCCGATGCGTGCTGGGGCGATATTCAGGCCAATTGCGCGGGCGGCGGATCCATTGGCCAGTGCATCAATGAAAAACAGGCATCGTTCTCGCAGCCGTGCAAGGCCGTCCTTGCGGCCGTGCAGCCGGCGGCGAGGCCACAGCAAGCAGCGAAGCCGCAGCCAAACCTCGCAGGCGTCGCGATCTACAGTGCCGACGGCATGAAGCTCGGCGAGATTACGGGCGTGCGTACGGGTCTCGACGGCAAGATCCAGCTCATCCAGGCCGAGATGGGCAGCCTACTCGGCCTCGGCACGAGCTCAGTCATCATCACGCCCGAGGAGCTCGAGTGGCGCGGCGACGCCATGCAGTTGCGCATGGGCGCCGATCAGGTCCGCGCCGTGCTGCAGGGCCAGAAACAATAGATAGGATCGATGCGACCGGCTCCGGCCGGTCGCATTCCGCACGTCCGCTAAGTTTGATGCTTCATATCCTGCTCGGTCGCGCGCTTGAGCGCCGGGCGGTCGTTGAGGCGCGCGACGTAGGCCGTGAACTCCGGGCGCTCCGGGATCAGCTTGAACATCATGCCCCAGCGCAGGCCTGACCCGATGACGACGTCGGCGGCCGTGAACTGCTCGCCCATGAGATAGGGCTTGGCCGCACCAGTGCCCACAGCCAGAACGTCCATCACGCTGTCATAGTCGCCGAAGCCGGCCGCGCTGCGCGGCGCCGGCTCCTTGCGCGGAAAGGCGCGTTCCAGAATGGCGGGCTCCACACAACTCGGCCCGAAGAACATCCATTTGAGATAGACCCCACGCCGCGGATCGCCGATCGGGACATTCAGCCTGGCTTGTGGAAACTCGTCGGCGAGATAGGTGCAGATTGCCGACACCTCGGTGATGACCGTGTCGCCGTGCTTGAGCGCCGGCACCTTGCCCATCGGATTGACCGCCAGATAGTCCGGCTTGCGGTTGTCGCCGTCTTTGAGGCTGATGAGCTTGAGATCGTACGGCTGGCCAACCTCCTCGAGCATCCAGTGCACGACGGATGAGCGCGAGGGGATGGCGTGATAGAACGTCAGCGCGGCCATTGGCGACCTCCTTTGCGAGCGTCCCTGAACAAACGCCGGTAAAGGCCGATTGTTGCGACCCGATGGCGAGGCGCAGCAAGGCAGCCCAATCCTGCGCAACGAAAAAGGTCGGCCGGCGCCTAACCCCTGACCGCCACCCTGACGGTCTGGCTGGCCCCGGTGCTGGCGCCGCTGCGGTCGGCGACAACGATGTCGAAGCTCGCCGCCTGTGAGCTCGTGCCATCATGCGTGAACATAACGCCGCCGTTCTGCAGATCGGCCTGCGTGAACCGGGTTACCGGGCGCTTTGGCGAGCTCGCCAGCGTCACGAAGCCATTCATGGGCTTCGACACGGTGAACGTCAGATCCTGCGCCTTGTCATCCGGATCGACGGCATTGAGATCATCTAGCGTGATGCGAACCGATTGGCCCCTATCGACCGCCAAGTCGAGATCGCCTGACAGTGTCGGCGGTACGTTGTGCACGTCGGCGCTCAGATTGCCGCCGGGCTCCATGGCGAGCTGCCCGTATTGCACGTTGCCGCTCACCGAGCCGGAGCTGCGGATGCTGATGAGATGCTTGACGAAGACATCGCCCTGGACAGTGCCATGGATCTCGGCGTTGTCGGTCTGGACGATGCCGTAGCATTGACCACCCTGGTGCACGAGCAGCTTGTCGGCAGCCAACTGGCCCTCGACATAGCCGTAGACCTCGATCTGATGGCACCTTCGGATTTCGCCCTGTATGATTGTGTCTTCCCTGACGACCAGCACGCCCCTGCTCTTACTCACTACCCACCTCGCCCGTTCCACAACGCCCATCCAAGGCCCAGCATCCGGCGAAATTGAGCCAACTTCGGGGCCGAGCGCCAGAATAGGGCAAGACGGCGGCGCCACGGCTAGTGTCCCGATCGCGAAGTTCGCCGGACTTCGCGGCAACCGTTGAACGAGCTTCGCGATCGAAAGGACACTAGCAAGACTAAGCTTCTAGTGTGATTCAGATCGAGAAATTCGCTCCAGAGACACGCCGCGAAGTCCGGCGAATTTCTCGATCATCACACTAGGATCGCACTCATGCCCAAGCGCAGCGCGGGACTTGTCATGTACCGGCGGAGCGGCCTCAAGCTGGAGGTGCTGCTCGTGCATCCCGGCGGTCCCTTCTGGGCCAACAAGGACGACGGCGCCTGGAGCATTCCCAAGGGGGAGTATACCGACGGGGAAGAGCCGCTGACGGCCGCTCGACGGGAGTTCGAGGAGGAGACCGGTCTCAAGCCGGACGGCCGCTTCATCGAGCTCGGGAGCTTCCGTCAGTCGAGCGCGAAGACGATTTCAGCCTGGGCCGTCGAAGGCGATTTCGATCCGAGTCGCCTGCACAGCAACACCTTCTCCATGCAGTGGCCGCCACGCACCGGGCGCCTGCAGGAATTCCCCGAGGTGGATCGGGCGGCGTGGTTCGAGCCGGAAGAGGCCGAGCGCAAGATCCTGAAGGGTCAGCGCGGCATCCTCGATGCCCTGGCGGCAAAAATCGATAACGCAAAAAACCGGTAGTCACGAGCAAACGTGCGTGACCCCCATTAAGGACGTTATCCGCTTTCGTGCTCATGCGGCGTACCGTATCCTGCGTGCGGGGGAGATCAAAGGAGATCTCCATGGCAATTCTGAAGAAAGGCCTCGCAGGCGAGCCGGTACGGCGATTGCAGGCCAAGCTCGGCGTCACCGCCGACGGTCAGTTCGGACCCGGCACCGAAAAAGCCTTGAAGGACTGGCAGACCAAAAACGGGCTGGCCGCTGACGGCATCGCCGGTCCCGACACCTTCATGGCCATGGGCCTCTATGAGGTGATCCTGCTGAAGCAGGGCACCAAGGGATCGACCGTCAAATCTCTGCAGGAGAAGCTCGGCATCACGGCTGATGGGCAATTCGGCCCAGGCACGGAAAAGGCGGTGCGCGACTACCAGGCGAAGAATAGCCTCAAGGCCGATGGCATTGCCGGCCCCGCCACGTTGGCGCAGATGAAGCTGTTCAAGGAGGTGACGCCGGAGACCGTGACGATGTCTCAGGTGCCGGCCTCGTCCATTCCAGCCGCTGCCGCTGCGGGCGCCCCGGCGGCCACAGGCGCCGCGCAAGCCAGCACAGGCGGCCTGCGCAGCCTATGGGACACGATCACGAGCATCCTGAAGTAGCGAGCGCGCCGAGCCTTAGAGGCTTTTCTGGTTTGGCTTGAAGCGCGAGCGAGGTCCCGTAGCTGAGGCTCCTGGGTCCCGGCTCGCGGTCGCTTCGCTCCCTTGGCCGGGATGACAGAAGTGGTTGTGGTGCAGCCGTGCTTACTCTTGGTGTCATCCCGGGCAAACGCGGGCCGAGGCATCGGCAAAGGCATGCGGCGCCACTTCCCGCGTGCGCCCCGGGACCCAGCGTCCATGCGGCAGCCCGCCGTACCGCCGACGCCAATTCAATCCAAGATGAAGGACTTCAGCGCCCTTTCCAGTTGGGCTTGCGCTTCTCGGCGAAGGCCTTCGGGCCTTCGATCGTGTCCTCGCTGGTCGTCAGCGCCACATAGGCCGGGTAGTTCGTATTCTGCATGGCGATCTCGAGCGAAGGCACATCGAGCGAGCGCCGCACAGTCTGCTTGGTGGCGCGCACGCTCATGGGCGAGCATTCGAGGATCATGCTGGCCCAGCGCCGCGCCTCCTGCATCAGATCGGCGTGCGGCACGACGGCGGTGACAAACCCCATCTCGTAGCCTTCCTGCGCCGGCACATGCCGGCCGGTCAGCAGCATACCCATCGCTTTCTTGAGCGGGATCGTGCGCGGCAGGCGCTGCAGGCCTCCGCCGCCCGCCGCCAACCCGACGCGCGGTTCGGGCAGAGCGAACATGGCACGATCGGAGGCGATGATCAGGTCGCACGACAGCGCAATCTCGAAGCCGCCGCCCATGGCAAGGCCGTTCACAGCCGCAATCACCGGCTTATCGAGATCGTGCCTGAAGGTCAGGCCACCGAAGCCCTTGGGCGGCGACACGGGCCGCTTGCCGGTCTTGGCCCGCAGCTCCGCGTGGTACTTGAGATCGTTGCCGGCCGAGAACGCCTTGTCGCCGGCGCCGGTGATGATGGCTACCCACAGGTCAGGATTGGCGGCAAACTCGTCGAAGGCATCCGACAGCTCCTGGCTCGCCATCGGGTGGCAGGCGTTGAGCACCTCCGGACGGTTGATCGTGGCGATCATCAGCCGTCCCTCGATCTCGACCTTGCTGAATTGGCCCACGGCGTCTCCTCCACACGGGTTCCATCCTATTGGCACTGTTACACACGGGCCCGCGGGCCGAAAATAGGGAGTCCACGGGAAGACGCCTCGGCGCGGACATCAAGAAGTCTCACTGCTGGAATGAACCTGCTGCGGGATTTGACGAAATCGGGCTTTGGCACTACCTGACCCTGTATGTCGGAACGACGCGCCGGAAAAATGCGCCGCATATCGACTAGACCGTTCGCGCGCCTTGCAGCCGTGGCCATCGCTATGGCCTGCGGGGGCCAGGTGCAGGCTGAGCCCTGCTCGCGCGATGCCTTCGCCAAGGTCGTCAACGACTCCGGCGCCGCACTGCGGCGGCTCAGCGCGGACACCCAGCCGAAGATGCAGGCAGCCTTCCGGCGTCTCAAGGACAAAAACGGCTGGCGCGAGGAGGACTACATCGACAAAGCCAACGCGCTTGTCGTCGATGAGCGCAGCGAGGCGCTGGACCAGAAGGCCACCGAGCTGCTGGCCCGGTTGGACCGGCTGGCCGAGGACACGCCGAATGCTCCGGATAGTTGCTCGCGGCTGGCCGAGCTTGAAGCCACCGCGCTCGAGCTGCAGGCGACGGTCAAGACCAAGACCGAGTACCTGATGGCGCGAGCCGAGGCATCGATCGGCGACGCGACGCCGGCCAAGCCGCAGCCGAAGCCGTTGCCCGGCAGCCCGACCGCGGCAAAATCCGCGCCACGCGAGCCATCAAAGGCCGCCGAGAAAGCGCCAGCCAAGACGGCCAATTCGAGCTGGAGTGCCAGTACGCAGCACAATCCGACAGTGGCCGAAAACGCCCTGCCCGGTCAGCCCTACACGCGACCCGACGCATCGCAACAGCCCCCGGCCGGGGCGCCCGCGGAAGACGAATATTCGATCGACGAGATCAGGGCCGCAACGCGCGGGTTCTTCGGCACCGTCTCCACCAGCCTCGCCAGCGTCATCGAGTATGCATTCGCGCAATCCGGGAGGCCGAGCGCCTATGTGCTCGGCAACGAAGGTGGTGGCGCGCTGATTGCCGGCGTGCGCTACGGCAAGGGCACGCTTTACTTGAGAAGCGGGGGAACGCGCGAAGTCTACTGGCACGGCCCGTCGATCGGCTACGACCTTGGCGCCGAGGGCGGCAAGACGATGTTCCTGATCTACCGCCTCAGAGATCCGGAAAACCTGTTCAAGGGCTTCACCGGCGTCGACGGCTCAGCCTACGTGGTCGGCGGCGTAGGACTGACCTTCCTGACCGACGGCAAGATCCTGATGGCGCCCATTCGCTCAGGGCTGGGACTGAGGCTCGGCGCCAACATCGGCTACATCCGCTTCACGCCGCAGCCGACCTGGAACCCGTTCTGATCATCCGTTTGCCTCAACGCCCTCTGCGGCCTGCCGGCTTGCATGGGCGGGCCTCCAGAGTGCAGGCCCAGGATCCGCCCGTTTGGCCGCAGTTCACGCGCTTGGTCTCGGCCAACCGCCAACTGCCCCAAGGTGGACCATATTCCCAGACTGTGAAATCAGCCCACGACGCGATAGCTGCGGCTTCTGCCTGCTTACGCGACGCCTGACCATTGCTGGACCCGTTGTGGAAGTGATCCACCATGCACATCCGGCCGCCCAATCGCACCTGGGCGTGCAGGGAATCAAGCCCCGTCTCCTGGGCCATGGCCGGCCAGGCCAAACTGCAGCACGCAGCGCAAGCAGCTGCTAGTGTGACATGTCTTGAAACCATGCTCGTCCCCCGCCGTATTCGCGAATCCCTTCCGGTCGAGGATGACACGGCATCGATCTGGCTCGCCCTTGCACAGGGTGTCACAGCCGTTTGATTTCTGGGGAGAATTGCAGATCGGTGACATCCCCTCGCGGACACCACCGAAGCCGGCCGCTAACCCCGCTGAATGCGCTCGAGGGCACTGCGAATCGAGGCCGGGATCGGCGTCGGCTTGTTGCTGGCGCGCTCGACGAACACGTGCACGAAATGCCCCTCTGCTCGGGCCGCATCCTCCTCCCCGAACAGGCCGATCTCGTAGCGCACCGATGAATTGCCGAGCCGTCCCACCCGCAATCCGGCGTCGACCGTCTCGGGATACGTGAAGGATTTGAAGAACCGGCATTGCGTCTCGGCGACGATGCCGACCACTAGGCCGCGATGGATGTCGAGGCCACCCGGGTCGATCAGGTAGCGGTTCACGACCGTGTCGAAGTACGAGTAGTAGACCACGTTGTTGACGTGGCCGTAGAGGTCATTGTCCATCCAGCGGGTCGGGATGGCGAGGAAATGCGGATAGTCGGCGCGTGTGCCGACGGGGGCCTTGTCATTGCTCATGGCATCTCGATCTTTGTGATCTGCGCTCGAGGATCATCCGCCACGGCTACTTCGCTGCCACGAATTGAATCTCCACCAGGCAACGCGGGTCGGCCATCTTCGCTTCGATGCACGCCCTGGCGGGCAGGTTGCGTGGATCGACCCAGGCGAGCCAGGCCTCGTTGAACGCATCGCGCAGCCGGATGTCGGCGACCCAGATGGTCGCCGACAGGATTTTCGATTTGTCGCTGCCGCACGATGCCAGGTAGCGGTCGACATCGGCGAACGCCTGCCGGGCCTGCCCCGCGATATCGAGGCTAGTGTCGTCGGCAAGGGCCCCGGCGATGTAGATGAGCCCGCTCGCCTCCACCACGTTGGCAAGGATCGGCTCGAGCTCGTGCCGCACAATAGCCATGTATCGGCTCTGGCGTTTACTTCACCGCCACCACGGAAATCTCGACCAGCAGCTTGGGATCGGCGAGCTTGGCCTCGATGCAGGCGCGCGCCGGCAGGTTCTGGCCGCCGGTCCACGCATTCCAGGCCTCATTCATGCCGTCACGCAGGCGAATGTCCGGCACCCAGATGGTTGCCTGCAGCACCTTGCTCTTGTCGGTGCCGGCGAGCTTGAGCACACGGTCGATCTCGGCCAGGACCTGCTTGGTCTGCCCCACCACGTCGAGATTGCGGTCCTCGGCGGTAAGACCGGCAGTGAACACAAAACCGTTGGCTTCGACGGCCTTGGACAGGATCTTGGCTGGCTCGTGCCGTTTGAGTGTCATGACGCTCTCCCGTGATTTACAACTGCGTGCGGCCAAACTCTTAGCACGCGAGCAGCATCGTGCCATCCAGATTGCGCTTTCGACACGGCCGCTTGACGGGGAGGGCCGCCTGCGCTTGACAGGCATGGGTGAACGCAAGGGTTCCACGCATGGCTTACGACAGCAGCAACATCTTCGCCAAAATCCTGCGCGGAGAGCTTCCCGCCCAAAAAGTCTACGAGGACGCCGATACGCTCGTCTTCATGGATATCATGCCGCGCTGCCAGGGGCACACGCTCGTGGTCCCCAAAAGCCCTGCGCGCAACATCCTCGACGCCTCGCCGGAGCAGATGACGGCCTGCATGCGCACGGTTCAGACGATCTCGCGCGCCGTCATGAAGGCCTTCGGCGCACAGGGCGTCACCATCCAGCAGTTCAACGAGCCTGCCGGCGGGCAGGTGGTCTTTCATCTGCACTTTCATGTGCTGCCGCGCTGGGACGGCATCAAGCTGCAGCCACACACCGGCCAGATGGAGAAGCCCGAGGTCCTGGCATCCAACGCCAAAGCGATCCGGCGGGCGCTGGCGGGCTAGTCCGAAAGCCGGACACATGTAGGTTGGGTTAGCCGGCCCGCACGCTCGCAGCAGTGTTCGGCGCTGCTCCGGCGTAACCCAACATTCGCATTTATCCAAGTTGTTGGGTTACGCGCGGGTCTTGCGCTGTACCACGCCAATGACAGGCGGGCCGACGCTAACCCAACCTACGCTAGTAGGTGTATGGAAACGCAACGGCCCGGATCGTGGATCACGACCCGGGCCGGCACATGTTCAGGTTGAGGCTAGACGACTACTCGTCTTTGCGCCGCGGCACGCTCGGCACCGCGCCGCTGGGCTTCGCCTTGTCCTTCTTTTCGCCGCGCGGTCCAGGCAGCGCCCGCTTGGGGCTGGCGCCGACGAGAGCTTCCGCGGAACTCTCCTGCTCGTCGTCATCCTCGTCCTCGGCTTCCTCTCGGGCCTTGGGCGATTTGGCGGGATCGGCGGGCAGATATTCGAAGGTGAGCTTCATCTCCTCGCCCTCGCCCTCGGTCAATACGCGCGCCACGCCGCCGTGCTCGAGCTTGCCGAACAGCAGCTCCTCGGCCAGCGGCTTCTTGATGTACTCTTGGATCACGCGGGCCAACGGGCGGGCGCCGAACTTCTCGTCGTAGCCTTTGTCCGCGATCCACTTCGCCGCCGCTTCGCTGAGCTCGATGGTGACGCCGCGATCGGCAAGCTGCGCCTCGAGCTGGAAGATGAACTTCTCCACCACCTTGCTGATGACCTCGGGCGGCAAGCTGGAGAAAGCGATCACCGCATCGAGCCGATTGCGGAACTCGGGCGTGAACATCCGGTTGATAGCTTCCTGATCGTCGCCCTCGCGCTTGGACCGGTTGAACCCGATGGCAGGCTTGGCGAGGTCGGACGCGCCCGCGTTCGTCGTCATGATCAGGATGACGTTGCGGAAATCGACCTGCTTGCCGTTGTGGTCGGTCAGCTTGCCATGGTCCATCACCTGCAACAGGATGTTGAACAGGTCCGGATGCGCCTTCTCGATCTCGTCCAGCAGCAGCACGGAATGCGGGTGCTGGTCGATGCCGTCGGTAAGCAATCCCCCCTGATCGAACCCGACATACCCTGGCGGCGCACCGATGAGACGGCTGACCGTATGCTTTTCCATGTACTCCGACATGTCGAAGCGCAGCAGCTCGATACCCATCAGCGAGGCGAGCTGCTTTGCCACCTCGGTCTTGCCGACCCCGGTTGGCCCGGAGAAGAGGTACGACCCGATCGGCTTTTCGGGCTCGCGCAGGCCGGCACGGGCGAGCTTGATCGCCGACGCCAGAGCGGAGATCGCCTGGTCCTGGCCGAACACGAGGCGCTTCAAGTCCTTCTCGAGGTTGGCCATGACCTCGGCGTCGGACTTGGACACCGTCTTGGGCGGGATGCGCGCCATGGTCGCGACCGTGGCCTCGATCTCCTTGACCGTGATTTTCTTCTTGCGCTTACCTTCCGGCACCAGCATCTGCGAGGCGCCAGTCTCGTCCACGACGTCGATCGCCTTGTCGGGCAGCTTGCGGTCATGGATGTATTTGGCGGACAGCTCCACGGCGGCCTTGACCGCCTCGTTCGTGTACTTGAGCTTGTGGAACTCCTCGAAGTAGGGCTTGAGGCCCTTCATGATCTCGATCGAGTCCTCGATCGAGGGCTCCTTCACGTCGATCTTCTGGAAGCGCCGGACTAGCGCGCGGTCCTTCTCGAAGTGCTGGCGGTACTCCTTGTAGGTGGTGGAGCCGATGCAGCGCACCGTGCCCGACTGCAGGGCCGGCTTCAGAAGATTGGACGCATCCATGGCGCCGCCTGAGGTCGCACCCGCACCGATGACGGTGTGGATCTCGTCGATGAACAGGATGGCGCCGGGATAGTTCTCGACCTCCTTCATCACGGCCTTGAGCCGCTCCTCGAAGTCGCCGCGATAGCGGGTTCCAGCGAGCAGCGCGCCCATGTCGAGCGCAAAAATGGTCGCGTCCTTCAGCACCTCCGGCACTTCGCCGCGAATGATCTTGCGGGCCAGGCCCTCCGCGATCGCCGTCTTGCCGACGCCTGGATCACCGACGAACAGCGGATTGTTCTTCTGGCGCCGGCACAGCACCTGGATGGTGCGCAGCACCTCGGGTTCGCGCCCGATCAGCGGGTCGATGCGGCCGTCGCGTGCTTTCTTGTTGAGGTTCACGCAGTACGTGTTCAGCGCATCCGCATTCTGCTTCTTCTCGGACCCGCCGCCTTCGTTGCTGTTTTCCTCGTCGACGCCACGCACCGGTCGCGGCTCGGTCATGCCAGCGCGCTTGGCAATGCCATGGCTCACGTACTGCACGGCATCGAAACGCGTCATGTCCTGCTCCTGCAGGAAGAACGCGGCATGGCTCTCTCGCTCGGCGAAGATGGCGATCAGGATATTGGCACCCGTCACCTCCTCGCGGCCGGACGACTGCACATGCACGACGGCACGATGCACCACGCGCTGAAAGCCGGTAGTGGGTGCCGCCTCCGTATGCCCTTTGACGACCAGCCCCTGCAGCTCCTGATCGAGGTAATCCGTCACGCGGCGGCGCAGCGTATCCACCTCGACATTGCAGGCGCGCATGACGGCCGCGGCGTCGCGATCGTCCAGAAGCGCAAGCAGCAGATGCTCGAGCGTCGCGTACTCATGATTGCGTTCGTTGGCATATTCGAGCGCCCGATGTAGCGCCGATTCCAGGCTTTTTGAGAAAGAAGGCACGTGCGCGACCTACTCCTTTTCCAAAGTGCACTGCAAAGGATGCTGATGCTGGCGTGAAAAGTCCATCACCTGCGCCACCTTTGTCTCGGCGATCTCGTACGTAAAGACGCCGCAGATCCCCACACCCTTGTGATGCACATGCAGCATGATGCGTGTCGCCTCCTCGCGCCCCTTGTTGAAGAAGCGCTCGAGCACATGCACCACGAATTCCATGGGCGTGTAGTCGTCATTGAGCAGCAGCACCTTGTAGAGGCTTGGCCGCTTCGTCTTTGGCCGCGTCTTGGTGACGAGCCCGGTCTTGCCCTCCTCGTCTCCGCGCGAGCCGTTTTTGCCCGCCATTTTCATTGTTTCGCCGTCGCTCATGGGCTCCATGTGCCCCAAGGTTCGATGTGCTTTGCCGCCCACGCTGACTACGCAGGCCGCTCGAGAGCCAGTTTAACGGCAGCAGCCTCCCTATCGCAAACGTGGCTCGGAGTTGACACCGAAATGAAGCCGACTCGTTGCCGCCGCCGGCTGCACAGCCCCCGCACCATGTGGGCGCGCTTTGGGATAAAATAAAGGCCCGGCTGTTCGGCCAGGCCTACTGTGCAGGAATTGCGTGTTAAAGGACGGCGTCAACGCCCGTTTTGCAGCGCGCGCTCGACCGGCCGATAGGCTTCCTTGGCGAGCTCGGCGTACATGCCGCCGATCTTCGTCAGTTGGTGCATGTACTCATCGTAGGCGCGCTTGGCGTAGTTGGTCTGGATCTCGACCGCCTGCTCGACCGATTTGGCCGAGACCAGCTTCTCGAATGTAGCTGTGCCCTCCTCGAAGGAGCGCTTCGTGTAGTCCGTCATTTCCGCCGCGATGGCCTGCCAGCCCTTGTTCCACTCGCCGAACATCTTCATGGCTGCATCGACGTTGCTCTGGCCGAGCTTCTGGAAGTCCTCGAACTGCTTCATTTCGAAGGGTTTCATCATGGGGGTCGTCCTTCTGGGGTCAGGTCGTGGGGAGGTTTGGGCGCTCATCTGCCCGATGCCGGGGGCACGGCATCGACCCTCTTATATGCACTGCACAATTACGTCAACCGATTTAGCTGCATTGCAGCATAAATTCGGTTAACCAGGTAGGTTTACCAAACTCAAAGGCGGCTGCGCTAGCCTGCGCGAGTGCAGGACGACCCCAATCGTCCGCCCTTCCGCCCCATAGCTGCCCAAAATCAATGGCTTGCTCGGGCGTACGGGGCGTGGGGATCAGAGAGGATCGTCCGCCGGCCGGTCGGATAGACCGGACATGGGACAGGCAGGCGGCGGGTTCGAGGAATGCTGCGTAGGAACGAAGCGCGCGGGGCTTGCGCGCGGGGGACAATCGGCAGGGTTATCGCGGTTCTTGCGACCCTCTGCGTTGCGTCCGGGTTACCGGGTGCGGCACAGGCGGCGGGCAAGCACGCTGCGCTCGTCGTGGATGCCAATAGCGGACGCGTGCTCTATGCGCAGGCCGCCGATGAGCCTCGCTTCCCCGCCTCCCTCACGAAAATGATGACGTTGTACATCGTCTTCGAGCTCATGCAGCAGGGTCAACTCGAGGCCTCGACACGCCTGAAAATTTCAGGGGCTGCGGCCGGCACAGCGCCCTCCAAGCTCGGGCTCGACGAGGGCGACGAGATCGCCCTCATGGATGCCGTCAAGGCCATCATCACGAAATCGGCCAACGATGTGGCCGTCGCCGTCGCGGAGCACATTGCCGGCACGGAGGAAAAGTTCGCCCGCCTCATGACCCAGAAGGCGCGGTCGCTCGGCATGAATGCGACCGTCTTCAAGAACGCGCACGGACTGCCGCATCCCGAGCAGATCTCGACCGCACGCGACATGGTCACGCTGGCGCTCCGGCTCAATGACGATTTCCCGCGCTACTACGGCCTGTTCGCCACGCGCACCTTCAGCTACGACGGCGAGACCTACCGCAACCACAACACGCTGCTCGGCCGGTTCGAAGGGACCGACGGCATCAAGACCGGCTATACGGCAGCCTCGGGTTTCAATCTCGTCTCGTCGGTGCGCAGGGACGGAAAGCACATCGTCGGCGCCGTGTTCGGCGGGGCGACGGCCGGAACCCGCAACGCCACCATGCGCACGCTGCTGACACGCGCGCTGGCACAGGCCTCGACACACAAGACACGCAAGCCTCTGCTCGTCGCCAAGGCAGCGCCTGCGCCGGAACAGGCAAGGCGCTCTCCGCGACAGCTCATCGAGGCCGCGCAAGCCTCCGCAGTCCAGGACCGCGTCGCGGTCCGCACATCCAATGCGCAACAGCCTTTGCGCTCAGCTTCGGCCGACGGCGAAGAAGCCGGCGAGCAGCGTATGCCCCAGAGCCCCAGGATCGACATTGCGCGCGTGCGTCCGGTGCTGGTTGCGCCACGCGCACGCACGGTTGAGCCCACGCTGGTGGAGCCCGTTACGCTTGCGTCCGCCGGCACGAGCTCCCGCGCCACCTCGTTCGCCGAGCCCCGCATTGCCGCCGATGCCGGCTCCGCGCTGCCGGCTCGCGGTGCATCGCCCTCAAGCCTGGAGGCTCAGGCAGAGCGCATGTCGCGCGGCGAGCCACCTGTCAGCACTGCCGCTTTGGCGACTGCGGCACACATCCAGACCCATCGCGATAACAGCTACTCGCCTGCGGCCCATGTGGGGAGCGCTATGGTGAGCGCATTTGCCGTGCAGATCGGTGCGTTCGGCTCCGAGACCGAAGCCCGGCGCCAGCTTCAGAGCGCCTTCGATCGCTCCGGCGGAGTGCTCGATGGCCGGCAGCCCACCACCCAGCCAATTCACCACGCGGGCAAGCAGCTCTATCGGGCGCGCTTCTCCGGCTTCGACCAGCACACCGCCGCCTCGGCCTGCCAGCAGCTCAAGCGCCGGCAGATCGAGTGCCACGTCGCCAAAGTTGAATAGACGCGCCGTTTCTTAGCGCGGCGGGCATTTCCCTGGCTCTAGGAATACAATTTCCTTGAGACTGCCGCGGATCGCAAACTCGCCGTAGTCGATGTACAACCGGCGTGACACACCGTTCTCGAAGTAGAGGAACGCCAGCTCGTAGGACGGGGCCGCATCCTGCTTGTCTGAGCCCGGCTCGAAATAGCTGATCGACACCGGCCACGCCTTGAGCCCGTCCAGGGGCTCGCCGCTCTTGGCGGCAGGCAGGCGCTTGTTATAGCCGGCCGCGTGCATGCGGCCGATGTAGGCCGTCGTGGCGTAGACTTTCTGGCCCTTCTCGGAGCCATCGTACAAATCGGCCTGGAAGACGGTGTTCCCCTTTTCCGCCGCGGCGATGAGCGCGATCGAGTGCTGAATGGGGAAGAAGACGTTGGGCTCGAGCTGCACCTCCTTGCGCTCGGGGCGCGTCAGCTCGACCTTGACCTCACCCGATGGTCCGCTGCGGGCTGCGCCGCCGTCGGTTGACTCCGACAGCTTGGAATCCTTGTACTGGCTCGAGCTGAAGCGGAAATTCCGGGCAGACGCATCCTCGGTGCTGGATGACCGCATATCGGTCAGGACGGTCGATCCCTCCTGGTTGGTCATGCGCGTGACAAAGCGCATGGTCTGCGTATAGCCCTCGCATTCGCTGCCCTTCAATTCGTAGACCATACGCCCCGACATGTCGCTCACGCCCGAGCCGCCGCGCGAGCGATCGAGCGTGATCTCGTAGACGGCCCGATGCGGCGCCAGGACTTTGGCGTTCGCGCCAGCAGCCGCCAAAGGCAGCGCCAGGGCGGCAATCACGCACGTCGAAACAGCTTGTGAAGCACGGCGCATGCAAAGCTCCAAACGTGTTGCGTGGAGACGGACTCTACGCAACCGCGTCACCCTAAACCCACCGCCCACCGTTGCAAAGTCGCCCCGACGCCGCAACAATGGACACAACCTCGATAGCGGGGCGACATGGCGGAACAGAGGACAACATGGCGGGAACTGTGGAATCACGGCTGCAAGCGCTTGGGCTGTCCCTGCCCGTCGCCCCTGCGCCTGTCGCGAACTACGTGCCCTTCCATCTGACGGGCAATCTGCTGTTCATCTCCGGCCAGATCTCGCGCTCCGGCGACGGGCGGGTGGTATCCGGCAAGCTCGGTGGCGATGTCGACGTGACCCAGGGCCGCGAGGCGGCAAAGCTCTGCGCTCTGAACATCCTTGCGGTCGCCAAGGCCGCTCTGGGCGAGCTCGACCGCATCTCCCGCGTCGTCAAGCTCACGGGCTTCGTCAATGCCGTGCCTGCATTCACCGAGCACCCGCAAGTCGTGAACGGCGCATCCGACTGCCTGGTTGAGGTCTTGGGCGACAAAGGCCGCCACACGCGCTCCGCCGTCGGCATGGGCAGCCTGCCGCTCGATGCCGCGGTCGAGGTTGAGGCCATCATCGAGATCAGCGCGGCTTGAGGCTAGTGTGATGATCGAGAAATTCGCCCCATCAATCGTCTCGGTTCCGAGCGAATTTCTCGATCTGAATCACACTAGCAAGTCCATGATTCTAGTGTCCCTTATGATTCCGAAGTTCGCATCGGGACCTAGCCGCGAACACAAGCGAACTTCGGAATCGGGACACTAGGTCGAACTTCGCAATCAGGACACTTGCATGCTCGATCGCGCCGCGTTCCTTCGGCCTATGGCCCACCGCGGGTTACACGACGTGCGCCGAGGGATCGTCGAGAACACGGCTCGCGCCTTCTCGGCCGCCATCGCCAAGGGATACGGCATCGAGTGCGACTTGCGGCCCGCCGCGGACGGCACGCCCTTCGTATTTCACGATCTGGAGCTGTCCCGGCTCGTGGATGCCCCGGGCCGGATCACGGACCATACCGCCGCCGCACTGGCGCGTTTGACCTACCGCAGCGCCAGCAGCGAGCGCCTCATCAGCTTTGCCGATTTATTGGATCTGGTCGCCGGCCGTGTGCCGCTCCTCGTCGAGGTCAAGAGCGAGTGGACGCCGCTCGATCCCGCATTCCTTCAGGCTGTTGCGAGCCAGGCGACTGCCTATCGCGGCCCGCTGGCGCTCATGTCGTTCGATCCCGCGGTCATGGCCGCCCTCAAAGCGCTCGCCCCAGACATTCCGCGTGGCATCGTTGCAGGACTTTACGAGGGTCCCGGCTGGTGGATGGACAGGCTCGACCAGGAACGCGCCTTCCGCCTGTCGCATCTGCTGGAAAGCGGTCCGGCCGAACCGCAATTCTTCTCCTATCACGTGAAGGCCCTGCCGACCCCGGTGACGCGCTTCCTGCGCGAAGCCATGCACATTCCCCTTTTCACCTGGACGGTACGGACGCCACAGGAGCGTGCGGTCGCCGCGCAATGGGCGGATGCCATCACCTTCGAGGGTTTCGAGCCGTGACCAAAGGCCGATCTAACGCCGGCTCTGCGCGGTTGCCCTGGCCACCACCGCATCGAACGTCGCGTCCGGCCCGAAGGTGTCGTCCTCGGTGATTTGCAGCAGCTCGCACAGGCGGCGGCGGGCGCGGTTCACCCGGCTCTTGATGGTGCCGACCGCACATCCGCTGATGGCCCCCGCCTCCTCGTAGGAAAAGCCTTCCGCGCCCACCAGCAGGAGCGCCTCGCGCTGGTCCGGCGGCAGCTTGGCCAGAGCGGCAAGGAAATCCTGCATGTCGAGATGCCCGTCCTGCTCCGGATGCCGCCACTGGCTCGAAGCATCGAGGCTCTCCCGGTAGCCGAGCTGGTAGCGGCGCTTGCGGTGCTCGGAGAAGAAGGTATTGCGCAGGATCGTGAACAGCCACGCCTTGAGGTTGGTGCCTTGATTGAAATTCTCACGCGCATTCCACGCTTTCACCAACGTCTCTTGCACGAGATCATCCGCCTGGTGCGGATCATGACACAGCGCTACGGCAAAGGCCCGGAGCCGGGGAATGGCGTCGACCAGCGCCTCACGCATAGAGGGGAGAGCTTCGCCCATCAGCTCTTGCCTTCCTTGCGCCGCAGCTCATCGAGCAGCTTGACAAACTTGTCCGGCACCGGCTCGTCAACCAAGTTCTGGTAGGCTGACTTCAGCTTTCTGCCGAGATGCATCCTGATCTTGGCATCGACCTGAGCTGTGGCCTTGCGCCCCTCCCCTTCACCGTCGTTCATCGGCTCCTGCCCCACCCTGCCATGCAAACGCATGGGCCCATCTCTGATACTATAGCCATACCGACAAATCCTCGCGCATACGACCCACTCGCCGCACTCCGCCGCCAGAACACAAGTGCAAGCTGCCCGTACGCGCAATCAACGCCACATGGGCATTGTGGTTCCGGATCGCGGGAACTTTTTTCTTTCCCACCCGTTAATACCGGTTGCGTCTGGTTCAAACGGGGTTGCTTTCGTACGTCTCGCCAGCAAATCGGGGTACCGTGCATGCTCTCCCTCTCCGATAAGATCGAGCCCGACCTGCCATTCCTGCGCCGCTTTGCGCGCGCGCTCGCGGGCAGTCAGGAGCGTGGCGACGGCTTCGTAGCGCTGACCCTTGAAGCTCTCATCGCGGACCCCGACGCCTTGCAGCACTCGGGCAATCTCCGCGCGTCCCTCTATCGCACCCTGCTTCGCCTGTGGAAGACCCACGAGAATGCCTCCGGGCCTGTCACTGCTGATCACGCCGACCTGACGACAGGCGCTGCCCACACTCTGGAAGCCGTCTCGCCGAGGCCCCGGCAGACCTTTCTGCTGACCTCCGTGGAGGGCTTCTCGGTGGAGGATGCGGCCTACATCCTCGACACCGACATATCGGAGATCCCGCGGCTGCTGGACGACGCGAGCCGCCAGATCGCCGCACAGATCGCAACGGACGTTCTGATCATCGAGGACGAGCCGCTTGTCGCCATGGACCTGGAAAGCATTGTGACCAGCCTCGGGCATCGTGTCACTGGGATGGCGCGCACCCATACCGAGGCCGTCGCGGCCGTTGAGAAGCACCGCCCGGGACTGGTTCTGGCCGACATTCAGCTTGCCGACGGCAGCTCCGGCCTCCAGGCGGTGAATGAAATTCTGCAGTCGAAGGAGCTGCCCGTGATCTTCATCACGGCGTTTCCCGAGCGCCTGCTCACCGGCACGCGGCCCGAGCCCGTGTTCCTGATCACCAAGCCCTTCCGGGTCGATGCCGTGAAGGCGATCCTAAGCCAGGTCCTGTTCTTCGGCTCGAGGTCGAAGGCCGGCGCCGCGCGGGTCTAACACGCCAGATCAAATGTCGAGGTCTGTCGCGAACGCGGCACGCTCCTGGATGAAGCGGTAGCGCGCTTCCGGCTTGGAGCCCATCAGTGCGCTCACGGCATCCGACACGACCAACTTGTCTCCCTCGGCAATCTCGACGCGCAGTAGCGTGCGTTTGGCCGGGTCCATGGTTGTTTCCTTGAGTTGGGGCGCGTTCATCTCGCCGAGCCCCTTGAAGCGCGACACTTCCACCTTGGCGTTGACGGCGAACTCTCGCTTGAGCAGCTCGTCCTTGTGCCGGTCGTCGCGCGCATAGAATGATTTCGGACCATGCGTCAGCTTGTAGAGCGGCGGCACCGCCAGATAGAGGTGGCCGTTGTCGATCAGCTCCGGCATCTCCTGGAAAAAGAACGTGATCAGCAGCGAGGCGATGTGGGCGCCGTCCACGTCGGCGTCTGTCATGATGATGACGCGCTCGTAGCGCAGGTCCTCGTCGCGGTATTTCGTGCCGGTGCCGACCCCGAGCGCCTGGATCAGGTCCGACAGCAACTGGTTCTGCGACAGCTTCTGGGACGACGCATTGGCGACGTTCAGGATCTTGCCGCGCAGCGGCAGGATGGCCTGGCGCTCGCGATCGCGCGCCTGCTTGGCAGAGCCGCCGGCACTGTCCCCTTCGACAATGAAGATCTCCGTCCCGATATTCGAGCTGATCGAGCAATCGGCGAGCTTGCCTGGTAGGCGCAGCTTGCGCGTCGCGCTCTGGCGCCCGACCTCCTTCTCGCGCCTGCGCCGCAACCGCTCCTCGGACTGGTCGACCGTCCAGTCCAGGAGACGCGTGGCCTGCTGCGGCGAATTGGCAAGCCAGTGGTCGAAGGCATCGCGCAGCGCAATCTCGACGATGCGCGTTGCCTCCTGGGTGGCGAGCCGGTCCTTGGTCTGGCCTTGGAACTCCGGCTCGCGGATGAAGACGGACAGCATGGAGGCGGCCGTGCCCATCACGTCCTCGGAAGTGATCTGGACCGCACGCCGGTTGCCGGTGAGCTCGCCATAGGCCCGCAAGCCCTTGTAGAGCGCCTGACGCAGACCAGCTTCGTGCGTGCCTCCGTCCGGTGTCGGAATTGTATTGCAATAGGAATTGGAGAAACCGTCCTCGTCCGATACCCAGGCGATCGCCCACTCGACCGAGCCGTGCCCGCCCGGCTTCTCGAGACGTCCGGCGAACACGTCCTTGGTCACCAGCGTCTGCCCATCGATCGTGGACAGCAGGTACTCCTTCAGGCCTCCCGGAAAATGAAAGACCGCCTCGGCCGGCGTCTCGTCCTTGATGAGGGAAAGATCGCACCACCAGCGGATCTCGACGCCGCCGAACAAATAGGCCTTGGAGCGCGCCATCTTGAGAAGCAGAGCCGGCCTGAAGGCTGCGCCCTTGCCGAAGATCTTCTCATCTGGCCGGAAGCGCACCTTGGTGCCGCGCCGGTTCATGACCGAGCCGAGCTTCTGCAGCTTGCCGTCCGGCGCGCCGCGCGAGAACAGCATGCGGTAGAGTTGCTGGCCGCGCGCAACCTCGACCTCCAGCGTCTCCGACAGCGCATTGACCACCGACACGCCGACGCCGTGCAGTCCGCCGCTCGTGTTGTAGGCCTTGCCGTCGAACTTTCCGCCCGAGTGCAGCATGGTCATGATCACTTCGAGGGCGGACTTGGTCTTGAACTTGGGATGCGGATCGATGGGAATGCCGCGTCCGTTGTCGGTCACGGAGAGGAATCCGTCCGCCTCCAGCCGCACCTCGATCCATGACGCATGCCCAGCCACGGCCTCGTCCATGCAGTTGTCGATCACCTCGGCGAAAAGATGATGCATGGCCTTCTCGTCGGTGCCGCCGATGTACATGCCGGGCCTGCGGCGTACGGGCTCGAGGCCTTCCAGCACTTCGATGTCGGCGGCCGTGTAATTGTCGGCGGCGTCGGCCGATCGGCGGCCACGGAGGGGCTTCTCGTTCAATTCGGCCTCGAGCTTGGCGAACAGGTCGCGTGAGGATGCCATCGTAATCCGACTGCCCTCTCAAGAGGTTAGCTGGATGCACCGACGCGGAACTAGCTTACCTGAGCAGGCCGAATCCCGGCCCGAGCAGGGGCTGCACCAAGTCGCATGAGCAGGCTCCGTTTGCAAGTCGCGCCGCCGCTAGAGCAGGATCGTTTCAGATGGAATCGCATTCGCGATCCATCTGGAGCGTGAATCCTGCTCTACACTTAAGAGTTTAGAGTGCGATTCACGCGTCGCGGCGGAGCCGCGCTACGCGCGGACGCGGCGGAGCCGCGCCACGTCGGCGACGAGGCACTTGTGTCCAGACGCATCGACAAGAGCTGGGTCGTCGTCGACAGCCTCGAAAATTTCGAGCGCGACCGCTGCGTCGATATCTTCAGGCGTCCTGACGGCAGCTACGGCTTCGAGGAATTTCGCCGCGACCCGGAGGATGCCGGCGCGTGGACCCCAGTCGGCTACTACTCATATGCCAGCCATGCTTCGCAGGATGACTCATTGCACAGTGCATTAGGCTCGGTCGCCTGGCTCCGCGACGCGCTCGGCAACCATGCTCCCACAAGATGAGCTGCCCTACGCCGCAGGCACGGCAACATTGTCGATCAGCCGCGTCTTGCCGAGCCAGGCCGCCGCCAGCACGCGCTTGAGCCGGCTGGCCCCAGGCTCCAGCGCCTTGAGCGTCTCCGCATCGCGCACATCGAGATAATCCACCTTGAAACCTGCCGCTTCCAGCGCCTGCTTGCCCTCCACGGCGGCTGCCGCTTCCTTGCCTTCTGCCGCAGCCTTGGCGACGCTCACGATGACGCGGTGAATGGTCGGTGCGGTCGCGCGGTCCTCGACGCTGAGATACCGATTGCGGCTCGACATGGCCAGACCGTCGGATTCGCGCACGGTCGGAGCGGCGACAATCTCCAGCGGCAGATTGAGATCGCTCACCATCTGCCGAACGACGCGGAGCTGCTGGTAGTCCTTCTCGCCGAACACGGCAATGTCGGGCGCGACCTGCGTGAACAGCTTGCAGCACACAGTTGCCACACCGCCGAAGAAACCCGGCCGAAAGTCGCTTTCAAGTCCCTCCGCCGCACCAGCCGGCACGATGCGCGTGGCGAATCCTTCCGGATACATCACATCCTTGTCCGGCGCCCACACTAGGTCGCAACCGACCAGCCCCAGCTTCCCGAGATCGCCGGCCTCGTCGCGCGGATAGCGGTCAAAATCCTCGTGCGGCGCGAACTGTGTCGGATTGACGAAGATGGAAACGACGCAGCGCTTGGCGCGCCGGTGCGCGAGCCTGACGAGCTGCATATGGCCCTCGTGCAGCGCGCCCATGGTCGGGATCAGGCCCACGCTCTCGCCGGCCGTGCGCCAGGCAGCCACTCTGCGCTTGAGGTCTTGGAGTGTGCGAACTGTCTCGACTGTAGTCATCTGTTGCGGCCCTTTGGTCCTGGTAAATCCGAAGGTGGACCCGCTGCAGGCTAGTGTCCCGCCACCGAAGTTCGTCACACTTCGCCGCGACTCTTGCACGAACTTCGGGGGCGAAAAGGACACTAGCAACACATTTAACCCTGGTGTGGTTCAGATCGAGAAGTCCGCCAACGTACCCAGCCGCACCGGTGGAGCGGACTTCTCGATCACCACACTAGGTTGTGTCTGATAGTGTGGCTTAAAACACCCCGAGTCGGTCGGCTCGGCGTGCGCGCCGGAGACGGACATGGCCCAAACCCGCCAGCCACGCAACCCTCGTCACACGGCCGAGCCCTCCATTGCGGCAGCTCTGCCTGCCAGGGACGAGTTGGCACCCTATCACCTGATGGACGAGGTCCGCCTGGTCGGCGCCTTGGTCGAGCGCGCCGTCTACACGGCTGACGAGCGCCGCCGCATAACCGACACGGCCCGCCGTCTTGTCCATGCTGTGCGGGCCGGCAAGGGCAGATACGGCGGCATCGACGCCTTCCTGCACGAGTACGGGCTCACCTCCGAGGAAGGCGTGATCCTGATGTGCCTGGCCGAGGCCCTGCTCCGCATCCCCGATGCGGACACGGCCGATGCCCTCATTGCCGAGAAAATTGGCGGCGGCCAGTGGGCCAAGCATCTCGGCCATTCCGACAGCGTGTTCGTCAATGCCTCCACCTGGGGATTGATGCTGACCGGCCGCATCGTCCGGCTCGGAGATGCCAAGGGCTCGAACCTTGCGAGCGTCGTGAAGCGCCTTGTTGCGCGCTCCGGCGAGCCGGTGATCCGGCAAGCGCTGCGCCAGGCCATGCGCATCATGGGCGATCAGTTCGTGCTCGGCCGCACCATCGAGGAAGCCATTGAGCGCGCCGCCCCGCTCGAGAAACGCGGCTATCGCTTCTCCTACGACATGCTCGGCGAGGCAGCCGAGACGCACGCTGACGCCGACCGCTATTTCGGCAGATACGTGGCGGCCATGGAAGCGGTGGGCGCGGTCGCCGGTCCGATGCCGTCCCAGCATGGCGATGCCCTGATGCGGCGCCCCGGCATCTCGGTGAAGCTCTCCGCCATTCACCCGCGTTTCGAGCCCAACAAGGAGGAACGGCTCGCGCACGAGCTTGCGCCCCGTCTTCTCGATCTCGCGCGCCGCGCGCGCGCGGCGGGCCTCACGCTGACCGTCGATGCGGAGGAGCAGGATCGGCTGGACCTGACGCTCGCCCTTTTCGGACAGGTCTTTCTCGATCCGGCGCTGGATGGCTGGGCTGGTCTCGGGCTGGCGGTGCAGGCCTACGGCAAGCGCGCGATCCCCACGCTGCGCTGGTTGAAGCGTTTGTCCGACCAGGGACGCAAGCGCATCCCCGTCCGTCTCGTCAAGGGCGCCTACTGGGATAGCGAGATCAAATGGACGCAGGAGCGCGGCCTCGCCGACTATCCGGTCTTCACGCGCAAATTGCATACGGACGTTGCCTATCTTGCAGCGCTACGCTTCCTGCTCTCGGAGCCGCATGCGTTCTTTCCGCAGCTCGCCACGCACAACGCCCACACCGTTGCCTCGGCTCATATCGCCGCCGGCAATGCCGCTTTTGAATTCCAGCGGCTGCACGGCATGGGCGAAGCCTTGTATGAGGCCATGAGCGAGGAGGAAGGGCTCGGGCGGTCGTGCCGCATCTATGCCCCGGTGGGTGGGCACGAGGACCTGCTCGCTTATCTGGTACGTCGGTTGCTCGAGAACGGCGCCAACACCTCGTTCGTCAACCGCATGGCCGACGAGGAAGCGCCGGTTGCCGACATCGTGCGCGATCCGGTCGAGACGGCCGAGCGCGAATGGCAGGCAGGCAGGACGGCAGCCACGCTGCGCCTGCCGCGACCGCCGGACCTGTACGGCTCCGGCCGCCGCAATAGCCTCGGTCTGGCGTTGAGCGAACCGTATGTGCGCACTCCCCTGCTGGCCGACATCGCCAAGGAGCTGGCGCCGTCCTTCGCCGTTGGCCCAATCGTCGGCGGGCGCGCCCTGATCGGTGGCGACACGGCACGTCTGATCTTGTGTCCGCACGACCGGCGCGAACGTATCGGCACGGTGCGCGACGCGACCCCGGAGCTGGTGGAGGACGCAATAAAGTCCGCGACAGCGGCTGGACATAGCTGGGATCGCCTGGGCGGACCGGCGCGTGCAGCCGTCCTCGAGAAGGCCGCGGACCTGATGGAGCACAGCCGCACCAGACTCATGGCTGTGATGGTGCGCGAAGCCGGCAAGACCCTGGAAAATGCTCAAGGCGACGTGCGCGAGGCCGTCGACTTTCTGCGCTACTATGCTGGCGAGGCTAAGCGGCTGTTCTCAGGCCCCCTGACGCTGCCGGGACCGACCGGCGAGCGCAACACACTGGAACTGCGCGGACGAGGACCATTCGCCTGCATCAGCCCGTGGAATTTCCCGCTCGCGATCTTCACCGGGCAGGTGGCCGGCGCGCTAGCAGCCGGCAACACGGTCCTGGCCAAGCCTGCCGAGCAGACGCCGGTGACGGCGTTCCTGGCCGTCGAGATCCTGCACGCCGCAGGTGTCCCACCGGATGTACTGCACCTGCTGACAGGCGACGGCAAGATCGGAGCGGCGCTGACCCGCGACCGCCGCGTGCGTGGCGTCGCCTTCACCGGCTCCAACGAGACTGGCTGGGCGATCCAGAAATCGCTGGCGGAGCGCCGCGGCGAGGTCGTGCCGTTCATTGCCGAGACCGGCGGCATTAACGTCATGATCGCGGATTCGAGCGCACTGCCCGAGCAGGTCGTGCGCGATGCGGTGCGCTCGGCGTTCAACTCCGCCGGCCAACGCTGCTCGGCGGCGCGCGTCCTTTTCATACAGGAGGACATCGCCCCACGCGTGATCGAGATGCTGACTGGCGCCATCGCCGCGCTCGATGTCGGCGATCCGCTCGACTATGCGACGGACGTGGGCCCCGTGATCGACCAGGATGCACAGGATGCGCTGGAGGCACACAAGCTGCGCATGCAGCGCCAAGCCCAACAACTCGTCGACGTGCGTCTGCCTGATGAGTGCCGGGTCGGCACCTACGTAACGCCGGCGGCTTACGAAATCGCTTCGCTGGGCGTCCTGGAGCGGGAGGTGTTCGGCCCGATCCTGCATGTGGTGCGCTTCTCGCGCGGACATCTCGGCAAGGTGATCGAAGCTGTCAACGCTACGGGCTATGGCCTGACGCTGGGGCTGCACAGCCGCATCGGCGCCGTGGCCGATTTCGTGGCCGAGCACGCCCGCGTCGGCAATCTCTATGTCAATCGCAACCAGATCGGCGCCGTGGTCGGCGTCCAGCCGTTCGGCGGCGAGGGGCTGTCGGGGTCGGGCCCCAAGGCCGGCGGACCTCACTACCTGGCGCAGTTCGCAACCGAGCGCGTGCGCTCGACCGACATCACCGCCACGGGTGGCAACGTACAGCTTCTCGGCCTCCAGCCGGTCGACGAGTGATTGCCGTAGAATTACTGTCGACCCATCTTTACCGTCGGGGGCCCAACGCGGAGCGGGCCATGAGCAAGGACAAGAAGCAGGCCGAAAACGAGGTCGAGCCGGCCGGCGCTGGCGAGCGCCATCCGGTTGCGCCACGAGAGCCCGGGAAAACTCCTGCGGCACCAGCATCCTCGGCCGGCGAGGTCGCCGACTTTCTGCGGCGTGTGAAGACGCTGGCGCCGCAAGCGGCGGCCGGCCGTGGCCGGCTGATCTTCGCCATGGACGCCACCATGAGCCGTCAGCCGACCTGGGACATGGCGCTGGCTCTGCAAGCTGACATGTTTCACGCGGTCAAGGAGGTTGGCGGCCTCGATGTGCAGCTCGTCTACTTCCGCGGCACGGGCGAATGCAGGGCCTCCAAGTGGGTCGGCAACCCCGACGCGCTCGCCAGTCTCATGACCACGGTGGAATGTCACGGCGGCTATACCCAGATCCGCAAGGTGCTCGCGCACGCGCGCCAGGAGGCAGAGAAGAAGAAGGTCAACGCGCTGGTCTACGTCGGCGATTGCATGGAGGAGGACGCGGATGATCTGTGTGGCCGCGCCGGCGAGCTGGCCCTGCACGGCGTGCCCATGTTCCTGTTCCAGGAAGGCCACGATGCGCGCGCCGAGCGCACGTTTCGCGAGATTGCACGCCTGACGAAGGGGGCATGGTGCCGCTTCGACCAAGGCTCGGCCGAGCAGCTGCGCGACCTGCTGGCGGCCGTGGCCGTATATGCGGCCGGAGGACAGCGGGCTCTCGAGCAGCTGCAGCACCGCGGCGGCGAGCGCGGCGCGCAGCGTCTGCTCGCCGAGATGAAACGGACCTAGTGTGATGATCGAGAAATTCGCCGGTATTCGCGAATTTCGCGATCTGAACCAGACTGGGATCATGCTCTTGCTAGTGTCCTTTCGATCGCGAAGTTCATTCAACGCTCGCCACAGAATCCGACGAGCTTTGCGGTCGGGACACTAAGGCCGTTCATGCAGTACTTCCTTCTCGGATTGGCAGCCCTCGCTCTCGCGCTCGTCATCGCGCAGGCTTTCCTCAAGGCCAACCCGGCAACGCTGGCACAGCGGCTGCGCGCCGTCGCCGGCGTCGCGGCGCTGGCCACCGCCGGCATCGCTCTGGTCCGAGGGACGGCGGCCTATGCGTTTCCCCTGGCGATTTTGGGAAGCTGGCTGCTCTGGGGCCAGGGCGCTGCGCCTTGGACATGGCCCGGCAAGGGTAGCCGCGGCGGCGGGCAAACCTCGCGTGTAACAACCGATCATCTCGAGATGGAGCTCGACCACGACAGCGGCGCCATGCACGGCCGCATCCTCAAGGGTTTCTTCGCCGGCCGTGAGCTCGAGGACCTGAAGCCTGTCGAGCTCGCGCATCTTTGGCAGGATTGCCGTTTCAACGACCCGCAATCCGCGCAGCTCGTGGAGGCTTATCTCGACCGCATCCACCCCTCCTGGCGCGATGATCTGGCGCGCGGCGAGGCCGAGCAGTCGCAGGGACCGGACGGCAAGATGACGGCCGAGCAGGCGCTCGAGATCCTCGATCTCAAGGCTGGCGCCAGCGAGGAGGACATACGCCGCGCGCATCGCGAGCTGATGCTCAAATTGCACCCCGATCGCGGCGGCTCAACCTACCTCGCCGCCAAGATCAACGAGGCCAAGGACGTGCTGCTGGGCAGAGGTGCGTGACCGCTATCCCAACGCACAGCGGTTCGTACTGAAGGAATAAGACTGGGGAAACGGAGGGAAGCATGAACTTGAACTCGCGTGCGCTCGTGGCCGAAGCCGTGGGCACGTTTGCGTGGGTGTCCGCCGTCTGCGGCGCAGCGCTGTTCTCGGCGCCGTCGGCAGGTCTAGTGGCTGTGGCCTTCGCAGTAGGCATCTCGGTGCTGGCAATGACCTACGCTGTCGGGCACATCTCGGGCGGCCATTTCAATCCTGCGGTCACGCTGGGACTGATCGCGGCCGGCCGCTTCAATTCCGGCCGAGCCCTCCCCTACATCATCGCCCAATGCGTCGGCGGCATCGCCGCGGCCATCATCTTCTACATGATCCTCGGCGGCGCCATGGGCGGTGGCAGGTGGAACAACTTCACGGCCATCTCCAATACGTATGGCGGCACGGGCCAGTTCGGCCTCGGCGCAGTACTCCTGATCGAGATTGTCATTACAGCCCTGTTCCTGATCGTGTTCGTCGGCGCGACATCGCGACGGGCACCAAACGGCTTCGCACCGATCGCGATCGGTTTGGCGCTGACGCTGTTCCACCTTATGGCGATCCCCGTGTCCAACGCCTCCCTCAATCCGGCACGCAGCCTCGCCACCGCGGTATTCGGCGGTGTGGGTGCACTGAGCCAGCTTTGGCTGTTCTGGGTCGCACCCATACTCGGCGCCGTAATCGGCGGGGTCGTCGGACGCTATTTGCAGGAAGAATAGGTCACGGCGTCAGCCGGTTTGCAGGAGCCCGGCTGGCGCCTCTTGCCATCGCCCGACACCAACCCTGCTCAGGCGTGACCTTATTGACCCTATGCGGCATCGAGCTTGGTCTAGAGACCTGCCGCACCTTGCTTTTTACACGGAACAATGCCATGTACCCGGCACTAGCGGGCGCAGGGGATCGCTTTCATTTGATTCATTTCCCCTAAAGCTCAAAGCTTTTCCCGTTAGGCCCTTTGCGGCTCTCCCCTGCGCTCTGGTAGCCAACACGACGTCAAACGGGCGTTGTGAGAAACGTTGGCATGTGCAGGACAGACGGAGAAATTTCCTTTTGCAGACCGACAACTTCGCTGGGCTAGGGCTCAGCGCCAAAGTGCTCACCGCCATCGAGGCGGCGGGTTATGCCACCCCAACACCCATTCAGGCCCAGGCCATTCCAGTCGCCGTAACCGGCCGCGACGTTCTGGGCATCGCCCAGACGGGCACGGGCAAGACAGCCTCGTTCGTGCTGCCCATGATCACGCGCCTGGAGACGGGCAGGGCCCGCGCGCGCATGCCGCGCTCGCTGATCCTGGCTCCGACCCGGGAGCTGGCAGCGCAGGTGGCGCAGAGCTTCGAGAAGTACGGGCTCAACCACAAGCTGACCTTGGCGCTCCTGATCGGCGGCGTCTCCTTCGACGATCAGTACCGCAAGCTCGACCGCGGCGTCGACGTGCTGATCGCCACGCCAGGCCGGCTGCTCGACCATTTCCAGCGCGGCAAGCTGATGCTGATGGGGGTCGAGATCCTCGTCATCGACGAAGCCGACCGCATGCTGGATATGGGCTTCATTCCGGACATCGAGAAGATCTGCAAGCTGCTGCCGCCGCGCCGCCAGACATTGTTCTTCTCGGCGACCATGCCGCCCGAGATCACGCGCCTCGTTGATCAATTCCTCAAGGACCCGCTACGCATCGAGGTGGCGAAACCCGCCACGACCGCCAAGACCATCACCCAGCGCTTCCGCTTCTGTGCTTCGGGCGAGGACTGGGCCAAGCGCGAGATGCTGCGCGATTTGATCCGCCAGCTCGACGTCAAGAACGCCATCATCTTCTGCAACCGCAAGCGCGACGTAGCGATATTGCTCAAATCCCTGCAGAAGCACGGCTTCAATGCCGGCGCCCTGCACGGCGACATGGACCAGATGAGCCGCACGGCGACGCTGGACTCCTTCCGCGAGGGGCGCATCACGCTGCTGGCGGCCAGCGACGTCGCCGCCCGTGGGCTCGACATCCCCGACGTGTCGCACATCTTCAACTTCGACGTGCCCTGGCAGGCCGACGACTACGTGCATCGCATCGGCCGCACAGGGCGGGCCGGCAAGGAAGGCAACTCGGTGACCATCGTCACCGCCGATGACCTGAAATCCGTCTCCGCAATCGCCAAGCTGATCGACCTGGAGACGATCTGGATCGGCGATCCGCCGGATGACGAGACGATCGCGCTCAGCAAAACCCGGCGCGGACGCGGCCGGCGCCGCGGACCCGAGCGCCATGAGAGCGGCAGACCAGGCCGCACGCATGGCCAGGGGCCAAGGCGCCACAAGGACACGCGGCGACGCCGCGCGCCCACGCCCCACGCCCGCAGGACACCGCGAACGGATCGCATGTCGCCCGGCGCGAGCGTGAGCCCGACCGTCCGGCGGAACGGGTCGCGCCGGCGCCGAGGCCTGAGGCGCGCGAGCATAAGCCGCCGCGCCGCCAGGACGACCGGCCGCCGCGCGAAGCCCGCGAGCCGCGCGAGCCACGCCCCGCCAATCAGAACCAGCCGCGGCGCGAGCGCGGAGACGGCGGAGGGCAGCGGCAAGGCGAGCGCCAACCCGTCGGGCTCGGCGAGCACGTGCCAGCCTTCCTGCGGCGTCCGGTCAGGGTGGCTGGCCACTAAGCTCACCGCGTAGGAGCAGAGCCGATGACCACACGCGCCGCCCTTGCCGAGATTTGGTCGACAGGCGGCGGTGACCGGTCGGCGCTTGAGCGCATGACGCTGACGGGGAGCGAGCCGGCGCTGCCGTCCTCCTTCCGCATGGGGGCCGTCGCACAAAGCAGCATCGCCGCAAGCGCATTGGCAGCCGCCGAAATCTGGCGGTCGCGCACGGGCCAGGCGCAGTCCATCGCCGTCGACATGCGGCACGCGGTAGTCGAGTTCCGCAGCGAGCGCTACATGCGCGTGCCGGGCTTTTCCGAGCGCACCTGGGACACCATCGCCGGCCTCTATCGCACCGGCGACGGCCGCCACGTGCGGCTGCACACCAACTTCCCGCATCATCGCGACGGCATGCTGAAGCTGCTCGGCGCCAGATACACACGCGAAAACGTGCAGGAGAAGCTGAAGGGCTGGAAGGGCGAGGAGTTCGAGACCGCCGCCGCCGAAGCCGGTCTCGTTGCCACCATGACGCGATCGCCGGAGGAATGGGCCGCGCACGGCCAGGGCCAGGCATTATCGCGGCTCCCGCTGTTCGAGATCATCCGCATCGGCGACGCACCGCCCCGCGCTTGGCCGAAGAGCGGAGCGCGCCCGCTGTCGGGCATTCGCGTGCTGGACCTGACACGCGTCATTGCCGGTCCCGTCTGCGGACGCACGCTGGCGGCGCACGGCGGCGACGTGCTGCTGGTGGCGAGCCCCAAGCTGCCGTCGTTCCAGGGCCTGGTCATGGACACGGGCCGCGGCAAGCTCTCGACGCACGTCGATCTAACCGAAGCTTCCGGCCGCCAAACGCTCGAAGGACTCATCAAAGGCGCGGATGTTTTCGTGCAGGGCTACCGGCCCGGCGCCATCGCCAATAAAGGCTTCTCGCCAGAGCAGGTTGCACAGATGGCGCCCGGCATCGTCTGCGTATCGCTATCGGCCTATGGCCACGAGGGACCATGGTCCGGGCGGCGCGGGTTCGACAGCCTCGTGCAGAACACCAACGGCCTCAACCATGCCGAGGGCGCAGCCGTCGGACTAGAAGGGCCAAAAGAGCTGCCGTGCCAAGCGCTCGATCATGGCTCGGGCTATCTGCTCGCGGCCGGCGCGATGATGGCGCTCGAACGTCAGCGCAAAGAGGGCGGCTCCTGGCTCGTGCGCGTATCGCTGGCGCAGACCGGCTCCTGGATCGCGGGTCTCGGCCGCATCGAGAACGGCTTCGCCTGCGCCGACCCGAGCTTCGATGACGTGCAGGATCTGTTGGAAACGGCCGAGAGCGGCTTTGGTCCCATGACGGCGGTGAAACATTCGGCGCGGATGTCCGCCACGCCCGTGACCTGGGACAGGCCGTCCGTGCCACTCGGGACGCACCCTCCGCGGTGGCCGGATCAGCCGGCCTGATCTCAGCCTGCTCTCTTCTTCCCCGTTTTCGTCTTCCTGGACTTCCCGCCGGCAGCCCGCCGCGCCGCGCCGACCGCTTTCATGGCCCAGGCCTGCATCTCCTCGGGATCATCGAACAGCCGCTCCGGCGCACGCCAATAGCTCATGAGGGATTTGCGCCCATCCTTGGTCTCGTAGCTGAAGACCGGCATGTCTTCCGCCTCGAAATCGGCGCGCGTCGCATCGTCGGCCTTGAAGTAGAGAGTGTCGTCGGCCACGAGCGCGAACATGATGCCGTCGGCAAAGACCCCGGCGCCACCGAACATGCGCCGGATGGCAACGGCCCCCACGCTGCGCAGCTGGTCCTGCAGAAATTCGACGAAGCCTGTGCTGGCCGTCATGGCAAGAAACCGCCTGTGCTAGAGCGCGATCGTTTCGCATGGAAGCACATCGGCTTCCATGCGAAACGTGAATCGCACTCTAAACATATGGAATAGAGGCTTTCCGGTTAGGGTTGCAGCGCCGTTGCACCCTCTCCTGCGTTCCCGGAAAGCCGCGCGTCGTGCCGAAGGCACGCAGGGCGCGCGGCTTATCCGGAATCTTTCGCGATGCCGCATTTTTCCGACTCGCCGTTCGAGACATCAGCGTGAAAGGCCCCGGCTCATGCGCGCCGTCGCGGCGCAGTCGCGCTCCGCGCGGACGGCGCATCGTGCCGAAGGCGCGTCTTCGACGCGATGGCCGGGGACGCAGGATTGGACTTTATCCCGCGAGATGATTTAGCCAAGAACAGAAAGACGCTAGCAACTTGGTGCGTCATATGTTTGGTCCGCTCTGGCCCCATGATTGGATGTCAGCGCGACCGATAGCAACGTCGCAGAAGTGCCAGAAGCGGTCGGTCGGCTTCGCTCCGCTGGTGCACCGCACACAGAAGTCGACGCCAATCGGGCGCCGAACGAAGATGGGACTGCCGTCGCGGACGACTGTCCTCGGAAACCTCCGCGCGCACGACCAGAACATGGCTCGGCATGTCATGAGCTCCTCCTTCGCGTCGCCCTTCGAACGGAACGCAAGCTCTCCGGTCGACGGAGGTCGGTGGCGAGGCCGGCATCTACTCGAGCTTGATGTTGGCCACCTTGATGAGCTCGCTCGTGGCCTTCATTTCGGCTTCCCGGAAGGCCAGCAGCTCTGCGTGCGTCGAGGTGACCGGCAGCATGCCGACGGGCAGCAAACGGGTCGACGTCTCGGGAAGTTTCGCGATCTCGGTCACCTTGGCGTGAAGGGCATCGACGATGGGCTGTGGCAGTCCCGCGGGAGCCCAGATGCAGAACCACAGCGGCACGTCGGAATTGGGATAGCCGGCCTCGGTGAGCGTCGGCGCATCGGGGAAATCAGGGCTGCGGGTGCCATGATTGACGCAGAGCATGTGGACTTTGCCGGCCTTGGCGGATGGATTGTTGGTCGGATCGTTCGCAACCTGAAGGGTTCCAGCGAGAAGGTCATTCAAGACCTCAGCGCCGCCGCGATAGGGCACGTGCAGAAAATTGATGCCGGCCCGATGCGCCAGCATCTCCATGCGCATATGGCCACTGGTGCCCGCCCCGGGTGTGCCGAACGACAGCTTGCCGGGATTGGCCCTGGCATAGTCGACGAGCTCCTTCATCGACTTCAGGCCGGTGCTCGGATGCACGCAAAAGCCGGTTACGCCATCACCGACACGCACGACGGGATGGAGCGATTTCGGATCATAGGGCACCTTACGCAGGAGCGGCAGGTTGACAGTCGACGAGTTCGAGGAGAGCAGCAGCGTGTAGCCGTCGGGCGCGGATTTGGCCATGGCTTCCGTGCCGATCGTGCCGGAGGCGCCGCCCCGGTTCTCGACCACGAATTGCTGGCCGAAGGCCTGGCCGAGCTTCTCGGCCCAGTAGCGGGCGAGGTTGTCGGTTCCGCCGCCGGCAGCAAACGGAACGATCATCTTCACAGGCTTGCTGGGCCAGGGGGTCTGCGCTCCAACAACAGCCGGGAACGTCGAAAGACTGGCGCCGGCACCGCCGACGAGTTTCAGAAATGTGCGCCGTCGCATGCTGCTTCATCCTCCCGTTTCATTGTTGTCTGGACGCAGCATGGAAGAGGTGGGAGGCCGCCGTCAACGTCGGTGGGCACTTCATGTCGCGCCCTTGAAGTCGGGGCGTCGATGATTGGTCTCTGGCAACCTCGACGATTGGGCAGGCGCACGGGTGTCCGCTGTCGGAGGGCAAGGGGAGGCGTCGTATCGATCGTCGTGGCACCGATGGGGCTCAGCCTGCAACGCCAGCTCTCTCTGCGGGGCGTTCGACGGTGGGCCACGGATGCTGCAAGTGCTCAGGGCAGGTCAGGGTCAAACTCGGCAGAGCTCGGCGTTCGAGCCTGTGTCCCTTTGTCCCCCGAAAGCGGACCTTACGGAGCAATTGGTATCTGACATCGTCTATGTTGCTCAGGCTGAACCACGAGCATGTCGTATTGGAATGGAGACTTGAGCAACATCATGGCTGAAGCGACGCGGACGTGGAGATTGGAAGGCTTCGCACCCGCACGACGACTTCGGGCGAACATTCAAGGGAGACGGCATTGCCTGGAACAGTCACTTTCCAAGCCGCGGTCGTGCTGATGCTCTGGTGCGTCGTGCGTGCCCTGATGGCTGATGCATGGGCCGCACCTCTGGAGCACGTCGAGTTTGAAAGCGCCTCTCAACGGCTCGTTTCGGGCGAGCTCATTCCGGGCGACCGCATACAGGGCTATCTGGCCAAGCCCGATGGCGCAGGCCCTTTTCCCGCCGTCATCGGACTGCACGGCTGTGCCGGGATGCATGAGACGACAAAGCAAAAGTTGGCCGATGAACTTGTCGCCCGGGGCTATGTCGTCCTGCTCGTCGACAGCTATGCTACGCGTGGGATCGATCACGCCTGCACATCAACCGCGTTTGCCACCTTCCTCAGGCGCAGGCCGGATGCCTACGGGGCCCTCGTCTTCCTGGCTCGCCAAACCTTCGTCGATCCACAGCGTGTGGCTGCGGTCGGCTTCTCGGCTGGCGCCTGGGTTACCCTCTCGGTGGCGGAGCCCAATTCGTTCGAACCGTTCGTCCCTCCAGGCAACTTGCGGTTCCGGGCGGCGGCTGCGTTCTATCCTCCATGCAAGCAGGCAGTGGCGCGTCCGGGGATACCCACGCTCATCTTCATTGGGGCCCTCGACGATTGGACGCCGGCGGCAGACTGCTCCAATAAAATCGCCAACTGGGGCAACGACGGGCCGCCAGTCGAGCTGGTTGTCTATCCCGGCGCGTATCATGGATTCTATTACCCGCACCTCCAGCCCGGCAGGACCATGTTTGGTCACTGGCTGGAATACAACGGCGAGGCGGCGGACAATGCAACTCACCGCCTGCACCAGTTTCTCGATCGCCACCTCAACTGAAGGCATGCCGATAGCGGCAACGGAAACGGCAGAACTCTGCGGTTCGAGCCTGTGTCCCTCACGCCCTAGAACGAGCTGCCCGGCTGTCTCAGAAACTCCAGCTCCTCGGGTGTCGAGGTTCGCCCGAGAATGGCATTGCGATGCGGAAAGCGGCCGAAGCGATCGATGATGACTTTGTGCGCCTCGGCGTAGCGTGTGAGCTCCGGGTCATCGAGTTGAGCAAAGAGCGAAACGCATTGCTGCTGCGCGGCGGCATCCTCACAGTGCTCGAACGGCAAGTAGAGAAACAACCGTTCGTTCTTGCTCATGGACCTATAAAATCCCTGCGCAACCGCGTGTTTCGCCAGGCCGAGCGCGATAGGATCGGTGGCGAACGCGCGCGGCGTGCCGCGAAAGATGTTGCGCGGGAACTGATCGAGGGCGATGACAGCCGCCAGCGCCGCGCTTGCATCCTCGCACGTCTCGGGCGGCAGCTCACGCGCCAGTTGCTCGTGAATGGCAAGCCCACGCTTGCGGATCAGCGCGTCGGTCGCATCCGACTTGGTGAACCACGCTTTGGGATCGATCTCACGGAACCAGAGGTCGAGAACCGTCTCGGTCCATCCCATGCGTCCGCGCGCCGCCACGGCAGTGCCTCAGACCTTCAGCGCCTCGAGCTTGTCCTTGGGCGCCGGCATGAGGTTGACGCTCTCGCCGCAGCCGCAAGAGCTCTGCTGGTTGGGATTGTTGAAGACGAACTGGGCAGCGAGCTTGTCGACCTTGTAGTCCATCTCCGTGCCGAGCAGATACAGCACGGCCTGCGGATCGATGATCACGCGCGCGCCGTCCCGCTCCACGACCTCGTCGAACTTGCCGGCCGTCTCAGCCCAGTCGAGCGTATACTCCATGCCGGCGCAGCCACCCTTCTTGACGCCGATCTTGAGGCCGGCATCGCCTGCCCCCTTCGAAGCCATGATGGATTTGACGCGCGCAACGGCAGCATCCGTCAGCGTCAGAACTTGCGGGCGCGGTCTCGGGTTGCTCATGCTTCTCACATCCAGCCGTTCAAGGTCGTTGGATGCCCTCAATATAGCGCGATTTGCCGGAATTTCGAGACGGCAAAAGCCGCAGCTTCCAACTATCTTTTGGAATTAGAACATGTTGAGAGCGAGCCGGGCCTCGTCGCTCATGCGACTCTGGTCCCAGGGCGGATCGAAGGTCAGGTTGACCGTCACCTGACCGACGCCGGCCACCGATGCGACCGCATTTTCCACCCACGTCGGCATTTCCCCGGCCACCGGGCAGCCCGGCGCCGTCAGGGTCATGTCGACGGTCACGTCGCGCTCGTCGGAAATGTCGATCTTGTAGATCAGTCCCAGCTCGTAGATGTCGGCGGGGATTTCCGGGTCATAGACGGTCTTCAGCGCCGCCACGATGTCCGCGGTCATCTGCTCGAGCTGCTCCTTGGACAGGTTCGAGCCTTCGACCGGCGTGCCGCCCTCGCGCACCGATAACGGCACGTGCCGCGCGTCCTCAGTCGCGCTAGGCGTCATCACATCCCGTTCAGCAGCTTTTCCGTCGATCGTCATTCAGATCACGCGAAGAACTCGTGCGCCTTCATCAGCGCCTCAGCCAAGGCATCCACCTCGGCCTTGGTATTATACATGGCAAACGACGCCCGGCACGTGGCCGTCACGCCAAGCCGCTCCATCAGGGGCTGCGCGCAGTGGTGACCGGCCCGCACGGCCACGCCCGACCGGTCGATGATGGTCGAGATGTCGTGCGGGTGTAGGCCATCGATGGTGAACGATACGATCGCCCCCTTGCCTTTGGCATGCCCATGGATTTTCAGCCAGTTGAGCTCGCCCAGGCGCCGGTGGGCGTATTCCTTCAGCTCCGCCTCGTGCGCAGCGATCCGGTCACGCCCGACCTGCATCATGTAGTTCAGCGCTGCACCAAGGCCGATGGCCTGGACGATCGGCGGCGTGCCGGCCTCGAACTTGTGCGGCGGCTTGCCGTAGGTGATGCGGTCGGTGTGCACGCTCTCGATCATGTCGCCACCGCCCTGGTAGGGCTGCATGGCCTCGAGATGCTGCTTCTTGGCGTAGAGGATGCCGATCCCGGTCGGCCCGTACACCTTGTGTCCGGTGAAAGCGTAGAAGTCGCAATCGAGGTCCTGCACGTCGACCGGCATGTGCACGGCTGCCTGCGCACCATCGACCAGCACCGGAATGCCACGTGCGTGCGCGATACGCACAACCTCCTTGATCGGCACCACGGTGCCCAGCACGTTCGACATGTGCGTCAGCGCCACGATCTTGGTCCTCGGCGTCAGCAGGCGCTCGAACTCGTCGAGCAGGAACTCGCCGTCGTCCGAGATCGGCGCCCACTTCAGCACACAACCCTTGCGCTCGCGCAGGAAGTGCCACGGCACGATATTGGAATGGTGCTCCATGATGGAGACCACGATCTCGTCGCCCGCCTGGAGCGTGGCGCCGAACGAGCTGGCGACGAGATTGACACCGTCGGTCAGATTGCGCGTGAAGATGATCTCGTCCTCGTGCCGCGCGTTGAGGAAACGGCGGGTGATAGCGCGCGCCTCCTCGTACTTCGAGGTCGCCGCATTGGACAGAAAGTGCAGGCCGCGGTGTACGTTGGCGTATTCGAACTTGTAGACGTGCTCCATGACATCGAGCACCGAGCGCGGCTTCTGCGCAGACGCGCCGTTGTCGAGGTACACGAGCGGCTTGCCGTAGACCTCACGGAAGAGGATTGGAAAGTCCGTGCGGATGCGCTCGACATCGAACGCACCCGATACGGCCGACCGTGAATTTGCGGTTTCCATCATCGACATGACACTGATAACCCTGCTCGTCAGGCAGCAGCGAGCCACTGTCGGGCGATGCCCATCAGCGCGCCGCGCACGTTCTCATTCTCGATCTTGTCGATCGCCTCGGCCACGAAGCTCTCGATCAGCATGGCGCGCGCCTCGTCCTTCGGAATCCCGCGCGACTGCAGATAAAACAGCAGATCCGGATCGATCTCCGCACAGGTGCTGCCATGGCCGCAAACGACATCGTCGGCGTGGATTTCCAGCTCGGGCTTGGAATCGAACTCGGCATCTTCCGACAGCATCAGGACCTGCGCCATCTGTTTGCCGTCGGTCTTCTGTGCGTTCGGCCTGACGATGACCTTGCCTTGGAAGATGCCGCGTGCGCGTCCATCCAGAACGCCTTTGAACAGCTCCCGGCTCTCGCAGCCGGGTACCGCGTGATCGATCACCAGCGTCGTGTCGATATGATCGGAGCCGCGGCCGAGGAAAACGCCGGAAGCATCCAGCTTGGCATCCTCGCCGGTAAAGGTCGCAAACAGCTGGTTGCGCGCGAGGCTGGCCCCGGCGGTGAGCTGGAAGACATTGTAGGCGGCATCCTTGCCGACCTTCGCGATCCAGGTCGACAGATGTGTCGCCTCGCCGGTGTCGGCGACGCACTTGATATGCGTAACCGCAGCCCCCTCGCCGATGGTGAGGTCCGTCACGGCGTTGTCCTGGCGTCTCGCGGCAGCTCCCGGCAAAGCCACGTGCGCCTCGATCAGCGTCAACTGCGCACCGGCTTCCACGCTGATGATATTGCGCGTAGTGACCGCGTTGGGCGCCGCGCCAGTGCGGGCAAAGACCAGCATGGCTGGACGCACCGGAGCCTCGCCCGGCTTCACTTTCAGCAGCACGCCGTCGGTCATGAACGCGACATTCAGCGCGCGCACCGAACCCTCGCTGGTCAGCGCCTTGCCGTCGAACTTGCCCTGCAGCCACGCGGGTGCCGCTGCCAGTGTCTCGCCCATGCTCTTGAACTCGACGCCGTCATGCAGCCCGTCCGTGCCCGAAAGGTCGGCACGGAACGTTCCATCGACGAACACCAACCGGTCCGCATGGAGCACGGCCAGATGGCCTAGCGCTGCTTCGAGCTCGCCCGCGGACACTGCGCCCGTGGCGACCACAGCCGGCGGGAACGCCTCGCGCAGCCTTTCGCGCAGATCGGTGTATTTCCACTCCTCGATGCGCCGATGCGGCAGGCCCAGCGTCTCGAATGCGCCGATGGCCTTTTTGCGCAGCTCCTTCACCCAGCCGGTGCCGGGCAGACGTGCTGCCACAGCCTCGAACTGTTCGCCGAGCGCTGCCTCGGCTTTCGTCTTCATGACCGCCACGTTCATCTTGTTACCTTGCGGCGTTGGCTCGCCGCGTCGATTGCTTCAAACTCTCGGCCTGGTCTCGGAACCCTTCGCCCTGAATCCCGCGTAGCCGGCCTTCTCCAGCTCCAGCGCCAGCTCCTTGCCGCCGGACTGCTGGATGCGGCCGTCAGCCAGCACGTGCACTTTGTCGGGCACGATGTGGTCGAGCAGCCGCTGATAGTGCGTGATCACCAGCATGGCGCGATCCTTGGATCGCAGCTTGTTGGCGCCGTCCGAGACGATACGGATGGCGTCGATGTCGAGACCCGAATCCGTTTCGTCGAGGACGCACAGCGTCGGCTCGAGGATCGCCATCTGCAGGATCTCCATGCGCTTCTTCTCGCCGCCGGAGAAGCCCACGTTCAGCGGACGCTTCAGCATGTCGTCGGCAATCTGAAGCTCGGCCGCCTTGGCGCGAATGAGCTTCAGGAACTGCGGCGTCGTGAGCTCCGTCTCACCGCGCTTTTTCTTCACCGCGTTGAGCGAGGAGCGCAGGAACGTCATGGTCGCCACGCCCGGAATCTCCAACGGATACTGGAAGGCGAGAAATACGCCGCGCGCCGCGCGCTCGTCGGGCGCGAGCCCCAGCAGCGACTCTCCGTTCCACAGAATATCGCCCTCGGTGACCTGGTAGTCGTTGCGACCCGCCAGCACGTAGGCGAGCGTCGACTTGCCGGAGCCGTTGGGGCCCATGATGGCGTGCACTTCGCCTTTGGGTACGGCAAGGCTGACGCCTTTGAGGATCTCCGTGCCGTCCTCAACCACTTTCACGTGCAGGTTCTTGATCTCGAGCATTCCAGTTTCAGTTCCTCAAAACACAAACAACTTCTCGCTTCGCCGAAGCTCGACACCCGGCGCAACCATCCCTTCAGTGCTGGTACGGCAGCTCGCGCCGCAACCGATCAGAGGTCTCTCAGGTGGGAGAGCCCATGAACTCGATCTCGGACGGGTAGAGCACGCCAAGCCAATCGCACTTGTCAGGCGCACGCCGGCCGAATTCGACCAGGAAGGCTTTGCCTTCGTCGAGCGTCTCCAGCACGGTGACCACCGAGCCCTGGCGCAACGCGATGCCCTTGCGTTTGTTGGAGAGTGCATTGCGCCTGAGGCACTCGCCCTCGTCGATCTCCCGCAGAAGCTTCGCCGTCATCATCGCCTCGCCAAAACCCGCCGCATCGCTCATGCTATTTCTCCTCCACCTAGAACCCGCTTCCAATGACGCGGGCCCTTGTCTCTCTCCCATCGTGGTGCAGGTTTGGTCTCCTGCACGTCGGCGCGAAGCCCCACCGCTCCTGCGCCTTATGTGACCCGGCCCCCGCCGGGCGCCCGATCCTACACGCGATCAATTCCCATGGCATGCCCATAAGTGCAGCATGCATCGGAACTTGTGCGGTGCACATACTGCGCTGCATCAGCCTACTGAGCCTTCCAGGCTGATGCCGATCAGCTTCTGCGTCTCAGCCATGAATTCCATTGGCAAATGCTGCAGAACATCGCGCACGAAGCCGTTTACAATCAGTGCCACCGCCTCCTCTGCGGACAGCCCGCGCTGCAGGCAGTAGAACAGTTTGTCGTCGGAGATCTTGGACGTCGTGGCCTCATGCTCGAAATGCGCACTTGCGTTCTTGGCCTCGATATATGGCACGGTGTGGGCGCCGCACTTGTCGCCGATTAAAAGGCTGTCGCAATTGGTGAAATTGCGCGCGCCCGTGGCTCTGCGATGGGCCGAGACCAGCCCGCGATAGGTATTTTGCGATTGTCCGGCGGCGATTCCCTTGGAGATGATTCGGCTCGACGTGTTGCGGCCGAGGTGCAGCATCTTGGTGCCGCTGTCGACCTGCTGATAGCCGTTGGAAACCGCAATCGAGTAGAACTCGCCGCGCGAGTTGTCGCCGCGCAGGATGCAGCTCGGATACTTCCAGGTGATAGCCGAGCCGGTCTCGACCTGGGTCCATGAGATCTTGGAGTTGCGACCGCGGCAGTCCCCGCGCTTGGTTACGAAGTTGTAGATGCCGCCCTTGCCGTTCTTGTCGCCAGGATACCAGTTCTGCACGGTCGAGTACTTGATCTCGGCATCGTCCAGCGCGATGAGCTCGACCACGGCCGCATGCAGCTGATTCTCGTCGCGCATCGGCGCCGTGCAGCCCTCGAGATACGACACATAGGCGCCCTTGTCGGCAATGATCAGCGTGCGCTCGAACTGGCCGGTCTCCTTCTCGTTGATGCGGAAGTAGGTCGACAGCTCCATCGGGCAGCGCACGCCCTCCGGCACGTAGACGAACGAGCCGTCCGAGAACACAGCGGAGTTTAGGGAAGCGTAGAAATTGTCGGACTGCGGCACGACCGAGCCCAGATACTTGCGCACGAGCTCGGGATGATTGCGCAGCGCCTCGGAGATCGAGCAGAAGATCACGCCGGCCTTGGCCAACTCGTCCTTGAACGTCGTGACCACGGACACGCTGTCGAACACGGCATCCACCGCCACCCGCGCGTCCTTGACCCCAGCCAGCAACGCCTGCTCCTTCAGCGGAATGCCAAGCTTCGCATAGGTCTTCAGCAGCTCGGGATCGACCTCGTCGAGACTCTTGGGCCCCTCGGTCGACTTCGGCGCCGAGTAGTAATAGAGATTCTGAAAATCGATCTTCGGATAGGAGACCCGCGCCCAGGTCGGTTCAGGCATCGCCTTCCAGCGCCGGTAAGCCTCCAGCCGCCACTCGAGCATCCACTCCGGCTCGCCCTTCTTTCCCGATATGAAGCGGACGATATCCTCATTCAGGCCCCTCGGAGCCTTGACGCTCTCGATGGCCGTCTCGAAGCCGTACTTGTACTTGTCGACGTCGATCTGCTTGACCTGATCGATCGTCTGTTGGACAGCCGCCATTCTCAAACCTCTTCCAGCATTCTGTCGCCGACGCGCCGGACGCCCTCCGGCAATTCGCTGCTGCGAGCGCGCTTTTCAAGCGCGCGAGCTGCGCCAATTTCGCCCCATGCCCGCAACAACCGGCGGATGTCACGCGCATTGGTCGTGGGTCCGATGCTTATCCTGACTGCGCTGCGCGCGATGTCGGCCGGCAGACCCATTGCGGCCAGCACATGACTCGGTCCGACCTTGCCGGACGAGCACGCCGCCCCGGCGCTCACGGCGATACCAGCCAGATCGAGCTTGATAACCAGCGTCTCGGCCGCCTTGCCCGGCCAGGCTACGCACGTCGTATTCGGCAGGCGCTCCACCGACTGCCCGATGGTCACCGCCTCCGGTGTCAGGCGCCGGAGACTGCGCTCGAGGTGATCGCGCTGCGCGGCAACGCGCTGCGTCTCCTTCACATCGGCGAGAGCTGCGCTCGCGGCTGCACCGAATCCGGCGATGGCCGCGACATTCTCGGTGCCGGCACGCCGGCGGCGCTCCTGGCCACCGCCGGTCACGAATGCGGGGATCTCCGTGCCTTCACGCACCACCAGCGCGCCGACGCCCTTCGGCCCGCCGAGCTTGTGCGAGGACAAGGACAGCAGGTCGACACCGAGCGCGGCGAAATCCACCGGCACGCGCCCTGCGGCCTGCACCGCATCGGTATGCACCAGCACACCATGCTCGCGCGCCGGCGCAGCCGTCGCGGCGACCGGCTGGATGACGCCGGTCTCGTTGTTCGCCATCTGCAGGCTCACGAGCGCGCGACCGCGTCCGCCCGAATGTCCCGGCACGCCACCGGCTACGACTTCCGTCTGCGCAATGCCCTGGTGGGAAACCGGGATGCGCACAATCCGCGCACCTGATGCGCGCGCCGGCGCCAGCACGCTGTCGTGCTCGATGTCCGACACGAAGATGATGTCCCAGCCCGCACCCAGCGCCCAGTTATTGGCCTCGGTGGCGCCGCTGGTGAAGATCACCTCGGCTGGCCCGGCGCCGACCAGCGCCGCTACGCGCTCACGCGCTGCCTCGACGAGAGCACGCGCTCGCCGGCCTTCCGCATGCACCGATGACGGGTTCCCCGTCAGATCGAGCGCAGCGACCATGGCGGCCCGCGCCTCGCGCCTGAGCGGCGCCGACGCGTTCCAATCCAGGTATGTGCGCACGGCTTTCATTCCGCAGTCAGCTCCACCGCCGGAGGCCGGCGATTGCGCTCTGACACGCCTTCGAGCACATCGCTTAGGGTGACCTGCGATAGAAATTCACCGATATGCTCCCCCAGCGCGTCCCAGAGCCCATGCGTCAGGCAACGATGCCCGGGAATGCAGGGCGCTCCGCTCTCCCCGGCACAGCGGGTCATGCGCGTGCCTTCCTCGACCGCCGCCATGACCTCGGCGACGCTGATCTCGGCCGGCGGTCGAGCCAAACGGTAGCCGCCGGTACGGCCGCGCTCGCTGATCACCAGATCGGCGCGCCGCAGGCGCAGAAAGAGCTGCTCTAGATAGGCGAGAGAAATATGCTGGCGGTCGGCTATAGCCGATAGCGGTACCGAGCCGTCGGTGTCATGCTTGGCAAGATCTGCCATGGCCATGACTGCATAACGACCTCTGGTGTTCAGCTCCAACGCCCTGCTCCGTACGCTGCAGCCGCGAAAGACTGCGGCACGCCTGCAATACTTCTTGCATTGGCCACCCTTGAACGTGCTATGAAGCCCGCGAAACGGCTGGGCGGCCAGCTCCGTTTCGAACCATTCTAAGTTTCCGCCTGTATATGGAAATTCCGAGCGAGCGAGTCAAGTATTTTCGCCGCTCAATCTCTCTCGGCAACGGCCGAGCCCGGTCGGTCAACCGTTGAAGGCGCCCCAATCCAAATGCCCGAGCTCATCATCAACGGCCCCGCAGGCCGCATCGAGGCCCGCTATCATCATGAAGGCAAGAGCGACAGCCCCGTCGCGCTGATCCTGCACCCCCATCCGCAATTCGGGGGTACCATGAACAATCAGATCGTCTATCACCTTTATTACACGTTTACCGAGCGCGGCTTCTCGACGTTGCGCTTCAACTTCCGGGGCGTCGGCCGCAGCCAAGGCTATTTCGACAACGGTCCGGGCGAGCTGGCGGACGCGGCCTCGGCGCTCGACTGGCTGCAGATGCACAATCCGGACGCGCGCTCGTGCTGGATCGCCGGCGTCTCGTTCGGCACCTGGATCGCCATGCAGCTCCTTATGCGACGACCCGAGATCGACGGCTTCATCTGCATCGCGCCGCCGGCAAACCTGTACGACTATTCGTTCCTCGCCCCCTGCCCCTCCTCCGGCCTGCTCATCAGCGGCGAGAGAGATCGCGTCGTGCCGTCACAGTCAGTCGCCGAGCTTGCCGTCAAGACCAAGGCGCAGAGGGGCATCAAGATCGAGCACACCATCATCCCGACCGCCAACCACTTCTTCGAAGGCAAGCACGACGACCTCAAACAGCTCGTGGGCGCCTACGTCGACAGGCGCATGGTCGAGATCGAGGCCGCACGCAAGGAAGCCGAGTGAACCTCTAGTGTAATGATCGAGAAATTCGCCTGCGCTCTCAGCATCCACCTGGTGCGAATTTATCGATCTGAACCACACTAGAATCATAGTTTTGCTAGTGTCCTGATCGCGAAGTTCGTTGAGAGCACGCGGCAGACTCTGGCGAACTTCGCGATCAGGACACTTAGCCCGACCGTGCGACCAGACCTCCGGTCATCGGCCTCGGCGCGCCGGTGGTGCCGGGATACGTGATCGGCAATCCCTTGAGCGAGCGCACGGCCAGGTAGGCCCACGCCTCCGCCTCGACGCCGTCCCCGTTCACGCCGATCGCTTCCGACGGGACGACCGCGTTCTCGACGCAGGCCGCGATCATGCTCATCAAGGTCTTGTTCTTGCGTCCGCCGCCGCAGACCACCCAGAGCGCCGGCTGCTCGGGAAAATGCGCCCGCGCCGCCGCGACGGCCGTAGCCGTGAATGCCGTCAAGGTCGCGGCCCCATCCGGCGCGGACAATGCATCAACCAGATCGAGCTGGAACGCGTTGCGGTCGAGGGACTTGGGCGGCGGCTCTCCGAAGTAGGAATGGCGTAGATACTGAGTGACGTAGTCGTCATGCACACGGCCTTCGGCAGCAAGGCGGCCGCCCTCGTCGCGCGGCTGGCCGCATTTTCGCAGCACCCAATCGTCGATCATGGCATTGCCGGGGCCGGTGTCGAAGGCCAGCAGCTCGCCGTCGCGGCCGACCCAGGTGACATTGCCGACGCCGCCGAGATTGAGGAAGGCGGCTGGCCGCTGCGGCAGCTTGGCGGCGAGCGCACGATGATAGACCGGAGCCAGCGGCGCCCCCTCTCCGCCCGCCTCCATATCGGCGGCGCGCAGATCATAGACCACGTCGATGCCGACTTTGTTTGCCAGCATCGGCCCATCTCCGAGCTGAATAGTCAGCCCCGCGCTCGGCACATGCAGCACCGTCTGGCCGTGAAAGCCGATGGCGTCGACTGCCAACGGCTGCAGCATGTGATCGCCCATGAAGCGCAGGACGGCCTCAGCATGCTGCTCGGTCAGCTCGCGCTCCACCTCGGCGAGACATCCGGGCCGGGCACGGCGATCGGTCATCCCGGATGCGTCAGCAACCGCCTGGGCAAGCTTGACGCGAAACTCGGTGGTGTAAGCCGCCGCTGCGGAGGGTCCACGCTTGATGATATCCTCGCCATCGGTCTCCAGCAGCGCCACGTCGATGCCGTCCATCGACGTGCCGCTCATGAGGCCAATTGCGCGCATCACCTTGCTCATGGTGCCTGTCCCGTGCAATTTGCCACGGCCTTATCGGGCAAGACTCGCGGCGTCACCTCGTGAGACTCGGGCCCGGTCACACTAGACAGCGTCCCTGGGCGGCGCAAACCCGAACCTGATCGTCATGGCCAAATTCAAATCGGATTTTCTGAACGTTCTCGACGAGCGCGGCTTCATCCACCAGTGCTCCGATTTCGCTGGCCTCGACGCGCTGGCGGCCAAACGTGGCGTCATAGCCTACGTCGGCTACGACTGCACGGCGCCGTCGCTGCATATCGGTAATCTCATCTCGATCATGATGCTGTACTGGCTGCAGGTGTCCGGCAACAAGCCTATCGCGCTGATGGGCGGCGGTACCACGCGCGTCGGCGATCCCTCGGGCAAGGACGAGACTCGCGCCATCCGCCCGCTCGAGGAGATCGAGCGCAACAAGGAGAGCATCAAGCAGGTCTTCGACAAGGTTCTCGCGTTCGGCACCGGCAAGACCGAGGCAGTCATGCTCGACAACGCCGAGTGGCTGACGCAGCTCAACTACATCGAGATGCTGCGCGACATCGGCCGGCACTTCTCCGTCAACCGCATGCTGACCTTGGAGTCCGTCAAGATGCGACTAGAGCGCGAGCAGGAGATGTCGTTCATCGAGTTCAACTACCAGATCCTACAGGCCTACGATTTCGTCGAGCTGGCGCGGCGCACGGGCTGCAATCTGCAGATGGGCGGCTCGGATCAATGGGGCAACATCGTCACCGGTGTCGATCTCGGGCGGCGCATGGGCACGCACCAGCTCTATGCTTTGACGACGCCGCTGCTGACCACCTCTTCCGGCGCCAAGATGGGCAAGACCGCAGCCGGTGCGGTTTGGCTCAACGAGGACCAGATGTCCGCCTACGACTACTGGCAGTTCTGGCGCAACACCGAGGATGCTGACGTCGGACGCTTCCTCAAGCTCTTCACGACGTTGCCGATGGATGAGATCGCGCGGCTCGCCACGCTCCAGGGTGCTGAGATCAACGAGGCCAAGAAGGTGCTGGCAACCGAGGCGACCGCACTCATCCGCGGCCGCGCCAGCGCCGAGGCTGCAGCCGCTACGGCGGCGACCACCTTCGAGCAGGGCGGCCTGGGGACCGGCCTGCCAATGGTCGAGATCAAGCGCAGCGATCTGGAGGCAGGCATCGGCGTGCTCGCCGCTTTCGTGAGCGCAGGCTTGGCGGCTTCCAACGGCGAAGCGCGTCGGCATGTCGAGGGCGGCGGACTGCGCGTGAACGATGCGCCCGTATCCGACGTCAGGGCACGACTTTCGGGCGGGGATGTAACGCCTGAGGGCGTCATCAAGCTTTCGCTCGGCCGCAAGCGCCACGTGCTGCTCAAGCCGATGTAACGGGAACTAGTGTCCCGATCGCGAAGTTCGTCGGCATTTCCCGCCTTCTCTGAGCGAACTTCGCGATCGAAAGGACACTAGCAAGCCTATCTTCTCTAGTGTGATTCAGATCGAGAAATTCGCAACGAGCCAAGCCGCGAACCGCGGGCGAATTTCTCGATCATCACACTAGGCTACTTCACGCGGCGAGGCGGAGCCGTGGTCTCCGATGACCAGCCGCCGAGCGCTTCGCCGTCGACGCGCGGACCGTCCGGCGATGCCCCGCCGTCCGTCGGCGGGCTCGCACGAACCTGGGGTCCCGATGCCTTGCTCCCCTTCGTCTGAGGCCGCTCTTCGCGCGGGGTGATGCGCAGGTTCTCGGGCGCCATCTGGAAGATCTCGCGGAAGATGCCCGGCATGACGAAGGACAGCGGATTGACGATGACCTGCGGCTCCGCCATCGGCCCTTCGATAGCGAACGTGATGCCGAGCACACCCTCTCCGCGCGGTCCCGTCAGCAGCGGCCCGAGCAGCGGAATGGGCGCGAAGCTGCGGTTGAGCTCGGAGAGTGGCACATACGTGCCGCCGAGCTGCACGCGCTGGCTCTTGTAGTCGATCTTGCCGCGTATGGTGGCGCCGACCAGCGTCCCGGTGACATGCGCATTGTCGAGCACGAGCTGGCCGTTGCCCATGGAGAAGGGTGCGCGCAGACGCTCGAACTCGAACTGCTCTCGCACCACGCGCTTGGCTTGCGCGCGCCCGCCGCCATCGATGGCCGGGCGGCCTCCATCGGTTGTCTGCAGCACCTCGCTGACGATCGGATCGCCGAGCACCCGGAAGTTGCGGATGGTCAGTAGTCCGGTCTTCTCAGCCGCGCCCTTCCCTTCCAGATTGATCTCGAGCTCGGCGGCACCGTCAATCATGTTGGAATAGAAGCCGATCAGCTTGAGGGCCTGCCCGGCATCGAGCGTGTCGGCGACAAAGATACGGGGCTTGCCGGGCTCCTGCCGCAACCTCGCGTTCAACGGCTTGCCACCGTCGAGTGTGCCGCGAAGATCGAGCATCGTGAGCTGCTCGGCCCGCTTCTGCATCCTGAGCTTGACGCCGCGTACGGCCGTGTCGGAAGCGCCGAGCACGGCGCCGATCTCCGCCGTCAGATCGAGCCCGGGCCGATCCTTCCCATGCGTTTGATTGTCGGAGAGCTGCCCGAATGTGATCAGCGACCGGAACAGCTCGTTGCCGTCATAGATTTTCCCCTGCGCCTTGACATCCCAAACCCGCCCGGGGCGCAAGACGCCTCGCACGTCGAGGTTGGTGACCACGTTCAGCGAAAAGCCGGGAAAGTGATACTCTTTGGCGTGGTTGTCCGGTCCGAGGCCGACCCAGCCATCGATCGCAATGTTCTCGCCCAACAGCCGGAAGTTCTGCAGCTCGGTCTTGTGTTGTTGCCCTTTGACCGCATCGAACTGCAGCGTTGCGGGCCGGCCGGTCGGCTTGCGCCAGGAGATGTCATTGAGCGTCAGCTCGGCGCCGGTCAGGTCGGCCACGAGATGAATCTCGGGCTCCACACGCCCCGCCCGCTGCACGCTGACCTCGACCGGCACCTCGCCGTGCACCATGTGATTGAGATCGAGGCCCAGTTGCGTGCGGTCGCTGTCGTCGAGCCTGGCGCTGATCTTGATGGGCGGCTGCTGCGCGTCCGGCACCCCGATCAGGCGCTGCCAGCCGAACTTCATGTTGACGCCTGCGAGGAGCATGTCGCCCCGCACATCGACTGATTTTTCCGTGACATCGACGACGACCGTCGCGCCGTGAATGTCATGCCCTCCGAACACGTCCTTGGCGCGCCCATCGGTGATGCGCAGCTTGCCCTCGAGCTTCATATCGGCGGTCGAGGGGGTGCTGCCCAGCGGCAAGGTCACGCGAACCTGCCCCTCGGCCTTACCCTCGAGACCTTGCAGGTTCACGCCGGTCTCGCGCCCGAGCGATATCGGCTCGCGGCTGAGGAAATCCAGGGTCGCTGCAAGCGGCGCCTGCGCTCTGACCGAGAGCTCGGCCAGCGGCCGCTCACTGTCGATGTTGGCAGCAAAGAGCCGGCCTGATCGGAGCGCGATGCGCTCGCCACGGGAATTTGCGATGGAGGCCTCGGGTATCGTCACCTCAGCGTCGTTGCCCTCGACCCGGAGCAAGGCACGCGGCGCCAGCACCGGTGGCAAGCCTTCCATCGTGCTGATCTCGACGTCTGCGGCTTCCAGCGTCAATGACAGGCGGCGCCCGGAAGGGTCGGCATTCTGGCGCACGTCCGTACCGACCTCACGGCTCGTGGCCATCGCGAACGATCCGCCCTTGAGCGTACCGCCGATGAGATTGGGTCCGATCCAGGTGCGCGTGCGGCGCGCCAGCGGGTTCGGCCATAGTGCCTTCACGGTCGCCATCGGCATGGGGCCAATCTGGCCTTCGAGACGCCCATCGATGCGGTCGGTCATGCTGGCCACATGTCCAGTCATGGCAATGTGCGCGCCGCCAGCCTGCAGCTTCAGCTCATCGAGCTGCAGGCGTCCAGGCTCAGGTCCTACGCGCCCCTTGGCAGTCCAACGCTCGATGTTGAGCGGTGGCACGTCGAAATCCTCAGCCGCGATCACGCCGCTGAGCGTGCGCAGGTCGAACTGCCAGCCCGCGGACTGCCCGTTGGCGCCCCAGGAGTGGGTCACGGCGCCGCCGACGACGGCATGGCTCCTGCCCCACGACAGCGTGGAGGGACCAAAGTCGAAGCGCTGCTGGTCGCCCGCATAGCGCACATCGAGGCGGCCGGAGCCGATGGTATGTGGAACATGATCCAGCCAGGGCAGGTAGAGCCGACCGGGCTCCAGGTCGAGGCCGAAATGCCCGCCCAATACCTCACCCTCTGCCGACAGCTCGATGCTGCCGGTCCCCGAGATGGGCAGGTCGATGCCATTGAGCATGGCGAAGTGCGGAGAGTTGTGCACCAGGGCACGCGGCACCAGATCCTGTATGGAGGCATCGACTCGGAGCGTCTTGGCTTTGGGCGAGTCCTCGGTGCGGAAGCTGAACGTCCACTGGCCTTCCCCGGCGGCCACGGCCCCCGAGCCGGATATGATGCTGCGGCTCTGCTCATGCTTGAGGCGAATGTCGAATTCCGGCATCCGCCAGCTGCTGCGTCGCCCGTCTGCGTCGTAAATCAGCACGGCATCCTTGAAGCCCACCGACCCCAGGAACGAGGCGGCATCCACCCTGCGGCGTGCGCGTGCCGACGCCTCGCTGATCGTGCGGGCAAGATCGAGGCGTCGAAACGGCGTTGCCGGGCTGCTCGCGGCATTCTCCGCAAGCCCTCCCGAAGCGCCGTCCGTCCGGGATTGAGGGACGGCCGATGCGTCCTCGGCCTTGGCAGCGCGCGCAAAGCTCACGGAGAGCTGGCCATCCGCGTCGCGCGCGATCAGAAAGCGTGGCTCGATCAGCTCGATGCGGGACGGCGCGATGTGACCTGACATCAACGCGCGGGTGCTCAAACGCACGGCCGCAAGCGGAGCAAGCGCCAGAATGTCACCGTCGTTCTCGTGCACCTGTATGTTCTTCAGTCGGAACTCGATCCTGCCGCGCTCGGACAGACGTACGATCGCGTCCTCGACATCGACAACGACGCCCGGCAACTCCGTCTTCAACGCCTGCTCGATTGGCGTCAGGAGGAAGTGCAGCGAGATTGGGCCTTGCAGAAGGCGCAGATAGGCCAGTCCGAGCCCGAGCCCTGTCACAGGCAACAGAACGGCCAGCACTTTCAGCAGCAGGACCGCAGGACGCGAGACCCAGGGCACGCATAGGCGCAGCACGCCGCCATAGCCGTCGCGCGGTTGAGCAGGCTGACCACGGGCGGAGCCGGGCACTGACATGTTCGACGCTAGCCGACCGCTGCCGTTGCGAGGCAACGGTGGCGGCTGGGTGCGATGGGCGGGCCGCCCACGGCTCTCCATTAGCGTCGTGTCCCCTGCTCGCGATGTGCCCCACTCGATACCATCGCCGCCGGGGACCAGAAATCCCCGCGACCGGCGCTGCCGTCGAGTACGCTTGATGACGACGTTCCCGGACTTGCAACCCCCCGACCGGGACGTGACTGTTGCGGAACGCTTTTATGTCAGCGTGCTAGTGTGCCGATCGCGAAGCTCGCCAGCATTTCTCGATCGTCACGCTAGGCTGGATGAAGTTGGACAAAAACGACGAAAGAAAGGCGCTGTATGGTACGCGACGGAGATATAGCCCCAGATTTCGTACTGCCCACAGACAGTGGGGAAAAGGTCAAGCTGTCCCAGCTCCAAGGTAAGCAAGTGGTGCTCTATTTCTACCCCAAAGACGACACCTCGGGTTGTACAGTCGAGGCCAAGGATTTTTCCAGCCTGGCCACCGACTTTCGCACGGCTAAAACCCACATCATCGGCGTTTCGCCGGACAGCATCGAAAGCCACGCGAAGTTCCGCAAGAAGCATGACCTCGACGTACAGCTTGCCGCGGACGGGGACAAGGCGGTGGCCAATGCGTATGGCGTGTGGGTGGAGAAATCGATGTACGGCCGCAAGTACATGGGTGTGGAGCGCTCCACATTCCTGATCGACAAGGCTGGCCGCATCGCCAAGAGCTGGCGCAAGGTCAAGGTGCCAGGGCATGCGGCCGAGGTGCTCGCTGCCGCGCAGGGCCTTGGACACTGAACGGGCCAATGGCTGCAAGTGAACAAGCACAGCCCTCCGGCCTTGCCGCTGCCGCTTGCGCCATCGTCAGCAGCGCCGATCCCATCGAAAAAGTGCGTTTGGCTCGATTGACGTCCGAAGCCTGGTTCGCACGCCGGCTGTCGCTCGGGCCAATTCGGACGGCCCCCGCCATGCCCGACCGGCCCGGCCGCCCGCCGCGGCCCGAGCTGTTGCGGCCGCGCGCCATGCCGAAACGGTCCACACAGGGTTTGAAGGGCCGCATCGCCCTCCTGCACTCCCTTGCCCATATCGAGCTCAACGCCATCGATATGACCTGGGACCTGATCGGCCGGTTCATCCATGTGCCGATGCCTCAGTCGTATTTCGACAACTGGGTGCAGGTCGGGCTCGAGGAGGCAACCCACTTCGGGCTCCTCTCGCAACGCCTCGGCGAGCTCGGCGCCGCCTATGGCGATCTGCCGGCCCATGACGGCCTCTGGCAGGCTGCCCAGGCCACGGGTGGCAGCCTCATCGCACGTATCGCGGTCGTGCCGCTGGTGCTCGAGGCCCGCGGCCTCGACGTCAGCCCGGCTCTGATCGACAGTCTGGATGCCGCAGGCGACGGGCTCTCCGCACGGATCATCGAGACGATCTACCGCGATGAGAAGCGGCACGTCGCGTTCGGGGCCAAGTGGTTTCGATTCCTGTGCGACCGCGAGGGACTGATGCCGGAGCCTACCTTCCACACCCTCGTACGCACGCATTTTCGCGGCCCCATCAAGCCGCCGTTCAATGACAGGGCGCGCGCCGAGGCCGGGCTCGCTCCCGGTTTCTACAAACCGCTGGTTGCGACCGGCCGCACCTGATTTTTGTGACCCGACCGGTTTGCGGTGACCGCACGCGCCAAAGGTGCTAAGCAACGCCAGCGGAAAGCCAGAGGATGCGGGGTGCTTTCAGCAGCTGGCCGGAGAGTCGGCCATCATGCAGTCCGAATTGCGGGGCACGCAGGAGCCGTGCACGTCGAGGGAGTTGAGCATCCATGTTTACGAAGAAGTCCGACAAGGGTCCTGTCGCGTACGAGGCGCCGCGCAGCATCAGCACTGCCCAGCCCTCACCAGCCCCCCTGGCTGCCCGTCAGCAGGAAAGCCCGTATCAGCAAGACAGCAGCCCCAGCAGCGTTTCACAGATCAGCGCCGACCTCACGATCATCGGCAACCTCGTGTCCCGGGGCGAGGTGCAGATCGACGGCGAGATCCAGGGCGACTTGCACGCCGCCAGCATCATCGTCGGCGAAAACGCACGCATCACCGGCAATGTCGTCGCCGAGGAGATCGTCGTACGCGGCTCCGTGGTGGGCTCGGTGCGCGGCAAGCGCGTGCTGCTGCAATCCAACAGCAAGCTCGAAGGCGACGTCTTCCACCAGCAATTGGCCATCGAGCAGGGCGCCTACTTCGAGGGCAAGTCCCGCCGCATGGAAGATCCGACCGCCGGCATACAGCGCCCCGAGATCGCCTATCCGGCAAGCAACGGGCACGCGACCTGATCAGGGATCAGCTTCGCCCATAGCCGACGGTTGAGGCGGACGCATCGCCGCCTAATCGAGATCGGCGACCTCGGCTGGCCCGCCGCCCTTGATACGTTGGGCCAGCGCTGCCTCGATGAAGGACGTGATATTGCCGTCGAGCACGCTTGCCGCGTCGCTCGTCTGGGTGCCGGTACGCAGGTCCTTCACCATCTGATATGGCTGCAGCACATACGAGCGGATCTGGTGACCCCAGCCGATGTCGGATTTCGACGCCGCCTCGGCCGCAGCCAGCTCCTCGCGCTTTTTGAGCTCCAGCTCGTAGAGACGCGCCTTGAGGCGCTTCAGGCCCAACTCGCGGTTCTGGTGCTGCGAGCGCTGGTCCTGGGAGACGAGCATGATGTTGGTGGGCTTGTGCACGATGCGCACCGCCGATTCGGTCTTGTTGACGTGCTGGCCGCCGGCACCGCCCGAGCGCATGGTGGTAATTTCCAGGTCCGCCGGATTGATCTCGATCTCGATGGTATCGTCGACGACCGGATAGACCCAGACACTGGCAAAGCTGGTGTGCCGCCGTGCATTGGAGTCGAACGGAGAGATGCGCACCAGCCGGTGCACGCCCAACTCGGTCTTGAGCCAGCCGTAGGCGTTCTCGCCCTTGATCTCGAGCGTCGCCGACTTGATGCCGGCCTGCTCCCCTGGGCTTTCGTCGATGAGGCTCACCTTGTAGCCCCGCGCTTCGGCCCAGCGCATGTACATGCGCAGGAGCATTGCTGCCCAGTCCTGGCTCTCGGTGCCACCCGCGCCCGCATTGACCTCGAGATAGGCGTCATTGCTGTCGGCCTCGCCCGAGAGCAGGGCCTCGATCTCGTGCCGCTGCGCCTCCTCCGCCAGCCGCTCGAGCGCGCTGCCCGCCTCCGCAATGGAGGCCTCGTCGCCTTCGGCCTCACCGAGCTCCATCAGCGTCAGGCCATCCTCCAGCTCACGCTCGATCTGGCGGTACATTTTTATGGATCGCTCGAGCTGCTGGCGCTGGCGCATCACCTTCTGCGCCCGCTGCGGATCACCCCACAACTTCGGGTCCTCGCTCTGGCGATTGAGCTCGCCTAAGCGCCTCTCGGCCGTGTCCCAGTCAAAGAGACCTCCGCAGCAGCACCAGCGACTGCTGGATGTCGTCGACGAGCTTTTGATATTCAGCGCGCATCGCGGAAGTCTCTGTTCGTATTGGCAAGGCCGGACAATGTGTGCGGCTATATAAGCTCGACCCGCAGGAGTGTAAACGCCGCCTACCACATCCCGCGGCGTGTGGTGATGGCGCGCTCGTCCTCGCGTTGTTGCACGAACGTGCCGCCGTCCGTCGTGAAGCCGATGATGGAATACGCGTCGTCCGGCTCCTCGCTCGGCTTGAACGCCTCGGGCACGGTGTCGGGCTCGCCCTGCGCCCTGAGCCCCGTGCGCAAATTGACGCGCACGATCTTGATGCCAGGCGGTTGACGGAACGGCACGGCTTTCTTCTCCGCCAGCGCCGCCTTCATGAAGGAGCCGAAAATCGGCGCCGCCACCTGGCCGCCGGTCTGCCCCTTGCCCATCGGGCGCGGCGTGTCGTAGCCGACGAAGACGCCAACCACGAGGTCCGGCGTATAGCCGATGAACCAAGCATCCTTCTCCTCGTTGGTGGTGCCGGTCTTGCCCGCGACCGGCACGCCCGGAATGAACTGCTTGATCACGGTTGCCGTGCCGCGCTGCACGACGCCTTCCATCATCGAGGTCATCTGGTAGGCGGTGTGTGGATCGATGATCTGCTTGCGATCATCGGGAAGGGCGGGCTCGCTCTGGCCCTGCCATTTCTCCGCCTTGCATCCGGTGCATTCACGCTTGTCGTGACGCCAGATGGTGTGTCCCCAGCGATCCTGGATGCGATCGATGAGCGTCGGCTGCACCTGTTTGCCGCCATTGGCGAGGCTGGAATAGGCAGCCGCCATTCTGAGCAGCGTCGTCTCGCCCGCGCCGAGCGACATGGCGAGCACCGGCAGCAGGTCGTCGTAGACGCCGAAGCGCTTGGAATATTCCACGATGATCGGCATGCCCAGGTCTTGTGCCAGCCGCACGGTCATCTGGTTGCGCGATTTCTCGATGCCGAGCCGCAGCGTCGAGGGGCCGAAAGAGCTGCCGCCGTCGTAGTTCTTCGGCGACCAGATATCCTTGCCTGGGCCCTGGTCGATCTCGATCGGCGCATCCAACACGATGCTGGTCGGCTTGTAGCCGTTGTCGAGTGCAGCCGCATATACGAGAGGCTTGTACGACGAGCCGGGTTGCCGCTTGGCCTGTAGAGCGCGGTCGAACTGGCTGCTCGCGAACGAGAAGCCGCCGGCGACTGCGTGCACGCGCCCTGTATGCGGGTCCATGGCGACCAGGCCGCCGCCGACCTCGGGAATTTGCATCAGCGACCACACGCCGGTCGGCTGGTCTGGGTTCTTTGGCGCCACCCAGATCACGTCTCCGGGCGACAAAGTGTCCGTCACGGCCTTCGGCGCGCCGCGATTGGTCTTCGCCCATTTGATCTCGTCGAACGGGATCTCTACGGCATCGCGCTCGGCCACGAGGCTGCCGTCAGGCTGTCGCGCGGGCCTCAACCCGACCACGGCCTTCACCTTCTGGGCTTCGAGCACGACACCGAGGCGCCACGGCTGAATATCGGTGGGGATCTCGAAGCCGCTCAGCGCCGCGCCCCAGTCGCCCGTGACCTCGATGCGCTGCAGGGCGCCGCGCCAGCCTTTGGCGCGATCGAAAGCAACAAGGCCGTCCGTCAGCGCCTTGCGCGCTAGGCGCTGCAGGGTCGGATCGAAAGTGGTGCGAACGGACAGGCCGCCGTTGACCCGGCCGTCGCCGACGCTCGAGCGGTCGGAGCGCCCGTAAAGCCCATCCTCGCCGAACTGTCCGGCCAGCGTCCGCCGCACATCCTCGGCGAAGTAGTCGGCCGCATAGATTTGCGTGCCGAACGGCCGGAAGTTGACCGTCAGCGGCTTGGCCTTGGAGCTCTTCGCCTCCTGCGCCGTGATGAACCCGTTCTCGGCCATCTGATCGATGATCCAGTCACGCCGTACCGTGGCTTCCTTGGTCCGGCGGAAGGGATGGTAGTTGTTGGGCGCCTTCGGCAGCGCGGCGAGATACGCGGCTTCCTCGATCGTCAGGTCCTTGAGCTCTTTGTTGTAGTAGTTGAGCGCGGCGGCGGCGACGCCATAGGAGCCGATGCCGAGATAGATTTCGTTGAGATAGAGCTCGAGAATGCGCTCTTTCGGGTAGGCGCGCTCGATGCGGATGGCGAGGATCGCCTCCTTCAGCTTGCGCTCGAGGGTGCGGTCGCTCGACAGCAGGAAGTTTTTGGCCACCTGCTGGGTGATGGTCGAGGCACCTTCCGCACGGCGCTCGCGCCCCTTCATGCGGTCCTCGGCGATCTTCATGACGGCGCGCGCGATGCCCACGAAGTCGAGACCGCCGTGCTCGAAAAAGCGCTTGTCCTCTGCCGACAGGTAGGCGTTGATCACCAGCTTGGGGATCGTGTTGATCGGCACGAAGATGCGCCTCTCGCGCGCGTACTCGGCAATCAACGAGCCGTCGTGCGCGTGAATGCGCGTCATGACGGGCGGCTCGTAGCGGGCCAGGCTCTCGTAGCTCGGCAGATCCTTCGAGGCCTTCCAGAACAGGTAGCCGCCGACCGCGGAGCCCGCCAGGAACAGCACGACGCCGGATGCGAACAGAACGCCGAGCAGGCTCAGCATCCAGCTGCGCCGCCGTTTCTTTGGCCGTCTCGCGGGTGGCGGAGGAATGATCGGCGGCGGTCTCATGCGGCCCAGCAGCGTCCTTTTGGAACGATGTTCTTCTTCACCCTGTGCACGGGCTGCAAATCAAGCACGCCCAGCTTGCACATTAGCACGGAATATGGCGGCACAGCGCCCCGACACCCTGAAAGATGGGCAAAACGGGCGAAATGATCAATGCCGCCAAGCGGTATAGGGCTTTCCCTATCAGCTCCCTTTTTAGCGCCGGACCGGTCGCCGGGCGAAAAACTCGTTGACTGCCGCAGCCATGGCCTCGGCGATGCGGCGCTGCCACTCCCGCGAGGCCAGCAGCTTTTCGTCCTCGGCGTTGCTCATGTAACCCAGCTCGATCAGTACCGAGGGTGAGCCCGGTTGACGCAGGACCTTGAACGCCGCCGAGCGCTGCGGCTCGCGAGCGAGCGCCATCCTCGGTTTCATCTGCCGCAGCAAAATGCTGCGGAAATCTGTCGAAAAATTTGTTGTCTCGCGGCGCATCAGGTCGAACAGGATCTGCTTGACCTGGTCCTGGCCCTCATCGCCCGCGACATCGAGGCCGGCCAGCAGATCGGACGCGTTTTCCTTCTCCGCAAGGCGCCGCGCGCGCTCGTCGGAGGCACGCTCGGACAACGTGTAGATGGTCGCGCCGCGCACGCTCTGCGCGATCTCGCGTGCCTCCAGGGCATCGGCATGAAGTGAGATGAACAGGTCGGCGGCGTGCTTGCGCGAAAGCTGGAGGCGCTCGTCGAGCGAGATGAAGACATCGCTCGAGCGCGTCAGGACGACCTCGTAGCGCTTGGTTGCGAGCAGGGCGCGCTGCACCTCCTTGGCGACAGCCAGCACCACGTCCTTTTCCGAACCGAGCACTCCTGGTGCACCCGGATCGATGCCGCCGTGGCCGGGGTCGACGACGATCACCGGCTTGACGCGCGGGGACGCAGGCTTCTCGGCAGTCGCATCACCCATCGCGATCGGCGCGGAGGCTGCGGCTGCAGCGAGCTCCGCTGCCGCAAGCTCGGTCGCGGACATCGGTTTCAAATCGAGCTCGAGCCGCAGACGGCCGCCCGGCGCGCCAGGCACCAGCTGCGATTCGACATGTACTGCCTGTGTCGTATCGAGAACGATGCGCGATTTGCCCGGCGCGATCAGTCCGTGGCGGAATGCCGTAACCAGCCCGCGGCCCTGGCGGCCGCTTTCGGCCGGCAGACGAAACTCGACGCCGGCAATGTCCAGTACCACTCGGTTCGGATTACCGAGACGGAAAGCGCTGAACTGGACCGGACGCGTCAGCGCCAGGGTGAAGCGGGTCCTCGCGGTGTCGCCTGACAGCTCGGCGCCGTCAGCCACAGCCCCTGCCGCCTTGGGGTTCACGACAGTCGCCCAGCTGACTTCCGCCGACGACTGTTCGGCCGGTTGCTGCGCCAACACCATGCCCCCTGGCACGGTGAGCGCCAGAGCCGCAGCCACAACGCCGCGCACTGTATTGGTGGTGACCGCGCCCATCCCCTGCGCCTTCCCCATCCCCATTCGCGCAACCTAGCATGCGACGACGGTCGCTGCGCCGGAAGCAGGATTTTACCAAATGTTTGCCGAATCGACGGCTAATGGCTTATCGCGGCCAGGGTAGCGACGCCCGTCGATCTGGTTATCAAGACGGCGTTCAACGAGCTTGCCTCGCTTCGGGCAAACTCGTAATAGTACCCATCGCGTTTCGCTGCGTGCGTCTGCCGAAGGCAGGGCCGCGCCCCGCGTGAAAGTTGCAGATCGCGGGCCGAGCGAAAACAGGGCGCGACCGACGCTTTCGCTGGACAGTGCCGGGCCGAGCGGCCCTTGCCGCAAGGGAATCCCCGGCACCGAACAGCCGAGCCCGGGCGGTGCTGTGAGCGATTGGCCGCAACTCCGGCGTGGCCATCAATTTCGTGACGGATCAGACGCCAGAAGTGTCTGACCCGTCCGCACAGGTGCAGGACTGAACGTCCCTTCGAGGACCATGAGATACACTGGCACAAGCCATCGACCACAGCCTCGGCCAAACCGCCGAGCGGTCTGCGCTGTGCCTCTTGCAAACCCAACATCAACCAAGACGCGCGCCCAAACCGGGTGCTTCCCGCTGGTCGGCCTCCTGTCCGGACGGCCGGATTTCGCCCCGCGGCGCGCGCAGGAAACGAGACTATGGACAAGAACAACAAGATGCTCATCGACGCCACGCACCCGGAGGAAACCCGGGTCGTGGTCCTTCGGCAAGGCCGCGTAGAGGAGTTCGATTACGAGTTGGCGTCACGCAAACTGCTCCGCGGCAACATCTATCTGGCGAAGGTCACGCGTGTAGAGCCTTCGCTGCAGGCGGCCTTCGTCGACTACGGCGGCAACCGCCACGGCTTTCTCGCCTTCAACGAAATTCACCCCGACTACTATCAGATCCCGGTCGCGGACCGGCAGGCGCTGCTGCAGGAAGAGGCCGAGGCCGAGGCTCAGGCCGAGGAGGAAGCTGACGCGGCAGCCCAGCGGCGCGACCGGCGGCGCGGCAGCGACGACAGCGAGCCGGTGCCGGGCTTCGAGCCGCAGCCCTTCATCGACGCCAGACTGAGCGATACGGCTGCCGAGCCCGCCGCCGTCGGCGAGGAGCCGTATCTGACTTCCGCCCCCGGCGAGCAGGCGGAAGAGGAGCGCCACGCCGGGCCGCTGCCCGACTACGACGATCGAGCACCGTCCGGCGAGACCTACGCAGGGCATGAGCCGCCAGTCACCGATGCGCACGGCGATACGACCGAGACTACATCCGAAACCGAGGCCTCCGAGGGTGGCGGCGTCACCGAGGTGAGCGGCCCCAACGGCGCCGAGCCGGAGCAGGTGGAGCAGGTCGGCACCGAGGATGCGATGGAGGAGGTGCCCGAGCGCACGCGCCGGCGCGCGCGCTCCTACAAGATCCAGGAGGTCATCAAGCGCCGCCAGATCATCCTCGTGCAGGTCGTCAAGGAGGAGCGCGGCAACAAGGGCGCCGCCCTCACCACCTATCTGTCGCTGGCCGGCCGCTACACGGTGCTGATGCCGAACACCGGGCGCGGCGGCGGCATCTCGCGCAAGATCACCAACGCCCAGGACCGCAGACGCCTGAAGTCCATCGCCAACGAGCTCGAGGTGTCCGAGGGCATGGGCCTCATCATCCGCACGGCGGGCGCGGCGCGCACCAAGCAGGAGATCAAGCGCGACTACGAGTACCTGCTGCGCCTGTGGGAAAGCGTGCGCGACATGACGCTGCAATCGACCGCGCCATGCCTCGTCTACGAGGAAGGCAACCTCATCAAGCGATCCATTCGCGATCTCTACTCCAAGGATATCGACGAGATCGTGGTCGCCGGCGATGCCGCACATCGCGAGGCGCACGACTTCATGGGCATGCTGCAGCCCGGCGGCACCAAGAGCGTCACCCACTATCACGATCCCGAGCCGCTCTTCACCCGCTTCCAGATCGAGCGGCAGCTCAACGCCATGTTCAGCCCATACGTGACGCTGCGCTCCGGCGGCTATCTGGTCATCAACCAGACCGAGGCGCTGGTCTCCATCGACGTCAACTCGGGCAAGTCGACGCGCGAGTTCTCCATCGAGGAGACGGCGCTCAACACCAATATCGAGGCTTCGGACGAGATCGCGCGCCAGCTCAAGCTGCGCGATCTTGCCGGCCTCATCGTCATCGACTTCATCGACATGGAGGAGCGGCGCAACAACCGCAAGGTCGAAAGCCGCATCAAGGATGCGCTGCGCCATGATCGCGCGCGCATCCAGGTCGGGCGCATCTCCCATTTCGGCCTGCTCGAGATGTCGCGCCAGCGCCTGCGCACCGGCGTGCTGGAGGGCTCCACCACGCAGTGTCCTCACTGCCAGGGCACCGGCATCATTCGCTCCACGGAATTCGTGGCGCTGGCCGTGCTGCGCGGCATCGAGGACGAGCTGATGAAGGGCCGCCCGTCGTCCCTGACGGCGCTCACCACGGCCGGCGTCGCGCTCTACATCCTCAACCACAAGCGCGCCTTCGTCACCGACATCGAACGGCGCTATGGCATCACCATCAGCGTGCACGCCAGCGAGCGCATGCAGGGCGCCAACTTTGCCATCGAGCGCGCCGTTGCGAGCGAGGTCGAGCCGCAGAAGCGGCCGGAGCGCAATGTCGTCAACATGGATTGGGGCTTTGAAGGCGACGAGCGCAGCGAGGCCGGTGAGGCGCGCGAGCCTCGCGAACCGCGCGAGGAGGATAGCGCGGAGGATGGTGGCGACAGGCGTTCGCCCCGCAAGCGCCGCCGCCGCGGCGGCCGTGGCGATCGTGCGGAGCATGGACGCGAGGGAGAGCGCACGGCCAGACGTGGCGACCGGGAGCGGGGTGACGACAGGCATGCTGTGAGCCCCGCCCGCGACGGGGATGAGCAGGAGGTGAGCGAGGCGCCGCGCGAGAGCGACGGTGTCGAGGATGTCGGTGGTAGCCACGAGCCGCGTCACGGCGATGCCGAGCGCGGCGACGCAGAGGAGAAACGTGGACGCCGCCGCCGGCGCGGCAGGCGCGGGGGACGCAATCGTGAGGGACGTGAGGGCGGCGAGCGCACTGCGCATGCGAGCGACCGCGAGCACGGCGGCGAACAACCATCGCCGGACGCGCGTCCCGCAGGTGATTGGAACGGTCACACCGGCGAAACCGCTCGCGAAGCATCACCGCGCGAGCCCACAACCGAAGCGCCGCACGACACGCACCGTGATGAGCCGTATGTCGCGACCATCGATACGCAAGCACAATCGTACCGTGAGGTCGAGGAGCAGCGGGCCGGCGACGTGCAGCGCATGCCCGAGCCGGTGCACGCCGCCGATGCCGATCGCTTCACGCAGAGCGAGCCCGTCCGCACTCCGCCGCCGGTAGAGAGCGACGAGCCGGCGCAGCCTGCCCGCAAAGGCTGGTGGCAGAAGCGCTTCGGCAGTCTCTGAGACGCGCCCGCAAGCGAGCCTGACTGACGGGTCAGTCAGGCGCCTTGCTCGCTCGAGCTTGATGCATGTTGTTCCAGCGTTGAGTTAACGTTGAGCTAGCGTTGTCCTGGCGTTGCGCTAGCGTTGTGCTGCGTTGACCTACCTCAGCCGGCCCGCCGCCGGCGTCAGCGCGAAGCCCGGGCGCATCCTATCCCCGTTAACCGTGGACAAGCTTGCCGGGCGCCGCCCGCCTTGACACGCCCACGCCGCCTCCTAAATGACTGACTGGTCAGTCACCCATCGAAAGCCGGAAGGCCGAGGCACCAATGCCGAGCAAGCCAGGTCGCAAACCGGGCGCTGCGCCGTCCGCCAAGCGCACGCGCAAACCGGTGCCGCGCGCCCGCACAAGCGCCGCGCACGCGCCAGCCCGCCGCCGCACTGACGCGGCATCGGCCGATGCCCGCCGCGAAGCCATTCTCGCCGCTGCGCTCGACGTCTTCTCCCGCCGCGGCTTCGCCACCGCGCGCCTCGATGACGTTGCCGCCAAGGCCGGCATCGCCAAGGGCACCCTCTATCTCTACTTCAAGAGTAAGGAAGCGCTGTTCGAGGAGCTGATCCGCAGCCGCGTTACGCCGATTCTCGACAACATCGAGCACATCGCCGGCGTCGTGCCGCCCGACGTCCTCATCGCCCGCTTCCTCGAGCTGTTCCGCACCGAGGTGCTCGGCACCGAGCGCCAGCTCGTCCTTCAGCTCCTGATCTCCGAGGGCCCGCACTTTCCGGCCATCGCCGAGTTCTACTACCGCGAGGTGGTCTCGCGCGGCCTCGAGCTCATCAGGGGTGCGCTGCGCCGCGCCGCGCCCGGAAGTGGGCTGCCCGCCGAGACACTGGAGCGCTATCCGCAGCTCATCGTCGCGCCCCTGATCGTCAGCATCGTCTGGGACCGTCTGTTCGGCCGCATCGATCCGCTCGATGTCGAAGGCATGCTCGCAGCACACGCCCGCATCCTGGCTGGTGTCCCAATTCCGAAGCTCGCCAAAACCTCGACGCCGGGATCGGGAGCGAGCTTCGGAATCAAAGGGGCACCAGAATCATGAATAGTGCCCGTGCGCTTCAGACCGCGAAATTCGCCCCGGGAGATGCCGCAAGGACAGGCGAATTTCTCGATCATCGCACGAACGCCGGAAAGGCTCGGCCATGAACCACAAGGCCATCGCCGTTGCGGCTGTAACGTTCATCGCCATTGCCGGAGGCGCCTCCTACCTCTACTTCCGCGGGTCCGCGGCGCCACCCGCCTTCCACGGCTGGGTGGAGGCCGATCTGCTGTTCATCGGCGCCGACGAGCCAGGACGCCTGACCACGCTCGCTGTCAGGGAAGGCGAAGCGGTGAAGGCGGGCGCATTCTTGTTTCAGCTCCAGCGCGACATCCAGGACGCGGACTGGCATCAGGCACGTGCCGCCCTGGAGGAGGCCAAGGCGCGTCTGCTCAGGGTCGAGTCTGCGCAGCAGCGGCCCGAGGAGATTGCCGTGCTGCAAGCGCAGGAAGCACGTGCCAAGGCGGCGCTGGAGCAGTCGGAGCCCGAGCTGGAGCGCACGCGCAAGCTGGTGGAGAAGCAGATTTCGGCGCCGGCACGGCTCGATCAGGCCAAGGCCGCCTACGAGCGCGACCAGGCGCAGCTCATGGAGGTTCGCCGCCAGATCGAGGTGGCGCGCATGAACGCGCGCACGGAGGACATCGAGGCCGCGCGCGGCGTCATGCGGCAGGCCGAAGCCAAGGTCGCCTCCACCGAGACGCGGCGCGCCCAGCGCAGCGTGGTCGCGCCGGCCGACGGCGTCATCCAGGAGATCTACTTCCGCATCGGCGAGATCGTGCCGTCCGGCCGGTCCGTGCTCTCGCTGCTGCCGCCGGGCAATCTCAAGCTGCGCTTTTTCGTGCCCCAGTCCGAGCTGCCGCGCATCGCGCTCGGCGACGCCGTGACGGTCCATTGCGACGGCTGTGCCGATGGCATCCGCGCCGACGTGACGTTCCTGGCGCGCCAGGCCGAGTTCACGCCGCCGGTGATCTTCTCCAGCGAGGAGCGTGCCAAGCTGGTGTTCCGCGTCGAGGCCATCCCGCGCCGGCCCGAGCTGCTGCGTGTCGGCCAGCCGGTCTCGATCGCCATGACCGCCAAGACCACGCGCGAGGCCGCTGATGGCCGCAAGTGAGCAAGCCATTCCCGAGGCTGTGATCGAGGTCGAGGGCCTCACCAAGTCCTTCGGCGACAAGACCGTCGTGCGCAACCTCACCATGCGCGTCAACCGCGGCCAGATCTACGGCTTCCTCGGTCCCAACGGCTCCGGCAAGACCACCACCATCCGCATGCTGTGCGGCCTGCTGACGCCCAACTCCGGCCGCGGCACCTGCCTCGGCTACGACATTCTCACCCAGAGCCACCTGATCAAGCAGCACGTCGGCTACATGACGCAGCGCTTCTCGCTCTATCAGGACCTGTCGATCCGCGAGAATCTGGAGTTCGTGGCGCGCGTGTTCGGCCTGCCCGATCCGCCTGCACGGGCGCGCGAGGCCATTACGCGTCTTGGCCTCACCGGCCGCGAGGCGCAGCTCGCGGGCGAATTGTCCGGCGGCTGGAAGCAGCGTCTGGCGCTCGGCGCCTGCATTCTGCCCGAGCCCGATCTGCTGCTGCTCGACGAGCCGACCGCCGGCGTCGACCCCAAGGCGCGGCGCGAGTTCTGGAACGAGATCCACAATCTTGCTGCCGAAGGGCTGACCGTGCTCGTCTCCACCCACTACATGGACGAGGCCGAGCGCTGCCATGAGATCGCGTATATCGCTTACGGCGAGCTCTTGACGCACGGCACCGTGGACGAGGTCGTCGCCCAGTCGGGGCTCACCACCTGGACCGTCTCGGGCCCCGACCTGCACGGGCTCGCCGAGAAGCTCACCGGCATGGCCGGCATCGACATGGTGGCACCATTCGGCGCCAGCCTGCACGTCTCGGCGCGCGATGCCGCCGCGCTGGAGCGCGCACTCGCCCCGTTCAAGTCGGACTCCCATCTGCAATGGAAGCGCGATGAGCCCTCGCTGGAGGACGTGTTCATCGACTTGATGAGCCGCAGCCGGGACAACTTCCCATGACCACCCAACGCGCCCCTCGCGCCACCTCGCAGACCAGCACGCTGTCGCGCTTCCGGGCCATGTTCATGAAGGAGTTCATCCAGCTCAAGCGCGACCGCATCACCTTCGCGACCATGATCATGATCCCGCTCATGCAGCTCTTCCTGTTCGGGCTGGCGATCAACAACAACCCGCGCCACCTGCCCACGGCGCTCTTGCTGCAGGAGGACAGCGATCTCGGCCGCTCTATCCTCTCGGCCCTGGCCAACACCGCTTACTTCGACATCAAGCTCGTTTCGCGCAGCGAGGCCGAGGTCGACCACTGGATGAAATCCGGCCAGGTGCTGTTCATCATCGAGATACCCGCCGGCTTCGCGCGCGCCGTGCGCCGCGGCGACAGGCCGGCGCTGCTGGTCGCCGCCGACGCCACCGATCCGCAGGCGGCCGGCAGCGCGTTGGGGGCGCTCGAAGGCATCCTCTCCACCGCGCTCGCTCGCGACCGCGGCCTGCCGGAGGAGACCGTCGCCCAGCCCCTGTTCGAGATCCGCCAGCACCGCCGCTACAATCCCGAAGGCATCACCCAGCTCAACATTGTGCCGGGCCTGCTCGGCACCATCCTCACCATGACCATGCTGATCTTCACCGCGCTCTCGGTCACGCGCGAGGTCGAGCGCGGCACCATGGAGAGCCTGCTGTCCATGCCGCTGCAGCCGCTCGAGATCATGCTCGGCAAGATCGCGCCCTACATCTTCATCGGCTTCCTGCAGGCCCTCATCATCCTAGGCGCCGGCACCTACTTCTTCCACGTGCCGATCGTCGGCAGCCTCACGCTGCTGGCCATGCTGACCACGCTCTTCATCACCGCCAACCTGGCCGTCGGCTACACCTTCTCGACCTTGGCTCGCACGCAGCTCCAGGCCATGCAGATGTCGATGATGTGGTTCCTGCCCAACATCCTGCTCTCGGGCTTCATGTTCCCGTTTGCCGGCATGCCGGGCTGGGCGCAGTGGCTGGGCGAGATCCTGCCGTTGACGCACTACCTGCGCATCGTGCGCGGCGTCATGCTCAAAGGCGCCACCCTCTACGACCTGAGCAATGAAGCGCTGTGGCTCATCGGCCTCACCCTGATCGCGATGACGATTGCCGTCGCGCGGTTCCGCAGGACGCTGGACTGAAGGCCCCATATAAAGCGGTGGGGAAGAGCCCTTCGGATCTTGAGATACCGTCTTTCACATTGCACGTTCGCTTGCGAACGCAACTTCATAAATCGACGAGGTGCAGCCATGCGCAATCTTTTCCTGGCGACGGCGGCGGTCCTATTCGCCTTGGTCGCAACTCCAATCGTCCCGGCCAGCGCGGGCTCGTATGGACATCACGGCTACGACTACGATGATGACGACGACTACGCGTACCGGGCCCCACCACTCGTCGTATACAAACCCTACCTGCCCGATGAGGACGACTTCGGCCGGATACCCCGACACTATTTGTTCAAACGGCACGTCCACCGCTATTACTATCGCGAGCCGTCCTACCGTTATTACTCGAGCTATCGGCACGATTCAGGCGACGATTGCCGCTGGCTCAAGCGTCGTGCCAAGCACACCGACAGCCGCTACTGGTGGAAGCGCTACCACGAGTGCAAGGACTGAGGGCACCGGCAAAGGTTTTCTTTGCTTCTCCACCTTCACGGACGAATTCCGTTCGACTAAATCCAGAGCGAATGGACTTCAGGGTCGCGGCGTTAAATCGTCCGCGATCCGAATCTCTGTTCGATCACCGGCTTTGTGATCCTCACGCGTTGGAGTGAACACAATGGCCGGCAAGACGTCCAAGACGTCGGCGAAGGTCGCAAAGAAGGCGGCCGCCAAGCGGGTCGCTGCGAAGCCGGCCCTCCTCGCCGGCGGCAACCCGCAGATCGCGAAGGGCTACGGCGACGCCCCCGTGCAGGCCTACATCGCGGCCATGCCGGGCTGGAAACGCGACGTCGGGCGCCGCCTCGACGCGCTCATCGTGCGCACCGTCCCCGGCGTGCGCAAAGCGGTCAAATGGAACTCGCCCTTCTATGGCATCGAGGGCGAGGGTAACGGCTGGTTCCTCAGCTTTCATTGCTTCACGAAGTACGTGAAGGTGGCGTTCTTCCGTGGCGCGTCGCTGCGCCCTGTCCCGCCCGGCGAATCCAAGCACAAGGACGTGCGCTACCTCGACATCCATGAGGACGATGAGCTCGACGAAGCCCAGCTCGCCGCCTGGGCGAAGCAAGCAGGCCAGTTGCCTGGCGAACGAATGTGAGCGAAGCAAATCCGAGGAGAGCTAAGTGGCTGCTTGAGGAGCATCGTGAGGCCACCAGCCGATTGCCCGGCCGGGCAAGGGCCTGACGGCTGCGAACTTCGTTTCGTCACCAGGTACAAGATGACCCGCACACAAGGCCTTCCGCACCCACAGCCAGGCGTGTACTGGCCTCACCATTTTTCTCTCCCTCCCCCTCGAAGGGGGAGGGCTGGGGTGGTGGTGATCAACACACTCGGCGCTCTCACCTCACCCCGCATATCCGCCCTCATCGAGATACCGCTGTTCCTCCGGCCGCATCATGCGCCCGAGGATCGGGTTGCGATGGGGGAAGCGGCCGAAGCGCCGGATGATATCGCGATGCCTCTGCGCATGGGACACATTGGGCTCACCGAGATGCCGGTTCAGCGCGACCGAGCGTTCCTGGTCGGCCGGATGCTCCGAATGGGCGAACGGCAGATAGAAGAATAGCCGCAGATCCGCCTCCACCGCCTGATCATGCCCGGCCTGGATCGCGGCCTCCGCCATCTCGCGCGCCAGAGTATCGGTGGCGTACATGCGCGGGCTCCCGCGGAAGGCGTTGCGCGGAAACTGGTCGAGCAGCACGAGCAGCGCCAGCGCATCCTCCGGCGCCTCCAGCCAGTGACCAAGCTCGCCGCGCGCGGCCGCCTCGTACAGAGGCAGGAAGCGCTCGCGAAAGCGGCGATCGAACTCGGCATCCTTGGCAAACCATAGCCCTGGACCCGCCGCACGCCAGAAATCGACCACGGCACCAGCCTCCGCATTCGCAATGCGCGCGGCGGGTCGAAGTGCACTCGGCTGCGGCTCGGAGGCCATCGTTACCGGCGGGTGCATCATGCCCGACATCGCCGCCACGGCGACGAGCCATCCATGCGATTTCATCATTGCATCATCTCCTGTGCGGGACGTTCTCTGCTGCGCGTCGGGCGCTTTGGCCGCGCGCTGTCCCTCTCAGATCGCCGATGCACGACCATGAATCCAATGATATGATTTCAGGAATATGCTGAACCATATTGATCTATCCCGCGCCGACCTCAACCTCCTGGTCCTGTTCGCAGCCGTGCTGGAGGAGGGCCACGTCGGCCGGGCGGCGGAGCGTCTCAATCTGTCCGCGTCGGCAGTCAGCCACGGCCTCGGCCGACTGCGCCGGCTTCTCAACGATCCGCTGTTCCTGCGCACGCCCAAAGGCGTGGTACCGACCGCGCGCGCCACCGATCTGGCTGAACCGATTGCCGACATTCTCGCCCGCGTCAGACGCATCGTCTCGACCGCCGCGCCATTCGACCCCGCTACGTCGATGCGCCGCTTCATCATCGGCGCGCCCGACGGAACCTCGGCGGTGTTCCTGCTTCGGTTGCTCGACCATGTGCGCCGCGCGGCGCCCGACATCGACATCGGCGTGCGGCAGATCCTGCCTCCGCAGGGAGGGCAGACCGAGCGCGCCTGGGAGCCTGCACTGGCGGACCTGGAAGCGCGCGCGATGGATATCGCCATCCTTCCGCTGGACGAAATTCCCGTGCGGTTCCTCGCGCGCACCCTTTACGAGGAAGAGTTCGCAATCGCGATGCGCGCCGGACACCCGTTCGCACGCCGCCCCACGCTGGAACGCTTCTGCACAATGCGGCACCTCGTAGTCTCGCTCACTGGCGATGGCCACGGCTTTGTCGATGAGGTTCTCACAAAACAAGGGCTCTCGCGCCGTGTGGCCCTCACCGTCCCGAATTTCATGATGGCGCTCGCCGTCATCGCGGACACGGATCTGATCGCCGCCTTGCCCGGTAGGTTCGTAGCGATGCACGCAAAGCGCTTTGGCGTAGTCAGCACAAAAGCGCCGCTGCCGCTGCCCAGCTTTCGCATGCGTGCCATCACGCCCGGAGTGGCGATGATGGATGCGGGCCTGGCCTGGCTCTTCGAAACGTTGCAAGAAGTTGTCGAGGCCGGAGGGACTGCGCGCAGAAAGCGCCGGAAATGACCGGCGCTTTCTCGTCCACCTGATGACGCGCTCGTATCAGGCGCGCGGATCGTCGGCCTTGTTCGGCTCGCTGAAGCGCAGCTTGTTGCCGAAAGGGTCGCCGACCTGCATCACGCGTGCATCCCACGGCGCGTCCTCGAGGCCGGGCCGGTAGTAGCGATAGTTCTTGGCCGTCAACTCGCGGTGGTAGTCGGCAATACCCCGCATCCAGATGAACACCGTCGATCCGGGGCTCGCATCGCCGTGATGCTCGCTCAAGTGCAGCTTCAGGCCCGCGCGGGACACCTGCGCATACAGCGGAGCGTTGTCGTGAAAACGGTGCTCCCAATCGATCGTGAAGCCCAGGAAGTCCACGTAGAACTCCTTCGCTTTCTCGACCGAGAAGATGCGCAGAATAGGGATTGCATCCTTGAACTGTGGGCCACCCGGCGTTGCTTGGCCCTGCTCGGCCTGAGCGCCGCTCTCGTCGATTTTGGCCGCGAGCGTGTTCCAATCCTTCAGTGCGAACTGCGCCGCGACAATTTCGAGGCTCTCGCTGTGTGAAATGTCGACCTTTCGCTGGCCCAGCGTCTCGCGCAGAGACTTGGCCATCGCCTTTGCATCACGGAATGTTCGCATGTCCGATCCTTTGCGTTGGTGCGAACGAGAATGTCAGTGCTTGCGTTGCCGACCCGTTCGCATCAAAGCGCACAAGGATCATGATATTTCGGAAGATGCGTTCACCGTCCCCGGAAGGGGCGCAAGCGGCTGGCCGCATCGGCCAGCAATCACGCTAGATCGCGCTTGCCGCACAGTCAACGTCGACAAACTGACGAACCCCGACCGCGGGGGAACCCTGCGCCGCTCCGCACGTTCGCCTGCAAACCATCCTCTGAACAAGACGAGGTGCAATCATGCGGAACCTTCTCCTGGCAACAGCCGCAGTTTCACTCACCACGCTCGCCACTCCCGTGCTGCCAGCAAGCGCGGACACGGTCGTGCGGCGAGAAACCACCATCATCACGCGTGAGGAACCGGCGGATGTCGTCGAGTACCGCACCTACCGCGCGCCCGAGGTGCGGTATTACTCCTACTCCGCGCCGCGCCGGCATTACTATGCCCCACGGTCGGAAACTTACGCCTACGGTGCACCCGTCTACGGCTACAATTCGGGTTACACGTACGCTGCAGACGGCAGTTGCGGCTGGCTCTATCGCCGCGCGATCAATACCGGCAGCCCGTACTGGTGGAACCGCTACAACGATTGCGTGGATTGAGACGCCGCAACCGCGGCTCACGTGCGAGAGGCCGGGTCCGTTGCGGAACTCGGCCTCTAGCGTCTTTCCGGCTTATCGAACCGCCTCTCAACCTGCGTTCCCGGAAACCGCTCCTCGAAGAGACGCGGTTCATCCGGGATCTTTACACTTCACCATGGGAGCACTGCGCCTGCGCGCACGCCACGAGCGGGAAAGGCCCCGCATCATGCGCATCGCCTGTTGCGACGCGATGTCCGGGGACGCAGGACTGATGGGTTGCTCCGTCCAAGTCGGAAATACTTTAGGCTGCCTTGCGCTGCGTCTCCTTGATGTCGACGAAGCGCACCTTGTCGTTGCGCTCGCGCACCCATTCCAGGTCGAACTGCGAGCGCGCCAGATACACCGGATCGCCGTCCACGTCCTCGGCGATCGAGGTGCGGTATTTCTCGAGAAAGGAATTGAGGTCGGCCGGGCTGTCCGCCTGCACCCAGCGCGCCAGCTCGACGCCGGCCGGATCGAGCGCCGTCTCGAGCCCGTACTCAGCCGCCATGCGCGCCACCAACACATCGAGCTGCAGCGCGCCGACCACGCCCACGATCAACCCTGTGCCGTCGAGCGGCGAGAAGATCTGCACCACGCCTTCCTCCGCCATCTGGCTGAGCGCGGTCTTGAGCTGCTTGCCCTTCATGGCGTCGGCGACGCGCACGCGGCGCAGGATTTCCGGCGCGAAATTGGGGACGCCCGTGAAGCTCAGCTCCTCGCCGCCCGTCAGCGTATCGCCGATGCGCAAGGTGCCGTGATTGGGAATGCCCACCACGTCGCCCGCCACCGCCTCGGTCGCGATCGAGCGGTCCTGCGCGAAGAAGAACTGCGGTGCGTTGAGCGCGATCGGCTTGCCCGTGCGCACGAGCTTGGCCTTCATGCCCTTGGTGAGCTTGCCTGAGCAGAGCCGCAGGAACGCGATACGGTCGCGGTGGTTCGGGTCCATGTTGGCTTGGATCTTGAACACCACGCCGGTCATGCCGGGCTCGGTCGCCTGCACCAGGCGCCGGTCGGCCTGCTGCGCGCGTGGCGGCGGTGCGTGCTCCACCAGCGCGTCCAAGAGATCACGCACGCCGAAGTTGCGCAGCGCCGAGCCGAAGAACACGGGCGACAGGTGCCCCTCGCGGAACGCGTCCAGATCGAACGGGCGTGCTGCGCCGCGCACCAAGTCGATCTCCTCGCGCCACTTGGCGAGCAGGTCGCTGTCCACGATCTCGTCGAGCCGCTCATCCTCCGGGCCGGTCAGCATCAGCTCGTCGTCATCGACGCCGATGCGCCGCAGCCGGCTGGTGGCAAGGTCGAACGTGCCCTTGAAGTCGCGTCCCATGCCCACCGGCCACACGATCGGCGTCGTATCCAGCGCCAGGTCGCGCTCAATGGCATCGAGCAGCTCCAGCGGCTCCAGGCTCTCCCGGTCCATCTTGTTGATGAAGGTGATGATCGGGATATCGCGCATGCGGCAGATCTCGAACAGCTTGCGCGTGCGCAACTCGATGCCCTTGGCCGCGTCCAGCACCATCACCGCCGAGTCGACCGCTGTCAGCGTGCGGTAGGTATCCTCCGAGAAGTCCTCGTGGCCCGGGGTATCCAGCAGATTGACGATGTGATCGCCGTACTCGAACGTCATCACCGAGGTCACCACCGAGATGCCACGCTGGCGCTCGATGTTCATCCAGTCCGAGCGCGTGCGCCGCCGGTCGCCCTTGGCGCGCACGTCGCCGGCAAGCTGGATGGCGCCGCCCAAGAGCAGCAGCTTCTCGGTCAGTGTGGTCTTGCCGGCGTCCGGGTGAGCGATAATGGCGAACGTGCGCCGGCGCCCGATCTCACGCGCCAGCGGCGTGTCGGCCCCGTTTGCCGCCACCCGCGGCGCCAGCGTCGTATCGGTCTTCTCTTGCATCGGTCTCAATCCCGCCGCGGCCGGGACTCAACTCCCAGCCTCGCTGCGCGCCTTACATGAAAGCGAACGGCCCGAAACACAAGCCCCTGTGCGAAAGTCGCGGCCGGTGCCCCGCTCACGGCTGTCATCCTCGGGCTTGTCCTGACCAAGTCCGAGGATGACACTCGGTGACCCGGGCCATCTCCACCCGCCTTTGCCCGCTGACCGCCACCCGCGCTTCCCTTGGCAGTCGCAGCGGGGTATGCCGCACCGGCATGCCTTGTGTAATCGGGGGCACCGCCTCATCGTAGGCGGCGGCGCCCAACTCCCCGCAACACGGATGGAACCCATGCCTGCACCAAAGTCCAAGGTTTGCTTTGTGTCCGGAGGGGCCTCCGGGCTCGGCCGCGCGACGGCGATCGCGCTGGCCAGGCAGCAGTATCGTATTGCCGTCGCCGATCGTGACGAAGCGGCCGGCAGACGGGTCGTCGAAGAGATCATCGGCTCTGGCGGCGAAGCGGCGTTCTTTCCCCTGGATGTGACGCGGGACGCCGATGTCAGCGCCGCCATCGACAGCGTCATCAGCCGGCTCGGCGGCCTCAACCGTGCGGTCAATTGCGCCGGGGTCGAGGGCGAACGCGACGTTACGGCAGAGTACCCGGTCGACGAGTGGCGGCGTGTCATCGACATAAATCTGAACGGGGTCTTCGCCTGCCTGAAATACCAGCTCCAGGCGATGGTGCGATTGGGTGGCGGCGCGATCGTCAATGTCGGGTCGACAGCCTCCCTGCGCGCCGTACCCCGAATGTCTGCCTATGTCTCGGCCAAGCACGCCCTGGTCGGCCTGACCAAGTGCGCGGCGCTGGAGTATGCCGACAAAGGCATCCGGGTGAACCTGCTCTGCCCCGGCTCGTTCCACACGCCCATGAGCGAGCGGCTCTACGCAGGGCACCTGGAGACAGTCATCGCCAGAACTCCCATGAAAAGGGTCGCGCCACCGTCCGAGATCGCCGATGCCATCGTCTGGCTGTGCTCCGATCAATCCACGTTCGTAACGGGCGCCGCGATAACCGTCGATGGCGGCAAGCTGGCGGGCATCATGATGTAGCACGTCGCACGCGCCGCGCTTGAAATGTCCCGATACATCGCCGCGCATCCATCTGAGCTAAGGACAAAGCTGAGCACCGCAATCCACCGCCATTGCCTCTCCCGCCCACGCGTGCCAAGCATGGCGCCATGTCGCTCACCGAGCCAAAATTCACCGTCGGCATCGAGGAGGAATACCACCTCGTCGATCGCACCACGCGCGACCTCGTCGCCGAGGCGCCGCCCACCATGATGGCTGCATGCGAGGCAAAGCTCGGCGGCCAGGTCAGCCCCGAGTTCCTGCGCTCGCAGATCGAGGTCGGCACCCGCCCGTGCGCCACCATTCCCGAGGCGCGCGCCGATCTCCTGCACCTGCGCTCCACCATCGCCCGCGAAGCCGCAGCCCACGGCCTCGCCCCCATCGCCGCCTCCACGCACCCGTTCGCCGAGGCCGCCCGCCAGCTGCACACGGACAAGGACCGCTATCACGCGCTCGCCAACGATCTCGCCGGCGTCGGCCGCCGCCTCGTCGTGTGCGGCATGCACGTGCACATCGGCATCGAGGACGACGAGCTGCGCGTCGACCTGATGAATCAGGCGCGCTACTTCCTGCCGCATCTCTTGGTGCTCGCCACCTCCTCGCCGTTCTGGGAGGGCGAGGACACGGGTCTGAAGAGCTGGCGCCTCGCCATCTTCCGCGAGCTGCCGCGCACGGGCCTGCCCGGCCGCTTCGGCAGCTTCGATGAATACCGCAGCACCGTCGACGTGCTGACCAAGGCCAAGGTGATCGAGGACGCTTCCAAGATCTGGTGGGACCTGCGTCCGTCTGCGCGCTTTCAGACGCTGGAGATGCGCGTCACCGACGTGTGCACCCGGCTCGACGATGCTCTGACCGTGGCCGCTCTCTTCCAGTGCCTCTGCCGCATGCTGTTCCGCCTGCGCCGCAACAACCAGAGCTGGCGCACCTATCCCGTGTTCCTGCTCGAGGAGAACCGCTGGCGCGCGCAGCGCTACGGCGTTGGCAGCACGTTGTTCGACTTCGGCAAGGGCGAGCTTGCCCCCATCGCTGGGCTCATCGAGGAGATCCTGGAGCTCATCCGCGAGGACGCCGCGGCACTCGGCTGCGAGGCCGATGTCGCGCGCGCCCGCCGCATCGCCGCCGAAGGGACGAGCGCCGACCGCCAGCTCGCCGTCTTCAAGACCGCGCTCGCAGCCGGTGCCTTGCGCGAAAAGGCGCTGACCGCCGTCGTCGATCACCTCATCGCGGAAACATGCGAGGGGCTTGGCGATTCGGGCCAGCGTTAGCCCCTACCTCCGCGTCAGCTCCGTCTCGATGGCGATCTCGACCTCGTCGGAGACCAGCGGAGTGCCGCGCTTGAGGCCCCACTCGCTGCGCAGGATCGTGCCAACAGCCGAAAAGCCGGACACGAATTTGCCTCTGTAAGTCGGATTGAGCGTGCTCCAGGGATGCTCGCCCGTATAGTTCCAGCGCACCTGCAGCACCACGGGTCGCGTCTCGCCCATGATGGTGAGGTCGCCGGCCACATCACCTGTCCGCTCGCCGGTCTTGCTCACCAGCGTGCTGCGGAACGTGATCTCGGGAAAACGCGCGGCATCGAAGAAATCCGATGAGCGCAGATCCCGGTCGAGCTGCTTGGCGCCGGTGGAGATGCTCGCCACCTTCAGCGTGACATCCACCTTGGCATCCTCGGGCTGCATGGGATCGAACACCAGCATGCCCTCGTATTCGAGAACACGGCCGGACTGGCGCGAGAGCCCCAGGTTGTTCCAGCTGAAGGTGATGTTGGTGTGGCCCGGATCGAAAACATACGTGTCCGCCGCGGCAGACGGAACATGCACCGCGCCGATCCACGCGGCCATGCCTGCCGCCATCACCAATTTGCCGAACTCTCGAATGCTGTCCCACATACGTCGCGTCCTTGTTGGTCGACACCATACGGACGGAATGCGGCAACGCCAGTCCCTTTGCGCTTCACGAGCCGGTGAGGCGGATGGCTTCCGCACAGGACCCTGGGTCCCGGGATCGCGCGCGGGAATTGACGCGGCGTCACGCATGGTCCGCCTCGGCCCCGCGCTTGCCCGGGATGACAACTGTCCTTTGAGGTCAGGTCGGGCCACACCGAACACTGTCATCCCGGAAGCCGCACGGCCACGGCGTGGCGACTTCGGCAGCACGCGTGTTCCGTGCGGTTATCCGGGACCCAGGAACAAATGCGGCAGCCAAACTACAGACTGGCCGACATGCCGCCGTCGACGGCAAGCTCTGCGCCCGTCACGAATGCGGACTCGTCGGACGCGAAGAACAGCGCCGCCGCCGCCATATCCTCCGGCGTGCCGAAGCGCCGCAGCGGCGTCTGATCCAGTAGTGCCTTGCTCACCATCGGATTGCGCAGCGCCCGCTCGGTCAGCGCGGTCTCTACGAAGCCCGGCGCCAGCGCATTCACGCGGATGTTGAAGGGCGCGTATTCCACGGCGAGCCCGCGCGTCAGCGCCGACACCGCGCCCTTGGTTGCCGAATAGGCGGTGAGCTGCCGCAGCCCGCGATGGCTCATGATCGAGGCCACATTGATGAGCGAGCCGCGGCCCGAGGTCCGCAGCAGCGCAAAGCCGTCGCGTGCCACCCGCATGACGCCATCCAGGTTCACCTCGCGGATCTTCACCCAGTCAGCATCCGACAGATGCCGGAAGTCTGCCCGCACGTTGAGCCCGGCATTGTTGACCAGCACATCCAGTCGCCCGTGTGCCGTCTCGACGGTGCGGAACATTGCCGTCACGTCCTGCCCACGCGAGACGTCGGCCACGACAGCGGTCGCTGCCCCGCCCTGCGCCCGGACGGTCGCGACCGCCGCCGCGGCAGCCTCGCCGTCCACGTCCGCTACGTAGACGTGCGCACCCTCGCCCGCGAACCGGCGCGCGATGCCCTGGCCGATGCCGTTGCCGGCGCCGGTCACCAACGCGATGCGACCTTCAAGAGATTGCATGTTCAGGCCATCCCGATCTTGGAAAGGCCTTTAGGCGCTCGGCCGCGGCGGATCAAGGCCGCTTCACCCGAATGACAAACGGCGCCCGCAAGCCGCGGGCGCCGCATCGAGTTGCATCCGCCGCCGGCGCGCTACCTCGCCGGGCGATAGTCGTCGTAGCCCGAGCCGTTGAAGTAGTCGTGGCCGACCTTGAACTTGACCCCGACGCGCAAGAGATGCCCGTCGTAACCGGCGCGCTCCTCTACGCCGTCGATTGTATAGCTGTGCGATCCGAAGTCGGTATAGAGGTACTCGGCGAACAGAATCATGTGACGCCAGTCGACCTCCGTGCCGCCGCCGACGGTCCAGCCCGTCAGCGTGTTGGCTTCCTTGCCCCCGGTCAAAGTGCTCTGCGTCTCGACCCCGAGCCAAGCCACACCACCGGTTGCGTAGAGGAGCCAGGTGGGGTGCATGTAGACACCGGCCCGGCCGCGCAGCGTCACGAGGTAGTCGATGCCGTAGCTGGTCGTGCTTGCGGTGTCCTGCAGGTCGCCCATGGACAGGTCGCCTTCGAAGCCGAGCACGAAGCGCGAGGAGCGCCAGAAATCGTAGCCGGCCGAGATGCCTCCGGCGAAGCCGGTGAGCTCCCCCGTGCCGCCCGGTAGCGTCTGATCGATGTCGAGCCATGTCCCCTGGGCGAAAAGGCCGACACGGACAACGGCATCACCGTCATAGTTCTGGGCTTTGGCAGGATAGGCGCCGGCGGCAGCCACGAGAAACAGGAGAGCAACCGAGGCGCGCGCGAGCATGCTGGCCATGGCGCGACCTCTTCGCTTAAGGCGCCGCAAGCGAATCACGGCGCGGATTTAGCTTTCTGCTACCACGACTGGCTGCGCCTGTACCAGCAAGGAAGCCCGCTCCGAGCGCGAAACCGTCGCAAAGATGTGGAGCCGCAACACGCTGCTAGACTGGCGCTGCGTCTAGCTCAAAGATATCGAGCCTTCGGCACCTCTTACGCTGGGTCCCCGAGACGGCTCGCGCCGTCGTGCCGGAGGCGCGCCACCCGGCTGCGCTGCGAATCGGAGCAATGAGGCCGCGCTGCTCGTAGAGTCGAAGGGCCTTGGCGGAGATCCCGAGCCGCCTGGCAGCTTCGGAAGGGTTCAGAAATTTGGCGGAAGCGCTCACGAATCACCTCGTTGCTGGCTGACCGCCATTCTTATCGGGGCGACCCTAAGGGACAGGTCAAGGAGGTATCGGACGATCGGCCGCGCTCACTGCGCCGCCGCGATCGTCGGCGCAATCCACGTCTCGCGCATGGTGACCAGCTCCTCGGCGGCGGTCGGATGCAGGGCCATGGTGGCGTCGAAATCCGCCTTGGTCGCGCCCATGCGCATGGCGATGGCCGCGATCTGCACCATCTCGGCCGCATCCGGACCCAGAATATGACAGCCGACGACCTTCTGCGTCTTGGCATCCACCACGAGCTTCATCAGCATCCGCTCTTCCCGCCCCGACAAGGTCGCCTTCAAGGGCCTGAAGCGGGCCTTGTAGATGTCGAGCTTGCCGGAGCGCTCGGCCGCAGCGTGCTCGGCCAATCCGACCGTGCCGATCTCCGGCGTCGAGAACACCCCCGTTGGAATGAGATCGTGGTCCACCGTCCATTCTCTCTTGCCGAACACGCTGTCAGCGAAGGCGTGCCCCTCGCGGATCGCCACCGGCGTCAGGTTCACGCGGTCGGTCACGTCGCCCACCGCATATATGTTCGGCACATTGGTGCGCGACCCGGCATCCACCTTGATCTCACCCTTCTTGCCGAGCGCCACACCGGCCGTCTCCAGCCCGATGCCGGCCGTGTTGGGCGAGCGGCCGATCGCAAACATGATCTGGTCGGCCGTCACCGTCTCCCCATTCGACAAATGCCCGGTCAACCCGTGCTGGTCTTTCTCGATCTTCGTGAAGACGCTGCCGGTGATGATGCGAATGCCGCGCCGCGCGTACTCCTGCGTGAGGCCGTCGCGCAGGTCCTCGTCGAAGCCGCGCAAAATTTTGTCGCGCCGGTAGATCAGCATCGTCTCCGCGCCGAGCCCTGCGAAGATGCCGGCGAACTCCACCGCGATGTAGCCGCCGCCGGCAATGACGATGCGCTTGGGCATCTGCTTCAGATGGAACGCCTCGTTGGAGGTGATCGCATGCTCCATGCCCGGCAGCTTGGAGTCACCTTCGGGCCTGCCCCCGGTCGCGACCAGGATCGTACGCGCGCTGACCGTGCGCGCCGGGCTCGCCAACCGCACGGCGTGAGCATCCTCCAGCACTGCGCGCGTATCGAAGATCTCCACCCCCGCCCGCTGTAGCGTGGTGCGATAGGCGCCTTCCAGCCGCGCGATCTCCTTGTCCTTGTTGGCGATCAGCGTTGGCCAGTCGAAGCGCGGCGCCTCTACGCTCCAGCCGAAGCCGGCTGCATCCTCGAACTCGTCGGCGAACCGGCTGGCGTACACGAGCAGCTTCTTAGGGACGCAGCCGCGGATCACGCAGGTGCCGCCCATGCGGTATTCCTCGGCCAGCGCCACCTTGGCGCCGTGGCCAGCCGCGATGCGCGCCGCGCGCACACCGCCCGAGCCGCCGCCGATGACAAAGAGGTCGTAGTCGAAAGATGGCATGGGGCCGTTCCGTTTCTCTTGCCCTCAGATATCGATGCCGCGCTTTTTCAGCTCGCGCCGCACTTCCGCATCGATCTCGCGCCCGATCATCTCGCCCCAGCGCTCGGAGAGCAGCATGGAGCGCTGTGTCAACTCCGGTTGCATGGCCATGAACTTGGCGCCGATCCCGCGAGAATAAAATCGGACTAGCTCCCGAAGCTCCTTGAGAGTCAACTTCTCTGCGTGCAGCTTTGCAATCTCTTCGATCAGCTCCGCTTTGCGCGCGGGGAACCGCTTCAAAACTTCGCCCATCACGGCCTGGATTTCCTCCTTGGCCTGAGGTGCCAAGTCGACGAAATTCCTTGTCAAATGCATCGTAAGCAGCGGCAGGCTGGCGTCGAACTGCTGCGCCATGCGGGTCACCACCATCAGCTCGCGCGCCGCCACCAGGCGCTCCCGATCCGGCACAGTGGCGCCCTGTGCCAGCGCCGCACCTGGCCCGGCAGCAACGGCCAGGCTGCAGGCCAGCACCACCCACACCATCCTCCGCAATCTCATGTATCGACTCCGCGCTGTGAGCGGGATTCGGTTGGCTCGGTCTGACCTTGTATCCTCGTACTTGCCTCCGGTCATCCACGCCACACAGCGTTGAACGAACTTTCGTGATCGGACAGCGGATGGCTGCCGCGCGTCATGGCGATGCCGTGCTCCGCACGAGGTCCTGGGTCCCAATAACCGCACGGAACTCACCTCGTGCCATACGGAGATGCTTCGTCCGTGCGGTTTCCGGGATGACATCTGTGGCTCTGGCTCAACGAACAAGTGTCATCCCGGGGGCGTGCCGGAGGCGCGCTTTCAGCGCGACCGCGGGTCGCGGCGAGCATCATCATGCACAGGCATGTCATTCCCGCGCGCGACGCGGGACCCAGAATCCGGCGCGGCAGCCTGCGGACCCATCTGCGATGCCGAACACGAAGAAGGATTGATTGATCTCGCCCCTTCAGCCCATCACAATCCCGGCACATGCCCTCGCCTCCCCGGCATCACTCGCGACGGACCCCTTAATCATGCAAGCTGCCAGCACCAGCGATCATCTCAGCGCCATACGCACGCTCGGGCCTCTTCTCGCGGCCAACTTCGAGGCAATCGAGCAGCGCCGCGAGTTGCCGCCTGCGGTCGTCGCCGCACTCACGGAGCTCAATCTCTTCCGCCTCCTGGTGCCGCACGATCTGGGCGGCAGCGAAGTGGCGCCCGTAGCCCTCGTCGAGATCATCGAGGCCATCGCCCGCCACGACGCCAGCACGGCCTGGTGCGTGGGGCAGAACGCGGTCAGCGCCATGCTCGCCGCCTATTTGCCGCTGGAGCAGGCGCAGCAGATCTTCGGTCAGCCGTCTGGCGTGGTGGCCTGGGGGCCGCCGAGCGCGGGCGAGGCGCGCGCCGTCGACGGCGGCTATGTGCTGAACGGCCGCTTCAACTTCGCCAGCGGCAGCCGTCATGCCAATTGGCTCGGCGCGCATGTCCCCGTCATCGAGAAGGACGGCTCCAAGCGCCTGGGCTCGGAAGGTACACCGGTCACCCACACATTGCTATTTCCCAAGTCCGATGCACAGGTCATCGACACCTGGCACGTCATGGGCCTGCGTGGCACCGGCAGCGACAGTTATGCGGTCAGCGATCTTTTCGTACCTGCGCAATTCACGTTGCGGCGCGACGCCGACACCCGCCCGGTTCGCGGCGGCAAGCTCTACGCGTTCGGCCCGAGCAGCCTCTACGCCGCCTCCTTCTCGGGCGTTGCGCTCGGCATCGCGCGTACCACCCTCGACGCCTTCATGGAGATCGCGCGCGACAAGACCCCGCGCGGCGCCAAGCGCAAGCTCAACGAGAACAACCTCATCCAATTCCAGGTCGGCCAAGCCGAGGCACGCTTGCGCTCGGCGCGCATGTTCGTCATCGGCTCGTTCGAGAAAGCTTGGGCGACTGCCAATGTCGAAACCGGCCTCGATATAGACACCCAGGTGACGCTCCGGCTGGCCACCACCTGGGCCATCCGCGAGTCCGCCGCTGTCGTCTCCACCATCTACCAGGCCGCCGGCGGCACGGCCGTGTTCACAGCCAATCCGTTCGAGCGCCGCTTCCGCGATGTGCACACCGTCACGCAGCAGATCCAAGGCCACGAGTCCAACTTCGAGGCAGTTGGGCAGGTGCTGCTCGGCGCCGTGCCCGAGCGGCGCATGTTCACGTTCTGAAGTATCGCCGCCGGGCCCAGCTGGACGCTGCTGCGGCGCGGATGGTAGCCTGGGCTCGAACAACAATCCACGGAGGAACGCTCTATGGCCGGCTCTGACTACACCGTGCGCGATCTCGCGCTCGAGGTGCAGCGGCTCGTCAAGCTGCATGGCCAGGATGGCCCGAAACTGCTGGAAGCCCTGCGCGAGCCGGTGCAGCGCGTGATGCAGCGCGATCTGGCGGCCGAAGGCGTGAAGCGCGAAGGCAACCACATCGACAATTCCAAGTACCTCTACTACGACGGCCAGATGTCGATCACCTTCGACCATCTGCCCAAGGGCAAGTTCATCCCGCCGCACGATCACGGCGTGTGGGAGCTGATGGCGATCTACAGCGGCCGCCTGAAGCATGTCGTCTACGACCGCCGGGACGACGGCAAGAAGGAAGGCTTCGCCGACCTCGCGATCATCGACGACCGCGTGTTGGAGAAGAACGACGTGGCGATCGTCGCTCCGCCCTCCGAGATCCACAGCTTTACAGCACTCACCGACGACACCATCTCGGTGACCATCGTCGGCGGCACCTACAAGCCCGACCGCAAGTACTACAACGCGGCCGACAAGACCTACGTCGTGCGTCAGCCCAAGCAGACGGGCATCAAGCAGCCGGCAGCGAGTGCGTGAGCATTTCCTCGCCGCACTCGGCAACGTAACCCGGCCCATGCTGGCCACGACCTGGATTGAGGTCCCCTTTTTTGGGGACCCTACCCTCCGTCGCGCAATGGATCTGCGGTCGCATTGCTGCCCGACATTGGGCTAAGGTGAGTCCCAGCCGAGGCAGGGATCGGAGGGGTTCGGATGCGCCGGATGGCTGCGGCGATCATGCTCATGGCACTTCTGCTCACGCCGTTCGCGGCGCCGGGCAACACGCCGGATGCCGCCATCGCCAAATCGGCCACCAAACCAAAAAAGCCATTGGCGAAACCGAATCCGCCTGCCGTGCCAGCCAGGCAGCTGTTCGGCGCTGCCGCCACGCCGGCTCCGCTTGCGGCCCGCGCCATCGGCTTCTATGCCCGCGGCTGCCTCTCCGGCGCCAAGCCCCTCGCCATCGACGGACCGGCCTGGCAGGCCATGCGCCTGTCGCGCAACCGCAACTGGGGCCATCCGCAACTGGTGAAGCTCGTGGAACGGCTGGCGACCGAGGCCAAAGCGCAGGACGGCTGGCGCGGTCTCCTCGTCGGCGACATGTCGCAACCGCGCGGCGGCCCCATGCTGACGGGCCATGCCAGCCATCAGGTCGGCCTCGACGCCGATATCTGGCTCACTCCCATGCCCGACCGCAGGTTGAGCGAGAAAGAACGCGAGGAGCTGTCCGCCACCTCCATGCTCGCCGCTGATGGTCTCAGCGTCGATGCCTCGATCTGGACTCCGGCGCATGCGCAGCTCATCCGCCGCGCCGTTGCCTACCCGGACGTCGAGCGCGTGCTCGTGCACCCGGCAATCAAGAAGGCGCTGTGCGAGGCGAAGGACGGCGACCGCAGCGTGCTGCACAAAATCCGCCCCTACTGGGGGCACCACTACCACATGCACATCCGCATCGCCTGCCCCAAGGGCAGTGACAATTGCGAAGGCCAGCCGTCGCCGCCATCCGACGACGGATGCGGCAAGGAGCTGGACGACTGGATGGCGCGGATCAAGGTGCCGCCGCGGCCCGACGCCAAGCCAGCCAAGCCCAAACCGCCGCTGACCCTGGCGCAGCTGCCCGCCGAATGCAAAGTCGTGCTGGAAGCACGTTCTAAAGACGTGGTGGAAGCGAAACCGCAAGTCCTGCCGGAGGCAGGCAAACAAGTCCTGCCGGAGGCGGGCAAGCAAGAACCGTCGGAAGCCAAGGACGACGCCAAGCGTGCGCACGGACCGGCGGGCGCCAATCCCAAACAGTGAGGCAGACGGCCGTGGGCGTCCTCGTCACCGGAGCGACAGGGCGTCTCGGGCAAACCCTGGTGGCGCGTCTGCAAGCCGAGGGCCGCGATGTACGCATCCTGACGCGACGGCCCTATCGCGCCATTGCACTATTCGGCGACAGCCTGCCGATACACGAATGGCACCCGTTCTCCGAGGAGATCCCGGCACAGGCGATCGCGGGCGTGACGACCGTTGCCCATCTCATGGGCGAGCCGCTGGCGGGGCGGCCGACCGCGGACAAGATCGAGCGCATCCGCACCTCGCGGCTGACGGCGACGACACGGCTGGCGGCGGCCTTCGCCGGGCGGCGCGTCCGCGTCGTGGCGGCATCGGTTCCAAGCCTCGACCGGATCGTGCGGCGCGAGCCGGTCGACGAGTCGGAGCCGCGCGGCAAACCGAAAACGGCGCTGGAGAGCATGGCGCAGGCTTACGAGACAGCGCTCGAGGCGATGGCGTCGCAAGGCGCCAGCGTTGCCATCGTCCGGCTCGGCCTGCTCCTGGCTCCAGATGGGACGCTATCGGCCCCGGCCAGGCTCGCCGACTGGCGGCTCGGCCTCGATTTGAGGAGAGCGCTCATCCCGGCCATCGATATCGACGATGCAGCCGCGCTGTTCGGCGGCCTCCTGGATCGCAACGATCTGCAGGGGTTCGTGCACGGCATCGCGCCCGAGCCGCTGCGTGGCGAGGACCTGATGGCGCTGCTGGCGGCGGCGAGCGGCGCCATGCCGCGCATGAAGCTGCCGCATCGCCTCGCACGCCGCGCCATGGGCGAGCTCATGCCGTTCCTGCTCAACGGCAGTCACATCGTCCCGCGGCGGCTGACGGAGGCGGGCGCCGTGTTCCTGCATCCCGATCCCAAGACCAGTGTTGCGCGCATCCTGGCCCAGCGCACAGCCCGATCCTCACGCCGGCTCACCGTCTGGCCCTTCGCCCGCGCCCGAGCGTTGTCCTAGCACGTGCACTACTGTTCGGAGGCTTGCTCTTCTCGTGCTCGCATGTCGGCGGCTGCCAATCAGTACGAGTTGAGCAACCGAGCAACATTCGCGGAGATGCCACTGGGTCCCGGCCCATTTTCACAAGCGCCGTCGCGACGGAGCCGCACTCCGTGAGCATGGCGCATGTGTGGCCGGGATGACGTCATAAGGGCACGGCGCCACCTTCACCACCGGCGGCATTCCGGCGCCGCGTGTGCATCCGCACGGATGCACACGCAGGAATTGGCCGGAACCCAGGTGCGCTTCAACAGACTCTGAGTCTACGCAAACTCATGTGGCAGGAGACCGCATCCGTCAGTACCGTTTAAGCGCCGGCCTTCACGCCGGTGCCAATCTGGCAGGCGACGCCCGTGCCGCCGAGCCCGCAGTAGCCGTGCGGCACCTTGGCCAGATACTGCTGATGATAGTCCTCGGCGAAGTAGAACTCGGGCGCCTCCACGATCTCCGTCGTGATGCCGCCGAAACCCTTGGCCTTCAACGCCGCCGTGTACATCGCCTTGCTGGCCTCGGCCGCCGCACGCTGCGCGGCATCGAACGTGTAGATGCCGGAGCGATATTGCGTGCCGGCGTCGTTGCCCTGGCGCATGCCCTGCGTCGGATCGTGGCTCTCCCAGAACGTCTTCAGCAGCGTCTCGTAGCTCGTCACCTTCGGATCGAACACCACGAGCACCACCTCGTTGTGCCCGGTCAGGCCGGAGCACACCTCCTCGTAGGTCGGATTGGGCGTGATGCCCGCCGCATAACCGACGGCAGTGATCCAGATGCCGTCCTCCAGTTCCCAGAACCTGCGCTCTGCACCCCAGAAGCAGCCCAGGCCGAACATGGCCTTCTGCAAGCCCTCCGGATAGGGCTCCTTGAGATCGCGGCCGTTGACGAAGTGAGTCTTCGCCGTCGGTATCGGCGTGGCGCGGCCCTTGAGCGCGCTGTCGCGGGTCGGCATCTCGGCTTTCTTCTTGAAGAACAGCATGATGTTCCCCTCATGATCAGTATGGCCCGCATAATATAGGCGCGCGGCACCGTTTCCACCACGCCATGTCTTGGCGAGATCGCGAAAGTGCTAGTTGGCGAACACGTTCACCGCCCGCCGCTTGCGGCCGATGTAGCCGAAGATCAGCCCCAGCCCCCCGAGCACCACCCAGGCGGGCAGCCGCAGAGCGCTCATGATGACCGGGTCCCACAGCCCGGCGGCCAGCCGGCGCGTGACGAACCCTTGGGTGCTCTCCAGACTAGCCGGCGCGATCGTCTGCCAATGCTCGAGGAACGAGGTCATGACAAAGCCCGAGCCGCCGGCCAGCGTGCGCGTGCCGTCGTAGACAAGAGCCACGGCCGCCAGCAGCAACAGCGGGTGGGAGATGAGGCGCAGCACGGCAAACGCCCCCTGCCGCGCCGATGCGGAAAGGAACAGGGCAGCCACCGCCAGGACAGCGACAACGACCATCCAGTGAGCGGCGATCAGGGCGAGCGGGTTATCTGGCATGGCTGCGGTTTGCCGGTTTGGGGCTTAAGGCCCGATCTGGCAGGGAGCACGCGCACAAGGCAAGCATGACCTGCGCCTTGGCTTAAATTGCGGCGGCTCCTGCGCCGCAACGGGCCGGGTTGCATCCTTGCGCAGAAGGGACCGATCGCTATAGTCCGCCACCGTTGTGGAAGGGTGGCCGAGTGGTTGAAGGCGCACGCCTGGAACGCGTGTAGGCGGGCAACCGTCTCGTGGGTTCGAATCCCACCCCTTCCGCCAAATAGATCTTCTATTGCGTTGATATCAATAGTAAAAATGCGATAGTGATCCGGTGCATCCCACATTTCCACCCACATGCACTTTCGTTATGTTGATTGAGCCGAGCGGCTCCGCGTCACATTTTGCCGACAACAGGCGCGAGACGGTCCCTACGCCAGAGCGGCTTCGGGCTGCGCTTCTTTTTCGTCGGCGGCATCCCCCGGTTCGTTGGTCTACTTACCGCGGAATGCCATTTTGCGTGCTCCGCACGCCCGTGAGATGTCCGGCATTGGTACCGAGGCGGCAATCGTCCGTTATCCCGGACGTGCCAGACTAGCGCCCCATGTCTCAGACCCTCAAATACATCTGCACCGTGACCTTCGAGCGTTGGTGCGTTGTGCCGCACGCGAGACCCTTGCCACCCTTGAGGGTTCCACCTGCAAGCGCGCGGTTGCGACGGCGGTGCTGCGCTATTCGTACCGCTTCACCACCGTGCAACTCCATGTCCTGGCTGATCTCTATGTGGACGCACTCAATCGCCTTGAGCCTGAAGCGCTGGTCCGCGTACGCGAGCGCATGTGCGACCCCGCCTCCGAGGAGAGCCGCCGAGATGCCGCGCCTGCCGCGGCGGTGTGCGAACGACTGTCTCTTGATTTTTGAATAGACCGTGGGGTCATGTCGACCTGATCCGCCGCCTACGACTAGGCGCTGGAGTTCATCACGCGCTGCGCCATTCTCTTTGTGCGCGGAATAGAGCAAGCCGGTGCCCGCCGAGACGTCCGGGACCATGATGTCGGAATTGCGTTACGTCGGGTATCGAGACGAAGGCCGACGTCGCGCGGCGGTTGCCGCACTACGCGCCGGTCGGAGCCGCCCTTCTGTGGACGCTGGAGCAAAGGTCTCGGCCCCGCGTTCACCTCTGATGCCAAAGTGGCTTGGAGCGAGGCTTATTCCACGCTCGCGGGCGCCATGCAGCAGGCGTGAGCGGATGGCGTTGCTCTTATGCGTGGTCGCTTTGCGGCCGTCAGCTGACGCGTCTCGTCGGCCGTCCGCTCGCTCAGTCGACATAGACAGGCGTCAGATCCTGGAACCAGTTCTGCGCCTGCACGAACCCTTTCACGTTGGCCCGCAGGTCGTGCACGCCCCCCAAATCATCGCTGCGTTGTCGACGTCGCTCGCGCGGCGCTGTCCCAGCTTGCCTCAGCATGCTGCCTCTCGACTGGAGGCCGCGGCTTACGACACGGTGACTGGCACCAGAACGTAGCCGTTCCCATCCTTCTGGATGGTGCCTGCACCCGGCATGCCCCAATGATAGCCGGTCACAATGGCCTTGTCGGCAACGGCGCGATCAAAAAAGGCTCTGCAAACTCTTCTCAGCGAGTGCTGGGTCTTGATCGCCAGAGAAATACCAACCCGGGTTCTTCAAGAAGAGCTCATGCACGTTTGTCACATCGCCGGAGATGAGGAGCTGACCGCTGCCTGATCCCAATGCATAGGCTGTATGGCCGGGTGTATGACCGTTCGTGTTGATCGAGCGAATGCCGGGCACGACCTCGGCGTTGTCGGCCACCTGCCGCACGTTCTTCCAGGTCGGAATGGTGGCCTGGATGCGCTTGGCGAGGCCTTGGCGCGCCGCGGGCAGCTTTTCGATCAGCCCCGGCTCCGTCCAATAGGTATGCTCGCTGGCAGGTACGATGATCTCGGCGTTGGGATAGAGGAGCGTATTGGTGTCCTTCTCCATCATGCCGAAGATGTGGTCACTGTGATAATGCGTGACGATGATCTTGGCGATCTTGTCCGCTTCGATGCCCGCGGCCTTCATGTTTTGCTTGGCGAGCAAGCCCGCCTTTGGTCCCCCAGCCTGACCACCACCCGTGCCGCTGTCGAACATGATGGTCTCACCAGCCCGCTCGACAACCGTCACAGTAAAGGTGATCGGCACGTGCGTCTCAGGGTAGCCTGCGGCCTTGGCTGCCGCCTTGACCTCGTCGATTGGCGCGTTGGCAGCTAGCGTGGGATCGAGCGGCCTCTCCCAGACGCCGTCGTAGATCGTGGTCACATTCCAGTCGCCGACTTTGAACTTGGCGAACCCTTTGTCCAGCAGCGCCGATCCCGCAGCAGCGGTCTGAGCCCGCGCTGAGGGAAGCAGAATCTCGAGCGGCCCGTTCAGACCAAAAGCTGCACTTGCACCTGCCGCTGAAACGACAAATCCACGCCGCGAAATATTGTCCATCACGTGTCCTCCGTTGGCGTTGATGCGTAGGCTTGGTGGTTGGGTTGAAACGTAGCCCCGCGCCAAGGCAGGCGTAAGTCGAGCCGCTATGCTTCACCGAATGTTGATTGGAAGCGGCGCCTTTGGATCCATGGCGCTGGCCTGCAACCGCTTCCTCGCCACCGATGTCGCGGATTGGTTGGGTGCGATTTATTGCTCGGTATTGAGCAGTCCTGGGTACAACCGTGCTGTCTAGTCGCCGCGTGGTGGAACGGCTTTGCCAGCGTGACAAAGGCCCTTCAACACCCGGGACTATTGCGCCATATCAGGCGTAGGGACGCAGTGCGCGCCGCTACGAAAAAGGAACCGTGATGTCGTCTGCTACCGCGGTAGAACCTTCCAAGCCCCGCATCTTTGTACTCCACGAAAACACCCCATGGGTTGAGCCGCTGCGGTGCGAGCTTTCGGCGATCGAAGCTCCGTTTTCCGAGTGGTTCCTTGATCGCGGTCTGGTCGATCTCACGTCTTCGCCCCCTGACGGCATCTTCTACAATCGGATGAGCGCGTCCTCGCACACCCGGGGTCATCGCTATGCACCGGAGCACACAGCGGCCGTGCTTGCGTGGTTGACGCGCCATGGGCGCACAATCGTCAATGGGGAGCGCGCCCTGCAGCTAGAAATATCCAAGGTTGCCCAATACGAAGCGCTCGCGAGGTTCGGGGTCCCGACACCTCCTACCATCGCGGTCATCGGCCGCGAGCACATTGTGGCGGCCGCGGCTTCCATTGGATATCCGCTCATCCTCAAACACAATCGCGCCGGCAAAGGTTTGGGCGTACGATTGATCTACTCACCGGCTGCGCTCGGTGAGCATCTGGCAAGCAAAGAGTTCGAGGACTCGATCGACGGCATTATGCTGGTGCAGCGCCACATCAAAGCGCCGGCACCGTTTATTACCCGGGTCGAGTTCGTTGGTGGGAAATTGCTGTACGCCGTGCGGGTGGACACCTCCCAGGGCTTCGAATTGCCCCCAGATCGGCCGGATGGGTGCCGATCCGGCTTGCCCGGCCGAAGCCGCAGGCGAAAAGTTTCAAATCCTAGGGCACTTCGAGCATCCTTTGATCCCCGCTTGGCAATCGTTTCTCGACGCAAATGACATCGGGGTTGCAGGCATTGAGTTCATTGAGGATGCACAAGGCCGCGCGTTTACGTACGACGTCAACACGAACACGAATTACAATCCCGATGCTGAAGCCAAAGACGGTCGTCGTGGCATGCAGGCCATCGCGCTGCGTCTGAAGCATCTTCTCGTCGACAGATATGCATCGGCGCTGAAGCTCGCGTCTGCGGCCTGACTGTAAGAGCCGCGATAACTGCCGTCTCTGTGAAAGATCTGAATGCAGCTGTCCTCGAAGATCGCGGCAGGCGCCGTGAGCGTCGTCGTGCGGGTCATGAAGTAGCGGCTTGCCCCAAACTGGACCGGGGCGTAGGAGGGCAGTGTGCGCGACGCGCGGTGACTATTCGAGTGAAATCTATGGCCTTGTCGTTCGAGTGGCTCATTGATCCGATCTTGCCGACGACGTTCTTCACGGAATTTTACGAACGGCAGCCGTTGTTGATCCAACGGCAGCAGCCTTCGAAGTTCCAGGCATTGCTGACCATTGCGTCTATTGATCGTTACCTGGCGACGAGCACTCCTTGCCGCCCTGATGTCTTTCTGGTCGACGCCGCACGGGACCTCAAGCCCGAGGACTACGCGTTTCCTGAGCCGCCTAACAGGATTGATCTGCCGCGTGCCTACCAGCTGTTTGCAACGGGTGCCACGATCTCACTTTCGCAACTGCATGAGCGCTTGCCACCGCTTGCCGCTCTCTGCCGCGCGGTCGAGACAACATTCAGCAGCCATTTTCAAACGAACATCTACCTTTCGCCGCCACATGCGCAGGGCTTCAAGACGCACTTTGATAGTCATGACGTGTTCGTTCTACAGGTTTCGGGGTCAAAGCTGTGGACCCTGTACGACACTGAAGTAGTTCTCCCGTTGCGGGGGCAGGTTTTCGATCCTGACAAGCATTCTGCTGGTCCGCCAACGCGTGAATTCACGCTGCATGCAGGTGATCTGTTGTACTGCCCGCGCGGGCTTTTTCATTCCGCTCGCTCGACCGATGAGGCGTCCCTTCACATTACATTGGGGCTCATAGGAAAGACCTGGGCTGACGCGATGATCGAGGCAATGTCGGCGGCTTGCCTAACGTCCCCCGCTTTCCGCGCGAACCTGCCGGTGGGTTTTGCCAATGCGGATTTTGACGCAACCGAGGCCACCGTCACGTTCCGCGCTCTGGTTGACGCTTTTGCCCGCGAGGCCCAGCTGGCGCCGATCCTGGAGCGAATGACAGAAGATTTCGTATCCTCGCGTCGCCCGGCATTTCATGGGTGTCTGCAGGAGGTAGTAAGAACCGAGCCTACAATCGAGAGCAAGATTGCACCGCGCCCCAACCTTGTTTACCGGCTGCGCGAAGAGAATGAGGCGCTCGTGTTATCCTTCGGATCATCAGAGATCACGCTTCCCGTGTTTACGCGAGATGCCGTGCAGTTCGCCCTTGACGGGCCGTTTGTCGTTAGCAGCCTGCCAGGCCAGCTGGACGATGCTGGAAAGGTGGTGCTTGTGCGACGCCTGCTGAGGGAAGGGTTGTTGATGAGATACGATGAAGCGCTCCAGTAGCCAGAGGCACGTTGCCCGTCCACGCTTTGCTTTTTCAGTGGCGGTCTCTAAGATGCGACCGCACCTTCGTTGCAAAATGGAATCAGCGCTTCGACAGGAGATCTGTCTCGTGGAACGCAAGACTTATCCCTTGAAGGATGCAGACATATCCTCGCGTAGGATCGTCAGTCGTCGCGCGCTCCTGCATACCCTCGGGATCGGCGCAGCCGTGGCTGGCGCAGCAGTCAGCGGGCGGGTGACCCAGACAAAGCCAAAACCCGGCGATCCTTGTCGAGATCGGGACCACGGTCCCAGTGATCGAGACGGTTGTCCGACATCATAGAATACTGTGCATCCGCCAAGTAGCCGTCAGTGCGGTCGAGTTGGGTGACCCGTTAGATGTCGCAGCAGGTCATGCCCAGCTAGTCGATCTTGGCCGCTAGGATGACAGTCGGCGCCAATCAGTTAAAACCCGGCAAGCCAACTAGGATTGAGCAGGCATCTTCTGAAGCCAGTGCCGCGCCGAGAATTTCACATCTTCTCTCAGGTCGTTCTGGCCATCAGCAATCCATTCAAGATAGTCACGTGGAGCCGCATCAAAGCGCTCGCACCGGTGCTTGCCGAAGCCAATCACCGTGAGCAAGGCGGGCTCCGAACTCCATTGAACGAGTTCACTCCACTTCGCCCGTTCGAGCAGCTCGACGAAGATCGCCGAAGTGACGATCGCATCTGAAAGCGCCCTGTGCGGGTTGAGTGTCTTGCGGTCGATGTTGTGCGGATTGATCAGCCCGAGCGTGTAACGCAGCGCCTGATTGCTGTGAGAGATCAGATTCGGCCAGACCCGCAGTGCGCATTTGTAGGTGCAGATCCACGTGGCCTCACCGAGATATTTGCCCAGAAATGAATGCTCGAACGCGCAATTGTGCGCCACGTAGGCGTCCGCACCCTGGAAGCGATCGATGACCTGATCAAGCGGCGGCGCATTGGTGAGATCGGGGTCGATCAGGTGATGCACTGCGCTGGCTTCCGGCGGCACAGGAATGTTTGGTTTCACCAATGTCTCTTGCCAATTCGAGATGCCGCCTTCGCGCAGCAGGTCGACGGACGCAATCTCCACGACAGCGTCGCTCTCGGGATCAATGCCCGTCGTCTCGATGTCGATGCAGCGGATAGTCATCCAGCTTCCCTTGTTTGGCTCTGACCCCTTCGCACCGTTCTGCGCTCGTTTCGTCTGCCGATCTCAGCATAAATTCTCATCGGGCAATGCCGCACCTGGTCTCGGAACCATGCCCCCGCGTGTGTGCCCGAAAAGCGCTTCACCTGCTTCGGTTGCCGTAAAGCTGCCGCGGAATCAGCCTGATATGCAGGTGCGGGCTACAAGCTGGAGTGCTTGCAATGGGCTTGAACGAACGTCTGGTCACCATTGGCGTGTTCGTCGCTTTGGCGCTGTTGGCCGGCTACAACTATCAGGCCAGCTAATCGGCTACGATCGACGCCATAGCGCAAGCTCAAATCCAGCCCGGCCGTTAGCTACACTGGTGCCCGGGAGGAAAGCATGCTCCAGCTCACCCGCCGTCAGGTCCTCGGTGGTGCTGCTGCGGCAACCACCACGCTCTCCCCCGTCTTTGCGCAACTTGCGACACCGGCAAAGCCGCACCGGATCGACGTCCATCATCACTTCTCACCGCCGCAATGGGCTGCCGCTGTCAAAGGCCATGAGCTATTGCAGCGGGCCAACGTCGAATGGACGCCCTTGAGGTCGATCGAGAACATGGATCGGGCCGGGGTCGCGACCGCAGTACTGTCCATCACCAATCCGGGACTGTGGTTCGAGGACAAGGAGGCAGCGAGGCGCCTGGCGCGCGCGTGCAACGAGTACGGCGCCACGCTGGTGCAGGAGCACCCGTCCCGGTTCGGCTTGTTTGCCGCCATGCCGCTGCCGGACGTGGAAGCCACGCTGCGGGAAATCGAGTACGCCTACGACCAGCTGAAGGCAGATGGCGTCCACCTTTTTACCAGCTACGGTGACACTTGGCTCGGCAATGCCGACTTCACACCCGTCATGGAGGAGCTCAATCGCCGCAAGAGCATCGTGCATGTCCACCCTACCGTCGCCAATTGCTGCAAGAACCTCATCGCCGACGTGCCACCCGGCATCATGGAGTACGGCACCGACACTACCCGCGCCATCCTCGGCGTCCTGTTTAGTGGTACCGCCGCGCGGTTTCCCGACATCAGGTTCATCTGGTCGCATGCGGGTGGCACGGCCCCGTTTCTGGCGGGACGCATCGAACGCGGCGCGCGGAACTTGAAGGAGCGGGAGCAGCGCCTGCCCAATGGCGCCACGCACGAGTTGACGAAATTCCATTACGACGTTGCCGGCGCGGCCAATCCCGGCGCGCTCGCCTCGCTACTGAAGCTAGTAACGACGACTCAGGTCTTGTTTGGCACCGATTTCCCGCCCGGGGGGCCAAGCCTGGACGTGGTGACGAGCTTGAGCCAGATCGGCTTCAGCGAAGCCGACCTGCGCGCGATCGAGCGTGACAACGCGGTCAGGTTGCTGCCTCGGCTCGCCCTGCTTTAGACCTCGGCTTGAACATTGGCGCACGCACGCAAGGTCGTGGTGCTAGCGCCGCCGTTCGAAGAGCAGCATGCGGCGGTGATCGCCTTACTCCTTGCCCGACGGCGCGTCGTCGTCGAACTCGGCCCTGGTGATTGCACCTGGGAGCCAGCCCGCACCATCGCTCAGCGGCCGCTCGATCCGCCTTCGGCAGCCGGCAAAGTTGCGGACGATCGCACCACGACCCGGTCTGACCCGTTCCCGCATTCGGCAATCGCTCCATGGCAGTGCAGCGCCCGCTTGGAGCGTCGCCGTTGAACGCATTGACTGGCTGTGTCGGCGACCCGCTCACATTGGCGGCGCGACGCCCCGGCCGACGTTGACGCGCGGCGTCTGCAGGGTGCCGTCGGGCTCTTTGGTCGCTGCCGAGATGAAAATTGCAGCCCCAGGCTTTAGCTCTGCCCTATCGCCCGGCTCGTAGACGACGATGGGGACGTCGTTGGGAACCACGATCTTCTTCTCGCCGTCCTTGTATTTGAGCAGCAATACCTGACCGTCGCTTGACGTGGCCGTCTGCTCGACATTGTTCATTGGTCATCGTGCTCGAAGGCTGCAGGTCCCAACCCGCGATGGCCATCACCGGTGCCCCGCATGGACTCGGGGAAGATGTGCACCTCGAGTGCCTTCTGGCTGCCGTCGGCTTGCGGCATACCGGCGACGCCCACATAGGAGCCTTGCTTGATGTCTGCCAACGACGCCTTGCTCAGCGCAACGACCCGCGCATCAGCCGTAAGCTTGACCTTCAGCTCGGCCCCACCGCGGGCCTTGACGACATAGATGTCGCCTTCGACGCGGTCGATGGTTCCCCGCACGCGCACGGGCGGCTCCTGAGCGGTTGCCATGGGCACGGCTAAGGCGAGAAAAAGTCCGATTGTCCCGACTGCACCTATTGCAAGCTGCCACATGTCATCCTCCTGTAGCTGTAGCGCAGTACCGCAAAACGAAACGCTTCAAGGCTTTAGTCTCTGCGTCAAACTTTCGTTATGCTGCAACGCGATTTCGGTCGGAGCGGGTATACTCGGGCGTTGCCATGGCCGAAACCCGGAACCCAGCTGGAGCTGTCGAGACAAACGCGGACTTGGAGCTGCCGCCTGATCAAAGCCGCCAATTTATGAGTTCACAGCCTAGCTCATCGGCAAGGGTGCCATGATCCGAGTGTGCGGCTTTGACAAACAGAACCCCCGCCAAACCGGAGCGGGGCGGGGGCCAAACAGTCTCAATGCGTGTGGGCGGTGTGAAAGCCAACACCCTTCGCGTCTTCGTCACTGCCTCATTTCTTAACGCACGCCTTGCCGTCCCATTTCATGGTTTTCACCTTCTCGCAGTCAGCCTTGGTCTTGGGGGCCTCCTTTGCTTGGGCCCAGGCCGGAGAGGTAGCAAGTCCCAATACGAGCAGTGACGACATCATAAGCTTCAGCATTCGAGTCCTCCGAGGCATCCCGGCAGGATGCTCCTACGAGCTGATTAGGGCTGGCGCAAGGCGTGCAACCCTGGACCGTCCGCGAGGATCTCCTCGGCCCCATAAATCTGTGCTGAATATTGAGCGTTGGCCCGAGGACGCTCGGCAGGCACTAATTCTCGTTGGCCGTATCAGCCCATACCTGGGACGGCAGCGAGCAGCGTCAAGCCATTGAGCATCAGCGTTGTCCCTAGCGCGGCGACCACAAAACTCAAGATCACCAAAAGATCGGTGCCGGCAATGATCGCCACGGATGCCAGAACGATAGCGATCTGCAGCAAAGCTTGCGCGAAGTCGAAGTACGGGTCCTTGCGCAGCGCCCGGTCGCGCTCTTGTTCGATTTGCTTGGCGCGAGCAAGAAGCTCATCGAGCCCCTCCTGGGTCTTAGGATCGCTGGTGTAGCGCTGCACCGTATCCCGGTACGACTTGATCTTGCCTTCGATGGCCGTCCGAGCCTCCGCCGGCAGCCCAGCCTGTGACAGGAGCGTTAGCTCAAGTTCATCGGCCGCCAGGGCATAGGCTGTGCGACGGACGTTCTTGGCCTGGAAGAAGGCCCATGTGTTGGTCGCATCGATATTGGCGCGGTTGGCGTCCTTGGTGACATTGTCCCCGAGCACGGAGCAGACTGCGAGCAGGGCGGCGAGTGTACCCACCCACACGCCAATCCACTTGTTGCGCTCATTGGCGTCGGCGAGGCTTTCCCTGACATCGTCCAACGACATCGACACCTCCCAGCCCAACGCGCAATAGCTACCCAACGTGGGGTGAGCGCGGTGAATGAGTGATGAACCGAGCGTTGCGCGTACGTTCAGCTTGAGTGTGTTCAAAATAGCCAACCAATCCAAACAGGGAGGACCACATGCTTTGCAGGGGTGTGCTTCTCACGCTCGGTTGTTTGATGGCCGTTCCGGCGGTCGCTGCGCCCTCCGCGCCTCCGAGTGACGCGAGGGGTGTCGGGTATCTGGTGCAAGAGGCGCAGTACAGGGGTGACTACTATCGTCGCTGGGACGACGACGGCTATTGGCACCGCCGCCGCCATTGTGAGCGCTTGCGGCGTGCCTGCATCCACAAAGATGATCGTGGCGAGTGGGGCCAGGGCAACTGCCGCAGGTATCGTTACGAGTGTGGCGGCCGCCGCTGGTAGGCATTTGGCCGGCTCCGCTTTGCGAGCCTTTAGTTCCTTGCGCCTAAGGTTGGAGCCCGCTCTCATCTCATCTATGCGATGCGAGCGCACACCAATGAAGCCGAAACCGCCGGTCTGCAATGACCGGCCGTCGCTGCACCCAAAGTGCGGCCCATACACGATGCCGTGACAGCGTACCTGGTTGCGGTAGCGGCCGTTGGCAAAGCTGCCAGCGGGGAGAGTTCCGCACGCTGGTCGCCACGAGACGAGCGCAGCTTCGGAAGGTGGGATCTCCAAGAAAACGCGGCTAGCCAACCGCCAGTGCGACGGCCAAGCCCACGGTTGCGACCGACAAGCCAGCAATCATCGACGCCAGCCAAACGACCTCGCGGAACTCATCCCACAGTGTCTTGAGCATCTGCTACTCCCACGCTTGTGTCGCTGGCCAAGGTCAACAGCCATCAATTCCGCTAGTTCGGACGGCGTCGGCCTTCACCCGTGGACGCCTCAGCCTCCGCCTCTAGAGGTTTCGAGCGCTTGCGCTCTTGCTCATCCAGGTGATGAATAAGATCAACCCAGCGGCGAGGCAGTGGCTCCTGGACGATGCCGTCGCGGTGACCGCGAAGGGCCTTGCCGAAAAGCTGCAAAACGGCGTCCTTGATTTGAGGCATGGCGCACAATCCCGCTCTTCGAGCGCTGCGTTGCGCCCGACATGCTCGGATTTACCTGTCTGCCTGCTGTTTGGGTCGCCATCCCGACGACAGTCGCCGCGTCCGGCGGGACGCAGGTCTAGAGGGGGCAACGTGCGTTCACGCCCGACGTTCCGCGACAAATGTATAAAATCGTACTTTCGACAAAACTCGGGCTTCCAATGGGGTGCAGCATGGCCCGCTGGCGTACCAAGGCATGAACGGGCACGGAGAGTTAATTCGTGCTGCCTCTCGTTGCGCCCAGGGATGGGTAACCGTCAGGCTTTGGATCATCCCCTTTGCGCAGGATCGCCAGGCGTGCCTGCATGGCAGTGATCTCCGCCTGTTGCCCCGCGATAATCTCCTCAGCGAGGCGACGTACGAGCGGGTCTTTGCCGTGAAGGAGGACAAGACGCGCCATCTCGACCGCCCCGGCATGATGGGGGATCATGGCTGCGAGGAAATCAACATCTGCATTTCCCGTTGCTCCTGGCGCCATCATCTCGTGGTGCATCTTGTCCATGGCCGTAGCAAGAGAGCTCGAAAATGCGTCACCGAGCTCGCGTTCACTGCGGCCTTGATCGTGCTGATGGGCAGCGTGCTGCGCATCAGCGGTGCCTGTTTGCAGCAGTGTCCATGCGAGATGTCCGCCCACAAGGGCAATAACGGCGACGGCGATCAGCGCGGATCTCTGCTGCATGGGCCTCACCCTGCCTGCCCCCGGCTGCCCGGACGAACATAGACGAGATTGATGCTCTTTTTGTTGCGCAGCTTCCCTGAGGGCAACGCAAGCTCGCCCAGCGGTATCTGGATGATGAATTGCGGCTTGAGTGGATCTGACACATCGAAAGCAGTACACACGGTCTGACCGGCATTCGATGTATTGGGAAGCTCGTCCTGCTCGTGCGCGATGTAGAGCCGTGTCCCTTCGGGATTGGTCCAAAGACCATGCGCTTCCCGTCCCTGCGAAAAGAATTGACCAACCACCTTCCTTGATCCTGCTGCGGCTGCGCGGTCGATGATCGCGATCCGGCTCGATGCGGCTCCGGCTGAACCGCCGTCGTCAACGCGCGCGAAGCTCACATAGACCGCCTTGCCTTTTGCGTTCTCGACAAACTCGACGTGGTTCGGACGCGCATTCTCGCCAAGGGCCACCGTATCAAGCATCCTTGGTGCGGCGCTGACGGACCATGCCGACACCGCGTCTGCCAGCTTGTGTGAAAGCCAAACCTCGCGCCCATCGGGTGAAGTCTTGAGGAAAGGCGTGAAGCCTCGTGGATCCTGGGCCTTGATGTCGAGCGTAACGAGCCGCCGGGGGCGACTGCGTCCCTGCCCGTCAAAGTTCGTCGCGATGACATCCAGTGACGACACTTTTTGCGACGCAACGAACGCCAGCTTGCCGTCCTTTGAGAACCACACCTGCGCCGGGCCATTGATGGTCTTGAAGGATCCCCGTTGTGCACCACGCTCACCGGCGCTCTCACGCCTGGCAAGTGCGACATCGACGATGGCGATCCGGTCCTCGCCGCGCACGGTGACCCAGATTTCCTTACCGTTACGGGTGAACGTCGGCTCATGTGGCTCGCGCCCGACGAGGGTCCCACTCGTCAGTCGCTCCTTATTGGTCGCATCGCTCGCCTGCGGGCTTGGCTGGTTGCCGATGACCTTCATGGTCGCGGTATCGATCAGGTAGATGTTGCTGGTGCCGCGCCCTGTGGTTGCGATCAGGCGATCATCTGGCGAAGGCGCCGCCCCATGGATATCAATGGCCCCGTGATAGAGCGGCTTGCGAACCATGGCGACATGAGTCGGCATCACGCCGCCGGTCACGAACCGGAACGGAGGACGCGGATCCTCGTCGAAGCTCGTCAAGTTGACGGTCGCAATGATCGTGTCGGATTTAGGATCGATCACGCTCAGGGTGTTCGAGTCCTCATTGCAAATGAAGACTCGGTCATTTGCCGCAGGCTGCGCCATGGCCCGCGGTATCGCCGCGAGCATTGACGACGTTGCTATGCCGGTCAGCACACCACGCCGATCTATGTGATCCCTTTTGGTCATGAACAGTTCCCCTCCAAGACTCGCCCGAGCATTCAAGTGTGGACCTTTTTACTGGTGCAGCCAGATCGGAAAAGCCGCCAGCGCAGGATCCAAAGCACAACCAACACCCACCTCCACAATGGAGGCGGGCCGTGGTAGTCCTGGGGTTTCTCGTATTCAATGGCAGCTAGGCTGCAGCCTGACGCAACAACGGGTTCCGTCCGGTTTCTATTTCCGTACACACGCAAACGTGAGGGTGTTCCGACATGTCGACAGCAACCCACGCCTGGGCAAGCGTAGGGGCGCGATGGGGGGCCTTCGGCCGCTCAAGTAGAAGGCGCGCCACTTTCTCAGGTGGCGACCAAGGAGCGCGATCGCTCTCGCAGGACAGCATAGGGCGCTCCTTGGCACTCCCTTTGACGTTGCTGACGACCCAACAACGAACTGAACGGCGCTCTATTCTTGTGGCCAAATGCGAAGACCTGCTGTCAAACCAGCTGGCCTAATACTCCCCGTATGATCTGGTTGCGTTTCGAAACCACACGCGGAGATTTCCATGCAGATGCTCTCGCGCATGGGGTCGTATCGACCACGGCACACTTCCGTCAGGGGCGCGGGCGTTTACTCGGCGCGTGACTTCTCGAAGGAAGCGCAGATGTCTCGCGCCAGGTTCGCGCGGGAGAGGCCGCGGTGCCGCAGCGCGTCGTCGGAAAGCTCGGAGAGCTGCTCATACATGGCTGCCGCAGCCCAGTAGTCAGCGCAGGTATTGATCCATACCCCAGCATATTCGACGACGGGCTTGATGAAGCCCGTGATCGAAAATTCGGGCCGGTTGAATGTGTGGGCGTGAGTTGGAACGGCATTCGTCGTCATGGCTGCTGCTCCTGTGGTGCGCTTCCTCTCCTTCGATGGAAGGGAGCATGCACCAGACCGCTGAGGGAGCGCGTTGGCATTTGCCAACGGCAGGAGAGGTTTCGCGCACCGCCGACAGCCCGATCGGCGCATGCCTGGAACGTTGGCTCACCAAAGAAGGTTTACTTGGTCGGTTGTCTTGCGCTTCTTCGCGTCGGAGACCACCGCCGATGTAGGGCGTACTAACGACGACGAATTCGAGCAAGCACATCCCGTGTGACTGGACCGGGTTAGCCAAACCCGGGAGTCTTTTGTCGTCGATGCGAAACTTAACGCCTTGGCATGATGATGAACTCACCAGACATCGAAGGCTTGTGCGTGTCGCACATGATACCGAAGATACCCACTTTGTCGGCGGTGAAAGTTACGCGATGAGCCTGGCCGCGCTTCACTGTGAAAGTTTGGCCGAACGCCGCAATAGTGGTCTGATGCGCCGCGCCATCGATGCCGACGAACTCAAGCGTTACCTCGTCCCCTTCGTTCACAATGACTTGTGAGGGCAGCCAGACATAGGCGCTCACCTCCCAACGACGAGTTTTATCGTCAGGCGGTGTGATCACATACCCGCCGCCACGGACACCGTGATCGTCGGTATATGACGGCGAAGCCGACTGTGTAGTGCGCCAGCGTCCGGGTGACGACGGCGCAAGCGAAGGACAGGTCTGGCTCGGGCATAGATGCGCGACTTCCTCTAATGCCGAGCAGGCGATTGCCATGCTTAAGGCAGGTGAGGACGAGGCGCACCTTAGCTGTCTTTCTGGGCACGGGTGCCGGAAACGCACAGCCTATGGCTCAACGACACCTATAACGACGCGGGTGCGCGGATTGAGGAGGTTGCGAGCACGCCCAACACATAGGCGGCAAACAGCAGTCCCGTCTCAATTGCCACTGTTGCGATGGTGCGTGGTGGCACGAGGAACGGCTCTCTCTGACCGGACGCAACGGCATCCAACGCTGCGCTGCATGCTACAATCGTGGCCGAAAGGATGGCCGTCCAAGGTGGCGCACTGACACAGCCCAAAACGCACGCCAGAACTACGGCAGATACCGAAAACTCAGTGCGGTTCATTTGTTCCCCCACGCCGCTCCAGCACTCCGCGATACGCGCCTCGCCGGGAATGCCGGTGGGGGTTGTGTGGTTCCTCCCGCAACATCAAATTTCGCAGCCGTTGCTTTTGCGCCTCATAGCATCTCGCTACCGTGATGCTGCCGGTCTTCCCGCACCACGCGGCGCGCCCCGGCTAGCGACCGTCGCCTGGCCCCATATCAATCCATGGATAGGCGTGGACATGGTCGCTCCGAAGCCCTTCCTTTCCCGGCCTACGCGACAGGCCCTCCTGTGACCCCCACAACGGAGCAAATCACCTACTGCAGGCCTTCGACGCATACCGTCGCTTGAGAAATGCGCTGGCGGGCGATCATATCAACTGGATTAAGCACCGTTCGGTAGACTAATTCTACTTGGCTGATTGAACGCTCACGTCCCCGAAGGTCCAAGGGGCGGGTGCGACTGTCAGCACGGATGAGATTGCGTACCGGGATATCATCGGGATCGCCATTAGCGTAGACGACTTTGAGATCGAGCATCTCAACGTCAGCACCACGCACCTGAAGCCGGATCGCCGAAAAACGCCCCTCTCTGCGCCCAATGGGGATCGAATTGCGATCCCTGCCAATAAGCGAAACCTGCTTGCAGCCAAGCTCCACCCAATCGCCGCGGTCAGCGACAGGTGCTGGGGCGTCGCGTCGGGACCGCTCGCCGTAGACCTTGATGACTGCCCCGCCCCGGAAATCGGGACGCGCACGGTAGGTCATTTCGATGCGACCGATGTACCCCCTTTCGCCACGCAGATCGATCGGTAGTTCGTCACCCTGTCGAATAAGCCGATCGACGGGAAAATCCTCGCCATGGCCATTCAAGTAAACGAGCCGGATGCGCATCATGTGAATGTCATTGCCGTCGGCCACGAAATGAAGCGTGCGGTAGCGTCGTTCCCGGTACCAATCTTCGCCCTGGCGAAGGTTGATCACGTCGCGGTCGACACGAAAGCCAACTTGCTTTTCGCCGAGCAACTCCCAACTGCGCTCTCGCCGACGCTCTTCATCACGGCTGCCACGACCATCTCGCTCTAACCGCCGATCTTCATCACGGTCGCGCCGCTGTGCCTCAGCGGCCGTCGACAGGGTGGCGACTAGCACCACGCCTGCCAATGCGGCGCACAATCCTCGCAAATAACCGTACATGGAGTTCCTCACCAACTGGTCTAACCCGATCTGCTCGTTTGCGGGCAAAGTGGATAGCGAAGGCGGCGCCAAGAAGGCGCTTCGATTCCAAGAAGGACATCCGCTGCATCTGGACATGCGAGCTGCGGGTGCGCGGCTGTCCTCCGTGCAACTTGGATCGGCATCACCACCCGTCCCCAGCAAGACGACTCGGGTCGCGGCCATTTCGTGCCGGACCAAAGGCAATCTTCAAGGCTTTCGTCTCCGTGATTGGCTGCGGCCGCGGGAGCGCCCTACTCTCGCGCCATCGAGGTATCCACTCCCCTTCGAACAGCGATGCGTCGCCAGGGCGCTCCGCGAAACGGGAGAAGCCCTTCGCAAACCACATTGGGCGCTGCGTGTCGTCCAGAAGCTGGGCGGAAACCGTGGTTAGTGCAGTACGGTTGGTGGCTATCGCGCTGCGCGAGGCGCGGTCGGATGCCACAACCCGCCGGTGCTGAGCCATTTTTCATGCGTGGTATCCCCACAAGAGATCTGCCACGACATGACCGCGCTTCGCACCGTAGTCGGACTGCAGTCGGCACACAATAGCGCGAGGAACCTCCACTGGCAGGGGGAGTTGCACCCGTACATGACGAAGCCCACGAGGAAGCAATGACCTCCGTACGAGGAAAAAAGTCCCGATCCGCCCCACGCTCCGGAAGCAATCGAGCCAAGGCAAAGGCTAAGAAGCGTCGCTCGACGACGATGGCGCTGGTCAGCCCTACGAAGCATGTCAAGACGCAGTCGCGAAAGCCCCATCGAGGTCAAAGGGCGCAGCCCCGGAACGAACAAATGCCAACGGGCGGAGGCGCTGGCGGTCGCGCCAATAGCGCGCCGACAAGAAAACGAAAGGGTGCCGCCACGCCGCTGACCGCAGCGATGGATAGAAAGACCGACCTGCGCTCAGCCAGGAGTGATCCAGCGCGGATTATGGTGTTCTGGTCGCCGATGGCGATCGTGCTGCGCAATCAGAGAATGTTTTCGTCGATGATGCTGAACGTCGTCCAGGCCCAGCAGCATTGGGCTCGGGCGCTTCAGCGGCTTGGTACAGGTATCGATATATCTGATCTGGGATTTGATTTGACGCGTCCGCCAGCCCACATCATCCAGCGTCGCCGTCGCAAGCTTCGTTAGCGCCACACATCATCAAGCGGAGCCAATAGGCCGCTCAGCGCATAGGCACTCCACTAGGCCAAATCATCTCCCGGCATTGCCCTAATTTGCGGCCGGCGCCGGGCAAGGAATTGACCGCTCGCTGTGGAGCATTCGCAATATAGAGCGCGGGCGAAACTGATCACATGGCCAAATCGTGTCTGCGAAAGACGGCGAGATTCGGCTGTGCTCGAATGGAACCGCCGGCGGAGCGCGACGTTTCGCGGCGCAGGAGTTAAAGAATGACGACCAATACGGTGAATTGCGTTTCCAGCAACACGGCCGAGGATGTGAACCTCGAGATTGCGAAAGAGACCAACGAAAGCGTTCGATACTTCGCCGCAAACCCAACCGGTATCGACCGTCGGCTACGTGAGCTTGACGAAGAGTGGGATATTGAGCGGCTGCTCGAAGCCAATGCCTCGGCGCTGACGGTGGCGGGCGTAACGCTCGGCGTGACCGTCGATAAGCGCTGGTTCGTACTGCCGGCCCTGGTTGGGGCATTCCTATTCCAGCATGCGATCCAAGGATGGTGTCCTCCGATCCCAATTCTGCGGCGGCGCGGCTACAGGACCGCGCGGGAGATTGAGATCGAGCGGATCGCCCTCAAGGCGCTGCGCGGGGACTTTGCCGGTATCGACGGCCGCGACATAGACGGGGATTCTCGGACAAGCCACGCACTGCAAGCCGCACGGCTTTGACGTTGCGCGGCGCTTCTCCGGGCATCCAGTCCAAAGCCTTCACCAACTCCGGAACTGCGCCGGGCCAAGGCGGTTTCCTCTCTGTCGGCCGATGCCCGTGCCCTTGAGCGGAAACCTTCCATGTCCGAACATCATCCCAAGCCGCCGTTTCCCAAACAGAAGCAGCCGATGCCCGGCCTCACCGCGAAAATGCAACCGGTCCCCGACCACGGCGAGAAATCCTAGCTCGGGCCGGCTCAAAGGCAAGAAGGCGGTCATTACCGGCGGCGACAGCGGCATCGGCCGCGCCGTTGCCATAGCCTATGCCCGTGAGGGCGCCGACATCCTGATCGCCTATCTTGAGGAGGACGAGGATGCGCGATCAACGCAAGAGCTGATAGAAAGTGCGGGCCGCAAGGCCGTGCTGATGAGCGGCGACATCCAGGGCGCCAAGCACTGCGAAGCGATCATCGAGCGGACCGTGGCCACGCTTGGCGGCATCGATATCCTGGTCAGCAATGCTGCCCATCAAGCGAGCTTCAAGGCTATCGAGGACATCTCCAACGAGGAGTGGGAGCTGACCTTCCGGGTCAATATCCACGCCATGTTCTATCTGACCAAGGCCGCCGTGCCGCACATGCAGCCCGGCAGCGTTATCATCAATACCGCCTCGATCAACTCTGACCAGCCCAACCCCACCCTTCTTGCCTACGCCACCACCAAAGGTGCCATTTACAATTTCACCGCGGGACTGGCGCAACTCCTCGCCGAGAAGGGCATTCGCGCCAATGCGGTGGCACCTGGACCAATCTGGACTCCACTCATCCCCTCGACGCTGCCCGAGGACGCTGTCTCAAAGTTCGGGGAACAGGTGCCGATGAAGCGGCCGGGCCAGCCAGCTGAGCTGGCGACGGCATTCGTGATGTTGGCCGATCCCCTCTCCAGTTACATCACCGGCTGTACCATCGCCGTCACTGGCGGCCGACCGATGCTTTGAGGAGAACAACGATGGCGAAGCCGAAAAACCCACGTGAGGACGAGGAAAAGGTCAAGAAAAAGCCTGGAGGACAGCAACACCAGAACCCGCCGCGCAAGACCAGCACTGACAATCCCGAACGCAATCCGCGCGATCAGAAAGGCCGCGGCGGCAGCAAGTAGCGACCTCTTAGCTCCTTGCGTCGCGCTAGCCCGTACCGGGAGTACGTGCGACCCAGACGCCAACCAGCGCCGCAAACGCCACCAAGATCAGAAAGCCGTTGACGGCGATCAGCAGTGCAGCCGGCATCCGGCGTACGTCAGGGTGAGGCGGTGGCGGCCCGGGGAACAGTTCGCGCCACACGCCCGCAGCAAAGCAAAAGGCACTGAACAGCACCAGCACAGATCCGGCAGCGAGGACAAGCGCCTCTCCCATCACGTGACCTAGCGCCGCCTTGGCGCCCACGCCCGCCGCCAGCGATGTGAGCCCGGTTCGCACCCATGCCGCATACGTGCGCTCGGCAGCAAAGATCGTGCGGTCGGCAGCCAACACAGTGCTGCGGTCGGCGCTTTTCTCGACCTCTTTGACAGCCGCGGCAACCTTCTCAGTGTTCTTTCGCACGGGATCGGGCAAGGGCGTGTGTCTCGCTGTGCGTTTTGCCGAACTAAAAGCTGGGCCCAGGCGGGGGCAATTGGTTTGGGATGCGCCTCGAAGCGGTGGGTGAATTTGGTGTCGTTGGCAACGGCGGCTGCTCGCCTTCTTCTTTGCGCAACGTGGGCGGGAGTTTGCCATCGGCCTTGGCGGCCCTGGCCTTTTCGTACAAGGGCTGCACGTCCTTAAGGTGCTCCTTGATCAGGGCGATGCGGGTTTCTGTGGCCGGATGGCTTGACATCCATTGCGGGGGAGAGGCACGTGCCGCCGCGCTCATCTTCTCCCATAACGTAATCCCGGACGCCGGGTCGTAGCCGGCTCGCGCGGCCATTTCCATGCCGACCAGATCGGCTTCGCGCTCGTCGTCGCGTGAGAATTTGAGGGTGAGAAGGTTGGAGCCGGCGGCACCCAGAATGTCGCCAGCCTGCCCGAACAAGAGCGTGCCGACGATGCGTCCTGTCAAGTTGGTCAGTGTGGTCTTGGCGGCGCGCTCACGCGCGTGCTCCCGCAGTGCGTGCGCCATCTCGTGGCCCATGATCATAGCCGCCTCATCGTCCGAAAGGCTGAGTTGCTCCAGGATGCCGGTAAAGAAGGCGATCTTGCCGCCTGGCATGCAGAAGGCGTTGATGTTGCGGGAATTGAGGGTGATCACTTCCCAGCGCCACTCCTTGGCTCTGGGGTTCCATTTCTCTGCGTGCGGCAGCAGATCACGCGCGATGCGCCGTAGCCGCACATTCTGTGGGTGATCGGGGGGCAACAGGGCCTGCTTCGCCTGCGCTTGGCCCTTCAACTGTTTGAACTGAAGGAAGGCGGCTTCTTCCACCCGTTGCGCTGAAACGAGTTTGCGCAAAAACGAGGGGTTGCCGACCTGCACACCATCGTCGCGCGCCAGGGTGGGGACACACAACGCGCAGAGAAGACCGACGGAGATTAGAGCTTTAGTCCGCATAGCTCGCAGGCGCCTGTTCTGAGCCTCTCGCGGCGCACGCCGCGCCGCACGACAGCTCACTACAACGCCGGCAGAGGGTTGTTCGTTGCAGGGGTGGCAAGCTACCCTGTGTGTGGCCTGGGCCGCTCTGGGCGGCCGCTGCAGGCTGACCTGCTACCGCGCCATTACACGCTTGGCATAGTGTAGCTCTGACCGGTGTCGGTCTTGCTGGCTATCGGAGTTTCCATGCCAATCGCCGTATCTCTGGCAGTGTCACTGCTGCTCGTTGCGACAACTGTTCTGCTGCACTACGAGTTGCTGCAATTCGCTGCCGGTCTGCCGGCTCGGCTGACGGCGCCCGGTCGCTCAACGGTCTTGATGGTAATCGCAGTCGTCCTCGGCGCCCGCGTCATCGCGAGCGCGAGATGGTGTTCATGAGTTAGGGGTTCCCGCTGCTGCAGGCCGGCAAGGCACCGCGCCGGGTCACCAACGTGCGCGACGACAAGATCCTGACCAGCTCATTCTGGCGACCCTCATTCGAGCAACGCCGTTGTCTGGTGCCAGCCACCTCATTCTGCGAGCCCAACGGTGACGTGAAGCCGGCGACGTGGCACTGGTTTGCAATCAAAGGTGACGATCCGCGGCCACTGTTTGCCTTCGCCGGTGTCTGGCGCCGGTACAAGGGGCCGATCAAGAAGGATGGGCCGAGCATCGAGTTGGAGGTCTACAGCTTTTTGACGACCACACCCAATCCGCTGGTCGAGACCATCAACCACGAGCGGATGCCGGTGCTGCTGACCAGCGAGGACGAGTTTGACACTTGGCTCAACGGCACGCCAGCTGAGGCCATGTCGCTGGCGCGGCAATTCCCACCCGACTGCATGCGCATCGTACAGGAGGGGTTCGAGAAGGAAGATCTACTGGCAGCGTAACCCATGGCAAAGAGCATTCGGCCATCGAGCCCACCCATCCGCAAGCGCATTGAGTTCGACGCCGAGACCTATCAGGCGCTCGGGCTTCTTGCGCGCGACAGCATGAAGTCGCTTCAGGAGCTGGCAGACGAGGCCTTCCGCGACTTGCTCTAGAAGCACGGGCGGCCAGTCACGCTCAAGGAAGCGTTGAAGGCGCGCACGGCGCGTTCCGGCTAATGATACGGTGCCGCGTTCGGTGTCCAGGAAACCAAAGTGACCAAGGACCGTACGGTCCTTGGCCGATCGCTGGTCGCCTCATCACGACGCAGCTGGTCAGCGCCCAGGCAGCCCGGCACGTGCGCTGGCTGTAGGGAGCGCCAGTGCGGGCGCCGTGAAATCGACAAACCGTTTTGCCCCTTTCGGGCCGGAAACTGGCAGCGCTGGCCGATTCGTCCGCTGCGGTCAGGATTGGCGCAATCTGATTGCCGCTCAGCGGCAGTCACAAAGCAGCATTGTGAGAAGGGCGTGCGTCTGTTTGGGGCAACAGACCCCAGGACCGGCCGACTCGGCCATCCTGTTAGACGCTAGCGACAACTGCTCCGAAGTCAGGGCGCGTTCGAGCAGTCGGATCAACCCACCACAGGAGGAGTGGCGTGAAGGTTGCGAACATTCTTACCGCAAAAGATCCACGCGTCATCACGATCAGGCCATCGGACACCATTGGTGCGCTGTGCGAGCGCCTGCGCGATCAGCGCATCGGTGCGGCGATTGTGAGCAGCGATGGACAGACGGTCGAGGGGGTCATTACGGAGCGAGATGTGACTTATGGCCTGGCCGTGCACAAAAGCGAGCTGTACGCGCTCCCGGTTTCGGCACTCATGACCAGGACCGTGATCACGTGCTCTCCGAGCGAGAAGGTTTCGCTCGTCGCATCGACCATGCTGGCACGCAATATTCGACACATTCCAGTCGTGGAGGGCAAGCGCCTTGTTGGCATGATCAGCATCCGCGATGTCTTGAACTGGCGTGTCAACGAGCTCCAACAGGAGACCGGCGGATTGCGCGCGTTTGCAAGCTTAAGGGACCGAAATGGACCCATGGATCGATAACAGGATCAACGTCCGTTTTGCGTTCGTCATCTGACGTACCAGTACTCGGCCGCACACGGCGAATAAGTGCCATAACCTGACGCGACCCTCCTCGCAGCCGGGAAACGGTGAGGTCTACCGCAGCGGCAACCACGAGTTGCTTGCCCAGACGAGGAAGTGACGGAGAGTCAAATCCGTCACTCGGTGCACTTACTCGCTCTCGCTCGAAAGCACTTCGCCGAAGAGCTCGAACGACTCACCCTTCACGCGAGCCAGCCGAACAGACTGGATCGGATAAAAATCCGTCGCGCTGGTGTTGATCTTGATGCCCGGCAACAGCATCGGGTTCTCCAGGTTGTGCAAGGAAGTGGCCTGCTTCATGAGGTTGTCGCGGGTAAGATTGTCGCCACACCGTTTGAGCGCCTCGATCATCGTGTGCGCCACCGCATAGCCGTAGTTGGCGCCGTCATCCTTGATGTCGACGCCCGGCTGGTACTTCGCCATGAACGCTTTCCAGGCGACGATGTCGGTTGAGGTTGCCCACTGCGGATCGTTTGCATCCTTCCGGTAGAGCGCTAGGAGAATGTCTTGCGACGCATCGAGCCCAGCGGGCTTGAATACGGTCGCGAACGAGGAAGACACGTTGTTGAGGTAATGGACCGGCTTCCAGCCGATCTCGGCGGCCTTCTTGATTGCCTGCGCCGCGAACTTCGGTGTTGTAATGTTGAAGAAGACGTTGGCGCCGGAGTTCTTGAGCTGGATCATCTGGCTGTCGACGGTAGGGTCAGTGACCTCATAGGTCGCCAGCTGCACGATCAGCTTCTCGTTGTCCTTGCCGAGGCCCTTCTTGAAACCATTGAGATAATCTTTTCCGTAGTCGTCGTTCTGCATGAGAACGCCGATTTTGGCATCTTTGACCGTTGACAGAATGTGCTTGGCATAAATTGCACCTTCCGTGACGTAGTCGGGCTGCCAACCCATGGTCCATGGAAACTCCTTCGGGTTACCCCATTTTGAGGCGCCGGTCGCCACGAACAGGTGCGGTACTTTCTTGGCGTTCATGTACTTGTGAATCGCGGTATTCGGGGGCGTACCGAGCGTCTGAAAGACGAAGAGGACCTTGTCTTCCTCGACTAGCTTGCGCACCATCTCGACCGTCTTGGGCGGCGAATAGCCGTCGTCGTAGGTAATGAAGTTGATCTTGCGGCCATTGATGCCACCGTTGTCGTTGACCATCTTGAAGACAGCGTCAATGGTCTTGCCGATTACGCCGTAGGCTGAGGCGTTTCCCGAGTACGGATTGGTGTTGCCGATCCTGATCTCGGTATCTGTGGCGCCCTCGTCGTATTTCTTCTGCGCATGGACCGGTCCGCTCAGTGCCAGCGCAAAGGCGCCGGCCAACAGCCATGTCACTTTCACCATTTGCGGATTCCTCCTTTGCTGGTTGCAATGCCGGCTTCGTTAGGGGCCGGCCTAGTTTCGGCGCTTCACCCACGCCCAAATAGATTCGAGGCCTCCGGCAATACCGGTCGGCATAAGGTATATGAGCAAGATCAACGCGATACCATAGATCGTCCATGGCTCAAGCTCGATCGGCAGGTGCACGGTTGCCGAAATCTTGCGCGTGAGCGCATCGGCGTATTTCTCGATCACCTGGACAAAGATGCCTCCGAGCACGGCTCCCGGCAAGGAGGCAATGCCGCCGACGACGGCACCGACGAGCAATGCAATCGACAGCTCGAATCTGAAGCTGTCCGGAGAGACGAACTCGAAGATGATGGCATGCAGCGCTCCGGCGAGCCCCGTGTAGATGGCGCTGATGCCGAACGTGATGGCCTTGTAGCGCGACCTGTTGATGCCCATCGTGTCGGCGGCAAGCGGTTGATCTCGGATCGCCATCATGGCGCGGCCGGAGCGGCTGTTGATCAGGTTGTGAGCCACCCAGAACATGATGACAGCACACACCAGAACCACGCAGTACATCCATTGATCCGCCGACAACGGCATTCCGAATGGGGCGTCCGGCTTGATCAGGTTGATGCCTTGCACACCATGGGTCAGCGGCTCCCAGTGCCGATATTTCAGCATCTGTGGCACGGCGATGGCGAGCGCAAACGTGGCGAGCGCCAGGTAGTGACCTTCGAGCCGTAGCGCGGGCAAGCCGAACAGATAGCCCACTACGAAGCACACGAGCATCGCCATCGGTAGCGTTGCCCAGTAGGGCCAGTCCACGTGGTCGATCAGGATCGCCGCCACGTAGGCACCGACGGCGAAGAACGCACCGTGGCCAAGCGAGATCTGGCCGTTGAAACCCGTGAGCAGATTGAGCCCCAGCACGGCGATGGCGTAAACGATCATCAGACTGAGCTGGAGGAAAGTGAAGTTCGAGATGAGGCCAGTCTTTCCACCCACGATCGGCAATAGCGCCGCGCACACCACTCCAATCAGAGCCCATGCGGGTATCCGCCGCGCGCCTGACGCGAGGTCCGGCATGGCTTGCGTTGAGCTCGCCACCGCCATGGTTCACACCCTCTTAATCGTAATCCGACCGAAGATTCCGGACGGCTTCAGCGTCAAGACGGCAATGACAATGATCAGCGCTACGGTCAACTTCTCGCCATTGCCGATGATGTAAACACCCGACTGCCGCTCGAGCAGATTGCCGAAGAAGGCAACGAGGTTCTCGAGCACGCCGACGATGAACCCCCCGGCCACAGCGCCGCCGGGACTCGAAATGCCTCCCACCAAGGCGCCTGCGAAGCCATAAAGGAGAATGCCGGCCATCATGTTCGGTTCGAGATAGACGGCGGGCGCTACCATGGCTCCGGCGATGGCACCGATGGCCGCAGCCAGGCCCCAACCGAGCGCCAGCAACCAATCGACGCGCACGCCGGCAAGTCGGGCCGAAACCGGGTTCTGGGCCGCCGCGCGCATGGCCAACCCGAGTGGCGTCAACCGGAAGAAGGCAAACAGCGCTAGCAAAAGCGCGAACGTCACGAGGATCATGCCGATTTGGTGCGGCCCAATGTAGCCCGAGCCCGCAAATGTGACGCGCGGGAATGGCGAGGGAAATTCCTTGATAGTGTGGCTCCAGATGGCACCGGCCAGCGAGTGGAAGATGGCAAGCAGGCCAATGAATACAACGACAATCGACAGCACGGGGGCGTCATGCAGCGGCCGCAGGACGGTGCGCTCGATGGCAAAACCGATCACGAATGAGAACAGCGCGGCGAGCGGCAGTGCGGCCCAGAAGCCGAAGCCCCATTGGATGAGCTGCCAGCACAAATACGTGCTGAACATGGCCATCTCACCTTGGGCAAAGTTGATGTGGTCGGTTGACACAAAAATCATGACCAGGGCGAGCGCGACCAGGGCATAGATGGCGCCGTTGGCGAGGCCCGATGCTACCTGCTGAGCGAGCTCATCCATGCGCTTTCTCTCAGTAGCCGAGGTACGAACGTCTTATCTGCTCGTCGTTCTTGACCGTGGCGGCATTGCCCGACATCACGACGCGCCCGGTTTCGAGCACGTAGGCGTGGTCCGCGAGATCGAGCGCCATTGCCGCATTCTGCTCGACGAGAAGCATTGACACCTTCGCCTCCTCGTTGATGCGGCGCATGATGCGAAAGATCTCCTGCACCACGAGCGGCGCCAGGCCGAACGAGGGCTCATCCAGCAGCATCAAACGCGGGCGCAGCATAAGGGCGCGGCTGACGGCCAGCATCTGCTGCTCGCCACCGGACAGTGTTCCGGCCTGCTGCTGCAATCGCTCCTTGAGACGCGGGAAATACTCGAACACCATGTCGAGATCGCGCCGCACCGCTGCCTTGTCGCGCCTGATGTAGGCGGCGACGCGCAGGTTCTCCTCCACCGACAGGGCCGTAAACGTGCCTCGCCCTTCCGGGACGTGCGACACGCCCAAGCGAACGATGCTCTCCGTCGGCCACCCATTTACCGGCCGCCCATCCAGCATCACCGCGCCTTCCGTGCGCACCATCCCGCAGATCGCTCGTAGCGTTGTCGTCTTGCCCGCGCCGTTAGCGCCGAGCAGGGCCGTGATGCCGCCCTGCTTGAGCTCGAAGCTCACCCCGTGTAGCGCCCGCGAATGCCCGTAGTACGCGGCCAGATTCTTCACCGCGAGAAGCGAGCTCATGCCGTGGCTCCAGTGCCCAGGTAGGCGCGGATCACCTCCGGATCCCGTTGCACTTCGGCCGGCGTTCCCTCCGCGATCTTCTTGCCGAAGTCCATGGCAACGACCTTGTCGGAGACGGCCATGACCAAGCTCATATGATGCTCGACGAGTAAAACGGTGACCTTTTGTACATCACGCACGCGCGTGATCTGTCCGGCAAGCACGGCGACTTCGTCGTGATTGAGTCCGGCGGCGGGCTCATCGAGCAGCAAAAGCTTGGGGCTTGCTGCAAGTGCGCGAGCCAGCTCTGTACGCTTGCGCAGCGGAAAAGGAAGGCCTCCAGTCGGGCTAAACGCGTAGTGCCGCAGATCCATGAACTCGATGAGCTCCCACGCCCGCGCGGTCATGCGCCGCTCCTCGGCTGCGGCCGCCGGTAGACGCAATGCATTGCGCAAGAAGCCATTGGAAAAGCGGCTGTGACAACCGACCTTGACGTTGTCGAGGACGCTCATGCGGTCGAACAGAGCTACGTTTTGAAATGTGCGACCAAGGCCTAGCAGCGGAATAGCGTGACGCGGCTGATCGAGGATAGATTTCCCCTCGACGAGGATTTCACCTTTGTTCGGGCTATAGAGGCGACTTAGACAGTTGAAGAGCGTGGTCTTGCCGGCACCATTTGGGCCGATCAGGCCGGCGATCTGGCCGGGGTAAACATCAAAGGAGACACCATCCAGGGCCACGATGCCGCCAAAGCTTACCGATACGTCGTAGACGCGGAGCAGCGCCGTATGCCCATCGATTAAGCGTGGGGCGATCTCCAGATCCAAACGTTCCCTCCGAGCCGGCTTTGAGCCGAACATTGTTACGGCCCTGCCATTCTGGCATTTTGCCGATTGTGACGGGCTTACTCGGAGTGGTCTAGGCGATTCTGCTACTCTCGCGGGCGGCGAAGTATCGGCTAGAGCATTGGCGGCAGCCGCGAATGAACTCGGCATGACAACGGCAACCTCCTATTGATGGGTCACCCTCGCCTACTAGGCCGGCATGCTTGGCTTTGGCCCGCTCGATCGGTTGCTGAATAACCGCAAATGGATCGCCATTTGGCGGCAGCTTGGTGATTATTTCTCTCCTGGCCGCCCTCGGTTGCGCCTCACACGCCAACTTGGGTCCGCCATCAGTCCCATCAGCTGTCACTTTCGTGCGCGCACGAGAGTCGAGCAAGCGATGCCTGCTGACCTTCCAGCAACTTGGGCATTTCCGTTCGATGTCCGATTTGGGTCATAATCTGCCGATCTGGAAGCGGCATGACCACGGCAGCTTTACCTCAAAGAGCTGACGAACCTAGTGGGCCACGCGAACGGTGAGTTCGTGCCATGAAGAGACATCGCACGGTTTGGAATTTGGACGTTGCTAGGGTCCGCGAGCCCGAGCCGGCTTCGGGCGGGCGCAATCCAGGAACGCAACCAGTGCGCTCGACGTGAACGAATCGCGGCGGCGAACGAATAGCGTCTGCACTTGGGCCTCGGATCTTGGCAGCGCGTGGACGCTCACGTCGTTGTTGTCCCCCATCCGGTTGACTACGCTGCGTGGCAACAGAGTGACGCCGAGGCCGACCGCAACGCATTTGAAGATTGCCTCAAGTGTGCCGAACTCCAGCAATCGCGGCGCCTGGACGCCGCGCTTGGCAAGAAAACTCTCGAGGCGCTGCCGATAGGAGCAACCCGCCCTGAGCACGACTATCCGTGTGTCGCCGGCGCTTAGTGCCGCGCGCAGCGATTTGAACTGCGGCGCGGCCAGCAGCACGAGTTCCTCCTCGAACACCGTCTGGATGTCGAGCTCGGCATGATCGACGGGTCCGCAGACGAACGCTCCCTCCACGCGGCGCGCGAGCACCTCGTCGATCAGCTCGCAGGTGGTCCCTGTGCGCAGCACGAGGTCCACGCCGGGAAACGCCGCCACGAAGCGCGACAGAACAGGCGCGAGGCGCAAGGCTGCGGTCGTTTCGAGCGAGCCGAGGGTCAATGTACCGCCGGGCTCCCCGTCGTCGCGGGCCGCGCGGGCAGCCTCGTCGAACATGCGCAGGATGTTGTCGGCATAAGGCAGCAGGCGCTTGCCCGCTGCCGTCAGGGCTACACCCTTGCTGTGCCGGTCGAACAACGGACAGCCGATCTCTGTTTCGAGCGCACGGACCCGTGCGGTAACGTTCGACTGCACCGTGTTGAGTTTGTCGGCCGCGCGATTCATGCCGTTGCAGCGTGCGACGGCGGCGAAGGTCCTCAGGTCCGCGATGTCCATTTAGCCTCTCGGACTTATCTCTTAACGAGATGGCAATTATCACAACAAATCGCTCTACGGAATTACCTGAATATGTTTACCTAGTGGGCCTGCGGCGGCTCGAACGCCGAGAGTGCAGCTGCGGAGACTGTCATGTGGCCCAACCGCTGTTACCTTGAGCTCGTCGGCATCGACCATCCGATCGTCCAGGCGCCGATGGCGGGAGCTAACCTCGGCGCGATGGCGATTGCCGTCTCGCGGGCCGGCGGCCTCGGCTCGCTGCCATGCGGGATGCTCAACGTCGAGCAGGCGCGTGCGGAGCTGAACGTGATCCGCCAGCAGACCGACCGCCCGATCAATCTAAACTTCTTCTGCCACCAGTCGCCTGCGCCCGATGCTGAGCGCGAGCGCCGCTGGCGCGATCGACTGGCTCCTTACTACGCAGAGCTTGGCGTCGAGGCGAGTTTGGCCGCGAGCGGAGGCAGCAGGGCCCCTTTCGATGCTGCGATGTGTGCACTGGTGGTCGAGATGCGGCCCCGCGTCGTGAGCTTTCACTACGGCTTGCCTGAACGCGGCCTGCTGGAGCGGCTCAAGACCGCCGGATGCGTGATCCAGAGCTCCGCGACGACGGTCGAGGAGGCGCGCTGGCTCGAAGCGCATGGCGCCGACGCCGTCATCGCCCAGGGCTTGGAGGCGGGCGGGCATCGCGGCATGTTCCTGGCTCGCGACCTCGCCTCCCAGGTTGGAACCTTCGCACTGGTGCCGCAGGTCGCGGACGCCGTGCGGGTTCCCGTTGTTGCCGCCGGCGGTGTAACCGACGCGCGCGGCATCGTCGCCGCGCTTGCGCTGGGTGCGAGCGCAGTCCAGATCGGGACCGGGTATCTGTTGTGCCCCGAGGCCAAGACCTTGACGCCCTATCGGGCGGCACTGCGGTCGACGCGCGATGACAGCACGATCCTCACCAACGTTTTCAGCGGCCGGCCGGCGCGGAGCATCGTCAACCGTCTCATGCGCGAGGTGGGGCCGATAAGTGGGGACGCGCCGCCGTTCCCGCTGGCATCTGCCACCGTTCAACCGTTGCGGACGAAGGCGGAGGCGCAAGGATCCGCAGACTTCTCGCCGCTCTTGGCGGGCCAGGCCGCTGCGCTTGCGCGCGAGCTCAGTGCAGGCGAACTGACAGTCGCTCTTGCCACCGAGGCGAAAACTCTATTCACGAAGCTTGGGAGCTGCAGCGCGGAAGCAGTCGGTTCGGTGCCATGAACGGACGTATGTCGGTCCCTAAGTCTGTTTCCCTTCTGGGCGCCGTTAGAGTTGCTGTTGAGCGCTTCTAGGATGTGCATCGGCTTTAGCTTGCCAAAGCTGATCCTTTAGTCGGCGGGCAGCTGGTGGCCAGGTTGATCCGGAAAGCGTCTCGCATATTCGAGCTTGACCTTGCGATGCCGCCACACCGGTCCGGTGACATGCCAATCGGCTTCCTCTTCCCCAAAGTCCGCTTTAAGGCGCCCAGGTAGGTGATGCTCTGCGTCCCAAACCGACATCACCTCAAAATTCTGAATCTCAGGGTCATCTATCCGAGTATGCCATGTTCTCAAGATGGTGCCGGGCTGTCCTGCCCGATCCTCGTAGATCCACGCCTGCACGTTATTCGTATCAGCCGGGCACAGAGCGACGCCGTACGGGCTGGCGAATCCCGAATGCAGCGCGGCACGGCTGAGCAAGTGCGACCGCCTGGCCCGCAGAGCGCGCCCGAGGCTCGGCCAGGCAATGCAGATCCGGCTCATGAGCGGATAGGCCGGTATCTCCGGGCGCGTGTCCAGGTCCCGCGTCCGGTGACGCAGGAAACCAATGTTGCCTTTGGACGCCGAAACCTGCCCATAGTAGATCCAGCCTTCGCCACCATCGACCGCGTAAAGCGTACCAGGGATCCATGATGCCTTAGCTTGAGTGCGGGCACTGCCCATGGCCCAGCCTCCCACGTGTCGAGACTCTGGTCAGTTAGGATTCGTGCTTGGGCAATTCCATATTTATGGGCACTCTATGTGCCGGACTAGGACTGGCCCTTGCGCTTAAAGGACCCAAAGAACTGGTCCTTCCTCGTGGCCACAAAATCGCGATAGGCATTGGGGCATTCGATGCTCAGCGTGTAGAGCACAGTCCTTGTTTTGATGTACCTGAAGTGTGCAGTCGATGCCGCGTTGGTCACGGAAAAGGACAGAATGTCCACCCCATCCTTGGCACTGCGGCTGACATTGGACACCTTGTTGGCCGGGCTGGAGGCGAAAGACTTCGGGATCGTTCCGAGATCGGCAGGCGTTTTGGCGGTCACCGTGGCCTCGACCGCCATGAACTTGATGCCCTCCGAGCTCTTCCCGCCGACGACATGTGTCACCTCGCCCGTGCTCGCGTCGTGCGTGGTGAAATCGTTGAAGGGGAGCGGGAGTCGGATTGCAAACGATCCCTTGGTCGACGCCGCAGCGTGCCATCCTGAGCCGTCATCGGCGCTGGTTCCGGCACGGTGCATTTCGAGCTTGGGTTGCTGCGCGTAGGCGATGCTACAAACGACGCCTATCATCACTGCCAGACAAACAGTCGCCATCATCAAGGGCCGGATCGAGGTGCGCATCGCAAGGCTCCCTTGTGTCATGCGCTGCGCGACTTGGCCGCGCAGTGTGTCGCAAGGAAGGCCAAGCGGCGCCTCAATCAGTGAGAACTCTCGGCTGTGGCGCCAGCGCAACTGGGCTGGCACACACCGGATGCGAGACCAATCCGATAGCTGCCGAACTTGTGCAACGCCGCGAGGGTGCCATACGGATTGCTTGCTGCGACGGCCTGCGTGGGAATGTTGGTTATTGTTGTTTCAGGCAACAACCACCAAGGCTGCGGAAATCAACACGCGGTTGATCAGCAACAAGGACGTTCCAGCAAGGTGTTACGCACAGCCCTGCCTTGTTTTGAAAATGAGCATTTATGTAGTGCGCCGAGCACACGGCGATCGAAAGGCGCATCAGAGACCCAAACCAGGCCAAACCACTCGTTGACTGTAACAGTGTCCCCTAGGAAAAGCTGTGCCAACGCGTGCGGGTAAGACACCCACGTCATGGGGGCACAATGCAGCCGGACAACAAGACTGTCGCGGTCTTGCTCCTGTCAGCGCTGCTTGCCGGCTGCGTGAGCGCCGGCAACGAGAGCATCGCCGACTCCAGCGCTGAAACAGTCTCAAAGCAGCTCACCAAAGGTCGAACGACGCAAGCTGAGGTGCGCAAGATATTCGGCGATCCGATCAAGACATCATTCGCTAGCAACGGCAACGAATTGTGGGAATACGAGTTCTCACGCCTGCAATCGAAAGTGACCAATTTCATCCCTTACGTGAACCTGGTGCACAGCGGGGCCGAGGGAGACAAGAAGTCTCTCGTGATCTTCTTTGATCGCGGCAAGGTCGTGCAGGACTACACGATGAGCACCTCACGTATTGACATCAATCAAGGCCTGATAACGCGCTGAGCGAGCCGACCTGTCATCGCGGGTCGCTCTCACGCCGTCTTGGTCTGTTTCGGGTCATCTTCTCCCGTCGTGCTCGTTGGTTCAGCACGTCTGGTTTACCCCCAAAAACGGAAATGCGAGCGAGTTGTGCACGACGGAGAAAAGCTGCCAACTTCAGTCGTCGAAATCGCGATCACGCTTCCCAATTGTGGGAGCACACGAAAACCGCGCCCGGCCGAAGAATTTTCTGGGTCATTCCGCTGCGCGTAACGGGCTTGGCTGCGAGCGCACCGAGGCAGCCAGTTGCCTGGTGTACACATCCCACCATGGGCTCTTGTCATCGCTGACGAAGTATCCGCTGCGTGCCCCGCGGTACACATCTGCATCCTCGACGCCGGGCGGCAACACACCGTTGTCGCGCAACGCTCGTGCGGCCATCAACAGGCGTCGGCGCGTGCGCGTGATCATTTGGTCCGACGGCGCCAGGTGCTCGAATGTGTGGTCCACGATCGGCCCCATGCTCTCGGTGATGGCTTGGTCTTGCAAATGGATGCCGTCGATGCCCGTGTAGATTGCATTGCTCTGCTGGGCGACCCGGTCGATCGCCCAGTCGTTGCTGGCGTTTGCCCCCATCCGCCAGCGTCCCAGCCAGTCGGTGGTATTGGGCAGCATCCTGTTGCCACGCCCGGTGCCGCCTACCGGCGTGCCGTCCTTGAAGGCCGGTTGCGGCAGCGACATCGCCGACACCGCCTGCTTCCACCAGATGAAGACGAACATGGTGTGCTCGTCATCGAGCGGCACCCAGGCGCGCGCATGCATGTGGCTGCCGAACTCGCCGTTGGGCGCCTGGGTCCAGAACGGAAACAGGAAATTGCCGAAGCGCCAGTAGGTCTGGCCGGGCGCGGCTTCGCGGTAGCCGGCGTACTGGGTGCCCCATGGCGTGTCGGTCAGATGATACTCGGGCGCCCGGTTGATGACAGTGCTGCGCACGGGCTCGTCCTCCGGCAGGTCGTCCGGATCGACGTGGCCGGCGTGCAGGAAGCCGAAATGCGAGGTGTCGATCTCGCCCTCGAGTGCTTGCAGATAATTGCAGTCGCGCTGGATGAAGCTGACCTTGATCTCATCTTGCGGCAAGTCGAGGATCTCGAAGCCCGGCAGCGGGGGCGCCTCGGCACACGAGCCCATGTACACCCACACGACGCCGGCACGCTCCACCACCCTGTAGGCCGTCGCCTTCACCTTCTGCTTGAAGCCCGGTGGCGGCAGGCTCGGCATATCCAGGCAGTTGCCGGCGACGTCGAACTTCCAGCCGTGGTAGACGCAGCGAATCCCGCCTTCCTCGTTGCGGCCGAGGAACAGCGACGCGCAGCGATGCGGGCAGCGATGGTCCATCACGCCGACCCGGCCGACGCTGTCGCGAAACGCGATCAGCTTCTCGCCGAGCAGCATCAAACGCATGGGCGCGCCGTCGCGCACGAGCTCGGAGGACATCGCTGCGGGGATCCAATAACACCGCATCAGCTCGCCCATTGGGGTCCCTGAGCCAATGCGCGTAAGCTCCATGCCTTCGTTCGCCGTCGTCATCCGATCCTCCCGACACGGCTTGAACCGCTGCAAGATTGGTCAGGCTGCAGCGCCCACGTTCTGTCTAGCGTGAGCTGTGTAGATTACCTACTTGCTGGCAATGCAGCCAGGGTCCGGTAAGCGTCAACAGCACGTATGTGTGAAGAGGTTTGGGGACGGTAGGTAGCAAGCCATAGACCACAGGGCGGAACGGCGAATTCGTGCCATATCCGGACCATCGATTGGCACTCCCGCATCGATTTGCGCCCGCCGACGGAGCGCTGCAGGAGCGCCATGCCAACGGCCGCAGATATCGAGTAAGATCAAGGTAGAGCCGGCAGCGGAAACGAGGCCCGTATCGGCGCGATGCCGGCGACGCGTCAGGTTTTCGCCCGAATTTGTTGCAGAACTCGCTGTCACATCGTAGCTGGCGCCGGTTCTGTTTGCCGGCATCGCGGCTTATGTCGGCTCTCCTATGGAGAGCCGAGACTTCGACGCCCGGCACCACCGCTCGACACCACTTGACGCCTACGTCACGCACTCAGCGGTTTGCGGTGGACTTCGACACATGAGCTTGGCGAGCCGCCTCAAGTTCTACGAAATACGAGCTGCACGGCCTCAGACCTAGCCCCAGCGCGAGCTATCGCGACGAGCCAATAGCGCTTAACATTGGATGCGTTTTTCTGGATTGGCTCAGCTCCGATGACAGACCTTCATCCATTCTATGAGGCGCGCCGGGCTTCCATGGAAGAAGCAGTGCGGCAGCGGCTCGATTTTGCTGAGCCTCGGCTCAAAGAGCTCTGCCTCTTGACGGATGCGAGCTCGCTGAAACGAGAAATCATGGATGAATTTGAGGTGGTACTGAAACAAATGCCTTACGTCGGTGGCGCGGAGAGCCGCATGACCGACTTCTTTATGCGGTTCCTTGGGTTCATGGCGTTCGGGCGGGTCCTAAGCCGGAAAGGTCTCTCGGCAAACGTGATCGGCGAGATCGAACTGGAGGCCTACAAGGCACAGCTGCTTATGGTGCCGGAATCGGAGCGCTTGGAAGCTGGCCGACAATTTATGTCAGCAGAGAACCGGTCTCTGCTGCGCGAGCAGGCGGCCTTGAGTTGGAGAGAAACGTATCCGGCTGACTTCGTGTACGACTACATTGAGCCGGGGCCCGACGATGAATTTGAGTTCGGGATCAATTACCGTTCTTGTGGCTTCTGCAAGTTTGCAGCCGAGCATGGCGATAAGAATATTCTACCGAACATTTGCGGTCTTGATTTTGCAGCGTACGAAACACGCGGGATCAAGCTTGAGCGAACTCAGACGCTCGCGGGCGGTGCCGCTCACTGCAATTTTCGGTTCACCTCAATGCACCCAAAGGCAGTTCCTGCCAACAAGTCCTGAGTCCGTGCGCACAAGACGTCGGCTTTCCTCTCGATAACCGACGTGGCGCCTTATTTCGCCAATGGCAGAAAGGTGCCAGGAGCTGCCGCCGCGCAAAGCGGACCATGGACAGGTTGGTTCTCCACTGAATGAGGACGCACTGCGCCACCGCACGAGTGGCAGAAATCTGCCATAGTAGTCGTCCACCGCATTTGCGGTACCGCTCTTACAGGGTCGAGGTAGGGCGGCAATCGGCCAATCTTTTGGACCACGGACTGTCGCCCTACTGTCGCGAGATGCCAGCCTTGCCGGAGCGCAGCATGAACTTCTGCACCTTGCCCGTAGCCGTCTTCGGCAGCTCGTCGACGAAGCTGATCCACTGCGGTGTCTTGAAGTGCGCGAGCGCACTGCGCACGTGCAGCTTTAATTCGTCCTCCGTCACCCGGGCGCCTTGCCGCAGGATGACGAAGGCATGGGGCGACTCACCCCAGCGCTGATGCGGCATACCGACCACCGCGACCTCCTGGACCGCCGGATGCCGTAGCAAGCAGCCCTCGATCTCGACCGACGAGATGTTCTCGCCGCCCGAGATAATGATGTCCTTGAAGCGGTCGCGAATCTCGATGTAGCCGTCCGGATGCACGACCGCGGCATCGCCCGAATGAAACCAGCCGTTCTTGATCACCGCATTCGTCGCCTCGGGGTCGTTGTAATAGCCTTTCATGACGACGTTGCCGCGGACCGTGATCTCGCCCAGCGTCTGGCCATCGTGCGGCACCTCGATGCCGTCGTCGTCCAGCACCTTCAGCTCCCCGGAGCTGACCAGCTCGACGCCCTGGCGCGCCTTGATCTGTGCCCGCTCCTGTAGCGACAGCGTTTGGTGCTCGGGCAACGGCTCGCAGAACGTGATCAGCGGCGCCGTCTCAGTCAACCCGTAGACGTGGGTCAACTCCCACCCGAGCTCCCGCTCGACAAGCTCGATGGTCGCGGCCGCCGGCGGCGCGCCTGCCGTGAACAGTCGAACGCCGCGCGGCGCCCCGGCGCGTATCTCCGCCGGTGCGTTGGCGATACTGATCAGCACGGTGGGCGCCGCGCACAGCATGGTGATGCGCTCGTCCTGGATCAGTTGATAGATCAGCTTGGGCTCGACGCGCCGCATGCACACGTGCGTCATACCGCGCGCGGTGTTGATCCACGTGAACGTCCAGCCGTTGGCGTGGAACATCGGCAGTGTCCACAGATAGCGGTCGGCCGGCGTCAGGTGATGCTGCACGAGCGTGCCCATCACGTTCAGGTAGGCATTGCGATGCGTGATCATCACGCCCTTGGGTCTCGCCGTCGTCCCACTCGTGTAGTTGATGGTGAGTAAATCACCCTCGTCAATGTCCGGCTTTTCGAACGCGGGCCCATGCTTGGCCAGCGTCGTCTCGTAGTCGATCCAGCCCTCGCCCGCGCCTTCCAGCGCTACGAAGCTTTCGACACCCCCGACCTTGCTGCGGATTCCATCAATGGCCTCAAGATAGTCACCATGCGCGCAGACGACGTTCGCGCCGCAATGGTTGATGATGTACTCAAAGTCGCCGGGCAGGAGGCGATAGTTGATCGGCACCAGCACCGCGCCGATCTGCGGCACGGCGTAGTAGGCTTCGAGATGCGCATGCGTGTTCGGGGCGATATAGGCGACGCGATCGCCCCTCCTGACACCCAGCGCCTGTAGGGCCGCCGACCAACGGTCGCAGCGCTCAAGAAATTGCGCGTAGGTCAGCCGCAGAGCGCCGTCGACAACAGCCTCGCGGTTGGCATACAGCCGGCGCGCGCGGCGTGCGAATTCTAACGGCGTCAGCGGGATTTCCATTGCTGCGGTTCTTTCCAGTGCTACTTCGGGGGGTGAGCGATCCGCGGTCTCCGACAAGCAGCGCCGTCGTCAGTCAGTCTGAGAATAGGACCGCCTTCTGACACCCCGCAACGGACAGCCCTGTCGAAGCACGGCGTAAAGGGTAGGAGAGTGTGCCAAAGCCCCCGATAGCAGTCGACGCAAAACCGATCCTAACCCTGGCCCACTTCAGAGTCCGGCTCGGCTGCCAGCCGCACAGGCTGAAGGACTGTCACTTGTCCCGTTTCCTTGGTATGTGACGTCCCTTGGAGTGTCCAAAGCGCGCAACGACCGCCGCCGTCCACTGATAATCCGCGGCCGCCTCCAAAGCTTCGAGGTGACGATAGGTTGCCCAATGCATGCCCCGCGGTTTTGGCGGGAGCTCATCCATCAGACACGCCGAGCCACCCAGCCGTTGCCGGATCTTGCCGGCGCGTCGGTTGGCGCGCTGGGCACGGCTCTCGAATTGGGACTCATACGACAGGCCATGGCAGAGCCGGCAGCGGAAACGAGGCCCGTACACTTTGCGCCAATCGTATTTCGAGCTGGAAGGGTGCGAACCCGGCTCTAGTAACGAGAAGACCCGCGACCGGTGGACCGGTCGCGGGTCTGTTGCCGTCGGCATTGCCAGTACATCCGTGGTCAATGTCGTACGATGTCCGCGGCTAGACGGCGCGCAGGTTGTCGGCGGAAGACTTTCCAGTCTTGCGATCGTCGACGACGTCGAAGGAGACTTTTTGACCCTCGTTGAGGGTATTCAAGCCGGCGCGTTCGACGGCGCTGATATGGACGAATACGTCCTTACTGCCATCGTCCGGCTGGATGAAGCCGAAACCCTTCTGACTATTGAACCACTTCACTGATCCGTTGCTCACGGTCGTTCCTTTGCAAAAGTTGTGTACCAACCGCATCGATGATGCAGTCGGCGCGCTATTTGAGATGTGGAGGGAGTTCGTCAGTCAGGCGCGCGTTTCGCGGCGAGGCCAAGTCGTTCGGCCAATCTCACCTTTGCATATAGGAGATGGTCACGGCGAACTCAAGGCATGCGTGAGACGGATAGTGAGGAGTGGGTCCGTTGAGCTTATGGGTCATGCATGAAGGATGAAGCAACCGACACCGCAGGTGGTAGTCGGCGCTACAAAGCCGCTTCCGAATCGACGCACTCCACCGGCTTCTGCGCCGAGGCCGCCAGCATCGGCGCTTCACAGAGTTGATCTACCGAGCGCGGGGCTACGAGCCAGAGTTCGACAAGCTGCCTTGGAAGGACGAATACGATGCCAAGAAGTCCAGCGAAAGGCTGTGATGTCCTAAACCAGTCACGTAAGAAGTGATCGATCAGTGCGGCTTGGACACAATTGGCCGAGTGCGAGGTGTTAAACATAATCTGCAGCATCAGACGCACCAGCTAAGGTGCAAGTCTGTCCTCACAGTCGACCGCCGGTTTGTTGCTTTTTTTTGGAGCGGTCGACGGCTCGGGACACAAGCGGCGTTCCTCAATGTTCGCCGCACTGCCTCTGGCAGTTTGCGCTTTGCCGCGCCACTGGAACCGACATGCAACGCCCCTCTCTTCAAGGGCGATCAATCCTCGTTGTTGAGGATGAGCCCCTTATTGTCATGGATATCTCACTGGCCTTCGAGCACACCGGCGCCGAGCTGACGACGACGAACACGCTTCGGCACGCTCTGCTCCTCGTGGAGCATGACGGACTCTCGGGTGCCATCCTCGACCATGCGCTGCCTGACGGCGATAGCTCCCTTCTCTGCACACGTCTCAAGGAACGTGGCATCCCGTTCATGATCTACAGCGGATATGAAAAGGTTGAAGGGCCATGTCAGGGCGCGCCGCACGTCACCAAGCCAGCGCCTCCAGCCGTGCTCGTGACGGCCATGGAGGACATGCTCCGGGATGCTCAGATTTCAAACTGACACACTACTGTCGCCGCGAAAATCCGGCCTTCGGACGTCAGGAGTTGGCATGTCAGCCCTCGTCATACCGATCAACATCAACCACCCCGTTGTTGTCACTGACCGCTTCGTTAAACTGGCAGAACTTTTGGACAATGCCGTCGATGAGGCCATTGCCACTTTCAACAAGCAGGAGGCGGAGCAGAAGTACCCCCCAGCCACTCCCAGAGAGATTGCCGCCGTTCTAGCCCACCACGTGATTGGTCTATGACGTACGTGAACGCATCGGAGTGACATCCCGATGATCCCGTTGCGGACCTGTGTTCAGGCCTTGTCCCACTGTGGATAACTGCGCGTAGCACGATGTTCTTCGATGCGGTGCCTCACCCCTCGCTTCCAGACCATCGCAGAGGCTGTGTCCAAGTTGCCTTGTCGGATGGAGAGTTTGGAGTTGAACAGCAAGGATCTGCGCGAGCTGCCGCTGACCGACCGCAGACAGCATCTCAACAAGCTGCTGGCACGCACCGAGACGGTGATCTATCCCGTGCCGAGTTTCGACAACGGTCAGGAGCTGCTGGTCTCGGCTATGGATCTAGGCTTCGAAGGCGTGGTCTCCAAGCTCAAGCACGCACCGTATCGATCCGGCTACCGGCCCGAGTGGGTGAAGATCAAAGCGCCGGGCTGGGCGGCGCAGAACCGGGATCGGTGGGAGAAGCTGCGCGGATGAGTTTGGGCCATGGGCTCATCCTATCGACAGGAAACGGAGCCTCGGTGTTGTTGGGGCCGAACCATCCCGGCAACTGAATGGTAACGCCCTTTGTGCCGCACTTCTGACAGCGAGCGTTGCGCCGTAGCAGGTTGCTGGAGGCCTCCGCGCCCATCGAATGATGAAAGGCGCTAACGCCACGGCAGCAGACCGGGCGCAATCTTTGCCTTCACAGCAGATCCACAACCAGCTGTGGCCCCTGCGCAGGAAGCCCAGCATCGGCACCTCATCGTCTTGATTCGAGCGGCTCGTCTGCATGGCCTATGGACCTTGCCCTGCCATCAATGTGCAGTGCCGTAAGCTACTGCTACCTTGCTGCGGACAACACGAGATCTGATAAAGATGTGGGACGAGGGCGGCATGAGGACTGGGGGATCGAGCATGCGCACTTTGAGAAGGAGCGATACCCACAAGTTCCTGCCATTGGTTCTATTGGCGGCCATGTGCCTTCCAGGCTCAGCCTTTGCTGAGAGCAGGACAGCTTTTTGTGCAAGGTGGGATCAGGTCTGCAGGGAGACATGCACGGACGGATCTGTGGCATTTGCAAGAGCCGCCGTTCTGGCTGCATGAAAAGCGGTTGCTACCACTTCAACAATCCTGGGCCGAAATGTCAGGACAGTCCGACTAGCTGTTCAGAGCACGCAGATACTTGCATCAAGCCAGGGGAAACCGGCGCACGCGTGTGCCAACGCCAAGGCTGCATGCCTAAAGAGCGGGAGATGGACCAGACCCACCGATGGTGCTGATCTTGGCCCGGCTGCAAAGAGATGAGGTACGAGGGGGATACCTGTGAGTAGTGAGTTCTCGGACAGCGTGCTGACCGGATCTGATGCGGTCGCAGTGCGGTATTTTTTTGTCCCGACATTGAGCTGGAATGGCGACGTATTATCGGAAGGGAATGCTCCGACCAACGCGTCTACCCGCAGGCTCAGACTGAGCGATGTGCATCAGTTTTTGTCTGAGCACGGCCAACCTCCGCTGATTGGCGCTCCAGAATCCAGAAACCCATTTCGCGATTACGTTCAACCAATCCTGTCTTTTTACCAGGATGTCACGATACCGTTCACGACGCGGCGGGCATTGCCGATTGTCGCTCTCTGCTCATCAGACGGAGGCCCTGGCGGATCGGCAATGCCGGTAGAGATCTCAATTCGATGGCCGATCACCCAATTGTGGGAAGGAAGAGAGGCTCGAATTTTCCTCGACGACGAACAGGACAATGCTTCTAGTCTCGTCGACAGTGTTTCGAGCATCCCCGCCGAAATGACTGACTCGGTCGCTTTGTTCGACAGTGGCCACCTCGTCTACAGTATCGCGTTCCTGCTGCGTCTTCCTGCCGATCTTCTGAGATGCAACTCTGCCTTCGAAAAGGCTGACCGCGGCGCGTTATCCCTTGTGGCATTGACGAGTTTGGTCGGTACAGCGGGTGCCAGCCTGTATGCTCGCCAAGGCGATGTGCGCGAGCGGGTGCGGTTCGGGATTGTGGGTGAGACCGCGCTCGGGCTAGACGAGTTCATCCAGTGCAGGCTTTCTGACCTGCTATTTGAGAAAGAAGGCACCCCTAGTGGCCTAAGGGGCTGGAAAGCGCCAGCCAAACGCATCGCCGGTCTCTTGCGCACACAAAGCGTGCGTGAAACACGCCGGCCCAGAAAGTCCGGAACGATCTTCGCCGACGTGTTGCGGCCAGTGCTGCAGCGAGCGAGGTGGACGGAGGCCCAGCTGCAGCAGGCCCGAAGAGAAGTGACCAGGATTGGTTGGAATGATCTCGTCGGGTCCTCCATCGAGGTCATAGGCGAGACACCATATGAGCGGGTGAGCGCGTGCATAGACACGGCCAGGGAGAAAGGCAGTCGCTTTGAGGCCAGCAGCTACACCAAGGCGCTTGCTGGCATCGCTCAGAATGTGCTCGATCTGCGCAATCAGGACGAGCACGAGGTAACCGAACTCTCTGATTGAGGCTCTCGACAGCAGTGATCACACACTATTTGTGAACCCACGATGCACGACACGTTTTAGCAAAAGGTCGCGCGCGTTCGAAGAACTGCAGGGTCGGCTGGACGGCTGTCCGTATTTCTATCTCACCAATATCATCATGGTGTATCGCGAGTTCGTTCTTGAGCAGATTGCTCGGCTCGTCGACGAGATGGCCCTCCAGCTCAGACAAGTTGGCGCGGGAACTGGCACTAACGTGTCGCGCCACCGTTCCAAAGGGATCCTTGCTCCGTTGTTCAAGCTACCCGATCACCTTGAGCGCACGACAGACCGGCTCTTGCTGCGCGAACAGCTTTTCGTCAATCGGTCCCTTCGAGACGTTCCAAACGTGTTCAGATATCCGACCGAAAAGGACATGTTCGAGCAGATCACCAGGCTGCACGGCTTCGACCGCCGGCTCGAAGGTTTTGAAAAGTTCCTGAAGGATTATGACTTGATTGCCAGCGAGCGGGCCTCGCTATCGCGAGAGACCACCGCCGAGTTGGCGAACCGGTTCCTCCTTACAATCAGCCTTTTGCAGGTTCTCGGGGTGGCAATGACGGCCGCAGACATGAAGGATAAACTTGGCGCGAATAGCTGGATGATCATTGGCGCTTTATTTGTGGCAGCACTCCTTCCCGCCTTCTATGCGCTGATGTTGCGGCGGCAGCGCTAGGAAGAAGCTGGCCCCATGTCACACCCATCACGGGCGGTGGTTCTTGATACGACGGATGATCCGAACTCTCCTCTCGTGAACGAGTTCTACAGAGGGTATCAGGAATCCTTTATCTTGCCCGACGAAACCGAGGATCTGGCTGCTTTCAAGACATGCCTGTCATTCAACCACGGGAGTACGGGAGAAGCTCTTCGCATCCGATTTGGCGAATTCAGCGAGTATGTCGCCATAGTCCGCCAGGCCCAGACGGCAGATGCTGCCATGTTGGGCGGTGCCAACTTCATCGTCATACCTCATGCCGACAAGGCCGGACAGCACGATCTCGTAACGGTTCACCTGAACTACAGCTTCGTTACTCCCGCTCACCGTCGCAAAGGCCATCTGCGAGGCCTAATTTCCGGAGTGCAGTCTGTCGCCTCGCAGTTCGCGAGCGCGCGCGGCGCCACGAGCAGCAGGGTTCTCATCATCTTCGAACAGAATGATCCCTTCCTGCTGACGGTCGCGGAGGAGAATGCTGACACGCAGGTGGCGGGGATAAGTCAGTTGGAGCGTGTGCAAACCTGGGCGCGTCTTGGGGCGGCCATTCTCGATTTCGCTTACGTTCAGCCGCCCCTTTCGCCTGACAAACAGCCGGAGCGCCGACTGGCATTGGGCATTTTGGGGCTGGCCAACGGCGAATTCCTTGGCAGTTGTGTTTTGCACGACCACTTGCATCGGTTCTTTGCAATCTCCGTGCTCAAGGGCAGGGATCCGCAGACAGAGCCATCAGCGGCACAACAGTTGGTATCCCTTGCGAGCGAGTGCGCACGGGGACGGCCGGTTGACGCTCTGCACATCGCCAGCCAGGCAGAAGATCAGCTCGGCACAATCTGCCAAGAGCGACGCGGCCGCACGAACCTGCGTGAAGTGCTGCGTTCGCTAAAAGCCGAGAAAGGGTAGAAGCTGCCGGTGAATGACGCTCGTCGCCTAAAGCAGAGGTGGAGCATTCGGCGAGCTTCAGGCGATTGTCCTGTGTGGCTTTCGGATCGCTGCGCGTCAATCCTTCCCGCCTGCCGACACTTTAGCCCAGGTGTCGCGCAGGCTCACCGTGCGGTTGAATACGAGACGGCCGGACGTTGAGTTCGGGTCGCCCACGAAATAGCCCTGGCGCTCAAACTGCACCGCCTCGGATTGACTGTCGGCGGCCAACCGTGGCTCAACGAGCGCGCCCTCCAGCACCTCCAGCGAATTCGAGTTAAGGTCGGCAGCGAAATTGCCGGCATCGGGATCGTGACGAGTGAACAGCGGATTGTAGAGCCGCACCTCGGCCTTCACGGCGTCGGCCGCTGAGACCCAGTGCAGGGTCGCCTGCACCTTGCGCCCGTCAGGGGGCGTGTTGCCACCCTTGGTGGCCGGATCGTAGGTACATCTGAGCTCCACCACCTCTCCGGCCGCAGTCTTCACCACCTCGCGACACTTGATGAAGTAGGCATAGCGCAGCCGCACCTCCTTACCGGGCGCGAGCCGGAAGAACTTCTTGGGCGGGTTCTCCATGAAGTCGTCGCGCTCGACGTAGAGCTCGCGGCTGAACCTGACTTTGCGGGTGCCCGCCGACGGATCCTCCGGGTTGTTGACGGCGTCGAGCTCCTCGGTCTCCACCTCCGAATAGTTTTCGATCACTACTTTCAGCGGCCGCAGCACGGCCATGCGCCTCGGTGCCGCACGGTTCAAGACCTCGCGCACCGTGAAGTCCAACATGGCGGCGTCGACCACGCTGTTGGCCTTGGCTACACCGATGCGCTTGACAAAGTCGCGGATCGCCTCCGGCGGCACGCCGCGCCGGCGCAAGCCAGCAATCGTTGGCATCCTCGGGTCGTCCCACCCTGTCACATGGCCACCGCGGACCAGCTCCGTCAGCATGCGCTTCGACAGGATTGTGTAGCTCATGTTGAGGCGCGCGAACTCATATTGCCGCGGCCGCGACGGCACGGGGAGATTGTCAAGGAACCAATCGTAGAGCGGGCGATGGTCCTCGAACTCCAGCGTGCAGATTGAATGCGTGATGCCCTCGATCGCGTCGGACTGGCCATGGGCATAATCGTAGCTCGGATAGATGCACCAGTTCGTGCCCGTCCGCGGGTGGGCTGCGTGCAGGATGCGGTAGAGCACGGGGTCACGCAGGTTGATGTTGCCACTCCCCATGTCAATCTTAGCCCGCAGGACCCGCGCACCGTTCGGGAACTCCCCTGCCCGCATGCGGCGGAAGAGATCGAGGTTCTCGTCTATCGATCGCTCCCGAAACGGACTGTTCTTGCCGGGCTCCGTCAGGGTGCCGCGGTTGGAGCGCATTTGGTCCTGGGTCTGATCGTCTACGTAAGCTTTGCCTTCGCGGATCAAGTGCTCGGCCCAGGCGTAGAGCTGCTCAAAATGGTCGCTGGCGTGATAGAGGTGCTTGCCCCAGTCGAAGCCCAGCCAGCGCACGTCGCGCTCGATGGCATCGATGTACTCCTGCTCCTCTCTTGTGGGGTTGGTGTCGTCGAAACGTAGGTGGCAGCGACCGCCAAACTCCTGCGGTACGCCGAAGTTGAGGCAGATCGACTTGGCGTGGCCGATGTGCAGATAGCCGTTGGGCTCAGGCGGAAAGCGGGTCACCACTGCGTTGTGCCGTCCCGCATCGAGATCGGCCTTGATGATGTCGCGAATGAAGTCCTGGCCGGGCTCGCGCACCGCTTTTCCGTCCGAATTCTGCATGTCTATCACCCTGTACTTCGTTCCTAATCCGCCAATCTGCCAAATCTCCCCGCCGCCAAGCGGCGATCGGTGGGGCAGCGCCTCTGCCAGCCGTTTCGCGGGGAAATGCAACAACTCAATTCGCCCCGCTGGGCTCCCTTCGCGCCGTCGGCCGATCTTACACCCTGAGCGGCCACGCGTTCATAATCCGGATGGCGTTCGCATTGAGCGCGTGGCGCGGTTCCATTCCGCCAACACTACTACGCCAGTGGCGAGCGGATCCTTACCTTCGATCTCCTGACCGTCGATGCAGGCCCACATGTGATTTGTTTTGATGGTGTTCATGATGTCCCTCCGTGTGTTTGCATGAGAGAGACGGTCGGGCGATTCCGGTTATCGAGAGGTGAACCTTGGATTCACCCGGCCTGAGGTAGCAAGAGCACCAACTCGATTCTCGTTGATTTGCGGACGCATGGATAGCCTTTGAGGGAGCGGCAGCGCCGACCGCCGAAGCGGTTCGTCGATTGCCCCTAACGCCACCACTCCCCCAAAAGGCCAACGTCCATGACGTCGTATGTGATCCATGCCCTTGTGCAGAAACGCTCGGAACTTTCCGGCTAGAGCACTTGGACAAACGCTGCTGATGTTCGAACCCGACTATCAGGTGGAGAGCATCAAGCCGAAGGCGTTCCGGCCGCCAGAGGATTGCTCCAAACGCGGGGAGATGTCGCGGCGCATTCTCGACATTCTAAGGAAGGCCGCCCCACCGATGACGACGCGCGACATTGGTCTACAGATGCTCGCTGACAGGCAATGGACGTAGGCGACATGAAGATGATGCGTCTAATGCGAAGCCGCTGTGCCGTCGCCCTGCGTGGCCAGAGGGACAAGGGCGTTGTCCGCTCAATCGACGGACCGGAGCAATATCACCTTTGGGAATTGGTCAGGTGAGCGTATGGTGAGTGGTGGAGGGGCGTGCTCTACGTCGTTTCCTGCGCTTCCTCCCACTGCAACAGCCACTGGCCCGCACGCACTCCTTCAGCGCGGGCCTTTTTCATGCGCGCAGCCAGACCCACAGCGCCGCCAGCCGCGATCCCAAGCACGATCAGCACCGATCCCCACCATGTCGGAGGAGGGCCGCCGTAGCCGGGGGATTTCTCGTAGTCGGATGGCATCACTTGCCTGACGGAAGAATGCGCACGTTTGGAGCGCTAGTGCTGAGGCGCTTCTTTCGCGCGGCTTGGAAGCCGGATCGAGGCTCAACGCCCCAAAGGGAGGGGGTTTAGCACTTCCGCAGCGACGGCAATCCGCCCGCTGGTTACACATGCCGCAGCTAGCGCGCAGGCAAGCGCGCATCTCCAGATTTCATTGCTTCCCCTCCTTGAGGAAGCGCATCAGGTAGCTTTGGAACAAACCCTCGGGCTGCTGAGTTATAGAGCCGGATCGCTTTTCTGCCTGGCGATCCCGGTTTCTACTCAGCGAAGCGCCGGTCCACCCCCCGGACCGGCGCTTTTCTTTTTCAGCCCTCGGTGCCGTTGCTACCTAACGCCGGATCATCAACTTCGGTCATTCGCAAGAGCTTGGTTGGCTCACGCGATGCCGCTCAGCGATGAGTGGAACGCTCCGCAGTCCTGGCTGGGCTGGCAGAGCGCCCCACTAGGCGACCGGAAGTGTCCGGCCACCCGGTGTGCAAACCGAGCCGTGATCGCCCGGTTCCTCGACATGTGCTGTTAGCGTAACCGCCGGATTAAGCGGCTGCGCTAGCACCTCAAAGGTGTTTCGTCCCGCCCTTGCTATGCTCACCCGAGAGCTGGGCGCCAGCGCCCGCCATCGGCTCGTCCATTTCGAGCATCCTTAGCTTTGTCGTGGAATGAAGTCTCGTGCCGACGATCGTCGTCCTGTCCAGCCCAACATGCTGACCACCGTCACAGTGCGTAGAAGGCAAGCGCGATGCCGATGAACCCGGCGTGCAGCGTCAGAAAGAGCAGGGAGGCGCGGATGATGCGGATCACGGCTTAGACAACACCGAGCAGATATAGCAGCACGACGACAGAGAGGGGGACACCTAACAGCCAAAGGATAAGGGGCATGATGATCTCCTGATTTGCGGACATCAAAACGGCATGCGGCTCACAAGGTTCCCGTGCTTTCACTCGGGAACGTTCACCGCGGCGTAGCGTTTGGTTGCCGAATTGTGAGGTTGAGATGGCGCAAGACGCAATCGTTGCCGAGTTGCGGGCAGCAGCAGCGAGCCTGGTCACGGCTACAGCTGCGGCTGAAGCTCAGGATTGGCCCACGTCTGAAATCAGCGCCTTGGATGCGCAAGATCGGCTGGCCCGCTTGCTCAAGGAGATCAGCATTAAACTGATCGCCAGCGACCCAACCCAAAATACGATCCCGCCGTCAGCCGCGAAGCGAGGGTCACAATGACGGGCTGGCTTTGGTGGGCTATCGGTATTGGCACAGTCGCCCTTGGTTTGGTCATCGCTTACGGGTCGGTGAAAGCTCGTGGCCGCAGCTCTGCGGCCCAGGCACGGAGCGAAGCCGCGACCGACCGCCTGTATCGAAAAGAAGATCAGGCGCCCTAAAGCGAGCCGATGAACGTGTATGCGATTTCTATTTCAGCGACCGTGCACGATTCGCAAGGTTTTGGCCGGCAAGCCTCAAGCGCGCGCTCTCAGCCGCAGGTGAATCACTGCCATAGCGGGCGGCAAGCAGGCTCCAAGTCCAAGCGCGACGTACACATCGAGATCCTACGAACCAAGCCCGCTCCTGTTCCTCTCCCGAGACAGGCCCGAACTGACTCCCGTCGCAAGGCTTCGAGCATGTGGGCGTCCATCGCCCTTTGCCCGGGTCAGTGGAACGCCGCCAAGTCCGGTGCGTTGGCGACCATCACTGCCGTGGAGCCGACCATGAACTCAGGATTTCTGGATGTCCTCCATGCCCATGGTCCCGCTGTCGACCGGGAAAAAAGATGGCGCTTTACGGCCAGTTCATCGGCAGCTGGGACACCGATATCGTTACTCATGAACCGAATGGAGTTGAGCACCGGGGCAACGGTGAGATCCATTTCGGCTGGGTGCTGGAGGGCCGCGCGATCCAGGACGTCTGGATGATCCCGCGCCGTGCGGAGCGACGCCCGGACATACCGGCATTGCCTGTCGCCGGCAACTGGTACGGCACCACGTTGCGGGTCTACGATCCCGGCATCGATGCCTGGCACATCCTGTGGACCGATCCGGCCAATCAAATCTACACGCAACAGATTGGGCGGGCGCGCGGCGTCGACATCGTTCAGGAAGGGAAGCTTGCGACCGGCGCGATCCTGCGTTGGAGCTTTACGCAGATCACCGCCCATTCGTTTCGCTGGCTCGGAGAGCATTCAGCCGACGACGGCGTTTCCTGGTGGTTGCAGGTCGAGGTGTTCGCGTGTCGCGCCGGCTCACCGGAGGCGAGGTCATCGCGATGACCGAACCAACTGGAGGATGCCTGTGCGGCGCCGTGCGGTTCCGGCTCGTCGGGCCTCCATACGAAATCGACTATTGCCATTGCCATTCATGCCGGAAGCATACCGGCGCCCCTGTGTCGGCCTTCGCGGACTGCAAGCACGGGGTGGTGGAGTTCGCGGGACGATGAGAGCAGAGGCGTCATCTTTCCATTCCTATTTCATGGCCGAACCTCAAAGACCCTAGCTACGAGCGACCATTTGTTCGCAGAGGCTCCGCGACGAATTGCGGAAGTACGGAATTCTCGCGCCCATAACGCCGCTGCCGCTAAGAGGTTCAAGACCCTCGTAGCGGGACCTTCCATGGAGGAACTATGGAGAAGCAGAGATGGTGAATGCGGATGTGCGGATGATGGAAAGTGGAACAGGTTTGGAGACTCTCGGTTTGTGGGGAGCGGGTGGATGGGGAAAACGGCACAAGGCGGAGGCGTGCCATGAGGATCAGCGCGACTGTAAAACTTGAGTTCGAAGGCGATCGAAGCATGGACGAAATGGCGCTGGAAACGGCGCTGCAGCGAGCATTGACCCACTTATGCATAACCATCGAGCATGGATCCCTGTCCGGCAAACCCACTCGTATCCGGAAGGGGTCGTGCAGGGCGGAGCTGGTCGCCACGGAGTTCAGCAACGTCAGCATGCTACGCTGAGGTATGGAACCGTTGTCAGGATCTTCCTGATGAACTCGGTCTCAGTGGGGTGCGTGGTTGGCGCGACGATGGCTGTACCAAGCGACCGAGCGTCTTGCCTAGGGGCAAAAAAACTCATCCGGCGCTCGCGCATCAGATCGGTAGTTGGGTCGATAGGTTCGCCATCCCGGCGGACAGTTCGCGTCCTTTGGGACGCGGTCTTCGAGCGAGAAACTTGTGGTCTCGCGATGCAACGTGTGCTTTATGTCGAAATGTATTAAATCGCACTTTTCTAGTATGCAATGCAGGTTACTTCGTGGGCAGACGATAAAAGTGAACGTGATTGCAGCCTTTTTGAGAGCTGCCGACTTCGCCGCAGCCGTTTGCGGGATGTGGCAGAGGTCGTCATGCAGCTCGGGGTCTGATCATCTTGCAGTCTAATCAAATCAACCATCGTTGCGTCTCGTCTGGTGACAGGGCAGCAAAACCTAACGGGGATCTGCGGTGAGGAGCTTGCTTGCGGGCCTGTTTATGGCCAGCTTGGTTGCAATCGGCGGCGTTCATGCGCAGACGCACCTCGGGTTTCGCCTTCTCGATTTCGGCGGTCAGTACGTCCGGTGGGGCGCAAGCGGCTCGCAACCGGTCAAAGTCACCTACGCTTTCGTCGATAAGAATGTGGCATTCGACGACGCCCGCAACTGCCGAGGCATGGTTCCGGTGGATGGTCTTCTGGCCCAGTCCGGCGTTTCCCAGATCCTGTTTCTGGAGGAAGTGCGGGTTGCCTTCGACATGTGGGAGCGGGTTGCCAACATCCGCTTCGAGCCGGCGGCAGAAGACATCAAACCCGGTATCCTCATCGGCGCCCAGGCAGACCCTGTCGGCTACGCTTATGCCGATGTACAGTACGTCAAGGACGGCACCGGCACGCTGCGCCAGATCGACCGCTCGTTGATCTGCCTCAATCCCATCAAGCGCTGGAAGGTGGGCTTCGACGGCAATCTCGCCGTGTATGACCTGCGCTACACCATCGCCCACGAGATCGGCCACGCCATCGGACTCAATCACCCCGAACCGCACGGACAGCTTATGTCGATGGACTATCTGGAAAGCTTCCGTTCCCTGCAGGCGGGCGATGTCAGCGGCGCCGTCCGCATCTATGGCGCCCGCACAGTTCAGTAGCCCCGACAATGAAGCGGCGCCGGGGCTTTGGCTCCCACCGAGTGTGCAGGCGGTCACGCAGTGAGTGAGACGATCATTCTCCCGCTGTCATGACTCCGGCCCCGACAACATCTGTTCATAATCCCTCTGGGGGCAGGACGTTGCCGAAGGTCGAACGCATCGCCGCGGGATCGTAATGCGTGCTGAATGCATTCATCCCTTCCCGACGGGCTCTTCGACAGGATTACGGCGCGGATCAGCACCGCTGGCACCCATAAGAGAGCAAGCTCAGCGCATCGTAGAGCTGGAGCGCCATGGCAGGCGTTGTACGACGGCGTTGCAGGAACGCTGTCCAGGGCAAAGTTTTTTTGCCGGTGAGCAACGGACTCCGCAAGCGCGCCCCGTTAACTCTGATCACGCCTGGGGACGCAGAGCTGGAGGCAACATGCTCAAAGTCGTTCTCCTCGCATCAGTGCTTGGCCTTGGCGCTCTTCTAGCTCCGGATTTTGCCGGAGCAGCGCCAGGCGTTAGCAAAATCGAGGTTCCAAGTGCAGTAACGGAAGTCGGTCGACGTCACCATCATAGGTGGCATGGCCATCGCCATCATCGTCGTGGTTGGCACCGCCATAGCGGGTTCCGTTTCTATCTTGGTCCTCGACGCTACTATGGCAGCGGGTGTGGGTGGCTAAGGCACCGCGCGGCTGTCACCGGCAGTTCGTACTGGTGGCGGCGCTACCGCCATTGCCGGGGCTGGTAAGGGCACAGCAAATACACACGCAAGTCGATCCTTGCCGCTGATTACGCCAGCGGCATCCTTTTGCGCCATGCATGTGTGGCGGCTGGGGACGACGTCATCCAACGGAGTTCAGAAATGCGGATCGTCAAGGCCCTATTGGTCCTGATCTTCCTGCTGCCAACGCTTGCTGCCGCGCAGCCTACTCCCGAATCCTTCATTCGCATCGAACGAGACGAAAACCGCGAGCCGGTCGCCCTACAAACCGTAATCGCCAAGTACGTCCCGGTCGACAGCGCGACGGGAGTTGAGATCGATCTAGTCGCCGTCGTCCACATCGGCGAGCAAGCGTACTATCGGCGCCTAAACAGGGAGTTCCAGAAGTACGACGCTGTGCTCTACGAACTCGTGGCCCCGGAAGGCACCAGGCCCACTAGGGGTGGGGAGCGGAGCGACAATCCGCTCGCAATGCTCCAGCAAGTCATGAAGCTTGTCCTGCGGTTGGAACATCAGCTGGAGGTCGTGGACTATGGGAAGACCAACTTCATCCACGCCGACTTGTCCCTGGATGGGTTGAGGAAGGCGATGAAGGACCGCGGTGAAGACGAGATGACCGTCATCCTGAAAGTCTTCGCGGAACTCATGCAGAAGATGCGCGAGGGTGCTGACAAGCCTGGCTCCCAGGCCCCGGACATCAATCTACTCGAACTGCTGCTGAACCCGTCCAAACTCAAGAGGATATTTGCCGAGCAGCTGGTGGAAGCCGGCGGCGATGCCGGCTTCGGCAGGACGTTCAACCAGCTTGTCGTGTTCGACCGCAACAAAGCCTGTTTGGACGTCCTCAAGCAGCAACTGAAGGCGGGCAAAAAGAAGATTGCAATCTTCTACGGCGCGGCTCACATGCCGGACTTCGACAAGCGCCTCAAGGAAGAGGTAGGCCTGAAGCCCACCACCAACGAGTGGATCGACGCCTGGAGCCTAAAATGACGTCTCGGGAGACCGATGAAAGAAGTTCCTGAGCGTTCCGCGATCATTGATTGCGAACTCGTGGCCTGCTCGCCTTCTAGTGCGCCGAAGTTCTACAAGCTCCTCGCTTCGCGCGCGGACGCGTCGGAGCTTTGCGTGTAGGTCCTTCGACGCGAAGCCGTGACTTTGCTCAAGCGTATTGTGAGCCTCAATGCCGTTGCGGATTGCGGCCCATAGATGGCCCATCAAGGCTTCATGGCGCTGATTTATGGTGTCCATAGCTTCAGAAGCAGCGGCAGGATCACAGACGATCTTCATTTGTCCCCTCTCCTTCGCTTTTGGCGTTCCTTAAAGCGTCCAAAGCGCGCAACGACCGCCGCCGTCCATTGATAATCCGCAGCAGCCTCCAGAGCTTCGAAGCGACGATAGGTTGCCCAGTGCATGCCGCGGGGCTTGGGCGGAAACTCGTCCAAGAGGCATTCGCTACCGCCAAGGCGGCGTCGGATCTTGCGGGCGCGTCGGTTGGCGCGCTGGGCACGGCTCTCAAATTGGGACTCATACGACAGGCCATGGCAGAGCCGGCAGCGGAAACGAGGCCCGTACAGGATGCGACTGCGACGATGGCATCCGGGACATTCGAACCATCGGCGTATGCCGGCGAGCGATGTCTTTGTCGACCGAAGGTTCACGACCTCATCGACAGCGACGGCTGAACCTTCGCCTGTCACCAGCTGGTATGACAAATTCAGGCTTGCCGTAGCCGCGCGGACGGTCACCGCGCCCATCCCTCACCTCTCCTCGCGACCAGGTGATCGAGGCTGAACATCCTGGCTGCAGAAGGCCACGACGTCGAAGGACCGAGATGTCCAGCGCCAGGTAACCTTCCGTCGTCCGGCGCTGATAGCGCTGCCGACGTCCGGAGCCAAAGCCGCCCATGTCGCGTCTCTGTTTTTCTCGAAATCATCGGCAAACTCGGACGCGAACATTGAAATCATTGACTATTCCTCAGGCTGTTGCCAGGGCAGGAAGCCGCGATGCCAAACCGGTATTCCGAACCCTCCGGTTGGCGGTGCCATTCGCCGTTCCTGCTGGTCGCTCTTCGGCTTTGACAGGCTTTCCCACCCTCGCTTGGCATCGAGTTGCAGTAGCATCACTCCATTTTCTGCATCGCCTTTGTCTTGGCCCGACGGCGGTACCAGGTCGCCCGGCTGACGCCTGCCGCCTCCCATGGCCGCTGCCGCGCCGCGCTGCGCGCCTCATAGTCGTCCCTGGTCTCGGCCCAATAGCGCCGCACGGTCCGGTCGCTGCATTGGAGCGCGTCTGTCAAAGCCTTGAGGTGCACAGTCCGGCGCGAGCGATCATGCGCCATGCTTGATCTTCCAGATCAAAGCCAGGTTGCGCCGCGTGCGGGTTTGCGCCCAGTGGCTTTGCAGCGCTGAAAATTTCTCCGGCGTGAAATGGCGGTAGCACCAGCGCGCCACCGAGCGGGCGATGGAGCGAATCTCGCGGCGTGGCAGCGGGCCGGCCGGCGAGCTTAGGAACTGCAGGTTCAGCTCTTGGGCGACCGCTTCAAGGTGGCGCCGAAAGCCGTCTGCGTTGATGCCGTCGCGCTTGCACTGCAGCACCTGGCCGTAGGCGATCCGGCGCACCTCGTCGAACAAAGCGCAGTTGCGTCCGAACCCGAACTGTTCGCTCAGCCGCTTCGGCCTGAGCTTGTCCTGATGTGTCAGATCGGCGTCGAGCCGTTCCAGGTCGTAGGCGAAGGGCGCCAGCCAGCTTACCCGCCAGCGCGAAGAGAGCGGGTTCTTGGCGATCACACCGGCATAGGAGGGATCTGCGCCGAGCCGGCGCGACATACCGTGCTCGACATCGGCCAGATAGCGCAGTGGAGCCTGCCGCGACGCATAGCGATCGTGCACTGGCTGATTGAGGGCCCACAGCAGGTGGGCGTGATGGTTTTCAGGATTGATGGCGATGACGTTGGGAGCCGGCAAGCCACCCTCCTCCCAGGCCAAGGCCGCAGTGTCACGATCGATATCGAAGGCCAGCCAACGGGCTTCGATGGGCGCGTTGAGCTGGATGTGGCTGAAGGCCAGTGCGCGGCGGCGAGAGCGGATGAGGAGGCCGTGGCTGGGATCGTCGGCGCAATACGGTCGCTTGGGCAGCAGCTGCCCAAAGCATTGGTGAACAGGTACCCGGACAAGGCTATTATCCTGATATGGCTTTGTCCTAGTTGTCTCAGCCGAGCGTGTGGCGCCGGGTGGATGGTCGCCTCGCCCTCTATCGCCGCGTGCCATGCCGTGGCCTCCAGAGCGGGCAGGTCGCACCAATGCGTGGGCAGTGCTCGGCCGTCGGCGGGCCGGGCCACAGGAATTCGCGGTCTTGCTCGGGCACGAACAGCGAGGCGCGGCCGAGCACGCGTTCGCAAATGGGTTTGGCCGCGGCAGCGGTGGGGATGGCGTAGACGCGCTCGCGGCCGCCGACGGGTGGTTCCGTGCGTCGCCGATAGAGCTTCCTGCCGTTGGTCAGCCGCGTGAACTCGCGTGCCACCGGATTCCAGGCCCGGCAGTGCCAGCGCAGCTCCAACGTCATCAAACCGTAGTCAATCTGGAGTGTTTCTGAGGGAAGGATTTCGCCCGCAGAGCTCTGCTTGAGGATCAAGTGCGCGAGCAGCTGGGCGGCGTGCTGTTGCGGCGAATAGAAGCCCGAACGGCAGCAGGGTTCCCTGAGATGCGCATCGGCCTCGACGATGCCGCATCGGCGCCGGTCAGCATCGATGCCGGTCTGATCGACATCGGTGCCCTCCAGCACCGATGCAGGGGATGGTGGGTGGCTGCTCGTGTGATCGATGTTGGGCTGGACCGGTGCGCGCCACACCGATTGCGAGGGTGAACGGAGGCGATCAACAAGCGAGCGCAGACGCACGGCGACGTCCCTCGACGATTAAGGTTGCACGGATGGGGATGACAGGCGGGGCAGTCGTCCGGGGACTACCCGGTGGCCGGCGGCATCGATGTTTCAGCCCGTGCGATCAGGGCCTCGATGTCCTCGACCCGCCAGGCCGTGATGCGCGGCCCGAGCTTGACCGGCCGCGGGTAGCGGCCGCTGCGCACACCTTCCCACCAGGTGGATTTGCTGACCGGGATCGGCCGGCCGGGGCCGATGATGGCGGCAAGACGAACGAAGCCGGATCTCGGCAAGCCCGTATGGCCCCTAGGAACATCACGATCCATCGTTATCCTCCATCGGCAGCCGGCTGCGGCTTCTGAGGATTGTTATCCAATCATTTCGCAGTGTTGTCGTGGGCAGTAATGGGTCCAAAAATGGTTCCCAAATTGCCCATCTCACATTTGAAGCGGCTACAAAGTGGCGGTGAGCTGACTTAGCCAGATGGCAGCTGGCTGCCGCTTTTTGCCATTTTGGCCAAACGCTTTCGCAGTGATTCCCCGGTGACCGGGCGGCCGGCCACACCAGCCAGAACGGCTAGGATGAAAACGACCACACCGGATCGATTGCTCAGCGTGCTCGGTCGTCGCAGCACATTCCGCCAATAGTGCCAAGCACGATCGATCAGCTCTTCGATGCTCGGCTGTGCGGCGGGCCGCTTGCCAAAGTATCCTGCATCATACGGGTTAGGCTCGCGGACATGTTCACCCGCAAGCTCCAAGCGCTTTTGCAGCTTGGCCACAGCTGCAATCTCCCGCTTGAGCTCGTCCCCCGCCGTCAGAAATCGTTGGTGCGTGATGTCGCCCGCCTCGTACCTGATAAAATCAATGTCGAGATAGTGCTCGACCTGCGGATGTCGGAGTACGTCATGCAGTGCCGCTGCCAACCGTTTGGCTTTGGCCAGCTTTATGCCTATCTGTTTTGGCGTCAGATCGGTTGCGAGGCGCGCCTGCTCGTCCAGAAACCAGGTGTCAATCTTCGCCAGCCAGTTTCGAAAAGGCGGCTCCTGGGCCGGCTCTAGCTTTACCGCAGCAAGAATGATCTGAACGGCGTCCTCCTTCAGTGGGGTAAGCCGAGGTGGTTCGCCCGGTCGCGTCACGTTTGACCCACTGCATTGCCAGCGGCGCGCGGAGTGCTTTCAGTCGTTCGGTGACGCCGATTACCCGGTGACCGTCGGGCGGTGCAAAACGTTGCCCATGCTTCCATGAGCTGTCGGCGCTTGGCGAAGAGATCGCCGCGCCGGTACGCCGCCTCGGTCCTGTCGCCGACGGAGTGCGCCAGGGCCATCTCACACACCTCGCGCGCAAAATGTGTGGTCTCGGCTGCCCAGTCCCTGAACGAGGAGCGGAAGCCATGCACCGTCACCGGCAGCTGCATGCGACGCAACATCATCAGGAACACCATGTTCGACATCGGCTTCGATGGCGAGGTGCCTGGAAAGACGAGCGGACTGCCGCCACCCAGCGCACGCGCACGGTGCAGGAGCTCGATGCAGACCGGCGTCAGCGGCACCCGGTGCTGTCTGCCTGATTTCATGCGCTGGGCCGGGATGATCCAGCTGGCGTCATCAATGTCGATCTCGGACCAGGCCGCATGCAGGACCTCTCCGGTTCGCGCGGCGGTCAGGATCAGGAACTGCAACGCAAGCGCTGCCATTCCGTTGTGCTGCTCGACGAGCCGGGCCATGAACTTAGGCACATCCGCGTACTGCATGGCGGCATGGTGTGTCTTGTTAGTAGCAGGCCTAGGTAGCCCCTTGGTGACGCCATCGACTGGGTTGTCGCCGCCGCGAAAACGGGAGGCCTTCGCCCAGTCCAGCACGACCTTGATGCGTTGTCGCACACGTCGTGCCGTTTCCGGCTTGGCAAGCCAGATCGGCGACAGCGCCCGCAGAACCTGCGGCGTGTCGATTTCGTCGACGGGTCGATTGCCGAATATCGGAAACACATAGTCGCGCAGGGTGTTCAGCCATTGCGCGTTGTGTTTGCCGTTGCGCCAGGCTGGTGCGTGCTCCTGGTGGACCAGGTGTGCAGCGGCCTCGAACGTCGGAATTGTCACGCGCTGTCGCCGGCGCTCGGCCAGCGGATCACCACCCTCCCGAGCAAGACGCCTATAGCGTGCAGCCGTCTCGCGGGCGTCGGCAAGTGCAACTAACTGTGTGCTGCCGAGTCCCATATCGCGCCGATGGCCCTGGACAACGGTGCGTAACACCCAGCGCTTGGCGCCGGATGGATCCACGACAAGATAAAGCCCGTTGCCGTCGGCATAGCGGCCGGGCCGTACCTTGTTGCGGACAGTGGTGGCGGTAAGTGACGTTTGAGGATGCTTGCCTGAACGCTTCGCTGCTCCCATCGCAATCGGGCGTTCACTGACTGATATCGAGATCGAGTATTTGATTGACGCGGTGGCCGCCAAGGGCAGTGCCGACCGTGAGCGGGCAACCGCACTGCGCCGTCAAGGCGGTCACGCCGTGGCCGCTGCTTGGGAGCGACAAGCCGTTGTCGCCGACAGGCTGGGGAAACTGCTCATGGAGAGTACGTCGATCGAGGCTTATCGGTGACCGACTTGTTGCGCACGTCATAGCGCACCAAGCCCCCTAAGTGTTCTCAATGATGACCAGCATGTCGAGGGCCTTACGCTTGATCTCGCTCGCATCCATGCTGGCGTCTGACGTGGCGCGGTGGACGCATTCTGCAAGTCTCAGACGCGCGCTCTCAACAGCCGTTGGATCACCGCCATAGCGGGCGGCAATCAGACTCCACGCGTCATGAAAGGCCCGACGCATGGCCATGGCCGTGACAGGCGCGCGGGACGCACATTTGATCCGCAAGAAAGTTGTCGCCTGCATGTGCCCCATTCCTCATTGCGAAGCTACGCAGAGAGACAAACGGCAGCCTGGAAAGGGATCATCCAGGCTGGCGCTTTAGCACTACTCACAAGGCTGCAATCTGGGAGGAAACTCTTGTGACTAGCGCCAAGAGCAAACACCACTGATGCGTTGTTGGTTCCAGTCAAGAAAACGCCAGCCCGAAAGAGGCACCCTGCCGAGCAACGATGACAGGATGCCTCGTAGAAAGAGATAGAGCACTTAAGCGGGGGTAAAGCTGCCTATAGCGCTCCACCAGAAACGGCCAGGGTTGGGAGCACCTGTGGGCCGCCCACTACTGGAGATGGGTATGAAACCCCGATCTACAACCTAAGTCCGTGGGCGGATTACGGGAGTACCTAGTTGCATGCAACACTTCGGCCCGTGTGAGAGGATGGTCCTGCGAGCACAGAGTAGGGGCAATGCCAGAGGTACATAGACTTGCCGAAGGTGGCACTTACGATCCTGATACCCTTGACCTCCTAAGCGGCATACTTGCCAAGGTTTGGACCGAAGTTGGGGATGCCTTCAAGACGCCAGCATTGGTTGAGGACGCTCGCAACTCCATAGCCAAGACGTTGCTCTACCATGCAGGACTTGGCATGCGGGATCCCACTACGCTCAAGGCTTTGGTGATGCAGTCGTTGCGACACCTCTATCCGAAGCTTGTGGTCTGAGCGGTCATTCTGGAGAGAGCTGAAAAGGAAAAAGGCACCTCTCTGCGGGGATGAGGTGCCTAATCCATCAATGACCCGCGTGCGGGGTGCGGGTTCGCTATAACAACGGTCAGGGGTGGAATTTATTCGTGCTGACCCGAAAAAAATGAGTCCGGGACACCGATCCGAGAGACCTCGCCAGAGCCTCCAGGATCTCACAGGACGGCCGATCGCTGCCAAGGGGCACGGACACACACGCGCTCTATCAGAACGACTCATGTTGCTTGGGGGAAGCGGGCTGTTCCGCTCATAGAATGGCCAGGTTTCCGTTTTGCAGTCTGCCAATAGTCCGCAAAGACGCTGCGCAGCGTGCTGACCAGCGCCGAGCACCAATTAGAGTGCGCGCGGAAAAACGTTGCGGGGAGGACGCTGATCATGGGCAGAGCTGCTCCGATCGCAATCGGGGTTCACGGACTGACATCGAGATCGAGTATTTGATTGACGCGGTGGCCGACAAGGGCAGCGCCGACCGTGAGCAGGCAACCACGCTACGCCGTCAAGGCGCACACGCCGTGGCCGCTGTTTGGGAGCGACAGGCGGTTGTTGCCGACAGGCTGGGTGATCTGCTCATGAAGAGTATTGAGCTTCGCCTTGTCTTGGTGGGTAGTGCCTCAGCTTGAATTTCAGACTGAGGAACTGCCGGCGCCTATTGGACGACCGCAGCAACCTCGTAGGTGCTCGGATCGGGAGGCCCCGTGAGGTGTTTCATGAACTCCGCGCGCCCGTGGATCTGCTCGGGACTGGTAGCGTTGCGCTTCTGCGCCCCCTCGCTCTCCCAGATCGTGATCGACAAGAACTGATTGGCCGTTCGATCGAAGAACAAATACCCCGCCACGAGCCCTTTGCCTTTGAAGGCGCCGATGTGCTGCGGCCACTCGGCAATTGCGGTCTCTGCGGAACCAGCTTTTGGGCTCGAAGTCATCACGCGGGCATACATTGGTGGGCTCCATGCTTGATCACCTGCCCCGGGACCGTGTCGCGGCTCGCAGCGCAAGTCAGCGCTTGCTGTCCGGTCTATTCGAGCGCCCCGCGCCGATGCGAAAATGCCGTCTCCGCGCTGGTGATAAACTCGAGGAGACAGGCACGCCCATTGTCGGTCTCGTGGCGTGCCCGCAGGATTGCTTCGCCAATCTTGCCGGGGTCATCAACGCGTTCACTCCAGCCGCCCAGATCGCGGGCCAGAGCCGCATAGTTGCCACCGATATCGCGCGCTTTGTGCTTATCGTGGCTGAGCTTCATGTGCGGAATTTCGATGGCCATGGTCGAGTTATTGAGGACAATGGTCAGGATCGGAACACCTGCGCGCACCGCCGTCTCAAAGTCGAGGCCGGTCATTCCGAAGGCGGCATCGCCCATGAAGTTGACGCAGAATTTGCTTGGTGCGGCGATCTTGGCGCCGATCGTTAGCCCCAGACCGGTTCCGAGCTGGTGCGACTTGCCCCATCCCATGTAGCTTCTCGGCCGTGTGGCCCTGTAAAAGGGAAGCACTTGGTCGCGCGGGCTGCCCGAATTGTGTGTGACAATGGCGTCCTTCGCATCGATCAACTGGGTGAATTCCGAAATGACGCGGTAGGGCGTGATTGGACGCTCGCTCGATTGCAGCTTGCCGCTCCACTTTGCCAACCATGTCTCGGTTATGCGCGCGATCTCCTGGCTGACGCGGCCAGGTGAGCGTGGGGACGCGCGCAGTCGATCACGTACAGCTTCGACGAGCGCCGCCAGTATCAGCTTGGCATCTCCAAGGATGGCCGCGTCAGCCGGGTAGTGCTTATTGAGATCGCGGCTGTCGTTGGTGGCATGGATGATTTTCTTGCCAGGCGCGAAGATGGGCGTGGTGATATTGTGCCGCGTCAGGCTGCAGCCAATGCCGAACACGGTGTCGCATTCGGCCAGGAAGTGGCGCCCGGCTCCAGTGTAGACAATTCCGCCGCTGCCGAGCGCCAGCGGGTGATCCTCGGGAAACGCGCTCTTGCCGTCTACGGAGGTCATGACGGGCGCTTGAAGCAGGTCGGCGAGCTCGACGAGCTCGGTACTTGCTTCGGCGTAGAGCACACCCTGTCCGGCGAAAATTATGGGGACGCGCGCTTCGACCAACAGTCGCGCCGTCTCGTCGATATCTCGCGGGTCTCCGGCCGAGCGCGCGGGGCGCACGGGCGTGTAGTCGATCCGTCCGTCGCCAAGCTCGTGGCCAACAACGTCCGCCGGTATCTCAACCATCACGGGACCCGGCCGTCCCATTTTGAGGTTGGAGAATGCCCGGCGCATCACGGGCACGACCTCACTCGCCAGCGCCATTTCCTCAACCGATTTGGTAATTGAGGCGTACGTGCGCGTGGATTTGAACATTGGGAATGTTTGCGCCGTATCGCGCGGATGGCCGAGCGGAAGCAGAAGCACAGGAGCCGAGTCCGAAAAGGCGCTTGCGATACCTGGAAAGGCGTTCTCGGCGCCGGGCCCATACTGCATCGCAAAGGCGGCCGCCGGGCGGCCATTGGAGGTACGGGCGAACCCCGAAGCCATGTCAACGCCGACGCGCTCCTGCCGGCAGATAACCGGGCGAATACCAGCCTTCACTGCGGCCTCAATGATCGGCGTCGTCGGATAGCAAAACAGGGTCGAAATACCTTCACGCTTTAGGATCTCGACGATTGCATCCATCACTTGCATGACGCTGCCCCACGATCCCGATCGCAATGGACGCCAGTTTAGAGCGGGGCAGCATCAGCGTCCAATCTTGTGGTTGGCTCAAGAAGGGCTCCTCTGCTTAGCCCGTCGTTGGCATGTGCCACCTCCTCTCCCGTTGCTCCCTGCCTCCTATTCATCCAGCCAGACGTCGACCAAGGCTTGGCCGATGTAGTGGCTCGGCTGCAGGTCCCAACCCTTGATCTTCTTGTGGTTGACGACGATACGCTGGTACCAGAGCAGGGGGACCGAGTAGGCCTGCGTCAGTGAGTAGCGCTCGAAGTCGTTGACGAGGGACAGGCGCTTGGCGGGATCGACCTCGCGCGCCTGAGCGGCGAACAGCGCGTCGAGCTTCTCGTCGGAGTGGCGTGAATAGGCGATGCCCGACACCTTCTTGCTCAGCAGCGTGTTGAACTGGGCCGAGGGATCGTCGGCAAAGTCCGAGATGTTGTTGATGGCGACATCGAAATTGCCGCCGAGCAGGTTGTCGAAATAGAGCTTGGTCTCGAGCTCGGAATGCTCCGGTTGGATGCCCACACGGCGCCACTGATCAACGACATAGACGCCGGCCGGCTGGAAAGGCTGTCCGACCTGCCGGTTGAGAAGCTTGACCTTGAGATTCGGAACGCCGGCCTCCGCCAGCAGCCGCCGCGCCTCGGCGCGCGATTTTTCGATATCGCGCCAGTAGCCCGGGAGCGCCTCGAGCTCGGCTTGCGGCAACGACCAGGCCGCGCCAGGGCGGAAGGTGCCGCTGACATCCTTGATGAGCGAGATCTTCCCGAGATTGGCGCTACCGCCCCATCGGTCGATGGCAAGCGACAGAGCCCGGCGCACGCGTACGTCGGAGAACGGCGCGCGCTCGGTGTTGAAGACGAGCTGGAGGTTGGTGATCCACGGTCCTTCGAGCACCGTGACCTTGTCCTTCATGGCGGCGACAAGTTGGTCGCGCTCGGATGGCGTGCGGCCGCGGAACTCCGCGTCGAACTGGCCGCCCTGCATGCCGCTGACGATGGTCGAGCTCTTGACGATGTAGGCCTTGAAGCCGTCGAGATAGGGGCGGTCCTTGAGGAAGTACTCATCGAAGCGTTTGGCCGCCCAGTGTGAACCTTTCACCTCCTCCACGAACTGGAATGCGCCGGTGCCCATGACCATCTTGGCCGGATAGTTGTTGTCCTTGGCGAGCGCAGCTGCGCTGTAGACGCAGTTGAAGGGCGAGGCGAACTGGAGAAGCAGCGACATGTCCACCTGGGCCAGCTTGAACACGACGGTGTAGGGGTCCGGTGTCTCGATGGTGTCGATGGCGGCGTGCAGCGCTTTGCGCGCGGAAATAGTGCCCGGCGCCGGATTGCGGATGCGATCGTAGGTGGCCTTGATGTCGGCGCTGGTGAAGTCCGATCCGTCGTGGAATTTGACGCCCTTGCGCAGCGGGAAGGTGTAAGTGAGCCCGTCCTTGGAGATCTCGTAGCTTTCGGCCAGATCGCCGACGATCTCGAGCTTGTCGTGGGGACCGACGAATTTGAGCAGGGTCGAGTACTGCGGCGCCACCACGTGCACCATGGCAAACGTCGTGGCGGTGTGGCAATCGCTGGTCGGCAATTCGGCGACGACCGCGAAGTTCAAGGTGCCGCCTCGCTTCGGCGCGTCGGCGCCGGAAAATGCGGGGGCGATTGTGCAGAGCCATATGGTGGCAACGGCGACAGCGAATGTCCGGCGCATTCAACCTCCCAAGTTTTTTGTGGGACCGGGTTGGGCCGCGCGTGCGTGACAGCCAATGGGGTGCTGCGAACGCGTGCTTGCGGCGGCCTGCGGCGACTTCGCCCGGGCATGATTTTGGTAGGACTGTAGCCTGCGACAGGAAAGACGTCAGCTTTTCACCATCGCAACGTGGGATTGTAGGCGCGGGCCGGTCGTTCGAGCGCAGCAGAAAGCTTCTGTCTCAACTTTGGAAATCATCGTCAGCAGCCACTGGAGACCAGTGGGCAGGTGCCGGAGCTTTCTTCCCTTCCATTCATATTGCGTGATCGTAGGCTTGGTCATACCGATGCTCGCGGCCGACCGTGCGTGGCAACACTTCTCAACGGCTTGTCAGGTCTGTCCAGATCGGCGGTCTCTCAGCTTAGCCAGCTGCTCTGTTGCGGCCAGCGTAGACTTTATTGCCAACACGATACGGGCCCCAATGGCTGGGGGCCCCTGGTCGCCCGGCTTCGACAAGCCGACGGTCTGAGGCGCGATCCATGCAACCCGAGAGAGGTGAAGCCATGACAGCCAAGACCATGACGGTGGTCCGCAACGGGCGGCTGCTCGACGTCAAAGGCCACCGTGCACCTCCAGCCGACATTCTGATCGCCGGCGACACCATCGCCGAGATCGGCCCTCCCGGCCTCGCCGCCCCTGCTGACGCCGTTGTCGTCGATGCCACCGATCGGCTGATCCACCCAGGTCTTATCAATGCCCACACACACGGCCACGGCAACCTGAGCAAGGGCATGGGCGACCGTTTCACGCTCGAGCTGCTGCTCACCGCTGCACCGTGGATGGGTGGCAACCGCTCCACCGAGGACAAGTACCTCACCACCTACATTGGTGCGCTCGAGATGCTGATGAAGGGCTGCACGGCCTGCTACGACCTGACCATGGAGTTCCCGCAGCCCACGCCCGAGGGTCTCTCAGCCTGTGCCCAAGCCTACAGTGATGCCGGTATGCGGGCCGTGTTGGCGCCCATGGTTGCCAACCTGTCGTTCTACGAGGCGATCCCCGGCCTCATGGACGTGTTGCCGGCCGCGTTACAAAAGGAGGTGGAGCGGCTCCGCCTCGCCCCTTACGAGGCGAGCATCGCCGCCATTGGGCAGGTGCTGAAGGACTGGCGCTTCGATCGTGATCTCATACGTCCCGCGGTGGCGCCCACCATCCCGCACCACTGCTCCGACGAGTTCATGCGCGCCTGCGCGCGCCTGGCGCGCGAGCACGGCGTAGGCCTGCACAGCCATGTGCAGGAATCCAAGGTGCAAGTTATCGTCGGGCTCAAGAAGTACGGCAAGACACCAACGGCGCACCTTGAGGACCTGGGGCTGCTCGGCCCCGACTTTGTCGCCGCGCACGGTGTGTGGCTCGACGGCGACGACATTACCCGCCTGGCCGACCATGGCGCCTCGGTGGCGCACAATCCCGGCAGCAACCTGCTGCTGGGCAACGGCATCGCCGCAGTCAAACTGATGCTGGAGAAGAATCTCAACGTCGGCATCGGCACCGATGGGGCCTCCTGCTGCGACAACCAGAACATGTACGAGTCGCTGCGTGTGGCTGCCTACGGCTCCAATGCGAAGGGCCCAGACAACGCGCAATGGCTCGCCAGCGAGGAGATCCTGGAGGCCGCCACGGCCGGCAGCGCCCGTGCGCTTGGCTTCGGCGACAAACTCGGCCGCATTGCCAAGGGCTATAAGGCCGATCTCGTTTTCATCGACCTCAACCACATCAACTGGATTCCCTGCAACGACCCCACCAACCAGCTGGTGCATACCGAGGACGGTACAGGCGTGCACTCGGTGATGGTGGGCGGCAGGATGGTGGTGGAGAACCGCAAGCCGGTGGGTGTTGACCTGCAAGCGCTGGCCAAGAAGGCCGAGGCCGCGCGCCAGCGTCTCGGCGAGATCAACGCGCCCAACCGGATTCTATTCTCGAAGCTCGAGGGCCTCATTAACGCCTTCTGCCCGGGACTCGCCAAGACGCCCTACCACATCAACCACTACGCTGGCGGCAATCACGCCCACTGATGACCGGGTAATCCACCTTGACACACCCCGGTCTAACGACGCGCAGTCCAATCCATTGAACCGCTGCCTGTGAGTCACCGCGAGAGGTGCCAATGCTTGATTTCGTCATTCGCAATGCGCGCTTGCCGACAGCCGCGGATGGTAACCTTCTGGACATTGGTTTTTCCGACGGGCGGATTGAGGCGATCGAGCCGCGAATCGAAGCCGATGTCCCGGCGCACGATGCGGCGGGCTGTCTCTGCTGCGCAGGCCTGATCGAGACCCATATTCATCTCGACAAATCGCGGATCGTCGACCGTTGCGCGCCCGAGCCGAGCCGCAGCCAGCCGGACCATATGCGCCGCGTGCAGGCGGTGAAGTCCACGTTCACCGTCGAGGATATCTACACGCGCGCGAAGGAGACGCTCGAAGGCTGTATCAAACACGGTGCCACGCGCATCCGCACGCATGTCGAGATCGATGAGCCTGTTGGAGTGAAAGGCGTCGAGGCGCTGCTGCAGCTCGCCAAAGAGTATGCCTGGGCAGTCGATCTCGAGCTCTGCGTATTTCCACAGGAGGGCCTCACAAACGCGCCCGCGGCGGATGCCGCGCTGATCAAGGGCTTGGAAATGGGCGCGCGCGTGATCGGTGCGGCCCCCAACTACGATGTCGATCATCCCGGGCAGATCAAGCGCATCTTCGAGCTGGCGCGGCGCTTCGATATCGACATCGATATGCATGTCGATTCCGGCCACGATCCGACCAGCCTCGATACGCATCTGGTAGCGGACCTCACTGAGCGCATGAAGCTCGGTGGACGCGTCGCCATGGGCCACATGACCAAGCTCTCCGGGCTACCGCCGGCCCGCCAGAAAGAAATCGCCAAGCGGCTCGCCGGCGTCGGTGTAGCCGTCACCGTGCTTCCCTCGACCGATCTCTTCGTGCTCGCCCGCCACGCCGATCACAATGTGCCGCGCTGCGTGGCCGATGCGAGTCTGTTCGTCGAGGAAGGCTGCAACTGCTCGCTCTCATCGAACAACATCCTGAACCCGTTCACGCCATTCGGCGACGGCTCGCTGATCCGGATGGCCAACCTGCACGCGAATATCCTCCAGGTCGGACAGCCTGAACGCATGGCGGAGTTGTTCGCCATGATCTCGGAGCGCTCGTCCAGGCTCATGAACCTCGGCGACTATGGACTGAGAGTGGGCAATCCTGCCGATGTCGTGATCGTTGATGCGCCGACGCCTGCGATGGCGGTTGCCACGATCGCGCCGGTGCTGGCCGTTTTCAAACACGGTCGCCAGATCGTCGATCGCCCGCGCGCACGGCTCCTCCGTCCGACCTGAGAAGCTGCGCCGCTTTTGCGGAAGGCCATGTCACCTGCCGGAGCGAACCGTCGAATCAGCTATTGTGCCGATAGTCCCAAATCGACGGGGTGGCCCATGTCTGACAGGACCATGTTGGCGGTCGGAAGCAACAGGCTTTCAGTGCCGCGAGCTCTAAAACGTGATCGTCCAGGCGGCGACTGCAACAGCTCTGACGGCAGCCGTCGTGTTCGTTGTCATCGTCGTCAATGGCCTGCTGCTTGGGCGCGGCAGTTCTGTACAGGGATTCTATACGTGGCTTGCGTTCATCGGCCGCGGCGACGTCCTAGGTATGACCATGCTCACGGCTATCGTTACGACTTTGTATCTCGCGTGGGAGCGCAGCCGCGAGAAGAGATAACGCGGGAGCCTGGTGAATGCTGTCCTCAGTGACACCGGCTCAGCAAAAGGTGCGCGGGCAACCAAGGGGCATAGGTGTTCCAGTGGCGCGCATTCGAGCGTGTGCCGGGTATCCCGTATCTACCCAGTCTCGCCAGACATGAGAGCGGGGACAGCGGCGGGCCAATGCGGATATCCTGAGGTGGGAGGTCCGCAGACACCGGCCCCTCCACCTAGAGTTGATCTGCTGATTGCGGACAGTCCGCGCGGCTTGCGAAACGAGAACTGCAAATAGGGGCAAAAGCCTTGCGCATCGCTGTCGCCGGCTTTTCACACGAGACTAACACGTTCGCGCCGGTGAAAGCCGACTATGAAGCCTTCGTCATCGCCAAAAGTTTCCCGCCGCTTGTCCGGGGCGCTGAGATGCTTCGCCACGTCAAGGGGAAGAATCTCCCAGCAGCGGGCATCATTAGCGTTCTCGAGCAGGCAGGCGCAGAGATCGTGCCACTGCTCTGGTGCACAGCGACCCCGTCTGCGCACGTCACGCATGGCGCCTACGAGCGCATCACGGACGAGATGTTGGCAATGATCGCGGCAGCCGGCCCGCTCGACGGTATTTGTCTCGAGCTGCATGGCGCCATGGTTGCGGAGCACGTGGACGACGGCGAAGCGGAGCTGCTGGCACGTCTCAGAAAACAGGTCGGCAACGACATACCGATTGCTGTGGCGCTCGATCTCCACGCCAATGTCACTGCAGAGATGGTGGCCCACGCCGATTACATCGACCTCTATCGTCGCTATCCCCATGTCGATATGGCCGAGACAGGCGCGCGGACAGCCACCGGCCTGCTCGGCATGCTCTCGAAGGGCAAGCGCCCCGCCAAGGCTTTCCGACAGCTCGAGTTTCTCATTCCGGTTAACAGCGGTTGCACGGATTTCGGGCCCTCAGCTGAGGTCTACTTCGACGTGATGCCAGCGATCATGCGTGAGATGCCCGGGTTGCTCGGACTTTCCTTCGCTTGCGGCTTTCCCCAGGCCGATATTGCCGACGTCGGGCCGAGCGTGATCGCGTATGCCGACGATCAAGCCATTGCCGACAAGGCAGCCGACCGCTTGGCAACGGAGGCGGGCAGCCGTGAGCCCAGATATCTGCCGGAGTTCTATCCGGCCGACGAGGCCGTGCGCCGCGCGCTCTCAGTGGCGAAGGGAGCAAGCAAGCCCGTCATCATCGCCGACACGCAAGACAACCCGGGCGGTGGCGGGCCAGGCGATACGACTGGTGTTCTGCGTGCCTTGATCGCTGCCGGAGCCAAGGGCGCCGTTATCGGCGCCATCATCGATCCGGAAACGGCGGACGCGGCTCACGCCACTGGCGTGGGCAACCGCGCTTTGTTCCAGATTGGCGGCAAGCGTTACCCGGGCGATAGCCCGGTCCGCGCGCGCGGCAAGGTGCTAGGAGCCCGCTCCGACGGTTGGACCGCGCTCGGCGCGATGAAAGGCGGGATGCCAGTCAATCTGGGTCGCACCGCGCTGATTGAGACCGAGGCCGAGGGTGTGCTGGTCGTCGTGGCCTCACGCGTCGCGCAGACCATGGACAGCTCCATCTTTCGACATTTGGGACTGGTCCCCGAGAAGCTGCCGATCATCGTGGTCAAGAGCTCCGTGCATTTCCGCGCTGACTTCCAGCCGTTGGCCGAGGCGATCCTGGTCGCAAAGGCGCCCGGGCCAGTAACGATCGACCTGACCGAGCTGCACTATCGGAAGGCTCGCCCAGGCCTTCGGTTGATGCCACGTGAAGGATGAAGGGCCTGGCCGCGCCTGAGTGCAGCGACTCTGCGAAGGCTTGTCCCTCGGCCATGGATGCAGTGATGGCGACGCCGACCTTGGCATTCCGGCCGGGCGCCGACTGGCGCTCTCCCCGAAAGCACGGATGCCCGCTCGGGAGACTTGGCGCCGCGCGTGGCGCTCACCTATTGTCGCCGCACTGGGGCGCCGCGTACCAGGCTCGTCGCCAGTTGAAAAAGCGCGGTACGCGTCGACAGTATTGCCGGTAGGGCTCACCGTAGACCGCCTCGAGCCAGGGCTCCTCCGCCAGCACCATTAGAATGTACGCGGCCATCATGGCCGCGCACAGCGCATACGCCGGCACACTGTCAGCAACTATAGCGAGGCAGGCGTACACGACCACGAGCATTGCGTTCTGCGGGTTGCGGCTCCAGCGATAGATACCCCCGGTGACGAGCCCCTCCTGCGCGCCATAGCTGGTATCCCTGCCTAGCGCCCAGAAGGAGTAGATGAAGAGCGCAATCGACAAAGCGAGCAGCACCAAAGCAGCAAGCCGCACCCATGCAGGCAGACCCAGGAAGTTCCCCGGATCCACTATGGCGACGGCGAAGCAGAGCACATTGAGCGACCGGAACAGGGGCCAGAACACGTAGCCCTGCCAACTACCGGTACCTGGCGTTGGCCAGATGCGAAGGGGCCGGAACAGCATCGTAAGCACGAGCAAGCCCAGCAGCACCGCCGCCACCACTACCCCAATCGCGAACAAGATGGTCGCCATCCCCCCACCGCCTTACTCGGGCGCTTCTGTTGCCCACTACGAGAGCAACCGCAGAGAAGCCTTCAATGATGAGCCCGTAGCCGATTGAGGCCTATTTCGTCATGAAGGCCGTGGTGAGGGCACAGACCAGGAAGAAGCCGCCGAAGCCGGCTACGGCCCGGAAAAGGCTGCCGGCAGTGTCCGCGCCTGTCAGCTGATACAAACCGAAGCCGAGAGCACCGAACCCGATGATAGCAATAGCAATGGCTTGAAGCGTTGCGAGCGGATCGCGCACGGCACTTCTCCCTCCCTTGGCAACTTTTTTGCAGGATAGCAGATGAGAGCCTGCACGTCAGCCAAGGGACACGAGGGTAGTGGGTCCGTTTCGATTCTGTGTTCGTTGAAGCATCGCTGTGGGTCTGGGCGGCCGCGATGAAGCCGGGTGGCAAGGCACGTGCCGCGAGCAGCAGTCCGAAGCGGCGCGCGGAAATCGCCAGGAAAGCTGTAGAAGCGCGTCAGCCTAGCGCGGGCGTGCCTTAAGGCCGGCACAAGGCAGATCAACATTCGGCGTGTAGCCAACGGCGCAAGCGCTATCAGTGGCCTACGTTCACCAGCGAGGCCGCTCTGCGACTCGGCCAGCCACTACTCATCCTAGCGAGCACCTCCACGTTCACGCTTGGCGTGTCTTGTCCTCCAGCAACACTCTGCCGCGCTCCTGGATGACCGTCTGGAGGCCGCCGGCCATCTGCCGCAAAAGCCACGGCAGCACGAGCGCGATGCGCACGTCGTTCTCCCCCACCAGCAGAGACCCCGACGCCGACTGTCCAAGAGCGCCGACACGGAAGATAAGCTCATCGCCGTTCCATGTCTCACTCTCAACCGTAAACATCGATGCGTTGCCAGCCAGCGCAGTCAGTCCTGGTTGCAACCGCCGCAAGGCCTCGGCTTTGCCAAGTGTATGGGGGATTGAGATAACAAGCGGATCGGACATAGGCCGTTCCCGGTTGCGGTTGGGCAACTAGCGTCTGGCATAGCAAAGGACGGCGTTGCGATTGTCCCTAGGCCGCCGTCCTTGCTTTCCCGCCAAGGAACTTGCCTCGAACTCGACGGGCGGTAGTGAACTTGGATTGATAACGTCAGTTCTAGTGCGCCAGTTCCCGCTGTCCTCGCCTCATTCGTAAAGGTTCACGGCACAGCTTCACATACCCCGCCGGTCGTTAGAGTTTCATCTAGGTTGTGCACTCATCTAACAATTACCCCACAGTCACCTAACTAAAGTTGGCGCACAGGTTCACCATGCAGACCCTGCCTCCGGTGCACAACGGCTCAGAAAGGCATTGGACAGCCAGGAAGATCCCGACTTCGCATCTGGGGCACAAACGGGCGGCAACGATCTATTCTCTTGGGCGGGTGAGGCCACACTCGCGGCCATGTCCCTGTTTCAACACCTGATCGGTGCTGACACCGCAAACCGCTGATTTCGAGGCAGGGTCGATCGCCCAAGCTACAGCGCCGACATCAGCTTGAGTTGGTACAGGCTGTGGCTTGGCTACACCTTCAGGACTCGCAGCGAGTACGTGCAGATTAACGACAAATGAGAACGGGGACCGTGCTCAGCGTGACGACTCTGGCCGCCTGACTGCCGAGTAGCGCCCGCGCAATACCGCGGCGCCCGTGCGAGGCCATAACGATCAGTTCGCAGCCCTGCGTTTGCGCCGTCTCGATGATCGCCTCAGCAGGAAAACCCTGCACATGGGTGGTCTCGCATTGGATACCCAGGCGTGACGCCTCTTTGCGGACTTCCTCGAAAATGCGGGCGGCCGCATCGGCCGTAGCTTTCTCGTATTCGTCAATCGGAAAGCTGAACGTGGTCCCCTCGGCCCCGACCATGGCCGTCCAGGGCTCACTGACATTGATGGCTGTGACGCGCGCGCCAAGCGCCTTAGCCAGGCTCAAACCCGCTGTCACGGCTTTGGCGGCGAGTTCCGATCCGTCAGTGGCTATAAGGATGTGCTTGTACATGTTGAGGCTCCTCGGCTCGATGCCAGCTCAGAGGGCGTAGGCTGCCAGCGCTGCGGCCAGTATCTTCACCGGCCCACCACTCTCTCCCAGGTCTGCAGCCGCGAGAATGCCTACGCTCATGTGGAGCCAAGCTTGGCGCCGGACGAGATTCCCTGCAGCGCAGGCAATAGCTCATCCGAGATCAGACGCAGGCTCGCGAGTGAGGTGGACAATGGCATCGCCGCCCAGTGCGTGCGGATGATGATGTGATTGACGCCAAACTCTTCCCAGTAAGGCTTGAGCCCGGCGTAGCAGTCCTCGGGCGAGCCCAGGATGAACCGCCCCTGGATCAACTCTTCGAGCGAACGGGCGAAGTCAGTGTCGTCGGGCATGACTTTGTCCTGCCCCCACTTGGCATAGTCCCGATATTTCGCCAGGAGATAGGGTCCAGCCATTTCGAGTGCGGTCGCGCGATCCTTGGCGCAGTAAACCTCCTTGATGATCGGCAACTCCCGGGGCGCCCCCTTCCCGGCGGCTTTCAGCTCGGCGTGGTAAACCGCCATTTGCCGCCGGATAGTGTCGATGGTGGAATGCGGGTTGATGAACCAAGCATCCCCCATTCGAGCCGCGCGCTTCACCGCCGGATCGTTGTTTGCCGCGATCCAGATCGGCGGCCGCGGCTTCTGCACCGGTCGGATGTTCATGTGTACATTTTCCAGACGGCAGCCAGGCCCCTCGTAGGATACCCGGTCCTCTGTCCAAAGGCGCTGGATAAGCGTCAAATACTCTTCGAACCGCTTGACCCGTTCGTTCCTCGGGACGCCGAAGGCATCGAACTCAATGTCGCGGTAGCCCAAGCCGACACCGAAGATGAAGTTGCCGCGGGCGATGATGTCTAGCGTGGCTACCGTCTCCGCCGTGTAGACGGGATTATGCAGGTTGAGCAGCAGGATGCCGAGGCCGATTGTCATCTCGCCGGCTTCTGCAGCCAGCCGCGCCAGGAAGGGCACCATCTGCAGCTGCTTGTTGTTGCCTTCGTTGAGGTAGTGCTGGCCCGACATGAGCGAGTTCCAGCCACGGTCGCGCGCAAGACGTACCATCGCGATCTGGTCATCCAGCGCGCTCACCATATCGGTGTCGAGGGTTTGCTGGTTGGTGATAAAGAGGCCGACCTTCATGCGAACACTCCTCTACGCTGCAATGACCCACTGAGTGGTGTCCGACATTAGATCCTGCCGATCAGATCACTGGCAGCGCGCAGCAACTCTACCAGATGGCGCCGTTCAGCCTGTGCCTGCTTGGTCCTGCCGCCATGTCGGTACCTGCCGTTCCGCTGGCCGCTGGGAGTGCCAGCGCCGGCTCCATGCTTGTAGCAGACGGCCTTGCCTCTCACGGCTGGAGCACGGCAGCGCATTGTTGTCCGCTTTGATGTGGCCGAGCACCTTGGAGCCGCCTGCAATCCCGCCCTCGTCGGTATGGGTTCATGAGATTGATGATCGCTTTCTAGTTACCCCCTCCGTGCGGAGTGATGTTGCGGTCAACGAGCCGCGTTGCAAAGGAAGCCTGAGTTCGCTTTGCCCCAAAGATCTGCCGCGAGCGACGATCTGAGAGTTCGGCAGATCGGTGCCACAACGATCCTGGTCCACCGCGTGAACGCCGAAGTGATTTGGGGAGCATTGCTTTCCGCCCAAAAATAGCTCCTCGACCGGCCGCAACCAACCTCGTGGGTGATCCGCTGTAGGTTCCAGGACAATCACATCATGTATTCGCTTACAGCGAATTGAGACGCTTCTTGCTTGAAGTACCGTATCGCAACAGCTGCGACCGATGGATCAGAAATGCTGAGTTAGAGCATACGTCACGCAGCCGCCCGCTTAATCATTTTGATAGATCGGCGACGGAAAAGTGCCATCACGTCATACTATCTACTGGGATCATGCGAGGGGTAGCGACCGGGGGTACCGAGTTGAAAGGCGTGCATACCGCCTTGGTGAGCGGCGGCGATTCAAACTCGCCAAAGCTTCCGTAACAATGCGAGCTTACCTCTCATGTCCAGCGCTGAGTTTCCAGACCCTTCATTCACTTGGCGCAGTCATCGTAGGGAGCGATGGACGTGGCTCAGCATCTGTCTCTTGCTTGCGATAACGGCCGGTGGCGGCTTCCTCGTCGGCCGCCTGTCGATTGCAGTGCCCGTTCCTAAGGAACAGCCGACCGGTTCTAAGGCCGAGCAGCAAACAGCATCAGCAGGTAGTGTCGCGCAGTGCCAGACCGCGTTGCAATCGGATGCGTCGGCCGCCCCGATCCGTTCCTCCGCCAACAAGGATACCAAGCCTGAGGCAAAGGATGGGCCAATAGAGGGCTCGACCGCATTCTCGATGGAGACACCCAAGACGCGATCCACCGATGGCGACGCATCGAAACAGCCCGTGTCTAAGACGGGGCTTGAGGCGGCCGCAAAAGCGAATAAGAAAACCGAAACGCACAAGGCTGCCGATCATGGCTCGCCTGCTGCCACGGCTACCAAACGGCAAGCGGAATCGCGCTCGCGTGCGCGCTCAAGCGCTAGCGCGGCGCCCGCGCGTCGGGACTCGGTTGTCGTTCGGCGGGATGACGCTTATGTCCCGCCGCGTCTGCCGCAAGCAGCATACGCGGATCAGCGCGGGCGATATGACAACGCTGAAAGCGATGATGATGATGATCCCCGCTTGGCCCAGTTGTATCCGGACAGGCGATATGCAGACGATGCGCCGCCCCCACGCACCCACTACGAATATCGTCGCGAATACCTGAGGCCTTTCCAAGATCCGCGAGATTTTAGGGACTATCGCCGTTTCGGAGGTTACGACCACGATCCCTACACGGATCGGCGGCCGATGCTGCTGCCGATGTACGGAGGCCCCGCTTACTGAGGACGCGGCCGCAGTGGCTGTGGCAACGCATGGCACTAAGACCACCTGCCGCAACAGCGTCAAGGGATCAGGTTGTGGCGTAGCGCCTCGCAGGCCGGGCCGCACGCCAGGGGAGCCGGCTAGGTCGGCCCATCGCAGTTCACGGCAGTTCATCGCTTCTCTCGGTACTTCTGCTGATTGTTTTGCTGCTCGTTGCCGTCCATCGTTGAAAGTTGAAAGTACGCGCCGCAGGGATGTCAGCGTACCCGCACGCATCTTTCGCGTGAGAATTCGCAGGGAAGCTAGCGGAAGGATGGACCAAATGAACCAGATCGATAACTCGTATGCGCAAGGCGCGCACGAAACCGCCGGCACGGTGGTGGACGAGGGTTTGCGCGCATACATGCTGCGTGTTTACAACTACATGGCTGGTGGAATTTTTATAACAGGGTTGGTTGGCTATTTGACGTTCTGGGCCGCGGTCGACGCGCGCGGCGATCCTAGTGGCGGTGGTTTGACCGCCTTTGGGCAGCTACTTTTTAACTCCCCCCTTAAGTGGGTCGTGATGCTGGCGCCGTTGGGTTGCGTGCTCCTTCTCTCCGCGCGCGTCAACAAAATGAATGTAGGTGTGGCGCAGGTCTCGTTTTGGTTGTTCGCCGCCTTGATGGGCGTATCACTTTCATCGATCTTCCTAATCTACACGGGAAAGTTGATCACGCGTGTTTTCTTCGTGACGGCTGCAGCCTTCGCAGCACTCAGTGTCTACGGCTACACGACCAAGAGGGATCTTTCTGGTTGGGGTACATTCCTCATCATGGGTGTAGTCGGCATCGTGATTGCATCTCTCGTCAACCTCTGGCTGAGGTCGAGTGCCATGCAATTTGCCCTCTCCGGCATCGGTGTGCTCGTGTTCGCCGGCCTCACTGCCCACGACACGCAACGCATCAAGGGACTCTACTACGAGGTCGGCGATGACATAGTTGCGACTTCGAAGGCTGCCATCATGGGTGCGCTCAGCCTCTATCTCAATTTCATCAATATGTTCATCATGCTCCTTTCATTATTTGGGAGGCGCAACTAGCTAGCCGCTCTTGTTCGTGAGGCGTTGCGATCTGAGTTCATGGGCGGCGGCGGGGGTGGCGCGGCAGGCAATATCGCGCGTCGTCAATCCTCTCTTGATCCCGAGGGCGTGACGGGTACCGAGCCTGACCTGGGCGAGAACCGCAACGTCACGCTCGATATGAAAGATGACGCATGGCTTAGGTATCGAACGCAAATCCGCGCCGAACTCCAGAAATGTTCGCAATAACGCGCACAATGCAGGCCCACGGGTGCACCGGGTGTGGTGCGCAGTCGATTGCGGGAACCAGTGCGCTCAGCCGCGACGGTCCATCGCCTGCGAGTTTGCTTCGGGCAGTAGTTCTCCAAGGTCGGGCCTATACTCAGTTTATCGCGCTGACGTTCCGCGGCGTGCATTTATGGGAAATTCTTGAGCCTGATCAGGAACGGCCCTCTGTCTCATACACA
>CAWEBE010000043.1:0-189728 GCA_963806735.1 uncultured Alphaproteobacteria bacterium | reverse complement strand
GCGAGGGGTGACGGGAGGATCCCTGCCGGCAACGATCTGGCAGCAATTCATGCGAGCAGGCCTCGGCACGCTCAGTAGTCTCCTCGAAGGAGCCAACATCCACTCGTCCCCAACTGCAGAACAGCTTTGTCTTCAATTTCAACGCATCGACACATCGAACCTTGACGGATGATGCGTCTTCCCGCCGAATCTCGATGGACCAAGAGTATGTCCACTGCGATGTGAACGCCTGCGCCGCCAAGTATCACTCCTTCCGCGTAACAGACTGCACCTATCAGCCACTGCGCGGCGGACCACGGACGCGGTGCGAGGCAGCTTCTTCCAGCGGCCGGCGAGCGTCCAGCAGCTTTGCGGCCGGAATGGACTCGATTGATGACCCTTCGCTCTGTAACTATGGGGCGTGCGCGCGGGCATACAGCTCTTTCCGGCCCACTGATTGCACCTATCAGCCCTTCGATGGCGGTTCGCGCAGGATGTGCTCTAGGTGAATCGCACGGCCCGGTGGGCGACACCAACAGGCAGGTACAGATCGCGATGGCTGTCTTGCGCGTGAACCTCGATCTAGGGCAAGGCATGCGGCGATCATCGCTCTAACTACGTTCGGATTTTAACGAAGAGCGTCGCCACGCACGCCTCGCCGGAACTTATGAAGATGTCTGACCGTTGCTCCTATTGGCGCCATTCGGCGCCAATAGGAGTCCATTATGAACCGATTGTTATCTTCAGCACTTTTAGGCAGCACCCTCGCCTTGGCGGCTGGCGTACCGGCAATGGCTGCACCGTCTGGGATGACACTGGCTCTTTTGGCAGAGAGCAGTGCACAGAAGGTGCACGGATATCATAGGTCTTGCGACAACGGCCATCGCAACAGGGCGGACGGTGTTCGCGTGCGTTGCGGAGGATACTATTATCAAGATAGCAGTCCCGGGATCACGCTGCAGCTAGGCAATAGAGACCGCCATCGCAATCGCCATGATCGCGGTGACCGAGGCGATCGCCATGACGGACGCGGCCAACACAACCGCTAGGTGACTTCAGTTTCTGCTGACGCGAGAGCGGGTTCACTCCCGCTCTTTTTCCCTTCTTTTGACGCAGCGCCGCGCTGGTAGAAATCTCAGCGCGTGTCGAATGATTTCCTGACGACAGAGCATGCAACCGCGGATGGTGTGATGGAAAACAGCAAAGCAGTTGATCACCCTAGCCAGGAGACCATCGATCTTCGGCAAGGAACGGGACCACGAGCAACAGTGTCTGTGCTCATCATTTCGCTAGCGCTGGCAGCGTTCGCTGCGGGAGGTCTCGCCGCCTACGCCTTTTTCCTGCGCTAGCTGCTTTCGGACAACGCCGACATGGTACGCAGAACTTTGGCTGGACGGTTGATACTGATCGCTGAGGACGAGGCGCTCATCTCAATGGAGATAGAGAGCACGTTCAAAGCGGCGGGAGCCCGCGTGCGTATTTGCACTACCGTTGCAGACGCAATGGCGGTGGCAGCAGACGCAGACCTAGTCGCTGCTGTGGTGAACCATGTTCTTGAAGATGGAGAGACCTCGCCAGTGTGCGCGCGCCTCACGCAGCGCGGCATTCCATTCGTGCTCTTCAGTGGATTCGCAAATGTCGAGGGAGCGTGTCGCGCCGGCGTTCGGGTTTACAAGCCGACAACCGGGCAAATTCTCCTGGCCACTGTGGCGGGACTGTTTGGGCCTCATCTGGCACTCGTCCCGAAATCGTAGCCCGTAAATCGGTTCATCACTGTATGTTTTGACACAATTGCACGGGCAATCCGTGTTAAGGCTATTGTGCAGCATCAGACGCACCTAGCTAAGGTGCAGTCTGTCCTCACAGTCGACTGCCGGTTTGTTGCGATTTTGGAGTGGTCGACGGCTCGGGACACAAGCGGCGCTCATCAATGTGCGCCGCACTGCCTCAGGCAGTTTGCGCTTTGCCGCGCCACTGGAAGCGACATGCGTCGCAACACTCAAATTTCAGGCTGAGACGCTGCTGGAGGGCGCATTTTTTTGCGCTCTGCCCTGCGGCGTCTCCGCCAGTCAAAAAAAGGAAAGCCATGGCCCGGGGCATGCCATTTGCTGACATTGAGGATGGTCGCGCGCTTGCGCAAGCCATCGTTGATACGGTGCGCGAGCCTCTCCTGGTCCTCGACAAGGACCTGCGCGTCGTTGCGGCAAGCCGCTCGTTCTATCTGACATTCCGCGTCAACCGACAGGAAACGCAAGGCCAGTTGCTGTATGCGTTGGGCGATGGCCAATGGGATATTCCGGCCCTGCGCGCGCTGCTGGAAAAGATCGCTCCCGACCACAGTGTGCTGGACGACTTTGAGGTGGAGCACGAGTTTCCCGAGATCGGGCAGCGCGTCATGCTCCTGAACGCCCGCAAGGTCTTCTACGAGCGCAACAATCATACGACCATCCTTCTCGCCATCGAGGATATCACGGCGCGGCGCGCGGCAGAGCGGGAGGTGCAGCAGTTGTTGCATCAGAAGGAATTGCTATTGGAGGAGATGCAGCACCGTATTGCCAACAGCCTGCAGATCATCGCCAGCATCCTCCTGCTGAAGGCGAGCACCGTGCAGTCAGACGAAACGAGAGCGCATCTTCAGGATGCCCATAAGCGGGTCCTGTCGGTCGCAGCTGTGCAGCAGCACCTGAGAGCGTCCGGGCGCGGCGACCCAATTGAAGTTGGCCCGTACCTGTCGAAGTTGTGCGCGACCTTGGCCAACTCGATGATCGGCGAAAAGCGCTCCGTCTCGGTTGAGGTGTCGGCAGGAGAGGGAACGGCGTCGTCCAGCGCGGCCGTCAGCATCGGCCTCATTGTCACGGAAGGCATGATCAACGCACTCAAGCACGCCTTTCCGCCCGATAAGAAGGATGGCCGGATTGTCGTCATCTACAAGGTCAACGGGCTGGACTGGAAGCTTTCGATTGCGGACAACGGCTCAGGCAAACTGAACCAGGGTCCTGGTGCTGTGGCCAAGGCCGGCTTGGGCACCAGCATCGTCAATGCGCTGGCACAGCAGCTCAATGCCCGGGTTGATCTGGTCACTGGAGCCGAAGGCACAATCATGACCGTCAGTCACACGGAACCCACGTCACAGCTGCCTAACGCCGCGTAGGGTGCCTCTGCCCGGGCATCTGCCGGAAGTAGTGCGTGCTGACGAAGGTTCTCAGTTCCGACAGTTTCGCCGCGCTGTGCAGCATCGGGGCAAGGGCCACATGCTGTTCATGCATTGGGTGCAGATGATATGCGCCCACTCCATCGTGGCACATCGAGGAGTTCGTTCGCGTTCAAACGCCAATCGTTTGAACAGGAGTTCCGCCAATAGTTCGCTTTAAACAGGAGTTCCGCATGCCAACGTGGGTTGAGTGCACCGACTCCGAGGAGAACCAACTTCACGTCAATCTCGATTTGGTCACCATGATGAGGCGCGAAGCCGAAAGCCATCCACGTCAATCGTGTTCTGCGTGAGCTGCGCGATCGGCAGTTGCTGACGGTGCGCAAGGGCAGCGTCAGCATCCACGATCTGGCCGGGCTCAGGAAGCCGGCAGGATTCCAGGGCGGGTACCTGAACGCGCGCTAGTGGCGGCAGCAGTAGAAAACTCGCCGAGCAAATATACTGATCTAGATTAGGAACAGCCTCCCCCGGACGACGTTCCCGACAGTAGACATGGTTGGTGACCCTCAAAAAGCGGAAGCCATAGAAGTGTTGGCCCGCAGACAGGCGGGCATATGTCCCCATCACCGGAGCCTTGGCTTGGCCGCATAGCTAAGGTGCTGCGCGCCGAGACGGAGCCCGCGACACGCGAGGAGCTGCCGAAACGCTGGATCGATCTGCTCCTCCACCTCGACGAGCAGGAGCGGCGGCAGTCGAAGGTCCCACTGTCCGTGTCGAAGACCCGCACTGGCGCGAGTGAAGCACCGGCACCTGGTGGCAAGGATGTCTGAGAAGCCAAATGGTCAATCGCTCGCTCACTGCGAGTTCACGAAAGCCTCGACCCCGCAGATGTGGCAGGCACCCTAGTCGGCCGCCCACTGGTCTTTCTAAATAGCCCTAAGTGTGGTTTCCGGTCAGGCATCACCGGCGGGCGTTTGCGGCGGGCCCTGCCAGCGCGAAATGGAGATGGGCCCAAGCCCATGTCCGTTAGCGGGGGCCATGGCCTCATTGCCGATCGTCGGCATGACACGATCCTGGCCGCGCGTGACCTTTTCGCCGATCAGCTTGCGATAGATGTTGGTGTAATCTTGGGCCATGCGGGCGGCGGAGAACCGCTTCTCGAAGCGGCGGCGCACCCTGCCACGGTCGAGCGCCAAAACGCTGCCGATCTTGCAAATGGCTTCGGCTACGCTGTCGACGACTTCGCCGGTGACGCCGCTGTCGACCACTTCCGCCACCGAGCCATTGCGAAAGGCGAGAACGGGCGTCCCGCACGCCATGGCCTCGATCATCACCAGGCCGAACGGCTCCGGCCAATCGATCGGGAACAGCAGTGCGCGGGCGTCGCCCAGGAAGGTGTTTTTGCGGCGCTCGTCAATCTCGCCGATGTACTCGATCCCGGGCAGGGTGAGCAGGGGCTCGATTTCGGTCTTGAAGTACTCTTCATCGACGCGATCGACCTTGGCGGCGATCTTGAGCGGGAGGCCGACGGCGCGTGCGATCTCGATGGCGCGATCAACGCGTTTTTCCGGTGAGATACGTCCAAGAAAAGCGAGGTACCCCCCGCGCGCATGCAGTGTCGGGGTAAGCAGATCCGTTGGCAGGCCGTGGTAGACGGTGCCAGCGAAATTGGCATCTGGGATCGGGCCGCGCTGGGCTTCGGAGATGGAGACCAGCGGCATGTCCGGGAAGCCGAGGTAAAGCTGCTTGAGGTCCGGTAGGTCCTGGCGACCGTGCAGCGTGGTAACGGTGCGATGCGCGAAATCGTGAAAAATCGGAAAATGGAATTGGTCGATGTGAAAGTGAAGCACGTCGAAGTCTGACGCCATTCTGCGTACCTTATCGAGCATCAGCATGTAGTAGGGAATAGGATCGCGCACAGATGGATTGAGCCGAAGGGCCTGTGCACAGCAAGGCACGAGCTTTGCGGTGGTGATCGATTGCCCGCTGGCGAACAGCGTCACATCATGCCCCTGCATCACCAGAGCTTCTGTGAGATAGCTGGCAATTCTTTCGGTGCCGCCGTAGAGGCGCGGGGGCACACTTTCGACCAAGGGAGCAATCTGCGCGATTCTGCATTGATGTCCTGTTGTTCAGAAGGAACCGGCTCGCTGCTTTTGAGATAAAAGCGCTGAAGCCGTTGGATTATCGACGAGGACGCAAACCCGTGCCGGCCGATAAGGTTCCGCTGCGAGCGCCTTAGGTCGTCCGCGCATGCCAGGTCCGCGCGTTACGTCCAACATTGGCGAGACATAACCGTCACTAATCCAAATCAGTGCGCTGATGTTCATCCACATCTAAGGTTGAGCATGCAGCACCAGACCCGCCCAGCTAGTCGGGTGTGGCCTCCCTCAGTCGATCATAGCGCTTGTTGCGTACCTGAGGATTGATCGACGGCTTGGGACATAAGCGGACGCCCAGCAACCAGTCCGCACTGCCTCCCCGGCAGTTACGCGCTTAGCCGCGCCATGGGCTGTCTCATGTTGCGCTTGTCGCTTCTGGAACCGCGCTATTCTCGTCGTTGAGGATGGGCCTCTCGTTGCCTTCGCTCGGTGAGGCGTTCGCACAGCTGCGTGCTGTCACCGTCCGGCAAGATCGCCGGAGCCGACGGTCTGACCTTCCGCATACAAGGGCCGTTCGTGCGGCATCTGTTCCAGCGCCGGGGCAGGTTCGCGCTGGACCGGGATGGCGCCCATGCTCAAGGCGAGCGCCTGCAGCTCCTTGAGGATCATCTTGCGCCGCTGCTCGTGCCCGGTCGCGACTTTGCGCACATCGTGCAGGAGTTGGTGGTCGGCAAGGGTGAGCGCGTCACTCAGGCCATTGTAGCCGGCGGCTTGGCGGTGGTGGGCCTGATCGCCGCCGCCGTCGTGTCGGCCAAGGAGGAAATAGAGGAGGAGGCCGAGCAAGCCGCCGAGGCGAGCGACACTGGCGAGGTCGTAAGCGACGCGGCAGCACAGGCCATGATGCAGGCGCCCATTGCCGTCTTTGGTGCGCTGTTCAGCATTCCAGGAGGGACCGCCGCAGCGTTGGGTGGTGCGCGACTGTTGGCGCGCAATTGGCCGCTCGCCGTCTTCCTTCCTCTTTCCCCCCTCACTCTATCGGCGAAGGTGAGCCTGTCCCGCCGCAGCCCAATGGTCGTGCCGATGTGCACGAGCTGCGCCCGCACTACTCGTTGGCCTGATCGGCTTGCTGTATTGGCCAAGCCAGCCTGAACACTCTGAACGAGCAACATCTAGTGGTCAGGAGCCTGCATTGCAGGACGGACAGGTAAGGCAGCGCACCTTCGCTGCCTCGAGACGGGATCTCTAAATCACTCAGGCGCTCCTCTCGGGCCGCATATCCCGGCCGTCGGCGCCCAATGGGGTGCCTGCCGCGCGCAGCGGGAACGTGATCGACTCAAGGCTCAATGAGCTTATGGCGCACGGCGTAGCGCACCAAAGCCGCCGTCGAGGTCAGCTCAAGCTTGCGCATGATCGCAGCGCGGTGTGACTCCACAGTTTTGACGCTGATGCTGAGTACCTGGGCAATCTGCTTGTTGCTGTGCCCTTCGGCGACCAATTGCACGACGCTGCGCTCGCGGGCCGTCAGCAGCTGTTCGACTGGCTGCGCATGACCTTGAAACGCCTTGAGGAGTGCCTCCATAGCCTTGCCGGTCAAATACGGCCGATGCACCGCAAGGGTTTCGATGGCGGCCACCAGCTCTTGTTCGGCTTCTGTCTTTAGAAGATAGCCGCGTGCTCCCGCGCTGAACGCTTCGCGCATGATGATCTCGTTGTCGTGCTCTGTAAGGATCAGCACCTCGACGCTCGGTGCACGCAAGCGGATCTGGCGCGCGGCTTCAATGCCGTTGATCCGGGGAAGCGCGTCGTCGAGAATGGCCACGTCAGGCTTGATGGCGATGGCCTTGTCGATGGCCTCTTTGCCATCAGCCGCCTCGGCGACGACAGTCCAGCCCGCGTGACTTTCGATGATGCGTCGGACACCCGAGCGCACCACGGCATGATCATCGGCGATCAGGATGCGGGTCATGGCAACACGCTGCTTAGGCCAGTGGCGAGCAAAGCCACGTGTTACTGTCAGGCTAGAGCACAAACGTAGCGTCCCACAGGACAATAAGTCCTGCAACCGGCGCACGGAGCGAGGAGCCTGCAAGAGGGTCACTTCACCTCCGCGGGCGCAGCCTCCGTCTTCAGCTCACCGGGCGCCGTTGTGTCGCCGTCTTGCAGCCGCTCGTACTCGGCAATCACCTGCGCCCCAAGCAGCAGAATGATGCTGGCGATCTCGAGGCTCAGCAGCCCGATGATCGTGGTGGCGAGCGAGCCATAGACCACGCCGACCACCGACAGCGTCGAAAAATACCAGAGCAGGATGTGACGCGTGGCCTCCCATAGCAGGCCAACCACGATGCCGCCGACAAGCGCATGGCGGGGACGGATGCGCCCTGTGGGCGGCATGACCAGATAAATAGACGTGAGGACCAGGATCAGACCCACGACGCCGGCCAGATACAGGAGGACGACTGAAAGCCGGTCCAGTGACCAACCGCGTCCCAGCAGGACAAACTGGTCATCACTCATCGATTGCAGCAGGCTCGCAATGATGGTCATCACCAGGAAGCCGACGGCAAGCAAGAGGATGTAGAGATAAGGAAGGAGCAAGGAGATGATGAGCGGCCGCGGTTTGTGCCGCACCCGATGCACAAAAATGATCGACATGGCGCTCTCGAGCACGCTGAACGCAAGCGAGCTGAAAAACAGCATGGCGGCAAGCACGACCCAGCCGACGACTTCGCGGTGCTCGAGGATATTGCGCACCTGCGCAAGGACCGCCGCAGAGTCCCCGGGAACGATAAGGCCGATGTAACGTCGCAAGGTCGCCAGCAGCGCGGCTTCATCAACCACGTGAGAAAGCATCAGGAGCAGGAAGGTGAAAAGGGGAATAACGGAGAGCAGGATGTAATAGGCCAGTGCTCCAGACAGCAGCAGACCCTGGTTTTTCTGGAAGGCCTTCAGGACCTGTAAAGTGAAGCGCCCGGGTTGGGCCATAACCTTGCGCCAAGCAGGTGTCGGGCGAAGCATCCGCGATCCTCCTCCCTTGGAAACGGCATGCAGAGGATTCCGTTCACGCCGGACGCCGTTCCTAACTTCTCTGCATTGATCGACCTGATCAACGCAGTCGCTGGCCTTTACGCATCATGCCTTCTTCATTCGGGTGCCTTGGTCGCTGCGCAACCCGATCGTAATCGCGCCATCGTTTTCGAGCACGGCATAGCGGACCTTTGTGAGTGTGGTGCACCCGTCCTGACGCAATGCTTCCAGCTTTGACCCGTATTAACAGCGTGCCCCCGCGAGCGGAACGCCGGGTGCTGCAACTCAGGGCGAGGTCGTCCCGGCGGGGACGGAAATCCCACTGTCACCCGCGAATCGCCAAGGCGGCGCGGTCCTACAGGGCCAAGGCTCGCGCCCAGCGCACCTTGGACGCCTATCGTGAGGGCAGGGACAAACCTAGGCGCAATCAATGTTCAGCTGACGCCTGCGGACCTTCGCGAGATCGACACTGCTCTCTCTAAAATCACGGTGCACGGTGGCCGGATGAATGAAGAACAAATGAAGGTGGTTGATCAAACGATTTGAATTCCGGGCGGAGGACACGATCTGTCGAACTTCCGCTTCGGGCCATAACTCACCGTCAAACGGACCCAATCAGCACCGACGCATCACGGGCAACGCTTCTCTCCCGCGCATCTTTCAAATAACGTGCATGTGCGGCGTTGGCGTGATCTTCATAACGTTGAAGCGCCTGATAGGCAGCATCGAGCGGTTTCAGGGTCCAACCGAGATCGCGGCAGACAAGGGCAATCTCGGCTTCGGCGGCGACGCAGCGGGCGCGATCGAGCGCTTCTCTCGGGCCAAAGGCGGCGGCGGCCCGCCGCAGGAGCAGCCTTGCTCTGGCGAGATCGCCAAGCTGGGCCATGGCAATTCCGCGCAGTGCCAATGCCGGCGGGTCATCACGCAACGCGATACAGTTCAAAGCGCCAAGGGCATCACCCGATGCTAGGGCGCGGGCGCCTGCTGTGATCAGCGAGTCCATTCAAATCCCGACACACTTGTCACTCCCAGTGGGGCCTTGGTGGGCAGTATATCTACCTCACGATCAACACCGGGAACGTTCACGACCAATTCGGCAGTGACGCGCCGGACTACAAAAGGAGAGCCATCATGACGACGCATGCGATCGTATCACGGGAGAAGTGGCTGGAAGCGCGGCGCGATTTGCTTGCCGCAGAAAAGGACCTGACACACCGCGGCGACCAGGTCGCCGAGCTGCGGAGAAAACTGCCTTGGATGCGCGTCGAGAAACCATATGTCTTTGAAGGGCCAAACGGCAAGGTCTCACTGGCCGATCTGTTCGCCGACCGCAGCCAGCTGCTCGTGCAACACTTCATGCTGGCGCCAGGCTGGGAGGAAGGCTGCAAGAGCTGTTCCTACATGGCCGACCATACCGACGGCATGACCGCACATCTGGCGCAGCGCGATGTCACCTTCGTTGCAATCTCGCGTGCGCCCTACAGCGAGATCGAGCGCTTCCGCCGACGGATGGGCTGGCGCTTCAATTGGGTCTCCTCGAACGCCAACAGCTTCAACTACGATTTCCGGGTGAGCTTCACACCGGAGGAGATCGCCACGGGCAGAATCGACTACAATTTCGGCGGCTCACCGCATCGTGGCGAGGAATTGCCGGGCGTCAGCGTGTTCTTGAAGGACGACGCTGGCGCGGTCTTCCACACCTATTCGACCTACGGCCGCGGCGTCGAGGTGATGATGGGCACCTATCGGATGCTCGACTTGACGCCCAAGGGCCGCGCCGAGGAAGACCTTTCCTACACGATGCAGTGGGTGCGCCATCACGACCGCTACGAGCAGGATGCAACCGGCAAGACTGGCTCCTGCTGCGGCGGGCAACATTGATGGCGCCCGCCATGGGCCATACCCTCACCAGCAATGCCGGAGACGGTTGGGCTATACGCTATGCCGCGGGAACTCCCGTTGCGAGCCTTCTCTCTCTTGCCGCCGCGCCGACCTTTGTCGCTATGGCGCTTTGGTCGGCCGTTGCGGGCTGTCCCGCGGAAATGATGTGCAGCAGCGGTGGCAGCGCGGTGTCCCTGAACGGCATGGCGGCAATGTACGCACTGATGAGCGTCTTTCATATGTCGCCATGGCTGACGCTGTTATCCAATTGGCAGAACGCCGATGAAGGACGATCATCGGCTTGACTGTGTGTGCCGCCAACGCTCCAGCGCTGATGACACGGTATTGCCGATGTCGCTGCCAATCCGAGAAGCGGGTCATAAGGCCGTGCACGTCCAGCGGTGGTAAAGGTAGTTTTCCAGTACACTTAGTCAGTAGCCCGAGGGTCATGGGCGAATCGGCAACGGCAGCCCTTGTTGGCCAGCCGGTAACGCTCTATCGGCGGCCCAACTCAGGCGCTGGAGCAGCGATCTCATCGGCGGGTTTCCGTGGTTCTTCCTGCGCACTGTGCCTCACTGATCTCCCAGAGACGCCGCGCGGCCTGAACGTCCTGTCCCTGTGGGCTTGGCGGCTGCCACTCCATATCGACGTAATATCCGCCGTTGGTTTTGACCACATCTGCCGACGTGGCAAGCCACACCAGCGTCTCCGCCCCCTTCTCCACACTCCGCGACATAGGCCACAGCATGGTCATGGCAAGGTTCATTAGCAGGCCGTTGTTGCGGTTGAAGCCGCTCGCCACCAGCCCCGGATGGAAACAGTGCGCGGTGACGCCGCTGCCGTTCAGACGGCGCGCGAGTTCGCTGGTGAACAAGATATTGGCGAGCTTGGTCTGCTTGTAGCGGGCGAAACCGCCATAGGACTTCTCGGCGTTGAGGTCGTCGAAGGGGACGTCTGCGCCTTGGTGAGCCTCCGACGAGGTGGTGATGATGCGAGATGGCGTGCTTGCCTTGAGCCGGTCAAGCAGCAAGGTGGTGAGGAGGAATGGCGCCAGATGATTGACCGCCCAGGTCAGCTCGATACCGTCATTGGATACCTGCCGGGTGGTGTACATGGCACCGGCGTTGTTGATGAGAACGTCCACTCTGGGATAGCGGTCGAGCACCTCGGCGGCCAGTTTGCGCACAACGGCCTGTGAGGCCAGATCGGCGATGAGCGTGCCGACTGTTGCCCCCTTGCCTGCGGCCGCCTTGATGCGCGCCGCCGCAATCTTCGTGCGGGTCTCGTTGCGGCCGACGATGACGATGTTGTCGCCAAGGGCGGCAAGCGCTTCGGCCGCCGCGAGGCCAATGCCGTTGGTGGCACCGGTAATCAGGATTTGCTTGCCGGTCATCGCACGGTCAACTCATGTTATTTGCATAGGCCCTGAGCCTGGCAGGCGTGTGACGAGATCGGGGCCGAGCAGTTTGGCAGGCGTGTAGGCGCCGCCCGGTACGTCATGAGTGAGCAAATGCTCCACAACTGCTAGCGCGCCGCTCACGGTCAGGCTGTATCCGTTGGCCGTCTTGATCCGAGCGGTGCGTTTGTCGCCCCGCGCATTCGTAACTTCGCCCCATACGAACGTCGGCTGCGCGTCGCGCTTGGACGCCGAGGGCCCTTTGACCCTCTTTTCGATGCGCCGCTTTATGAAGTTTTGAACCACGCCCATGCCGAGCAGCCACTTGAACCGTTGGGCGTGCCGCGCCCGCGCGACCATCGCCGGTGAGCCCGGAATGTAGGCCTCGATGTTGGGGATGCCGGTTGTCGCGTAGGCCGTCGAGACGTCGCCCCAGGGAATGGTCATGGCGAGTTTCTCGCCGTCGCCGAAGTCGATGCGTCGTGTCTTGTAGGCGAGCGGCACTGAGATGATCCGCCCATCCTGGCGCACCTTGCCGCCATGGACGAGTCCTTCGACCGAGGTCTTCGCCGTTCCGGGCGAGAAGCCCGAGCGGGAATCGAATCCCAGCGCTAAATGTGTCGCATCGGGGAGCGCAGCCTTCAACGCCACCGCGACACAGTCGGTGGGGATCACGTCGAAGCCGACGCCGGGACATATGACGATGCCCTCTGCCCGCGCGGCAGCGTCCAGTGTTCTTGCGTGCTCGAACACGCTGATCTCGCCCGTTATATCTAGGTAGTGGGCACGCGCGGCGAGGCAGGCCGCCATCATCTGTGCGGCTGTTGCCGAGAACGGCCCTGCACAATGGAGGACAAGTGCCATCCGCTCGACGCCCCTCGCGATCGCCATGCCGTCTCGGAGATCAAAGACGCGTGCCTCCAAGTCAAGGCTCGCAGCCAGCGGCAGCATCTTGGTCGCCGTTCGCCCGGCCAACCATGGCTTCAGCCCGCGCCTTACCGCTGCGCGGGCGATCAACTCGCCCGTGTACCCATTCGCGCCATAGATCATCCAAGGCTTCGGCATGGGGTAATTCTATAGAGGCTCGCTGGTCCTCTCAGGAAGCCCGTCTGTTTCACTAGGGACGGGTCGGCAGCCCAACCGTGCTGGCTCTTGCACGGACACGGCCGCAGCCAATAGGTCGGAAGTTGCTGCGCGTCAGGCGCACTTCGACTCGAGCCCGATAAGCAGACATCGCGCAAAGCAGATCAGGACGTCCCGAGAAGTGCCAATTGTGTTGAAGAAGTCCGTTGAAGGTCGCGTCGAACAGTGATTCCTGCTGCGCGGAGGATCAGCGGGAGCGGACACGATGATGGGCCGGCAGACGGCGGATCAGGCGCGGCTGTTCTATGGGTTCTACCTGGAAGATCGCGTGCCGCCCCACCATCTGCTGCGTCGGATTAACGTGTTCGTGACTGCGGCGCTCAGCGACCTGCACAGCCCGGCTCAACCAGCAGAATCTTCTTATTTGCCATAAGCCGCCCCCTAACGGGGGCGGATCATACACAGCCTCGGGGATGATGGCGATCACGAAGTTGGGAGCCGCCGACTTTTCCACGAGGGATGGGGCTGACTTGGTCCTGACTGCAAGACCTAGTAACCCGCTATGTCACCTGAAATCCATCCCTTGCGGCTCCACGGACTACATCCTTGGCGCGTCGCAACCCAGTGGACGGTAGCCAAGAATCCCAATCCGAAGAGAGTTTCGAATCCTTGCATCCGGTTAGCTCCGCCCGGTCGAAATGCTGCCGCTCGGCCACGTCTTCCTGATGAAAGTCTTGGCATCGTCTACTGCGTCTACTGCGCACGGAACGAGGATAGCAGCTCGTCGGGCCTGTGGCCGCCATCCGCGCAGGTAGGAAAGTCCTCCTGCATAACCCCAAAGGGCGGGGTCTAATGTGTGAGGAGCGACTGCCCCTGCCTGACCAGTCGGCCCGACACACCTCAGACCGAATTGTTTGGTTCCCTGCTGTCATCCTAGGGATGGAAGATTTTGATGCGTTGCACAAGCAAGTTTGGTGCGACTGAAGCAGAGGATCTCTGCGAGATCGGCAACATTCCTGCCGAACATCGCACAAAGCTCATGCAGTCGGTCATGTTCCACGTGAATGAGTATGAAGAAGAGTGGACGCCCCACCAGATCGACAGAGAGATTTATCCCGTGTTTCGGTTGGTCGAATCCGCTCTGTGGTATCTCTATCGACGGGACCGGCGTCCAGGCGAATTCCGCGAGGACATGGTCGATATTAGCAATGAGCTGAAAAAGTTATCAAAACCCGCGCTGGCCTACCTTGCATACCGGAACGTGCGGCTCACATTTGAAGTTCCTGCAGATGGGCCGTATGCCTTTGACGTTGTCGTGGACCCAGCCTGTTTTGCGACATTCAGTGCCGATCAAATGCGAGCCCTCAACGATCTTTTCGGCGCACTGTCCGGTCCGATTGCCAGAAAGCGAGGCCGGGGCCAGCCGCGCAAGGAAAAAGAATTGGCACTCTATATCTTTCTTCGATGCGCATTCATGCACGCAACGAACGGAGTGGGTCACCAAGACGATTTCCTAGCTTTCTGCGAGGAAATCAAACGTGTCTTCAGCTTGACCTGCTGGCATCCGGAGTCCTCGGCACGGCTGATGCGCAATAGGCTGGCTTCGGCGGCTTAGGAAACAAGCTCGCCCGGACAATTTGGGGCAATACTTTCCTTGTTCGAGTGCGCGCGGGCCCCTCAATTTGTGAGGTGTGGCGCCAGGCACTTCGCTTGGGGCCGTGGTAACGCCCCGCAATCGCGAATGCCTGAAGACAAAGCCCGCCAAAAGCTAGCGCGCACCTCGATCCAGCAAAGATTGGGCGACCTCGCCCGGCTGCTCGGGCGCCGCGCGGCAAGACAAGCGCAAGAGGCCCAAGCTGAACATGACAAGTCGAGAGACCAAGTCCGAGACCAAAACGGTGACCGAAAACTTAGTCCCGATGAGGAGTGATCCGCATGCGTGAAGGTGCCTCGCCGTTCGCTACCGTGCGCGAGGCCGCCGAGTGGCTTCGCGTTTCCGAGCGGACAATCCGGCGCTGGATCAAAGAGGGATCGCTCCCATGCCGTCATTTCGGACGCACCGTCCGCATTGCCTGGAAGGACTTGAGGGATTTCGCCAACTAAGCAAGTCCTGAGAAATATAAAACATAATATCCCTTGCGTTATTTCAATATCTACATAACCCAAGCGATTACAAATGACTTGAAATAACTATTTTCATCTGTTAACCACTCATGTCATAACGAGGCATACTGTGACATATGCGTCAACCTCACGAAATGCGCATCTCGCCAGGGCAGAAACGCGTGCCATCGCGACGTTGGCCGACGTTCTGAGCGCCATTGATTCCTCGGACCTGCTCACAAGTCGGCAGCGGCAGGATATGGCGTCGGCGGTGCGATCCGTCGGGCGTTTTCTCAGTCGACCGTTGTCAACTTTGCCCTCGGACGCGCGATCGATTCGCAATCTTCTGGAGGGGATCCAACCAGCTCGCCATGGCATTTCGCCCGGCCGCTGGGCCAACATCAGATCTTTGATCTTCAAGGCCCTGGATCATGCCGGCGTGCGCCGTCTGCCCGGTCGTAGCTCGGCGCCACCAACGCTGGCGTGGCAGCGCCTCCTTCAGCCGCTGCCCTACCGGCCGGCTCAGGTCGCCTTGATGCCATTCGCCCGCTACTGCTCGCGGCAGGGCATCGAACCGGATCGGGTTGACCAGAAGACGTTTGAGGCGTTCGCGCGTGAGCTTGAGGAATTCGGTGCGCGCTCACGGCCACGGGAAGCGTACTTGGACGCTTGCAGAGCCTGGCAGCGCGCTCGCACGACCTATCCGCACTGGCCGACGTTCGCTGTGAGCGTGGAAGACCGGCGGGACCGCTATGCCTTGGCATGGTCGACATTCCCAGCCTCTCTCAAAGCCGACGTCGACGCGATGGCGGCGGGAGCCATAAGTCCCGATCTACTCAGTCCCACTTCGCGGAAACCCATCAAACCCGTAAGTGCGGCATCGCGCGTTAGCCTCTTGCGCGCCTTCGCCTCAGGCGATCGTCCTGAAGGGCCGCGATCCGGCAACGCTGCGGACAATCTCCGACCTAGTCCAGGTTGATACCGCGCGATCGGGGCTCGAATTCATGCTCGATCGCGCTGGAGGCCGGAAGACACCTCACATCCACCAGATGGCCAAACTTCTCTGCACCCTGGCCCGTCATCACGTCTATGGACGAAGCACCGACTTAGGCCCGCAAGCCCGAAAAGCTGCCGAGATCAACATCGCCGAGCTCGACGATTTTCGCAGGTCCCTCGACCCCGGTCGACACGGCATGACCGCGAAGAACCGCACCACGCTGAGATGGTTCGAAGACGAGGCTTTGGTGGCGAAGTTTCTCAGCCTACCGGCCCGCCTGCTGCGTCGTCATCAGACGCGTCGAAAACTTAAGGTCAGCGAGGCGGTCCAGCTCCAGACTGGCCTCGCGGTAGAAATCCTCACCGTGGCGCCCATCAGGTGCAAGAACCTCGTCGAGATCCGGCTCGATGAGAACATCCTCGACCATGGATCGGGCCGCCACCGGCGCGTTCACCTGTACTTTGCGGCGGAGCACGTCAAGAACGGGACGGAGCTGGAATTTGAGCTGCGCCCGTCAACCGTGCACCTGCTGGACCACTACGTTGCGCACGTGCGGCCGCTGCTTCTGCGGTCGCCATCGCCTTATCTATTCCCGGGCGCGAGTGGGTCTCACAAGAAGGGCATGCTGCTCAGCCAGCAGATTGCAGACCTTGTGGAAGCTGAGGTTGGCGTGAGGCTTACAGCACATCAGTTTCGCCATTTGGCTGGCTTCCTCTTCCTAAGAGATAACCCTGGTGGCCACGAGGTCGTGCGCCGCCTGCTTGGCCACAAGTCCATTGAAACGACGATCCGTTTTTACGCGGGCATGGAGGTGGCCGAGGCCGTGCGTCACTACGACAAGCACGTAGCCAACCTGCGTGCGGGAATGCTTGCGCCAATGCGGCGCCAGAGGCGGGACAGCCGGTGAGCAGAGCGCGACGTAGCTTGAAGCTAGAGCAGTGGCCTGCTCTTGATCGTGGCCTGTGGGCCCGTGCCTTGAAACAGGTCGGCCCCTTGGGAGGCGCCAGCGTTGCCACGCGTTGGCGACCGCGGACTGTTGAGACTGTCATTGAGGCCTACGGATTCGCCCTGGGGTGGTTGGCCAAGCACGACTGTCTTGATCCCGCCGCCATGCCGGCGGCGCGGTGGACGCCCGATCGCCTACGTCGCTACATCGAGGATCTTCAAGGTCGCGTTCGACCGGCGACCGTCTTGCATCGAGTCCTTTCGCTGGAACGGGCTCTTGCCGCGTTGGAAGCCAGGTCGGATCGACGCATGTTTCGCTTAGCGATCAGGCGTTTGCCTTCGCACGCCGACCAAACCAAGAAGAGAGCACGTCTGCAGGAGCCAGCGCGCCTCGTCGAGCTGGGATTCCAGCTCATGGCAGAAGCCGAGGCCGGCCGGCACAAGAGCGCCCGCAAAAACGCTGCTCTTTATCGCGATGGTTTGCAGATTGCACTGCTCGCCATGAGACCGCTGCGCCAGAAGAACTTCAGCGCGATCCGGATCGGGACCAACCTAGTGCAGCGGAGTGATACTTGGTGGCTCGTCTTTGCATCTTGTGAAACGAAGACGAGCCAACCCATCGATGTGCCCGTTCCACTCGATCTCGTACCGGCAATGGAGCGCTACCTTGCATGGTATCGCCCCTTATTGGCGGCCGGACGCTACAGTGGCGATCGCTTGTGGATCGGGTATCGGTTCCAACCTCAGGCGCCACATTCGCTGCAGCTGTCAGTCGTCGGCCGCACGCACAAGGCGTTCGGAGCTCCGATCAATCCACACCTGTTTCGCGATTGTGCCGCAACATCGATTGCCATTCATGATCCCGAGAATGTGCGAATGGCCGCCACTCGTTCTCGGTCATCGTAGCTTCGGCACGACTGAGAAGCACTACAATCTGGCCCGCACGCTCGAAGCCGGCCGTAGTTATGCCGACGTGATTGCTACCCACAGAACCCAGGGGATGCCAGGTGCCAAAAGCCGTGATCTATGCGCGCTTTTCAAGCGAGAACCAGCACGAGGCCTCAATCGAGGATCAGGTGCGAAACGCAAAGCGTCTGATTCAAGATAAGGGCTGGCATCTCGTTCGCAGTTATGCGGATCACGCCATCTCCGGTGCCACGACCATCCGCCCGGGGTACCAATCCCTGTTGACCGACGCGCGCCGGGGCGAGTTTGACATTGTCGTCGCTGAGGGGCTCGACCGGCTGTCTCGCGACCAAGAGTTGGTGGCCGCGCTCTTCAAGCAGATGCAATTCCACGGGATCAAGCTCTTCACCCAAGCAGAGGGTGAGATCAGCGAGCTGCATGTCGGCCTAAAGGGCACGATGAATGCCCTGTTTCTCAAGGATCTTCGCATCAAGACCCACCGCGGACTTGAAGGGCGTGTTCGTCGTGGCCAATCGGCCGGTGGCCGCGCCTACGGTTACGATGTTCTCAAGCAGCGCGACGCCGACGGTGAACCCGTCCGTGGCTTGCGGCAAATCAATGAGAATGAAGCTGCCATTGTGCGAAGAATTTTCGAGGCATTCCGCTCGGGCCGTTCCCCTAGATCGATCGCGCGCCAGCTCAATGCAGAGTTGGTTCCTGGTCCCAAGGGCAGCAAATGGCGCGACACGACCATTCGCGGCCATGCCACGCGTCGCACGGGCATCTTGCGCAACGATCTCTACGCTGGTCGGCTCGTCTGGAACAAGCAGCGCTACGACCGCAATCCCGACACGGGAAACCGTATCGCACGAGTGAATCCCGCGGCTCAGTGGATCATTGAGGACGTGCCGGGATTGCGGATCGTCGATGCGGCCCTTTGGGACCAAGTGCAGGACCGCCTCGATCAGGTCCGCTCTTCGCAGCTATCGATGAAGATCCGCCGCACCGAATTCTGGAAGCATCGCCGGCCGCGGCATTTGTTTACTGGCCTGATCCATTGCGGTCACTGCGGCGGCGGCCTCGCTGCAGTCGGCAGCGACTATCTGGCCTGCACCGCCGCACGTTCGCTGGCCGGCTGTCGCCAACACAAGGGGGTCAAACGGTCGCTGATCGAAGAGGCGGTGCTCTCGGGCCTCAAAGACCGTCTTATGACGCCCGAGCTTGTGCAGGAGTTTATTGGCGCCTTCCATCAAGAGCTCAACCAGTCCCGCCAGGCCCGCGAACTGGATTATCAGGGCAAGGCACAGGAGCTACGCGCGATCTCTGGCAAGCTGGAAGGCCTCTACGACGCCATTGCCGGAGGACTTAGGACACCAGGCCTGCAGGCCAAGCTCTTACAACTGGAAGCGGAGAAGGGTGTCCTTGAGGCTGCCGTTGCTCAGGGCAAGCCGATTGCGCCGCGCCTGCACCCCTGCCTGGCCGAGGTCTATAGAGACATGGTCGCCAACCTGCATGCCGCGCTGTCCGAACCAGAAGCGCGCACAGAAGCTGCGGAGATCCTGCGCGGATTGGTCGAGCGCATCAACGTGTGGTCGGGCCGGGACGGGCAACGGATCGAGCTGATCGGCGACATCGTCAAACTCGTGACGCTCCCTGGCGGCAACGTTCCGGCTCCGTTCGAAAGTTCGGTAAAGGTGGTTGCGGGGGTAGGATTTGAACCTACGACCTTCAGGTTATGAGACGGCAGGGAAGAAGCAGGCAGTGCCAAATTTGATGGTGAGGCAGAGATCGAGGGTGCTCTGGCAAATTACTCTGCTTGGAGGTTCCGGGGACTGGCCGACAGTCGATCGCTTGCGCCAAGGATGCTCCGCAATTTAGCGACGCCCCGTGCGGTGACCGCAACTGGGAAACCCAAGGTTCACAAACACTATGACGCGCAGCCCTACTGGGACTGTGATGGAATATGAACGTTGCACCCGCGCAGGCAACCGCATTGGCTGTCCGCCGAGCGCTGTTGCTCGCGTCCTCTTCCGAGCTTGGTGGCGCTCGATGGGCGACGGGCCCTAGTCCATCCGCAAGTTCAAATCCCGCGCCAGCTTGCCGAAGCGCTGATGGTCCTTGCGCAAAATCGCCGCAAGATCCTCCGGCGTGCCCGCCTTCGGCCTTAGGGAAACGCGCGCCACCTGCACCGTATATTCCTCCCCACGCGCGATCTTGTTCATCTCCTGGCTGAGGCGACGAATGATCGGCTCGGGCGTCCCCGCCGGTGCGAACAGCCCGAACCACCAGATATCGTCCAGCTCTGGATACGTCTCCCGCAAGGTCGGGATATTCGGGAAGTCCGGGTGCCGTTCGCCGTCGAACACCGCCAACAGCTTCACCTTGCCCGCCTTCACATGCGGCAACGCGTTCGGGTCCAGGTAAACCTGGGTCACCCCGGCCAGGAAGTCCGGCAGCGCCTCGCCGGCACCCCTGTAAGCAACCTGCGTCAGCTCGATCCCCGCCGCCCGCGCAAACAGCTCGGAAAACAGATGCGCCGCCGTCCCCTGACCCGGATTGCCGAAATTCAGCTTACGCGGGTGCTCCTTCGCATACGCCACCAGCTCCGCCAGCGTGTTCACCGGCACCGAAGGATGCACCGTTAGCAACTGCGTCCCGTCGATGAAGTAGCTGACCGGCGCCAGATCCTTGAACATGTCGACGGACAGAGTGCGCAGATTGGGCAGGATCGCCGCGGTGGAGGAAGACATGACCACATAGGTATAGCCATCCGGCGCTGACTTTACCGCTACTTCGGCCCCGATCGCGCCGGACGCCCCGCCGCGGTTCTCGACCACGAATTGCTGCCCGAATGCCTTGGTCAGGTGCTCAACCAGCGGCCGCGTGGCATTGTCCAGCGATCCTCCCGGGGCCGCCACGACGATAATTCGCACGGGTTTCGTTGGCCAGGCCGGCACCTGCGCCTCCGCCGGCGCGACCGCTCCCGCTGCAGCACACAGGCATAGCGCCAGCAGCCCCTTCAGAAATCGTCGCATTGTTGTTTCCTTCCCTGATGCGCGGCAATGACTGCCACCCGCACTGCAGCACAAGGCGTGGCCTCCAATATCGCTTATGGTCCGACCGATTGAGGATTGACCATTCAGGAGTTTGCACGCACGGACAGAGCAGCCTCCAAAATTATCGGATATTGGGCAAGCGACTTGCAACAGGTGATTGCCGCAATCGGTCGTTGCCAGATCATGGATCCATGGATGGAAAGCCACTGAGTTCGATGATATCGATATGTCCCAACAGATATATCGTTTAGGACGAGCGGCAATCAGGCGCGGAGGAAGCTATATCCGTCATCAGACTTCCGCGGGATCTAGCATGCGGAACACGGGCGGAACTAACTCCCCTACCACATTCGTCCGCAAGGAAAACCAACCAGGATGCTTGAAGCAGCCGACGCGGCGAGGCGCGCGCCCTGTCGCGACCTCTCCCCCGCGCAGGACACAGTGATCACCCTGCGTCCTGGCGCAAGTGGTCGCGCAAAGTTGCTCCGGCATACTCCCGGCGGAAGAGTCCACGCCGTTGCAGCTCCGGCACCACGAGGTCGACAAAATCGTCAAAAGCACCTGGGAAATACGCCGGCTGGATCATGAAGCCGTCGGCCAGTCCGGCTTCGAACCATTCCTGCAGCGTATCGGCGATGCGCGTCGGCGTGCCCCAAATCACCCAATGGCCGCGCGCAGCGGCGGCGATATTGTATAGGTCGCGCAACGTCATGTTCTGGCGCCGCGCCATGGCGAGCAGCGTGCGCGCGAACGATTGGCTGTGCTGGGTTAGCGGCAGATCCGGTACCGGGCCGTCGAGCGGATAGCCGGAGATGTCGTAGCCGAGGCGGACGGAAACGAGGCGCAGGGCGTTGGTCGGCGACACCCAACTCTGCAATAGATCGAGCTGAGCCTTGGCCTCGCTTTCGGTGCGGCCGATAATCGGCATGACGCCCGGCAACAGCGCCAGCTCGTCAGGCCCCCGACCATATCTGGCCATGCGGCCCTTGAGGCCGTCGTACGCGGCCTTCGCCTCGTCCTTGTCGCCGTTGACGACCGAGAAGACGATGTCGGCCGTGCGTGCCGAGAGCTCCTGGCCGGCCTCCGAGCCGCCGGCCTGGATCAACAATGGCTCGTCGTGGGGTGGCCGCTCCATGTTGAGCGGCCCGCGTACCTGAAAATATCTGCCTTTGTGGTCGAGCGTACGCACCTTGGTGCGGTCGACGAAGACACCCGTCTGCCGGTCGCGCACGACAGCGTCTTCGTCCCAGCCACGCCACAGCCCGCGCACCACGTCGACGAACTCGCCTGCAATCTCGTAGCGCAGGTCGTGCTCGACATGGGTCTCCCGACTGAAGTTGAGGTGCGCATCTGGCGAGTTCGAGGTGACGATGTTCCAGGCAATGCGCCCCTTGGTCAGGTGGGCCAGCGACTGGAACACGCGCGCGACGTTGAATGGCTCACTGAAGCTCGTCGAGACAGTGCAGCCGAACCCGATGTAACGCGCCACCAGGCTCAGGGCTGCGACCGTGGTCGTCGGTTCAAGTCGCGTCTGCATGGAAGGGTGGTCATTGGGGGCCGACACCAGGCTGTCAGCGATGAAGAACAGGTCGAATTTGCCCCGCTCGGCTATGCGGGCGCCGGCCTCAGCTATGGGCCAGTTGCAGTTGCTGTCGAACGCACCATCCATGCGCCAGCCAGCGATGTGATTGCCGGTTCCGAGCCAGAATACAGCAAGATGCATGTGGCGCTTTCGGCGCGGCATGGTGCTCTCCTCGCGCTCGCGAACCTCGATTGAACGCTCCGCCCTCGGGCCGACCTTCCGCAGGCAACCAGCGAGGTACAGACCCCGCCGGTTGAAGCTAAGCTGAAACTGCGCCCTTCAGCAATGCAGCCGAAGCCGCCGGAGACGATCTCTCCAGCCCAGAATAAGAGCGATGTTGGCTGGACACTGATGAAGCTATACAGAGGTCGACGTCAGTCGATATGGTGCGCGCCATCTGCGAGGTGCCTCTCTGATGCCACTCACGAGGTTTGAGGTCACATCGCGCGTACCCTATGCAGGGGACCGGCGCTTCGGCGCGGTGGGCGCCTACACGCAGGTGGATGGCACGGCGCACTTCGCGGTCGACCCGACCCACCCGGCGAATGCTCGGATCTGCGACTTGAAGCTGGCACCGCGCAATGCGGCGGGGCTGGTCGAGTTCACAGCGGGTTTTTCGGTTGTGCAGCCGAAGGATGCCGCACAGGCGAACGGCCGCTGCATTGTCGAGCTGCCCAACCGCGGCCGCCGCCGGGTCGTCGCCATGATGAATTGCGCCCCGCCCGATGCGCCCGTGGGGCCGCAGGCCCACCCCGGCGACGGCTTCCTGTTCGACCGCGGCTACACGGTAGCCTCCATCGGCTGGCAGTGGGACGTATACCCGCACTCGGAGCTGCTGGGCCTCGCCGCGCCTTCGGCCATGGAGGGTGGCGAGCCCATCGGCGGCGAGACGATGGTCGAGATCCGGCCCAACGAGCGCGCAACAACGCGCCTCCTCGCCGACCGTATCCACCGCCCGCTCCCCGCCGCGCCCGGGGAGCAGCTCGACGCCCGTCTCCTCGTGCGCGACTGGGAGGACGGTGAGGACACTTTGATACCCCGCTCCCGCTGGCGCTTCGCACGCGAGACCCCAACGGGGACGGTGGAGCCGTCGGCCGAGCACGTCTGGCTCGAGGGTGGCTTCGAGCCCGGGCGCATCTATCAGCTTGTCTACCAGACCGACCGGGCACCGGTGGCCGGTCTCGGCCTGCTGGCCGCCCGCGACGTGGCGGCGTTCCTGCGCACGCCCTCTGCCACCAATCCATGCACCAACGGATGCCGGACCCTCATCCTCTACGGCATATCGCAGACGGGCCGGATGCAGCGGCATTTTCTGAGCGTCGGCCTCAACCGCTGCGAGGACGGCAGCCGTGCCTACGACGGCTTTCACGTACATATCGCGGGGGCACGGCGGGGTGCCTTCAATCATCGCTTCGGGCAGCCCTCCAACCAAACCACGCCGTTGTGGGGGCACGTCTTCCCGTTTGCTGATGCGGTGACGCCTGATCCGCTGACGGGGCGCACGGCCGGGCTCCTCGACGAACTCGCCGCGACCGGCGACCGGCCGAAGATCATCTCGACCGACAGCGCCGCGGAGTACTGGCGGGGCGATGCCGCGCTCGCGCACATCGACACGACGGCTGGGCACGACCTGCCCGAGCATCCTTCGACGCGGAGATATCTCTTCGCCGGCGCACAGCACACGCCGGGCTACCTTGGCCAGTCGCGCACGAACCCTGGCACGGGCACGATCGCCCGCTATCCGCTGAACGTGCTCGACTACCTGCCGCTGCATCGCGCGGCGCTGATCAATCTCGATCGCTGGGTCACCGAGGGCATCGATCCGCCGCCGAGCCGGCATCCCCGCCTTTGCGATGCCACGGCGGTCGAGCGGAAGGAGGTGCTCGCCACGTTCGCACGCCTACCCGGCTTGAGCCCACCGGACCCCCAGCGTCTGCCCTTCGTCCGGACTGTGGATATGGGTGGCGACGAGGCAACGGGGATCGGCCGCTATCCAGCGCAGGAGGGCGCGTTCTATCCGGCTCTCGTCTCCGCTGTGGATGCCGACGGCAACGAGACGGCGGGCATCCCCATGCCGGACATCACGGTGCCGGTTGGCACCCATGCCGGCTGGAACCCCCGCGATCCCATGACAGGATCGCCCGAGCAGATCGTTCCGATGAACGGGCTTACATTCTGGTTCGCGCCGGACGAGGCAACGCGCGCGGCAAGAGGCGACCCGCGCAGATCACTCGCCGAACGCTACCGGGACGAGGCCGACTACGGCGCCAAGGTGCGCGCGGCGGCGCTGCGGCTCGCGGCGGAGCGCTATCTTCTCGAGGAAGATGTGGAGCGTGTCGTCGAAGCTGCCGTCACACGCTATCGGGCCGCGATCTCTCAGTGATTGTCCGTCATGGCTATCGTCGGCGTCTCGCATGCCTCATGTGACCTCCGGTCAGCCTTTCAGGTAGTTGCGTAGCGAGGCGATCAGAGTCGCGATGCCGATTGCCGCCAGGGTCGCGAGCGCCGCCCGGCGATAGTGTTTCTGGCCACCGAGGGCGAAATAGCGGGCACCGAGCGCGGTCGCTGCCGAGTAGAAGGGGATGAGCACCAGGCCAATGACCACGGTCTGCCGCGTAAAGAGCCCATAGTAGAGCAGCGGCAGGATCGACGAAAGCGAGACGGCCGTCATCAATGCCAGCACGTTGGCGCGCTGCTGCGAGGCTTCGCCTGGGCGAGAGAGCGCCACGGCGACGACCGGCGGTCCTCCTACGCCTGCAACTCCCTGAACGAGACCACCGGCTACCCCAGCCGCGATCAATTTGCCCATGCCGATGTGCCCTCTGAGCCGCCATCCGCTTGCGAGAATGGCGACCATGAGGAGGACGAGCGCGGAAATCGCAATCGTCATCAGGGCCGGATCGGCCGCAACCAGAGCCCAGGTTCCGATCGGCGTCGCGACGAATGTCGCAATGCACATTGGCAGGACGACGGGTCGCTCGGCTCGCCGGATGGCCTCTGGCAACAGCTGGAATACGGCAGGCAGCCCCATCACGTTGTTGACCGCGATGGCGGCATGTGGGCCAAGCACCAGGCTGAACACAGGTATCGAGATCAACGCCGCGCCGAAGCCAACGAAGCCACGCAACAAGCCAGCGATCGTCACCGCGATAAGAACTACGAAGAGGCGAGCATCGATCGGCACTCCCAGCAGCTCTGACACGAGTCCAGGCTCCCCAAATTCGAGACCACGGCTATCAAGAAGAGTCGCCCAGCCAACACCGCTGCCTGCCCCGGCGCATCAGACCGCTGTATATCCGCCGTCGATCAGCAGGTCGGAGCCAGTCATGAAGCTCGAGGCGTCGCTCGCAAGATAGAGCGCGGCGCGGCCGATCTCCTCGGGCTGGCCGAGACGACCGATCGGATGCTTCGGGACGGAGTGGGCGCGAGCGTCCGCCATGCTACCGTAGCGAAACGCGACGCGCTCGGTTTCGATGGCGCCAGGCGACAGCGTGTTGACGCGGATGTTGTCACGAGCGTGGTCGATGGCCATCACCTTGGCAAGCTGGATCAGCGCACCCTTGGTCGCGCAATAGACGCCGCGACCTGCCGCACCGACCCGGCCCATCTGCGAGGCGACGTGAATGATGCTGCCTCCACCCGCATCGGCCATATGCGGGATGACGGCACGGCTCATGAGATAGGCACCGGACAGATTGATGGCGATGGCTCGGTTCCAGTCGGCAGGCGTAAGCTCGACGATGGTGCCGGTCGGCTCGCGCATGGCGGCGCCGTTGACAAGGACGCGCGGATCTCCATGTGCCGCGATTGCGGCCATAACTGCGTCGGCAACGCTCGCCTCGCTCGTCACGTCGCAACGATGCGCCATCGCTGTTCCGCTAGCGCTCCTGATGCGAGTCGCCGTCTCGCTGGCAGCCGCCTCGTCAATGTCCAAGCAGGCGACCTTGGCTCCTGCGCCGGCAAAGGCCAGCGCGATGGCACGCCCGATGCCGAGCGCTGCGCCCACGACGATGGCTGGCTTGCCGTCGAGACGGAAAGGAGTGTCAGGCATCAAACGTGCTCCCGTACCTTGTATCCTCGCTATTCTCTGTCACAGGCCCAACGATAAGTGTCACAGCTCTGATCTCCAATTGCTCGTACGTCAGTCAGTGCGAGCTTCGAAGCCCTCTCGTTTCAAATCGCCAATTTGCTCCTCAGCCGAACACAGATAGCACGAAGAGCCTCTTAGCGAACCGCTACGCGAGGCCAGGAGCGCCGAGCCAAAAGCCCTTATTGCCGCGGCTTGCTGGCGGCGCTTCTGGGAGTGGTATGGTGTTCGGTCATTCGATCAACGGAGGCTGCATGCCAGCGGAAAACATCAACCGTCGCCTGTCACGCTGGGTTGCAGGGCTCGCTTATACGGATATCCCACCAGAGGTTCTCGACCGGGCTCGTGGCGTGACGCTTCAAGCGCTGTCCTCATGCCTGCTGGGTCACGAATTCCCCGAAACGAAGCAGGCCATTCGCCTTGTGGAAGAAGATGAGCACGGCGCCGCGGGCACGGTCACGGCACTGGTCGAGGGGCGATGCTTCTCGCGTGCTGGAGCTGCCTTTATCAATGCCGAGATGACCTTCGCCGGTGGCAAATGGGACACCTTCCGCATGGTGGGACACCCCGGTTGCGCCATTCTGCCCGCAGCCCTCATGGCTGCAGAGGTCACGCGCTGCTCTGGGCGCGAGTTCCTGACCGGTGTGGTGGCCGGATACGAGGTCATGGAACGCCTCGCTGCGGATTTCGTCCCGACCATCCTGGCGCGGGGCTTTCATGCTGGTGCACTGTTCAGCATTTTCGGTGCGGCGACGGCCATCGCGAAGATCATGGGGCTCACAACGGAACAGGTCCACGGCGCGCTCGCACAGTGTGTCAACCTGGCTGCGGCTAACCTCGAAGGGGCTCGCAGCGGCGGCCGCTCCGTGCGGGAAGGTGCAGCTGTACGCAATGCGCTGTTGGCCGTAGGTCTGGCGCGCCAAGGGATTCCAGGTGGCGAGACGGTGTTTGAGGGCGAAGCCGGCTTCTATTTCGCCTACGCCGGAAACAGGGAAGGGCGCTTGACCCACAGCTTCACGGGGCAGCGTACCGCAGACTTCGCGGCCATCACCGCGGCACTCGGCGAACGTTGGGTGTTCCTCGAGACGATCTATCGCATCTATTCGACCCCGGGCTATAATATCGCCCACGTCGATGTGACGGCGGCGCTCTGCAAGAGCGACAATATCCAGCCGGAGCAGGTCGAGCGGGTCGAGTGCGTCGTGAACTGGCTCGAGACCCAGTACCCGAGCCCCGCCTTTCCCTCGCTTCGGACCGATATCGAGCCAGGGCGCGAACAGCCCCATTATTATGCTGCATACGCCATCCTCACCGGATCGTTCCCGGTTACGAAGAACGTGCAGCAGAAGGTCGGTGAAGACGATCCGGCAGGCATCGACGACATGATGCAGCGCGTTCGCGTCATCCCCTCACACACACAACCCCTTTTTGCACCTCGCGTGACGATCTACACCCGCGACGGCGTCGCTCACACTTTGGAGTCAAACAGGCGCGAGTTCATCCTGACTTTCGACCAGCTGGCGCAAAGCCTGTCCCCGATCGGTGAAGTCGTCCCCATCGGCAAGCAACAATACGCGGAGCTGGTTAGCGAGTGCAGGCAGATCGACCATGCAAAGGATGTCAGCCGATTGATCGCCCTCACCTGCCCGACCCGCTCTGATCGGCCTTCACGGGGCTGATGACGCAGGAACAGGCGCCGGGCACTCATTCTCGCAGGCGAAGCGGATCATCGGAATCCAGTAGCTCGCACAGAAGCTCTGCTCGCTTCGTGGTCAAGCCTGAAAGCACTGGCGTTCAGCTGGCGAACAGCGCCTTCACCTTAGCCATGTCGTAGGGGTGCTCGATCAGGCGCTCCGCATCCCATTCGCTTCTTTCGGCTTCGAAGAAGTCGCCGCCGTAAATATGGATGGCACCGGTCAGCTTCTGGATCGGGTTGGTCACCGAGTGAATGATGTCCTTGCCGAGCGGCGTCACATCGCCGGTGCAAAGAGCCTTGGCGCCGGCCGCCTCGATGCGACCTTCCGGGTCGTCCTTGAGGCGACGCCAAAAGATATTGTCCTCGCGCCCGCCGTAGATGCCAATGACCGCCCACATGGAATGGTTATGGGGCATGACCGCCATGCCGGGCTTCCAGATCACGTTGACGATCGTGAGGTTCTTCGAACAGTAGATCGGCACGAGACCACTGCTTTTCGGCTCACCGACCGTGGCAAGGATGGACGCCGGGTCCGAGAAAGCCCGCCGCACGATCTCGTTCACCGTCAAATGCGTCGGGTCGGCTTCCACGGCCGAACGGCAATCGGCGACAAAGTTTTCCAAGTTGAACATGCTCTTCTCCAATCAAAGCCCATGAGGTGAAAGAGCCGTCGCGGCGATGCGGATGCGTAGAAATCACCAGCACCGCCTGCGGACGATAGTAGCGCAGAGCGCTGCTGCCCGAAAGCCAACAGGGCAGTGGAGCCTTCCCCGCCTCTCGAGCGAATGGCCGGTTAGCTGCGAGCTACGAGCGCGCTTACCGAAGTCCTGCGCGGCGACGCACCAAATCCAGCCGGACGTGCGCACCCGTTGCGCAAGCCAGCATCAGCAAGCCCAGCACGCGCTTGGCCAGCGTCATTCCGTCTGGCTTCCGTAGTGTAGTTGGCGCTCGTCTTTCACCATGCCGCGAGCCTCCTCCTCGCACTCGGTCAACAGCAGTGAAAGGAAGATGCCAAGCGCCACCGGACCAACCACCATCACGGCGAGCATTGCAATCTCGATGATACGCATGGCCGGGCTCCTCGGTGCAGGTTGACAGCTTGGAGCAGACCACCGGTCGGAGGTTGTGGCTGTTCCCCAGGTAACAGCCCTCCAGCTAAGACCCCTACAAGCTCTTGGCTCGCAGTCGGCCGGAGGGTTTGGCCATGATCACTGCATCCGAGATCACTGGTTTTGTCGCGTCAGGATTGGTGCTGCTGACCTTCGCCATGCACGATATGCGTTGGTTGCGGACGGTAGCCATCTTCAGCAACGTCGCTTTCATCCTCTACGGCGCAATCAACTGGTTACCCGACATCCAGCAATAGCGGCCGATAGATCGAACAGAAATCGTCCACGCCGTCGACGAAGCCGTCCACCTCCCCGTCGGTGAGCGGCAGGCACAGTGCGGACAGTCCGCGGCGCGAGAGGAAATAGCCGCGCTCGAGCATTTCCAGGTGGAAGAGGGCCTGCCTCTTCGGATCATTGGTCACGTCTGCCGGCCGCCGCACTGGCCGCCCGTGCATGTGAACGACATTGAGTGAACCCTGGCCAAGCATCTGCATGTCGACGCCGTGACGACGGAAGGCGGCGTTGGTCTTTTCGCGTAGCCGGTCACCGCGGGCGTTGAGCTCGGCACAGGCGCCACGCGTGTACACGTCGCGCAAGCCAGCGACACCAGCGGCCATCGTCAGCGTGTTGTTATTGTAGGTGCCCGAATGCACGAAAGAACCGTCTACAGCAGGATCGAAACGACGCATGATCGAATCGGCACCGCCGAAGGCGCCGAAGCTCATGCCGCCGCCGATGTATTTCCCGAACGTCGTCATGTCAGGCAGGACGCCATGCTTCTCCTGCAGCCCGCCGGGCGCCAGCCGCGAGGTCATCACCTCGTCGAAGATCAGCACGAAACCGTGCCGCTTCGACTCCTCGCGCAGCAGGGCGAGGAACTCGCGGTCCGCAGAGATGCCGCCGCCGGATCCGATCATGGGCTCGATGAGCACCGCCGCCAGCTCATCGCGGTGCCGCGCAATGAGGCCCGTGGTGCCCTCCGGATCGTTGTACTGCGCAATGATAAACGGGAAGGGCGCGCGCATCGGGTTGGCACTGACGAACGAGAGCACCCCGCCGTGATACGCGCCGTCGAACACCAGGACATGCGTCCGGCCGGTACAGGCGCGAGCAGCCGTAACGGCATAGAGATTCGCCTCGGTCCCTGAATTGCAGAATCGCACCTTCTCAAGCGAGGGGAAGCGCTCGCACATGAGCTGCCCGAGCTCTGCCTCCCAGCGATTGGGCCCACCGAGATTGAGGCCACCGTCGAGAGCGTCAGTGATCGCCGCGCGAATGCGTGGGTGCGAGTGCCCATAGAGGCCGGCCGTGTATTCACCGAGAAAATCTGTGTAGACGTGCCCGTCCAGGTCATGCAGGCGCGCACCCTCTCCGCGCGTGATCGCAACAGGAAATGGACTGAAATACATGTTGGTGCGCGTGTTGCCGCCGGGCAAGTGCTTGGCGGCTTCCAGGTGACGGGCGAGGCTCTTCGGATTGGCGCGCGCGTATCGTTGCTCCGCCTCGAACAACGCCTCGTCGATAGTCGAATTCCGACGCGCATGACTACTCGACACGGTCCGTGTCCTCTCGCGACAAAATCGGCTGGAGAGCTACATCGCGTGCAAAACGTCGCAAGATCACCGCGAGGTGTCAATTGTGAGCGGAGCGCAAGACATCAGGGCTGCACACCGAGCTCGGAGCGCACGCGTTCTATCACAATGGCGCCGTCTCCGGGCTTGAGACAAGTCGGTCCGAACACCACCATTTCGTCGCGCACGCGACCGTGATTGGCGTGAACGGACGGATTGCCGTCCTGAAGGCGCTTGATCAAATCGGCTGCGGTGAAGCCGAACTTCGCCTGGTCCACCCTGAGGTGGACCTCCGGGATGCCCTTGCTGTTGCCCTCAACCACGCTCACCGTCGTACCATCCAGGCCCTCAAGTCCGGCCGCGATCTCCCGGCACGATGCCAGCCAGAACTGGCGCGCGTCCTCATGGTCCAGCGCGAGGAACAGTCTGAGCGCCGCCAGCAGGCCGACGATCTCTTCCTTGCCGCATTTGGCCACCCGCCCAATCCCGCTCGCCGGGAAGCCGACTAGCTTCGACTTGTCGAGCAGGTTGGCCGGCGGGCTCCACTGCTCAAAGTAGGTGTCGTGGTCGAGCTGTTGCAGCGCCACCGACTGGATTAGGTCGCGCCGCCCGGCGAGGATGCCGGAGGCCTGTGGACCACCCAGAGCCTTACCGCCGGAGAAGGCCACCAAGTCGGCGCCCTCGGAGATAAAGCGCTTGAGATTGCTGGCGGGTGGCAACTGGGCCGCGGCGTCGACGATCACGGGGATGTCGTGGCGATGAGCCATCTCCACGATCTTTGCCAACGGCGGCTCGGAGTGCCCCTGTGCCACATAGAGAATTGCCACCGTCCGCTCGCTGATGGCCGCCTCGTACTCCCACACTTGAGCGTCGCGCACGCCGGCGCCGGAGAAGCGGTCGGGGATGCCGACCTCGATCAATCTCGCACCGGCTTGCGACACGGCATGGTCGTACATGTTGCGCTGGCTGCGGGCTATGATCACCTCGTTCGGCATGCCGGTGGTGTCCGGCAGCCGGTTCATCCGGGCAGGATCGAGGCCGGCGAGGCACGCCGCTGTACCCAGCATCAAGCCCGCGGCGGCTCCGGCCGTCACGTATCCGGCCTCTGCTCCTGTGGCCTCAGCGATCAACTCGCAGGCCCGGCCCTGCAACTCACCGAGATCGACGCACCACTGTGAGGCCTCGGCCATGGCTTCCGCGACCTCGGGATGCATGATCCCGCCGCTGAGACGTGTCGACGGCCCTGATGCGTTGATGATGGTCCGCACGCCGAGGCGGCGATAGATGCTCTCATTGGATCGTCGCTCGACATTGGCGGACATAGTTGCCTCACTGACTTCTGCGAGCCGTAGCAGACTGAGCCGCGAGGAGACGGCAGATCCGGGATGCGCTGTCCGGCACGAGGCGGCCGTTGAAGTAGGCAACACGCTGCTTGGTCACCGTCGTCATGATGCAATCCGTGCTGGACCTGGAGGATGGGGATGCGCAGGCACGGCAAATGAAACCGCGAAACCAATCGAGTGACTGCTTAATAGATCATATTGTGGTCAAGGCCTTCAACGCATTCGCAACAGCCGGAGCTTTTCCATGTTTACGCTCAATTCGCTGCCGCCGCAGATCGATGAGGCGCTGCTGAAGCTGCTGCGCCAAGCCGAGCCCGCCACCATCGGCCATTTTCTGCATTCCGGTTTCGTCGACCCCGCCGTTCGCGCCTACTTCACGGATATGCGTATCGCCGGCACGGCGGTCACCGTCAGCTCACCCGGTCCCGATGCCGTCATCATTCATCACGCGCTCGGCCAGTGCCGCCCCGGCGATGTTCTGGTCATCGACCGTTGCGGCGACCACAAGCATGCCTGCGCCGGCGGCGCCGTCGCCTATGCCGCGCGTAGGGCGGGCATCATCGGCATCGTCGTCGACGGCATGGTCACCGACATCGGCGAATTGCGCATGTACGGGGTGCCGGTGTGGGCGCGCGGGCTCTCGACCATCACACAGAAGAAGATCGGCCTCGGCGGCGGCTTCTGCGTGCCGATCTCCTGCGGTGGGGTCGCGGTGCGTCCAGGTGACGCCGTGTTCGCCGACGAGAACGGCGTGCTGATCCTCGATCCGGCCGACATCGAGTGGGCGGCGACGCGCGCCATCGCCTTGCAGCAGGAAGAGAAGAAGACGCTCGCCCGCATCGATGCCGGCGAGAAGATCGCCGACATCGTCGGCTCCACCGCCCTGATCGAGACGGCACTCGCTTCGCGCTGACCGTCTATCGCTCGCCGCTTGCGCAACAGGCTGCCAAGCGCAGTTGCTGTATCATTGGGGCCGCCAACTCGGCAGCACGTGTATATTAGCGGACGTCGGCTTCTTGGCTCGACGCATAAGCGCTATGCCACTCGATGTCTGTTCAAGAGTGGCAAACGGAAGGTTGCAGGCTGCTCATCGCGCGTGCCAGCCCTGCGGCCTCGCCCTTGCCATCGGCTCGATCCTCGGTAGGCGCTAGGTGTCTGATATTAGACCCGTCACCCAAGAGACGGCTGCAAGGCGGTCTTGAGGACTCGAGCGTAGTTGCCGATGGCGAGCTTGTGTATCCGCCCTTCCTTGACGCCCTGCCGCTGCCAGTGTGCGATGATGCGGTGGAGATCGCCATGGCCCGACAACACGCTGAACGGCCCTAAGCCATTAATGTCGGTCCCAAACGCGACGTGATCATCGCCAAGCCATTCAGCAAGCTCGATCATGCGATCGGCATAGGCTTCGAGCGTCTTGCCAACATCGGCTGTCAGGGACCACAGACCTACGACGCCTCCTTTGCGCGCAATCTCTCTCGCCACGTCCAGAGAAAGTTGCCGACGCCGCCAGATAGCTGCGGAGGCAGATGACGATGGTTGTCGAGTTACCGAGCCGTGCGACCACACGGCCGGGGCACGCGAGACGGAGAGAGCGTCTAGAACCGCCGCTTCCGTGCTGTGCGCCAGATCGACAAGAATGCCGAGACGATTACACTCTCGAACGACCTGTTTTCCAAGCTCTGTCAGGCCATGGTGCTCGGCAGGTTCCGTCTGAATGTCCCCGAGCGCGTTCCGGGTGTAATGCACGACCTGGAGATGGCGCAGGCCCAAATCGTAGGCGGTTTTCACGCCGCGAGCGTCTGTCTCAATGAAGTTCGCGCCCTCGACGGCCAGCACTACATGGGGTTGCCCCTGGAGAGCTAAGTCGACGTCTGCTGGCGCGCGCAAAACTTTCAGTTTTTCCTGGATTAGGTGCTCCTTGATCCGGCCCATTTCGCGCTGGAACCAACCCAGCGCTTCGCCTGCCTTCGGCACCGACCTTTGCTTGTAGGTTTTGACATCAAACCACAGAAGGTCGCCCACCAGTGACCACGCAGCCAAAGTCGTGCTGCCAGTCGCCAATGCCTGCGCAAGGGGGCGTAGATGGTACTTGCTGTCGGCGAAGAACGAATGGAAATGCATGTCGCCTGTGAAGATGGGCGATTGCGCCATCGCCCGGTCGCCAATCAACAAAGGGCTGGCCAGGGTACATGCCAAAAACCTGCGACGATCCATTCCGCCATCTCCTGAGATCGTCAATATTCGCCCCCATTATACAGAAGCGGACATCGAGCCGATGAACCCGCGCATCTTGATCGCTGGCGCTGGGTTCGGTCGGTTCTGGCGACTCAATGAGATCGTCGACCCGGGGTCGCTTGCCTTCTTTATAGGCAAAGATTGCCTGTATACTGGGCAAGTCTTATCGTGCCGTCATGACCAAGGCGCACATCGTCCTTGAGATCGTGGTGTTGCTACAGGGCACTCCCCTCGACGACTTTGCCCGGCAGAACTTCATGATCGAGGGTGGACGAGCGCGAGTGCGCTGTGCCGCGCGCGAAACACTAGCCACCCTCGAGGGCTACAGCTGCAAGCGCGCAGTCGCAACGGCGGTGCTGCGCTATTCGTACCGCTTCACTGCCGCGCAACTTGGTGTGCTGGCTGATCTCTACGTAGACGCACTCAATCGCCTTGAGCCCGAAGCACTGGCTCGGGTGCGCGAACGCATGTGCGATCCCACCTCCGAAGAAAGCCGTCGGGATGCCAGCGCCGCGGCCGCCGTGTGTGAACGGCTGTCTCTTGATTTTTGAACCGCGTATGCGCGGCTAAGGAACTCACGCGCTGGGCCGCTCAGCGCTGAGGCTCTTCGGGTACGCCCACTAAGCATCGATCGGATGCGCCCCACCCCGACATCATCGGAAGTGGCCACACAACCGGCGCTACACACCAGCACCTGTTACCCTGGGAGCATCGGGCAGCTAGGTACATAGCTAACTTCGGGACGCTAACAGCCGCCAACTGTGAGGCCTCCCATGTCGAACGCTGCCGTTTCAATCGCGACCGCTGACGCAGGTGCACGCTCGTTACGCTCCGAAAGCTTCCTCGCCACCTGTTTTGCGGGCGTGCTGTCGAGCTACTTCGTGCTGATGGCCTGCTCGCTCTATTGGCTGACGCGCGCTGGGGCAACTCTGTTTGCCTCGGTGCTGCCGCGCAGCCTCATCGAGCGCGCGCCAATCGCCTGGATGATGGGGTCCTCGCTGCTGGTCACAGCCCTGACGCAATGCCTGCCTGGATTCTTCCCGGATTACAGCAGCTGGAGCGAGATCGGACTAGAAATGTTGGTGTGGCTCACGCTTGGGCTGTTCGCGCGCGTCTACCTGGTTGCGACCAGCTATCCCGACACCTTCCCCGAGCTCAGGGCCTCGATCGCCAGCCGGCCACTGGAGCGGCTGCTCGCCCGCCATCTCCACCACCCGATTGATGCAATTTTTACGCGCGTCTGGCTCGCCAACTCAATCGCCATCATCCCCCTTTCGGTTCTGCTCGTGCTGCCGGCGACCATCAACTATCTCGTCATCATCGGCTACACCGTGATGCTGCTCCTGACCCAATTGCCGCAAGAAATCACCGACCACACCAACATTCACACGCGCATCTTTCAACCGAAACTCGGCGCCAGCCAGCTCGTCAAGCGGCTGCTTGGCTGGCTACAGATCTATTTCGAGTGGGTGCTGACGCTCCTCGTCGCCCGTGTGCCCGGCTACTACCGCGTGCAGCATATTTACGTTCACCACACCGAGGACAACGGACCGGCCGAACTCGCAAACGACGCTTCCCTATGACCGCACCAGCTTCCTCGATTTCAGCCGCCACGCGCTCCGCCAAGGCGTTGACCTTGTCACCGGCTGGTGGGTCCTGAGCTACCTCTATCGCAAGGGCAAGATCCGGCCGATGCGCGACGTTCTGCGCGGGCTCGCCCTTTGGTACACGATCCTGCTGGTGCTCGCCGTCGTCAACCCGATCGCCGCGCTGGTGCTCTTCAGCTCACGCTTCCTCGGCGGCAACATCCTGTCACTCATCGCCTTCTACTGGCACGGCGTCGTCGATCCCGAGGATCATCAGGGCGCCCACGGCAACTCCATCGAATATGTCGGCAGCGGCCACGGCAACCTCGGCGACGACTTCCACGCCGTGCACCACCTTCGCCCTGGACGCCACTGGAGCCATTACTACGAGGAGTTCACCAAGCAGGAACAGCGTGGTCATCCAGGTGTCGTCATGCAGAAAGAGGCATTCGGTCCGCTCATGCTGGTAGCGGCGCTGTGGCGGCGCGACTTCTCAACCATTGGACGGTACGCCAAGCTGGGTGAGACGACGGGGGACGCACTCGCCCGCATCATCGAGGAGCGGACGCGGCCGGAGAGCGGCGCCGAGCGCACTGGCTTGGTAGCTCGTCTTGACCGGGGCCTCGGCCGGATCATGGCGGCCGCACTGCCAAAAACCTTCGGGGCTTAACCAGCCTCATGCACCTCGGTTCGCGTCGTGTACGCCAAGAGCACTTGCCGCGCTGCGCGAGTCGGGAATCGGCATGAGCAATGCGGTCAAGCGTGCCGACTATGTCCGCTTCTTAGGCGCCTTCGGACATCCTCAATGGATGCCGGAAGGCATGCTACGCACGTCCCCGTGCGCGGATCTCGGATGAAGAGGTGTCGAGACGGAAACGGTGCTCTGGGATTTCGGTGAAGAGATCGGTATAGCGCCGCGGCACGGGGATGTCGCTCAGCGCGCGTATGCGCCCCGCGCCGTCGATGCGCACAGCTACCAGAAAGCTGCCCCCGGAATTGCCGATTTCCTCGAGTGCGAGGTGCATGCGAGCCTCATCGTCTCCATAATACTTCGGCGCAACCAGCCGCTCCGCTGTATCCGCTCCGATCACAAACGTCGTCCTCGGAAATAGGCGCGATTTCTCGACGAAGGTGGGCGCTCTCGTGAGCTCGACCGGCGACTTCCAGGCGAATTGCGCGAGCCGGTCTCTCACCGTCTTGCCCGCCAGCGGCGGCTTGTCGACGTTGGTGACAGAGATTTCGAACACCAAGGGCTGCTGCCTGAGCTCTTCGGCGGCCCGCGCCAGCAACACGTGCCCCGCGTGCACCGGGTTGAAAGAGCCCGGCAACAGCACGAGAGGCTGCGGCCCTGACAGGATCATTTGGCCATCGGGCTGGGCGGTGACGCGATCGAGGTCGCCCGCCAAGAGCTGCTCGATAGTATCCACGCCGGCGACGACAGCCTCGGCAAAATGCTCATCCGCATCGAGCAGACTGCGTGGCGACGGGGCGGCAGTCCCGCATGCGTGGGCTAGCCACAGGACGATCGCGCGCGAGACGAGGTCTTCTTCAGCGGCGCGATCACGTCGGCCCTTGGCCATCACACCCGTGCAGTGCGCGATGCGGGTAGAGCTGGCGAATGCGACGTGAAACCGATGCTCGCCTCTGCGCGGGCGATCGCTCACCAGTGCCGCCGTCGCGCCGACACCAACCGGATCGGTACCCGCCGGCACCAGTTTCGTTGCGCGTGCCCGCACGCTCCGCGCCATCGCGATTGCGGTGTCAGCACTGCATGCCTGCGCCGGTGCAAAGCCGAGAAACGTTGCAAGCGCCCGCTCGTCGTAGGGAACCTGCGCCTCGATCAGCAGCCGAGAGCCCCCGGGAACACGAAGCAACTCGCCGACCGCGCCACTGCCCCCGCCGGTGATCGCGAGTGCAGCCTTGCGGCCCGACGCGTGTAGTGCGGAGACCAATTGTTGCCACGCAGCGTCCGAAGGGCTCATGGTGCCTGTGTGGTGATCTGAAGCTCAAATTGCCTTGCGGATGGTGAGAGACAGCTCGGACAGAGTCAACGGAGTGCATGGGCAAGCCGGCGAAGCTGCCGAGGCCAGAAATGTCCAGCATGACCGCCCACCTTGAGCCGGCGCGGTGCTAGGCTCTCCACGATCCGCGGCGACGCGGCAGCCTATTCGGGATAAGCTCCGGCCTATGCATGACCGCCCGCAAGAGTATCGGCCCCACCCGTGGCACGGCATCGACCCGGGCAAGCGCTTTCCCGAAATCGTCCGCGCTTATATCGAGATGGTCCCGACCGACGGGGTGAAGTACGAGATCGACAAGCACTCCGGCTACCTCATGGTGGATCGTCCGCAGCGCTTCTCGAGCTTTTGTCCGACGCTGTACGGATTCGTCCCACGCACGTACTGCGGCGATCGGGTTGCGGCGTATGCACTCGCGGGCAGCCCGCCCGTCTCTCAGGGAGACGGCGACCCGCTCGACATCTGCGTGCTGACGGACCGGCCCATCTCGCGCGGTGAGATCCTTCTCGATGCACGGCCAATCGGCGGTCTTCGCATGGTCGAACGGGGCGAAGCCGATGACAAGATCCTGGCTGTATTGCTTGGCGATCCGACGTACGGCGAGATCGCCGACGTCTCACAGCTGCCTCGTCCCATCATCGACCGCATCCGGCACTACTTCCTCACGTATAAGGCGCTCCCTGGCAACACACCGAACACCATTACGGTCGACCCGGTGTACGATGCGATGGAAGCTCGCGGCATTCTCGTGGCGGCGCGGGCCGACTACGCCCACTACTTTCCTGGCTAACGTCTCTAGACGAACGGCGCGTGACGCCTGCTCTCGGCATTCTCGATCGCGTCATCGCCTTCAATGTCGTCGTGGGTAGATGCTCACCTTTGCGGGCATGATTGGGAGAGCGCAGCGGACTAATGCGGAGACGGTTGCGCCGTGGCCCAGGCGATTGCATTGCTCAGAAGGGTCGGGAATGCGCCCGATTCCCATGGTCCTCTGAACGTCGCGGGCTGCTCGCCGCCCGCGCCGGCGGTCCGGCCCATGCGCGAGTACGGGTTGTGGCAGTGGCCGAGCGCCACATAGGTCACGGCGCCACCGCCGACCGGGCGCGTGTAGCCGAGCACGCGCGTCTTGCCGTCGGACAGCACGGAGGTGTCGCTGCCGTAGAGCTTCTCCACCACTGGCCATCTGCTCGTCGCGCCATAGTCCGCCGTCAACAGGATCTGCGCTGAGGCAGGGGCCTGAAGCTCGATGAAGTAGGGCTCGTCCTCGACCTCGAACGACTTGCCGAGCCCTTGCGTGACCGGGTGCTCCGCATCGCGCACGTCGACGCGGAATCGGCATGCTGGCGGATGCGTCAGGAACATGCTGCCGAGCACAGTATGATGCTTGGTTTTCACGGTGCGGCGTTGCGTCAGGCCCTCGACGCGCTCAGCACGCCCGCCGCTGGTGCCGTGAAGCGCCAGCCAATGGCCGCCGGCCTCGAGCCAGGATTCCAGTCGGGTGCACTGCTCGGCACTCGGGTAGGGGCCGGCGACGTAGGTGACGAGCAGCCGGCTTACCGGCAGCCATTTCTCCAAGTCGGCGAAGTCGCTGGCGACGGAAGCCGGAATTTGTCTCTCGGCCAGCAGCGTGAGGAGCCGCAAGCGGGCATAGTCGTGGTCGTGACCGGCGCTGGAGCCGGGCGGAAAGCCGCCGGCAACGACATGAGCGCGGGGGTGGACGATGTCGGCCATGTGATGCCTCTTTCCCGTTCGACGCCCGATGCTATCGGGGAACGTGGCGCCGCGTCCATCACTCCGCCACTCGGTTCGATCGCATCTACGGTTGCGCACCAGGCTTTCGGTGGGCGGATGCAGCCGCTCACAGAATCCGCCGCATGCCACCTCGGACCTTGTCCTCGACGGTCCGAGAGCCGATGATCGGCCCTCTTTCGACGAGGGAGAGGCAACATGAGGCTGAAAGGCAAAGTCGCCATCATTACCGGTGGTGCCCACGGCATGGGCGAGGCAGAAGCCCGGTTGTTTGCGAAAGAAGGTGCTGCGGTTGTGATCGCCGACCTACTTCAAAAAGAAGGTGAGGCGGTCGCCGCCGACATTTCTGCCAGCCAGGGCCGAGCAATATTTGTGCAAACAGACGTGACGTCGGAAGCGGCCTGGGACCATCTGATCGCTACGACCATCGCGACCTACGGCAGGCTCGATATTCTGGTGAACAACGCCGGCATCAGCGGCAGCTCGGTCGGCGACGAGTTGGCGCTGGCGGGATGGGAAAAACTGATGGCAACCAATGCCACCAGCGTGTTCCTCGGCACCACCCGTGCGGCGGCCGAGATGGCGAAGACCGGCGGCGGCTCTGTGGTCAATATCTCGTCGATCATGGGTTTCATCGGAGGCGCCGACAGCCACCCGGGGTACAGCGCGTCGAAGGGTGCCGTGCGCATCTTCACCAAGAGCGCCGCCGTTCGGTTCGGACCGACCGGCGTGCGCGTCAACTCCGTCCATCCAGGCTACCTGCCGCCGATGCTGAACAATACGAACGCCGCCGGGCGTGGCTCCAAGGCCGCCGTCACGCCACTGCGTCGCCTGGGCGAGGTGATGGACGTCGCCTATGGCGTGCTGTACCTGGCATCCGACGAGGCGTCCTTCGTCACCGGCACCGAGCTGGTGATCGATGGCGGCTATATCGCGCAATAGACAACGGGCCACAGCCTTGTGGTATTGCTAGCGCCTTACAAACACAGGATGCCAGCCGATGCGCGTCGAGATCCAATACTGCGGTCAGTGAAACTATGAACCGCGCGCCCGTGAGGCGGCGAACCTCATCCGCAAGGTCCGACCAGAGGCGCAGGTGACACTGCGGCGGTCAGGTGGAGGCGTCTTTGAAATCCGCATCGACGGTCGTGTAGCTTGCTCCAAGCAGACGCTTGGTCGGTTCCCCACCGATGACGAGATCGTTGGCGTCGTGACCTGAATCCGTCGAAGCCGACATTCTGATCCAAAGTAGCAAGGGCTCTCTTTTCTTATGGGGCACCACAAAGCCCGCTCATGCGGGCTTTGGTGATGCCGATCTCATCGTCAAGGCCGCCTCTAGTTCGGTTAGCCCAGTCTTGTCGGAGCTCACGAACCAGTCGGCGATCTCGCCGGAGGTGACGAAGATCGTGTCGTTGCGCTGCATCAGAAGATCGAGAGCTTTCTCCAGGTAGTAGACGCGGTGCGCCACGCCAGCAATGTGCGGGTGGAGACCGATGGAAAGCACGCGCGGGTTTTCTTCGAGTTCGCGCTCGAGCACGGCAAGCGTCGCCTCGAGCCTCTTCAGAAGTTCGTCAGAAGACTGGCCCTGCACGGCCCACATCGGTACATCGTTGATCTCCCAGGTATAGGGAAGGCACAGCAGCGGCCCTTCGGCCGTACTCATCCAGCACGGCAGGTCATCGAGCAGCCAGTCGTGCGTGAACTCAACGCCGCAGCGTTTCAGAACCTCGGGCGTCTTGACCGTCTCACCGCCGCCGGCGCCGAACCAGCCACGCACCCGCTTTCCCGTCAGCCGTTCCAGGCGCGCCAGCGATTGGCGCACCTCGGCTTCCTCGTCGTCCACCTCCTTGAGCGAGCGCTGGAACCAGCTATGGCCGACGAAATCCCAACCCGCGTGAACGGCACGTTCTGCCGCAGCAGGGTACACGTCGGCGCACTGCGCATTCATCCAGGCCGAGGCTTTGATGCCGCGTCGGCCCAGCACATCGAAGATGCGCGGCAGCCCGCAGCGCATGCCGTACTCGACCCACGAGTAGTTGGCGACGTCCGGAGGCTCGCTCGGCCGACCGTGGGGCGCCGGCAGGATGCCACGCGGCATCGGCCGATCGAACGGCCAGTACTCAATCGCCACCACAGGATTGACCATCAGCGGCCTATCACGCAGGGGTGCCAGGCGCTTGCGGTCAGTGGACATTTGATAGGGAATGCGCGGATTGGGCCACATTGGATGTTCCTCCCTCCTCCTCGGCAAGCGGCTATTTTGACATGGACCAGCGCTGATATTCGAACGGCTATCCAACGGATCTAAACCCTGGTCCGTCGCTGGAGGCAAACCTGTCGAGCCGGGCCTTATTGACGTGCGACGGCTGTCGCTCGAAGCCGCCCTTCCGCTCCGCGTTGACCAAACAGCCTGGTTCGTGATCTCGTTGCTTACGCGCGACATGCCTTGGAGGACCAAATCATGGCGTCCTATCGGAAGATTGAGGTCAAACCCCTCGCTGGCGCGCTCGGTGCCGAAATCAGCGGCGTCGATCTCAAACATGTCGACGATGAGTTGTTCTCGGAGATCCAGGCCGCCTGGCTGGAGTACCTCGTCGTGTTTTTTCGCGACCAGGACATCACGCCGGAGGAGCAGATCGTGTTCGCCAAGCGCTTTGGCGAAATCCACCATCACCCCTTCATGAAGGGGATGGAGGAACATCCCGATATCCTCGAGATCGTCAAGGACGAGGGCGATACGAGAGCATTCGGAGAGACTTGGCACACCGATCAAATGTTCAATCCGAAACCGGCAAAAGCGACGATCCTCTACGCCAAGGAAACACCAGCTGTCGGCGGAGATACGATGTTCGCTAACATGTATCTCGCCTATGAGACGCTGTCTGACCCGATGAAGGCCGTGATCGAGGGCGTGAAGACCTGGAATGTCGGCGATCGCAAGAAGCTGAGCCAGGGCGATAATATGGGCTCGACGCGCGACGGACGCTATTCGGGCAATGACAAGATGGCTGCCAAGGTTCGTGACCCCGGCAACCTCCAGACCGAGGTCGCCCATCCGCTTGTGCGCACCCACCCCGAAACCGGCCGCAAGGCGCTATACATCGGCAACCACACCCAGACCCTCCACGGCTTCAAGTCCGCCGAGGCACGGCCAATCGTCGACTTCTTGATGACGCATTCAGTACAACCGGAGCTGACCTGCCGCTTCCGTTGGGAGGTCGGCTCGATGGCGATCTGGGACAATCGCTGCACCCAGCATCGTGCGCTCAACGACTACCCCGGCAAGCGCCGACGCATGCATCGCATTACGATCGCGGGCGATGCGCCGCGCTAGATGTGCACTCCATGAGGCGCGCTCGTTTGACCGCAGTGTCGACCACAAGGTCGAAAGCAAGCCGACGTAGCCGCTGCGAATTGAGGTGATCACGGGCGGTCGGCGCGCCGACGCTGGTCGCAGCTGGAGGCCGATGCGAAAGCATACAGGGGCCGGCGACTACCTAGAGCGCGATCGGTTCACATGGAAGCACTGCCGCTTCCATGTGAACCGTGAATCGCACTCTAAACTTATGTGTAGAGCAGGATTCACGCTCCAGATGGATCGCGAATGCGATTCCATCTGAAACGATCCTGCTCTGAGTGCCCGCCGTTTGCCGGCAAGAACTACCAGCGGCGCCAGCTGCCGCGCCATCCAGCTCCGCGCCAACCGCCATGCCATCCTGGGCCGCGCCAGTCGTCACCACGCCAGCCTGCGCCGCGCCAGCCCCAATCCGGACGATGCCAATCACCGCGCCAGCCCGGTTCGGACCAGCCAGCATCCCAGCCTGGGCCACCCCATCCGTAGACTGGTCCCACGACCACGACGGGCGGCCGATAGATAACGACCGGCGGTGGCGGCGCGACGTAAATGGGACCCGGCGCCCAATCGGCCTGGCGGCGCGGCGGGCAGCCGCGACAACCACAGCGGTTATAGCAGCCCGGACCAAGGTCAGCGGCTGCGGCCGGTTCACCCATAACCGCAACAGCGCCTGCAAAAAGCGCCATGCTTAGCAGCGATTTGAGCATAATTGCCTCCGACGACCCAGGCTCTTGAGCTTTGCCATTTGGTCTGATCCGGGCAATCGTTTTTGGTGGATGGAGTTAAGGGATGGTCCAATGCCACTAGAGCAGGATCGCTTCGGATTGAATCACTTTTCCAATCGAGGGAGGTCTCGGCCGAAGCGTGAATCCTGCTCTACACCTAACATTTAGAGTGCGATTCACGTCTCACATGGAAGCGGAAGTGCTTCCATGTGAGACGATCGCGCTCTAGCCCGACGCTGGATGCAGTAGCGATCCGGCCGTTCTGTTTGTCGAGCGCCGTGACGGCACGATGGTGGACGCATCTCCGCGATCGGGGCCTCATGCGTCGCGCTGTCGGCGACAGTCGCGCATTTGGTCGCTGGGCTTGACGTCCTGCGAGCGGCTGTAGATCGCGACGGCGACGATGAGCACCACGGTGAGCACTCCGAAGAGCGCACGGTATGCGGTTTCGGTGCGCGCGCCGCCGGGCAGCAATTCGAAAGCGCCGACGATGATGCCTGAGAACGTCTGCATGCAGGCAACGCCCAGCATCACGGACGTGTTGATTGTCGATATGCCACGACCGATCAGCCGGTCTGGAAAGATGCCCCGGGCATGCGTCATCACCATGGTGCTGGAAGCGCTGAAGAAGCCCATGCCGACGATGGCACAAATGGGAATCCAGGTTGGCGGGTGGGACACAAGCGCCAGAGTGGCGAGGATGGAAATGATCACCAGGGTACCGCTTATGGCGATCCATTTGCGCGTGTCCAGCACGCGGTCGAGCGGGCCGAAGGCGAGCATGCCAACCTGATAGGCGATGACGGCGAGGAACAGAACGTTGCCGGCCTCGATGGCGCTGAGGCCGTGCACCTCGCGCAGGAAGGGTCCACCCCACAGGCCCTGCACCGTAAACGTACAGGCGTAGTTGCAGAAGTTGAGCGCCAGTATGGGTTTCAGGCGCGGGTTGCACAGCACCTCGATCAGGCCTTGCAGCATCTCGCGTGGCGGTTCCGGCGTTCGGGCCAGGAAGGGGTGGCCGGGCGGGGCGTCGCGCACCACCAACCAGACGGCGATGGTCGCGAGCGCGGTGAAGAGAACGACGGCGGCAAACACCGCGCGCCAGCCGATGGCTTCGGAAGCCCAGGCCAGCGGGGTGGTGGCGGCCAAGTTGCCGAGCAGGCCGATGGACAGGACCATGCCGGTAAGGGTGGAGAAGCGGTCCGGCGGGAACCAGCGCGAGATCACCACCATGCTGCCGATGAGCATGACGCCGAAGCCCGCGCCCATCAGCACGCGACCGGTGAGCAGGACCGGCCAGCTCGGCGCCAGTGTGAAGACGACGCCGCCCATTGTTGCGAGGATGAGCATGCCGACCACGGTGCGGCGCGGACCGTAACGGTCGAACAGGAAGCCGCAGGGGATCTGCATGGCGGCGAAACCGAAGAAGAAGGCGCCTGTAAGCCCACCCAGGGCTTCCGGCCCGATCGACAGGTCGTGCATCAGGTCGAGGCCGATGGTGACGTTGGAGGCGCGGAAAAAATGACTGGCGACGTAGGCCGTGGCCAATGTCGTAACGATGATCAGGCCCCGGCGGTGGGGAAAAGGGCGCCGCTCGGTGGACTGCATCGATGGGGTGATGTGCCGCTTATTGTTGAAATTGCCCAGCAGGCATTCTCAATAGCCGACCCTATGCGGCCTTGGTGTGCAGCTCAAGGCCTCGACCGCTTCCACCATGCCGGCAACCCGGCGCCCTCCGGCGCGGCGAGGTGGTCGAATAGCGAGTAGGCCTGTTGCGGTGCATGAGTCCGCTCCCAGCAGATTTTGTTCTCTAATTCCGGGATGGATCATCAAGATGCCGTTCTTACCTTCGGCACATAGGGCTTCGACGTGAAGTGTTCTTGATTGCCGGCAGCGAACCTTACCCCTGCCTTCTTGACCGCGTCGTCGCCGACCTTCTCCAACGGCACGAAATAGCGGTCGTCGTCCTTCTTGAAGGTATCGTTGCTCACCGCATTATAGCAGCAAAGGAACGTCCAGCGGCGCCGGTCTGAGCGATTCTGATCGGATCGGTGCAGCGTATTCCCATGAAAAATGACTGCGTCGCCTGGCGCTAGTACGCAGTCTATCAGCTCGTACTTCGCAAGAATGTAGGGCATACGCTCGGGGTCCGTCGTGTTTTGACCAGGTGTCACCTGGACGTGATCAAGACGGCCAAGCTTGTGCGAGCCTTTCAACAGCTTGAGGCATCCGTTCTCGGCGTCGGTTTGGTCGAGCGCGATCATGAAGCTCAGCATCTTCGGCTCGAGGCATCCGTTGTAGTACCAGTAGCCGTAATCCTGATGCCACTCCCACGCACCGCCGACGCGAGGCTCTTTGGCCGTCAATTTGGATTGGAAATGATAGACCGGCTCGCCGACCAACGCCTCTGCCGTGTCCACGACACGCGGTGTGCGCGCGGCGAGTCCGTAGACGCTATCGCCCGCTCGATTCCAGAGCGAGATCCGCGTAGCGCCACCCTCTTGGTCAGCTCGCAAGAGCGAGTGCTCCGTGATTGCCGGGTCTTCCTCCATTGCCCGACGCAACAAATCTGTCTCTTCAGCGTCGAAAAGCCCACGTACAAAAATGAACCCATCTTGGTGATAACGGGCAACGTCCTCCGGACTCAATCTCGAAGTCATGAGTGGCTCCTCACGTGAAAACGCTCGGCGTCCTTTGAGGGCAACTTTGACCAAGCCGATAGGCGACCAACCGTGCCGGTACCCGCCCCGATGCCCGTAGCACTTATATCCCAGCTGATCGCAGTCAGCGAGCAGGCCTATACGTCTTGGCGACGGTTTCAGCCTTCTTCAGCGCTGCAACGCCCTGCGCTCCGCTTATGAGCGCTGTGGTCTTGCTTGCCTTGAGGGCCCCGCCCGCACCTAGCGCAAGAGCAATTCCTGCCATGCTCTCGATATCGGGAACGTCGGCAATCACGATAAGGTCGTACTCGCCAAAACAAAGCCAACCACCGACCAGCTTGCCTCCAACGGCTTCGCAGGCTTGACGTCCGACAGTTTCCACGCGGTTCTGCGGATTCTTGATCTGGGCGGCCAATGACTCCGGCGTATAGGCGGCCTGATACATAAAGAGCGGCATGGTGAACCCTCCCTAGTGGGCTGTGCGCAACCATTCGTCTTGTTTTCAGGTGACCCGCTCTGCTGGCGGATCACGCATACTATCCCAGGTGAGGAAACGCGCCAATTCCGTGCCGTAGGCACCAGTGCAAGGAGCAATGACGATGGCCAATATGACAACCGTGGAGGTCAAGGCATTCGTCCCTGCCAAGGACTTCGATCTGTCGAAGCAATTCTATCGGGACTTGGGTTTTGATCTCGCGTGGGCTGACGACCATTTGGCAGAATTCCGGCACGGCAGCTCAAGCTTCCTGCTTCAGAATTTCTACAATGAGGTTCATGCCGGCAACTTCATGATGCATTTGCTTGTTGAGGACGTCGATGCGTGGTGGCGCCATGTCGAGGACCAGGGCTTGTCAGCCAAGTACAGTGTAGTACATGCAGAACCGCCAGCTGATCGGGGGGGTATGCGAGATTTTGTTCTCGTCGATCCGACTGGCGTTTTGTGGCGAGTCGGGCAAACCTCGCACAGGCTCGAAAGGCTGCGCAATCAATCGACAATCGCTAATTGACCACCACCCCCTGAGGACCGGAATGGTTGGTCCGGATCGGGTCGAAATTTCCCGCCACACCGATAAGGTCGATGCGTCGGCGACACTGCCAAATGAACGAGTCGCTCTGTCTTGACTCGTGCTGCATTCCTGCCAGCACTATCCCTCACGGCGCTCCGCATATCTCCCTCGCGAGCAGAATAAAATGGATGCAATCGCACATTTCGCTGAGCATGTGGCAAGCAGGGGCTATGCAGACATTCCAGGCACCGCCTTAGCCGCCGCCAAGGTCTTCATTCTGGACACATTGGGCGTCGGTCTCGCCGGTAGCAGTGGCCCGAAAGCGCAAGAGCTGGCTCGCGCCCAGTCTCTATGGGGCCATGGCAGTGATGCGCGCGTATGGGTGACAGGCGAGGGACTGCCAGCGTCGGCCGCTGCCTTCTGTAATGCCTATCAAGTACACAATGCAGAGTTCGACTGCGTGCATGAAGCGGCCGTGGCCCATGTCATGAGCGTGCTGCTGCCAGTAGCGCTTGCAGGAGCAGAGCGGATGGCGAAAATCGAGGGCAAGCCGATCGACGGTCGTCGATTGATGGAGGCCGTCGTCCTCGGTGTCGATGTCGCCGCATCGCTTGGACTGGCGGCCACCTCGGGGCTGCGCTTCTTCCGGCCGGCCACGGTCGGCGCGTTCGGCGGCACCGCGGCACTGGGCAAGCTCATGGGCTTCGATACGCGCCGCCTGCAACATGCCTTCTCGCTCGTCTACGGCCAGCTTTGCGGCAATATGCAGGCCCATACCGAGGGTTCCCTGCTGCTTGCCATGCAGATGGGCTTCAACGCCAGAAACGCCGTCGTCGCCTGCGATCTCGCTCGCCTGGGATTTGAAGGCCCAGCCAATATCCTGGAAGGTCCCTTCGGCTATTTCAAGCTGATCGAAGCCAACGGCGACCCGCAGCGCGTGATCGGCGATCTCGGGCGCATCTGGCGCATCACGGAGGTCGCACACAAGCCATTCCCATCCGGGCGCGCGACGCATGGCATTATCGACGCTTGCCTCGAGCTCAAGCACAAGCACGACCTGCAGGCTGGCCACATAGCTGAGGTCAAGGCCTGCGTGCCACCACTGGTGCACCATCTGGTGGGACGGGCGCCCCGCACCGAGATGACGATCAACTATGCGCGCTTATGCGCACCCTATGTGGCCGCCTGTGTTCTGCTCCGAGGAACGGTGGAGCTGAAAGACTTCACCGACGCAGCATACTCCGATGCAGCAACCCAAGACCTCGCCAGTCGCGTTGTGATCGAGGTGCGGGACCGCGGAGATCCAAATGCGCTGACGCCGGTTGAGCTCGAGATAACGCTAAGAAACGGTGCGCAACTCGCTACGCGGGTCGAAGTCGTCTACGGCAACCCCGCAAAGCCGATGACGCGAGACGCCCAGATCGAGAAATTCATGGCGAATGCAGCCGCGGCTGCAAGACCGATGTCTGTCGAACAGGCCCAGACCCTCGTTGCGCTCGTTGATGGCCTGGAAGATATCAACGACGCAACACACCTCGTCGACACCTTAATCGGAGTTTAGCTTCCAAGCCGCGGGCGGCCATGTCCCCGCTCGCAGCCAATATGCTCGAAACTGCAGTTGAACCCCCAACTATAGGCGTGCGAGCATCCTCATCGTTTGTACCAATTGGTTGTGATCCAAACAGTGGAGAAAGGCATGTCGGTCTTCATCATCGGTGGCACCGGCTTTATCGGCCACCGCCTGGTCCGCCTGCTCGTCGCGCGTGGTCAAACTGTCGCTTGCATGGACATCAATCCCGGCGCGCATTCCTTCGCTGATCTTGGCGCCAAGGTCACCTCTGTGCGCGGAGATGTCACCCAATTCGATGACGTGATGGCAGCCATGTCGGCGGCGAAACCGGAACGCGTGGTCAATCTCTCCTACTTCCTCGGCAGCGGTCACGCTCCGCACGTGGCGATGAAGCTGAACATCCTCGGCATGGACAACTGCTTCGAGGCTGCGCGCTTGTTGGGCGTCAAGCACACCATGTATGCCAGCTCGCTCGCCGTGAACGGCAAGCAGAGCAACTACGGCAACCGCCCCGTCACGGAAGAGGATCGAGTGAACGGCGAATACCAATACGCCAAGCACAAGATCATTAATGAGTGGCAGGCGCAGGACTATACGGAAAAGTTCGGCATGCTGATCACCGGCATCCGGCCCGCCAACGTCACAGGGCCGGACAAGGTGCGCGGCTCGGTCGATCACGTGAACATCATTACCGAGCCGTCGCGCGGTAATGCCATCAGTTTTCCCTTCAAGGATGCGATGCGCTGCCCGATCCATGTGGACGACATCGCCGAGGTCTTTGCTCGTGTGCTCCTGAGCGAAAAGCCTGCACACCGCATCTACAATTCCGGCGGCATCGCCATCAGCCTGGGCGAGATCGCAGACATCGTCCGCTCCTACTTGCCGGACGCCAAGATCAGCTTCGAGAAGGAGAGCGGGGGCAAGGATCAGAGCGGCAACTACATGATCGACAACGCGCGTTTGATGTCAGAATTCGGCGTGCAATATCGCCCCTACCGAGAACGCGTCCTGCAGATCATCAACGATATCCGCCGCGACCAGCATCTGCCGCTGGTTGGCTGAGTACTACTGATCAAATCATTGGAGGGTGGCATGCCGGCACCGAAGGCGAGCATTACGCGTGCAGAATTTGACGCGCGTGTGCGGCAGACCGGGCTCCCGTTGAATGAGGCCCAAAAAAGCGAGTTCCTCGAAGTCTACGGCTACATCGAGGCCATGGCGGCGCGGGTTCGTGCCGGCGGCCATCGCCGGCGCGAGGCCGAGCCAGCCATCGTTTTCAAGCCAATTACTTCAGTGGGGGCATCATGACCGGCATTCCCACCATTGCCAGCGCGGCCGCAGACATTGCGAGCGGTCGCCTTTCTCCTGTTGCCCTCACAGAAGCTTGCCTAACCCGCATCGATCAGCATGAGGTGAAACTCAACAGTTTTATCCGCCTCGAGCGTGAGCAAGCACTTGCCTCGGCTCGCGCTGCTGAAGCTGAGATCAAAGCGGGGCGCCGCCGCGGACCGCTGCACGGCATCCCGTTTGCCCACAAGGACATCTACGAGACGGCCGGCATTCCCACGACCTGTCATTCCAAGTTGCTCCAGGACTACGTGCCGACCCGGGATGCCTTCACAGTCGCCAAGCTCGCTGAAGCTGGAATTGTCATGCTGGGCAAGCTCGCCACACACGAGTTTGCCATGGGTGGTCCAAGTTTTGATCTACCCTGGCCACCGGCTCGAAATCCCTGGGCGACAGATCATTTCACGGGGGGCTCATCGAGCGGCACGGGGGCTGCAGTGGCCGCCGGTTTCGTGCTGGGCGGCACGGGATCGTGCACCGGGGGCTCGATCCGCACGCCGTCAGCATTTTGCGGGTTGGCCGGCGTCAAGCCGACTTATGGTTTGGTCAGCCGTTCGGGGATTCAACCGCTAGCCTTTACGCTCGACCATGCCGGTCCGTTGGCGTGGACGGTGGAGGACTGTGCCATTCTTCTGCAGGCGATGGCCGGGCACGACCCTGCCGATCCTGGCAGCGCCAACGTCCAGATACCCGACTATCGCGCGGCCCTTGCGGGCGGCATCGCCGGGCAGCGCATTGGCGTCGTGCGGCATTTCTTTGAGACCGACAACCCGGTATCGACCGAGGTCGGCGCCGCAATGGAAGCTGCGATCGGGGTCTTGAGCAGCCTCGGGGCGAAAGTCAGCGATGTGACGCTGCCGCCGCTGCAGGATTGGAATGCGTGTGGCTGGTTGATCCTCATCAGCGAGGCCTATGCGGTGCACGAGCCGTGGCTGCGCACCCGTCATAATGACTATGGCAAGAACCTACGCGATCGTCTCACGCTCGGGGCCTTTGTCTCGGCGGCTGACTACATACATGCGGTCCGGTTCCGGCGCGAGCTCCAGGAGAACCTGGCGGCGGTGATGACGGATGTGGATCTACTTGTGCTTCCGACAACGTCGGGCCCGGCTCCAAGACTGAGCGACGTGCCGAGCTTCGGCTTGTTCGAGACGCCGAACTTCACCATCCCGTTCAACGTTGCGGGTGTGCCGGCGCTGTCCGTGTGCAACGGCTTCAGCTCCAGCGGACTACCGCTTGCGCTGCAGATTGTTGGTCGCCCGTTCGAGGAGGCGCGTGTGCTGCAGGCGGGTCATGCCTACGAGCAGGCGACACCGTGGAAGGAGCGGCGGCCGGTGCTTTGAGGCGAACAACTGGGCCTTGCATGAACCTTTCTTGATTGGCACGGGTGCGCCAGAAGTCAATCCGTACTCCCCTAGGCTCTCCCAAGGCTGCGCTGAGCTAAAGGCAACTGGCGCGCACGGAACCCCGGGAATTGATTGCCCCCAGCGCCTCGATCGCCTTCTCCAGTTGCAGCGGCGCAAGCCTTCTCTGATGGGTCGTGGCTGCAGAGCTGCTCCTGTATCGACCGGTGAAGGCAGATTGGTAGCGGTCTATTTTTGCAGATTCTCAACGAACGCACGCAGGACCGTGAATTCTTCGCTGTGCGCCTGTCCAAATTCGTAGGCGCCTTTCGGTAGCCGATGCGCGATCCCCTTGTGACAATCGATGCAGGTCTTCTGGGCAGTAAACAGGAAGGCTTGGTGCGCGTTCGCGGCGCGCAGGCTTTGCTTGGATATGTCCATTGACTCGGCACTGTGACAGTTACGGCACTCGAGCGAGTCATTGGCCTTCAATCGCTCCCATTCGTGGGAGGCCAACTCAAAGCGCATGTCGAGGAACTTCTCACGGGTGCTGATGGAGCCGAAGATTTTTCCCCACACCTCTTTGGAGGCTTGGATTTTGCGTCCGATCTTCTGAGTCCAATTATGCGGCACGTGGCAATCGGGGCAGGTGGCACGCACGCCGGAACGGTTGGAGTAGTGGATGGTGGATTTCAGCTCCTGGAAAACGTTGTCGCGCATCTCGTGGCAACTCACGCAGAACCTTTCCGTGTTCGTTGCCTCGAGTGCTGTATTGAACCCTCCCCAGAACAGAATACCAGCCAGAAAACCGCCAATGGTCAGGAAGCCCAGGCTGAGGGTCTGGCTGGGCGAGATCAGGATGTGCCAGTATTCGAGCAGCCTTTCGCGCAGCCTAGCCGTCCGCTCCCAAAGGCGCGTCGCGGCTCTGCGTAGACGGCGTCCGAGGGGCTGCGTGGACGACCCTTGCGGCTGCTGGTTGTCGTCGGACACGCTCATCTCTGCGGTCCCGCCGGACTGGTGAGCAGCGTATCCACATCGACGAAGCCATTCGCGACCGGCGGCTTCACCGCCGATTGCGGCACATGGCACTGAACGCAGAAGTAGCGGCGCGGTGAAACGCTGGCCAGGAACTGGCCGTCGCGATCCATAAAATGAGTAATGCTCACCATGGGGGCTTGCGATTCACCGGTGCGCGACCGCGCGTGGCACGACAGACATTGATTGACGTTGGCATCCAGCTGATAAGCCTCGATGACGTGCGGGATGATCGGTGGTTGTTCCGGATAGTTGCGCACCTCGCGGATGTCCGTGTTCGATTGGGGCAGCAGGCGCGGTGCCGGACCTTCATCCTGCAGGGCGGTGTTGCCGCGCAGGCCAGAGCGCAGGCCACCGGGCCCGGTCTGGCTGTTGGCGATGGCGCCAACCATCAGAGCGGCAAGACTGCTTAGGCCGGCGAGCACAATGGGTCTCGAGATCCGCATGGCCGGCCTCAGACCTTCTCGATGCGGATCGCACACTTCTTGAAATCGGCTTGGAAAGAAATCGGGTCCGTCGCGTCAAGTGTGACCTTGTTGATGAGTTGGCTTTCGTCGAACCAAGGCACGAACACAACACCGCGCGGTGGCTTGTTGCGCCCCTTGGTCTCGATGCGCGTGCGCATGAAGCCGCGCCGAGACACGACCTTCACCTCCTCGCCGCGCCAAAGCTGGAGGTCCCTGGCATCGTCTGGATGCATGTAGCAAAGTGCGTTCGGCACCGCCTTGTGCAGCTCCGGAACACGCCTTGTCATCGACCCGGAATGCCAATGCTCCAGTACGCGACCCGTGGTGAGCCAGAATGGGTACTCGGTGTCCGGGCTCTCGGCCGGCGGCTCGTAAGGCAGAGCGAAAATGCGGGCCTTGCCGTCAGGGAAGCCATAGAAATCGTATCCCTTACCGGCCTTGACGTAGGGGTCGAGGCCTTCTCGGAAGCGCCAACGTGTTTCCTTGCCTTCGACCACTGGCCAACGCAGACCTCGCGTCTGATGGTAGGTGTCGAACGGTGCAAGGTCGTGCCCGTGCCCGCGGCCGAACCCGGCGTATTCCTCAAACAAACCCTTCTGCACATAGAAACCGAAATGCTGGGACTCAGCGTTCTCGTATCCAGCCTCGATATCCTGGAACGGATACTTGTCGACCTGGCCATTCCTGAAGAGCACCTCGAACAGCGTTTTGCCGCGGTAGGTCGGCTTCTTGGCGATCAACTCTTCCGGCCACACCTCCTCAATCTTGAAGCGCTTCGAGAACTCCATCAGCTGCCACAGGTCGGAACGGCCCTCTCCCGGCGCCCGCACGAGTTGGTGCCAGAAATGCGTACGTCGTTCGGAGTTGCCGTATGCGCCCTCCTTCTCGACCCACATTGCTGCCGGAAGGACGAGGTCTGCGCCTAGGGCGGTGACGGTCGGGTAGGCATCAGATACCACGACGAAGGTGTCGGGGTTGCGGTACCCCGGCAGTCCTTCCTGATTGATGTTAGGCCCCGCCTGCAGGTTGTTGTTCACCTGCACCCAATAGGCATTGAGCTTGCCGTCCTTCAGCATCCGGTTTTGCAAGACGGCATGAAAGCCAGGCTTGTCGGAGATCGTCCCCTCGGGCAACTGCCAGATTTTCTCGGTTTTGGCACGATGCTCCGCGTTAGTGACCACCATGTCGGCGGGAAGGCGATGCGAGAACGTGCCGACCTCTCTCGCAGTGCCGCAGGCCGACGGCTGGCCGGTCAGCGAGAACGGGCTATTGCCGGGCTCAGCGATCTTCCCCGTTAGCAAGTGCAGATTGTAAACTAGGTTGTTGGCCCACACACCGCGCGTATGTTGGTTGAAGCCCATCGTCCAGAGACTCATGACCTTGGTCTTTGGATTGGCGTAGAGCTCAGCCAAAGCCTCGATGCAATTCAACGGCACGCCGAATTCGTCAGCCGCCCTCTGCAGCGTGTATGCCGATACGAACGCGGCGAACTGATCGAACGTGATGTCGGCCGCATCATTCGCCTTGTCCTTGCCGGTCGCTTTTTGCTGCAGCGGATGCTCAGGTCTCAGGCCGTAGCCGATGTCGGCCTGGCCCTGCTTGAAGATCGTATGCCTGGAGACGAAGTCCGTGTTGACGCGATTGGTCTTGATGATGTGGTTGGCGATGGCGTTGAGGATGACGAGATCGCTCTGCGGCTTCATCACCATGGGAATGTCGGCCAGCTCGAACGACCTGTGCTCGAATGTCGAGAGCACAGCCACCTTGACATGCGGATAGGAAAGCCGCCGATCGGTAATGCGTGACCACAGGATCGGATGCATCTCGGCCATGTTTGAGCCCCACAACACGAACGCATCGGCAGCCTCGAAGTCGTCGTAGCAGCCCATCGGTTCGTCGATGCCGAACGTGCGCATGAACCCCGCAGCGGCTGATGCCATGCAGTGCCGAGCATTGGGATCGAGATTGTTGGTGCGAAACCCACCCTTGAAGAGCTTCGAGGCCGCGTACCCCTCCCAGATGGTCCATTGACCGGACCCGAACATGCCAACCGCAGACGGCCCTCCCTTCTTGAGGGCGGCTTTGAACTTCTCAGCCATTACCGTGAAGGCTTCGTCCCAGGACACCGGCGCGAATTCGCCGGACTTGTCGTACTGGCCATTCTTCTTGCGCAGGAGGGGCTGTGTCAGCCGATCCTCGCCATACATGATCTTGGAAAGGAAATAGCCCTTGACGCAGTTGAGGCCGCGATTGACCTCGGCCTTGGCGTCGCCATGAGTGGCCACAACGCGCCCGTCCTTGGTCGCCACGAGCACGCCGCAGCCCGTGCCGCAGAAGCGGCAGGGTGCTTTGTTCCAGATCAGCTCGCTTCGACTGCGCTCGGTGACGAGCTGCGCGCCCGCGCTTTGGGGCAAGCCTGCCACCGTGGCGGCCGCCACGGCGGCCTGGGCTTTCAGCAATCGGCGGCGATCAATCGTGTGATCGGTCATGGCAGATCCCTCAAACTACCGCCAGACCATCGTCGCTGGCCTGAAAAACCATCAGGGCGGACAGCACGTGCGGTAGGGCGGAGATGGCATTGGCCTTGGCACCGGCGGCACCTGGGCTGGCCTCCTCAAGGACGACGATGAGTTTTCCGCTAGGATCCCGGCCGTGAACTTCGCAATTGCCGAGTGTGAGGATGGCTTCTTCCACCTCGTCGAGATATTGCGGCCAGGTGCTGATGATCAGGCTCACAATCTCCGCGTGGCACGCGGAACTCGCATGCTCCTCGGCTGCGCTCCATTGGCCACGGATAAAGGCACGGCGGGACGCGGTCATAAGTTCCTCACGGCTTACCTAGAAACAACACCGGGACTGCGCAGCGACTTGGTGGGAGGACCGGGCGGCCCAGCCATCATCTGGTAGATCCAAACGCCGAGCCCATAGCCGCCTACTGTCGTGATCGCCAGCACGGGAGCGAGCAGTAGGCTCAACAGCAGGAACACAGCAAGCTCCCGCTTGCGTCGTGCATCGCCTAGCCATGCTTGAATGGAGAGTTTGCTCATATGCCCCGCTCTAGCGATTCTGTGTGGCAGCACATGGCTCATCTCAGCTTGGCACTCCTGATCATGGTTTCCGGGCTGAGGCCCATTTTAGCACCCATGGATCGGCTTAACATCCCAGCATCGGCGATGCCGACGTGGGCTTGTTGGACATCTGCGCCGATGCTCGAACTTGGCAGTCGTAGCGAGCAGCTGGCATCAGGGTAAACCCGAGAGTTTTGTGGCAACAATGCGCGACCTGCAGCGTGGCCAGCGCAAGGGGTGGTTTACATCGCCCCCAGGGCCTCAAGGCCTCAAATCTGCCCGTGCAAACTCAAACGTGTACGCGAATCTTTTGACGCATGGGACGCGTGAGCCGCCCGCGCCGCTGCCTTATCATACGGGATATATTTAATGGGTAAGGACTGGCACACCAATTCAATTTCGTACGTTCAGCCACACCCGAAAGATCCGGTATATTCTTGTGGAGAATGGCATCCCCCAGGGATCGTCTATCGTTTCCCGAATGGCTGCGTGTCGGTGTCGAGCTCGACGCTCGACGCTCGACGTAGCGGAGTCTTCCGCTTGCAGAATCCTTGGGACCATCCCTCGCCCTCGCGAGCAGCAATAATCTTATTCAACACCTCGACCCCGTAGCGTGACAACTTATTCCCGATTGAGATCAAAAAAATTCCCCAAAATCACTGCCGTTGGCGGGAATAACAGTTCGCTGACGAGAGTCGTTGATGCCAAGGGCCATGCAACGGGTTCAAACTTGCTGTTGGACACTCGAATTCGGCTGCTGTCCCTGGGGACGTCCACCGAATTTCGGTTAGCCCAGTAGCAGTCCATAGATCCGGCGCTTTCGAGCGCACCGAGACCTGCAAGAGCGGTTGGGCGCGCGACGGCCGCACGCAAACAGTTGTTCGGGGCTTTTTGGTCAATTGTGCAGTCCTCACGCTCAAATAGCGGCTGAACGGGGAGCCTGCTTATTACCTCCAACAGGCTAGAGTAATTCAGGGAGCGGCTCCTACCACGTGGAAGAAACAAGTGCGCAAGCACTTTCTACGGTGTCCAGAAACTAGTGGGCAAGAAATGAGCAGATACGGCAGTACCGCGCGAGATCATCGGCGACAAAGCCCGGCCAACAATTTGCGGGCGGCCCGACCCAGGACCCAGGCAGGGTGCAAAAGCTTTCACGATGAGTTCACGAGTGGCTGACGGCGCGCATGGATTATGGGCGTCAAAAGCGTCTTTGATACGTGCGGAACTCACGTTGGCTCCCACCAAAACCTGTAACGCCCGTAACAGCGGCGCCTTCGCATTCCAGCGATGGTGGGTTTTACGTCCAGCTAGGAATGCAGGTTTCAACCCGAGCAGGGAGAGAACAGATGCGTACAGCTCTTACCGCCACTATCGCAGCGACTATTCTGACAGCAGTCTGGACCGCGCATGTCCTAACTGCGAGATCTCCAATATTGGACCAGTCGGCACCAGCTTCGTCTTCAATCGACGTGATGCACATGATGAAGAATGCGGGCAATCTTCCAAAGGAGGAATACGACGCTCATTGACGGCGAACAACTATTTAGGAGCTACGACAACCAAGCGGAGCAAAGCCCGCGATCAGATACCTATCTGAAGCGGGTCATTGGGTAGGCGATGGAGATGCATCAAATAAGATATTTTTTGGCGCTGTGCGAGGAGCTAAGCTTCACGCGAGCGGCCAAAAGGTGCGGTGTCTCTCAACCTTCACTTACAAATGGAATAAAAGCTCTTGAAGAGGAGTTGGGCGGTGACCTATTCACGCGCCGACCAAACATTGCCGTCACGCGCCTAGGGTCCGCTGTTCGACCAGGCATGATGAGGGTGGCGCGGGATGCAGAGAAGGTGCTTGAGGTGGCGCGTTCGTTGCGTAGAAGTTTGGTCTATGAGCCTCTCTCTACGCGTTCCGGCATCGGGGGCGGGAGTTGAATAAGTCAGCCGTTGATCAGAAGCGATGTATGGGGAAGATTGCCCGTCTCAAATAAGGCCGCTGCTGAGACCCGACTTGCCTCCATTTCATGTGGAGGTTGCGCCCAGCACCGCGCGCACGATCTCGACATCCTCGGGTGTATTGGCGTTGAAAAAGGGATCGACGATTCGACCGCCGATCTTCACAGGCTCGAAGGCCACAGCCATGGTGTCATGTCGATCGGTCCATTGCAGGATTTTGCGCACACCGGTTTCAAGTTGCCTCTCCAGGTCGTCCGCGAGCGCAACCGGCCAAAGACCAATGATCGGGTGCAGCTCGCCTTGCGACTGGGCGAGCGCGATGGTGGCAGGACGATCCACGATGGCTCCCGCGAGCCGGATGACCAGATCGGTCGGAAAGAAAGGAACGTCGCTGGAAACGGTGACCATGTGGCGAACATCCGGCGCATGCAGCAGCGACCAGCGCATGCCGGCGAGGATGCCGGCCAGGGGCCCCGCGTAGCCGACTATGGTGTCCCCTACCACCGGCAGGCCCAACGACGCGAAACGCCCCGCATCACCGTTGGCATTGAGGATCAGCCGGCCGACCTGGGGCCGCAACCGACCGACAACGCGGCCGAGCATGGTTTCGCCACCGATGTCGAGCAGCCCCTTGTCGCCACCGCCCATGCGGCGCGACAGCCCGCCGGCAAGAACGACACCGGTCGCAAGGTTGCCTTCTGCCATCGATCCGCGGCCTCTATCACCGAGCCAGTTGCGGGGCAAGAGTCCGGACCTCACGGGTGATATCGTCGATCCCGTCCAACTTGCGCGCCGCAAGCGGGTTAAGAAGTAGTCCTCCGGATTTCATCGTCTAGGGGAACAAGCACGCATGGAGTTTGTATCCCGTAAAATAAGCATTCTCTAGCTAAGATGTATTTCACCCTCCACGGTGTGATTGAGCTCCGTCCCTTCTGCAGTTAGAACCATTCTGACTTTGAGTGTTCCTGTAAGGGCCTTTTCTCGCACTAGGCCTTCAATCTGCTGCTGCGATGTCACGCCCACATGCTTGAGGAACTTTCTCAGCGACATGTTGAATTTGTCGTCTTCCATCATGTCCTCCAAGTGCTGCTTCCAGTCCTAACGTATCACTGGCGCAGAACCCTGCAATTGGGCCCTGTCGACTCCGTAACGCTCTTTGGCACTAGTGATCTACCCAATCGAGAGTATGCTCGCATATTCGCACAAGCGAGATTTGCCAACCGGAGAGAAAACTAACAGCCTCCCCACTGGCCCAGTTAACGGTCGATTGTTTTGCATTGATAGGCCCGCCGGACTTGTGGCGTAAAATCGAAGCGATACAAGCCGCGCGCCAAGTACCCAAGAAAGCAACCTCATCCGCGAGCTCGTGGCGCTGGCGATCGAGGTCCTCGAGGCACGGAACAAGGGTTCACGCCACTAAACTACTGCCCTAACTCACCGTTAAGCTACAAGGCTTTCACGCACAGAATGCCGATTGCGCGCAAACCTCGGTGGTTTGAAACGCGCACTATGCCGAACGGCTGCGCTGAGAGCTGGTCGTGCGCTCCTACAGGCGAACACTCTCGGTCGAGAAAATGTTTGCTGCTGAATTGGGCACGTAGCTGCTCGTGAGTACAGCCGCCGCCCCAGCAGCGATTAGGACCGCCGCAATGCAAGCGACTAGAAAAGCCCGCATAGCCATTATTCTCCCAAATGCAGACCATCAATCCTACCATGATCACTGGTCGGGAAGCGAGAGGGACGTGGCCTTGGTTCCGGCGCTGCGGAAACTATTCTAAGACGACATTGACGCTCTGTAGTCTGGCGCGGGCTGGCATGAGCAGGCTCAGGCCGGACGGCCCGAGGCGCACCGTGAATTGAGTGACAACAACGCCCAATGGTTCGCGAACATTACAGGATGCCAACCACAACGCTGTTGTCCAGATCGACAACCAGCACCTTTCCCGCGGTGCGCATGAAAGCGGTCCCCCTCAGACCGGGGAATTTCGCTGTCAGGGTTGCCGGCATGGCCGTCAAACCCGTCAGAGCCACCACCGAGGGAATCTCAGCGCCGACGACCGCGTAAGCATCGTTCTCGTCCCCCGACGGCGACGGTCCGCCCCGCTGCGATTCGAGCCCCCGGACAATCTCGTTCCGCTGATCGCTGGTCAAATGCTTGAGCCTGTAGCCGGCAATGGGCAGCTGGTCATCGGCGGCGGTGCGGGCGGAGAACTTGGCAGGCGCCGTATCGACATCGGTTATGGCCCCCGGCACTGACAGCACGCCGTTAACGAGCACGTTCGGATCCGGATTGGTATTCGGAACCTTGGAGCTTGGCTCGGTCGTGCCGGCTTGCTCGGGCAAATTGCTACCCGTTGCCGGGGGTACTGTATCCTGCTTTTGGATCTCCTTGGTCGCCTGACCGTCGACTTTGTCCTGGGCAAGTGCCGAATTGGCACTCCCGGCAAGAGCGACCGAAAGCGAGATAGAAAGCAACAGCTTTTGCATGGTAGCCGCCTTTCGATCCAGGGCGCAGCCGCCGGAACGGGACGTCGCCGCCAGTCTGTGAAGGTGGAACGCAAGCGAAGCCGCAACGTTCCTTCTTCGCATCGACGTGAGGATCGCGAGCTACGTGCAGGCGCGCGCAAGTGTGAGCGCGCTCGGAGAAGTACCCACCGCGCGCCAAATCTAATCAACCGCTGATATGCTCATTCAGCCGGAGCTACGCCACCACTTCTGACGTGGCCCTTTTCCGTTTCCTTGTCGAGCCAGAGACTATGGTGTTGGCGGGCCCAATTGACATCGACCTCGCCACGGCCCATGGCCTCGAAAGCGCCCTGCATGCCGATGGTCCCAATATAGATATGAGCTAGCATAATGGCGATGAACAGGACGCCAACAACGCCGTGCACCATCTGAGCCAGCTGCATGCCAGAGACGTCGGTCGCATAAAACGGAAACATCAGAAGATAGCCGGTGATAGCCGCTGCGCCGCCGCCCAAAACGACCACCCAATAGATTAATTTCTGGCCCGCATTGAAGCGTCGCGCCGGCGGATGATTGCTGCCGACGATGCCTCCACCTTCGCGAATCCATCTGACGTCGACGCCGGACGGAAAATTCCAGGCTACCCACATCAGAAACATCAACACCACGCCGAGCGTGAAGGGGAAGCTCAGATAGTTGTGAGCGTACTTCGCCCACTGCGACCAGCTCGCAAACGCATCCGGTCCAATCAGCGGCGTCAACAGTTCCTTGCCGAAGGTGATGTTGAGACCGGACAACGCGAGCACAATGAAGCAGCTCGCGGTCATCCAGTGCACGAAGCGCTCAAAGGCGCTGAACCGCACCAGTGTGCGACCGGACCGGCCGGCCTCGATCTTCACCATGCCGCGAATGAGATAGAACAGGACGAGCACCACCAGCATCCCGAGGATGGCGATGGCTGCGATCCAGCGCAGCGTCACCTGGTGGAACTGGCGCCAGTCGCGGCCCGCGGGTTGCTCGATCACCTGCGATCGGGCGTCCGGAAGCGTGCCGCGGCCCTGGATTTTGCTTAGCTCCTTCAACAGCTGCTGCTCCTTCACCGACTCAGCCTGCGGATTGACAGAGCTCGGCTGCTGCGCTTGCGCCGGCGCCGTAGGAAGCCCCACTACCATCAACAGCATGGAAGCGGCCAACAACAATCGAACCGGGGCGCGCATCCTCACCATTCCATCTCCTCCCTTTGTCTGCTACCCGCTCGTTGGCGGCGATCGAGGCCGGTTACATGCCGCCGCCTCGCAGATTGTGCTTCAGGATGCGATCGTCTCGCGATAAGCCGTCTGCCAGCCCCACGCACCAGACGTATATCCACGCCTGACCACGCGCTCTTTGTAGATCTGAGCGATGATCTCGCCGTCGCCGGCTAGCAACGACTTGGTGGAGCACATCTCGGCGCACAGCGGCAGTTTGCCCTCCGCAAGCCGATTGGAGCCGTAACCGATGAACTGTCCGTTCTCGCGGCTGCCGTACTCCGCCGCTGTGCTATCAGCCTCTGGACCGCCGGCACAGTAGGTGCACTTGTCCATCTTGCCGCGGCTGCCGAAGTTGCCGACCCGCGGATACTGCGGTGCGCCAAACGGACAGGCGTAGAAGCAGTAACCGCACCCAATACATAGATCCTTGGAGTGCAGCACCACACCGTCCGCTGTCGTATAGAAGCAGTCCACGGGGCAGACGGCGGCGCACGGCGCATCGGTGCAATGCATACAAGCCATGGAGACCGACCGCTCGCCCGGCTTGCCATCATTGATCGTAACGACGCGCCGGCGGTTGATGCCCCACGGCACGTCGTGCTCGTTCTTGCAGGCGGTGACGCACGCATTGCACTCGATGCAGCGGTCGGCGTCGCAGAGAAACTTCATTCGAGCCATGGCCGTTCCTCCTTACGCCGCTCTGACCTGGCAGAGAGTTGCTTTGGGTTCTTGCATGCCAGTCACCGGGTCATAGCCGTAGGTGGTGAGGGTGTTGACGCTCTCGCCCAGCACCACCGGGTCGGCTCCCTTCGGATACTTGCCGCGCTGATCGACACCCTGGAACCAGCCAGCGAAGTGGAATGGCGACCAGGTCACCCCTTTGCCGACGCGCTCCGTTACCAGCGCCTTCATCTTCGCCTTCGGCCGGGTGTCGGCCGGTCCGAACACCCACACCCATCCGCCATCCTTGATACCGCGCTCAGCCGCATCAGCAGGATTGATCTCAATGAACATGTCCTGCTGCAGTTCGGCGAGCCACTTGTTTGAGCGGGTCTCCTCGCCACCACCCTCGTACTCGACCAGACGACCCGAGGCGAGGATGAGCGGGAACTCCTTGGCGATCCCCCTCTCCACCGCCGCCTTCTGCACATCGAAGCCCACATTGGGCATGCGGAACTGGCGCGCGTTGGGTAGGGTTGGATATTTCGCCACGAGTTCCGGCCGGGGCGAGTAGATCGGCTCGCGGTGCACTGGCACCGCATCTGGCAGTCCGAACGCCACGGCCCGCGCCTTGGCGTTACCGTAGTGCATCACACCGTGTTTGAGGCACACACGCTGGATGCCGCCCGACAGGTCGGTGGCCCACGATATGGTATCGGGATTGGCGCCTCCGATGCGCTCAATGGTGGCCTTCTCCGCCTCGGTAAGGTCTCCGTCCCAGCCGAGCTTCTTGAGCACTCCATAGGTGAACTCTGGATATCCATCCTGGAGCTCGGAACCAAGCGAGTAGGAGCCCTCGGCCAGCAGATTGTGCCTGACCTCCTGCTCCACCTCCTTGCCGTCCACCATTGCCTTGGTCTTGATTACTCGCTCCACACCAAAGCGTGCCCGGAAGGTGCCGCCGCCGTCCCTCACGTTGAGGTGGGTGTTGTAAAGGATGGGGGTGCCCGGGTGCTTCATTTCGGGTGTTCCCCAACACGGCCACGGCAGGCCGTAGTAGTCGCCCTTGGCCGGCCCGTCGCTCGCCCTCAGGGTAATTAGGTCGAAGTCCTTCTGGTTTGCCATGTGCAGCTTGAGGCGCTCCGGGGACTGGCCGCAATAGCCCGTTGAGAAGCCGCCGCGGTTGATCTCGCGCAGAAGATCCTCAGCCACCGGCACGTTGTTCTCGACCTTGATGTTCTTGAACATCTTGTCGGCGAAGCCGAGCTTCACCGCCAGCCGGTACATGATCTCGTTGTCGTCCTTCGCCTCGAAGATCGGCTTGATGATCTGCTCGCCCCATTGGAGCGAGCGGTTCGAAGCTGTGCGTGAGCCGGCGACTTCGTAGCTGGTCGCCGCCGGCAGCAGATAGGTGCCGTCCTTGCGCTCCGAGAGCACCGCCCAGGTCGTCGGCACTGGATCGACAACGACGAGCAGATCCAGCTTCTCGATGCCTTTGGCTGCCTCCGGCATGCGAGTGACGGTATTGCCGCCGTGCCCCATGATAAACATGGCCTTCAAGTTGTCCGGCTGAGACACTTGATCCTTGGGCAGCAGCGTGGCGTCGAACCACCGGGTCGAGGGGATGCCGGGTGTGTTCATCATTTTTACAGGCTTGCCGTCGGCCCCTGTGTATGTCGAGAAGCGCGCCTCCATCCACGCGTAGTCGACCTCCCAGACGCGGCACCAATGCTTCCAAGCGCCCTCCGCGAGGCCGTAGTAGAGCGGCAGGGTCACGATATCGAGGCCAAGATCAGTGGCCCCCTGAACGTTGGTGTGGCCGCGGAAAATGTTGGCTCCGGCGCCGGAACGGCCGACATTCCCGGTAGCCAGCAGCAGGATGCAGCTCGCACGTACCGTAGCCGTGCCCATCGTGTGCTGGGTTTGGCCCATCGCCCAAATCAGGCAGGAGGGCCGCTCGGTCGCGAACATCTTGGCGACGCGCTCCAGCTGAGTGCCCGGTACGCCGCTGACGCGCTCAACCTCCTCCGGTGTCCACTTCTCGACTTCTTTGCGGATCTCGTCCATGCCATAGACGCGCTGCTTGATGAACTCCTTGTCCTCCCAGCCGTTCTTGAAGATGTGCCACAGCATGCCCCAGATCACGGGAATGTCGGTGCCGTTGCGCAGCCGCACGTACTCCGTGGCGTGCGCAGCGGTGCGGGTGAGGCGCGGGTCGGCAACAATGAAGTTGGCCCTATTGAGCTCCTTACCCTCCAGGATGTGCTGCAGTGATACCGGGTGTGCCTCGGCGGGGTTGCCGCCGAGGAAGAAAATCGTCTTGGTGTTGCGGATGTCGTTGTAGCTGTTCGTCATCGCGCCGTAGCCCCAGGTGTTGGCTACGCCAGCGACGGTCGTCGAGTGACAGATCCGCGCCTGGTGGTCGGAGTTGTTCGTGCCCCAGAACGCGGCGAACTTGCGATTGAGATAGGCGGATTCGTTGGTGAACTTGGCCGAGCCCAGCCAGTAGACGGAATCCGGGCCCGATTTCTCGCGGATCGCCAGCAGCTTGTCGCCAATTTCGTTGATCGCCGTATCCCACGAAATCTTCTGCCATTGTCCGCCGACCAGCTTCAGCGGATATTTCAGGCGGCGTTCGCCGTGCGCGATCTCGCGCGTGGCGGCACCTTTGGCGCAGTGCGAGCCGCGGCTGATCGGGCTGTCCCAGCCCGGCTCCTGGCCAACCCACACACCGTTCTCGACCTCGGCCAGCACTGTGCAGCCCACGGAGCAATGGGTGCAGATGTTCTGGCGAATAACCCCTTTGGCCGGTGCAGGTCCGGCGCTCGCGGCCTCTGCCTTGCGAACGCCGCCCAGCGGCAGCGCGCCGAGGGCGGCAAGCCCGCCGGCCGCGAGACCGGAGCGGCGCAGGAAGGCGCGGCGGTCGAGACCACCACTCGTTTGATTTGCAAGCGCGGCAGCAAGCGCGCCGCGACGTGCTTGACGTTCGCTCTTCCTGATAAGCACGATTGGCCTCCCTTAGCGATTGGCCGGATACCTGTTGACCCTATAGAAAGTCTTCACGTGCTCCGTTTCCCGGTAGCGCGCCTTTCTCTTTTCATCATTGGACTCGCTATCGGCCCTGGCGCTCGTCGCAAGCGATCCTGCGCCAGTTGCAGCGCCCGCCCCGGCCCCCAGCGCGCGGAGGACGTCACGGCGGCCCACTTTCGCCCTGCCTTCTCTTTCCATGACTGCTCCTCCTCTCGGGATCGCGCCTATGACGGAAGCGCGAACGCCTCTGTTTCTATTTCCACGAACGTTCGGCCCAGCGCGCCAACGCAGGCGTAGAATTGTGCTGTTTGGGAACGCTCCAGATCGCTGAAGAAGCGGCCGATCCAGGGCGCCATGTGTTTTTCGAAGATTTCGCGATCGGCTCCTGCCCGAGCTTCGATTTCTCCGCCGGCCAGCCGCGCCATGATTTCGCAAAGGATTGCGGCGTGGTCCTCCGGCTCAGAGTGTTGTTCGGACTGCTCAATGCCCAAACGCTTGAGGTCGCCACGCAGCCGCGCCAGCGGGCGCTCGTAGAGGAAACCGGTCAGGTAATAGGAGCCATAGGGAAGCAGCTCACCGCGTCCGAGCCCGACAAAGAGATCGAAATACTCCCGAGCCACTCGTTCGGCATCGATCTTCGCTGCGGCTTCTCCCAGCGCGTTATGCGCAATGCCGAGTGCCGTCGCATCGCCGCCTAGCCGGGTCAGACGCCCAAGAAGTTGCGCGTCCGGGCTACGGGCGAGCAAAGTCGCCAACAACGCGTATTCTTGCGCACGCGCACTGTCGACCTCGTCGATGCTCCGGTCCGCGCGCGCGTCGAATAGATCGGGGCGCAACACCACGCGGGCAACGCCGGTGGCAGCCTCCACCGACAACACACGCTCAGCCGGGACGCGATCCCAATTGGAAACGGAGGGTTGGGAAATGCCCAGGCGCCGCGCGAGTTCGCTTACGCCGCCAGCGGCGTGGATCGCTTCCTCGAGCCCCTGATCTCGCATGTGCCTAGTTCTTGGGCGAAGCGGCGCATTTCGAGTTAGAACGATTAAAAAAGAGCGTAGGGCTAACGCATCCCCATCGTCAATAGCCAAAGGCTATGGATACGTCGATTTCGCGCGAGATCGTTCTCCGACCGAACGACGGTTTTACTTAGGCAAAGCGCCGCCGTGGGTGCGGAGCTTAGGTATTTCTGGACTTCTTTCTGTGAAGTCTACATGCTGCCCCTCAGCAACTGCAGCTTCGAGTTGGATTTTTTCTGTATTATTTCCTTGCGGGAGGTCGATATTTTCTTTCTCGATACCATCCGCATTCTTCAGATCTGATATCGCGGGGGCGTCCGAAACTAACGCGGTGGGTGCGGGACCGGGAAGCTCGGTCAACTCGCTCAATCGCCCCATTGCCTGGGAAACAAGCAGACGTACGTCATCGGTTGCTTCGAGCGGCCCAAAGCCCGGCATCGCCGTCGGATCAGTAAAGTCCCACTGGTTTTCCGCAAGGCCGATGAAATCGCGGATTGCCGGATCAGTGGTCCAGACGCGGCGCAGCGCTGCGCGGGTTAACTCCTTGGGTACACCGGCTTGAAGAAATGCTCTGATATCACTCTCGGCAGTCAGGGATTCGATCGGCGGCAAGCTCTCCGGATCCACGGGAGCTTTTTGCGGCTCACCGCTTTGCGGGGTCACTGCCTGCGCACCGGGAGATGAAGCTTTAGCTGGCGCGACGTCTACCGATTGGGGCGCAACCTCGGCCGATGCGGCCTCCTGGTTCTCGATCGTGGTGCGCTTGAGTTGAGACCAGCGAGCGGCAAAACTCTCAGAAGCGCTCATGAGCCGCCTCCTGGCCCGCCCTTGCGCCGGGCAGGCGCATCCGGTTCTACGCGATCGCGCTGCCGCTTGAAGACCGGCCGCTCGACGTGATGCTCGACTACAAACGCTTCCAGAAACTCGGCAATGGTCGCCGGCACGGGCACCGTATCGACCAAATCATTGCCAGCTTCTGTCATGGCCTCGCCCTCCGCCGGATCGGCCGTTACCGCGAGCACGTCGTAAGGGGGCTCCGTGCCTGTCGGCCGCAACACGACCCACAATGTCGGCGCACCAGATTGAAGGTTACCGAGGTAGTTCGCTGTCTCCGTTCGGTGCAACTCGATCACACCTGGTCCAGCGTAGAAGGTCGTAACATCGCCGTCGTGATGCAGCGCGGTCCATGGCGCCGCCGACGGCACACCCTCCAGCACGCATACGGGCCGCCAAACGAATTCGAGCCAGGGGTTGGTCGCCCTATAGCGCGCGACCACCACGCCCACGGGAATACTGACCAGAGCTGACGTCAACTCACTGCCTCCGGATGACGGACCGGGAGACCAGTCAAGAGATTCTGCGGCTTGAGGCGCAGCAGCCTGTCGGCAGTCATCGCAGTTATCGCATAAATCGGCTCGCCTCGCACCTTCTCCAGCACGTCGGCGTGATCGGCGAAGGTCAGTCGGTAGAGCCCGATCACGCGTCCTCGCGTGCTCTCATCGATCTCATCGCCTTTCCACAAAGCGTCGCCGATGCGCGTGGCCTCAGCATCGAGGCCGACATACCAGGTGAACGTCGCGTCCTGCAATTCGACCAAGGGCTCGATCTTCACTTCAGCCGCGAGCAGATGGGCAATCCAGCGCTCGGCCACGTCACCTAGCGCAGCAAGTCCACGCCGGCCGGCCGTAAGGTCGAGCGCCATGTCGAACAGGTCGCTGCGCTCCCAATAGGCATTGGCATTGTCTTCGTTGAGAACGTCGATTTCGGCTGCCGTCGGCAGGCCCAGCATCGATACCAGAGGCGACAAAGGCTTGTTTCCCAGGCCCGAAACCGTCTCCTCGTCGGCGGCAACCAGAGAGCCTTCATGCATCGTCAATTTCTGCGGTCGGAAGAACAGCTCGGCGGCGCGCAGGACGAACGTGTCCTCGCATCCGTCAAGCACATTGCGCAGGATCACGTGAACCATCTGATTGAGGAAAACGTGCGGAAACCTGAGATTGTGGCGGACGATATCGAGATAGGCCGCCTCCAGCGTGCGGTGGCGCGTTAGATGATCCCGGAACGCGACCATCACCTCCCAGTTTTCCCGCGCATCCAAATCGACAATGGCGGCAATCTGGGCTGGGCCGACCACCTGTCGCGGATCGGTTAACAATGCGCGGTGCAGAGCACGCTCGGCGCCGCAGGCCTCCGCCGCCGGCACGATTTCGGGCCTCGCCAAATAGGCTTTCAGGAATTCATCCGTCAGGACCAGACCGCCACCCGCATCGCGATCGAGTAAATGGTGCCCACAGGAGAGCCAGAAATCGCGCGCTGCGCTCATTCGTGCTCTCCTTTGCCCAGTGTCCGGAGGTCGACGTGCTCTTCTGACTCGTCCTCCCCCACAACCTCGAGGAACGCATATGCCCTCAGCGGCTTCGGGCCGATGCTCGGAGCCAGTGTGCGGAAAGACTCGCGGATCGCTCCGTCCTCGTATTTGCGGGAGACGGCCGCCAGCATGCCTTTCGGGTGGTCGCTGAGCGATGCGGCGAAGGCAATTTCCTCCTCTGCGGCGGGGCGTGCGGTTGCGAGGTCGGGAGCACCGAAGTGCTCAACGAGTCGCTGTGCCAGAAGCTCGACTGCAGCCGACCGTTGCGCCTCGCTTGCCTCGACGACTTGCACCAGTGTCGCCCAGCCGAGCGAGTTGATACCAAGGAACCCCGACCGGAAGGCGGCGCGCGCCTTGCCTGCGAGCGTAGAGACGTCGTCGTGGGCAAAAGCGAATGCTCCCGGGACAGCCCATTCGCCAGGCTCTGCAGCCTTTTCGAACACGAACGAGTTGGATGGATCGAGCCGGATGGTACGCAGCAGTTTCATGAGCGCGGCCCACCGGTTGCGGGGTCGAGCCAAGTAGGGACTGCGAGCGCGGACGCAAGGACATGCCTGTCAGGCTTCTGTTGCCCGCGCCATCGGACCAGCAGATCGCCGTTGCGGTCGAGAGTTGGAATCGCACCCTTCTCGGTTGTCAGATGATGCAGAAACGTTCTCGTCACTGTCGCGAACTCCCCGGTCTGCCAGGCATCGACGGCAACCATCAAGTGTCGCGTGAAACTTTCGACCAGCCGGCCAGAACCCAGATCGTCGAAGCCTTCCTCGTCGAGCGCTGCAGCAAGCGGCCGTAAGCCGGCTTCCTTCTCGCCCACGGCTACCGTGCGGATGCTCCCCCCGAACACCAGCCATTCGGGTGGCTCCGTCTCTACCGTCTGAGGCGGCCAGCCAAGCCGGCCCCCACCGACCAATCCACCATCGACATGGATGGCGTCCGGCCAGGTGAAGGTTACCGATCGCTCGGGCGGTGCATGCGCCAGCAGTGCATCGCGGAGTGCCACCATACCAGCGTAGAAAGCCCGCCGCGCCAAACCCAGCGGCGCTTCAGGCTCGAGCACGACGGCGAATTCCGCCAGATCGAAGCGTCCGACGTGCACTAGGGTGCCCGCACCCCCGTCGGCTGCGATGGACTTGGCGTGTTCGAACGCGTCGCCCACCTCCCTGAGCCGCACCAGTCGGAAGGGCGGCGGCAGGTCGAGTGCCGGCGCTCCAGTCTTGCGCTCGCGGCTTAGCATCTGCGGCGAAACTCCAAACTCCTGGATTCGCGCTTCCTCTTTAGGATCATTATAATCTGGCCAGGTCGCTGCCAACAGCCCAGGAACAGCCGGGAAATGGCCCATTCCCTGAAGAATGTCGTGATCTGCTCGTGCGAGGGCACGATGCCTCTCGATGTATCCCTAATCCGCAACGCCTGTCCCGGGTCCCAAGTAACAACCGCTCATCACCTCTGCCGGGCGGAAATCGACCGGTTCCGGACCATCGCGGGCAGCGACGATACGTTGACCGTCGCGTGCACCCAGGAGTCTCCGCTTTTCGATGAAGTCGCGGCCGACGCTGGGCGCACTGTTCCAATTACGTACACCAATATCCGCGAAACTGCGGGTTGGTCGCGCGACGCCGCCAGTGCCGGACCGAAGGTGGCCGCGCTCCTGGCTGCGGCAGCCGAGCCGCTCCCGCAGGTGCCAATTGTCAGTCTCAAAAGTGAGGGCGTTGCCCTCATCTACGGGTACGACGAGCGCGCCGTCGATATCGGCAACTTGCTCAAGGACCACCTCGACGTCACGGTGCTGATCAAGCCACCAGCAACCATCTCTCCCCCGCGCAGCAGCGAATTTCCAGTCGCCAAAGGAGCAATTCGCGCGGCCAAAGGATATCTGGGCTCATTCGAGATCACTGTCGACGATTTTGCGCAACCTGCACCCTCCTCGCGCAGCGTGCTTACGTTTGGGCCATCCCGCGACGGTGCACAGTCGCGCTGCGACGTGATCCTCGATATCTCGGGTGGCCCTGCGTTGTTTCCAGCAGCCGACTTGCGCGATGGTTATCTGCGTGTGGACGCCAACGATCCCGCCGCGATTTTCAGTGCGGTCTTGAAGGCCCGCGATCTCGTCGGCACGTTCGAGAAGCCCCGCTACATCACCTTCACCGATGACCTGTGCGCGCATTCACGCTCGCGCATCGTGGGTTGCACGCGGTGCCTCGATCTATGTCCGACCGGCGCCATCACTCCGGCCGGAAACCACGTGGCAGTCGATGAGCACATCTGTGCGGGCTGCGGCCAGTGCTCCGCTGTGTGTCCGACGGGCGCCGCCTCCTATGCACTCCCACCCGCCGATGCGCTGATGCGTAAGCTGCGTGCGATGCTGATGACCTATCGCCGCGCCGGAGGCGAGCGCGCCATTATTCTCGTGCATGATGTGGCGCATGGCGAGCCGCTGATCGACGCGTTGGCGCGCTTCGGCGATGGGCTCCCAGCCAATGTGCTGCCGCTGGCCGTCAACGAGGTGACGCAAGTGGGCCTCGAGACCATCGCTGCGGCTTTTGCCTACGGTGCTTCATCCATACGCTTTCTTTTGCGTGCGCGGCGGCACCATGACACCACCGGATTGACGCGCACGCTCGCCCTAGCCGACACCGTCCTGCAGGGGCTCGGATTCGGAGCCGATCGCGCGACCACGCTCGAAACGGACGATCCCGAAGCCTTGGGCACGGCTCTGCACGCGCTCACCGCGCCACCCTCCACACCGCGCCCAGCCAGCTTCCTGCCCTCCGGTGGAAAGCGCGGTGTACTCCGTTTCGCACTGACCGAGCTCCACCACTCGGCCCCTGCACCGGTCGACGTGATACCGCTCCCCCCGCTCGCTGCGTTTGGAGCAGTTGAGATCGATGCTGCGGGCTGCACGCTGTGCCTGTCGTGCGTGTCGGCGTGCCCTACCGGGGCCCTCACCGACGACCCCGACCGGCCGATGCTGCGGTTTGCCGAGGACGCCTGCGTGCAATGCGGATTGTGCAAGGCAACCTGCCCAGAGAAGGTCATCACCCTGAGACCGCAACTGGACTTCCGCGCCGCACGAACGCCCGCACGCGTGCTCAAAGAGGAGGAGCCGTTCTCCTGCATCCGCTGTGGCAGACCGTTCGGCGTGAAGAGCACGATCGAACGCGTGTCGGCAAAGCTCCAAGGCAAGCACTGGATGTACAAGGATACCCCGCGGCGTCTCGAGGTCATCAAGATGTGCGACGATTGCCGCGTCGCCGTCGTCTCCGAGCAGGATTTCGATCCCTATGGATCGCCGCCGCGCCCGCCGCCGCGCACTACTGACGACTACCTGCGCGAGCGCCAAGAGGCGAAGGCGAAGGACGACAACTGAGCGATCACTGCCTCGTCGCCTTTTCCAGGAATTTCACCAGCGCGGCGCGGTCCTCCGCGCTGACGCGCTGCTCCGGCATCTTGGTGCCTGGCGTGTAGGCCGCTGGCCCGATCTCGAACAGCTTGGAGATGGTCTCGGCCGTCCACACGATCTCGAGCGCCTGCAGGGCCGGTGAGAAATCGTAGCCCGGAAGCGTGGCAATGCGGCGGCCGAAGATGCCGGCAAGCGTCGGTCCCGCGCGCGGTCCTTCGTCGACCTTCAATGTGTGACACGCGACGCAGGCCCGGAATACCTGCGCGCCGGGGTCACCCGCGTATCGAGCCAGCGGATCCGCAGGTCCATTCATCGTGACATCGCCCATATGCTCACCGGTAAGCGCATTCCAGCGACGTATGAGTCGGTCGGCGCCGCCGGTGAGCAGTGTGCTGTTGTCGGGCAGGAAGGCGACGGACCATGCGGGCATGCCTGGACCCACGAGGGTGCGCTCAAGCTTGCGGCCTGCGCGGTCAATAACGGCAACAGCGCCGCGAACGCTGGAGGCAGCGACAAGCTTGCCGTCGGCCGACACCGCGAGCGCGATAATCGGCACGGCCGCAGCATCGACCTCGCTCTGTCTCTCACCAGTGGGCGACAGGAAAAAAACCTTGCCCATGGCGCCGGCTGCGACGATCTCACCGTCGGGTGCAACGGAAACGGCATTGAGCGGGGTCGGCAGCGTGACGATACCCGGCGAGCCGCCGCCCATTGGCCAAATCCGCAAGGTCAGGTCGTAGCCCACGGTAACCACGGAACCACCGTCGGGTGTAAAAGCAACGCCGTTGACGTTCTGTCGATGGCCCTCGAGCACGCGCGGAGAACCGCCGGCGAGGGGCCACAGCCGGCTCGTGGTGTCCCAACTCGCTGAGGCGAGGGTCCCGCCATCGGCGGAGACGGCAAGGCTGACGACCGGAGCGGTATGCCCGTGCAGCACGGTCGCCGGTTTGACTTGGCCTGGCTGCCAGATAGCAATGCGACCGTCCTCGCCGCCCGTTGCCATGTGCCCGTCTTTCAAGAAGGACGCTGCATTCACAGCCCCCTCGTGAAAGCGGAGCACCGTTTCAGCGGTGCCGGATGCGAGCGACCATACGATGGCCGTTGAATCGAAGCTTGCGGAGATGAGTTGCTTTCCGTCGGCGGAAACGGCGAGCGCGCGCACAGGCCCGCCGTGGCCTCGCAGTTGCGCCTGTGCCGGAGCGATAACCCACGAGGCTGCAAGCAGCAGCGCAAGCATCGTGGTGTACCGTACGGCCAGCTTCAATCGGCCACCTCGTCGATGCTGGCCTTGCGCGCGTGCTTTCTGTCTTCCTCGGCGACGCTCGCCGCATCGGCATCGAATTGGATGCGTTGCGTTCCCGCCAAGGCAATGAACCGCTTGCCGCGTGCGCGACCGATCAGCGTGAGGTTGGCCTTCCTGGCGAGGTCTACGCCCCACGCCGTAAACCCGGAGCGGGAGACAAGGATCGGGATGCGCATCTTGACCGTCTTGATGACCATCTCGGACGTAAGACGGCCCGTGGTGTAGAAGATCTTGTTGTCGGGACGCACGCCGTTGAGGAACATGTAGCCCGCGATCTTGTCGACCGCATTGTGCCGTCCGACGTCCTCCATGTAGAGAAGCGGCCGGTCCTCCTCGCACAGCACGCATCCGTGTATCGCGCCCGCCGCAAGATACAGGCTTGGCTGCGTATTGATCTTGCGTGTCAGCGCATAGAGCCAGGAGGTCTTGATGACGGCATCGCTGGCAAACTGGACCTTGTCGAATTCCTCCATCAGATCGCCAAAGATCGTGCCCTGGGCGCAACCGGAGGTCTGCACCTTCTTTTTCAGCTTTTCCTCGTAGTCGGTTTCGCGCTTCGTGCGCACGACAACCGTGTCGATGTCCTCGGCGACGTCGATGGCCGTAATCTCATCGTCGGGACGCAGCATGTTCTGGTTCAGCAGATAACCGACACCGAGGAGGTCGGGCCGGTCGCCGATCGTCATCATCGTCACGATCTCTCGCGCATTGAGGAACAGCGTCAGCGGCCGCTCGACGACGACTGTCGTATCGACGCTATTGCCTTCGTGATCGATGCCGGACACGGCAACCGATAGCCGCGGATCCTTGGGCTCCGGCCGTATCGTGAATTCCTTGAGCTTTCTATCCGGCATACATGCACACGCATTCCGCGGGTCGTGGGCAAACTCTACTACAGCAGCATCTCATATGCGAGGAAGGGCACAATCGCGCCGGCCTTTATGTCGGCCTGGTCCTCCGGCAAAACAACCATGCCATCGGCATCGGTCAGCGACGTGAGAATCCCGGCGCCCGACTTCGGGAACAGGCGCGCCTCCGTGCTGCCGTCGGAAAGCTGCGCCAGGTGGACGCGAACGAACTCTCGCCGGCCGAGCTTCTTGCGATAGTCGAAACCCATTTTCACCGGCGCTGTGCGTGGGAACTCCGCGACCGCTCCCGACAGACACGCCATGACAGGACGGACGACGCAGCAATAGGTGACGAAGGCGGCGACAGGATTGCCCGGCAATCCGACGAAGGGGGTGCCCTTGACACCACCCATGGCGACAGGCCGCCCCGGCTTGATGCCAATGCGCCAGAAAAAAAGGCGGCCAGCCGCCTCGACGGCTGCCTTAACGTGGTCCTCCTCTCCCGTGGATACACCACCCGTCGTGACGATGAGGTCGCAGTCCTGCGCGGCCCCGACGAGACGCTCGCGCAACGAAACCGGGTCGTCCCGGATAATTCCAAGGTCGGAAACAGTCACTCCGTCCCGCTTCATCAGAGCCCGCAACAAAATGCGATTAGAGTCGTAGGTCGCATTTGCCGGCAAGGGCGATCCCACTTCTTGCAGCTCGTCGCCAGTGGAGAACACGGCAACACGCAATCTTCTCCACACTGGGAGTTGGCCTTTTCCGACCGCCGCCGCGAGCGCAAGATCTTGAGGGCGCAAGCGTCGGCCTGCTGGCAGGAGCACTGACCCTACCGCCACATCCTCGCCGGCGAGGCGCACATTGGCGCCGCGCCGCAGCCCATGTGGCAGCACCACGTGCTCGTCATCCCAGTGCGTATCCTCTTGCATGAAAATTGTGTCTGAATCCTTCGGGATCGGTGCGCCCGTAAACACGCGCACCGCTCGGCCGGCGACCTCGACTCCCATTGACGATCGGCCGGCCGCGATCCGCCCCCCGATGGGCAGCCGTGTCTCACCGTTAGGATTGAGATCGGCGAAGGCGACCGCCCAGCCATCGACCGCTGAATTGTCGAACGGCGGCAACGGCTGCGGCGCCAACACATTCTCGGCCAAGACACGCCCGTCGGCTTCGCCGAGCGGCACCGGTTCGAGGCTGGTTACATGCGTCAGCGTGCGCTTGATGAGCTCCATCGCCTCGTCAACGGACATCAACTGGCCGCCGAAGGCAAAGCAGTCGTCACTGAGTTGCGCCATGGCACTTCAGCCTTTCGATAATCTCGCCAGCATCGACGGCAGATCGAACGACGAGGTCGGCGATCAACTCAAGATCATCTAGGGCGACGCAGGGAATCCCGGCCTCGGGAAAAGCCCTGTCCGAGACGATGGCGATTGTGCTCTGGTCACCGGGATGCAAGGGCGGTGTCCCGTTCTCGGCACGGAACACCTCAAGCTTGGGATGCGCCTCCGCTTTGTACCCCTCGATAAGAGCCAGGTCACATGCCGACACGCGGCACAGGAGATCGGCGAGCCGCGGCTCAGGAACATTCTGAAGCTCCGTGACCTGGGCAATACGGCGCGCCGATGCAATGATAACCTCTACAGCACCTGCGGCACGGTGCTCAAAAGAATCCTTGCCCGGAATGTCGGTGTCGAAGGCATGATGGGCATGCTTGATAACGGCGACACGCAAGCCTCGCGCACGCAGAACTGGGATCAGACGCTTGATCAAAGCCGTCTTGCCGGAACCGCTCCAGCCACTGATACCCAGCACTTTCATCTCGGCAGTCCCGATCGGCGTCGGCACCTCGAAGAGATCTGTCTGGCTTCCTTTGCCGGCGATCGCAGCGCCGCTACTCGGCCGCCTGCCTTGTGGCGGCACGCTCAACGCGGGCCGCGCAGAACTTGAATTCCGGAATGAGCCCGAATGGATCGAGCGCCGGATTGGTGAGCAGGTTGGCAGCGGCCTCCGCGTAGCAGAACGGCATGAAGACCATGTTCTCCGGCACATCGCGGTCGGCGCGAACTTTCACCTCAACGGCACCCCGCCGGGTTTCCAGCCGAATGAAGTCTGACGGAGCGAGCGACATGCGCCGCATATCCTTCGGCGACATGAACGCGACCGCCTCGGGCTCGATCTGGTCCAAAACTTCCGCACGACGGGTCATGGAGCCCGTGTGCCAGTGCTCGAGCACGCGTCCCGTCGACAGCACCATGGGATAGTCGGTATCGGGAAGCTCGTCCGGTGGCACGATGTCGACAGGCACGATCTTGCCGCGACCGCTTTGGGTCGGGAAGCCGGCGGTGAAGATGATATCGTTGCCAGGCTGATCGATGCCATCGGCCGGATAGGTTACGGCACCTTCGCGCTCGAGGCGCTCCCACGTGATGTTTTTCAGCGAGCGCATGACCTCGGCCATTTCGCGAAAAACATCGGCCGGGCCTGTATAGGTCCAGTCGAGTCCCATACGCTTGCCGATCTCGTTGATGATCCAAAGGTCCTGCCGTGCATCGCCGGGCGGTGGCACAACCTCGCGTGCCATCTGGATGCGCCGGTCGGTGCTGGTGAACGTGCCGGACTTCTCGGCGAACGCCGACGCTGGCAGGATCACGTCGGCGTGGAAGGCCGTCTCGGTGACGAACAAATCCTGCACCACCAGATGCTCGAGCATGGCGAGCCCTTCGCGCGCATGCTGGAGGTCGGGGTCCGACATCGCCGGGTTCTCGCCCTCGATATACATGCCCCTTATCGTGCCGTCATGGATCGCGTTCATGATCTCGACGACGGTCAACCCACGTTTGCCGTCGAGCTCCTGGCCCCAGAACTCCTCGAACACGCCGCGCACCTGCTCCCGCTCGACGTGCTGATAGTCGGGGTAGAACATCGGGATGAGGCCGGCGTCGGACGCGCCCTGCACATTGTTCTGACCGCGCAGGGGATGCAGGCCCGTGCCGGGACGTCCGACCTGCCCGGTCGTCAACGCCAGTGCGATCAGGCAGCGCGCATTGTCGGTGCCGTGGACATGCTGACTGATACCCATACCCCAAAAGATGATCGCCGATTCCGCTGTGGCGTAGAGGCGGGCCACCTCCTTGATGGTTTCGGGCGCGATGCCGCAAACGGCCGACATCTTCTCCGGTGAGAACTCGGCAATCCGTTCCTTGAGCCTGTCGAAGCCCTCTGTGAACCCAGCGATATACTGATCGTCCGTCAACCCCTCGGTAATGATCGTGTGCAGCATGGCGTTGAGCAGCGCGACGTCACTGCCCGGCTTGAATGCCAAGTGATGCACCGCATGACGCGACAGCGACTGGCGCCGGGGGTCTATGACAACGAGCTTGGCACCACGCTTGGCAGCATTCTTGATATAGGTCGCAGCGACCGGATGATTGACGGTCGGGTTAGCACCGATGACAATAATCACCTTGGCGTCCAGGGCCGCCGCGAAGGGAGCTGAGACAGCACCGGAGTTGAGCCCCTCCATCAGAGCCGCGACCGATGATGCGTGGCAGAGGCGGGTGCAGTGGTCGACGTTATTCGACCCGAAGCCTGTGCGTACCAGCTTCTGGAACAGGTAGGCCTCTTCGTTGGAGCCCTTGGCGGAGCCGAAGCCCGCAAGCGCCTTGGGGCCGTAATCGTCCCTGATTTGGACGAACCCCTTGGCTGCCACATCAAGCGCTTCTTCCCAAGTGGCTTCGCGGAAGTGCGTCCACGGATTGGCTGGGTCGACTTGGTCATTGGCGTCCTTGGGCCTGTTCGGCAACCGGATCAGCGGTTTTGTCAGGCGGTGCGGATGATGAACGTAGTCGAAGCCGAAACGCCCCTTGACGCAGAGGCGGTTGTGGTTGGCGGGACCGTCGCGCCCTTCGGCATAGATGATCTGATCATCCTTGACCTGGTAGGTGACCTGGCAGCCGACGCCACAGAACGGACAGAGTGAATCCACTTTCTTGTCGGGCCAGTACACACGCGTCTGATTGATGTCGAGCAGGGCAGAAGGCATGAGGGCGCCCGTCGGGCAGGCCTGTACGCATTCACCGCACGCGACACACGTGCTCTCCCCCATCGGGTCGTCGAAATCGAAGACGATCTTGGAGGCATGGTTGCGGTACGCCATGCCAATGACATCGTTGACCTGCACCTCGCGGCACGCGCGCACGCACAATCCGCACTGGATGCAGGCGTCGAGGTTCACGCCCATCGCGGGATGCGTCGTGTCGCTTGCCCAACGCGCTGCGGAAGGAAAGCGGCTCGCGTGAACGCCGAGCTTGTCGGCCCAGTGCCAGAATTTAGAATCGGGATCATGCGAGGTCTTGCGTGCCGGCTGGTCGGAAACGAGCAGCTCCATCACCATCCTGCGCGCGTTGACTGAGCGGTCGCTCTGGGTCTTGACCCTCATGCCGATGGCGGGCTTGCGCTTGCACGATGCGGCAAGCACCCGCTCGCCTTCCACCTCCACCATGCAGACCCTGCAATTTCCGTCCGGCCTGTAGTCGGGCGCTGGCGAGTAGCACAGATGCGGAAGGGTCGTGCCCAGCCTTTGCGCCACCTGCCAAATGGTCTCGGAAGGCGAGGCTTCGACCTGCCGGCCGTCCAGTTCAAAGCTGATGGTCTGTGTCATGAACGGGCTGCCTTTGGCGCGAACTCTTGCGGAAAATACTTGATGACGCTGAGGAGGGGGTTGGGCGCCGCCTGCCCCAGGCCGCAGATCGACGCGTCACGCATGTTGTCCGCGAGCTCGGTGAGGAGGCCCCTATCCCAGTCCCGACACTCCATCAGCTTCACGGCCTTCTCCGTACCGATACGGCACGGCGTGCATTGACCGCAGCTCTCGTCCTCGAAGAAGCGCATCAGATTGAGCGCCGCTGCTTTGACATCGTCTTTGTCGGACAAGATCACGACCGCGGCCGACCCGATGAAGCAGCCGTATTTTTCCAGTGTACCAAAGTCGAGCGGAACATCATGCATCGATGCCGGCAAGATACCGCCCGAAGCGCCGCCGGGCAGGTAGGCGCGAAACGTGTGGCCCTCCGCCATACCGCCGCAAAACTCCTCGATCAGCTCGCGAACAGTGATACCGGCCGGCGCAATCTTCACACCGGGGACGCGCACGCGACCGGATACCGAGTAGCTACGAAGTCCCTTGCCCCCGTTGCGCCCTTGGCTGGTCCACCACTCAGTTTCCTTCTCGACGAGATCCCGCACCCAATACAGCGTCTCGATGTTGTTAATGAGAGTCGGTAGGCCGAACAGGCCAACCTGAAACGGGTAAGGCGGCTTGTGGCGCGGCAAACCGCGTTTCCCCTCCAGGCTTTCCAGCAGGGAGGACTCCTCACCACAAATATAGGCGCCCGCACCCCGGCGCATATGCAAGGTCGGACCGCCGGGCGGGAGCTTGGCAACCTCGCGGGCGAGGATCTCGCGCGAGGCCGGATACTCGTCTCTCATATAAACATAAACGTCGGTGGCTTGGACGACGTGGGCGCCGATCAGCATTCCCTCGATGAAGCGGTGCGGATCCGATTCAAGATAGAAACGGTCCTTGAACGTCCCTGGCTCTCCCTCATCGCCGTTGATCGCCATCAGGCGAGGGCCGGGCTCGCCGAGAACTGCGCGCCACTTGCGCGCCGTCGGAAAACCGGCGCCTCCAAGCCCACGTAGGCCCACGGCGTCCAACTTGTTTAGGAGGTCATCGACGGCCAGGGCGCCGGTGCGAACGCGCTCCAACAACGTGTATCCACCTTGGGCGAGATAGGTGTCGTAGCCGATGTAGACGGGCAAGTGAACATGTATGTCACGGTTGGCCACCGCGGTGCTGACGTTCTCGGGCGTTGCGCGATCCACGAAATTATGACCCACCTCGGCGACGGGTGCAGTATCGCAGCGGCCCACGCACGGCGCACGCACCACACGCACGCCCGGGCCCAAACTGCGCTTCAGGGTTTGGATCAGGCTGTCCGCACCGTGCAGAGCGCATGCAATGCTGTCGCAAACGCGAACGGTCAGCGGTGGAATGTCAGCATCACCTTCCCTCACGACATCGAAATGAGCGTAGAAGGTAGCGGTCTCGAAGACCTCCGCGAAAGCGAGGTTCATTGCATCGGCAAGCGCTGCGAGATGAGCCGCGGAAATCTGGCGATAGTGGTCCTGAATTAAATGGAGATACTCGATCAGGAGATCCCGCTGGCGCGGCCGATCACCCAAGAGAGCAGCGATCTCGGCCTGGGCCGTGGGATCGATCTGCCGTCCCTTCGGCGTAGGCTTCGCACGTTTTCGGCCCTGCCCGGGATGCCCGAAACGTTGGACATTGTTGCTGGCGTTCTTGTTCGACATTCCAGTCTCGCGCATTGCGGGCCAGTGCTACCAGTATGCCCCCGCTTGCTTGTCGGGTGGCTGCTCTCTGAACACCAATACTCCCATTACAACAGGGGGAGCTCTTTGCATCTTAACGAGCCGCTTCCGAGTTTGCGCATGAAATCGGAGCCATCAACGATAGGTGTCGACTATCGGTTCATCGGAGCTGTCGATCACTAGCGACAGTGCGGCAGCTGCGCAGTGAGATTGGGCGTCGGGCCGAAAGAAGCGCGCCTTTTTGAGGGCGCACTCACAAGTAGCTGAGGGCTCGTGACAATAAGCGTCGTACTGCTCGCTCGGAAGAGCCTTCGCATTCTTCATCATGTGCATCACGTCGATTGAAGAAAATTCCAAAGGTGACTGCGCCAAGTTCTCATGCAGCGCATGCATTCAACTGGAGCACGACCTCCGACATTGGCTCAGAGATCCAGCATCATTGGCGCACCGAGGGGAGGAAAGGTGACGAAAGCCGCCCTTGCTAAGCGAGGTAGATGGGCGCGCAAATCGTCTGTCCGTTGCGAAGTCTCTCGATCGTGACCTCGATGTCGTAGACTTGCCGCAGACTCTCTGCCGTAAGCACGTCTGCCGGCGCGCCGATGGTCACTATTGTTCCTTCGTGCAACAGCGCCACCCGATGCGCTACTGCGAATGCATGATCTGGATCATGCGTCGAAAGCACGATTCCCGCGCCGCGATCGGCGAGACGGCGCACCTGGGAGAGCACCACGACCTGATTGCCGAAGTCGAGGCTCGCAGTCGGCTCGTCCATAACGATCAGCGGAGCCGCCTGCGCGATGGCGCGGGCGACGACCACGAGCTGGCGTTGGCCGCTGGACAGGCGGGTGACGTCGCGGTCCGCGAGATCGGAGATACCCAGCTCGGAAAGTGCGCGATGGGCATGATCGCGATCCTCGCGCGTGGGGCCGGCAAACAGACTGCGATGTGCCGTGCGGCCCATCAGCACGAGATCGAATGCCGTGTAGGGGAACACGCCGCCACTTGCCTGCGGAACGTAGGCGATGCGGCGTGCGATCTCCTGCCGCGACAAGCGAGTCAACTCATCGCCGCTCAGCGTCACCTGGCCGCCTTGCGGTGGCAGGAAGCCGAGCAGCGTCTTGAACAGCGTTGTCTTCCCGCAGCCATTTGGACCGAGCAAGCACAACACCTCGCCGGGTTCCACCACGAGCGAGACATTGCGGCCGACCGGACGCTCCGCATAACCGAAGGCAAGCTCCTGCGCCTCGAGTTGCATCATGACCACCCATGCCGGCCGCGCCATAGCAGCCAGATGAAGAACGGTGCGCCGACCACGGCCGTGAGGATGCCGATCGGCACTTCGATACGACCGATCGAGCGGGCGAGTGTGTCGACGAGCACGAGATAGGCTGCGCCCATCAGCATCGCAGCAGGAAGCAGGCGCTCGAAGTTCGGCCCCACCAGCATACGCGCGATGTGCGGAATCACGAGGCCCACCCAGCCGATCACGCCCGTAATGGCGACGACGCTGGCCGTCATCAGTGTCGCCGCCGCAATCAGGACGGCGCGAATACGGCCGGCCTCGACGCCCAGCGAGCGTGCCTCCTCGTCGCCAAGGGACAGCACATTGATACGCCAGCGCAAAAGAACGAGCGGCACTAGGCCGAGCACAACGGCCGGCAGAGTGCCCCACACGTCGCCGGCACGCGTGCTCGCGAGACTGCCAAGCAACCAGAAGGTGATCGCGGGTAGCTGGTCGTAGGGGTCTGCCAGGATCTTCAGAAGCGAAATCGCCGCGCCGGCCAACGCCCCGACCACGACGCCACCGAGCACCAGCACAAGCGTGGGGTCGCGCCCTTGCACGACTGTCGCGATGGCGTAGACGAGCGCCACGGTCGCGAGCCCGCCAACGAACGCGAAGCCCTGGATCGCGACCAGCGGCACCGACAGGAAGATGCCGATAACGGCGCCGAGCCCGGCGCCGGCCGAGACGCCAAGCACGTCGGGCGAGACAAGCGGGTTGCGGAACAGGCCCTGGTAGACGACACCTGCGCCGGCCAAAGCCGCGCCGGCCATGATGCCGGCGAGCACGCGCGGGCCCCGAATCAAGAGGAGGACGCGATCCTCCGGCGTCGTCGCTGGCGCACCGGTCAGCAGCTTCTCGAGCGACTGCATCATGCCGTGCAGGGTCAGGGGATAGGCGCCGGTGGCAAGACCAACGAGTGCCGCAATGATTACGGAAACGACCAGCGCCGGTATCATCCATGCACCGACGCGGGGCCCTGCGGCACCTCCACTCACCGTCGCGCCGGCATCCCTGGTGGCTGGCCGTCCGCCCATGCGATCAAGGTCCTAAGATCAGCGTCGCTGACATCGACGCCATAGAACAACTTGTAGAATGCGCGTGTGTCCTCGACGATGTCGAATGCGAAGCGCGGGCCGTGGAAGATGTTGGCCAACCACGCAAGGCCGATCAGGCGGTTGAGCGACGGCGGCCGGTCGATCCAACCGAAGGGCGCGGTCGGCGCCAGGTAGACGCGCTTCTCGGCGACGGCCTTGACCGACTGCCAGATCGGATCTGGACGCTGCGTCACGTCGTCGAAAAAGTTGCGATCCCACGTGACGACGATATCCGGATTCCAGAGGAGCACCTGCTCGCGCGAGACGTTGGCGATGCCGCGCCTCTGGTCGCCGCCGTCGGCGACATTCTGTCCACCCGCGCGCTCGATGATCTCCGTATTGATTGAGCCTCTGAGACCAGTCTCGAGCCCCTGCGGCCCGCGCGCGAGATAAACTCGCGGGCGTAGCGTCTCGGGTACGTTGTCGAGGGCGGCTGACAGCCGCGCGAGCAGATCCTCCGTGTAACGCGCCAGCATCTCGCCGCGCTCGGGTACGCCGAGCATGTCGCCGAGCAGCCGCAACGAGGCTGCCGTCGCCTGCAATCGGCCGTCGATCAGCACATAGGGGATGCCGGTGCGGCTCTGCACGCTGTCAGCCAGCGAGACGTAGATGTCGCGCGTTGAGCCGAAGTCGACGATCATGTCGGGCTTGGTCCTGAGCAACAGCTCGACATTGGCCGTGTCTCCGCGCCCGGTGATGAGACCTACGCCCGGCAGATCGCGGACGTTGGGCAGCACGTATCGCTTCTCCTCCTCGCGCATCTCGCGCGGCCAGCCGACCATCGAGTTTGGCCTGAGCGCGTAGACGGCAACGGCGGCCGGACCGCCTGCCGCGAACACGCGGCCGATGCGATCGGGGAGCTCGACCCTGCGGCCCGCAGAGTCGGTGACGTGGCGCGCGGAGCGTGCCGGGCAGGACATCACCAGTGCCGATGCAGCGGCAAGAGCGAACATACGGCGATCGATCAGCGTGCGCATACTCGCTCCCGCAGGCTCCTTGAGGCCACGCCGCATGCCGGCCTAGTCTCCCGTACTGAAGCCGTACTTGATGAGGGCTGCCCTTCCAGTCTCGGAGCGGATAAACGCGGCGAGGTCATGCGCAGCCTTCGGCGCGCCATTCATTATGACGAGGCCATAGTCCGCGGCGACATTGAGCGGCTTGGGGATCGCGACGATCGACAACGAGGGAACCTCGGCCTTCGCCAGCAGGGCATTGGTGCAATACGTGAGGAAAATGTCGACTTTGCCGGTTTCCATCACCCATGCATAAGGATTCCTGCCGGCCGGCGCGCTCTCCGAGGCCGGGCCACCCGTCAATGTCAGCGCCTTGGCTTCCAGTGTCGCCTTGGAGCCCGTTTTGACGGCCTCCGCTTTGCCGAACAACGCGAATGCATAGTCCCCCGATGGATCAGCTTTCGGCGTCGACGTGCCGAGCTTGATCGCCGGATCGAGCATGCGTTCGAGTAGCGTATCGGCGGCGATGGCAAGCCCGCCTCGCGCCAGCGCACACAGTTCATTGCGTGCGAACACAATCAGCGGGCCGGCGGTGCGGCCCTGATCGCCCAGGCGCTTCGGATGGCCGGTATCGGCGGAGGCAAACACATGCGCGGCTTCTCCCTTCTCGATGCGCTCGCGCAAAATGCCCGATGGACCGAGCACAGTCTCGACCTTCACGGCACCGCCGCTTTTCGCCTCGAACTCGCGCGTGATATCGGCCATCACGGCCTTGAGGCTGCCGGCGGCATAAAGGCGAACGGTTTCGGCAGCGACGTTCACGGGAGCCAGCGCCACAGCGATGGCAAGCAGAATGCTGCGCATGCTGGCACCTTCAGTTGGTTGCCCCATCGGCGTTAGGGAAAAAGAGCTGCTCGCCGTTGATCTTGTGCGATGCGATCGCGGCTTGCCCTTCCTTCGAGATCACCCAGTCGATGAATGCCTGCCCGAGCTCTTTCTTCACGTGCGTGTGCTTCTCGGGGTTCACCAGGATGATCCCGTACTGGTTGAACAGCCGCTTGTCGCCCTCGATGCTGATCTCCAGTGCATCGCGGTTCTTGAACGACAGCCATGTCCCACGGTCGGAGAGCACGTAGGCGCCCATGGCGGCCGCGGTGTTGAGCGCGGCGCCCATACCCTGACCGATTTCGCGGTACCAGGAAGGCTTGGTGCCGGCAGGATCCAGGTTTGCAGCCTTCCACAGTGCCAGCTCGGCGGCGTGGGTGCCGCTCTTGTCACCACGTGAGACGAATGGGCTCGCCTTCGCCTCGATTGCCTTGAGCGCCTGTACGATGTCCTTTCCACCCCTGATGCCGGCAGGGTCGGTCTTGGGACCGATCAGAACGAAGTCGTTGTACATCACGTCGAAGCGGCGCACGCCGAAGCCTTCCGCCACGAACTTCTCCTCCTGCGGCTTGGCGTGCACGAACACGACGTCTGCGTCACCGCGCCGTCCCGTGTCGATCGCCTGGCCGGTCCCCTGAGAGATCACCTTCACGTCGATGTCGGTCTTGGCTTTGAACATCGGGAGGATGTGCCCGAACAGACCGGAGTCCTGCGTCGATGTCGTCGATGCGACGACGATCGACTTGTCCTGCGCCTGAACCGCCGGGGCGAGCAGCAGCAAAGTTGCCGCAAATGCGACGAGCAGTCGATAGGCCTTCATTCCAGGTCTCCTTCTCAAATAACGAGATTGCCGGCGAGGAAGCGGCGCGCCTCCTCGCTTGCAGGATCCGTGAAGAATCGCTCGGCGGGTGTGTGCTCGATCATCGAGCCCTTGGCGAGAAAGACGACGTCACCGGCCAGCCGCCGCGCCTGGCCGATATCGTGCGTGGCCATCACGACCTTGACGCCCGAAGCCGATATTCGCGCGATGATGTCCTCGACGAGGTTGGTCGAGGCCGGATCGAGGCTTGACGTCGGCTCGTCGAGAAGAAGCACCTGGGGCTCGGACGCGAGCGCTCGCGCAAGGGCGAGGCGTTGCTGCTCCCCGCCCGACAGGCGCCGCGCCGGGCGAACGGCCAACGGCGCAATATGGGCGAGATCGAGCAGGCGACGAACGTTCGCCTCGTTGCCAGGTTTGCCTGCTACTCTCAGGGCGTAAGCGACGTTGGCCGCTGCCGTTCGCCGCAGCATGACCGGCTTCTGAAATACGATGGCTCGACTGCCCGCCGGCGCCGCGCCGCCGCCGAAGGTGATCGTGCCACTGGTCGGGGAAACAAGGCTCATCGCTAGCTTCAGCAGCGTGGTCTTGCCGCAGCCGTTCGGCCCCATGAGCACGGTAGGCGGGCCCGGCACCACCCTCACGTCGACGCCATGGAGAATACGTGTTGCGCCCACAGCGAAGCTGACCGTCTCGAACTTGATCGGCAGCGCCGACAGCGCGCGCGCAGTAAATGCGAAATCTCGGTCGACCCTGACGCTATCCAGCATGGCGCTCCGCCCATTGCCGGACGCTCCAGGCGAGCGCATTTACGGCCAGGATGAGTGCGATAAGCACGATGCCGAGGCCGACCGCGAGCGGCAGGTTGCCTTTGGATGTTTCCAAAGCGATCGTTGTGGTCATCACGCGCGTGAAGCCGTCGATGTTGCCGCCAACGATCATCACCGTGCCGACTTCGGCGGCCGCGCGACCGAAGCCGGCAAGGAGGATCGTCACGAGCGAGAAGCGCGCATCCCACAGCAGGGTCTGCACGCGCCGGATCGGTCCGACCTCCATCGCAGTCAACTCGTCGCGGTACTCGGCCCAGAGATCTTCGATCAGCTGCCGGGTCAGCGCCGCAATGATCGGAGCAACAAGGATGGCCTGCGCGATCGTCATCGCGGTCGGCGTGAACAGAATGCCCAACTCCCCGAGCGGTCCCGACCGCGACAGCATAAGAAAGACCATCAGCCCGACGACCACCGGCGGCAGCCCCATGAGGCCATTGAGGATGACGATCACGAGATTCCGGAAGGGAAACCGCGTCAGTGCCACGGCCGCACCGAGCGGCATTGCGACGAGCGCCGCCAGCAGCGTCGCCGACACCGTCACCGTGAGCGACAGCCGCACAATGGCAAACAGCGTGCGGTCGCCGGACAGGATCAGGTCAAGGGCATTGGCACCGTCCAAGCGGAAACCTTACTGGGAGAGTTGACCATCATCAGAAGCCGTGTTTTCTTCGCGGAAGTCAAGGATCGGAAAATACGCAAGAAAATGCAGCCTAATGCAGCCCTGGAACTGCTCACAACAACCGAGGCCGCCGACTACCTGCGGATCAAAGAGCGCAAGCTTTACGAGTTGGTGGCGGATGGCGCGATCCCGTGCACCAAGGTCACTGGGAAGTGGCTGTTTCCGCGTGCTGACCTGGACCGCTGGCTGCTCGCCGGCATGGCGCGTCCTCTTGGCGTTGTACCTGCCGATCCGCCGCCCATTGTGGGTGGCAGTCACGATCCTCTGCTGCAGTGGGCGCTGATCAAGAGCGGAGCAGGCTTGGCAATTCTACCGGAGGGTAGCGAGATCGGTTACCGGCGGTTCCTCAAGGGAGAGGTTATTGCCGCCGCCATCCACTTCCACGACCTCGACGATCTCGACAAGGACGCCAACGTTTCAGTCGTTTCGCAGGAACCGACGCTTTACGACGCGGTGCTCTTGCATTTTTGCTCGCGTGAGCAGGGAATGGTAGTGGCTAGAGGCAACCCGCTCGGTTTGCAGGAGGTGTCGGACATCCCTCGCGTGAGGCCGAGATTCGCTATGCGGCCACCGGGAGCTGGTGCGCAGCAGCTCCTTCTCGCGCTGATCAAGAAAGCCGGGATCGCTGAGCACGAGCTCAACATCGCGCTGGTGGCACCGACCGGTCCGGACATAGCCCAGGCGATCCGCGCCTGTCATGCCGACTGTGGCATCGCCACGCGCGCGATTGCTAAGGCCGCGGATCTAGACTTCGTTCCACTGGCCAGCGAGAGCTTCGACATTCTCATGCGTCAGCGCGATAGCTATAGAGAGCCGCTGGCAACGTTTGTGAAGATGCTGCGCTCGGCCGAGCTGGCACAGCGTGCGGCCGAACTCGATGGCCTCGATGTCTCCGCAGCCGGCAGCATCCGTTGGGCGCCATGAGCGCGCCGCTTAAGCCTGTGCTCGACGTCCTGCAACCGATCCTGGAAGGACTAGCTCCCGTTGCGCTTCGCAGCGTGCCGATTGAGAGCGCGCGCGGACTGACGCTGGCAGAGCCAGTGTGCGCCGTGGCGCCGATACCGCTGCGCGCCGTCGCTCTTAGATCGGGTCTTGCAGTCACTTCACTCGATCTGATCGGAGCATCGGCCCAATCGCCGGTCATCCTGGCGCGCGCACCATCTGCGGTTGCTGCGGGTGACGAGCTGCCCGAGGGTTGCGACGCCGTTGTCGACCCTGCCACCGTCACTCAGGCGGGTCCGATCCTGCTCGCTGTCGACCAGGCAACGCCCGGCATGAACGCTCGGCTGTCCGGACAAGATCTGAGACTTGATGCTTTGGTTATGCCGGCCGGATTGCGGATTACATCGGAGGCTATCCTGGCCTGTCGACTGGCCGGCATCGACGCAGCCACAGTTAGGCAGCCAACTCTGTCAGTTCAGATTGAAGACCGATCCCACGAGACTTGGCTGCGCAAACGCGTGATGGCGCTCGGCTGTAATTTGGTCGAACACGGGAATCCCGCCGATCTCTTTATCCGAAATATCCGGCAGACCGAGCCACGTTTGGCGCTTCAACCCGGCGACTCGTCTTGGATCGAGGTCTCTCCCGACGGCTCGGTGCATATCGAGATGCCTCGACGTTTTGATGGCCTCATCGCTGCCTACTTGGCGCTCGTTGTTCCGGTCGTAGCTGAGCTCTCGGCACAGCGGATCTGCGCCATCAAACGACCTCTAGCGCGCAAGATCGCATCCGCCATCGGAATGACCGAGCTGGTCTTGCTGCGTACCAGTGGGGGAAAACTGAATCCGATGGCGATTGGGAATGTCACGCTGGTTGCATTGGCACAATCCGACGCCTACTACCTCGTCCCACCAGGGGCCGAGGGACATGCGGCGGACGAGGTCATCCGTGCCTTCCGTATCGAGGATCCTTTCGGCCTCTCCCATCAAAAGCATTTGCCATGACAACGAGGCAACAGGCCGGCGGTATTGCACAAGACCAGTTCTTGAAGGTCCTTTCCCGCGATGATGCAATCGCGACGTTTCGAAAGGCACTGCAACCGACCACTCTCGGAATGGAGAAAGTGACACTCGATCGAATGCTAGGGCGTGTCCTGGCGGAAGACGTCACTGCGCCTGTGGACGCGCCGCCGTTCGACAGATCCGTTGTCGACGGTTTCGCCGTCTCCGCAGGCGATCTTGCGAATGCGTCAGCAGGGGCGCTGACGACATTGACTCTGACCGGCGAGATCGTCTCGTGCGGTACGGCACCGACGAAGGCTGTTACGCCTGGTCATGCAACACCCCTCGCGACCGGTGCGCCAATTCCACGTGGCGCGGATGCAGTGGTTATGATCGAGAACACGGAACCTGTCGGTGACGACCGAATCGTGGTCATGCGTTCTGTTAGCCCGGGACAAAACATAGCCTTTGCAGGGTCCGATATCGCACGGGGTCAGACGCTGCTCCGTGGAGGTACAGTCGTCGGTGCGCGAGAGATTGCAATGCTCGCAGCTGTCGGCTGCTCCGATGCAGCGGTCTGGCGCAAGCCGCGTGTTGGCGTGCTGTCGACTGGAGACGAGTTGGTCCAGCCCGGCGAAGCCTTAGCACCGGCCAAGATCTACGACTCCAATGCACCCGCGATTGCTGCTGCTCTCGACGAGAACGGCTGCGAGGCGATTAGGCTCGGAGCGCTGCGTGACGATGAGGCACTCCTCAGTGTCGGTATTCAGCGAGCCTTCGAGATCTGCGATGCCTTAATCCTTTCGGGCGGGACGTCGAAGGGTGCAGGTGACCTGACCTATCGGATCGTTGCCCAATTGGGCCGGCCGGGAATTGTTGTTCACGGCGTTGCCCTGAAACCCGGCAAACCGCTGTGCCTGGCCGTTTGCGATGGCAAGCCCATTGTCGTGCTACCAGGCTTCCCCACATCGGCTATGTTCACATTCCACGATATCGTGGCGCCCGTCCTGCGCATCTTGGCCGGCCTCCCTGAACGAGCAGAAAGAAGCCTGGCCGCACGCGTCCCGGTGCGCATCGCCTCCGAGCTTGGCCGTACCGAGTTCGTGATGGTGGCGCTCGCCGCAGCCGAGAACGGGCTCGTTGCGCACCCGGTGGGCAAGGGCTCGGGTGCAGTAACGGCATTCTCGCAGGCAGACGGCTTCGTTACCATCGATGCACTCGCTGATTCCATGAGCGCTGGGGCGACCACAACCGTGCAGCTATTCAGCTCGCACGTGCGCGTGCCTGATCTTGTCATAATGGGCAGCCACTGCATCGGTCTCGACGCGGTCATCGGCGAACTGTCGAGGCAAGGGCGCTCTGCGCGCGTACTGGCACTCGGCAGCCTGGGTGGACTGACCGCATTGCAGCGCGGCGAATGCGACATCGCACCGATTCACCTGATGGACCCGAAGGGCGGCGCCTACAATCAGCCGTTTCTTTCCGAGGGGATGAGGCTCATTCCGGGTTGGCAACGCATGCAGGGTTTCGTGTTTCGGAAGGGAGACAAGCGCTTCGAATGTAAGGACCTCGCGGCTTCAATTGAAGCCGCTTTGGACGACAAGACTTGCGTCATGGTCAACCGCAATCAGGGCGCCGGCACGCGCACGCTGATTGATGGTCTGCTCAAAGGAGCGCGGCCAACGGGCTACTGGAACCAGCCACGTTCCCACAATGCGGTGGCCGCCGCTATTGCACAAGGCCGTGCCGACTGGGGCGTTGCAATCAAGCCTGTCGCAGACGCGCTTAGTCTCGGGTTTATCCCACTCGGTGCGGAGCATTACGACTTTGCGGTGCTAGAAAGCTCGCGCAGCGTAGCGGCAATCACCGCGTTCGAAGAGGCACTCTCGAAGAGCCATCGGGCCCTTCGTGTATTGGGCTTTGTGCCAAGCTAGACGCTGCTGGATCTCAAAGACTTGTCGCGTTGTGGGCGTAATGATTGGCGGGATGTAGCCGCCATGTGTCGGACGTTGGCCGATCGCAAATGTCTCAGAAGTTCCCAAGCGGACGTGATGGCCATCATTTCATCATCGGTATGCAGACGTCCGTCGCATCTTCAGCGAGTATGCGGGCGGTAAGTCGTCGAAGTCGATTGCAAAGCAGCTCAACCGCGAAGGGCGTGCGCGGCCCCGAGCAGGGCAACGTGACCCTCGAAACTCTTCACCGTGCGGCTCACGTGCTGGGCCGAGAGCTTCGCGTTGAACTGGCATAGGGAAAGAGTTGGGTGAGAAATGTCGAGAAAGGTGAAACAGCGCGGCGACCCAGTAACCCCGGTGCAGCTGCTTCTAGATACTTGCGTGTGGCTGGACCTAGCGGGCAATGACGCGAATGAACCGTTGCTCGGCGCGATTGAAACGCTCTGCCGCGACCATGTCATCAACATTGTCGTGCCGCAGATTGTCCGGGACGAGTTCGGGAACAATAAGGACAGGGTCATCCGGGAGAGCGGCCGTAGTCTCGCGGGAGTGCTCAAGCGCGCCCGCGTCGCGGTGTGGACACACGGCGACAAGCGGAAGCGGCGCACAAGCGCATTGCATTTCGGCGCCGCATGCAGGAGCCCAGTCGTGATGTGCTAGCCCTCCGTGTCTGATTCTGGCACGAACTTGCCGTGCTGCTCTCTCTCCAACATCGTCTGCTTTCTGAGGCAACGCAGACTATCGAGCTGCTTGCACTCGATGCGTCCTCATGACCCAAAGCTGCCCTCGCAACGAGCATGGCGAACGTCCGAGGGTAGGACGGCAGAGGTGCGCTCGCGAGGAAAGCCAGATCTACAGCGCTCCAACCCGCAAGCTGGCGCCTTGTGAGCCGTTGTGTCCACTTCACAACCAGCGTAGTTTGACCCTTTCAGAGCCTCATTTGACGAGTATGGGACGTGAGCGCCGCCCTCTGGAGCGAGACAAACGTACATGACCTCTAGTCAAGCAAAGCATTCGGCTGAAATCGGCGTGCGCAAGCTGCACCCCTCGCTGGGTGCGGAGGTGCTGGGCGTAGACTTTCGCACACCGCTCCACGCGGAGATGGTGGCAGCCATCAAGCAGGCGTGGGCGGAGCATCTCGTCCTAGTCTTTCCAGATCAACCGATCACCGACGAGCAGCACGTCGCTGTCACGCGATACTTCGGCGAGCCCGAGGTATTCCACCAGGACATCATAAAGTCGAAGCGGGTCGCCGAGATCTTCCGTGTCGCCAACACGGACGAGGACGGCAAGCTGATGCCGCCGTCGCACCCGACGATGAAGCAACTCTCGGGCGCCCGCGAGTGGCACACCAACTCGAGCTATCGTGAGCAGCCGTCGGTCGGCTCGCTCCTGCACGGGATCGAGATCAGCCGCACCGGCGGCGTCACGTGCTTTTCCAACATGTACGCTGCCTACGAAGCGCTGCCCGAGCGATTGCGCAGGCTGGTCGAAGGGCGGCGTGCGCGGCACGATTTCAGCATGCTCGCTCGCGAGCTTGGCGCCAGGGAGCCGACCGAAGCCGAAAAGCAAGCGATGCCGCCGGTGTGGCAGCCACTCGTCCGCCGGCATCCGGTTACCGGCCGGAAGTCACTGTTCATCAGCCCGATCTACAACGACGCGGTCGAGGGCCTAGGCCAGACTGAGAGCCGAGAGCTCATTCGGGAGCTAGCGGACTTCGCCGGCCAACAGCAGTTTGTCTACGAGCACAGGTGGGAGCCTCACGATATCCTAATGTGGGACAATCGCTGCACTATGCACTACGTGACACCGCATGATCCGACGGAACGCCGCGTCATGCATCGAACCACCATCGCCGGCGACGCGCCTGTCCTGGCGGCGGCGTGAGTGGCGCTCTGGACTGCGGGGTGACTCCATTGGCCCGAGCACATCACGCAATCAACCTTGGTCGTCTTCTGCGCTAATGACACGTGGGTCCCGTCACATTGCGGATCGGGATCCTTTACGTTTCCCGCCTTGACTTGACCGGACCGAGGGCCAACCCTTTGCCCCGGCATTCCTGCGCGATTGAGGTGGCACGATATGGCACCCACGGCAAACAAGACTTCCGGCGAGAAGGCTCCCGTCTACGAGGTGCTTGCCCACGACCTCAAAACAATGGGCGTTGAGGCTGTGTTCGGCCTGATGAGCGACGACACGGCGCTCTTTGCGACCTCGCTCGACACAGTCGGTGTTCGCTTCTATGGCGCCCGTCACGAGAACGCGGCAATCGCCATGGCCGATGGCTATGCCTATGCCACGGGTCGCCTTGGCGTTGCCGTGATCGGCCGCGGCCCGGCACTCGCCAACGGGCTCCATTCAGCCGTCTATGCGAGCCGCACGGGAAGTCCTGTGCTCATCATCTACGGTGAGGCCGCGACCATAGGCGCGCCGAACGGCCTCGGACCCGACTACAAGGCGCTCGATGGCGTCGGCGTGCTGAGCGCAGCGGGGTTGCGTACCTTCACCGCAACGAGTCCTGATGGTGCGCGTCAGACGCTGGCCGATGCCGCCGCTGCGTCGCTCCGAGGCAACACCGTGAGCCTGCACCTGCCGACCAATGTCCAACTTGCCGAGATCGAGCGGCCTACGGTACCCCTTGCCCTGAAGCGGCCCGATTGGCAGCCGCTGCCGCCGACCGAAGCTTCGATTTCTGCAGCAGCGGCAGTGCTCGACAAGGCAAGGCGCCCACTCATCGTTGCTGGCCTCGGCGCTCACAAGGCTGGCGCCAGAAATGCAATGGAAGCCCTGGCCGAGCGCATCGGCGCGCTTATCGTAACTACGGCGCGGGGCAAGGACCTGTTCAAGGGCAATCCCCGAAATCTCGGTATCATCGGCTCGTTCTCGCACTCGATCGCGCGGCGCATGGCCGACCAGGCCGACTGCGTCATCGCGTTCGGCGCGGGGCTTAATTTTTTAACCACGAGCTTTGGCACGTCGCTGCCCAAGGTGCCGCTGATCCAAGTCGATACGGTGCGCGCCAACATTGGCCGCTGGTTCAATGCTGACGTGGCCGTGGTCGGCGATGCCCGTCTTGCGGCCGAACGGCTGGCCGCTGCCTGCCCCGCCCGGCATGCCACGGAAAAGTCCTTTCACGATGCAGAGACTTCCGCGCTCATCGCGGCTTTCAGCCCCGAGCAGGACTTTCAGCCTGCCAACACCGCCCGAACGCTCGACATGCGCGTCCTCGCCATGGAGCTCGAGAAGCTATTGCCGGCTGATCGCAACCTCGTTGTCGACGGCGGCAACTTCCTGGGTGTGGTGCCCTATCTCAGCGTGCCAGATCCCGGCCATTTCAAGATGATCGGCGATTTTGCCTCGATCGGGCTCGCATTCGGCGCGGCGCTCGGCATGGCCAAAGCGCGACCCGAGAAACCCACCGTCATGGTGATCGGTGACGGCGGCTTCCTGATGACAATGGGCGAGCTCGAGACGGTGGTACGCGAGGACCTGCCGCTCGTCGTCATTGTCATGAACGACTGCGCCTACGGAGCCGAGTTGCACTTCCTGAAGCTTCGCCAGCATCCCGTCGCGAAATCCGTATTTCCGGACGTTGACTTTGCGCCGATCGCCGCCGGCTTCGGCTTCGAGGCGGAAACCATCCGCACGCTCGAGGACCTCGCGCGGATTGCTCCGAAGCTGCGCGATCCGCAAGGGCCGATCTTCCTCGACTGCAAGCTCAATGCTGATGTGGCCGCCCCCTTCATGAGCGAGTTCGCGCATTTCGAGGGGCGGCACTGAAGGCTGAACAAACCTACGTTTTCGGCAACTGCTGATCAACATGTGAGCTAGGCAAGACTGCCTAGCCCATGGCCAATGGCTGCCCCTAATCGGCGCGGGTGTCGAGGACCCTGCCTATTGCAGACCAGATAGAATTTTTCAACGCGATGTGGGGCGGGCTTGCTCGCGTTTCGGGCGAGACACTGGTAGCAACGGCGTTTGGTCGGATGACTCCAACCGTCATTTCCCCATCAGTGAAGTATCGGTCGCCACCACCGTTGCGTCCGCGAACAGTGGGACCCACACCAGCAACGTGATAGATCTCCATGAGCATGCCGGCACGAACTAGTTCAGCCACCACAAAGTTGCGCTCGGCATCGACATTCGGCGCGATGTGATGCGTAATCTGACCCGTGTAGTGGCTGATGCCAACACCGCGGTCATAAGTGGCGGAACCAAGCCAGACCGGTCGATGCTCCGCGCCCTTATCCAGTATCGCCCAAAGCCGAACGTGATGGCGCTCATCGGCACTGCTGCCCACGGGTTTCTCGAACGCGAGATCCTGACGGCGGCCGTCGTAAAAAAGATTGCTGACAGGGGCATCCGGGTAAGGCCTGTCGAGCACAACGCTCTCGGCGATCTCCACGCTTGTCCTGAGCGTGATCGCATCGGCTGGATACCACCCCGCCAATCTCCATGCGCCCATAACATCCGTCTTGCTGCCGACGAGCGCGATGTTCAGCGGATCACCAGGAATGCCCTGGACCGTCTCTGTCGTCATTGGCCGGCCCCGCAGACCCGGCTGATGCTCGTAGTGCTGCCAAAAAGATGGAAGTACCGAGTACGCCAACAGCAGATAGCCGACGACGCACACGGCCAGCCCCAGAGCCACGCGAACCACCGCCATCGTCCTCACATGTCCACCTTAGGGGATCGAGGCATCGCAACCGCCCTTCTCAGGTTACTTGTTCAAATCTTGTCAACGCGGTTTGGAAGGTTGGGAGTTTTTTCTGGAACCTAGCTGCGCAACATCCGTACAACTGCCGTCTTTCGGTGCGGTCACTACCGGGAGGCAGCGGTGGCGGACGGTATGATCGACAGCGTGCTGATTGCGCGAAATGCGCGTTCGCTAAAAACGGGTATCGTAAGCGGTGTGCCATCCTGTCGGTCTCTCGACGTCACCAGGGGCCTAGCTGGATGCATTTCTTCCTTTCGCTGCTCGTTGAAGGTGCGCTGGCGGGTGCCGTCTTTTTCCTTCGCAACGCTAAGGTAGATTTCAGCAGCGCGCGTTTTGTCCGTGCGCGCGAGGTCCATTGCCTGTCCCATTGCCGCAACCACGCTCCGGCATGTCTTGGGGTTCTCATCGCAAAAACTCTGCGTCGCATAAAGCAGGATGAGCGTGGCCGGTCCTCCAAACACCTCATAGCTGTCGAGAACGGCGCGGATTTTGGGATCCTTGAGCTGGATGTGATCGAACGGTGCCGCAGTGAAATGAGAGAATTGATTTCGCCCGCACCCGACAGCATGGCCGATGTTGCGGTGGGGTGCGCCAAGGCGACAGTGAAGCCGTCGAGTCGTTCAAACTCTTTCAGCCCCCATTGCTTTGCTGCTGCCATCTGCAAGGTCACTGCTTGCATCGACGTTTTCACGGCAGGCAGTGCGATCTTGTCGTTCGCCGTAAAATCAGTGATCGACTTGATGTTGGGATTGCGCGTGGTCAGCGTCATCGGAACATCGCTGACCGCCGCAGAGCCTTCACGTCGCCGTTGCCGCCCTTTGTCTAATCCCAAAGCACGAGGAGCGGACCAACACCCCCAGCTGAGAACTGCACCGCCTTGGCCAGCAATGCATCATTGACCGTCGCGCCACCCGAAAGCTGCGTCCATGTGACCTTAAGATCCTTTAGCCCCTCCGCGACACTCACTTTTTCAACCAGCCTCTCGTGCTCCATGATCACGAGAGGCAAATAGTGAATGCCAAACTGACGCACGATACCGACTTCAGAGATTTCGGCTTTCGCTGTCGGGTATCCCATGAGAACAATTACGCAAACCAACAGACCGGCGGCTCGTGCATGGACGTGTGTAGCGAAGCGTTTGTGACACGTGCGCGATTGCATCGTCTCGTGCTCCCAAACGATGTTCTGATAGATGCGTTATGCCTGCGGACGTCGGAGGCGGAAGTGCTCGCGAAGCGTTTGGCCCTCGTACTCGGTGCGGAAGCGGCCTCGTCGCTTGAGTATCGGGACGACTTCCTGGACGAAAGCTTCCAGCATCCACGGTAGTACCGGCGGCATGACGTTGAAGCCGTCTGCGCAGCCGCTGTCGACCCAATCCTCGATGGTGTCGGCAACCTGCTCTGGGGTGCCGGCCATCACAAAGTGGCCACGTGCTCCTGCCAGCTTTGCGAGCAGTTGCCTCATGGTGAGTTTCTCCTGCCTTACCGCGCGGACGATCAACTCCGTACGCCCGCGCGAACTCTCGTTTTCCGCAGGATCCGGGAAGTCCTCGGGAGCCAGTACTTGATCGAGCTTGATGTGGGAAAAATCGTAGCCGTCGAAGCGGTCGGAGAGGCGCGTCAAACCTACCTTGGCGTCAGCCATCTCGTTGAGTTCCTGCTGAAGGCGCTTTGCTTCCCGTTCCGTGCCGCCGATCATGGCGCTAATTCCCGGCAGCACAAGTAGCTGATCCTGTCGACGGCCAGCGGCAACGACGCGCGCCTTGATGTCCCGATAGAAGCCCTCCGCTGTGCACTTTTGGATGTGTGCGGTGAACACCGCTTCCGCATGGCGAGCCGCAAAGGCCTTGCCTGTATCGGAGGAACCAGCCTGCACCAATACGGGCCAACCTTGCGGAGAGCGCGGTAGATTCAGCGGACCGGCGACCTCGAAGCTCTCGCCCCGATGGTTGACTTCCCGCACGCGCTCCCTTCTCAAATAGGTGCCAGCCGTACGATCGTCGATGACGGCATCGTCGCTCCAGCTGTTCCAGAGCGCCGTCACGACTTTCATGAACTCCTCACCCTTGTCATAGCGGCCCGAGTGCGAAAGGCGACCGCTGCCGCCAAAGTTGCGGCTGCCTGCGATGCTGAACGAAGTGACGATGTTCCACCCCACCCGGCCACGGCTGATGTGGTCGAGCGAACAAAACTGGCGCGCCAAATTGAACGGCTCAGTGTGGCTCGTGGACGCTGTGGCGATGAGGCCGATGTGGCTCGTCGCATGCGCTATTGCGCCGAGCGCCGTCAGGGGCTCAAGCCATAGTCGTGCGGAGCTGTCGACATCGGGAGGCAGATTGAGAACGTCTGCAAGGAAAATCGAGTTGAAGTGGGCGGCCTCCGCCTTAAGCGCGCAGTCAATGTAGTGGTCGATGTCCATCAGCGAGCGGGAAGAGGAGCGGGGATGGCGCCATGCGGCCTCGTGATGGCCACGGCCATAGATGAAGAGATTGAGATGCAGCCGTGGCTTCATCGGATCTCCCGGTCAGCGCGCTCGGCCATGACGCTATCAAAACTAATGCACCGCGCAAACGACCTTCGAACCCGTCTCGCTTGTCTCGTGACTGCAGATTCCGGCGCATTAATTGCGGCCCCGAGTGCATCTTCCGTTCCCGACAATAAAGGACTGCAGCACTGATGGGCTAACCGTGGGTTGTCAGCTCAATGCTGAACGGCCTGCCAAAGTCGAACGTGGGCTTGCGACTGGATCCGAGTTCTGGACCCGTGTTGATGCGTTAGGGGACCAACCCACCAGTCTGTGGATCGAGCGGCCGAGTTGACTGTAGGCTTCAAAGAAGTCCGGCCTGTCGTAGATGTTCTGGGCCATCGTTGCCTCAAATGATCTGCCGCGTCGACGCGATGCCGACACGAGCGAGCTTGATGGGCCGACTTACGCGAGCGACACTCCTGGCACCTCAAATTCCGAGCATAAAACCGATCCAGAAATGGCTGCGCCGCTTCGTCAGAAATCCGGAGGTGCACCTACCGATCAGCCGCCAGCGCTCACGGCTCCCACCCGCTGCTCCCATACGGCCGTGTGATGATCTCCAGAAGATGCCCGTTCGGGTCCTCAAAATATACGCCGCGCCCGCCGTCGTGCCGGTTGATCTCACCCTCCTTGGTGCGCGCGGGGTCCGCCCAGTACTGTAGCCCCTGTTGCTGGATGCGGCCAAAGATCTCGTCGAACTCCGCCTCGATCACGAGGAACGCGAAGTGTCGGGACAGGATCTCGCCTTCCCTGTCCATGAAGTCGAGGTTGACGCCGTTGGCCGTCGCGACGATCTGGAACGGGCCCCACTTCCGTGGCGGAGGCAGGCCCAAGATGCCGGCAAGAAACGATGCGGAGGCCTTGCTATCCTTTGACCAGATGATCGTGTGATTGAACTCGATCGGCATCGTGCTCACCCCGTCCTCGCGTGTGAGGTAGGAACGCTCGGCCCTGTGTTGGGTTTCATGGTCTTCCTCGCCAGACGATGTGGCCGCGAGACGAGCCGAATGAGCGCTGCAGGGCGTTCGGGTGCCTCCCTTGCCTTCCTCGACTATCTGCAGGAGCATGCCGCGGCTGGAGCGCATGGGGCTCAGAGCTCCCTGCGACGGTGGTGCTTGACGGGTGGCCCGGCGTTGTCAGCACGGGACGAAGCCGGTGCCGCCCGCGGTCCGACCGACCGAGCTCGGCGGCAAATTTTGGGTCGATTCTGCCTCGACACAACCGCAAGATGGTCGAGGGCAACGTCTGCATGCGAAGGAGCCCTCTATGCCGCGCAATCAGATTACCGGGCGATCCGCGTTCCTGGCCTTGCTCAAGGATGAGGGCGTTTCGCACCTGTTCGGCAATCCGGGCACGACCGAGCTGCCGATCATGCATGCGCTCAAGGACTACCCAGAACTCACCTACGTCATGGCGATGCAGGAGAGCCTGGTGGTAGCGATGGCCGATGGGTTCGGGCGTGCATCGGGCCAGCTCACCGCTTGCAACGTCCACGTTGCGCCAGGTCTCGGCAATGCCATGGGCTCGCTCTATAACGCCAAGTTCACCGGCACCCCCATGATCTTGACCGCCGGGCAGCAGGAGCAGGGTCACGGGCTGACCGAGCCGCTGCTGTACGAGCCGCTCGTGCCGATCGCCCAGCCCCTGGTCAAATGGGCTATCGAGGTGACGCGCCTCGAGGACTTGCCCAGGATTGTACGCCGTGCTGCGAAAGTGGCGATGACGCCACCGACCGGTCCAGTGTTCATCTCACTGCCGGGCGACATCCTGAATATGGAGTTTGGCATAGATCTCGGCAGCGCCACGCGCGTCGATAGCCGCACCCGGCCATCGGATGAAGTGCTCTCGGCGCTGGCGGACCGCATTATCAGGGCCGAGCGGCCATTGATCGTCGCCGGCGACGAGCTGGTCAAGAGCGACGCGCTCAAAGAGGGGGCACAGCTCGCTGAGTTGATCGGCGCGCCTGCAATGCAGCAGAGCGTGGCTTATGGCGCCCACTTCCTGTCGGAGAGTCCGTGTTACATCGGCGGTCTGACCCGCGAGCAGGCCGAAGTACGCGCCGTCCTCTCCAAGTACGATCTCATGATCGTGCTCGGGGCCGATGCGCTGCGGATGTCGGTGTGGAGCGACATCGATCCCATGCCCGACGGCCTCAGAACTGTGCAGATCGGCCTCGTGGATTGGGACCTCGCCAAGAATTATCCAGCCGAGATGGCGATCCGCGCCGACGTTGGTGAGACCATCAGGGCATTGCTTCCGGTGCTGGAAAGAAAGGGCGGCGCCGACATGCGGCGTAGCGCTAGCCAGCGTATGACGGCGCTTTCCGAGCAGAACTGGTCGGCGAAGCGTGAGAGACTGGTCGATACCATCGAGACCCGCAAAGCTGCCAAGCCGATAGACGTTGATTTGCTGACGTTGCGTATCGTTCAGTCGGTGCCCAAAGATGTGGTGCTCGTGAACGAGGGGCTCACGACCTCACGCAGGCTATCCGACCTCTTCGCGTATCGTGATCGCTACGGTTTTCACGGCCTCGCGTCGGGCGGCATCGGCTGGAGCTTGCCTGCATCCGTGGGCATATCGATGGCGCAGAAGGGGCGCCCGGTCGTCACTTGCGTCGGCGATGGCAGCGCCATGTATTCCATCCAGGCGCTCTGGACTATGGCGCACCACAAGTTGCCTATCACCACGGTTATCTGCAACAACGGCGGCTACCGCATCATCAAGCAGCGCTTGAAAGCTTTTCACAAGAACGACAATTTCATCGGCATGGACTTCGCCAACCCGCCTGTCGACTTCGTCGGCCTCGCAACATCGCTGGGCATCAGGGCGGAGCGCGTCAGTGAGCCCGATGCGATTGCACCAGCAATCAGGGCGTCGATTGCGCGTGGCGCACCCACACTTCTCGACGTCATCATTGAGGGCAAGGTTTGATGGCGCAGGATCGGCCGCCGGCGTCGATAATCTGCTTTTTGGCACTCATTCCCCGTTCACGACTTCCCCGTTCACGACGCGAGGGCAATTACGCGACGGGCTGGCAAGCACGGATGGCAGTTACGGCAGCTATTGGCACGAACTTGCCGTTCGCGTGGCCCACTAAGTTCGTCAGTTCTTGGGGTAAAGCTGCCGTGGTCATGCCGCTTCCAGATCGGCAGATCATGACCCATCTCTGACTCTCGATTGTGCGGTGCCACGAGTGTTGCCGATCAGTTCTGAACCCTTTGGCGGCTTGCACCTGTTTCCGGCGTCGCGTACCGATTCTCAGCAGGCCCAGACTTGGAGCTGTGGGATGCCGCGTCGCCGAGCACGTCGAGACGTCCATGAATTGGGCGTCCGGTCTAGCTACGTGACATCGGCGTCCGCGATCCGCCAGGGCCTTGTCGATCGCCTTGAACGAGAAAGTACGGTGGCGATTTCTTCCTTCCTGTTGAACGTGAGGGTTATAGCCAGTCATCCCGGACCTGCAGAGGTCGCTGTCCATCCAGTTCACGTACGCTGAGCCTACGAGGGCCATCCGTCGCCAAAACCGACGCCCATCGAGGCGCCGCTGCTACTTCATTTTGATATCCAATTCTTTGACAAGCCGTGCGTACTTCTCGAAGTCCTCGCGCACGCGCTGGCCGAACGCCTCGGCCGTACCTCCGATCGGATCCTGCGCCAACTCGAAGAACTTTGCCCGGACCGCCGGATCGGCAAGCACCTTATCGATCTCCGAATTGAGCCGCCCGATGACGCCGGCCGGCGTTCCTGATGGGACCAGGACGCCGAGCCACTGGTCGAGCACAAGTCCTGCAAAGCCCGCCTCCTGAAAGGTCGGCACGTCGGAGAGGCTTTGCGAGCGCATCGCCGTGGATTGCGCCAAGAGCCGCAGGTTGCCGGCCTGATGGTGGGGAATGAGCGGCGTCGAGCCGAGGCAACCCAGCTTCACATGACCGGCAACGAGATCGTTGATGGCCTGACCGCCACCGCGATACCCCACCTGCTCCATCTCGAGGCCCGCCAGCTTGGCGAACCATTGACCGACCATATGCTGCGAGGAGCCGTAACCGCTCCCCGTCGCATATCGCAGCCCGGGCTGCTGCTTTGCCAACGCGATCAGCTCCGGTAGCGTGTTTGCTCCCAGTGAAGGATGCGCCGCCAGCACCAGGGGCTGACGCGACAGCTGAATGACCGGAGCCAGGTCCTTCAGCGGATCGTGCTCGACCTTGTAGACGTGTGGGTTGCTGGCTACCGCGTCTGCGGTAATGAGAACCGTATAACCATCGGCCGTGCTCTTGGCCGCGGCATCCATGCCGATGACGCCGTTCGCACCGGTGCGGTTATCGACGACGAACGGCTGTCCCAGCGAATGCGACAGAAGCCCGGCGACGAGGCGCGCCGCGATATCGGTAGAGCCGCCGGCGGGAAAGGGCACGATGATGCGGACTGTTCGGCTCGGCCACTTCTCGGCCGTCTGCGCATCGGCGATCAGCGGCGTGCCTGCTGCGAACGCGACGAGTGCTGCCTGAACAAGAAATGCCTTCATAGGAGTCTCTCCCCTGCTACGCCAGCGTGACCTGCAAATTTCAGACCTTCCCCGAGACATTGCGGATATCGAACAGGCTCTCCATGCGGTTGGGATTTCCCGTTGAGCAGACGAACTCATATCCATCCGAGCAGAACCATACGGTGCCCACTTCTTTGATGATTCCGTCATCGCCCACGGTCTTGCGATGCAAGATCAGAACCGGTGCGCGCGGTGAGATCCTCAGCACCCTGGCCACGAGCGCGCCAGCCATGCCGGCTCTCATCGTAATTTGAGAAGACGCAATGACGATGCCGACCTGATGCATCATGTCTTCGGTGGACATGAGCTTGGCGGTGGTGCGCGACAAGACGGCGACCTCGGGAGCGAGCCAAGCCTGTGCCAAGGCCACCGGCTTGCCGCCGATCAGGTACAGGCGGTCGAGCGCCAGCGCCGGCTGGTTCGCCGCCGTGTTGAGCAGCGCCATGATCTCTGTTGGAGGAACCCGCAGCTCGTAGCGCAGCAATCGAGCGCTTGCGCCATGAGCTTGCGCGAAGAGCGAGCCGAGGAGCCCATGTGAGCGCTTGAGGTCGTGCCGCACCGCCGGTGCCGTCACAAAAGTACCCTTGCCCTGCTTGCGCACCAGCAGCTGCTTGCGAACAAGCTCCGCCACCGCCTGGCGCAGGGTAATGCGGCTGACTTGAAACCGCGCTGTGAGCCGCGCTTCGGACTCCAATCGATCCCCTGGTTTCAGCCCGCCCCTGCCGATCTCGGCTTCGAGATGGCTCGCGAGCTGCCGATAGAGTGGCTCGGGGCTGGAGCGGCGCAGCACCCCGCGCACTGTCTTGTTGATGTCCACCGTCGATCCGCCTCGCCCGCATGCATCGACAGGCAGCATAGGTCATCATATAACGTCTTAACAAGGTCACCTCTGCCGCTGCTTTCCAGGTAAAGAACATGCCCGTATCGACGTATCTTCCAGAGCATATGGGCTCCGCGACCGTCACGCCTTCCGGGCCCTTCATCGCCGGCTCGCACGCGGAGCTGATGCTCGTCTACACGGCCGGTACATTCGGGATCGATGACACCGGGATGCTCAAGGTGTCCTGGCGGACCACTTCCGATATGGCAAAGCCGCAGTTCACCGAGCCATCCGCGCCGAATTACACGACGGTCGAGGCAAGCAACGGTGCCAAGCTAGAGTATTGGGTCGATCGGCTCAACATTCGGCCCTGGGTCAATACCCTCCTTATTCGGGTCGGTCGCGGCTTCCTGCGTGCGGGCGATACCCTGACCATTCGCCTTGGAGATCGCCGGCAGGGCTCGCCGGGCCTGCGCCTGCAGACCAACTGCGAGGAGCGCTTCGAGCTCAAGACCTACGTCGACGCCTTCGCGACCTACGAGTTCACCGAACTCCCAAGCTCGCCCGGCTTTGCGCTCGTTCCGGGTCCGGCAGCGCGCTGGAAAGCGATACTCCCGTCACTTGTGGTTGCGGGGGAGCCGTTCCGCTTGGCCGTCGTTGCCGAGGACCTCTGGGGCAACCCCACCACCGTGGATCGTCCAATTCATCTCGCGTCGTCGCAGCCAATTCAGGGGCTTCCCGGTGTGGTCGCACCCGGCTCGGAGCAGGGTCCGGTGCTTGTCAGTGGCCTGGCGATCTGCTCGCCGGGGGACGTTGAGCTGCGCATCAGTACCCAGACCGGCGAGGAGCTTGCCGTTGCCAATCCGATGCGCGTTGTGGCCGACGCGCGCTTGCGGCGCTACTGGGGCGACCTGCATGCCCAGAGTGGCGAGACGGTCGGCACCAATCCCGCCGAAAGCTACTTTCGCTACGCGCGCGATAAGGCGTTCGTCGATATCGTCGGCCATCAGGGAAACGATTTCCAGATAACCGACGAATTCTGGCAGGAACTCAACCGGCTGACCGCCGCATTCGACGAGCCCGGGCGCTTCGTGTGCGTGCCTGGCTACGAATGGTCCGGCAACACGGGCATGGGCGGCGACCGCAATATCTTCTATCGCCAAGAGGGACGCCGAATTCACCGCTCATCCCGCATCCTTGTCGATCAGGGTAGCGCCGACAACGACTGCTACACCGCGAAGGACCTGTTCGAAGCCCTTGCTGGCGAAGATGCCATTGTCATCGCTCACGTCGGCGGACGATATGCCGACATCCGCGTTGCTCACGACGGGCGCCTCGAGCGCACTGTCGAGGTGCACTCCACCTGGGGCACGTTCGAATGGCTCCTGCACGATGCATTCGCGCAGGGCTATCGCGTCGGCGTCGTCTGCCATAGCGACGACCACAAGGGGCGTCCGGGCGCGACCAGGCCGGGCGCCTCAACCTTCGGGGCGATTGGCGGGCTCACTTGCTATTTCATGCAGGAACTGACGCGCGACGCCCTATTCGACGCCCTGCGGCGCCGGCGGCACTACGGAACCACCGGAACTCGGATTCTCATGGATGTGCGAGGAACGTTCGCGGAGACCGTGACCGCTCTCTCCGATGACCCGCAGCTCGGCCCGGTGGACGCCAACCCCGTGCGCGAGGCGCTTATGGGCGACATCGTCCGTCCGGGATCGGTACCGATGCAGCTTGCCGTCGAAGTCATCGGCACCGCGCCCGTGGAGCGTATCGACATCCTGCATGGCACCCAGGTCGTGCAAACGGCTCGCCCGTATTCCGCAACCGACCACGGCCGCCGCGTGCGCGTGCTCTGGCAGGGAGCCGAATATCGCGGCCGCGGCCGGGAGACACTCTGGCAAGGCAAGCTGACGCTTGCCGGCAATCGCATCGGCCGGTTCGCACCAGTCAACTTCCTCAACCCCGAGCGGCAGGTGCGCGAGACGAGTCCGGGGACCGCCCTGGCTTGGAGTTCGGTAACGACCGGAAACCTCGCCGGCATCGATCTTTGGCTCGATGACGCACGATCGGGCATTCTGACTGTCGAGACGAACGTTGTTTCGGGCCAGGTGGACCTTGCCACGCTTCTCGACGGCACCGTCGCCTTCGATGGCGGCGGTCTCGATCGCAAAATCAGCGTCTATCGTCTGCCGGAGACGGATTGGAGCCGCAGGTTCGCGTGCGAGCACACCGCGGCGAGAACCGGCACGGCCGACCTTCCTGTCTATGTTCGCGTCACGCAAATGGACGGGCACCAGGCATGGTCCAGCCCGATCTATCTCATCGCATGAGTCTCGCCGGCTATCCCGACGTCAGGCGCGCCCCGGCTCCCAGCAGACACCCTCCGCGCGACGCAGACGATCGAACTCCTCGATACGCTCCGATGTGGCCTTATCGCAGCGCGCCACCATCAGTGCAGTCAACGTCTCCAGCACCGTCAGTAGGGCAATGAGCGACGGGAAAAACTGCGGGCTCGTGGACGGAATCCTGACGAAGTAGTCAGCCAGGGGAGCGAGCGGCGAGGCTCTGCTGTCGGTGAGCGCCACAATACGCGCGCCACGGCGCTTGGCAAACGCGGCTGCTTTTGCGGTTTCAGCCCCATAGGGTTGCACCATCACGCACAGCGCGACGTCGCCCGACTTTACCTTGAGGAAGTCGTCGATGATGGGACCGCCGGAAGGACGCGGCGGAAGCAGCGTCGGCGCCGCCATGTAGGCCACGCACTGAAACGCCGCGGCGACCCAGCGCGGAGCGCCGGAGACGACGAGATGCGTAGTTTCGGTGCATCGTCGGCAGCATGCGCTTCATCGTGGCTCAGCTCTTTCTGATCGTGGTGATCATCATGTTTCCCCAAGCGGCTCTTTGGTTGCCCGGAGCGCTGAAATGACCGTCGCTCCGGCCGTCGAGCTCGAGTTCGCACGCGACGGCTCCGGTCCTCCGCTGGTGCTTGTCCACGGATACCTCGGTGGCTCGCGCATGTGGAGGGAGACGCTAAATCACTTTGCGTCTCGATACGACGTGATTGCTCCCGACCTTGCGGGCTTCGGCAACAGCGCCCACCTCGAATCTCCCGACCGGATCGAGCATCACGCCGACCAGGTGCTCGCTCTCCTCGGTCGGTTGGGGATCAAGCAATTCCGCCTGATCGGTCATTCCATGGGGGGTATGATCGCCCAGCACATGGCGGCATCGGTTGGGGAAAGGATCGAAAGGATGGTGCTCTACGGCACTGGTCCCTACGGTCATACGCGCACGCGGTTCGAGACAGCCGACATGACGCGGCAGCGACTCCTGACGGAGGGGGTTGCCGCAACCGCGCGCTATATCGCTGCCACCTGGTTTGTCGCCGGCAAGGATGCCCCAGCTTATGAGACATGCGTCGGGATCGGCTCGCGCGCTAGTCTGCAGGGCGCGCTCGCCGGAACCCACGCGTTTGCCAGATGGGATTCACATGCCGTGCTCGGCTCGCTGGCGATGCCGACATTGATCGTCTGGGGCGAGAAGGACCGTTCGATCGGCTGGGACCAGTGCGAAATGCTGTGGCGCGGCATTCCGCGAAGTTCACTCGCCGTCTGTCCAGGCTGCGCCCACAACGTCCATTTCGAGAAGGCGGACCTGTTCAGGCTTCTGGTGACGGATTTTCTCGACGCACGCGCTTGAGTATCCCGATCGTTGCGCCTGCGAGATGGCCTCGAGCCATGGCGGGACTGCCGCGACAGGCGTCAATCCGCCGTTCCATGCTCGGCTGACCTGAGCGGCACCGTCATCAGATCCTCCCCCACGATTATGCGGCCATCATAGATAGCCGCCATTTCGGCAACCATGCGTTCCTTGACGCCTGGCCGGTCGAGGTGCGGCAGCAGGTGAGTGAGGACCAGGGTTTTCGCGCGCGCCTGCTTCGCCGTCTCGGCAACGTCGAGATGGGAGCCGGACATGAGGCGATACTCCTCGTGCAACTCGGTTCCCGACAGGAAGTGGTTCATGTGAATGAGGACATCGCAGTCGCGCGCGAATTCGATGAAGGGTTCGTAGACGCCGCCATTGTCTCCCGAGTAGACGAAGCACCCGGCATCGGTCTCCAGCCGGTAGGCTTGGCAGTTGAGGTGCGGCTGCACGTGACGGGCAGGCCCCACGGACATTCGCCAGCCGGTGCCGTTGACCGCATCGCCGGGCGAGATCTCGTTGAGCTCTGGCGCTGGACGCGGGCGGGCGCCTTGCCCACCTCGCGCCGCATAGACGGCAAGGCTCGCCGGGCTCTGGGTTCGCGCCGCGATGTCGAGCGCGAATGCGCCCAGCTCGCCGATAAACCGCTCGGTGATCTCACGCAGAGGAGGTGGCCCGTAGACCTTCAGCGGCGGCGTCTGGCGATCGCCGTGGTCCCAGCGCGTCAGCACCATCCGCGGGTAGTCCATCACGTGGTCGTAGTGATAGTGCGTGAAGAACAGGTGCGTGACGTCAGTTGCCTTGTAGCCGGCCTCCAGCAGCCGATGGTGCGCACCCGGTCCATGATCGATGACGATCACATCCCGGCCCGTATCGAAGAGATAGCCGGAGCTTTGTCGGCGCAGCGAGGGCGCCGGTGTCCCGGTCCCCAAGAGAAGCAGTTTCATAGAAGTCTCCGACCAATGAGCCAGCTAGAACCGGCCAGAGCATGCATCTTGGGCGCCCGGCGGCAACATTAAAGGTTATCAACCCACCCGCCAGAAGCTCTCACTTGCCTTGGGGCAACTACTGCAGCCTTAATGATCACGGCCACGGCAAATCCTGGCACTTATTCGCCGTGTGCGGCCGAGTACTGGTACGTCAGATGACGAACGCAAAACGGACGTTGATCCTGTTATCGATCCATGGGTTCATTTCGGTCCCTCAAACTTGCAAACGTGCGTAAGCTGCCGGTCTCCTGTTAGAGCTCGTTGACACGCCAGTTCAAGACATCGCGGATGCTGATCATCCCAAGGCGCTTGCCCTCCACGACTGGAATGTGTCGAATCTTGCGTGCCAGCATGGTCGATGCGACAAGCGAAACCTTCTTGCTCGGAGAACACGTGATCACCGCACGGTCAGGCCATAAGTGAGGTGGTTCTGGCGCCGACGCGATTGCCGAGCTTTACCCCCGCCCTGCCCGCGCTACACTCGCCTCGATACCTGCACCAATGACGCCGGGGAGACGCGCGATGAGAGCTGCCGTGCTGCACGAGGCGAACAAACCGCTCGTGATCGAGAACGTCGACGTTAAGAAGCCGGGCCCGCACGAGGTGCTGTTGCGCACGGCGTTCTCGGGCTTGTGCCATTCAGACCTCCACTTCATCGAAGGGCTCTATCCCCACCCGATGCCCGTCGTGCTCGGCCACGAGGCCGCCGGCGTCGTCGAGGAAGTCGGCTCGGAAGTGCGCTACGTCCAGAAAGGCGATCACGTCATCACGTGCCTGTCGGTGTTCTGCGGCACCTGCGAGAATTGCAACGCGGGCCGCCCCGTGCTCTGCCTCGACACCGAGGTCAAGACGCTGCCGGGTCAGGTCAAGCGCCTGTCGATGAAGGGCAGCCACATCAACACGTTCACGAACCTGTCGTCGCATGCCGAGATGATGCTCGTGCATGAGAACTCCATGGTGAAGATCGACAAGGACTTCCCCATGGATCGTGCGGCGCTGATCGGCTGTGGCGTCATTACGGGCTTCGGCGCAGCCGTGAACACGGCTAGGGTGGCCCCCGGCGAGGCTGTCGCCGTCATCGGTTGCGGTGGTGTCGGCATGGCGGCCGTGAACGGCGCCGCGATCGCGGGTGCGGGGCGCATATTCGCCGTCGACACCAATCCCGCGAAGTTGCAGATGGCGTCCAAGATCGGCGCCACCGACCTCATCAATCCCGCCAACGGCGATCCCGTCGAGCAGATCCGCAACTTGCTCGGCGGCAAGCCATCGGACGGGGTGCATCACGCCATCGAATGCCTCGGCCTCAAGCAGACGGCCGAGCAGGCGTTCCAGATGCTGCGCTACGGCGGCACGGCCACGATCGTAGGGATGGTGCCCTTCGGCATGAAGATCGAGCTGCACGGTTACGACTTCCTGCGCGAGAAGCGCATACAGGGCTCGTCGATGGGCTCCAATCGTTTCCGCACCGACATGCCGCGTCTGATGGAGTTCTACCGTCGCGGCAAGCTGCACCTCGACGACTTCGTCTCCGCCCACATCAAGCTCGATCAGATCAACGAGGGTTTCGCCAACATGAAGGCGGGCCGCGTCGTGCGCAGCGTCATCGACTTCGGGGTCGTTAAGGCTAAGCCATGACGCCGCCTATCCGTTCGGCGGCCATCCGACATTCAGCGATTACCTGACTTGGGCTGCGCAACTAAGTGCCAAGTCGTGACCGGTTACTCAATGACTCGTATCGCAGCGCCATCGGGCAAGCATGTCGTCGATCGAGCGAGAGATTGGCAGCGCATAGCGTTCTTCATGGATACATCGCCCAACCGACGCGATCGGTCTCAGCCTTGTAGATATGCCCGTTGGTGCTGGTGACGAACACCGTGGTCATGTCGGGCCCGCCGAAGCATACATTGGTCGGCCGGTTGCAGCCGATGGGATGCGTTTCCAGCACGCGGCCGCTAGGCGAGAAGACATAGAGCATCGGGCCCGCCCCGCTCACTTCGTAGCCCGCAGTGGCGACGATGTTGCCTTCGGCATCGTGACACATGCCGTCGATGCCACGATGCACGCCGCGCGCGTCCTCGCCCCAAGAGAACAGGGTATCGTAGCTGCCGAGGCTGCCATCCTCCTTGATCGGATAGGCACGCAGCTCGCGGTTGACGCCGCGCTTGTAGCTGCTCTCGGCGACGTAAAGCGTGCGCTGGTCGGGCGAAACGAGGATGCCGTTGGTCTGCGTGTTGTCGAAGGTCGCTTGCGTCACCCGATAGCTGCCGTCGGCTTGCGGGTCGCCGCGCAGCACCGACTGATGGTCGAGCTCCGAGACCTCCGTCTTGTCCCAGTTGCCCTCGTTCACCGGGTTGGTGAACCAGATGCGGCCCTTGCGATCGATGGCGAGATCGTTGGGCGTGTTCAGCCGCTTGCCGTCGAGCCGATCGGCGATCACCGTGGTCTTGCCATCGGGATCAAAGCGCACGATCGCGCGCCCGCCGGAGCAACAGCCGAAGAGCCTCCCCTGCACGTCGAAGCACAGGCCGTTGGTGCGATTGGTATTCTCGCGCCATACGGTGATGGCTTTGGTTTTCGGGTCGTATCGCAGAATGCGGCTACGGCGTATGTGCGTGAACAACATCTCCTCGCCGGTCCACACCGGGCCTTCGGTGATGAGCTCGCCCTCAGGTTTCATCAGTAGCTCGAATTTCCAAGACATGTGGTTTCCTTGGACTGGATCACGCTTCAGCGCAGGCCATCGCCGCGGGTCTCTCGGGAGTCATATTGGAGGACGAGTGCTCGCCGCACGAACCAGCAGCAGTCATCTTTGCGGCGAAGCGGCGCAGGGCGCTGGACCAAGTGTGCCAACCGGCGGCGGCATGCGCAATGGCGAGGTGAGCTCTGGCGAGTGCTGGGCGCTTGCAAGGATGAGGTTGTAAACGCTCTTTGTTGCCCGCGATCGGCATCAGGTAACTCGGGAACCAAAATCAGCAAGCCCCGGCGGCCGCCCAAGCCACCGAAGGCGAATTCGCAGCTGGACCTGCTCTAACGCAGCACGCGTCCGACCAACTCTCAGTTGAGGCGACGGCTGCCCAATTATTGTCATGGACGCGTCATGCGCTTACAATGTCCGCGCTACGATAGTTGCAGTGCCGAGTGTGGGGACGGGGCAGCGTGCCGTTACGTAGGCTGGCCGACGAGACCGGAGGTTGCGATCCTGAGACCATCAGGAAGCTCAGCGACGTCCTGGACAGCGTGTGGGCCGACGTTGGAGGGCAGTTCGAGGGCCAGCCGCCAGAGGACATTGAAAAGGCTCGCACCGTCATCGCGCGCACGTTGCTCTATCACTGGGACAACGGGCACCGCGAGGCACCGGTCCTTTCGGCCCTGGCGCTTGAAGCACTGGCGCAAGTCAACCCGAAGATCACCGTCTAACGGCTCTTACTCTTAGCCTTGATCATTGTCGCGTTCACCGGCTCCTGCGGCTGCGGTGCGGACACGGCCAGATAGGCGAGCAATATCAGGACCGCGGCAATAGCAAGTAGCAAAGGCCTCATGGTGTCCCCGCCGCAGGCGCAACCCATCACGGCTGCTCGGAAAAGCCTGCCGCTGACTATCAACACGTTTGTCTGAGCCCTGTTCCGTCGTCAGCCCTTGCCTGCAATCTTGCTCAGGGCGCAAGGCAGTCGCCTCAGCCTGTTATTGCTCAGGTCCGTCAGGTAGTCAGACCAAGGCTTGGCAGGTTCGCACGATGGCGGCGGGATCGTAGGGTTTCCGAAAGAACAGGCTCTCTGGCACCAGCCGTGACGGCTCGGGGGCATTTCCTGATGCATAGATGACAGGCATCGTCGGTTGCGCGGCACGAAAAGCCTCGGCCACATCCCAGCCGGTCAGCGTGCCCTTCAACTGAATGTCGGTGAGGACAATGTCGATCTGCCGGCCGGCATTGAGCATGCCGATGGCGTGCTCGGCGCTATCGGCTTCCAGAACCCGCCAGCCTGCATCCTGGAGATGGCTGACGATGAAGTCGCGCACCAGCCAGTCATCCTCGACCACAAGCACCACCGCTCGCCGTGTGCTGAGCACCGGCCATATCCTTCCGTTGAGCTGGGTTTAGGCGACCGCCGCGAGCATCCGGCTCGCCGTGAGAGCGGTCCTGTAAGGCTGAACGGCCACCGCCCCCGCCTCGTTCCTGAGAAAAGTGCGAAATCGCACAATAGCGGTAAATTAGGGGTTTACGCGCAACGGGTGTATGTTGCTCCCATCGTCCGGCCGAACCTCCGGGACACGGACGGCAGAGAGACGGCTGGTGCTCTCCCTGAACCAGGGATCGAGCCATGCCAGAGCCCGTCGCACGCGGCGATATCTCCAATTTCATCCTCAAACGCTTGTCGGAGAGCGACTTCGCATTGCTGCAACCGCATCTCGAGACGGTGCGCCTGCCCGTGCGCAAGATGCTGGAAGCCCGCAACCGCAAGATCCGGACCATCTACTTCATGGAGAGCGGCTTCGCCTCGGTGGTGGCCAATGGCGCTACGCAACCGAGCATCGAGGTCGGCCTCATCGGCCGCGAAGGCATGAGCGGTTTGGCCGTGGTCCTGGGCGCCGACCGGCCGATGCATGAGTCCTACATACAGGCCGCTGGCAGCGGCTTGTGCCTTGCCGCCGACAGCTTGCGAGGAGCCATCGACAAGAGCCCCACACTGCATCGCGAGCTGCTCAAGGCCGCCTATGCCTTTCAGACCCAAGTCACGCAGACGGCGCTGGCCAATGGTCGCAGCAAGATCGAGGAGCGGCTCGCCCGCTGGCTGCTGCTGGCGGATGATCGCCTCGATGGCGATGAGCTGCCGCTGACCCACGAGTTCCTGTCCCTGATGCTGGGCGTGCAACGCTCGGGGGTCACGCTGGCGGTGCAGGCGTTGGAGGCGGACGGCTTGATCGCGGCACGCCGGGCCCGGATCAGCATCCTCAACCGCGCCAAGCTGGAGAAGAAGTCCAACGGCACTTACACGCCGCATAAGTGATCGGGCCGTTTGCGCCGCAGCATGATCGTGCTGCCAGCATGAACTGTGCGAAATCAGACTGACTTCATCGTTGCGACTGAACTCCTCCTCCTTAAATTCTTGCGGTTAAGGAGGGGTCCCCATGCGTATCAGGCTGAGCCGGGGCCCGCGCGTACTCCCGGCAGAAGTACTCAGCACCTCGGTGACCGCGTTCGAGGAGAGCTGGTCGCTGGTCAAGAGCGCGTTTGCGGGTCGACCGCAAGCCGACATCGACCGCGCACGCGATGTCCTGGCAGACGCCATTGCCAATGCAGCCTTGGGCGGACATACCGAGCTGTCTGACCTGAAGCAGGAAGGCATCAGAGCCGTCCGCTCGGTTTTTGCCGACGCGCCCATTTGAGGTCGGACATGCCGCACCATCCGTTCGACAACGCCGTCTTTGATCCTGACACCGTACAGATGATGGGCGAGGTCTTCGACGCGGTCTGGACCCGAATCGAGCCTGACTTTCGACACTTGAACGCACGCCAGCGCGACTCAGTGCGCGTCGCGCTGGCGGGTGCCGTGCTCGCCTATGCGCGCTTGGGCATCCGCGATCCCCTTGTGCTTCGCGCCATGGCGCTTGGCATCATGAAGCGTCCTGTCAAAGCCTGATCGGCTACCGATGTGCCTCTTGCCCGATATCGCGGTGCATCGGTGAGGCACCTCGACAGCCATGCGGCGGGGTGCCTCGTCTTCTCACCGAACGCAGGCAAAGCGGTGACGCGGCGGTGTGGAGTGTCATGGACGCGTGGCGTGGTTGGCGTCACGATGTGGCGGCGACGACGTGGGGGAAAGTAGCAAGCCAACACCATGCGGGGGGGCACGTTCCGGGGAACGGGGGATCGAGGAAACGAGCGGGGGAAGCTCGCGTGTTGACCTTGCTGCGGGACCACCATCACGAATTGGCGTCATGGCCAATCAGGGGATACCCGGAAATTTCACGGCGAGGTTACCGAACGCAGTGGATGGTCCGCAGCGTGTTGACCAACGCCGAGCACCAATTAGAGTGCGCGCGCGGAAAAACATCGCGGAGGACGCTGATCATGGGCAGAGCTGCTCCGATCGCAATCGGGCGTTCACTGACTGATATCGAGATCGAATATTTGATTGAAGCGGTGGCCACAAAGGGCTGTGCCGACCGTGAGCAGGCAAATGCATTGCGCCGTCAAGGCGTACACGGCGTGGCTGCTGCTTGGGAGCGACAGGCCGTTGTCGCCGACAGGCTAGGCAACCTGCTCATGGAGAGTACGTCGATCGAGGCTTATCGGTGGCCTGTGCACGTCGTAGTGCACCAAGCCTAGATGTTGTCTATGATGAGCAGCATGTCGAGGGCTTTGCGCTTGATCTCGCTCACATCCATGCTAGCGTCTGATGTGACGCGGTGGACGCACTCGGCAAGCCTCAAGCGTGCGCTCTCAGCAGCAGCTTGATCACTGCCATAGCGGGCGGCAAGCAGGCTCCAAGCCTCATCGAAAGCCCGGTGCATGGCTTTGCCCGTGACAGGCGAACGCGACACACTCTTCAGCCGCAGGAAGTCCGTCGCGCGCATGTGCCCCATCCCTCGTTGCGAAAGCTGCGTCAGGGAGCAGAGCGCCTCTTTGTGGTGCGCGGTACGTCGGGCGCTTTATGGAACGCCGCGCAAGGTTGACGGACGCGGAGCCGTTCCTCTAACGGCTATGTTCGATTCCGTACAATTGGTCTAATCACAGATTAGTGTGTTCCATCGTGGAACTGCAGAGCCATGAAATCCTCTGACCGGGTGGAACTTTGGGATTACTCGCTCATCAAAGTGGATTGACGCCGGGGCGTGCCAGCGAGGCGGTGTGCGCCGCCTAAAGTGGCGAGCACGTCGCTCGTGTTGTCGGCATCTCCGAATCGCAATAGGTAGGTGTCAAGGCCAGCGTCCTGGAGGCATCGGGCGCTGTCCTTTTCTCCCTAGAGGCCCCACCCCGTCCCAACCCACGGTGGGGCCTTTTCATTCGCAAGTGACCGAGAGTCAGGGCGCGCGAACGGCTTTGCCATCAACGCGGCATGCGGTGGCTGCAATCGGCCAGCGTCCGTCGATGTTGAGGATGTAGCAGGCCATGGTCCCGTCTATCCTTCGGCCAGATGTCCATGCGAACGCTTTGCTCGACCAGCGTGGCCAGCATCTCAGCCTGATTGGCTTGGTGCGCGTATTGCTCGCACACGCGTTCGGGCAGTCGCGGTGTGATGATCGGGTCGATGTTCTCACGCAAGTGGAGGCCCCTCTCGCGCAGCGCCTACGCAGCCAGCAGGCGATCGGATTCGGTCAGCATATAGGTTGCCATGCTGTCTTCCTCTTGATGGTGACTAGGATCCTTTCCCCCGCTGTCGGCAGCTGGCAGAACCGCTTGCTGGCCAACGAACGTCACGCAGCGGAGGTATATTGCGACGGTGGACTAGTCCTGCTGCGGACTTGCGTTGCCTTGCGACCGGCGCGACCAGGTCTGGTCCCGCTTCAGGAAGTCATGCAGTGTCTTGCCCGGCTCGGGCTTGAAACGGTCCTCGCGCACACCGAAGCCGTCGATGCGGTCGAGACGGAAGGTGCGGAAGTCGTCGCGCAGCTCGCACCACGCGGCAAGCATCCATACTGGGCCGAAGTAGGCGAGGCACAATGGCCTGACTGTGCGTTCAGAGGATTCGGCCAGCGCGTTACGGTACTGGAAGTGCACCTTGAGCTGGTTGCGCAGCGCGTGCCTGAGCTCCGGTAGATCGAGACTGATCGGCTCCATGTAGTGATGCTGCGGCGCAAGCAGTGCGGTATTGGCCATGTAGCCGCGCAAGCGGTCGGGAATGACGGCCTCCACCTTAGCAATAACGTTGGTGGCTGCGGCCGCCAACTGCGCGTCGGCCCAGGACTCGACGATACGTGCACCCAGCACCAGGGCCTCGATCTCCTGCTCGTTGAACATCAGCGGCGGCAGGTCGAAACCCGCGCGCAGGACGTAGCCGACGCCAGCTTCGCCCTCGATCGGAACGCCACTGGTGATCAGGTCCTGGATGTCGCGGTAGATGGTGCGCTCAGATACCTCCAGCGCCTCACTCAGATCACGGGCGCGCGTCAGGTCCTTGCGGCGCATGAATTGGATGATCTCGAACAGGCGGTCGGCGCGGCGCACGGTGCCTACCTCGGCTCAAATCCTTGGACTTTCCCAACATAGCCTAACCCTCCTGACACCACGCTGTCAGGAGCATGTCAGGGGCTGCTGACAGCAGGGTGTCAGCAGCCCCTTCCTATACTCTCCGCATGCCGATCGGCGCATGAAGGCGCACGTGATTTCGCGGCGGCACGTCAACCGAGGAGGGTCCTCCGGAGCCAACCAAAGGGATGGACCGGGGCAATCCCAAAGACGCAACAGGAGAGCATCATGCAAACAACAGAATTAGTTTTGACCCAGCACCGCTCGGCGCCGGTATGGCGCATTGCGGCGTCAGCGCGACGCTTGTGGGTGGCCTATTGGGACCGGCGCGCGCGGCTGGCGACGGTGCAGATCTTGCGCTCGCTTGACCACCGGACGCTCAAGGACATCGGCCTAGATCCGGCGGAGATCGAATCCACCATCTACGGAAAGCCCGGTGATCGATTGCAGCCGTACCGCGAGGACTGGACGGTGCGATCGGGATCATGAGCGTCGTCGCGAACGACAGGCGACACGGTAGGAAATGGCTGGGGAACTGGCCATTCCTCCTGCCTAGTCTAGTCAGCGCATCGAGCGAACGCTGAGACTATGCAGCCTGGTGGGCTCTCGACCATCACACAGAAGAAGATCGGGCTCGGCGGCGGCTTCTGCGTGCCGGTCCCCTGCGGCGCGGTTACGGTGCGTCCGGGCGACGCCGTGTTCGCCGGCGAGAACGGCGTGCTGATCCTTGATCCGGCCGACATCGAGTGTGCGGCGACGCGCGCCATCGCGTTGCACCAGGAAGAGAAGAAGACGCTCGCCCGCATCGATGCCGGCGAGAAGATCGCCGACATCGTCGGCTTCACCGCGCTGATCGAGACGGCACTCATCCCGCGTTGACCAGCGTCTCTCGCCTGCAGTACCGGGCCAACCTACACGGGAGTAATGTATCCGCACGACTGGCCTAGGCAGACAGTGAGGGTGATTACGCGACTGGCTGGCCGCACGGACGGCAGTTATTGGCAATTTTTTTCTTCGTAGTGGACAGCTCGCTCGCTCGCATTTCCGTTTTTGGGGCAAACTAGACGTGCTGAACCAACGAGCACGACGGGAGAAGATGACCCAAGTCGGACGTAGCCATCATGCCGACGCTCAGCACTCTGTAATTCTTCTTGTCGGAGCCTCTGCTACCTGTCGGTTCCCGAATTAACCGATCTGCGGCCTGCAAACTCTCAGCCAGGCAATATCAGCATAACTTCTGATACCCACGCATCACTTTGAATGCCTAACGATCCTTTTGGGGCTTCCTAAACCACGTACGCGTTGGCGCTGAAGCGTAGTTATGCGCCTAGGACCGGTTGGGTGTTGAGGGATGACGCCGATGCAGCGCCTGTGGCAGCACACCCGAAGCGGTACGCCTTCTGGCCCTAGGGCGTGGTCGGCATTGATTGGCCCAATGGGGCTCGCCGTTGCCGTCGGGGTTGCGTACTTCCTCGCCGCTCAGCTCAGTCTGGCCCTGCTGACCAAGCCCGATGGTGTGGCGGTGTTCTGGCCCGCTGCCGGTATCTCGTCGGGCACCCTCATTGCACTGGGGTCGCGGGTGCGAGTGCCGGTGACGGTTGGAGTTCTGACCGCAAGTGCCCTGGCAAGTCTGCTGGGTGATAGAAGCATCCCCGCTGCCACCATTTTTGCCCTGTGCAATGCCGGGGAACCTCTCCTGGTGGCCTGGCTGATCAAAAATCGGTTGGGCACTGAATTCAGGTTAGAAAGTCTGGCCAGCGTGCTCGGTTTTTTTGCGGCAGCGGCGATCGCGCCGGCGATCTCGGGAAGTATCGCCACGGTAGGCTTCGTCCTCTTCTACAGCTCCAATGCACCACTACTAACGACTTGGCTCAACTGGTTCGCTTCTGATGCACTAGGCATCATCATGGTGGCGCCGCTGCTTATCGGCCTCGGCAGCATCAGGCACGAGTTTCCGCACAATTGGGAGTTGGCGGCAGGCACGTCGACGCTTGCAGCGCTCGTCATGGGGACCGCAATCGCCCTTGGCTCGCCGGAGCAATATTGGCACACGGCTCTCCCTTTCGGAATGCTCTTGCCTGCGCTACTGGCCGCTTATTGTCGGCCGGTATTCGCCGCGGCCGCCGCGTTGATTCTCAGCTTTGGAGTAGTCTGGGCTACGACGTTCGAGGTCGGCGACTTTGGAGGGCCGACGGACCTGCATGATCGCGTATACGCCGCGCGAGCAATGTTGCTAGCAATCTCGGCCGGTACGTTGCTGCTCGCTGCTTTGTTTGCCGAGAGGCGCAAAAGAGAAGCGGTGCTCGCGGAGACCAATGAGCAGCTGAAGGAGACCAATGGTCGGCTGCAGGAAAGCGAGCGATCGCTGCGCGACCTGATGGGGGCACTGCCGGCCGCCATCTACCTGACCGACGCTGCCGGCCGCATCACCTATTGCAACGACGCTGCGGTCAACCTCTGGGGCGGCAAACCCAAGCTGGGAGAGGACAGATGGTTTGATGTTGCCCGCTACTACCACGCCGATGGCACACCCATGGCCTTGCAGGATTGTCCGACCGAGATCGCCCTGCACCAGGGCCGAGCCGTGGAAGGTCGCGAGGCGCTTCTCGAGCGCGCAGATGGCAGCCGCGTTCCGATCGCTCCTCATCCAACGCCTCTGCGTGACCGCACAGGTGGGGTGGTTGGCGTCATCAACATGACCGTCGACATCAGCGAGCGCAAGCAGGCAGAGCAGATGCTGGCCGAGCGCAACACACAGCTTACGCTCGCCGGCAAGTTCGCGCTGGTTGGGACGTTCACCTTCGATGTTGACGTGGAGCGCATGCAGGTGTCGCCGGGTTATGTGGCCATGCACGGCTTGCCCGCAGGCACCGAGGACATCAGCCGGGACTATTGGCGCGCGGGGGTTCATCCCGTCGACCTGCCCGGCGTGGAGGCCGGCTTCAAGCAGGCCATGGCCGCCCGGCGGCGCGAGCACTATTGCGAATACCGCATCGTGCGTGCTGGCGGTGACGTACGGTGGATCGATTCACGCAGCTTGATGTCTTACGACAGCGACGGTGCCGCGCGCGTCGTCGGGGCCAATATCGATGTCACGCAGCGCAAGCAAACAGAGGCTGCGCTCGAGGCGCACAAGACCAGCTTGGCGGATGCACTGACAGCGGGACGTGTGATGGCCTTCGATTGGAATGCCGTCACGGGTCGATCGCGCCGCAGCGACAACGCAACGGCGATTCTAGGTATTGAGGATCACCGGGATGGCGGTTCAACCCGCAACGACTTTTTCAAGCAGGTGCATGCAGACGATCGAGGCAGTGTCAAAGCAAAGATCCGCCAGCTCTCTCCCGGCAATCCCTCCTATGCTCTGACTTTCCGCTTCTGCCCACCCAATGGCGCGCCGGTCTGGCTGGAGGAGACAGCCAAGGGCGAATTCGACACGACCGGCAGGCTCCTGCGCGTCAAAGGACTCACTCGAAACATCACCGAGCGAAAGAAGTCTGAGCTGGTTCTGGAAGAGCGTAATATCCAAGTCGCGTTAGCGGAAAAGGCGACTCTGGTTGGCAGTTTTGCGTACGACATCAACACTGAGATCATGCAGATCTCGCAGGGCTATGCGGCCATTCATGGCCTTCCTGAGGGTACAACCGAGATAGCACGCAGCCAATGCCTGGTCGGCGTGCACCCCGACGACAGTGAGCGGGTGGACCAAGTCCGTAGCCAATCGTTCCGTGCGCGCCGGCGTGAATACAATGTGGAGTATCGCATTACACGTGCCGGTGGGGAGGTGCGTTGGGTCGAGACGCGCTGTTTCATCTCGTACGGAAGCGATGGCCACGCGCAGCGGGTGCTCGGTGTCAGCATCGACATAACCGAGCGGAAGCACATGGAGCAACAGCAACATCTGCTGGTTGCTGAACTCGACCACCGCGTCAAAAATGCGCTGGCCACAGTTGCCGCCGTCATCGCTCAGACCCAGGAGGGACGAAGATCTTTGCCAGACTTTGTGGCCGCACTCGATGGCCGGATCCAGGCGTTGGCGAAGACCCATGAATTGCTAAGCCGCAGCCACTGGACTGGCGTGTCGTTGCACGACATCGTTCAACGTGAGCTTGCGCCCTATGCTTCCGGTAATGTGGAGATCGATGGTCCCCATGTGGAGCTGAAGGCGGAAGCGGCCCAGGCCATGGCCATGGTTGTGCACGAGCTGGCCACCAACGCCGCAAAGTACGGGGCATTGTCCAACCGCAGTGGGCGCGTGCAGCTTCGCTGGTGGTGGCTGCGCAATGGTTCATCCGGCAGGCTCGCCGTCGAATGGCGGGAGATCGATGGTCCTCCCGTTCAGATACCGAGCCAAACTGGCTACGGGATGAGCGTCATCCGAGAGCTTGTACCGTTCGAGCTCAGCGGCAAGGTCGATCTCGACTTAGCGGTGGACGGTGTCAGATTTCGAACGGAAATTCCACCCGAGTGCATCAGTGAGGGTCGCCCATCGGTCCCAAGCCTATTGCCCAGCCTCCAGCCGATAACGTGACGTCCGAAAGTGGCACGAATTCTCCGTTCTTAGGTCGCGGAGAGTTCGTCCGCTCTTGAGGGCCCACCTGCCGTGAGATCGTCAGCACAGGACCGGTAGGTTTTGACCCTGAGCTGAACTCTCGCCGCTAGCGATCGAGCGCGCTATTTGGCAAGCTCGACGCGTGCCGCCATGTCGGGGATCAATGTAACCCGATACGCGGTGTTCCCACATTGCAGGATCCAAACCGCTTCGTTCGGCCTAGAAGCTTGTCGATCGTGATCAGCTTGGCGTGGTTCCTCACAAGGATATCCCTGCCTGCGTATTTGATCCGCGATAATTGTTGCTGGGGTGTCTGCGCCCTCTACCTGACTGATCAGCAGGCAAGGTGCAAACACCCAAACGAGCACGGGAATTGCGTACCTTCGGACCATGTGAGTCTCCCAGTACAACTTCGCCAAAAGGTATACGCGCAGATCCATATCAAGAAGTTCAAGAAGTTAGTGCATCCCTGCGAGGGAACGCATCTGGCATCCAGGTGCGTTACCACTTCTCGGCCGCTTGCAACCTGAGCGTCCATAGCGCAAGTAGACTAAACCCCGGCATTGCAGCCAGCGGACCTACCTGCCTTGGTCGTCGAGTTGTTGAAAGAAGTTCGCGGCATTGAATTCATCACCCGCGCTGCACGCATCGAACGCGCGTAGTGCAATACGGTTTGCGTCCGCGATCTTCTCGGCTGGGAGGCCCGCAGCCTTCTCTCTGTGGAACTTTTCTATCGCGGTTTTGTACAAGGCCCCGCAATCCATTTTGCCCTGAGCCGAGGCAGCTCCGGCGATGACACCCAGCGCGGCAATACCAATGAGAACAGACTTAAGCATGCGATTCTCCTCGTAATGACAGGTCGGCTGGGGGGCCACGCCACCCAGCGCAGCGTCAGCTGGCTATGCCGCGCTGCAGTCATTGACGCTACGCCGGCAACGAGCGGGCCAGTATCGGGCAAAACCCCGCCCCGACTTGCGCAAATACCTAAGCTAATGCCGCGATACAAAGGCGCGAGGCTCAACCAGCAAGCCGCCGCTCGCGCCAGCTTGCTGGTCCCAATTTCATGCTCAAGCCTGAAGGAGCCAGCGTGTCCCGTGACGACTGGAAGCCGCTGCGCCGCGGGGGATCGCCCCGTAATGGTCAGCGTGCCTGTGCTGCGCCCTAGGGTGTTTCCGCTGTCTGTTCTTGCAGTTTCCCCGATATCTATCTGGCCGCTTGTCAGCCTACTGTTTGGCTCCGCGCCGTCGGCTGGACGAACGCCGACACTCCGATCTCGACAATGCACGTGTCATCGCGGAGCAGGCCGCCCATGTTGCAGACTGCTGATTGGCCTTGCTCGACTGGAAGCGCTAGCACGGAGGATCCAATGCCTATCCTTGCAGTACGAAGGTCGAGTGTAGCGTTGATCATCAGTTCGGCCTTGTGTGCCTTCCATCCGCTGTCAATGTCGGCTCTCGCTCAGGGCGATGACGCCGCGAAGAAGGGGACCAAGGAGGAGACGATTACGGACAAAAACAGGGACACAGTGCGTCTGACGCCCGACCAGCAGGGGGTTGTCGACAAGCTCATCCGATTGCCGGAAACCGTGAATGTGGGCGTCGTCAACCTAGCAGAGAAAGGACCTCGCGATCAGGACGGCTACACGCACATCTACCTTCCGCTCGCTGATGGCAAGCAGGTGACACTTGTCCGTACGCAGCCCACGGTCAAGACAGAGCAGGGCTTCACCTGGAGAGGCAAAGTCGAAGGGTCTGGTGAGCGGGCCGTCGTGATGCTGTGGCAGGACGGCCATCTGTCCGGGTATTTCGGCTACCAAGGTCGCGTGTATGTGATCAACAACGCGGGCAGCGAGATCCACACCATGGCGGAAATAGATCCCGGCAAGCTTCCGCCTGATCATCCCCCAAACCCACAAGACAATGTCAGGACTCGCGCCTTGGGTCCGCCGCCTGCGGAACCAGCAGTCGACCCGTTTCCCGATAGTGCGCGCCTGGTACTAGAGGCCAAGGACATCACGATCGATCTCATGCTCCTGTACACCAAGAACGCCGCAGCGCACCACATCGGAGACCCCGCCAAACTGTTGGCGCTCGGGATCGAGCAGGCGAACGAAACATTCAGCAACAGCGGCCTCAGCAACATCAAACTGCGACTCGTGCACACCGAGGAAGTTGACTATGACGAATCCGGGCGCGACGTGTTCGCGCACCTCTATCAGATGGTCGACGGCAAGGCACCCTTCGGCAACGTAAAAAAACTACGGAATGAAAAGCGCGCCGACATCGTCGGTCTAGTCCTGCACAGCCCGACTGGTTGCGGTCTGTCCACTCGTGTCGGTGCCGAGGCGGAAGACGCGTTCTTCGTGGTGCATCACGCGTGCGCCGGGATCACCTATTCCATTGCGCACGAGGTGGGGCACATTCTTGGAACTCGGCACGACCGTATGATGGATGCCACTGGTAAGCCGTTTGCTTACGCGCATGGGTACATCAACGGCACCAAATGGCGCGACATGATGAGCTACCAGGAAGGGTGTGGCGGGTGTCCTCGCATACCTTACTGGTCCAACCCTCGGATCAAATACCAGGGCGAGCCCACCGGCACCCCCGCTAGCGACACTGCCAGGGTCATTCTCGAGCAGGCCGATCGCGTAGCGAAGTTCCGCTAGTTAAGCGCAGGGTAAATTCTGGCACTGAGTCATCTCGCGGTCGTTCCCACCCATGCAGATGATCCCGCCAGTCGGCGTGCGCTTCAACAGACAAAATCGCCGGCAGGCATGAGGACGCCAAGCGTGCGATAGCGCGCATGCACCAGCCCGCACCAGAAATGCGAATTTCTGCGCTGAAAGACTTGATGCCTTTCCGCCGATCTGACGACCTGCTCAAATTCACAGAAGCTCTGCGACTAGCCGGCTTGCCAGCCTAGTAGCTTGCAACCTCACCACTTCCGGATCTGGCACGAATTCTCCGTTCTTAGGTCGCGGAGAGTTCGTCCGCTCTTGAGGGCCCACCTGCCGTGAGATCGTCAGCACAGGACCGGTAGGTTTTGACCCAGAGCTACCGTACAACAAGACGCTCCTGCTGCCTGGCAGATTCTCCTCGGGAATTGCGGGATCAACTGATGGTCAGCGGACGTGGTCGCAGGACCGTTCGTGACCCTGAGGCGACGTCACGCGTAGTGCACGAGAGCTCACTTCGGATAGCCGGGAAAGCGGTCGCCGAGGGTGTCAAACAGCGCGATCATCCGCGCGCGCCAGTCGGCAATGGCGGACTTGGGTGTCACGACCTCTTTTGGGCTGCCTAGTCGGGCCCACTGGAACACGGAGAATACAGTGTAGTCCGCATAAGCCGGTGCCGGACCGCAGATGTAAGGCTGCGCGGAGAGCGTGCGTTCGAGTGGCGCACAAGCTTGTTGAAACGCCGCTAGTTTGCCAACTGAATCAGCGCAAGCAGCTTCGAGCGACATGCCAAGGGCACGCTCGCGCGTGGAGCGGAAGTAGTCCCGGTCGCCCGCATCAAGAACGGCTGGAAAGTCAGCGTAGATCACAAAGCGCAGAGGCGAGGCGAGTTGCGAATCCGACCAAGCGTTGATGTGCCGAGCCATGCCGCGTCCAATCGCACCACCGAACAGCGATGGCCTATCGGGAAACTGCTCCTCCAGGTAGCAAGCAATGTCCCATGTCTCGTGCACGACATGGTCATGATGGCTGAGGACGGGCGTCAAATGCTGGCCGCTGAGAACACGAATGGTTCCGACATCGGCAAACCGCACCGGCCGAACTTCAAAATCGAGCCCCTTGTGGGCGAGGGCATACCTGATCCGCCAAGAGAATGGGCTGGGGCGGCGGCCTTCATGGCCAACCCGCTCGTAGAAAATCAGCGCCATGAAATGCTCCAGCAATGGCCGCCAGCTGTTTGCTGCGTTCAGTGAGTAGAGCGAGTTCCGCGGCCGGTGTCATGTCTCTTAGTCGGCACTGCCTTGCCGTTCTTGAGCTGCGCTGGGTCCGGCACCGGTCGTTGTTCGTGTCATTTCAGGTTCGGGTACATAGCGGCCTGCTAGTATGCCCAAGACCTATGTCCCGTTCGGAGATCCCTGATGGCCAAGGTGTGCCGCCCTGCCCGCCCGGAAGATTTGGCACGAGCCGATGAGCTGGTCGTTCACAGCATCAACGAGTTGACCGAGCGTCACGGCTTTGGACCAATGGTGTCTCCGCGCCCTCCGTCATTCCAAACCGTTTCCCTGGAGGACGATCCCGACGGTCTCTGGGTGGCTGAAGATGCTGGCAAGATGCTTGGCTTCGCCTTCAGCCACCTTGCTCGGCCGGAGAAACGAACAATTAGGCAAGAAACCACAAGTCGCCGCAGACCCAGCTGAAGTGGATCGAGGCCAATGCTGGTGACCCACTCCCCGACAAGGCGAGCGTATTGGCGTGTGGTCAGGTTCTGGTCAGGTCCGCGACGCCCCGGAAACAAGCATTGGCCCGGCTTACGGCCACTAAGTCGAAGATAGTCGTCGACGGCTTGACGGGTCACCTCGGTCAGCTCGAAGCGGACGGGACGGCCCGTCTTCCTCTGGCGCACATTGGCGCGGTCGAGCGCGTAACCGTTTGGCGCCACGTCATCGACGCGAAGGGCGACAAGGTCGCAGCCTCGCAGTTTGCTGTCGATTGCAAGATTGAAGAGTGCCAAATCGCGCGCGCGCAGTTCCAATTGCAATCTGGCGCGGATTGACCAGACGTGGCCCAGCCGCAGAGGCGGTTTCGGTCCTATGACCTTGCCCTTGTCCCGGACTCGTGGGCGCAGTCTATCTGTCGACGAATGATCTTGGTCGTTCATAGGAAGTCTCCTTGGTTGAGAGACCTCTCAGCTTCCGACCGGAGCGGCGCAACTCACTGACCCATCGGCAGTTCTCGATCAGCATTTTCCGTGACATGGTTATCGGCCCACACTCACTCGGCAAAGTCAGACCCAAAAGCCGCGTGGCGTCGGCGCACCGGGCTGTTGCAGGCTCTGGGAACTGTTCTCGGCCCAATACTCAAGCTGCAATGAGTCTCAATGGAAGACTCCCGAGGGCATGCAGCGCATTGGCCGTCTTGTACGTCGGCTCGCCATTGAGCCCGATCCTCTTATAGCGTTTCGCCAACGTTGCGAGGATGACCTCACCTTCCATCCGGGCAATATTCAGACCAATGCACACATGCAACCCATCACCGAATCCCAGGTGACCCATCGTGTTGCGATCGATGTCGAACACATCGGGCTTCTCCCATCTGCGTGGATCGCGATTTGCTGAACCGAACCATACACCCACCTTGCTGCCGGCCGGCACCGCATAACCTGACAAATCCGCATCGCGGGAGGTTGTGCGATACGATATCGAGACGGGAGATTCCAACCGCGTTGCTTCGTCGAATGCGGCCCGCGCCTTGCCGGGATCAGCCCGCAGCGCATCCCACTGCTTGGGATCCATGGCAAGGTATCGGAGAGCACCTGAAATGCTGCCAATCGTCGAGTCCATTCCGGCGCGGAGAAACGCGCGTATCATCTCCGGCGCCACTTCTGCCGGAATGAGACCTTGATCAGCCGCTTCATAGATTTGGGAACCGACTCCGCCCGACACCAGGCCATCGCGAGTCATCTGTCGATTGTACCATTCCATGTGCGGCTCGGCCCGCTTGAGAGCCGCGGCAAACAAATCGTTATTGGGCCCGAGCTGATTGAAGTTGAGGTCCGCGGCGATGTGCATCTGCTCACGGGTAATGGTTAGGCCAACAGCACCAGGAAGCGCTTTTAAGACAAAGGCTTCGGCTATATCCCGCACACCATCGATCTCTTGCTTGTCGCCAAATTCCTCGATCGTCTCGATGGCTTGTCGCTCGAAGTCGTTTTTCCACTGGCGGACAACGACTGGAGACATGATGCGTGTGAGCACCCTTCGGTTGCGAGCGTGCTCCTCACCGACCTTTTCGCTGAAAACACTCGCCTTACGCCCCCATGACCCTGGCTTGCTGATATCAGCTAGACCGATACCTGCCGCGTTATCGTATGTGATGGGATCACGGAGCACCGATCTGATCTCGGCGTATCGACCGATCGCGTAGGCATTATACTTCTCCAGGCGAACGATGGGCGCCAGTTCACGCATTTCCTCATGCCAAGGGTACGGGTCAAGCAGATTGACTTCCGAATACGGATCCTGATTCAGGACGGGGGGTGTTACGAGGGCATCGGCTGTCACGACTACATGCCTTTTCTGCGCTGGGCTCGCGCGCCGCGCCGACCGCGATTACAGATTCATCGTCAGATTTGCCTTCTTCGCGCGTGAGATGCAAATCATCACTAAGTCTCCCTGCTCTTTCTCGCTGGCCGAAAAGATACGAGGCGCCATACCCAAGCTCCATACGAGCGAGACAGGCCGCCGTTCGTGCTTGAACAAGCCGATCAACCGGGTGAGGCGGCCCCGCCCTCACGACTAGGCGCTCGCACGCCGTCGAATGATTCGTTGGAAGCGCGGGACATTGGGCGAGAAGTCCAGTCCCGAGAGCATTAGGCGGTTGCCGTCCAGCTTGATGTGGCGTGTCGACGTGAGGCCGGCGAGCGCCGGATTAGTTGAAACTTCGATTGAACGGAATACGGCGCCGTCGCACACCGCGTACCACCCGGCATAGGCGAAATTGTCGTCGTAGGCCTGTGCTTTCTCGGCCGGATCGCCTGTGATGAAGCGTCGATAATTGAACCCTCGATCAGAGGTTGCTCGCGGATGCGCAAAGCGTGCGCAATTGGTGTTTCTAGAACTGCGGCGACAGGTCGTCCCATGTCAAGGAGTGTAACTGTCCCAACCTCGTCCGCCAGCTGTTCAGCACCGATCAGCGCATCGCGTCGCGACTACCTCTCGCGCAGCAGCACGAGCGCTCCCCTTGGTTAGGACGCAAAACGCGCAGCCCATACGTTGGCGAGCAATTGACGCTCGCGTTTTGACAATTGCGCGTCCACGGACACGCATGGGTTAGGCCGGCTTGCGCCGTTGTTTGATCGCCGCCATCATAGCGGTAAGGAACATTCCGAGCCCGAGCCCAGACGCCACCAGCGCGAATGTCTGCTGGAAGCCGATGAGTGCAGCGTCCGTTCGCCCAATGCTCGCCGCCGACGCTGCAAGGGCATGGTTCAGCGCAGTTAGTCCCGACGCCGCACCGATAACGCCGAGCGTTCGCGTGACCAGCGTCAGGCTGCCCGCAACACCGCGATCGGACTGCGGCAGAGTCGCGAGAACTCTGTCCGCGTACGCTACTTGAAACAATCCGAGCCCGAAGCCTTGCAAGCCGAGGCACACGGCCATGTGCACAGGTCGCGTGTGTGCCGTCCAGGTCGCGACGAGTGACAGTCCCACGACGGAGATCGCAGTGCCGAGGTAGGCAACGGGCGCCTGCCCGAAGCGCGTCGCGAGTTTTCCGGCCGCCAACGAGCCGACAATGATCCCCGTCGCGTTGCAGCCGAGGACCAAACCGCCCAAGGCTGGTGCGAGCCCCACCGACCCCGCCAAGTGGAACGGCACCAGCAGCATCACACTGAAGCCGGCCAGATTGACCGCGATGCTGGCGAGGTTTAGCGCGAGGAAGCCTGGATCCTGAAAAAGAGATGGCCTGATAATCGGGTCATCGTGCCGAGATTCGTGGACGAGAAACGCTGCAAAGCAGGCGAGCCCGCCGAGCAGAAGGGCGCCCGTCGCGGCGGCGGCGTACTCCATCTCAGGCCGCGCCGCCGTCAGCAAAAGCGCGCCGAGCCAACCGATGAGCAACAAAGCTCCCGTCAAGTCATAGCGCCGTTCGGTAGTGACACGTAGCGTTGCTGGAATGAGCCAAGCGAGCGCCAGGCCAGCCAAGACGATTGGTAGCCGGCCCCAGAACACAACGCGCCAACCGTAGATCTGCACGAGCACGCCACCGGCGAGCGGGCCGAGCGCCGTCCCGACCGCAATTGCCGCCGAATAGAAGCCGAGGATGCGCGTTCGCTCGCTCTCCGGATAGAGAGAGGTCGCGAGCGCTGGCGCGCAGCTCCAAGACAGTGCGGCCCCGACACCTTGAAGGATTCGGCCGATGAGTAGCGCGGCGAAATTCGGGGCCACTGCGCAGGCCGCGAAGCCCAGTGTCGAGAAGACGAGCCCCGTCACAAACACGCGCCGATAGCCCAGGAGATCGCCAACCTTGCCAAAGACGAGCGACAGGCTGGCGTAAGTAAGCACGTAGGAGATGATGACCCAACGTATAGCGGCCTGCTCGAGACCGAAGGCGGCGGTGATGCTCGGGAAGGCGATGTTGACTGCGCTATCGAGTGGTGCTGTCAGCGTGCCGAGACAGACAACGAGCAAAGCGGCGAACAAGCGATGGCGTGGAAGTGGCATGGCACTGGATGGCTCGGCTACCAAGGCGGGACAGCACTACACGGTCCGGAAACCAAAAGTCGACACCATCACCGTAGACTCGCGTCTCTGGTGCTGCCAGCGGAGATGGGAGAGCCGCAGCTTTCGAAGACAAAAGGCTCCTCTGGACTGTCAACCGATAGACCCACGCCCGAAAGCGTGCAGAGGGCGCTGGCGAAGTTGCGGCTGGACGAGATAGCCCGGCTCAACACGTGCGGGGCAATTGAGCTGATCCGAGAGGCTCAATCGTGCGAGGGAGGTGCGTGAAACTCGCCCCACGCAGGGCACTCGTTTACGGCAGCTACTGGCACAGAACAACCGAATTCCGCGCTGAACGGCAAGCGAGCTTCGCGCGCAGCGAAGTTGAAAATTCGCGAAAAGCTAGGAGGAGGGAGAGACCTACAGCGCCGGTGGGTCGCGCGGATTGCGCGTGCGCAGCCTCGCAAACGCAGAACCCTCAGGTAGAGCCGCAATTGCCAAGATGCGTGAAGTGTTTGGCTGCTCAAAAGCGGCGCTCACCACGGCGGCGCCATGCTGTGGCAGTTCCTAGGCATCTTCGCTGAGTTCGAGCACTGACATCCGTCGGGAGAGGCAAGCTATAGGCATCGCTAAGGCACGCGAGCGTGGAGTGAGATTTGGCGGGCCAAAGCTATCCCGAGTTCGAGCCAGGGATCCAATCGGCGATGAAGCTAACTCAGCACGAACAGGATCAGATTTCTCGCGTTGTCGGCTCGATGCGTCTGATTACACCTCTGGAGATTAAGTGAGGTCGGCGAAGGGGAGAATTGATCCGCAAGACGTGGCTCGAACCCTCTTGACTAAAATGAGAATTCACCGGAGCGCGGTGCCCGTCGAAGATATTGCTCGAAAACTGGAAATCATGGTGCGCTTCGTGCCGCTGGACCCCGCGCTATCGGGCATGATCTTTAAGAAAACAGTCGCGTGTATTGTCGTCAATTCATTGCATCACCCGAACCGTCAGCGCTTCACACTCGGACATGAGATTGGTCATTTTGCCCTGCACATGCAGAACATTGGTTCTGAAGTGCATGTCGATAAGAAGTTCCTCGCTTTTACCCGGGATGCAAAGTCATCCGAAGGTTGGGACCGCAGAGAGATCGAAGCAAATCGCTTTGCAGCTGAGCTCCTGGTGCCGTGCGCCATCCTGGAACGTGACCTGCGCGGTCGGCTCGTCGATGTCGAGGATGACGCACTCGCCGCCGAATTGGCTAAGAAATTCCAAGTCAGCCGCCAGATGATGACCTTCCGATTGGCGGGGTACGCCCACTTGTAATACTCAGCCGACGAAGTTTACGTACCATCGACGTACCAAAAGGTGGGGCCATCGCCGCGATTTGTCAGTGCGAGACTTCAAATTTGGCAGGTATATCAAAATCTTGGAGTGGTTGCGGGGGTAGGATTTGAACCTACGACCTTCAGGTTATGAGCCTGACGAGCTACCGGGCTGCTCCACCCCGCGTCACCGATTGCGTCTGCCCCGAGGCTGTGGCGCCGGGAGCCAATCGCGTGCGTTGTGGCCGTGCCAGCAAAGCCGCGGCGCATGCCGCGCACCGTACCGGCGGACCGCGGACGCGGCGCCCTTATAGCACCTTTTCCCGGCTTGTGAACCGCGTTGTCACGTGGGGCTGAACCCTGTTGCGATACGAGGCTGAGCCGTGTTGCCACACGAGGCCGAACCGGGTGTAGCAGCGCGCACGTGAATGGCCGGCGCTCAGCTGGGCACCAAGCGCACCGAGCGCCGATAGTGGGATCGCGAGCAGACGGACATCTGCATGCTGCCCAATCCCCTTAGCCCTGGTCGGCGGACAGGGAACGGCTGCCGGAGGCTGGAGCATCCTGCGACTTCCCCTGCCAGATCAGGTGGATATTGCGGGCGTAGATCAGCAGGCCGCCGCCTTGGCCCAGAATGAAGACGGGGTCCGTGCGGTAGATGGCATAAGCGAACAGCATCGCGCCGCCGAGGAAGCTGAAATACCAGAAAGTCTCGGGCACAATCGAGCGGCGCGCGCGCTCGCTGGCCAGCCACTGCAGGATGAAGCGCATGGAGAACATGAGCTGGGCCGCGAACCCGACGGCGAGCCATGTGATCTCAGTGGCCGGCGTGGTGGCCCACCACTGGGCGATCTTGGCGAGATCCATCAATTACCCCGATACATACATGCGCGCCGCAGCTGCGCCGTGAGCGAGAGACTTTCCGGCTCTCTGCGAAGCACCGGAAAATCTCTCACTTTCGTTTGGTCGTGCGGCTTACGCCGTGCATTGAAGCCAAAGCGAGCGGCCGGATGCTTCGGCTTGACCCTTGTGGGATGCAAGTGACACGTGCTGCGAGAGTCAGATCTGACGCAGACTCTTGTGCAGGGAGCGAATTGCAAACGGCGATCCATCGCCAACCACGCTGCGCCAAGAAAACGTGAGCACGCTCGGGCGCTCAAGTCTTGTCGCCGGCGCGCCGTCCTGCATCGCCGCGCCGGCTGAAACGGCTCACCAGATCGGACACCTGACGGCCGGCCGGCAGGTCCTCGACGATGACCGGAACCTTGGTACGCTTGCGCAGCCAGCTCACACCCACCAGATCGTGCAGGCCGAGCAGAGCACGGCCGAGATTGCTGTACTTGGACCGGCCGGCAATACGGGCCCGGTCGTTCACCGGCACGTAGGCCACTTCGTACCCATAGGTCAAGAACAGCGCCGGCAGATAGCGGTGCACGCCGCTGAAATAGGGCAGCCGCAGGAACGCCTCGCGCCAGAAGGCCTTGATGCCGCAGCCGGTGTCGGGGCAGTCGTCGTCGAGAACGCGGTCCCTGATCCAGTTGGCGGCGCGGGAGGCCAGGCGCTTGGAGCCTTCGGCCTTGCGCTCGGTGCGAATGCCGCCGACGAGCGCGGGACCCTTGCCGCCCGGCGGGGCCAGCCGTTCAATGAGGCGCACAATGTCGCGGGGGTCGTTCTGGCCGTCGCCGTCCATGGTGGCAATGACGGGGCTGGCGGCGGCTAAGATGCCGGTGCGCACGGCGGCGCTCTGGCCACAGCGCATGCCGTGGCGCAGGTAGCGCAGGCTCTGCAGGGTCTCGCGCGCGATCAGCGTCTTGATCTCGGAGGCGGTCTGATCGGTGCTGCAATCGTCGACGACGATCACCTCGGCCAGCAGATCCACCGGTACGACCGCATAGGTTTCCTCGACGAGGCGGCCGATGTTGCCGGCCTCGTTGAGCGCCGGAATGACGACGGAGACGCGCATGGCGGCTCGCTCCAAGGGCTCGCCCGGGAGCCCTGCAATATGCTGCAAATGAGCTAGTGGGGCATCGCTGCCCGGGAATCGCCCATCGGCGCAGTCATAACAAGCTTTGTTGCGAGCACTCAACCTAGTAAATGAGCCGGGAGTTGGGCTGCCGCCAGCCGTGCGGCGGGCCCGGCCAGGCTGGCAAACCGGGGACGGCCAAGGGGCAGCATGAGAACCGCTTGGGCAGAGACGGACCGTGCCGGCGTTGCCACGGGCTGGCCCGTCACGCTGTGGGCGGGGCTTGGGCTGCTGCTGGCCGTGCGGCTGGTGGCGCTCAAGTTCAATGCCACGGACTTGTTCTTCGACGAGGCGCAGTACTGGAGCTGGAGCCTGGAGCCAGCGTTCGGGTACTACTCCAAGCCGCCGCTGATCGCGTGGGTGATCGGTGCGGCGACGGCCGTGTGCGGATCGGGTGAATTCTGCATCCGGCTGCCGTCGCCGCTGATGCATACGGCGACGGCGCTGATCGTGTTCATGGTCGGGCGCCGGCTGTATGGGACGTCGGTCGGCGTGTGGTCGGCGCTGGTCTTTGCCACGCTGCCGGGTGTTTCCGTGTCGGCGGGGATCATCTCGACCGATGTGCCGCTGCTCTTGTGCTGGGCGCTGGCGCTATGGGCGTTCATCGAGCTCAAGGAGCGCGCGGACGGGTGGCCGGCGGTGTTGCTAGGCGCCGCCATCGGGCTCGGCATGAACGCCAAGTACGCGATGGTGTTCTTTCCCCTCTCGATGCTGATCTACATCGCGGTGACGCCGCCGGCGCGGCGGTTGCTGTGGGATGGGAGGCTGTATGCGGCGCTGGCGTTGGGCGCGCTGCTGGTCGCGCCGAACCTGCTCTGGAATCTCTCCAACAGCTTTGCGACGTTCGCGCATACGGCCGACAATGTCAGGTGGGGCGGCGCACTGTTGAACATCGGCAAGGGCTTCGAGTTCATCGGTGCGCAGTTCGGTGTGTTCGGGCCGATCCTGTTTGCGGCGCTCGGGTGGGTGATGTGGCGGGCGTGGCGCGAGGGGTTGCCCGAGACGGACCGGTTGCTCCTGGCGTTCACGCTGCCGGTGCTGCTTGTCATCACGGCGCAGGGGTTCGTGTCGCGCGCGCATGCCAACTGGGCGGCGACGGCCTATGTTGCCGGTGCGGTGCTGGTGACGGCGGCTTTGCTGCGGGAGGCGCGGCGCGGCTGGCTGACGGGGTCGCTGGCTCTGCATGTGGCGCTGGTGGGTGTGATCGGCTGGGCCACCTGGCAGGCGGGCCAGTTCCGGCTGCCGTTCGGCGGCGATCCGTTCGCGCGGACGCTCGGCTGGCGGGCGGTGGCTGGGGAAGCGCGAGCAGCGCTCAACGAGGCACGCCGGCAGGGGCGGCCTTTTGCCGCCATCGTCACGGAGGACCGGGCGGTGACGGCGGAACTCATCTACTACCTGCGCGACGAGCCCACTCCGGTTCTGGCCTGGCGCGACGGCCGGCCGCACGATCACTATGAATTGACCAGGCCCTATGCCGGTCAGGCGCTCGAGCCGGTGCTGCTCGTCGATATGCGGGAGACGGCCTCGCCGGTCACGCAGCGCTTCGGCAGCGTTACGCCGCTCAGCGAGCGGGTTCTGCCGGCCGGCCTCGGCGAGCCGCGACGGGTTCGCCTGTTTGCACTTTCAGACTTCAAACCTAGATGATTTGAGCAAGCATTCAGACAAGGAGGCGGCGCATGCAGCTCAAGAATCGTACGGCCGTCATCACCGGATCGACCTCTGGCATCGGATTGGGCATCGCCGTGGCGCTGGCGCAGGCCGGTGCCAACATCGTCATGAACGGGCTCGGCAGCGAGGCCGACAATCTGGCAGCGGTCCGCGAGGTGGCAAAGGCGGGAACACGGGTGGCCTTCGACGGCGCCGACATGCTGCGGCACAACCAGATCGCCGCCATGATCGAGAAGGCGGAACGCGATTTCGGCTCGGTGGACATCCTGGTGAACAACGCCGGCATCCAGTTCGTGTCGCCGGTGGAGGATTTTCCGATCGAGAAGTGGGACGCGATCATCGCCATCAATCTCTCGTCCGCGTTCCATACGGTGCGGGCGGCTGTGCCCGGCATGAAGAAGCGCAACTGGGGCCGCATCATCAACATCTGCTCGGCGCATTCGCTGGTGGCCTCGCCGTTCAAGGGCGCCTACGTGGCGGCCAAGCATGGGCTGGCGGGCTTTACGAAGGTGGTGGCGCTCGAGTTGGCGGAGCATGGCGCCACGGCCAATGCCATCTCGCCGGGGTTCGTGTGGACGCCGCTCGCGGAGAAGCAGCTTCCGGATCTGGCCAAGTCGAAAGGCATCACGCTCGAGGAAGCGAAGAAGGAGATGGTATCCGATCAGCCGACCGGTCGCTTCGTGTCGGTGGAGGAGATCGGCGCGCTAGCACTGTTCCTCTCCAGCGACGCGGCAGCCTCGATCACGGGTGCGAACTACAGCGTCGACGGCGGCTGGACCGCGAAGTAGCGGGTGCCGACTACTTGTTGACGACCTCGGTGGATGAAGCGACGGGCTTGGGGTGCTGCCCCCGGTCGCCGACAAACGTCAATCCCAGAAGAACGAGCGCAGCCAACGTCAGGGCCGAGGCGACGAATACGTCGCGGGGCCACTGGCGCTTCTGGCGACTGGTGCCGCCTGCCTGCCTCGTGTCGCGAATCTCCATGCGCGCGATTAACACCTCGCTGGTGCTGAGCGGCCAGAGCACCAAAGGCCGCGCGACAGAACAACTCAGCCGCGCTGCACAAAAGCAGGCTCGGTTCAGATGGAACCGCATGCGCGCTCCATCTGGAGCGTGAATCCCGATCATCACACTAGCGCGATGCGGCAGGAATGCGGCTCTGCGATGAAAAGCAACAGGCTTCTAGCGATCGGCCGAGGCGCGATCAAAGCCCGCGCATGATGCAGCCGAGGACGAGAATGATATGCGCCAGCAACAGGAACCAGAACTCATTGCCGTTCACGAGGGGCACCGAGGCGCCGAAGAATTTAACGAATAGCACGCAGACGGCCAGAATGACGGACAGCATAAATGTCAGGATGCCCGGTGGCTTCAAAACCATGATCGATTCCCCCTTGCCGGCCGGCGCCGCGTGCCGAACTGCGGCCAACGCGCGCACCGATTCGTTGGTCCCGCGCGTGCTTATAGCAGGGGATGCGGTGGAGGGGCACTGCTCGCACGGGGCTGGAAGCTGCCCTATGTGGCCCTGGGTCCCGGGTCGCGCGCGGGAGCGCTTTGGCGCGCCACGACGCGAGACCTCGGCCCGCGCTTGCCCGGGATGACAGGTGAATACGCGGGCTAATCAGCGCTGCGGCTGGACGTAGCGGAAGCCGGTGCCGGCCACGACCACCTCGAGGGCACCGCTGGTGATGGTAGGGTGCGAGATGCGGATGCCGAGGACGCCGTCGTAGCCCTGCGCCTTGGCGCGCTCGGCGAGCGTGTCGAGAGCGCGGGCGATGGTGCGATCCAGGAGCGATTCGTAGCGCGTCATGTGCCCGCCGACGGTGTTGGTGATGGCCTCGCGCATGTCGCGGATGATGTTGGCACCGGTGACGGCACAGGCTGTTACCATAGTGCCGCGCGTGATCGCCTCGTCGATGGTTTCCGTGGTTACGAGCCGCATCGGGCCTCCGGGGCATGGGGATGGCTCGGTGAGTATATCTCGCGCGGGAGGGATGGGCCCATGCTCAATCGAATGTTGCGGACCAAAAAGGGGGCCTACAGGCAGTCAAGCGCAAAACTGGCGGACCTTGCTGGTGAGGATATCGGTCAAGGCCTCTACGCTAGCGATATCAGCTCACTCGGTTGCGGAATGGAAGCCACCGCCTGTGTGCCCGAACAAGATCGACGGAACCCCGAGTTCGTTGAAGATGGCGCTATCAGTCCAACCCGCTACGCCTCGTAGTGCGGGAGTTCGACCGAGTCGCGCGGTTGCCGCCTCTTGCACGATGTCGACAATGTCGGACCCACCCGGATCCTGCAGCGGATCGCGCGCCAAGCTCTGCCTGATCTCAGCTCGGAATTCTGTATCTTCGTGAGCAATATTGTCGATGATCGCTTGCAGATCGCTGGCGACGCTTTGAGGCGTCTCGCCGGGTATGGTTCGCCGCTCCAGGCGAATCGTGCAGCGAGCCGGATAGCTCGACATCTCCTGGCCACCCGAAATCAGCGACGCATGTACGGAGCCCGTACCCAAGCGCGGATATGGAGGCGCACGTCGTAGGCGCTTGTCGTAGTCTTCCAACGCAACGAGAAACCGTCCTGCCTTGACGATGGCATCAATGCCGTTCTCGGGCTGCGAGCCGTGGGCCGCCCGGCCTTCAACGACAACGTCGAACCACGCGAATCCCTTGTGGGTGACGATGATGTCGAGGTCGGTCGGCTCGGTGATGATGACGGCATCAGGACGGAAGTGTTGTGCCACCTCTTCAGAACCGATACTTCCGTATTCCTCGTCGGCAACACATGCGACCAGCACATCGCCAGCGAGCCTTTCGTGGGCCACGCGAGCGGCCGCAACCAGCATGGCGGCGACACCAGCTTTCATGTCGCCACTGCCGCGCCCATAGATCCGTCCGCTGTCTATTTTCGGTTCGAAGGGATCGCCCGCATATCCGGCAACGCCCACCGTATCAAGATGGCCGTTGAACATGAGCGAGCGCCCACCGCCTTGGCCTCGAGCAATGCCGACGATGCTTGGCCGCCCCTCATGCCGCTCGAGACGGTGAATTTCAAATCCACGGTCGCCAAGCCACTCGGACACGAAGGTGGCGGCCTTAGTTTCACCCGCGGCCCCTTCAACCAGATCGGGGTTGATTGAGTTGATGCAGATGAGGGACTTCAGGAGCTCGGTGACGTCCGACATATCAGGCATTCTCTTGCGTCGCTGTGGCGTCGCTTCCTTGAGATGACAAGTTCTCAATACGCCGGGCGCACGCGGCGGCCGAAGAGGAGGCGCCAGAGGAGCAGCAGGAAGACGAGGGCCACGACGGCGAACAGGCTCAGCGCCACGGGGTAGCGTGACCACAGCAGCCAGGGGCTGACCTTGCCCTCGGTCACGAGCGTGAGATCGCGGCCGAAGTCGCCCGGATTGAAGATCGTTTCGGAGCGCAACATCATGCCGACGGCCGCGCTCTGATCGAGGCTCTGCAGGATGGCATTGCGCACGGACGGGCTGGCAATGAATTGCATGCGCGACGGGCTCTGCGCGACGGCGGCCAGCAGGCGCTGGCCGGCCTGCCGCTCCAAACCCGTGAGGTAGCCCGACAGGGTTTCGAGATCGGACTCCGGCAAGGCGCGGGCGAGGCGGGTGAGGTTGGTATCATCCAGCTCCAGCAGCGGCTCGCGCACGCTCCCCTTCAGCGAGGCCAGCCGAATGATGGCGGTACGGTCGCGCAACCCCATAATTCGGGTCAGCGATGCCTTAGTGAATTCACCAGGGCCGTTGCGACGGTGGATCTCATGCTCGACCACCTGCGGCAGCGCCTCGCCGGCGAGCGCTGCCCACTTGAAAGCCGCGTCGAGCGAGCGGGCATCGCGTGCGATCTGCAACGCTGGGGCGGGGAGCTTCTCGACGGCTTCGCGCAGGGTGCCGTCCGTCAGCCGTCGCATCACGGCCGCTTCGCCCTCGCTCGCCAGAACGAGCGCGACCATCTCGTCGAGACGGCCGAGATTGGCCGGGTTGATGGTGTCCAGGAACTTGCGGAAAGCTTCGTCCTTCTCGGCCAGCTCCAGCACGCGGGCGTGCGAGCGGCGAAACTCCTGCCAGATCTCGACCACGCGGTCCGCCGTCTTGCTGGCAATATCGCGGATGTGCTCGGTCATCTGGTCGGACATCGCGCGCGCCAGCTCGTCCTGGACCTTCTCGCGCGTCGCCTCGGATTTCATCTCGGTGGCGATGATGGGCAGGATACCATGCCGCAGCTCCCAGACATCCTTGGCGATCAGCACCACGCCTATGCCACCGCCGACGATGGACACGATGCGCCCCAGCACGGCGCCGATCAGCCGCTGGCCGACGCGGGCCGCCATGTTCGACATCTGCCGCCGCACCAAGAGGATGACGGCGCCCGTCAGGCCCTCGCTGCCTTCGAGGAGAACCTGGCCGGCGGAAACCTGCGGAGTGTTGCGAGAGGGATCGATCTCGAACTGCCGGGCGGCGCTGCTGCCGACGATGCGGGCGACGGTGGCGCCGTAGCGCGGTCCGAGGAAGGACTGCAGGCAGCGCACCGCCGGCTCGGCTGCATCCACGGTCGCCAACTCGATGCGCTTGCCGATGTCGCGGCCGACGGCGGCGGCGATGCCTTCAATCGCCGCCTTGACGGCGTCGGAGCGCTGATACACCCGCTCGGCCGCCGAGGTGGCGAGCTGCTGGGCCGCCTCGCGCGAGGTCAGCGACTCGAGGAGCTTCCACCAGCGCGTCTCGTCGCGCAACTCCTGCATGGCCTCGTCGACGCGGCGGTTTATGATGCCGTCCACATCGCCGCGCCGCCAGGCCTCGGCGATGACCGGCTTGTAGCTCATGCCGGAGAGGCCGTTCTGCAGCGCCTGCAAGGTCAGGGCCTCGATGGCAGCGCGGAAGCCGGCCTCGTCGCGCGCCTGGCAGGCTTCGTACTCGGCTCGCGTGGTGATCTGGGCCCGGAGCGGCTGCGTGAGAAATCCTTGCAGCAGGGCAAACGTCGCCAGTCCGACGACAATCCGCCAGCCGAAACCCACTCGCACCGCTCTCGTCACGTGCGCTTCCCGCGTTCTGCTCCGGCGTTCATTAGGGAAGCCGCGAGCACAACGTCAACAGTAGGTCCGAACCGTGGCGAGGCTGAGGTGATGGAGCGATTCACGCAGGCTCCGTGGCTCCGAACATGAACGCAGTATGAAAGAGGCTCGACAGAACATTGAATTTGATAATGAAGATCATCAGAACAATAAATTTGAATGCGTGGTGCTCCGACCCTATCTGCCAGTTGCGTGACGCTGCAAACAACGACAGTGCCGCGAAAAATAATCATGAGCACAGACGGAGATGATCATGTCCAGCCTGACCATGCGGCACGGAGGAGCCGGCGCCGCTCTCGAGACTGCAGAGACTGCCAAAGGGCATCTTTTCACGTTCGTCCAGCGCCTCATCGCGGCGCGTGAGGAACGGGCCAAACGCAGGGTCGCCGCCTATCTCGGTGCCTGCAGTGACGACCGCCTGTACGGCCTCGGCCTCAGCAGCGAGGACATCCGCGCTGTTCGCGCCGGCACGTTCAACGGCGTCCGAGGCTGATCTCAGCTCTACTGATTCAAGAGTCCGGCACCTGCGTGCGCCGGACTATTCGCACGTCCACACAGGCTGCCTGGTCCCACCGTCGAGGCGGGCGGGACACCTGGGCGCACCGAGGTGCGCAACAAAGGAACGAAGGAAGGATTACGTATCGTGACCAAGGCCTTGAAGATTGGAGATTACGAAGCGCAGGCTGCGCTCGAAAGTCCGGCACGGATGCCGGTTGCCGATTCTCTCGCCGGGATTCTAGCGGTCCCGGCGCGGATGCTAAGCCGATGGCAGGAAGTCCGCCGGCACAGGCAGGCGATGGGCGAACTCAGCATGCTCGATGATCGCATGCTGCAGGATATCGGGGTCAACCGCAGCGAGATCCCGCGAGTCGCTCGCTACGGCCGCGACGTGTTTTAGGAAAGCCCAGAGCGGTGGCCGGGGTCGGGAAATCCCTCGGCCGCCGCAGTTTTTCTTAGCCCTTGTCAGGGCCGGGAGGCTCCGGAGGTGCCGAATTGGCCTTGGGGGTCGAGGCTCGAAGGCGTATGCTGGCTGCTCGGTTCGTCTAGATAAGGTCCTCGTCATGGCCAGCAACGAATCCACATCGGCGGAAATTGCCAAAATCGCCTCGCGGGCTTAAAGACCCGAAATCGGTCACGCCCGAGGAAATCAAGAAACTCGCGGCGACGGCTTTGACACAGACGAAAAACAAGAAATAGCTCTCACGCGCCGGACGCAGACAGGATTGACGGCCGCCCGCCGGCAACCGGCCGGGCGAAGGTGGAGTTGGCCGTCCCGCTCGACGTTTCACTTGAACTCAGTTTTGTTCGCGCTTAATTGGGCGCTCGGAAAGTGCTTCGCCGGCGATGGGCGCCTCGGGGCTTGCCGGACAACAGACCTTAAGGGGTCAGAACATGGGCTACAGAGTCGCCGTCATCGGCGCCACGGGCAACGTGGGCCGGGAGATGATGAACGTGCTCGCCGAGCGGGAGTTTCCCGCCGACGAGGTGCACGCGCTCGCCTCGCGCCGGTCCGTCGGCGTGGAGGTCGACTACGGCGGAACGACGCTGAAATGCCGTGACCTCGAGACCTTCGATTTTTCGAAAGTCGACTTCTGCCTGATGTCGGCCGGGTCGGCGGTCTCCAAGGAGTGGAGCCCGCGCATCGCCGCCAAGGGCTGCGTCGTGATCGACAACTCGTCGTGCTGGCGCTACGACCAGGACGTGCCGCTGATCGTGCCCGAGGTGAATGCGGATGCGGTGCGCGGCTACACAAAGAAGAACATCATCGCCAACCCGAACTGCTCGACGGCGCAGATGGTGGTCGTGCTCAAGCCGCTGCACGACGCGGCGACCGTCACGCGTGTGGTGGTCTCGACCTATCAGTCGGTCTCCGGCGCGGGCAAGGACGGCATGGACGAGCTGTGGTCGCAGACCAAGGGCAAGTACGTGCCGGGCCAGGAAGTGGAACCCAAGAAGTTTCCCAAGCAGATCGCCTTCAATTGCATTCCGCACATCGACGTCTTCATGGAGGACGGCTACACGAAAGAGGAATGGAAGATGCTGGCGGAGACCAAGAAGATTCTCGACCCCAAGATCAAGGTGACGGCGACCTGCGTGCGCGTGCCGGTGTTCGTCGGCCATTCAGAATCCGTCAATATCGAGTTCGCCAAGCCCATCACGGTGGAGGAGGCGCGCGAGATCCTGCGCCAGGCGCCGGGCGTGATGGTGGTCGACAAGCGCGAGCCCGGCGGCTACGTGACGCCGGTGGATGCGGCAGGCGAGTTCGCGACCTACGTGTCCCGCATCCGAGAGGACGCGACGGTCGAGAACGGGCTGGCGCTGTGGATCGTCTCCGACAACCTGCTCAAAGGCGCGGCTCTGAATGCCGTTCAGATTGCCGAGACGCTGGTCAACCGGAAGTTGCTGAAAGCTGCTGCCTGAACGGCCATGCACAGCGGCGATCAACTGCCGTCAACCGTAGGTCAAGCCTAACGCAAGCGTAGGACAACTGTACCGCAAGCCGGGGGTTAATTGAGCGCCTCGTGGCCGGCGCTAACCACGCCGGCCAGCAGGGGCGGTCGGCGTCTGCAGCGCCTCGACGATGGTCATCAGATCGGAGAGGAACTGGTCGCGCTGCTTGCTCGGCAGCATGGCTAGGATGCGGTCGTCGACCCGGCGAACCATCGGCTCGGTCGAGCGCAGGACGCGCCAGCCTTCGTCCGTGAGCTTTACTGCATAGGCGCGCGCGTCGTTCTTGGTGCGCCGGCGCTGCAGCAGACCTTTCTTCAACATACGCCGGACGATGTCGGCAAGCGTCGACCGATCGACGCCGGTGCGTTCGACAAGATCGGTCTGACTGACACCCTCGTTCTGCGCGACGGTCAACAGAACAGCGAACTGACGGGGTGTCAGACCAGCGTCTCCCATTTCCGCGGTGAAGATGTCACTGGCGCACTGGCCTGCACGATGGAGCAAATGCATCGGGGATCGCTCAAGCCGGCCGGCACCTGTCTCGCGTTTCATGGGACTTCAGTTCTTGTTGGCTCGATCGGCCCAACGCGGAACTCATCCACTATGCGTGTACCGAAGCATCAATCTTATGAGCATGGTACCGCAGCGTCTAGCAGCGCAGAATTCCAATCACATTTTCTGGTGCGCGCGCCCTCCGAGAGGCTTCCGGCGCGCCGCAATCGCCGGGAGGTCCGGCCGAGGCAAACAGCCTTCTGCTCGTATGCGGAAAAACAACGCGAGGGCGCACAGTTACTGCGGAGATGATCGGTCTGCAGGCGTAGTGGAGGCTAGCTCATAGCGGCGCATCAAGCCGATCTGCAGAACAGCGAACGCGAGCGTAAGGGGCAAGATGCCAAACACCTTGAAGCTTGCCCAGGTGGCTTCCGAAAAGTTCCGCCAGACGATCTCGTTGAGCACCGCCAGCGCAAGAAAGAAGCACCCCCAGCGCAGCGTGAGCTTGCGCCAGCCTTCGTCGGTGAGCCGCAACGCCTCGCCGAGCAGGAGCTGCAGAACCGGCCGGCCGAGCAGCAGACCTCCGAACAGAAAAGCCGCGAACACCAGATTGACGATGGTCGGTTTTATCATGATGAAGCGCGGGTCGTTGAGCAGCAATGTCAGCGCGCCGAAGCCAAGAACGACGACCGTCGTGACAATCAATGCAGGCGAGATGTGCCCTAGCAGTGCACGCGAGGCAATGAGCGAGGCAACCGTGGCGGCCATCAGGATGCCGGTGGCCCAATAGATGCCGAGCGCAAAGTAGGTCACGAAGAACACCAGCAGCGGCGCGAAATCAATGATGGCCTTGAGGCCCTGGCGCGGCTCCACCCGCGGCGTCTCGTGCTGCACGGCTGGACCTGTCATCTGACCCTCAAGGGCTGAGGCTTTTCGGGCAGGCGGTATTGCTGCAGGAGGTGCACCTGCCACCACATGAACAGCGCTGTCACCGGCATGACGACGAACAGCTTGCAGAGGATCCAGATATCGACGCCGGTGAACACCCGGTTGAGAGCCATGAAATGCGTGGTGGCAAAGCCGATACGCACCGCCTCGTTTAGAATGGCGGTGGCGAGGAAGAACCAGGCCATATTACGGGTGAGCTTGTCCCAGCCGGCGGGCGCGTAGTGGAACGTCTCGCCGAACACGAAACGGAAGAAGTTGTGGCCGGTCTTGAGGCCTAGCGCCAGCAGCGCAGCGACAAGCGTGTTGAAGAGCGTCACCTTGATCTGCACCCACATGGCGTCGCCGGTCACGAGCGTCAGCCCACCGAACGTGATGCTGACCGCGCCGGCGATGAACGGCATGATCGGCGGCCGGCCGAGAACGACGAGCGACACCACCAGGGACAGGATCGTGCAGATGATGAGGGCCCAGGTGCCGGCGGCGATGCTGTAAACGCCGTTGACGACAAACATGGCGACCAGCGGGCCGATCTCACCGAGAATATTGACGGTCTGCTCGGTGTTGAACGGATAGCGGACCAGCGGCCCGCGGGCAGGCGTGGAAATCGTCGTCTCCCTTTGACATGCCGACCCTTGCGGGTCCGTTTGTGATTCCAACGGCATTTTCTAGCCGAGCGCTATGGCGCGTGCAAACTCCCCCGGATCGAAGGGTCGCAGATCGTCTTCACCCTCACCGATGCCGATGGCGTGCACGGGCAGTTTGTACTTGTCGGCAATGGCGACCAGGATTCCGCCGCGCGCCGTGCCGTCCAGCTTGGTCATAACGAGACCGGTGACCTGCGCCCGCTCGCGGAAAACTTCCACCTGCGACAAAGCGTTCTGCCCCGTGGTGGCATCCAGAACCAAGAGCACGTCGTGGGGAGCTGCAGGGTCGATCTTCTTCAGGACTCGGATGATCTTTTCCAGCTCGTCCATCAGGGCTTGCTTGTTTTGCAGCCGGCCGGCCGTATCGATGAGGAGCACGTCGTAGCTGCCGGCCTGGGCCTCCTTCAGGGCATCGAAGGCGAGACCTGCCGGATCGGCGCCCGTTGCGCGGGCCACGATCCCCGCGCCCGTCCGTTCGGCCCAGATTTTCAACTGATCGATGGCGGCGGCGCGGAACGTGTCGCCCGCGGCCAGCATCACTTTCTTGCCGTCGTGGCTGAACATCCGAGCCAGCTTGCCGATGGTCGTGGTTTTGCCGGTGCCGTTGACACCGGCCACCACGATCACGTGCGGCTTGTGGTTTTCGGCGAGCGAGAGCGGCTTGGCGACTGGGGCCAGAGTGCGCTCCACCTCCTGCGCCAGCACGGACCGCACGGCCTCGGGGGAAAGCCCCTTCTCGTAGCGGCCTTTGGCCAGGGCCTCGGTGATACGCATAGCGGTCGTCACTCCGAGGTCCGCCTCAATGAGGAGGTCCTCCAGCTCTTCGAGCGTATCAGCATCGAGCTTTCGTTTCGTTAAGAGGCCCGTGATGCCTTCTGAAAGCTTGCTCGACGTGCGCGTCAGCCCAGCCTTGAGGCGTGTAAGCCAGCCCTCTTTCGACGTTGCGCCGTCGCTCGCAAAGGTCGGTGCGTCGGCAACCTGAGTTGGCTCAACGGGCTCGGGCGTTGCAACACTACCAGACTTGTTGGCATCGTCGCCGGATGCAGGCGTGCCGCGGAAGAAGCGGCCCAGAAGACCACGCCCCTTGTCCGCACTTCCGCTCACGCCAGTACCTCACCATGAAGCCTGGCGCCGTCGTGGCCCTTGACCCGCGCTCTGGCCAGCATGCCCGCCTCGATCGCCGGCGCAAGCGCAACCTCGGCAAAGTCCGCCGCGCGGCCCACGCCATTGCGCTCGGTGAGCACGTCCACGATGCGGCCCGTCTGGCGCTCCAGATGACGGGCGAGGCTCGCGGCGCCTTTCGTGCGCAGGCGCGCAGCGCGCTCCTTCACCTCGCGGCGGGCGATCTGCGGCATGCGCGCGGCCGGCGTTCCCTCGCGCGGAGAGAACGGGAAGACATGCAGATAAGACAGATCGCATGCATCCACGAGATCGATCGAGTTGGCGAACATGGCCTCCGTTTCGGTCGGGAAGCCGGCGATCAAGTCAGCGCCGAAGGCTACGTCCGGCCGCAGCCGGCGCACCTGCTCGCAGAAGGCAATGGCATCTGCCCGACGATGGCGGCGCTTCATCCGCTTCAGAATCATGTCATCTCCAGCCTGCAGCGACAGATGCAGGTGCGGCATCAGGCGGGGCTCGGTAGCAATGGCGTCCAGGAGATCGGTGTCGACCTCGATCTGGTCGATGGAGGACAGGCGCAGACGCGGTAGGTCGGGCACATGCCGCAGGATGTGCCGTACCAAGCGGCCGAGGCGCATCGTGCCGGGAAGATCGGCGCCGTAGCTCGTGATATCCACGCCGGTGAGCACGATCTCGGCGTAGCCGGTTTCGACAAGGCGGCGTACCTGGCGCACCACCTCGCCCGCCGGAACCGAGCGCGACGGGCCGCGGCCGAAGGGAATGATGCAGAAGGTGCAGCGGTGATCGCAGCCGTTCTGCACCTGCACGTAGGCGCGTGCGCGGGTGCCGAATCCGTCAATGAGATGATTGGCGGTCTCAGTCACCGACATGATGTCGTTGACCTGCACGCGCTCTGCATTGTCCAGGCTCAGGCCCGACCAAACTTGCCGTTGCGTCTTGTCGGCATTGCCGACCACGTGGTCGACCTCCGGCATCGCCGCGAAACGTTCGCTCTCGATCTGTGCGGCACAGCCTGTAACGATGATGCGGACCTCGGGCTCCGCACGCCGGACCTTGCGGATAGTCTGCACGGCCTGACGCACGGCCTCGCTAGTCACGGCGCAAGTGTTGACGATCACAGACGGGCCGAGCCCAGCCTCCAAGGCCAGGTTCCGCATGACTTCCGACTCGTAGGTATTGAGTCGGCAACCCATTGTTATAACGCGAGGTTTGTCGCCCATTCGGCTCATTCGGCAAAAAAGCAGGACCCCGGCGTGGTCTATCGAACAGCTCCTGCGAGCCGGGGCACTTATTCAGGCAGTCATGTAGCGCGGAACATGGTTGCCCGCCAGTGTGGCGCCTCGCAATTGCCGACTAACTTCGCGGCAGGGTTCGGTGTCGGCAATTGCGAGACAAGCGCCACACTAGGCTATTGACTTTGCTAGTGTCCTTCAGACCCGCAAATACCGAGAGTTAAGGTGCGGCAATGGTGTCGGTATTTGCGGGTCAGGACACTAGGCCACCGGGGCAATCAGCGCAGGGTCGAGTTGGCCCTCGTACTCGAGCTCGGCCGGGCCGGTCATCCAGATGTGATTGTCAGCGCGCCACTCGATCTCGAGCGGGCCGCCCGGCAAGGTGATGATCGCTTGCCGTCCGGTGGTGCCCCTGCGCGCCGCGCAGGCGAGGACCGCGCAAGCCGCAGAGCCGCACGCCTTGGTAAGGCCGGCGCCACGCTCCCAGGTCCGGACCGTGATCGCGGACGATGAGGTCACATGTGCCAGCGAGATGTTGGCCCGGTCGGGAAACAGCGGATGATTCTCGAGCAGCGGGCCAATGCGGCCGAGGTCGTAGGCGCTGACGTTGTCCACCCAGAACACCGCATGCGGATTGCCGACATTCACCACCGAAGGTGAGTGGAGCAGGGGATTGTCCGCTGGTCCGATCTGCAGCTCGACGCGGCGTGTGTCGTGGAACGGCTCCGCCAGCGGAATATCGGCCCAGCCGAACCGTGGCTCGCCCATATCGACGGAGATGCGCGACAAGTCGTCGGCGACTACTTCCAGAACGGCGGCAGGGGTCTCGAACTTCAGCCGCTTGCAGCCTGTTTCTTGTGAAACGACCAAGCCGACGCAGCGCATGCCGTTGCCGCAGGCGCCGGCCGCCGACCCGTCGGTATTGTAGATGCGCAGGTAGGCTTCCGTGCCGGGCGTTGCCGGTGCGTGCAGCACCATGAGCTGGTCGAAGCGCGAGCGCGGATCCGCGGCGATTGCGCGCGCTTCCTCTGTGCTGAAAATCTTGCTGCTGCTGCGCAGATCGACGATGACGATCTCGTTGCCGAGGCCATTCATTTTGCGGAAGGGTGTGGTGGCAGGCGCGGGCATGCGTCCTTATATGGCGAACAAGCGCCGTCAGCCAATCCCATTGGGGCCGGCGCGAGGCAGGTTTTCCTCGCCCGGATCGGACATCATGTTGAAGCAGGCTGCTGTTTACCTCCCGCTTATCCTGCTTGGTACACCGGCGCTTGCGGCGCCATCGAAGGCACCTGCAGTCCCTGCGTCAGCCGTCAAGGTCGAGGTTGTGGCCAAAGGGCTAAATCATCCTTGGGGCCTGCAGTTTCTGCCTGACGGCCGCCTCCTGGTCACGGAACGCGCGGGTAGCATTCGGATCGTGACCCGCGACGGCAGACTTTCAGCGCCGGTTGCCGGTGTTCCCAGGGCCGATGTGCGTGGCCAAGGCGGCATGCTGGACATTGCGCTGTCGCCTGACTTTCGCTCTTCCGGTTTGGTGTTCTTCTCGTTTTCCGATCCGCGTGGCGGCTCGAGCAACGGGACAAGTGTCGGCCGCGGTCGTCTGGTTCTCGAAGGCGAGAGTGGCCGCCTCGACGATGTGAGGGTCATCTTCCGCCAGGAGCCGGCCTACGCCTCCACCATGCATTTCGGCTCGCGTCTTGTGTTCGCGCGCGAGGGCAATCTGTTTGTTACCACCGGTGACCGCTATTCCGCGCGCGACGAGGCACAGAACCCGGGCAACCATCTGGGCAAGCTGATCCGCATAGCGCCGGATGGCAGCGCCCCCGCCGACAATCCGAAGCTGCCGGGATGGCGGCCCGAGATCTGGTCGATCGGCCATCGCAACGTACAAGGCGCGGCGCTGCATCCGCAGACGGGCAAGCTATGGACCATCGAGCATGGTGCCCGCGGCGGGGACGAGGTCAACATTCCGGACAAGGGCAAGAACTACGGTTGGCCCGTCATCACCTACGGCCGCGACTACTCGGGGGCAAAGATCGGTATCGGCGTGGCCAAGGAAGGATTGGAGCAGCCGACCTATTACTGGGATCCTTCCATTGCGCCCTCCGGCGCGGCCTTCTACACGGCAGATCTCTTTCCGGGCTGGAAGGGCAATCTACTGGTCGGTGCGCTGGCAGGACAGGCCCTGCACCGGCTCGTGTTGGAAGGGGACCAGGTGGTGGGCGAGGAAGTCTTGCTCAGAGACCGCGGCGAGCGCATCCGCGATGTGCGCCAGGGTCCGGATGGGGCAGTCTGGCTGCTGACCGATGACCCGCGCGGCGAGATTCTCAGGGTGGTTCCGGCCAGCGGCTAACCGGTCAAATTCGTTGACACTGCCGGCTCGTTCGACCATGGTCCGCCGCATCCCCGACGGCCCGTGGACACGAGCCGCCGCCCTGCATACCGGTCTCCGCCGGGCAGGGGTCAACGCCCGCCAGCGAAGGTTCGCCCGCGGGCGCATTTGCGTTTGGATATTATGATGAAGGGCAGTTGTCCGCGTCGAGGTTTGTTCCCATGCTGAAGGTCTGGGGCCGCAAGACTTCGATCAATGTGCAGAAGGTCATGTGGGCGGTGGGGGAGCTTGGCCTGCCGCATGAGCGCGTCGATATCGGCGGTGAGTTCGGCGGGCTGGACACATCGGCCTATGGCGCACTCAATCCGAACCGGCTGGTGCCGACTATCGACGACAACGGCTTCATCCTTTGGGAGTCCAGCGCCATCGTTCGTCATTTGGCGCAGACGTACGGCCGCGGCGCGCTTTCGCCCGCCGATGAGCAGACCTATGCCACCGCAGACAGCTGGATGGATTGGTCGCTGACCACGCTCTACGCCGACGTCATTCTAACCTGCTTCCTGCAGCTCGTGCGCACCACGGCCAGAGACCGCAACACAGGTGCGGTGGAGATCGCCGCCCGGCGCGCCGGCAACAATCTCGGCATCCTCGATCGCCAGCTGGCTCGGCATCCCTTCATCGTCGGCGACCAGCTCTCCATTGCCGACATTGCCGTCGGCACGATGATGTACCGCTACTTCAACCTGCCGCTAGCAAGGCCGGCGCTGCCCAATGTCGAAGCCTGGTACGACAGGCTGAGCCAGCGCACCGCCTATCGCACGCATGTCATGATCGACTTCAAGCCTATGTTCGTGCCTGGCGCGTGAACCTCGGATCGGATCGCTGCTGATGTTCGAATCACTTTCGGAACGGCTCTCCAATGTCCTGGACCGGCTCACCAAGCGCGGGGCGCTGAGTGAGTCCGATGTCTCGGAGGCCATGCGTGAGGTGCGTCGCGCATTGCTCGAAGCCGACGTGGCGCTCGATGTCGTGCGCTCGTTCACGGACAAAGTAAAAGCTAAGGCCGTCGGCCAGGAGGTCGTGAAGTCCGTCACGCCCGGCCAGATGGTGGTCAAGATCGTGCACGACGAGCTGGTCGCCATGCTGGGCTCCGATGCCGAGCCTATAAACATCGCCGCGGCGCCGCCCGTGCCGATCATGCTCGTGGGCCTGCAGGGATCGGGCAAGACCACCACCTGCGCCAAGATCGCCAAGCGCCTGACGGATCGCGACAAGAAGAAGGTGCTGATGGCCTCGCTCGACACGCGCCGGCCGGCGGCACAGGAGCAGCTGCGTGTGCTCGGCGAGCAGACCGGAGTCGATACGCTGCCCATTATCGCCGGACAGACGCCGCAGCAGATCGCCCGCCGCTCGCTCGATGCCGCACGGCTCGGCGGCTACGACGTGTTGATGCTGGATACGGCAGGCCGTACGCACATCGACGACGACCTGATGCGCGAGTCGGCCGAGGTCCGCGACATCTCCAGACCGCACGAGACGCTGCTGGTGGCCGACAGTCTGACCGGCCAGGACGCCGTCAACGTTGCGCGCAGCTTCGATCAGCGCGTCGGCATCACCGGCATCGTGCTGACCCGCGTGGACGGCGACGGGCGTGGTGGTGCGGCGCTGTCCATGCGTGCCGTCACCGGCAAGCCGATCAAGCTGCTCGGCGTCGGCGAGCGCTGGGACGCGCTGGAGGATTTCCATCCGCAACGCATCGCCGGCCGCATCCTCGGCATGGGTGACGTCGTCAGCCTGGTCGAGAAGGCGGCGCAGACCATCGACGTCGAGAAAGCGCAGAAGATCGCGCAGCGCATGCGCAAGGGCGAGTTCGATCTGGAGGACCTTTCCGAGCAGATCGGCCAGATGCAGAAGCTCGGCGGCATGGGTGGTGTGCTCGGCATGCTGCCGGGCGTCGGCAAGCTGAAGCAGCAGATGGCCGGAGCCAATCTCGACGACAAGGTGCTCAAGCGCCAGACGGCCATCATCTCCTCCATGACGCGTAAGGAGCGGCGCAATCCGAAAGTCCTCGACGGCAAGCGCAAGCGTCGCGTCGCAGCGGGCTCCGGTACGCGGGTCGAGGACGTGAACAAGCTGCTCAAGATGCACCGCCAGATGGCGGACATGATGAAGATGATGGGCAAGAACAAGGGCATGATGCAGCGCATGGCCGGTGCGCTCGGAATGGGTGGCGCCGGCGCCGGGCCGAGCCCTGCGGACGTCGAGCGCATGCAGACGGAGCTGTCGCGGCTCGATCCCAAGGCACTGGAGCAATTGCCCAAGGAGTTGAAGGACGCGCTCCCGAAAGGCGGGGGCATGCCTGGCCTCGGAGGTGCCATGCCGCGGCTTCCGGGTCTGCCTGGGCTCGGCGGCGGGGTGCCGAGGTTTCCCATGCCACCCGGAAAGAAAAAGTAGCATGCGCGAGCTCGAGACCAAACGCTTACGCCTGCGGCAATGGCGCGAGGAGGACATCGGCCCATTCGCCGAGTTCTGCGCGAGCCAGGCGACCGCGCGCTTCGTCGGTGGCGCGTGCGGTCGCGAGGACGCCTGGCGGCGGATAGCAATGTTTCTCGGGCATTGGGCGCTGCGCGGCTACGGCAACTGGGTCTTGGAGGAGAAGGCGAGCGGCGACTTTGCCGGTTACAGCGGCCTGTGGAATCCGCTCGGCTGGCCGGAGCCGGAGATCATGTGGGGGTTGCGGACCGCGTTCCAGGGCCGTGGCTACGCCACCGAGGCAGCGCGTGCCGCTCGAGACGCCGCCTATCAGCAGCTCGGCTGGACTACGGCCGTCAGCTATATCGTGCCAGAGAATCTGCCCTCACAGCGCGTCGCCAAACGTCTCGGCGCCGCGCTGGAGAAATCGATCGAGCTCAGAGGCTCCATGGTTGGCGTCTACCGCCATCAGGGTCCCAACTCACTGCAACACTGATCAAACCGAGGAGAGCACCATGTCAGTGAAGATCCGACTGTCGCGCGGGGGCGCCAAGAAGCGCCCGTACTACTACATCGTCGTGGCGGAGGCGTCCGCACCACGCGACGGCCGTTACATCGAGCAAGTCGGCACGCACAATCCGCTGCTGCCCAAGGACCACGCCGACCGGGTCAAGCTCAACATCGAGCGCTGCAAGCATTGGCTCGGCGTCGGTGCGCAGCCGACCGACCGTGTCGCCCGCTTCTTGGATGCGGCCGGTCTTATGAAGCGCGAGGCCTCCAACAATCCGAGCAAGGCCAAGCCGAGGAAGAAGCGCCAGGAGCGTGAGGCTGCCGCCGCCGCTGCAGCTGCGGCGGAAGGCGGTGAGGCCAAGCCTGCCAGCTGACGTGTGCAAGGCTTCGGCGTCACACGCTAGTGTGATGATCGAGAAATTCACCGGCATTCACAGCAGGTCCGTGAGCGAATTTCTCGATCTGAATCACACTAGAAATCATAAACTTGCTAGGGCATGTACTCAATTACCGCGATGTGCGATGGGCTGGCCTCGTGTCCGTTGCTGGGTCGACAACGGAAGTAGTGTACTCAGTGAGCACCTTACCGAATGACCCGAAGCGGCTTTCGTCCGGCCCACCGGAAGCGGACAACGCGTACCAGATTTGTGCGTATTCGTTAAGTAGCGTTACTGCGTTCGACGTGCTGCGCCAGTTTCTCGAGGGTCTGATAACCGAATTCGACCGCGCCGAATCCGATCCCCGCGTCGCGCTGAGCCTTCGTTGGGTGCAACTGCCGCAAAGTGATGACGGTCTTGCCGTCGCTCTGCTCATCGAACGTGATGGTGGTGCGGAATATGCCCGGATCGTTGTCTTTGTCGGCACCATGATCGATCTCGATCAGGTGCGGCCTCTCGATGCGCCGGAAGTGCATCCGATTCGTATATCGCTTGCCGTCGGGAGCGATCATATCGAACCGCCATTCGCCGTTGACGCGAATATCCATTGACTTTGTCTCGACCCTGAAACCGGCCGGACCAAACCATTGGGGGAGATGGCGCGGATCAGCCCAGGCAGAGAAAACCAACTCCCGTGGCGCGTTGATTACGCGCGAGAGGACGATCTCTCGATCGAGCGCCCAAGTGGACAGGGGCGTTTTATTTGGACTTGCGTTTGCGGGCATTGGGCTTCCCCTCTTTCTTCAGCTTCTCAACGTACATTTCCAGTCGATCCAGTCGTTGCTCCCAGATCTCTCTTTGAGCCGCCAACCAAGCCTCGATGGTTGCGAGAGCTTCCGTCTGCAATGCGCACATCCTGACACGACCGGTCTTCTCGGACGCAACGAGGCCGCTGCTCTCTAGAACGCGGATGTGTTTCATCAGGCTCGGCAGCGCCATTTCGAACGGCTTCGCCAGCTCTCCGACGGATGCCTCGCCTTCACATAGGCGCACGACGATCGCACGACGGGTCGGGTCGGACAGGGCCCCGAAAACGTTGTCGAGTTGCATCGATTGGTTAGCCATGAGGCTAACTATAGCCGAGACACAAACTTGCGTCAATGAGTGTTAGCCAGACGGCTAACTAAAATGGTAGTTGGTGCAACGTCGTCCATCGAGTTCGCCAACGCATGATGAAGAGTGCGTCGCTGTGGAGGCGTCGGTCGTGGTCGAAGCGAAGATGGAACGTGAAGAGACTTCTACGTCCGATATTGGGCCCGAATTTTCGATCGACTTTCCGCAAGAATTGGCACTTTCTTACCGTCCCGAGCGAAGATTGGACTGTCCGCTATTGGGAGTAGATCGACCGTGCCGAAGCCGTTCACGGCCATGCGGCTCATAATTGAGTACACGACCTAGTGTCCTTTCGATCGCGAAGTTCGTTCAGCGGTCGCTGCGAGTTCCGTCGAACTGCGCGATCGGGACACTTGGACTGCGCCGGCCGTGGGTATGCGGTGGCGTCCCGGGCTTCAGCGAGAAATGCGTGTGCACGCCGAGCCATTGTGGCCCGTCGCGGCGAAAAGCCACCGTGGCGCGGCCTCGCCGGTCGAATGCTGCGCCGTTCTCTTCGAAACCGGTCGAGGTCCACGGGACCGCAGCCCAGGCATGGTCGTGGGCGATACTGCCGTGGAGCAACTCCACCAGGAAGCGGAAGTCCGCAATATGCGGCCACACGGCGCGCCACTGCTCGGCCTCGAGTGCATCGAGACCGAGCACGAATTCCGCACGTGTACCGAAAGAGACGACGCCCGCATCGAACAATTTGCGGGCCGACGCATAGTCGACGTTGCGGACCGAGGCTTCCCAAGTACGAAACCACGCGCGCAAAGGCTCGAGGTCGTCATGTGACGGGCTGGTCATGGTGTCCTGTCTCGCATTTCAATAGCTCAACACCTTCACGTCCTCGCGCTCCATGATCTCCTCGATGAGGCGCGCGCTTCCGATTATACCCCCACATTCGGGGATCAGATCGTCTGACGTCGTGTCGTATGGATCGATGTTCGGCGAACATCAGATGCTCAGCTAGCACGAGAAAGCACGAGATGGCAGGACATCGCAGAAATCCTTTGTTTAGCGATGTTTCTAGCTCAAAGCTCTCTGTCGGTGTAAGCACACCGTAGCGTCAGATAGCAGAACGTGTGGTCCGCCTGCGTTCCGCAAGCGCAAGGGTGACCATATGCCGAAATTTGTAGAAGGCTTTGCCGCACGCATCACGGTTCCGGAGGGGCAGCGCGACGTACTGGTGTTCGATAGCGAGCTGCCGGGCTTCGGCATCCGCAAGTTTGCCAGTGGCCGCACATCCTACTTTGTCAAATACAACGTCGGCGCCCAGCAACGCCGGCACACCTTGGGCACAGTTGTCGCCGGCAACCTCAAAGCCATGCGGCTGGAGGCCTCTGCCATCCTCGCCAAGGCCCGGCTCGGCACCGATGTGATTGCGGAGAAGCGTGCTGCTGCCGGCCGACGCATCATCACCTTGGGGGAAATCGTTCCGATCTACCTCGAGGTGCGCAAGGGTGACCTGCGTGACAGGTCGTACACTGCCGCTGAACGCTACCTGCAGCAAAGCTGGAAACCCTTGCATGGCGTGGCGCTGGACAGCATCGACCGTGCCAATGTTGTTCGTGTTGTCGGCGAGCTGGAGCGCGACAGCGGCAAGGTAGCCGCTGATCGCGCGCGCACGGCCCTGTCGACGTTCTATGCCTGGGCCATCGACCGCGGCTATGTCGACGCCAATCCGACCATTGGCATCAAGTCACGCTCGCAGAGTGGCCCGAGAAAGCGGGTGCTGACAGAGGGTGAGCTTGTCGCTGTCTGGAAGGCTTCCGGTGATGACCGCTACGGCCGCATAGTCCGCCTGCTCATTCTGACCGGACAGAGAAGAGCTGAGATCGGAGGTGTGTCATGGCCCGAAATCGACCTGGCAAGGCAACAGATTGATCTGCCAGAGCATCGTACCAAGAACGGCCGCCGGCATCTCATTCCGCTCTCGGATGCAGCCCTAGCGCTCCTCCCGACAGCACCGGATGACGGCGAGGGCATGCTCTTCAGCAAGACTGCAGGCGGCTTCACTGGCTGGTCCAAAGGCAAGCTGGACCTGGATGCGAGCCTGCCGGAGATGCCGTCGTGGACGGTGCATGACATTCGCCGCAGCGTTGTCACCGGCATGAACGAGATTGGGATACTGCCCCACATCGTTGAAGCGGTGGTCAATCACCAGTCCGGGAGCCGCGGTGGCGTTGCCGGCACCTACAATCATGCCGAGCACATCGATGAGAAGCGGCGTGCGCTGCAGCAGTGGGGCGAGCACGTCACGGCTCTTGTGGAAGGGCGCATCAGCAAGGTCGTGCCGATGAGGGCTCCACAGAAGGCCAGCGCTGACATGGCTGGAGAAATTGCGGTTCACGCGCGCCGCGGAACGTCAGCGTGATAGATTAGAGCCCAGCGCGGCTAGCCCGACGGGGCGAACGCCGGACCTCCGATCCGGCTGCCGCGCGATCTTCCATCGGAGAGCTGTTCCGGAGCCAGCGTTGTATGCGTAACGGGTCTGTGCGGCGGAGACAGCCGCCCAAAGTACTGAGAACCCCGATTCAAGCGTCTCATAGTGATGGCGCCTCCATCGCTCGACAAACAGAAGAGCGCGTGGAGGCGTTTTTCCAATACTACGGGGTTGATAGGTCTGAGCCGATAAAGCTCATCCAACAATTGGTGCGCGAACGTTTTCCAAGTGCATTCAGGGTCACGAGCATTGGCGCGCGCAAAACTACTAAGAAGGCCAAATGGACCACATACCGCAAGGCCCACATATACGACATCATGTGGCGCTACATGCGGCGTGGGATATCGATGGAAGCTGCAGCGGAAAAGTACAAGAAGCTTTATTGCCCACAACGCGGGTCAGTCAGAGGCGTGATCGCAGAATATCATCGCGCCCGAAAATTCCTTATGTCGGGTAAAGCAATCGCAGAAGTGAACGCTGCATTTAAGAAGGTCTATGCGGCTGTACCCCAAACAAAGGATCGCCGACGCGGCCACTATTCCTACTTCATCGCCGGCCGATATGGATTAGGCGGTGTGAAATGGGGCAAGAGAAGACCTCCCTCGGATGAAGAACTAGTCAGTTTCTTTGGACCGCGCCCAAAAACGGGATCTCAAGCCGTGAGATAACGTTGTTTGCCAACGCACCCTGCTGTGCATGCTTGTGCCATCGCAAGCATTTCAGCGTCGATGGACGGTGCTCATGGCTCAAGACACTCCGGACCGCAAGTTTCTAAGCTACCAGCAATTCGCTGACGCCAGAGGCGTATCCATCGACACGGTGAAGCGACAGGCGAAGCGGGGAGAGATCGCGGTAATCAAGCTGTCGCCGCGCCGCGTCGGCATTCCCGTGACAGAGGTCGATAAGCCAGCCGCATAGGCTGGTCGCGAATTCGGCCGGCCCCTCCCCCAACCCCCAAGCGCCGGTCGGAGAGAGCGCCGGGTCTGGTTGTTGCCACCAGATCCGGCGCGGACTTCAGAAGGTCACGATCATTGCAGGACATGACCAATGCCGAGCTTTTACATCAGACTGACGCGAGCGGCTAGTCGCCCGCCTCACCCTCCCAACAGGCGTAGATGAGCGATGTCTGCCGGGGGGCAAATATCGCTCGCAGTGCTGAGGGGGATTGAGCCGAGCAGGGTGGGCAATCTGATCCGCCGGCTGTCATCGGACCATGACGGCGAGCTTGTTGCCGTTGTCCATGCCCTCCGCCGCACCTTGGCCAGCGCTGGGTGCACTCTGCACGACCTTGCGGATGTGATCGAGGCTGCCGGCGCACACGCCGATCAGAACGCAGTAAGGGCGCAGTGGCGGCGCGACGTCAAAGCGTTGCTGCGACGGCGTGACGAACTCACGGACTGGGAGCTGAGGTTCGTCCGGAACATCTCGCGATATCGCATCCAGCCCAGCGCCAAGCAGCTCGACGTGCTCGCCGGCATCCGCCGCCGGCTCGAGGAGGACGCCGCGCATGCTGCATGAGGCGCCCTCAGCCGAGGCGATCGCAAGAGCGTTGGGTGGCCACCGCGAAGGCGCCAGCTGGATGTGCAGGTGTCCTGTCCCCGGCCACGAGGACAAGAACGCCAGCTTGGCCATTCGAGAGAAAGGCGGGCAGGTGCTCTGGCACTGTCATGCAAAGTGCCCGCAGGACGCCGTGCAAGCTGCTCTCGAGGCCCGCGGCCTATGGCCTTCTAAACCGAATGGACACATCAACGGCTCCAACGGTCATAGTCATGCCAACGGCACCAGACGCCAGCAGCCCAGAACAGAACGGCCCGCGAAGGTTGTCGCAACCTACCCCTATCAGGATGAGAGCGGGCGACTTGAGTTCGAAGTTGTCCGCCTTGAGCCCAAAGGTTTCCGACAACGCCGACTAGACGAGAAGGGGCAGTGGACCTGGAACGTGCAGGGCGTGCGTCAGGTGCCCTATCGGCTGCCTGAACTTATCGAGGCAATTGCCAGCGACCATCCCGTGTTTGTGGTCGAGGGCGAAAAAGACGTTCACGCGCTTTCTGCGATCGGCATTGTCGCGACCTGCAACGCCGGCGGCGCTGGCAAATGGAGAGGCGAGCACGCGGTATCCCTGCAAGGTGCCGACGTCGTCATTCTGCCCGACAACGATAAAGCCGGCCGTGATCATGCTGAGGCCGTGGCCATATCGTTGCAGGGCATAGCCCGGCGTGTGCGTGTGCTCGAACTGCCCGGCCTGCCCGACAAAGAGGATGTCACGTGGTGGCTGGAGAAGGGTGGCGGCACTGCCGACAAGCTCTGGGAACTTGCCGACCGGGCCCCTGACTGGCAGGCCAAGCCTCGACAGTCGCAACTCATCTGGGGCATTCCTCCGGGCGAAGATGATCAGCGCTGGATCATTGACCAGATGCTGCCCGAAGTCGGCATTGGGCTCCTTTCCGGTCAGTGGGGCACCTTCAAAACGTTCACAGGCTTGGATCTGGCAGCGGCCGTTCTCACCGGCGGCACGTTTGCCGGACGTCAGATCGGCCGTCGTGGCGGCGTGCTCTGGCTGGCAGCAGAGGGCCAGGGCCAGGTTCCGGTCCGGCTGCTGGCGCTCGCAACAAAGCACGAGATCGACATCAATCAATTCGCATGGATCAAAAGCTGTCCAATCCTGACAGACACAAATGCGCGCGAAGCGCTGATAGCGTTCTGTCTTGAGGCCAAAGAGCAATATCGGGCCCGCTTCGATCTACCGTTGTCGCTGGCGATCATCGACACGCTGCATGCTGCTGCAGGCTGGAAAGACGCCAACGACACTGCAGAAGCGCAGGCGGTCATGGGCATGCTGGCGAGCGTGGCTCACGAGGTCGGAATCTGCATCATCGCCATCGATCATTTCGGCAAAACACCCGACGCTGGAACGCGCGGCGCCTCCTCCAAAGAGGATTTCTCCGATTTCGTTTTTGCCCTGCTCGGCGAGCGCGATGTGTCCGGCGAGATCAGGAACCCTCACTTAGCCGTGCGCAAATCCCGCGGTGGCCCGAGCGGCATGACGTTCTCGTTCACCCCCTCGACTGTGCAACTCGATAACGGACGCACGAGCTGTGTCATCGCGTGGCAGGAAGGGGTGGCGCAGCAGACGAAAACCAGATGGCCGAAGTCGCTGCAGGTGTTCAAAACGGCACTCGACAATACCCTTGTGACAACCGGCGGACGACTGCGACCCAGCCATGACAGTTCTGAGGTGATCGCTGTCGATATCGAGCAGGTGCGGCCAGAATTCTACAAGCTCTACCTGGTCACGAAAGGCGAGAGCGAAGAGCAAAAACAAGAGGCGCGACGAAGGGCATTCACGCGAGCAGTGGACGACGCGCAGAAGCATCAGGTGATCGGCAAGACGAACCACAACGGGAAACAAATGGTGTGGTCCGTGCAGGAGCGAACATGACCATGTTGCACCCTCGAACCGTGTTCAACAGTCCAGACAATTAACACCGGACACACCCGGACATTCCGGACATTTCACTCTGCCGGTACCAGGACGGACAGCTCCCCCCTTAAGGGGGGCTGTCCTGTCCGGGGTGTTTTGTCTGGGTTGTCGTGTCCGGTCGATTTGTCCGGTCCATTTCGAGGGTGGCTTATTTTGGTCGAGGCAAGGACAGGTCCGCCTTCTTGATATCCGACAGCACTTGGCCGAACTGCCTGGCGATCTCATGCTCGTCGACACCGGCTCGGATTGCCATGAGCTGGATGATGCTCGATCCGCGCGTACCCAGCAAAAAGCGGCATTGCGTAGCAAACGCAGGAAGATCGCGGCCGCCATTGGCTTGGTCAATGAGCCGCCCTACGATGGAGGCGCACAATGAGTGCGCTTAGGTCGGAGGGATCGGCAACCATGAGTGCGTGGGACCATCAAGCCCTAACGACAAACTTTGAGAATTGGCATAAGGAGCGCGCCCCGAAGCTGTCGGCGGACCAAGCTTTCGAGCGCTACGCTATCGAACAAGCTCTAAAGGATGAGGACCTGTCAGACGAAGAGCTTGAGTACGGCCAGCTGGGCGGCACGGATGACGGTGGCGTTGATGGCATGTACTTTTTCGTAAACCGTCTCCTAATGCAGGAAGAGACGGATATCCCAGATCCAGCCCTGACGGCAGAACTTAAGATCATTCAGGCGAAAAACAGTGGTGGATTTGGCGAAGACGCGATCATCAAGCTGGCGGAGTTCACTAAGGACCTCCTGCCAACGAGCCAGCTCACTTACTACAGTGAGACGGTTCGGGCCGCGATCGACAACTTCCGAGACACGTACCACGCCATTCTGGCGTCCAGTCACACTCTGACTGTGACGTTCTTCTACATTACAAAGGCAGTAGGCGCGCCGCATCCCAAGGTCATACAGCGATCCCAGAAGCTGGAAGAGCTTGTCAAGAGCCAGCTTTCATCGGCTGATGTGAGCGTGGAGTTTTGGAATTGCACGACGCTTCTCGCGGCCGCCAGATCGGTACCAAAGACGCGCCTTACTCTGGCCTTCACAAGCCAACTATCGACGAAAGATGGCTCGGTCGTATGTCTGGCGAATCTGAAGGAGTATGCAGCATTTCTCAAAGACGAGCACGGAGGGTTGCGGCGAAGTTTGCTTGAACCAAACGTGCGTGATTATCAGGGCAAGCGCAACGCGGTAAATCAAGAAATAAGAAAGACTCTGGGAACCGCAAACGCTGGCGAGTTCTGGTGGCTCAACAACGGCGTCACGATCCTAGCCACCGACGCCAACACCAGCGGTAACAAGCTCACGGTTGACATGCCTGAAATCGTCAACGGGCTGCAGACTTCTCAAGAGATTTTCCAGCACTTTTCCGACAACCCAAATGCGTCGGACAATCGGCACGTGCTGGTGCGAGTTCTTCTTCCTCCAGACGAGATGACGCGTAACCGGGTAACAAAGGCCACTAACAACCAAACGCCTGTCCAGCCGCTGTCGTTGCGGGCGACTGACCAGATTCATTTCGACATAGAGGAGAGGCTGAAACTTCACGATCTTTATTACGATAGGAGGAAGGGCCAGTACCGCAACCAACGAAAGCCCATATCGAAGATCGTAACAATTAAAGCGTTGGCTCAATCGGTCATGGCGGCACTGCTGCAAATGCCCAACGACGCCTACGGCGGTCCGTTGAAAGTGCTCAAGCAAGAGAAGCTTTACGACTCTATTTTCTCAGACAAATACGACAGGGACTTGTACGTAGCGTGTGCACTGTTGGACAAGGCCGTAATCGAGTTCATGGATTCGCAAGAGTTGACGAAAGATGAGCGGCGCGGACTGCGCTACTACATCATCTCATGGTTGGCGTGCATTCTCACTGGCTCGCCAACTCCAAGGCCGAAAGACGTAGCTGATCTGAGGGGCAAGATCGTTGCGGGACTGCCGGATGATGGCTTCAAGGCGGCTCTGGATGTTGTCATGACTCATTATAAATCATTGGGCGGCACGGAACGCATCGCCAAAGGCCCGCTTTTGGCGCAGAAACTTGCCACGGCGGCCGCCATAGAGATTTTAGGTTGACTAAGCGCGCCTGAGGGAAACGCCACTAGCCCTTTCTTCGCGGTCGAACACGAAGCGAATCCCTGCCACTTCCATTTCGCCCTGCATAGCGCGCAGGTTGTTGGCGATTGGAGTGCGCCGACCCTTCTCAAAGTCGCGCACTGTGGACAATGAGACGTTGGCCTTCTGGGCTAAGTCCTCTGGTGACCAGTCCAGCCAGGCGCGGGCGGACATCCAGAAGGCAACTGACGCAGAACTAGACTAGCCCCGCCTTATCGACGCGCTGGCCGAAATCCGGCAGCCACAGCTTCCCCATTATTACAAAACCAAAGCCAATCGTTTGCGCCTTCAAGGGCTGTCTCAAACAACCGAACGTAATGAGGTGACCATGGGGTGTGGTAGACCGCTGATGTGCGTTTGGCGATGATAGGGCATCCATTTGGTGCCCGTGCTGCATAGCGCTCCCAGCGCCGTTCGCGGAACTCCCATGGCGGCTCCGGCTCAACGTTGCCTTGCCATAGACCCAGACCCTTGGCCTTTGCCTCGGCCTCGATTGCCTTCAGAGCAGAATAGTCTTCGAAGTGCTTGGCAAAGCGGTCGAACACCCATGCCGTGCCGTTGCCAATCATCACTTCGCTGATATTTGTGAGACCGTCAAAACAGCGGACGATAGGGCGCTTCCCGCCGGCTTTCTCCACATCGGTTACTTCGCACCGAAGTTGCTTCTCATCCACCCGCTTGGCCAGTTCTGCCTTGGCTTTTCCACCGCACGGCCAGGGCGCTCCTTGTTTGTCTCTGCATTCCTGATCCCATTCCGGTGCGTCAATGCCATGAAGGGAACCGCGGCGTGAGGGCTCGACCTAGGCGGCTATAGAGCGCAACCTCCTTGCCGCGTCGCGCAGCCTCGCAGCGCCAACCGTCGAGCTTGGGCTCATGTGACCACTTCTCGCCCGTGGGCAGGTGAACTGCGACGTCCATAGGTCAGGCGCCTTGTGTGGCTGTGCAGGATGGGAGAATGGTGCGTGGGGCCGGCATCGGCGGCCCGTTACGTACGATGACCGACTAACGAACATGCGCCCTGGTCAGGTAGGGAGGGATTGGTCATGACCGAGGCAGAGAGACGAGAAATCCAGGAACTGATCGCCACTGCATCCAATGGCGATCAGAATGCAGCCCTCATAGTGGAGGAAAAGGTCCTGGCTTTTGAAAGAGCAAGGGCGACTGACGACACTGTCTATGTCTTGGATCGACTGTCGCTGTTGGGCCTCGCTGATGTGCGCGAGCGTATCGTGGCTCGGCTACTACGTGACCACGCAGCTCACCCAGACGATCGCCCACCTTGGATCGGATGATCGGCCTCGCCTACCGCCACGCGCAGTCTGCTTTCGGGGCCAAAACAGACGTCGAACGTTTCGCGGTTCGACGTCTCAATCTGACCCAAGTCGGACATTCCCGTCGCATTTCGTCCGCTATCGGAAGCTTTGCCGACGTCACACTGTCTGCCTGGCGGGCCCAGGCTATCCGCCCGCGGGGTCAATCAACTCACTGCAGCCGATTCGGATTCTTGTGAGTTCACGAATTAGCATACAGCGGGAGCGGCACGCATCTTCATGATGGCCTCTTCGATGCATCCGGGCAGCTCGTAATAGTCATTGCGCTCCACGGGTTCTTGTCGTCCCGCTTGCGCCATCGTGCGGCGAGTTCCTGGGCATCGCCGCCCAGTAGTTGCGGTGCGGTGGGAAGTCGCGTTATTCGTCTTCAGATTTGAAGATGCAGTTTTGGCTTCCAGAATGGACGGAAGAGCTCGATCTTGGGACAACGGTTCATCACCACCTTCAGTCCGGCATCCTCCGCGACACGTGCGCCTTCTTCATTGTAGACGCCGATCTGTCCCCACAACACCTTTGCGCCTATTTTTACGGCCTTCCGGGCAATATCAAGGAACTCGTCGGAGCGGCGGAACACCTGGACCATGTCGACGGGCCGGTCAATTTCTTCGAGTGAATGAACGACCGGGAGATCTCGGATATCCGTCACGTCGGGGCGCGGATTGACCGGGATCATATCGTAGCCGGTCTCATGCATAACCCTCAGCACACCATACGAGAACTTGGTCGGATCGGGGCTCGCACCGACCATGGCAATTGTCCTGACCGATTTGAGGATGCCCTGGAGGTAGTACTCCGGATACTCTTCCTTGTGGTTCATATGAGGCATACTTAGACCTCCTGTGGCGTCGCAATATCCGCCTTGAGCTCATGAGGTTGTAGTGGATCCAGGAAGGGATTGCGGTAGAGCTTGTCGTGGCTTTCGACGCCGATTTCCAAAGTGCAGTCGGTCAAGGGCCGCGCAACACATAAGATGATGTATCCGTCTTTCAGCTGCCGGTTGTTGAGAGCGACCTGAGCTGCTTGGTTGACCTTGCCTTCGAGCAACTTCGCGGCACACGTGATACAACCGCCGTATCTGCAGCCATATGGGAGAACGACTCCTTGCGCCATCAAGGATTCGAGCAGCGGCTTGCGAGGGTCGACCTTGTACGTCACGCCGCCTCGATTGGCGAGGGTGATGGTGCGAGTTGTCATCATATCCAGATGTCACTCGTACAGTCGCCGCCAGGATATCGAGTCTCGTGGCAGCGACTAGGTCCATTCGGCTCCTTGCCGAAGTCAACAATGAAGTCCCGGTTAATCGACATGCCGCCTGTGTCGGTATTGCAATCTACCATCAGCATCACGCCACCATTGGTGCGGATCTCCGGGTAGAACTGATTGTCCCACGTGCTGAACAGCGACGTCGTCACATAGAGTCGCTTGCCATCGAGTGAAAGCTGAATCATCTGCGGTCCGCCCGCGATCTTGCACCCATTGACGAACGGGGCACGGCCTAGGAGGCCGCCCATCCAAACCTGTCCGCTGAGCCTGGGATCGTGTGGGTTGGTGATGTCGTACTGCCGTATATCTCCGTGCAGCCAATTGCAGAGATAGAGGAATTGATCGTCCATGCTGAGCAGGATCACCGAGATCACGCCAGGAACGGGGATCGGCCAGTCCGGGTGACGCTGATTTTCCACATCGATGATCTTTTCCCACTTCCACTCGCTGTCATCGTCCTTCCACCAATGGATGACGTTGGCGGACAGCGCCGCGCCGACGAAACCGTGAGAGCTGTCGGGGTTGTGGTGAAAGCGAACCTCCAGCGGGATCAGCCCATCTTCACCGAGGTAAAAGCTCTGTTTGGGTTTCTTCTTCTGGAAATCCCACAGATGAAGCTCGCGCCCATATTTGAGATGGCCGACTTCCTCCAGATCGAAACCGGGCATGAAGGTGTTCGGCGCGGCCCATTCCGAACTGACCATGACGTTATGGCGAGGCTGATACCAAAAGTCGTAAGAGAACTTGATGCCGCCCATCGAATTCTCCCAGCGGCCGACGATCTTGAAATCGTTGTTGAGATGGAGATATCCGCCTGGCGCCCTACCCTGCGCGTCACCAAGCATGGAAATGATGATATCGGAGCCTAAGCAATGCACAGTATGCGGAGCCGAGAGATTGGTCTTCGCCTTGATTTCTGCGCCTTGGATGACCATGTGGAGCCGTGGCGCGCGAGGGTCGGTGGCACAATCAACGATATGCAGATTGGACGACCGCACGCCAGGCACGATCAGATATTTGCGCTCCATGGTCGGGTCGCCGTGGCACGACGAGCAGGCGTTCCAGCCCATGTGGTGCAGCTCGTCTCCGATACCTGGCATTTCGAGGCGTGAAATCACCTGGCTGTAAGTCGGACTGCTCGGGTCTGCGTCGATGGTGACGAGATAGTCGGGTTTTTGTATTCCCGTCCCGGTGTAGATCGCAATTGTATAGAGGAGCTTTTCGCGGGGCGCCCTCATTGCCTCGGCTGGGCTTGCATAGCCGGGGCCGCAGCAGTTCATACTGGACATCATGCTCCTCCGCTTTTGCCTAGCTTGAGGCTAGCGTACTGCATTGTCATTCTTTGAAGCGGACGAGCTTCTCCAAATCGAGGATGCGATTGTTGCCACGCCGGTTGGTGATCAAGCCTTTGCCCTCCAACAGCAGGGAGGCTCCCGCCAAATGGTGGCCGACCCGAACCGTTGCATAGTGCATGCGGTCGCATCGATGGTCGCCAGGAGGTTTCTCGTGCGCTCGTTGAGCTGCTGCACAAGAAGGCGGGCAAAGCCGGCGCTGTTTTCGAACAAACACATGCAGGTAACCCAGTTCAACATTGCAATGTGCGCGTCGACTCGTACTTGCGCTCCTCATCCGCCCTCTTTGACCACAGCGAGGGTAACACGAAAATATTCCATTGCGTCCCACGGCCAGGGAGCGCCGAGCCTTCGCCGATCTTGAGTATCGGAACGCGCATGCACGGATTGGTCGCGCGCCAACCAGGAGCGCTCCAGCTGAAGAAGGTTGCTGGCGCCGGCTCGACGGCGTCGGACGTTTCGCCGACGGGCTCGAGGTCACGGCCAATCTGATCGGGCGTCAGCCGAATCCGCCGCTGCCTAATCCGTCAGGTCGTCACCAAGATTTGGCGTTAGCTCATGGGCCGGCGGCTGCGAATCGAGAAACTCTGGAGAACTTTATACAAGCGATAACAGCTACTTAGGCTCGTTGTCGTCATCTGGACTCGCGGATTGACGGGCATCAATGGAGTTTCGACAGCGCTGAGCGGCATGCGTATGCCGAATGAGACAGGGGAGAGAACGTCCCTGGTCAGCAATTGCGTGATCTGGCAGCTATCGGCGAGCCACAATCGCCCGCGAACTGTACCTCAGGGAACAGCCGCCGCTAGCAATCGATGTTTCGCTTGTCTAACTTGGTCACGTGGTAGACGAAATTGCCACGTGGTTAATCATTATTCCGTCCTCAGAAATTTGCAGGGAGGCCCATCATGGCTGACGGTACAACAGTCAACAACGGCGTCAACGTTCAGGCTTTGCTCGACGCGCGCGACGCTCTCACCAAGGCTCCGGAAGCCGCTCAGTTCAAGTGGCGCGCGGTCTGTGAATGGAAGAACGGCACGCACAGCCGTTCGAGTGTCGAAAGCTTCTACGGCCTTGGCGCAGAGCAGAACCGCAAGACCACCTTCAACTTCGATGCCGATCATCCGGAGGTCTTTGCCTCAGAGGACAAGGGCGCGACGCCGGTCGAACTCGTCCTGGTCGGGTTGGCAAGCTGTCTCACCGCTGGCATTGCGGCGGTCGCGCAGAACCGGAGCATTCAGTTAAAATCCGTGAGCGCGACCATCGAAGGCGACATGGACCTCGCGGGCATTCTTGGCATCGACAGTGAGGTGCGCAACGGCTTCAAGGGCGTCACGGTGAAATACAAGATTGATGCCGACGCGAAGCCCGAGGACATTGAAGCGCTGGTCGCGCAATCACAGAAGCGGTCGGCGGTCTACGACATCGTAACCAACCCGACCAACGTTACGGTCGTGGTGAACTGATTGCGGCGGCCTTCACGTCTCTCCACCAGAAGACCGGGATTGGCGTTGTGAGAACCGTCACCACCGCCATCATTGGTGCGGGGCACGCGGCTCTTGCGATGAGCCGCTGCCTCGCGGAGCGTTCTATCGACCACGTTCTCCTTGAGCGCGGTGAAGTCGCACAGAGCTGGCGCACCGAGCGATGGGACTCGCTGCGTCTGCTCACGCCCAACTGGCAGAGCCGGCTGCCCGGATTCCGCTACATCGGCGACGACCCTGACGGCTACCGCACGCTCCCAGAGGTCGTGGACTTCATCGCTGGTTACGCAAAATTGATCTCGGCGCCGGTGCGCACGCACACCACCGTCACCTCGGTGCGTAGTGACGGCGCGGGATATATCTTGCGCACCGATCGCGGTGAGTGGCGGTGCCGCACTGTTGTCATCGCCTCGGGAGCCTGCAATATCGCGCGCGTGCCAAACTATGCGACCAGCGTGCCGCCATCGGTCGCGACGCTCACCGCGCAGTCGTATCGCAATCCCGCCCAGGTCGCTGACGGCGGTGTCCTCGTCGTCGGTGCGTCGTCGAGCGGCACGCAGATTGCGCATGAGCTTCAGCGCGCCGGGCGCATGGTCACGCTCGCGGTTGGGGAGCACATCCGCGCACCGCGCCTCTACCGCGGCAAGGATCTCGAATGGTGGATGGACGCCGCCGGTGTGCTCGACGAGCGATACGACCAGCTCGATGACATCGGTCGCGCGCGGCGGGTCCCCTCGCTGCAGCTTGCCGGCACGCCGGACCGCTCAACCCTCGACCTCAACGTCCTCTCCGACGTTGGCGTAAGGTTGGTTGGCCGCCTCGCCGGCATCACGCAAGACGGGAAGGCGCAGTTCTCCGGCTCGCTACGCAACATGTGCGCGCTCTCCGACCTCAAGATGCGCCGCCTGCTCGAGTTGATCGACGGATGGGCGAAGGCAAACGGCCTCGATGGAACGGTCGACCCGCCGAATCGTTTGCCGCCAACCCGCGTTGAAGAGGCGCCCCCGCTCGGCATCGACTTTGCCAAGAGTGGAATCAAGACGATTGTTTGGGCCTCCGGCTACCGACCGGACTATTCCTGGTTAGAGCTGCCAGTTCTCGACCGCAAGGGCTACGTCTTGCATGATGGTGGCATCGTCAGCGCGCCTGGCGTCTACCTAATAGGGATGCAGTTCCTGCGGCGCCGCAAGTCCGCGCTGATCGACGGCGCTGGTGACGATGCTCGCGATCTGAGCGCGCATCTCGCGGCCTACCTCGACAACGCTGCTCGACGGCTGAGCGCTTAATCGCACCGCTCCATCGAAAGCGTGGAGGGGGCCCAAGACAAACCACAGTTTTTGGCACTCACTCGCCGTGTGAAGCGGAATACTGGTATGTCGGATGACGAGCGCAAAACGGACGTGCTGATTGGGTCCGTTTGACGGTGAGTTATGACCCTGGGTGTGTAAAAAGACTGTCCTGGTTATGATTCCCCTGATGATTCTGCGGGGGGTGATCATGAAGCGGTTCGTCGCGGGAGCAGATCGGGGACAGTCGACACTTCTGCCGGAGTGCCTCGATGATTGGATCGACGAGGAAAATCCGGTTCGCGTCATCGATGCGTTTGTCGATGCGCTCGATCTCGCTGACCTCGGGTTCGGCGGTGTCGAGCCTGCAGCGACTGGCAGGCCCGCCTTCCATCCCTCGGTTCTCTTGAAGCTCTATATCTACGGCTATCTCAACCGCGTGCAGTCGAGCCGTCGGCTTGAGCGCGAGGCCGGACGCAATTTGGAACTTCTGTGGCTCTTGGGCCGCCTCGTGCCCGACCACAAGACGATCGCCGATTTCCGCAAGGACAACGGCCCGGCCTTGCGCAAGGTATGCGCGCGGTTTGTCGAGCTGTGCCGCCAGATGGGTCTTCTCACCAAGGCGAGCGTCGCCATCGACGGCAGCAAGTTCAAGGCGGTAAACAGTCGCGACAAGAACTTCACGCGCGCGAAGGTGGAGCGGCGGCGCATGCAGTTGGAGGAGAGCGTGTCGCGGTATCTCAGCCAGCTCGACACGGCCGACCTTCAGGAGCCGTCAGAGGCTCTGGCCCTCAAGTCAGAGCGTCTCAAGGAGAAGCTTGCCAAGCTGAACGAGGAGATGGGCAAGCTGGCGGCCTACGAGAAGCAGATGCTTGCCTCGCCTGATCAGCAGGTCTCGCTCACCGATCCCGACAGCCGATCGATGGCGACCAGCGGGCGCGGCTCGGGTGTGGTCGGCTACAATGTGCAGGTCGCCGTCGACACCGAGCATCATCTGATCGTGACGCACGAGGTGACGAACAGCGGCTCGGATCGGGCACAACTTGCCAATGTCGCCAAGCAAGCGAAGGCGGTTCTGCAGACAGAGACGCTCGAAGCCGTTGCCGACCGTGGCTACTTCAACAGCCCGGAGGTCCTCGCCTGTCACGAGGCTGGTATCACGGTGACGCTGCCGAAGCCGTTCACCTCAGGCTCGAAGGTGGACGGCCGCTTCGGTAAGCAGGACTTCGCCTATCTTCCTGACGAGGACGTCTATCGCTGCCCCGCCGGCGAACACCTCAAGTACCGCTTCGAGGGCGTTGAGCACGGCCTCACTATGCGTCGCTATTGGACGAACGCGTGCCGCACCTGTGCGATCAAAGGCAGATGCACGACTGGCATAGAGCGCCGCATCACCCGCTGGGAACACGAGCACGTGCTCGAGGTGGTGCAGCAGCGTCTCGATGCGAACCCTCAAGCCATGCGTCAGCGCCGCGAGACGGTTGAGCATCCGTTCGGCACGATGAAGGCGCGCATGGGGGCGACGCACTTCCTGACGAAGACGCTACCGAAGGTCGCCGCGGAGATGGCGCTCTCAGTGCTCGCCTACAATCTCACCCGGGTCATGAACATCGTTGGCATCAAACCGCTGATTGCCGCCATCGAGGCCTGACGCCCTGGGCATCCCTTTGCCGCCAACCGCAGGTCGCTGAGAAACCACCCCCGGCGCGTTTCCACACGACCAAGACCCTAAGCGGAAGGCCATGTCGTCGATCATGCGTTGGCGTAGAGGTGAGATCCGCTTCGTCATCGGTGTGCTGCCATTGATGAGAAGCACGCATGCAGCACCGACAACTCTCACCGCGCGGTTACGGCGCCGTGGAAGACGGCCCTGTCCGGCCCATGTCGCAGAGGTTATCTTGTGCGATATGGGCGGAATGGCTCTGTTGAGCAGCTTCTCCCGGTGAGTATCGTTTCTGATGGAGAGTTGGTGCTTCCATGACAAGTTTACTGGGCAGGTGGAAACTAATCGACGCGCGCGCCTTTGACGAAGCCGGCAATGAACTGGAGCCACCCCTTGGACATCCGATGGGCGTAATTCTCTACGAGGCCGATCGGATGATCGTCGCCGTCGGAAACGGTAGTCGCAATGTTTCGCGCGAGGCCGCGCAGCGGGCCTTCGCCTCCTATACTGGTAGCTATACCTTTGATGGAGAGTTGCTCGTGGTTCGCGTCGATGGTGCGTCCAGCCCGGCCTTCTCGGCGGATCAAGTCCGTCGAATACGCTTCGAAGGGCCGAACCGTTACGTGGCTTTTCCGCTCCTGCCTGAGGGGCAGAGCTCGGGCCTCAAACTTACATGGGAACGCATCAACTGATTCTACGGCCTAGGTTGCAGTTCGGCGTCCCTTTGTTACCCTGGCAAATACGAGCATGCGTAGCTGGAGGTTGCGATGGGCTCTTATGACTCGGACAAAATTGCGCATATTCACGACGAGCTGCACAGTCACCTGCCGTCTGAGCCAGCCCTGCGCGTCAAATCGCTGGAGGGCTTGCTCGTCGAAAAGGGCTTGCTGAAGGCCGACGCCGTCGACAAATGGCTCGACAATCTCGCCGAAAAGATCGGCCCAAAAAACGGAGCACGTGTGATTGCGCGATCTTGGGTGGATGCCGAATTCGAAGCCACACTGCGCAAGAACGGATTGGAAGCCTTCAAGCAGATGGGACTGGCCGACGTCGACGTCTACGAGCTCAAGGCCGTGTTCAATAGCGACATGGTACATAATCTCGTCGTGTGCACGCTCTGCTCTTGCTACCCTCTTCGCCTGATCGGCATGTCGCCAAGCTGGTACAAGTCCAACGAGTATCGTGCCCGCGCTGTCCGCGATCCTCGCGGCGTCTTGGACGACTTCGGCGTGAAGCCGAGCGCAGACGTAGAGCTCAGGGTTTGGGATTCGACCTCGGAGCGGCGCTATATCGTAGTTCCGCAGCGGCCTGCGGGAACCGAAGGCTGGTCCGAGGATCAGCTCGCCAAGCTCGTTACACGAGATGCGATGATCGGTACAGACCGCGATCTCCGGCCGGTCGGTGGAGGCGCATGATGGATACCGTGCACGACATCGGTGGCCGGCAAGGCTTCGGTCCGGTTCACTGGCAGAAGGACCGCGACGAGAAGGCATTCCACGAAGAATGGCAGGGGCGCGCCTGGGCGCTCTGCTGGTGCATGTTCGCCAACTGGCGCGACAAGCCCGATGTATGGACCCTCGACTGGGCCCGCCACGTCCGAGAGCGGATTGACCCGATCGATTATCTGACGCGAAATTACTATGACCAGTGGGTGCAGAGCCTCGCTGCCACCTTGATAGATCGCGGAGCCATCCGGCTGGAAGAGTTGGTCCCGGCTGCGGGAGCCGACAAAAGTATCGGGCAAGCAGGCGCGACCACTTCGCGCACTGGACCTTCGACCGATGTGCCCGTCACGCAAAGCGGCGAGGATCAGAGTGGGGCACCGCTTTTTGCCAAGGGGGACGGAGTGCGTATGAAGATGTCGATTGCGGCATCTCATACGCGGTTGCCGGCATATGTGCGCGGCCGCGTTGGTGTGATCGAGGACAGTCACGGGCCTCGACCGCTTGCCGATGCGAGTGCACGGGGCGTGATCAAGCCCGAGCCCCTCTACACCGTCGCATTTGAGGCGGGAGACTTGTGGCCGGAGGCGCAAGGACGTCGGCAGCGCGTGTTTGTCGATGCGTGGGAAAGCTACCTTGAGCGTACCTGACATGCCGCACAGTTCTCTACCGCAAAGCGATGACGGCCCCGCGTTTGACGAGCCGTGGCAGGCACAGGTGCTGGGCATTGCCGACAGGCTGGTCGATGCAGGCGTGCTGTCCGCGAAAGATTGGGCGGAAGGTCTGGGCAGAGAGCTTCAAACCGCCATGGAATCGGGCGCACCTGACAACAAAGAAACCTATCATCGCGCTGTTCTCACGGCCCTCGAGCGGCTCCTGGGAGGTTCTGGAGTCATTCGTCGAGACGAACTGGACGACCGTGTCGAGGCCTGGCGGCAAGCCTACCTGGCCACGCCGCATGGCAGACCTGTCGAGCTCCCGGCTGCCATCCGATCCTCGTAGGAGCGGGCCTTGGTGGTTGAGCGGATCCGCTGCAAGCAAGTCAGGGAAGCGATGCACGCGGTGGCCGATCGTGTCGTGCAGGGCAGGATCGTTCTGAAGACCAGATAGCCGTGCGTATGACTGCACCGAGGACAGGTGGACCGATGCCATCGGTGATTATCGACAAACGGTTCTGTGGTCCGCCGAACTCGGCCAATGGCGGGTACGTCTGCGGGATCCTGGCCACTGGCATGGGTCCAAGCGTAGAAGCCACCCTACGAGCGCCGCCGCCACTTGGGCGGCCGCTCGAACTCAAGTGCAGCACGGATGGCACGACAGAGCTGCGGGACGGCGCGACACTGCTTGGGACTGCTCGAGACGCGCACCTGGAGTTGGGCGAGATTCCTACCGCCAACTACGCGCAAGCAGAGGAGGCTGCCCGCCGATCGCCCTATGATGAAAGCAACCACAATCTCCCGTCCTGCTTTGTCTGCGGTCCTGCGCGTGCGGCTGGCGACGGCCTCAGAATCTTCGTTGGCCCGTTGACCCACCGCCCTGAGATCGAGGTCCTCGCCGGACCGTGGGTGCCCTATCCCGATCTGGCCGGCAAGGATGGTCGCGTCACCGCTGAGTTTGTCTGGGCAGCATTGGATTGTCCGACTGGATTTGCCTGCATGGCGTCACGCCAGCTAGGCATGGGCGGACACGAGCCGATTCTCCTTGGGCGTATGACAGCCCGCATCAACGCATGCCCCCGCCCGGGCGATCGCTGCGTTCTGACGGCATGGCCGACGGGCAGAGACGGCCGCAAGCTTTTTGCTGACAGCGCGCTGTTGGGACCTGAGGGCGAGCTCCTCGCGATGGCTCGAGCGACGTGGCTGCTTGTAGATCGGCGCGTCCAGCTCGGGCAGAGATAGAGCCACGCACTTCCAACCCGAATGACTGAAAGTGGCACTTTTGCTCCGTAGTGCACAGCTCGCCCGCATTTCCGTTTTTGGGGGTAAACCAGACGTGCTGAATTAACGAGCACGACGGAAGAAGATGACCCAAGAGGGACATCGGTGAGTGTTGCCTAAAACAATCGTGGTCCTATTTTGCAAGCCGCGGGACATCTTGCCCGGTTTTCGATACGGGGTTCCCGGGCTTGCCGGAGAACGGCCGGCGGAGCTGTTCGGCAAGCCTGTTGGCATCCGAGGCTGACTGATTGATCGGTCCGTTGCTCTGCACGGCCGAAACGACGGCGCGAACCAGCGCAGGGTAGGCCTCTTGGGTATCTGCGTCCGATATGTTGGCGCTCACGGCAATGATGAAGCCGTGCTTCGGCAGCACGTAGATACGCTGTCCCTTGATCCCGTTGGCGAAATGGACAGGGCCGATCCGTGGGTCTTCTTGGGCCCACCGCCACCAGAACAATCCGTAATGCGATGCCGCCCGACTTGGCCTCCAGGCGTCCCTGACGAAATTGGCCTCGATGATGGTCTTGTCCCGCCAACGACCCTTCTGCAGATAGAGTTGGCCGAACCTGGCCATGTCGATGGCGCGCAGTCGAAGGCCCCATCCTCCCGGATATCTGCCGGCTTTGTCCCGAAACCACCACTCGACATTCTTGAATCCGAGCGGAGCAAACAAAACTTCACTGCCATAGCTGAGCAGGTCCGTGCCGGCCGCTGCGGCCACGACTGCATCGGCAATCGAGGCGTCACCATTGCTGTAGTTGTAGTGCTGCCCCGGCTCATGGACGAGCGCCGGATCCAGGGCAAATTGCAAGCGGTCGGCGGTCCCATAGATCGGATGGCTCGTCGGATTCTCGTGGTACTCGAGCCCCGATGACATCGACATCACGTCCCTGATCCGGACCCGCCGTGCCTTCTCCAATTTGTCCCCTTCAAGCTTCGCGCTCGCGGCAACGATATCGGCCACGGATACGTCCAAGGACGACAGCCTTCCGCTCTTCAAGAGCACGCCGACAAGGGTCGCGAGAACGGACTTGGTGACAGAATAGAGCGCATGATTGTGATCGCGCGTCACGTTTTCCGCATACAGCTCGACCACTACCTTGCAATTTCGCAGCACGACCAAAGCATGAATGTCTCTGTCTTTGTCGCGAAGCGATCTGATCGCCTCGGCAAGTCGCCCCGACCGCATTCCGACGTGCTCCGGCGGTGCCGCGGGGATCTCATCTGATGCCGTTTGCGGACAGGCGCCGATTTGCGCAAGTGCCGGCCGGCTCGCCGGCCAACCAATGCAGACAAGCAAGATCACCAATCGAATGGGGCGGAGCGGCATTGCGGATGTGACCCATTTCGGTGCGGGAACTCTTACCACATGCAAAAGAGGGCGAAGACGGGTTGGGAGAGTATAATCCAGCTACGGTCGAGAAGTCCGGCCCTCTTGCCCCGAGCGCCACCGACATAAGGCCTCATGCGTCCGCCTCAGGCGTCCAATTGCGGCGGCGTCGCACCAGCCGATTTCCCGGCGTCTCTCCCTCAAAATCCGCAGGTGACGTGACAAGGTCGGACCTGTCCACGTCGTCGAATGCGTTGACGTTGAAGCGGGTCGGCATCATCGTTGCAGGCGCGGCCAATCCGATGGATGGCTTCAAGTCGGGACTTCGCGACCTTGGTTGGGTTGAAGGCGAACGCTTCAGCTTCGAACTTCGAGCGGCCCAAGGGCAACTGCATCTGCTGCCTGAATTCGCCCGAAGGTCCGTTCATTGTTGCGGCCGCTGCCTAAAGGGACGTTCCCATAGAAATCATGGCCCTTGGGACAGGCTTGGTTCGCATGGGCTTCTCGGTCCATCACTGCTCGGTCGCCAACGAGGTTGATTATTGGAACGACAATAAGCGCTGTCTTGCCAGTGGACAGTGGGTGTAATGGACCCCTTGGCGCGCGTCGGCAAGTGTCGCCCCTAGGCCGTGAACTCATAAATTGGCGGCTTTGATCAACAGCCCGGCAACCCTTAAGTCGCGTCGGATCTTTGGTGCGCTCATGCCCCATGACCGGACGTCAGCGCGGCCGATTGCAATGTCGCAAAAGTGCCATTGTACTAAACCGCTATCGCGGTAGCGCCACCTTGAACATGAAGAGAGAACAGGCGGGAGGCGCAACCTTCTATTTTACCTTTTCCCAAACTACAGTGGACACGCTCATCGTGTTGAACAGACACTTTGTGCTCCAGCGAGAACCTTACCGCAGCGGATCATTGTGAGCTGGCAGGGTTAGGGCGAACCAATAAATCCTACCTGCTATCCTACCAGTGCCAGGGCCGGTGGCGGCCGTGATGGTAGGCATGCCAGTCCTTGTGTGGCCACTCGCGCACCGGATAGCCCCAGCTCTGGTAAAAGCGGAAGTGGGGCGGGCGGGTGTTCCACACGTTGTAGTGCTCACGGTTGCGATAGAGCACGTACTTGGCCGGACGCCAGTAGTCGGAACGGTAATAGGGGTAATAGCCGCGCGGCTCGTATTGGTATGCGTACGGGTCCTCGGGGAACAGGTGGGCATAGCGCGCGTAACTTGAGTGCGCCCGCTTCTTCGCAGCTGGCCGGTCCAGATCGGCACCGAAGGCGGCGCCCAAGTCCAAGTTGACAGCCAGGACACCGGCCATCGCCGCGGCGGCTGCAAGGGTGGATTTCATCCGCATGACGTGAAGGTCCTCGGGCGAACGGCGCACTGTAAGTCGATTTCGGTGTCGAACTGTTCCAAGTTTCGACGTGCCTGCCCGCGCTCCTCACGAAGCAACTTGATATCCGTAAATCGTGCCCGTCAGCCTTATCGCGGCTAAGTCCGTCTGACCAAACCTACAGCACGAGCAGGATGACGGATGCCCAAGACCGACGAGGGGCGGAGCAAGTACCACCAGCTCTTCACCGATGACGTCGGGCACCCGGCGCTTGCTCAGCATCTGCTTGCGCTCGTTTGGCTGCGGATGCACGTTTATCCGGGCGGGCAGGCGGTGGGGCAACGTCAAGACGACAGGCAGAGACTAACTCGAGTGCGCCCACGTGCGTGATTGTGACCGAAGCCGATCAGACGCACGGATGTCTGCTTTTGAGCGTACTCCTCATCGACGCGCGTGATGGCAGTTCATCTGAACTCTCGCACCGCAACGCCCCCGAAATAGACCAGTAGGACAGAACCCAGTTGCACCGTAGCTTTCGCAAGGACCCTTGCGGCAAGATGCTGCCCGCGCAGGTGGCGATTACTCGTGCGCAGCTCTAGGAATATGCTGACGGCCAAATAGGGCGCATCCAACGCCAATCATCCAAAACGGTGCGTCGAGGTAACCCAAAATCCACGCCGCCGCGACCGCGGCAAGCCAGAGGGCATTGTGGGTCGTCCGCATATGACATCAGACGATGGTCGGGATTTGCTACACTTTGATGACAACCATCGACGCGACGCGGTGTTCTTTGCCATCAGCAGCCTCGGCGACGACAGTCCAACCTGCATGACTTTCGATGATGCGTCGGACACCCGAGCGCACCACGGCGTGATCATCTGCGATCAGGATGCGGGTCATGACAACACGCGCTTGGGCCAGTGGCGAGCAAAGCCACGTGTCGTTGTCAGGCTAGAGCATGCGGCCCGCGGAACGAGGAACTACCGTGGCGTGCGGTTAATTCCGCATACCGACGGCGCCATGTTTGCTGCATGGCGGTTCGCCCAGAGGGAATGCAAATGAGACAGCTAATGCAGAAGCACGGCGTCCTCAAACTTGACGATATCGAGTAACTCGCCCGCCTCGCTGCAAATCTCAAAAGCAAAGCCAATGGTGCCGCACTGCCATTCACCGGGCAGGTCGGCCAGCAAACCGCGGATAATCACGACGGCATCGGCTTTGGCAGTAGCGATACACGGGAACTGTACGGTCGGTCGCTCTCTATGAGATCGCCATTGCCCTTGAGATTGAAATAGTACTTCGGCATGGGGCCCCCCAATACAACGCCAGAATGCCAATCTCCCGATAAACAATGGCGGTCAGGGGGCGGGGGTTCCTAGACGCGCCAAACGGTCTCATCGGTATATGCCTCTAGGGGGACACCCCCGAAGCCAAGCTGAATCTCCGTTCACCCGGAGGCGAGCGGCTGTGGCATTGCCAGTCTGGTTATTCGGTCATTGGGGATCGGCCGAAAGATTTGCATCCGGCAACTTGCCAGCTTCGCACAAGCAAACGAATTGATGTACGTGCCGTGTGCACATTCGAGGTGCACGATGGTTCGCCGTTTCAGCGGTTTAGCCGTCCGCTTCGCGCTATGCGGATGCGCATCGTCGCAAGCGCAGCGGTTAGAGCCATCGCGGTTCGACGGAGCGCCGCTCGTGTTGGCCAGCTGGTTGGGTGCCCAGGCGGTGGACCCTTCTCACCTAGTTGGCACGCGTAGCATGACTACGTTGCTGAACTCTCTCGAGAGCAACTGAGCCCGGCATGAACCTTTCCTAACGGGAACGGGTGCGCCGGAGGTCAATCCATATTCGATCCCCAAGCACAACTTCCTCAAGCCCCGCTGTAGTGCTGTCTCCAGCGCCATTTGATCCATACTCTGATCGCCTTCAAACTCCACCTTGACCATCGCCGTCAACTTCATGCGACATCTCCGCCTCGTGCGGTTATCCACATTTCTCGAAACCAACAACAACGACCGTACCCGCGTTCCCTCGCAGGACACGGGTGGCCAGCACTTTGTCAATCCGGCGGCCATCGCACGGTCATAGCCATAGACCGGTCTCTTCTGCCCTTTGGTCCACGGAGCACGCCGCTCTTTTTGTTTTCGCTTCCGAGCCTCGGTGCCATACCTTGGACGCAACGACCCCAAGTCACCGTCACACGCGTTCCATGTTCAGTAGGGCTTGTTGAAAATTTCCGGATACTCTTTGACGGTCCGTTTGCAGGTTTCCTTCCACTCTTGCTTCGACATGTGCGTGGCCCGATCCCATGTTTCCAAGCAACGGGTCATGGGGGACTTGGTCTCAGGATTGCCGGTCTTGCTGCTTGTTTGTTGAGCGACCTTCGCTTGCGCGAGCGTGATGGACGATTTGTCCGGTTCCGCAGCATGGATTGGGCCGATGAATAGAACGGGAATGCCGACCGCTGCCGCGCTCAGCGCGGTATGCATGGCGACAAGTCGGAGCAGGGATACAGTCACGGCGAAATTCCTAACTTGCACAGGGCGAGTTGCCCACCGTCGCTGATTTACCTGCACCGCACCCGGCGCGTCGTGCACCCATGACCCTCGCGGCTGCGAGACGGCTACGAGGAAGTTCGAGCCGCGAGGGCCTGATCACGCACGGCTGGGCGGCGGGCGCAGACGTGCGCTCGGGCCAACTGGCCCTGTCAAGCCAACACTGCCCGGTGAGCGTTGTTCCTAGGGTGAGCACTACAATGGTTGGATGCGAAACCTGAGGGCGTATCAGGTTTTTTGTGGGTACGCCGATTGCGGGGGAGCCACCAGTTATCCGCGCTCTGGATCGTGCGCCATTGCCTTGCCTGTGGTCCGCATTGCGTCACTTCGTTTGCAATCTGCGAGAGAGATACGGGCCTTTTCATTGGGTGCACTGGAAGACAAAGGTGTGCTCTCCCCTCCGAGCCATGAGGGTCCCGTAGCCATAGAAATTGTACCCCTTGGGGCAGGTCCGGTTTGCATAGGTCTCGGCATAGGACCAAGCTTCCTGGGCAATGATCGCTTGATCCTGCGCTACGTCCCGTACCGGTGTGACGATCAGCATCGTTTTGCCGTCGTTGCGCTCGTGGGCACGGTGCTGGAAGCGAACCCCACTGAGTGATCCAACGATGCTCTTGGGATCCGAGGAGCAGCTGGCAATCGCTAAACCTGTCGAGATGAGGGCTAGGGTCTGGCTTGGGCGCATGGTCGGCCTCCGCGAGACTTCTCGACCAACGCCTAGGCTGTGGGGGAGTTCCAGAATCACGGGCCCAGTTCGCACGCCCGCGCTTGCCGATGTGCCAACCTTCGCCGAGGCCGGGATCGCTGGCTATGATGCCAGCGCGTGGTTCGCGCTTCTGGCGCCCAAGGGAACGCCACAGCCAGTGATCACCCGCCTGCATGGCGAACTCGGCAAGATCGGGGCGCGGCCTGAGGTGCAGCAAAGCCTCTCCGGCCTCGGCTTCGTGTTGATTGCAGGATCGCCGGAAGAACTGAAGGACAATATCAAGCTGCGCCGTTCCGAAGCAGCGTTACTCTTCAAAGATGTGGCGCGCGTGAAGTAGGGCGGCCCGAGGGTACCATTGTCACGCAGCCCGTGTTGATCGCCGCTCATGCTCGTGCGGAACTCTACCAGTCCTCCGCACGTGCCTTCTTCGCCAGGTGCCGAAGCTTTCTTCCCTTCCATTCGTACTGAGTGATCGTAGGCTTGGTCATGCCGAAGCTCACGGCTAATCTGGGCGTGACGATAATTCCAAGGCTAGATTCGTCAGGACTGTCCAGACCAGCGGTCTCCACGAGATGCAGGTGGGTACCGCTACGGTGGCAGGACCAAGCAGGCGATGGGCTGAGATGGCAGAAGAATGCGATAATTTCTGAATAGAGCGACCCACCGCGGACGGCCCTCCTACCATCCTTCGGCACTGCTGAAGCTCCACATCTATGGCTATCTCAATCGTATTTGACAGCCGTTCCCCATCTGCCATTTACTGCTGCAATTACTATTGCGCTTGGCGCACGAGACGCATGAAGGGAGGTGCTTCAGTGTATGGATATCGGAAATTCATTTCCGGATTCGCGCTGTCAGTCAGTCTCTGGGGTGGCCCAACGCAAGCGGCGACCTATGTTTATGTCTCCAATGCCGAGGACGGCACCATCGGCATGTACACGATGGAGAACGACGGCACGTTAAAACCCGGGGCTGCCATCGAAGCCGGCAAGCTCGTCATGCCGATGAACGTGAGCCCCGACAAGCGCTTCCTCTTCGCCGTAGTCCGCTCGCAGCCCTTCTCCGCGGTTTCCTACAGGATAGATCGCGCGACGGGTGCGCTGAAACTTGTCGCCAAAGCGCCGCTCGCCGAAAGCCTGCCCTATATATACAGTGACAAATCCGGAAAATGGCTGCTCGGCGCGTCCTATGGCGGCCATAAGGTCACTGTCAATCCGATCGGCAAAGATGGTGAGGTCGGCAAGGAATCGCAGGTGGTTCCGACGGCACTCAACGCGCACGCGATCCTGACCGACAAATCGAACAAGTATGCGTTCGTGCCCCATCTCGGCACCGATCAGGTGTTCCAGTTTCGCTTCGACGCGAAGACGGGCAAACTCTCATCGAATACACCAGCGACCGTCCAGATCAAATCCAGATCCGGTCCGCGCCATCTCATCTTCTCCAACGACAACAAGTTTGTCTATCTGCTGAATGAGCTAACCGCGGTTGTGACGACCCTCGCACTCGATCAGAAAACCGGCCTGCTCACACAGGTGAGCGAGGCATCAGCGCTGCCGGGCGACAGCAAGCTGCAGCCGGGCGCACCGCGCGTGCCGGCCGGCACCGGGGGCCCTGCACGTGACGTGTCGAACGACATCTGGGCGTCCGACCTGCATCTGACGCCCGACGGAAAGTTTCTCTACGCGGCGGAGCGCACGAGCAGCTCGATCGGCGCCTTCAGCGTCGACGCGGCGACTGGCAAGTTGACGTTTCTCTCGAGCACACCGGTCGAAAAGCAGCCGCGCGGCTTCCGCATCCACCCGAACGGAAAGTTCATGGTGGTGAGCGGTCAGCAGTCGAGCACGATTTCGGTCTATGCCATCGAGGCGAACGGAGGCCTGAAGCTGCTGCAAAAATATCCGACGGGCAAGGACACGAATTGGGTCGAGATCGTTGACATCAAATGATGCTTCACGGCCGTTGCGACTCGATTGTCGCTACGGCCGCCATAGGAGGAGGTCAGCGCGGCGTACGAGAAGTCGCTGTGCCCACGAAGAGTGGAACGAACGTGCGTAGTGAATTATTGGGCCGCTACTCACTCAGTCCTTGGTCCCGACCCGCGCCAGCCCCCTCCAGGCTGGCGTTTTCTCTTGAGTGGAACCGGCAACCACTCACGTGCGTTTGTTTGGGTGCTGCTCACTGGGTCACACAATGGACCCCCCGGTTCGTTCGGTCTTGTGAGTAGCCGACCAAGCGCCAGCCTGGATCCCTTTCCAGGCTGGCGTTTTTTTACGTCAGTCGTCGACGTCGACCCAAACACCACCACGCCAGTAGCCACGCCTGTCTGGTGCGTCGCGCCAGCGGTATCGCACGCTGTCTCTCTCTTCCCAACGCCAGTTGTCTGGATAGACCTTCAGACGAAGCTCGGGTCTGTATTCGTAACGTTCTCGTACCCGCCAACAGTCACCATCCTCATTACAGACGACAGCGGCCGTGGCGAAGGTTGTGATGAGAACAAGCGCTCCCGCACCTGCAAGCACCGACTGGATTAGTTTCCTCATCGGAACCTCCATGAGTTCACTGGAACGGTAAACGCAGTGCCCATGGAATGGTTCTGGCCCAACCCCGCGCGTGCAATCTGCGCGTGTGCGATCGCATTGGAGGCGCATCGACAAGGAAATCCGACTCACTTCATCCTTGCACCTGAGAGCTGCAAGGAGACTGCAGTGTTCAGGTCGTTTGAAGAGCGCTTGTGCGACGAGTGGGCGGTCAAACGCGACGACATCTACGTCGAGGGCGTCATGCCGCTCGACGATCACCGGGCATGCCAGCCAGTGCGGCCTCACAAAGCGCTGGAGTTGTTGGACGTGTCCGAGGTCGAGCTGATCACGATGCTGGCGCGCGGCATGCTGCGACGGCCGGGGAGACGGGGTGGCGGTCGCGTGGCTTGGCGGTGCGACGAAATCCTGGCGGCGCGGGAACTGCTCGACGACATCAGGATCGACGAGCCGCGCAGCCCTCTGTCAACCTCGCTGGCGCTCGCCGTGAGTGGCGCTGAACAACGTCAAGCACTTCGCCGGTAGACGAGACTGCCGGGGGATAATGAGGAACGCTCCGCCATCGTCCCGGGTTTTCTGGCATGCGCACACACAACGCACATGACCGCCAGTCCCGTGACCTAGAGCGCGAGGAGCGCGGCGCTACGATCCTTGGCATCGTGCTCGCGTTCTTCCTCGCCGCCATAGTCGCTGTTTCGGTGTACGTGATCGGGCGGGTTTGAAAAGAGCGCTGGGGCGTCCTGGGAGGGATGGGGACCCGGCGCTCGTGTACCGCCATCGGGCTGCGAGGCTGACACGGTGAGGAACCGTCAGATCCTGTCGTTGATGTTGGGCGTGCAGCGGTCGGGAGTCACGCTGGCCGTGCAGGCGCTGGAGGCGGATGGACTGATCGCGGCACGCCGGGCCCGGATCACCATCCTCAAGCGCGCCAAGCTGGAGAAGAAGTCCAACGGCGCTTACGGGCCGCCGCACTAAATTACACCGGAAGGAAGTATAGTCAGCTCATGCGATCAGAAGTCGAGCGAGTGTACCTGAGCCGTGCCACATGTGATGCATGACCGAACTAGCATCGCTGCGCGACCTCGAAAGAATGCTCGACCTGATGGGGCCCGATATGTGGCTCACGCTCGATGAGGTTGGCTTGGTCAGATACTTCGGCCGCCAAGACCCTCTAACGGCCGCAAGCGACTTTGCCCTAGAACACGGCTGCTTTTTTCTGGTTGATCGTCCGCCCGTGCGGTTCGGTCGCGCCTTTTACAAGCCAACTGAGGATACTGACGGCGACGCCTAGCAAGCGCCCGCCCGACACGAACCAGTTGGCCTCACGACATTTCAGCAAGGCGGACCGGTGCGGGTGAGCGCCTGCCACGTCCACCCTCAGGCACCTGTGGCGTCGAGTGGCCCGAGGCGCTGCATCCCTTGCAGGAGCTGATCCTCAGTCATCGAAGCCTGATCGACCGAGGTGTCCATGTCTGGATGGTCGTGGCCAAGCGAGGTGGGCTTCGGAGGAGAGAATTGTGCGTCGGGGCGGTCCTCCACCTCATCGAGGTCCACGTTGTGCTGGATCGAAGTTATGAGCGATTCACGCACATCATTGGGCGCGATACTCGTCTCGGCCACTTCGCGCAGGGCTATGACAGAGTTCTTGTCGTTCTCGCGTTCGACGGCGATGGGCGAACCAACCGCGATGGCCCTGGCCCGGTGCGCAGCCAGCAGAACCAGCTCAAAGCGATTGGGCACCTTGTCAATGCAGTCTTCGACCGTCACGCGCGCCACGGGTAACCTCCATTCGAGGTGCCTAACAACGGCATCACTGCTGTCCGCTCCATACAGGGCGCACTTGCATTGAGGTAGGGCATCCCTGGGGCGCGATTGCTGGATATCGGAATGCCCTACCGAACGCTAAGCAGCGTTCTCCCCGAGCATGCGGGGCATACCAATCCAGCGTCCATATGGAACTCAGTCTTTTCGCCGAAGCCACGCCCTGTGTCGCCACTCTGCCACGCTTACATGAAACACCGCTGGCAGATTAAACCGGCGTCGTGGAAGGCTTGACTGCCCCAGCGCTCAGACGGCCGTTGCTCGCCGAGCGGAATGGCGTGGCACGACGGCTTCCGTGTCCGGCAGCAGCTCCAGGAACTCACGGAGCCGAGTCTCTTGGTAGCCGCGTAGCAGCCAGGGCTCAGCGAGCATGCCTTGAACCATGCCCTTCGCCTCCTGCCAGTCCTCATGGATGCAGGCGCGCATAAAGCTGCGACGAGCTACTGTGTGCGGACAGTGCGCTGCGATGATGTCGGCGATCACCGGCACAAGCTGGAAGATGGTACGCATGTTCGCCTCCCTGCCAATGGCCCTTGCGGCTACGAGGAGGTTCGAGCCGCAAGGGCCTAGATCACGCATGTCTGGGCACAGACACGCGCTCGGGCCGGACAACAGGGGGATGTAACCGGCCCTGCCCCAAGCCAACACTGCCCCGGTGAGCGTCGTTCCTAGGGTGAACACTACAATGGTCGGATGCGAAACCTGACGGCGTAGCAGTTTTTTTTGGGTGCGCTGACGCGGGAGCCATCAGTTTTCCGAGTCTCCGTCGTCACAAAGCGGAACAAGCGCGGAAGGCGCGCGTTCGATGCGACGCGGCAACGGGCCGGGTTGAAGGAGAATCTTCGTGACACAGCAGAAATCCACGTACGAGCAGGGCGGGATCGAAACCGCAAAGGACCGCCTGCGCGATACGGCGGACGCCACGGGCGAAAGGGTGAAGGACGCTGCAAGGACCACCGAGGAGATGGCGAGCAAGGTCGCGGATCAGGCTCGCGAGTACGGCAATCAGGTGCAGGAAGTGACAAAGCAGGTCCGGCCCTTCGTGGAGAAATCCTTGAAAGAGCAGCCAGTCGCCACGCTCGCCGGGGTAGCCGTGCTTGCGTTTGCGCTTGGTGCCCTCTGGAAGAAGTAGCGCACCAGACTCGTGGCGGAGCCAGTCATCTCACTCGCGCACGGTTATGCACTTGGCACACGTTCCCGTATCGATGCGCGGTTACTGGAGGACAGGATGAAACGGCTACTGTTGGTCATCGTGGCTGCGTTGCTGTGCCTTGGACCGGCGATTGCGCAGGATGCAAAGCCCACCACCGACGAGCTGACCAGTTTCCGGGCGGCGTACACGTCTGGGACGGGCTTGGCCTACGTGGTGGTGAAGAATGACCAAGGCGAAACCGTATATCGCTACGGCGATGCCTCGCGTGAGGCAGCGAGACGAGACAAGCGCGGCTTCATGCTGTTCACCTGCGCCTTGCCTCGTCCTTTCGTCGTTCAAGACCAGCGTGCCGTTCAGTCGCTCAAGACGGCGCGGGTCGTAAAGGCCGGAGAGGCGGACTTTGCCGAGCTGGATCGCACATACTTGTCAGGCTGCCGGAACCCGTTGGTCAAATCGGCGATCCCGAAGAAAGGCTAACCCTGCAATCAGGGCCCCAGCGCGGAGGAAAGCTGAATGCGTACATTCGTCGGGGGTATCTGCCTGCTCTTCACTGTGGCGATGGCTTTGGCGCAGGGTGCGCCAGAACAGCCCGGGGATTCACCACATAGTACAGGCCGCACAGTTTCCCCTGAAACGGAAGGCAAGCAGCAGCCGCAGGGCAATACGGGACCCCTCAACACCACCCAAGGCGGCGCTCCAGCCGCAAGTCCGCAGGGACAAACGCCGCCCGGCATGCAGTCGGCACCGGACGGGTCGTCCAAGACAGTTGTCGATCCAAAATCTTCAGGACAGCAAGCTGGCCCCAATCAGACGGCCAAGGACACCGTACCGCCAGCCACAGATAGGTCTGAAGCGACCCGTGCGGGAACACAGGAACCCAGCGCCAAGATCGAAGGTACTGTGGGGGATGAGAAGGCTGCTTTTGAAAACGGCACGCTGACAGCGCCGGGAGCCCCGACCGATGTCGATACGGCACCGGCAAAATTCTCGGCCCGTACGGCGGCGGACGATGCACTGCCTATTGCTGCCTATACGCTGAAGCATCTGTCCGACGACCAGCGTCGCGCTATCTCGGAGGCCGTGCGCAATGAACGCAGCGCGGACCCGACGCCGGATGCAGACTTTGCTCGGGTGGGGGCTCAAGTGCCGACAGCGGTTGCCCTCTCCGCGCTGAACCCGCTGCCCGAGAAGGTTATAAGCTCTATTCCTGAGATGAGCACGGTGATGTTCACCAGGGTTGTTGAGAACATTGTGCTGATAAATCCGCGCACCCGCGTCGTTATAGGTGTCGTTGAACGTTAGTCTCGTCGGCTTGGACGCACTCAGGCCTTGCGCACCCAGTTGCGGACGACCGCAGCCAAGCCGAAGAGTATCGCGCCACCTATAACCGAGCCAACGATCTGGACCAGATGGAAGGCGGCTTGGGACATGTCCCAGTGCCCGACCAGATCGAAGGTGGCAACAAGGGCGCCAATGCAGGCACCCAAAATCATCGCCCGCCACGGGTTCCAGCGTGCATACATCTTCAATCCTCAGATCACGTATACGCGCGTTCCAATGGGATGGCGTCGGCCATACCGCATTCGACGGCTTCTTTCGCGCTCAGCCACAAGTCGGCAACTTTGTGGGTTGCCCATCGCTCGTCGCCAAGGCTGGTGTGGTCCCGCAGGATCGCTTCAACGCGGTCGTCGTCAATAACTACACACGGTCGTCCTCTTATCAGTGACGGACATCGGGGCGACGTTTCAATGGCTCAGGCCAAGCAAAATGCGTCGGCCGAAATAAAGGCGTTCAAAGAGCGGACGCGCATTGAACGCGAAATTCACGGGGAAAAGGCTCTGCGCCAACTCGAAGATCGGATTAGGAAGAGGCGCTAGCCCGGTTTGCTCTCCAGCGCCTCGCTGCCGCCCTCTTGGCGATCTCGGCTCGGCGTTTTGGGCTAACGGCGGCTGCCCGAGCCTTGCCGCCCTTTAAGCCGCGCCGACCGAGGCTGACGGCAGCCGGGTCTTTGCCCTCATCAGTGTCGCGCTCTGGCTCATCGCCCGTGGCGATGTCCACGACGCGCTTGGCCAACTGGTTCGTGTCGCGGGGGCGCTTCTTGCGTGTCGTCATGGGCGCGTCCCAGTCTGTACCCGCACCTGGCCGTCGGACATTTTCAATTGAAGTATTTCGCCAGGAGACAGCGGGTGCTTTGCCTCCACGCTGTCGGCTGGCAACGCGCCACTGGCTTCTCGCACTGCTTGAACAGCCTCGCTGGGGTCAGCAATCGCGGCATCCCAGCGTTCGCGCTGGCCGCCGATCTCGACCTCGACGATCCATCCGGCCGGAGGCTCCCTGTCCGATGCTTGTTCGCTCATGCATGAGATATGACACGAGCCGAGGGCGATCGCTACCCTTCCAACGAACATGAATCGAAACGGACCCACTACCGCTTCCTCATGGCTCGGTGCGCTCATTCGCGTCCTCAGGCCAGTTGCAGCTCGGGGTACCACCGGCTCGGCCGCCAGTATGCTCACGCCAGCATTTGCTGGCGAATTGTTCGGTGCCGGCCAGCCGCTCGATGCCAGCAAATACTACATCATCATTCCGGACGCGATTGGCCACGGCAAATCCTCCAAGCCCTCCGACGGCCTGCGCGCCAAGTTTCCCAAGTACAACTACGACGACATGGTCGAGGCGCAATATCGCTTGGTCAAGGACGGGCTCGGCATCCGCCACGTCCGCCTCGTCATCGGCAACCTGGGACGATGCACGTCGCCTGGAGAACCCTCCAGCCTTTGCCGTAAAAGGCGTCGGTGCTCTGCAGGAACACCGACGCCCGCTCACTGGGAGGTGAGTAGAACCTATCTGACCCCAGATAGATCCCGCCTCTCAACTCAATAGCGAATGCTTTGTTTCAAACTACAATATCTAGGCGGCGTGCCCTTACGCACGGGATCACGTGACTAGTTCCTCTCAGCTTCGGCACGGGCGCAAGGATCGCTGGGAGCTAATGCGAGGAAGCGCCTTGTGACTTGCGACACCCACCGCCACACATAGTCAGGAAAGGCAGATGCGATGCCCGCGCCCAGGCCCTCAAAAACTCATATCGGCAACCACGCGCTCCAGCCCGAAACGCTCATGCTGAGCTACGGTTTCGATCCGATGCTATCGGAGGGAGCGGTCAAGCCGCCGGTGTTTCTCACCTCGACCTTTGTTTTCAAGTCGGCAGAGCAAGGGCGTGACTACTTCGACTATACGGCGGGACGGCGGGAGCCTCCGCAGGGCTCAGGCGCAGGTCTGGTCTATTCGCGCTTCAACCATCCCAACAGCGAAATCGTCGAGGACCGCCTTTCCATCTATGAGGGTGCTGAATCCTGCATCCTGTTTTCCTCGGGCATGTCAGCCATCGCCACGACGCTTCTTGCGCACTGCAGACCGGGTGATGTCGTCCTGCACTCTCAGCCGCTCTACGGGGGCACCGAGACGCTCCTCGGACGGACCCTTGCAGACTTTGGCATCAGTGCCGTGGGGTTTGCCGATGGGGTGAGCGAGGCGGCTATTCGGGCAGCCAAGGACCAAGCTCGAAAGCGTGGCCGGGTTTGCGTCATTCTAATCGAGACGCCGTCAAATCCCCTTAACACGCTGGTCGATATCGCACTCGTGCACCGCATCGCCGACGAGCTAGAAGCCGAGCAGGGCCACCGGCCGATCATCGCGTGTGACAACACGCTTTTGGGTCCTGTGTTTCAGCGGCCATTGGCTTGCGGCGCAGATTTGTCGATCTATTCCCTGACGAAGTATGTCGGAGGCCATTCGGACCTGATCGCCGGTGCGGTGCTCGGTTCAAAAGGCAGGACGAAGCCGATTAGAGCCCTTCGCGGCGCCATTGGCACACAACTCGATCCGCATTCCTGCTGGATGCTCGGCCGTTCACTCGAGACCCTCGCCATTCGCATGGAGCGGGCCAACCGTAACGCGGCAGTGGTTGCTGAATTCCTGCGCGACCACCCCAAGGTCGAAGCAGTGCACTACCTGTCCTTTCTGAGCGACGCTTCGCCAGCACGCCAAGTCTACGAGAGGCAGTGCACGGGTGCCGGCTCGACTTTCTCGTTCGACATCAAGGGCGGGCAACAGGAAGCCTTCGCCTTCCTGAACGGTCTGCAAATTTTCAAGCTTGCCGTCAGCCTTGGTGGGACCGAGTCGCTGGCAAGCCACCCAGCCGCGATGACTTACTCCGGAGTGCCGGCGGACGTGCGCCAAAACATCGGGGTGCGCGACACAACGATTTGGCTGTCCATTGGCATCGAACATCCCGATGATCTCATTGCCGATCTCGTTCAAGCCCTATCCCTAGACGCTTAGCCTATGGGACGTATGGCGTATGGCTACTCGCCGCTGGCGCAAACATCGCCGCCTCGGTTCTAATCAGCCCCTTCGTGCTGTGGCTGCTCAACCGGTGAGGGTGTCCAGCGGGCGGCCGCTGCTCGTGATCGATGGCGATTCCTTCGCGCACCGGGCCTACCACGCGCTGCCCAAGACCATTCGGCGGCGCGGCAACAAGGGCGCCGGCGCCATCCTGGGCTTTGCGAATTTTCTCCTGCGCTTCTACGCCGATGAGAGCCCCGCGCCGTGCTCGTTGGCTGGGATACGCTGGATGAGCCGACCTACCGGCACGCGGCACTCTCCGGCTATCAGGCGGAAGAGACTTCGATGCCGAGCTTATCGACCAGCTTGAGCTGCTGCCCTCGTTCGCCACGGCCTGCGGCTTTGCCTGCGCCAGGGCGCCGGGCTATGAGGCGGACGACTTTCTCGCCGCTGCTGCGGCACGCGAGGAGAAGCGTGGCGGCAGGGCCGTGGTGGCAACGGGGGACCGCGACGCCTACCAGCTGGCCTCTGAGCGCACTGTCATCTTGCAGCCTGTCCGCGCT
>CAWEBE010000042.1:0-136661 GCA_963806735.1 uncultured Alphaproteobacteria bacterium | reverse complement strand
CCGACGAGGGCATGCGGGTGTAGTTCATCAGGATACGCAAGTCGGAACGCGCTCGCAGCGTTTGGCGATCATTGCCGAGATGTTCGAGCTAGAGCGACAAGCGAGCTGAGCACAAAAGAAAGAAGGCGCCGCCGTAGTCGGCGCCTCCAAGTTTCGTGAAGTTCAAATCTTACAGGTTATCGCAGGCCCAATTGAACTCGACCTCTGTCATGCGCATGCTGGGGTCCCAGCCTTGATAACATTGCTCCGACGTCGGCATGGTTCCGAGTTCGCGGCCGCCTGGCGTCGACTTGCCTTCCGCCAAGGCAGCACCAGTGGTCATCAGCATGGCGAACATGAGCGCTGAAAGCGTCTTCATTTGTTGTGGCCTCATTGACTAGGTCTCGTTTGTCCGCGTTCGCGGGGTCCAGGGTAAACTCCGTCAACACACGATTAGTTCGGAACCGTTTCAAATCGCCCGCGCGTGCGCGTGCCCTGCGGCTCAATTGCCAGTTGGCTGCAAGATTTGGCGCATCTCAGATGGCGCTCGCACGACTGACATAGGCACTTTCCGAACCTGGGCACGACGTGGGGTTCGTGCTCTCGTACTTCGTGCGCACGACGAGCAGGCCGCAGAAAATCTCGTGCGTCTTACTTGCTCTCACGCCGCCACGAAAGCGTGGTTCGACGTGGGTGCCGTTCTGCGCGGTCGCAAACCTAAAAGCAGCGAATGATCGGCTATCCGAACCCGCCTTGCAACCCAATGCATCGTGCCGCGTTGCTGATGACGGTACTAGCTCGAGGCGTACGCTAAAACTGGAGAGGTCACTATGGTTTCGCGTTCGGCGTTTTTTGCCCCGCTTGCGGGGCTCATGCTGACGGCAGCAGTCCCGATGACATCGTGGGCAGCCTCCGTCGGCGTAAATCCAATCGACTCGCAATCAATGGTCACCACAGTGCAGAAGGGAAGTGAGGGCGGCCAACGTGGTGGAGGGGGAAGCAGCGCGGGCCGAGGCGGCGGTGGAGGTGGTGGATCGGGCATCGTCGGCGGCGGTGGTCGCGGCGGTGGTGACGGTGGCCGCGGCTCGATGAGCCGAGGCGGCGGCGATCGCGGATCGATTAATCGCGGTGGCGATCGCAACTGGGGCGGCGGCGATCGAGGTGGACGCCACCACAGCCATCGCCACAGAGGCGGCGGCGTAGGGGTCTACATCGGCCCGGGCTACGGCTACTCCGATTACGGCTACTCCTCGGGCGAATGCGCGTGGCTTTACCGGCGCGCCGTCCAGACGGGGAGCTCCTACTGGTGGCGCCGCTATCGTAATTGCATCGATTGAGAAGATGCGCGGGCTGGCAAGCGCCCGGCCCGCGCCTTCCTTTGTGATGAGCATGACTTAAATCGTTATCACACTGATCACTCCCACCCGAGGTACGCATCAATGAAGAGGCCATTTCACGGCTCGCTAGCCGCATTTGCATTGCTGACGTTTTCTTTGCCCGTCAGTGCACAGACCGCGGATCCTGGCGTCGAACTAGCGTTCATTCCTCATACGATGACGGTGACGCTCCTCAACGAAGGCGGAAAATATGTTGCCGTCGACATGAAGCATATTTCGCAAGGCGCGAGCTGCAGAATGGACAAGGACGCAACAATAGCGCGCGTTGGTCCCGGCGCGACTGAAGGCACAACACGAGTTCGCTATGCCGCAGCGCAGATCAGCGCGGGCGGATGCCCCTTCATGACCACATTCGATCTCTCGAACGGCGACTACGCAGCCGCGCGAACAGCCTTCGTTACAATGAAAGAAGAGGCATGGGCGAAGGTGGACGTCATCAAAAAAGAACTCGGCGAAAAGTGGGACGAAGTGATCGGAAAGAAAAGCTGAACTTTTGCGACGGGCAGAAACGTTTTGCCCGCGCAGTCTCATATGGAGGCTACGTTGGACACCAACACCCTGCTGATTCTCCTAGTCGTTCTTCTTCTGCTCGGCGGCGGCGGCCTTTATGGGCGGGGGCGCTGGTTCTGAGTTCGGTCGTGAACGCATGAGCGACTAGCGCTGTTCAGCCGACCGAGCTACCCGGCGAGCAAATCTTCCTTCGAAGCCTTCCTTGCGCCGTTCTAGAGGGACTGCTTCCGTTCACCGTGACGTGTCCCTATGCCGGAGTTCGAGGTCGAGGCATCAGACAACCCTACAACTGCCCTGAGGGCCAGCCGGGTGAGTGTCGCAAGCCGCGAATTGGCAAAAGCGATCCTTCGGGACGTATCCGGCCTCGCACAACGCGCCCTGCATGCCATTCGCAGTGCCCGACCGCGCTTGGGGGCGGTTCTCCGAGCTGCAGTGAAAAGCGCGGCTGTCGCGGCTGCCATTGGAGCGATTGTTGTTGGCGCCTGGGCTGTCTGGCTCGTGCGTGATTTGCCCCTTCGGGGTTCGATGGTTGATGCCACTAATCGGGAAATTCTTCTCGAAGCTTCGGATGGGCAGGCCCTCGGCCGCGTTGGGCCGTTGTCGCTCTCGCAGGCGCCGCGCGAGGAGTTTCCCGATCAGCTCGTATCGGCTGTGCTCAGCATCGAAGACCGCCGCTTTTACGACCACTGGGGCATTGACGCTGTCGGCATCGTGCGCGCCTTGTCCCGGAACTACAGTTCGGGGACGATCGTGCAGGGCGCTAGCACCATAACGCAGCAGTTGGTCAAGCTCAGGGTCGTGGGCAACGGCCGGACGCTGGATCGAAAATTGCGTGAGGCCATCGCAGCGGTCTGGCTGGAAACGCAGCTCAGCAAGGACGAAATTCTCACCCGCTATCTGAATGGCGTCTACATGGGCGGGGGAGCGCAAGGCCTGCCGGCGGCCGCAAAGTTGTACTTCGACAAGGGTCTGTCGGACCTGACCTTGCCTGAAAGCGCTTTGCTGGCGGGCCTCATTAAGGCGCCCTCGCGCCTCAACCCGTTCAACGATGCCGAGGGAGCACGTCAGCGGCGCGATGTCGTGCTCGACGCAATGGTGGAGTCCGGGTCCGTCACTCAAAGCGTTGCCGAGCCGGCCAAGCAGTCACCGGTGAAACTGGCGCGTCAGCCCTTGCAGGCAAAAACCGCGCCGTGGTTTTCAGATTGGGTAGCCCAGGAAGCGCGGGAGATCTCCGGCGCCTTCTCGGGCACCATGCGTATGCGTACGACGCTTGACCCGGCGCTCCAGGAACTCGCCGAACGCGCGGTGGCCAATGGCCTGGCTAGCAGTTCCAAACTCAACGTGTCGCAGGCCGCCCTTGTCGCTATGCGACCGGACGGCTCTGTGGTCGCCATGGTCGGTGGACGGGACTACAGCGAAAGCCAGTTCAACCGCGCCGTGCAGGCGCGCCGGCAAGCCGGGTCAGCCTTCAAGTTATTCGTATACTTGGCGGCGCTGCGCAAGGGCTACGCGCCGAACGACCTGGTGGATGCCTCTTCCCTTTCGATCGGGGATTGGGAACCCGAGAACTTCGGCGGTCGGACGTACGGCAGGGTTTCGCTCGCAGAAGCATTCGCGCGATCGATCAACACCGCCGCCGTCCACCTTGCTCAGGATGTCGGGTTGGACAACGTGATAAAGGTCGCCCGCGAGCTGGGTATTCAGTCGCCCCTACCCAAGGTCCCCAGTTTGGCGCTGGGATCGGCCGACGTGAGCCTGCTCGAGTTGACGGCTGCCTACGCCAGCATTCTGGCACGGCGATCGCCGGTGCAGCCATGGGCCGTCAACTCGTTCCTGTCGCCGACGAACGGTCGCACGATGGAGGTGGGGTCACCATCCGGATCGAGGCGCGCCTTGGGGAAAACCGGCGAGGAAATGCTGAGACTGCTTACCCTTCCCGTGGAGCGCGGGACGGCACAGCGGGCGGCGCTTGCGGGTTTCGCTGCCGGCAAGACCGGCACCACCCAAAACCACAAGGATGCGTGGTTCATCGGTTTCAACGAGTCATTGGTGGTCGGCGTATGGGTCGGCAACGACGACGGGTCGCCGATGCGAGGGGTGACGGGAGGATCCCTGCCGGCAACGATCTGGCAGCAATTCATGCGAGCGGCCTCGGCACGCTCAGTAGTCTCCTCGAAGGAGCCAACATCCACTCGTCCCCAACTGCAGAACAGCTTTGTCTTCAATTTCAACGCATCGACAGATCGAACCTTGACGGATGACGCGTCTTCCCGCCGAACCTCGATGGACCAAGAGTATGTCCACTGCGATGTGAACGCCTGCGCCGCCAAGTATCACTCCTTCCGCGTAACAGACTGCACCTATCAACCACTGCGCGGCGGACCACGGACGCGGTGCGAGGCAGGTTCCTCCAGCGGCCGGCGAGCGTCCAGCAGCTTTGCGGCCGGAATGGACTCGATTGATGACCCTTCGCTCTGTAACTATGGGGCGTGCGCGCGGGCATACAGCTCTTTCCGGCCCACTGATTGCACCTATCAGCCCTTCGATGGCGGTTCGCGCAGGATGTGCTCTAGGTGAATCGCACGGCCCGGTGGGCGACACCAACAGGCAGGTACAGATCGCGATGGCTGTCTTGCGCGTGAACCTCGATCTAGGGCAAGGCACGCGGCGATCATCGCTCTAACTACGTTCGGATTCTAACGAAGAGCGTCGCCACGCACGCCTCGCCGGAACTTATGAAGATGTCTGACCGTTGCTCCTATTGGCGCCATTCGGCGCCAATAGGAGTCCATTATGAACCGATTGTTATCTTCAGCACTTTTAGGCAGCACCCTCGCCTTGGCGGCTGGCGTACCGGCAATGGCTGCACCGTCTGGGATGACACTGGCTCTTTTGGCAGAGAGCAGTGCACAGAAGGTGCACGGATATCATAGGTCTTGCGACAACGGCCATCGCAACAGGGCGGACGGTGTTCGCGTGCGTTGCGGAGGATACTATTATCAAGATAGCAGTCCCGGCATCACCCTGCAGTTAAACACGAGAGACCGCCATAATGGCAATCGCCATGATCGCGGTGACCGAGGCGATCGCCATGACGGACGCGGCCAACACAACCGCTAGGTGACTTCAGTTTCTGCTGACGCGAGAGCGGGTTCATTCCCGCTCTCTTTCTCTTCTTTTGAGGCAGCGCCGCGCGGTGTCAGACAATGATTCCTGACGACAAATCATGGAACTGGCCTGCCTCCCAGATGTGATACCGGGGCTTAAGTGCGAATCCGGCTATTTCCGAAGTCTCAGCAGGAGATTTGGACATGGCACGGAAGGGGAAGTCGACGGAGGAGATCATCGGCTTCTTGCGAGAAGCCGAAGTGCGGCTGGCGCAAGGGGAGACTGCGGGCAAGATCTGCCGGGGCGCAGGGATCTCGGAGCAGACCTACTACAAATGGCGGCGCGAGTACGGAGGCCTGAAGATTGATCATGCCAAGCGCCTGAAAGAGCTCGAGCGCGAGAACGAGCGTCTGAAGAAGGCGGTCTCGGAGCTGACGCTGGACAAGCGGATCCTGAAGGAAGCTCTGTCGGGAAAATACTAAGCCCTCCCCGCAAGCGGGCGTGCGTGGATCACGTGCGCTCGCAACTGGCCATCTCCGAGCGACGCGCGTGTGCGGTTGTCGGTCAATCGCGCGCCACGCAACGTCGCAAACCCAAGCTACGCGACGACGAGGTGGCGCTGACCGAGGCGATTGTGCGCCTGGCGAGCAAGTACGGGCGCTACGGCTACCGGCGCATTCGGCAGCTGCTTGTGGAGGAGGGCTGGCACGTGAGCGTGAAGCGGGTCTATCGCATCTGGCGGCGGGAAGGGCTGAAAGTTCCAAGCAAGCAACCCAAACGCGGGCGCCTGTGGCTCAACGATGGCTCCTGCATCCGACTGCGGCCGGAACGGCCCAATCACGTGTGGTCCTATGACTTCATGCAGGACCGCACCGAGGATGGGAGGCGCTTTCGCATGCTAACGGTGATTGACGAGTTCACGCGCCGGTGTCTGGCCATCGTCGTGGCGCGCAAGCTCAGGTCCGACGATGTGCTCCACTGCCTCACGGATCTGTTCGTTGCCGATGGGCCACCGGAGCATATTCGCTCCGACAATGGTCCCGAGTTCGTTGCCCGCAACGTGCGCGAGTGGCTCGGCCGGATCGGCGTCAAGACACTCTTCATCGAGCCTGGCAGCCCGTGGGAGAACGGTTACTGTGAAAGCTTCAACTCCAAGCTTGTCCCGCACCACTCGACGTTCGTCTTGTTGCTTTGCAGGAAGGATCGCGTCAATTCGCGCTCTTAGCGCCACCAGCTCTTGGGCGCTCATTCTTTTTAGCTGGACGTCTTTCATAATGCACCGCTGGCTGATTCGCACAGTTTATGAAAGATTGTGGATAGTAGGGGCTTATAACCCGTTAACTTCCAACTCCGGCAACCCTTCCCGTTGGTAGGCGGTCACATTATCCAGTGATCGTCATTCTGCTAATGCGACCAGTACTTCTTTGGCAGACCTGCACCCTCCAACCCTTCAATGTAGGCCAGCGCTTTATCGCATGGCATTCGGGCGTCGCGCTCAATGACGTCGCCTGAGTCGTCGTGGATGCGCACAGTCATGGTGCCATCGCGATGTTCTTCGACGCTGTAATACTGGCCATCGTCGTACAGCGGGCGAAGGCCAACGTAGACAGGTATATATCTATGGTTGCTCATTGGTGCTCTCCCATTCGAAAGGAGAGCTGACATAGGTCTCTCGACTTCCCGTCGAAAGGACCTAAACGCTGACGGCTCTGGAGCTAAAAAGTACGGCCCGAGCCTATGCTCGCTCTAACGGTCACGAGGATCAGATCCGCGGGCTATACGCCTGCATCCCTCCTCATCTGGTCGGGATTAAAGCCGTTCTCCAACATAAGCCATTTGTCGCACGACCTTCGCAGGATAATCTGAGCCGAAGTACTCGGCAACTTACAACGCTCCATCTCGCGCTGGACATGATTCCAAAGTTCGCTCGACTGGCGCAGCGTGCCTTCAAAGGACCGCAGAGCTTGATCGAATCCAATCATGTAACGTACGTACGACCGGTCGTTTGCGGACAAGGCCTTTAGCAACGAGCGCGCCAGCAGCATGTTTGTCGAACGGTGAGTAGATATCTGGGCGAACTGTGAAAGCAAATTTGGACGCCAACGCATCCGGCGCGGCGAACGCGTTGATCACTATGAGACCGTGCGTCGGCGCAAAGACGGAAGTCTCATCGACGTTTCTCTGACCGTATCGCCGGTGAACGACGGAGCCGGCAAGGTGACAGGTGCGTCCAAAATTGTGCGTGACATCACGGAGCGCAAGGAAGCCCAAGCGCGGCACGACTTGTTGACCGGCGAAATCCAACATCGCGTCAAGAACCTGTTCGCTGTGGTCCAGGCTGTCGTTTCCAGGAGCTTTGCCGGGAAGAATAGCGTTGACGAGGCGCGGTCCGCCGTTCTGAGCCGGCTCGGTTCTTTGGCGCAGACACATCTCATGTTGATGGATCAGCAGTGGGAAGGGGCGGAGTTGGCCGAAATTGTGCACGCGGAAATGGAACCCTACGCAGACCGGGTCTTTGTCGAAGGTCCTCGTCTCGTGCTAAACGCGAAAGCGGCGCAGAACTTCGCGATGGCCATTCATGAGCTCGCGACGAACGCGGCAAAGTATGGAGCCCTGTCGACGACAGTGGGCCGCGTCGACATAAGCTGGGCCATAACTAGGACGAACGGATCAGGCCAATTTACTTTCCGTTGGCGGGAGCGCGGCGGGCCGGTCGTTTGGTCGACCACACAGAAGGGCTTTGGAAGCGCGGTGCTCGAACAGGTCATGGCCGAGCATTGCGACGTGCCACCACGGATCGAGTTCGCAAGCCGTGGGATAAGCTATCAGCTTAGCGGATCGCTCAATTCCATCAGCGAACAGGCTAGCGCTTCGTAAGCCCATTCCTGCGGCCTACCGCCTGACCCCGTCCACTAGCTCGGGACGCAACGTCGCGTTTGGCCTCACGAGCCGGTTGCTCGCGCGCCGCATCTCCATCGGGGGCCGCCTGTAGATTTCGGCAAAGACGGCATTGAAGCGCCGCAAGCTGCGAAAGCCCGATCGAAGCGCAATCTCGGTCATCGGAAGGTCGGTCTTGTCCAGCAGGCGCTTGGCTCGTTGCACGCTAAACCAGACGTGCTGAACCAACGAGCACGACGGGAGAAGATGACCCTTTGCAGACATCTTGCGTGATGCTGACCGTGCTAGTGGGAGCCCAACATTTTGAAAACCACCGGGGTACGTGTCATTGATCGCCGCCCATCAACAACTGGTCAATGGGTGCCCGCGTTGTCGTCCGGCAATTCGCAGTCGAGCAGGATCCAGATGGCTGCCTTCTGCCAATGCAGGCCTGCATGCAGCGTAGCGTAGACGCCACCAGGCAGCGCATCGGTTATCACGTACTTGAGCGCGAGCAGCCCCGGCACCTCGTAGCGCTCGACCGTGCCGGGCATGACGCGTCCGATCGCTTTTTGCGCTGCCTCCGCCGTCAATTGCCGCACAAGGCGGTCGTAAGCCGCCGCGCCGACGGCGACGAGCGTCAAGTCGAGCGTGTTGCCCTTGTCACCAGAGCGTCCAACGGCGATGGAACCCACTCTCATGACGCTGTCTCCCAGTTGATCGACACAGGCACGGCGTCTCGGTCAATAAACCCATCGACGACAGCAAGGCTGGCGCGGCGCTCGCTGCGCACACTGCCACCGCCCGCAGGGCCAGAGAGTGTCAGCGAATAGACCTCATCCTCGATCATCTGTGCCATTTCGGCGTCACTGCACCGTGCAGAGACATGCACGCGGACTTCCGGAAGCGCGTTTGGGGCCAGTTGCGACGCCGCTCCGATGATGGAATCAACACCGACAAGATCTATGCGGATATCCTCATCTGGAATATCTGCGAGGCGCAGGCGAAGCGTGTCGGCAGCAACGCGTGCTCGAGAGAGCGCGCCTGTCCCGGCATAGCCGATCTCGACGTCGGCGATGAAACCCGGCTCTTCGACAAAGCCGGAGACTTTCAGGCGCGAGGGTTTACCGCGCGATCTGGCGCCGCTCACTCGGATTCGATTTGCGCCAATCTCCTCGAAGGTGACGCCGGTCATGTCGATGATGACATCGGGTGTGATGTAGGCTGAGGGGTCTTGCACCTCGTAGAGGAGCTGCAGCGTCGCTGTCAGCCGGTCAATCCGGCCTGGAGAACCATCGAGAAGGAATATCTCGGCGCTGCCGTCCGGGAAGACCTTAGCCAGCGGAAAACCTAGGCTCGCGAATTCGGCGGCCGAAAGGCTCGTTCCTTCCACGGTCTCGAAATTGCCACCCGTGACTTGACCCGAGCACTCAAGAAGGTGCCCGACGGTTGCTGCGCCTGCGAGTGCATCAGGCGAGCCATCGAGGTTGGCCATGACAGGGGCCGAGAAGAGAGCCGAATCAGCCACCCGGCCGGTGACGACCACGTCGGCGCCTTCGGCTACGGCCTCGGCGATCCTGTCGGCACCGAGATATGCATGCGTGCCGATCAGCTCTCCTGTAATGGGGCGTTCCCATGCAATGCGATCAGCGAGGGACAAGACGTCGTCGCCAATGATTCCGGCGACCCGGAGGTCCTTGCAGCCGAGGTCGCTACCGAAGCGTGCGATCCTGCGTGCCGCCGCGGCAGGGTTGGCTGCGCCCAGGTTCGAGATGATCCTGCAATCATTGGCCATGGCAACCGGTAGCAGGGGACGCAGGCGCCGCTCCAGGCGCGGATCGGCACCGGCCTGGGGTTCATGCGCCTTGACCTGATGCCTGGAACGAGCGTGCGCTCGGCGAGGCACTCTAGACCGACAGCGTGCACCATTCCAGATGCGGCCAGCTTCACAGCCTGCTCGATCCGATCGCCGGCGAAACCGGCGCCGCAACCAATAACGACAGGAGAAACAAATTTTCTTTCCATCTGTTCTTCTCTCGGCCCTCTCCCGCTTTTTCTTTCCGGTCGTGCCAACGACGTTTTTTGGTAAGCCGTTCAAGTGTCGTCCCACGTCGAGACAGCTTGCTGTGACCGTCGTCCGCGTGGCAATCACTTCCCTCTGGCGGCGGTGAACTCCTGTCCCATACCGAGGCCTCGACCGCATTGAGGTGCTATGCCGCCTACGGCATCCCTTCCATATTGATCTTCTCGTAGTACCGCCGCTCTCCCAGAGCATCGACGCGCGCATAAAAGTCGGCATTTGAGGCGAAGCCCAGATCGTTCCTGCCGGCGGTCTGACGCCAGATGTTCCATGAGGCAGGATGAAGTCTGCGAGCCTCTCCAAAGTGTTTGCGCGCGGCGTCCTGAAGCCCCTTGCGCAAGAGGTGATTGCCCAGGCGGAAATGACATTGGGCGACCGCAATGTCGTCCGTCGGCACGCGCAATTGCCTGCGGGCCGCATCGTCCCGCAAAACATGCTTGCTCGTGGCGCCGTTGATAGCCCAGTCCCGGACGGCGTCGAGATAAATCTGCTTGGTCCTCGCCACCAGTTCTGCCGCATCCGCTGGCATCTCACGCGTGACACGGTTGCGCTTGCGAAAGCCATCGTGCCACCCGGCGTTCTCGGAGGGGCGCACCACATGGCCGCTCTCGTCGATCCAGACCGCTTCAGGTACGTTGATCATATTAAATAAGGCGGAGACGTGGTGATCGCGATCGATCAGGCAAGTGTAGCTTGGCCGTACGTCCTCGATCCATGGCCGGGCCGCTTCGGGTGTGTCCATGGCAATCGCAACGATGTGGAAACCGCGATCCTTTAGATCGTCGTAGAGGGACTGCCACACGGGCAAGTCTGCTCTACAGCCTCACCAGGATGCCCAGGTGGCGAGGAAGACTTTCTTGCCCTTGAACTGCGACATTGAATGTGGCTGTCCGCCGAGATCGGGCAGAGTGAAGTCCGGTGCTTCAAAGGTCTCGAGCGCCTGTCCCCTTGCCTGCACGCCGATGCCAAGCACCCAGGTCTCCCGGCTCTCATCGTGGATGACAGGGTTGCCAAGATGTCTCCAAAAGGCGGCAACATCGACCGCATCATCCTTGACGAAGGATTGCGCCCCGCGCGGTACCGGCACGCAGATCGCCTCCTTGCAGAGGCCTTCCGGTTTCAGAGTGAACCCAGTTACGCGCTCGACCTCGCTTGCAGCGAGCCAAAGCCCATCGGCGTTGCTTGGGATTGGATGAACCTCGTGCGTGTCTTGCTCGACGATTACCGAAATCATCTGTCGTTCTCCGCTCGATATTGGAATGTGCCCCAACCATACCCTTGACCGTGAAAAAGCCGCAACGCTCAAACTTAAAAGGTCTTTCCACTCGAGGATGGCGAGCGTGCCGGCTCGTGGACGATTCAGGAATACACATCATCTTCGTCCGTCGCTAAACGTAGAGCTACCGCGTCAACGAGCGTGGTGCCACGTTATGTCTGCTGCTGGATCGAGGGGCGGCCGAGATGCGAGTAGTGCGGCGCCAGTTCGGCGTGCACCCAGGACAGTTCGCCCTGAAGGTGACTGCGAAGGATGGAACGACGGCAGGATGCCGTAGCCTTCTTGCAAGAACTCAACCACATCATCGATTTCCCGTCAGCCACAGGATGAAGCGGAGCAGGGCTTCGATGGGGGTGGCGATGAGATGTGAGATGATGTTGAGATCGACCCCCATTTGCGCGCCGAGCATAGGCAGAAGAAACAAGAGGGCGACAAGGATCAACAGGCCGTAGGGTTCCAGGCGCGCGAACGGCTCCGCCAAAAAGTGTGGTAGCAAACCAGCGACGATGCGGCCTCCGTCAAGCGGCGGCAGTGGCAACATGTTGAAGACCGCCAAGACCACGTTGATGATGAGAGCATTCTTTAAATTCTGTGCCACCCATGGTGCTGCGCCAGTCGGGGCGTATGACACCAGATGGAGGAACAGAGCAGCCACCGTTGCGAGTAGGACGTTGGTCACTGGTCCTGCTGCAGCGACGAGGACCATGTCACGGCGCGGGTGATTAAGCGCATGAAAATTCACCGGCACCGGCTTCGCGTATCCGAATAAAAACGGGGAACGCAGGACCAAGAGGATTGCCGGCAGCAGGATGGTCCCGAATGGGTCGATATGTTTCAGCGGATTGAGGGTGACTCGCCCGAGGCGGTACGCAGTATCATCCCCCAAACGATGGGCAACAAAGCCGTGTGCCGCTTCATGCAGCGTGATGGCAAGGAGGACGGGGAGAACCCAGGTCGAGGCCGTGTACAGGATCGTATCGAATTGCATGGCAGGCCCGTCTGTTCGAGGCTCGGGAGAGTGACTTCAAAGATGGGCGTGCGCAACCGCCTAAGGTCGAGGGCTTAGTCGCCACATGCCATGCGTCACATGCTTGTGCTTTGCCCATTCCCCGGTGACCCTGAAGGGCGCTAGCGTGCAGCTTCCACGTTTCCCATGGAGGCGCAGATGCACCGTTTGAATATCATCGCTCTCGCAACCGTTGCCCTTGGGGCTGTTGCCGGGGTCGTCGGGCCAGTACGCGCGCAGGTTACGGTGTTCGAAAGTGCGCGTCTAATCGTGGGCGATGGAGCCGACCCGGTCGAGAACGCGACATTGGTCCTAGACGGGAGCAGGATCGCGCAGGCCGGCCGGGCCGCCGATGTTCGCGTACCCGTCGGCGCGGCACGCGTGAACCTCGCGGGTAAGACCGTGATACCGATGATCATAGATACACATGTTCATCTGAGCACAAACCGCGAGGCGCTCACGCGCGACCTGAAGCAGCGGGCATACTGGGGTGTGAGCGCAGCTATGAGCCTGGGCACCGACAACCTTGAATTGCTCGAGATGCGCGACCAGGCCATCCCCGGTGCCGCCCGGTTCCTTAGTGCCGGACGAGGCATCACCAGGAAGGAGCCGCTACGTCCAACGTTTCAGATCGACACCGAGGCGGAAGCCCGCAAGGCGGTTCAGGAAAATGCGGCGCACAAGGTCAATTTCATTAAGGTGTGGGTCGACGATCGCGATGGCAAGGTACCGAAAATAACGCACGAGCAGTATGCCGCCATCATTGAGGAGGCGCATAAACATGGGCTTCGCGTGACAGCACACATCTTCAATATGGAAGATGCCAAGGGCCTCATGCGAGCCGGGCTCGACGCCTTCGCCCACGGTGTTCGCGACAGGGACATCGACGACGAGGTTGTGGCGATGTTCAAGCAGCGGCCAAACCTAATCCTCACACCGAACCTGCCGGATCGTGGCGTGAAAGTGGATCGAAGCTGGCTGCAGGCGGGCATCTCGCAGGAAGAGTTCGCCAAACTCGGGAGTGAAAATACCGACCGGCCGAAGGCACAGGAATTCCATGCCATCCAAGCACGCAACCTGGCCAAGTTGCATGCGGCGGGGGTGCGCATCGTGCTCGGAACTGACGGTAACAGACCATGGGCCCCGCACGAGGAGATGGAGGACATGGTGCTGGCCGGCATGACTCCGATGCAGGTCATTGTTGTGGCGACGCGCAACGGCGCCGAGTTCCTGCGCATCGCCGACGCGGGCACGCTGGAAGCGGGCAAGAGCGCCGACTTCATCGTGCTCGACGCCAATCCGCTGGACGACATCAAGAATACGCGACGGATCGCGTCGGTGTACCTGCGCGGTGCAGCGGTCGATCGCACCAAACCGGTCCCTTAGTGTTGTCGGCGCCGTCGACGCCGGTAGTACGGGTGCGGGTGGTAGCGACGGTTGAGTGTGGGCGGAGGCTGGCGCGGCCGCGAGCAGCGCGGCCGAAACCGTGGCTATGAGCCAACAGGAAACACGAATGGCCCTACTCCAGATCGAAGCCCCATGCTTCAGGCGAGATGCTTCTTGAAGAACGGTAGTCGGCCGTCATGGCCCTGCCTGCGCTTGGAGGGCGGGGTGGCCCACCCTCCCGCTTCGTGAGTTTGCGGCTTTCCTTAGTTCAAGGGGGCGAGGCGCGCCTGAAAGCTTTGGCCACCGACCTTGTCGGTCTTGACGATCACGCGCATGCCCTTGGCCGCCGTGAAGTCACCAGTGGCTTTCAGGACATTGGCTCCAGCCGGCTTGAAGTCGACGTTGTAGGTCTTGCCGCCGAGCAGGACCTGTCCCTTGGCGCTGCCGCCGTCCGCGTTGACTGGCTTTTCGCTGGCATCCAGCACGTACAGGACGAGCTCATTGCCCTTGGCGACGAGCTCCCAGTGCTGCTTTCCACCGCCGGCGTCGACGATATGGCCGCCTTGCGGGCCCTTGGTCCACTTGCTGTCGCTATGCGCAAATGCGGAACCAGCGAACGCGAGGCTCAGGATCAATGTCAGGACGCGCAACATACTGTTCTCCTTGGGTTGCAGTTGGTGGTTGATATCAGTAGGCCTCGCTCACTTTGAACTCGGCCTGAACGGTTCTGAGCCGCTGGAGCGGCCCGGCGCCGTATCGCAGGAACAGAATGGGGGTCAGCACGGTATCCAGCAGCGTCGAGGTGATGAGCCCGCCAAAGATGACGATGGCGACCGGGTGCAGGATTTCCTTGCCGGGCGCGTCGGCTCCGATCATCAGCGGCAAGAGTGCAAAACCCGCCGACAACGCCGTCATCAATACAGGGGTGAGGCGCTCCAGGCTGCCTCGCACGATCATCTTTCGACCAAACGTCTCGTTCTCGTGCAGCACCAGGTTGATGTAGTGGCTGATCTTGAGAATGCCATTGCGCGCGCTGATGCCGGCCAGCGTGATGAACCCGATCATGGTGGCCACCGACAATGGCTGACCCGCCAGCCACAAGGCGATGACGCTGCCGATCAGGGCGAGCGGAATGTTGGCCATGATGATCAGCGACAGAACCGCCGATCGGTACCGGCTGTAGAGCACGGTGAAGATGGCGCCAAGCGATACCAGCGACAGCAGCCCGATGAGGCGTGACGCTTCCTCCTGAGCCTGGAACGTGCCCTCCAGTGCGGTCGAGTACCCGGCAGGGAAGCGCACCTGATTCAACAGGCTTCGGATCTCACCGATGATCCTGGCCATATCCGAGCCATCGGTGTTGGCCAGCACGACGATGCGTCGCCGCGTATTGTCACGTTGAATCTGATTGGGTCCATCGGTGTCGACGACCTGCGCGAAGGATGACAGCGGAACGCGCCCCGCCGGCGTCTCCACCACCAGCTTCGTCAGTCCCTCCGTGGTGCGATCGGCTTCGGCCACTCGCAACACGACGTCGTAGCGCCGGTTGCCATCGATGATCTGCGAGACGACGCGGCCATTGAGCAGGGTCTCCAGCGTCTCCGTCACATGCGCCGGGGTTACCCCGAACATGCCAGCCTTCTGATAGTCGATCGAGACCTGCACCTGGGGAACCCGCACTTGCCGCTCGACTTGCAGGTCAACTAGCCCCTTGATGGCTGCCATGCGGTTCTGCAGCTGCTCGGCAAGGTTGCGCAGCGTGTCCAGGTCCTCGCCGAATATCTTGACAGCAATCTGTGCACGCACACCCGACAGCATATGATCGAGCCGGTGCGAGATCGGCTGACCGACGTTGACCGCGGCGGGCAGCATCGCAAGACGCGAACGAATGTCCGTGACCACTTCCGCCTTGCTCCGACTTGATCCTTTCAAGTCGACGTCGATTTCAGCCGAGTGGACGCCTTCGGCATGCTCGTCGAGTTCGGCACGCCCCGTGCGCCGACCGACGGTCCTGACCTCGGGGATCTGTAACAGAAGACGCTCAGCAATGAGGCCGACCCGATTGGATTCGGCCAGCGAAATACCCGGCCGCAGCAGCATCGAGATGGTGAGCGTGCCCTCGTTGAATGGTGGCAGAAAGGAGCGGGGCAGCAGCGCGGCACCGAATGCTGCAACGGCGACGGCGCACACCGCAGCGACCATTAGGAACACCTGTTGGCCGAAGGCCCAGTCGAGCAGTCGCCGGTTCCCGGCCTTGAGACGCGTCACCAGCCATGAATCGCCGTGACTGAGTCGCTTCATTTGCGGAAGCAGGTAGTAGCAGAGCACCGGTGTCACGGTGATCGACGTGACGAGGCTCGCCAGGATCGAAACGATGTAAGCCACCCCCAATGGGGCGAACAGACGACCCTCAATGCCGGAAAGTGCAAACAACGGTACAAAGACAAGAATGATGATGGCAGTGGCGTAGACGATGCCCGACCGCACCTCCTGCGAGGCGCTGGCGATGACCGGCAGGACCGGCACCGGCTGGGCTTTCGCCTTGTTTTCACGCAGGCGCCGGAACACGTTCTCAACCCCGACCACCGCATCGTCGACGAGTTCGCCGATGGCGATGGCCAAGCCTCCGAGGGTCATGGTGTTGATGCTAAGACCAAGCAGATGGAACACGATCACCGTGATGAGGATGGAGATCGGAATGGCAGTCAACGAAATGGCCGTCGTGCGCCAGTTCAGTAGGAACAGGAACAAGACTGCAGCGACCACGACCAGCGCTTCGACCAGCACGCGCTGCACGTTGTCGATCGATACCTTGATGAACGACGCCTGACGGAAGAGAACGTCGACGGTGGCGATATTCTTCGGTAGCACGCGTTTCAAATCTGTGAGTGCCGCCTCGATCTCGGTGGTCAGCTTGAGAGTGTCGGCATTGGGTTGCTTTTGCACGGTCAAGACCACCGCCGGGTTGCCCATATAGCCAGCGTCGCCGCGCTTCACGCGCGCTGCGTAGTCAATCGACGCCACCTGCCCCAGGCGAACGGCCACACCCTTGCGATAGGCCACAGGTAGGCTCTCCAGGTCCTGGAGACGTGTGGTGCGTGCCAGATTGCGGATCAGATACTCCCGCGAGTGCTGATCGACGAAGCCTCCCGCAGTGTTGGCTCCGAATTGCTTGAGGGCGGACTCAATCTCGGCGCGGTTGATATCGAGGGTGGTCATCTGCGAGAGGTTGAGGGTGACGCGATACTGGCGCACCTCGCCACCGATCGGAATGACCTGGGCAATGCCGGGGATGGTGAGCAGCCGGGGACGGATGATCCAGTCGACCACCTCACGCACCTCCATAGGTGTCGCCGCATCGCTGGGGATGGCGATGAGCATGATCTCACCCATGATGGACGTAATCGGCGCCATCTGCGGATTGACATTGCGCGGCAACGCCTCGCGCACCACGCTCAGCCGCTCGGTCACCTGCTGGCGGTTGAGGAAGATGTTGGTGCCCCAGTCGAACTCGATGTAGATGATCGACAAACCGACACCGGACACCGAACGCACCCGCACCACCCCCGGCATGCCGTTCATCGCCGTCTCGAGCGGGAACGTTACGAGCTGCTCGACCTCCTCGGGAGCGAGGCCCTCGGCCTCCGTGATGAGCGTGACAGTCGGCCGGTTCAAATCGGGGAACACGTCAACTGGCAGACTGCGAAGGGTGATCGCGCCAAACACGATGAGCAGCAAGGCAGCCCCGAGCACGAACAGGCGATTGCGCAGGCTCGCCGTGACGAGGTAGTTGAACATGTTCGAGCCTCGACCCTTTAGCGGATTTGGTTGAGGAGCGTGGCGCCTTCGGACACGACGCGCACATCGGCTTTCACCCCTGCCGTCACGACCACACGCTGACCATCGAGCGCTTGATAGCGCACGGTATGTGGCTCGAAGCGCTCAGGCTCTGTCTTCACCCACACCATGGCAAGCCCGCTCGGTGCGCGCACCACGCTGGCCGCCGGGAGCACGATCCCGTTCAGCTCAACACTCGATTGCAAGATGACGGTCACGGGCTTGCCGATGCTCAGGTTCGGCGAGACTTGCGCCAGCTTGAATGTCAGTGGCGTGGTTTGCTGCTTGAGTGAGAGCCCGAGACCCGCAAACTCTAAGGGCAGCCTCTCGCCGCTGTTCGTCACCGCGAAAGCTGCGCTCAAGTTCGAGACGACGCCCGCATCATGGGCAATGGCCTCAAGCCAGTAGCGGGTTGGGTCGACGATCTCGAACAGCACTTCGCGGGCGTCGACCACCTGGCCGGCCACGACGTTCGAGATCGATATGACGCCACCGATCGGTGCGTGGATATGCTCGCGCTCGACTAGCGTTGGTAGCAACTCTTTGCGCTTCTGGCGCAATGCATGAATTTCACCCTTGGTCTCATCAATTTTGAGGGGTGGTATCGCCAACGGAGCTTGCAAATACCGAGCGAGCTTCGCTTCCTGCAGCGCTATGCGCGCCTCTAACTCGGCAATCTCGCCTTGCAGGTTGCCCTTGTTGTAGGCCTCGATGTGGTGCTGCAGAAAGGCCAGCATCTCACCTTTCGCGACGCGTTTGCCGACAAAGGGCAGACCGCCCTCCGGCGCCTCGATCCGACCCGCATGGCCGGTTTGCACCCGGCCGAAACTGTTGGGATCGGCGATCACCGTGCCTGTCAGCTCAACTGTGCGCGGTGCCCGCGACTCTTGCGTTATGACCGTGCGCACGGACAGCAGATGCTGGGTCGCCTTGGGGACAAAGAGGCTGCCATCGGCCATGCGCTGCGGCGCGTCGGTGGCCATGCTCGCCGGCACCGATGGCAGATTGAGCGGCGTTTGCGATCTGGCTTCACCCGACGCAAGCAACCCGGTTCCGGCAAACACGGTCAGCAACGCAAGAGGCACACGCCGGAGTCGCTTTACCTTTGAATGCTCCCCTGTGGCCGGCTGTGCAGAGTGACGTCCCTGGCCATCAAGGCTAAGGGACGCCTGGCGCCGACGTGCAAACCCGGCACTGATCAGCAGCGTCAGGAGCGCCCCAACCATCAGCGCGCCGATACCCAACGCGAGGGTTTCGTAGCGGGCAAACAGAGTTGAAGGCGCCAGTCCTTGGGGAACCGTAGCAGCGCTCACCCTTTCAAGCCGGCCGGTGAGAATGTCCTGATCATCAGGAAGCGTCAGCTTGAACACGAGGTCGAGCGGTTCCGCCGTCCGCAACCACGGCGCGGTCAATTCGAAGGCGCCATCCCCCTTAGCGACCGCCTCCACGTCCTGGTCGCCCGTAGACACCGCTAGCTTGGCATCCTTGACAGGCTCGCCGGTGGCGAAGCGATGCAGAAAGATCGTCAGGCGTTCGTCGCCTGACACGACGCCGACCAATTCATAGTCGGGCGTGACTGCGACAACGCGCGGCGCAATGGGCAAATTCAACGGTGCCGGCTTGTCGTGATCATGTCCCTCATGTGCCGAGGCGGGAACCAGGACTACGACCCAAACCAGAGAAATGGCTAAGAGAAGTCGGCGTGTGCGTGCGCGTCGGCAAAACTGCCGCGCGAACGGCGCCCAGGCAATGTTCAGCATGAGTCGTTCCAGCAGATGAGCCAATGCCAGCGCCGGCCGTCACCGGCCGGTGCGCGACAAAGCAAAAGTGCGGAACGATCAGATAGGCGGTCGCAGCAGCCGCTGTTGCCCAGCATCTGGTGGCTCGGCCACTGCCGGAATGCTCAGACGTGCTGACAGACGGTGCAATATGGCAGGCCTACCCTCTTCAGCGGGAACAAGGACACTCGGGCACGCCACATCGTAGTGCACGTGGAGCAGACCCTGCCCACCACCATCGTCGGTTACACCATGGTCGTGGTCCGCATGCTCGTGCTGGGACCCATCGTCATGATCATGGACCGCATCATGTGCATGGGCATGGTCTTCCAGCGCGTGAACATGCGCGAATACATGGGAGAAGGCGCCCACCGGCGTCGCCAGACCCATACTGATGGCCGGAACGACGGCAAACAGGACGCTGACAGCCCACACGAGGGCGGCGCGTCCAGCCCGGTTGTTTCTGCACCTCAAAAGCATCGCCGTCTGTGTAGAGCCCGTGCTGAGAAGCGTCAATGCCTACGACTTTTATGCGTAACCTTCGCAATAATTCGCATAGGCCGCCACGACAATGGCCAGCACCTTGACGTGCCGAGGGACACGTGGGTCGCGAGCCGCAAGGTATAGGGCGACGGCGTCACGCCGTATGACCATCGCCCACTGTCTTAGTTTGAGCATCGCGCATCCTACGCGGCATCGCCGCCACGGGAGCCACCAACAACCAACCCGTCGGGCAACGACGCGGCGACAACGCCGAATATGAGCGCTCCCAGCGCGGCCGTCGCGGCCTCCGTCCGTCACGTCACCAATGCGGACCGGGAGATCAGATCAGTTCGTGGACTCCGATGGCGCGTGGGCCTGTTCCTACGTGCACTGCGCCAGAGTGTGCACGGGGTGTGCACGAATAACATTATGAACATGACGACTTAAACTAACTCATTGAAATCCTTGGTGAGCCCGGTTGGGATCGAACCAACGACCACCTGATTAAAAGTTGGCCACGCATCCACCAACTATATGACCTGTCTCAATAATGGTTGTACGCGGCGCTGCCGATGACGTCCGTGACTGCGCATTGGTGCGTGGAGTTTGTACAACGACCTGACCAACGACAGCTGACAGGTTCTCGACGGAGATGAAGAAGGCAATCGAGGAGGAGGTGGCGCGGAAGGCGAAGAAGCGGAAGAGTCAAAAGAGGAAGCGTCAGTCGAAGTAGTTCTGCTTACTTCCGTAAGCCGCGACGCTCTTCAGGGTGCGCTTCGTAGATGAGGTTTTTGAGCTGTCTCTGCAGCAGTGGGCCTACGACCTGCCGTGAACTAAGACCTTCGCGATTAAGCTGCTGTCGAATGCCGGCGATAGAAGAACACTGGCCGGAGCGTGCGAGCTGGAAGGCGCGCTCGATCGAATTTGGCTGCATAGCCATGGTGCCAAACTCCTCATAAGGCACCATAAACAATGCACGGCTTGGCGCGAGGGTTCCGCGAAGCCCGCATTCTTCGGCGTGCGCAGCGTCGAGCTGCTCCTGTAGGTAGGCAAGCCAGCGGGTGTCGTAGGTTCTGACGGGTTCGCCGTTCTGCCATCGTCGCAAGTACTTGGCGAACCGGTGGTACCGCCTGGCTTCGTTCTGATTTCGTTGAGCAGAGGCTCTGTGCTTGGCGGCCATCTAGCTGCTCCCTTTGCTTCGGGAAGCAACCCAGGCTTGGTTGAGTCGGTAAAGCAAACGTTAATTTCTGGTCAGTTGCCGGCGTTGGAATCGAACCAACATTGCGAGGACCAAAGCCTCGAGTCCGACCATTGAACGAACCGGCAGTTTCAAAAGATGGTGGTGTTCCTTGTTGAGCGGGGAACACCGAAGGCCGCTACTTAGGCACCTAATCGCGGTGGATACATGAGTCTTCGTTCGACGACCATAAACTGCGTCATCTCGATCGGCATGAAGACCATCGGTGTGTGGGCGGAAATAATTGCGGGCTTCACGATAGTGAGCTGGTGCTCACTGATGGTGATGTCCTTGACCTCTTCGAATGTCTCAAAGACGACATGTCCGAACACGCAGGCGTGCGGTTTCCCCGCAGCGGCGTTCACCGATTCGAACGCTTCGCGTGCAGGCGTTCCTGTGCCCGCAAGCGTAACGTACGTTTCCACTTCATGCATGGTGTCGCAGAGTACACCGCGCGCTTGCGTGGGTCCGTCAGCTTTCGCCGGAGCTGCGAAAACGCAGAGCGCGACGATTGCCAGAGCGAGCGGGACGATGAGAGAAGCGATGTCATCCTTCCATTCCCATCTCATGACCGAACCTCAAAGAGCCTAGCTACGAGCGACCATTCGTTCGCAGCAGAGGCTCCGCGACGAATCGCGGAGGTACGGAGTTTTCAGCGCCCATAACGCCGCCGCCGCTAAGAGGTTCAAGACCCTCTCAGAGGGACCTTCCATGGAGGAACTAACCGCAGTGGAACCGAGAAGACGCTGTTTCCTTTCTTCATCTGTAAATCGAAGCAGGCGGGATGCGTATAGCCGCGCTTGACCTTGTACCAACGGACGCCGGTGAGCTTGTAACCGTCCCTGCCGGGTTCACCGTTTTAATCCAAGATTCGCTTGCACCACGCGTAGCGCGTCGGGTCGTTCGCCATTGAAAGCTCTCCTAGTTGTGAAAGAGCAACATCCAGCTCGCGAGCTGGAAGGCGGCGACAGCGGATCTGAGTTATGAAAAAGAGCGCTTCAGATTTGGGTCTGCCCGACCCTGACGCGCACGGGGTCGATGCCTATGCGGTGTGAGCCCGTTGCAGCCGCTTTCCAGATCACGTGAAAGAGCTTTGAGCCGGTTGGCTGGAGTGAAGGCGCCAGGCAACCACGGATCGCCTTCTGTGGTTTGCGACGCCCTCGTCCCAGGCAAGTGCCTAGGGACCCACTATGGCAGCCTTCATTAGACCACGGTGGACTGGGGATAGTTAATGTGGGTGTGTGGATAAGAGGCATAGGTCGGAGCTCTGACATGAAGATCACCGCGATGGTCAAAGTGGAGTTCGAAGGCGATCCGACCATGGACGAAATGGCGCTGGAAATGGCGCTGCAGCGAGCACTGAGCCATTTGTGCCTAACCATCGAGCATGGATCCCTATCTGGCAGACCCACCTCGATCAGGAAGGGGTCATGCAGGGCGGACCTAGTCGCCACGGAGTTCAACAACGTGAGCGTGTTGCCCTGAAGGTATGGAAACCGTTGTCCGGGTCTTCTTGATGATCTCGATCTCACGATGCGCACGACGTGTCGAAGCACGAGGCATTCGGATCATCTGGTAGCAGACGAATTTTGCCGCAAATTTATCCCGATCCAGCCACAAATCGGTCGGCACTGCAGTGGGAATGTAGGTTGCGCGGCATGACACTGGGCTTGCCGCTTTGCCCGAGGCGGGACGGGCAAACTTGTGAGGGCTAAGCGCGAAACGTGGGACCATTAGATTAGCCTGTCTACCATCAGGCAGCCGGGCTCGTGTGGCGCTTCCAGCCTTCTCGCCAATGCCAACTAGCCGGCACGGCCCAGTGTCGTGCGACCGGAGCCTAATCGCCACATGATGAAGCACACGTTCCTAGCTGCTGCCGCCAGTCTGTTGATTGCCGCTGCTCCACTCGCCCACGTCATGGCCCAGGACGAGGCCGGGCAGCGACCCTCCAAGGCATCCAAGGCATCGGCTAAGCGAGCCGTCACCAAGCCGGCGGTGGCAAAACCAGCGCACAAGCTCGCTATTCAGGTCAACGAGAACAATCCCCAATCCATGAACCTGGCGCTGAACAACGCACGCAATGTGGTGGAGTACTACCAAGCCAAGGGCGAGACCGTTGCCATCGAGATCGTCACTTATGGCCCTGGGCTGCACATGCTGCGCGACGACAGCAGTCCGGTGAAGCAGCGCATCGCCACGATGGCGCTTGAGAATCCTTCAATCGCCTTCATTGCCTGCGCCAACACGCAGGCCAACATGAGCAAGCAGGAGAACAAGCCGATCACGTTGATCAGCGAGGCCAAGAGCATGCCGTCGGGAGTCGTGCGGCTGATGGAGCTACAAAAGCAGGGGTATGCCTACATCAGGCCGTAATACGCGGCTCCGCCATTGGGAAGAAAGTTACTTGTAGAGTTAGCAAGAAGCAGTTGGGGTGCTGATCATGCAAGGGAACGTCATCCGGTTGCTCATCACCGCGCTGATCATGACAGCTTGGGCTGGCGTCGACGCAACAGGCACCTCGCTCTTCGCGCAGACACAGCCTAGACCAAAGGCGGTGGCACGTCCCGCCGAGGCGCACGTGACGGCGACCAGCAAGGAACCACGGGCCCCGCTGTTGCGCTCGACCGCGGAGCAGAAGCGCAGGGAAGGCATCAACTCCTGGACCGTCGGTCTCGCAGCCGGCCGTACGGAAGGCGCGCCGCTGCAGTTTGCAGCCGAGCTGGCGCGCGTGCTCGACGACGGCGACAATATGCGCGTGCTGCCGATCGTGACGCGCGGACCATTCGACAACGTCTTCGACCTGCTCTACCTGCGCGGCGTGGATGCCGCCATCGTCTATGGCGATGTGCTCGAACACTTCCGCAAGACCCCGGAGATCGCCGGCATCGGGAGGCGCATCAATTATCTGCTCAGCCTGTTCCCCTCGGAGGCGCACGTCTTCGTCCGCCCTGAAATCAACTCGCTCCAGGACCTGGCGGGCAAGGCGGTGAATTTCAACACCGAGGGCACGGCGGCCGCCTACAGCGGACCCATCATCTTCGAACGATTGGGTATCAAGGTCGATGCCAAGTTCGTTCCCCATAACATCGCTATGGAGGAAATGAAGAAAAGCGACAAGTTTGCCGCCACGTTCTGGATCTCGTCCAAGCCGTTGCCGCCGTTCCTCAAGGGCAATTTTCCACCCGGCTTCAAGTTTCTGCCGATCGGCTACAGCGACAAGCTCGACTACTACATGCCGACTTATCTGGAGCATGCCGACTATCCCGCGTTGATCCCCGAGGGGCAGCGCATCGAGACAGTGGCGGTGCCGGCATTGCTGGCCGTGTATGAGTGGCCACGCGACAGCGATCGCCACCGCCGAATGGTGCGGCTCGTTGACTATCTGTTTGATCGCTTCCCTAAGCTGCAGACCGAGCCCGGCTATCACCCGAAATGGAAGGACGTGAACCTGGCGGCCACCGTCCCGGGTTGGAAGCGGTTCCAGCCATTGCAGGACAGGCTCAACCAGACGACTGCCGCCACCAATCAGCAATCCAACGCGGCGCGTTCGGAGCGCATAGATCCAGCGCTGGCGCGAGCACAAGCTGCAAAGGCAGCCCCCAATGATAGCGCCGAGCAAGAGCGGCTGTTCAAGCAGTTCATTGAGTGGAACAGGCAACAGCAGGGGAAGCAGTAGCCGGCATGCGGCCGGCGGATCGCCATCGGGGAAATCGAGGGATGCGCTATCCTCTGATCCGGACGGGTGATGCGAGCGAAGAGGCCGAGACGGTTTCCCGGCGTACCCGTCGTGCGATGCAGCTGATCGCTGCGGCGATCCTACTCTCTCCGAGCGCACTTCCCGGTTCAGCGACAAGCAGTGTAGCGCCGACCCTGACGGCAGAGCCAACGCGTCCACTCATCCTGAAAGTGCAAGGGCACGGGCAACCCGCCATCAACGTCAGCAAGATTATCCTTGCCGAGCCGGCGAGTGAAACGCCCCTCCCGATCCAAGTCGGTCCGCCCAACACCATCGCGCGCAACAGTTTCATTCGTGTACAGGGCCTGCCGCCTGCGGCAGCTCTCACGGAAGGCCATTCGATCGCGCCGGGCGCCTGGGCCATACCGCTTATGGCCCTCGCCAACCTCAAGATCGTCCTTCCCATCGGTTCGACCGGCAAGTCGGACATCAGCGTCGCGCTCGTCACCATCGATGGCACCGTATTGGCGGAAGCCAAGACCGCGCTTGTGATCGCCGCAGCATCGCTGATCGCGCCGAACGAAAGCGAGCCTCGCGCCAAGAGCGTGGCCTCTTTGGGCCCGGACACGCGCGAACCGCCTCGGTCACAGGGGCAGGCCCACCTAGGGCCCGCGTCGTCAACAATCTCAGACGAGCAAAAGCGTGCTCAAAGTCTTTTGCGCAAAGGCGAGGAGCAACTTGCCCTTGGTTCTGTGGCCGCCGCGCGGCTGTTCTTTCAGCGCGCTGCGGAGGCGGATCTAGCGCAAGGCGCGTTTGCTATGGCGGCGACCTATGACCCCGTCGAGCTTGATCGTATCGGCGCCCGCAGCGTTCAACCCAATGTGCAGGAGGCCCGCCGCTGGTACGAGCGCGCCCACCAGCTCGGCGCAGCCGAGGCCGAGGATCGTTTGCAGCGCCTGGGCGCCCGTTAGGTCCGGCTTTAGTTGATCAACCTACCGAGCCACTCGTGCGCGGCGCGGTCGCTGGCAAGCCGCACCGTTCGGGTCCGCATGTTGTACCTGTCGATCGCGGCCTCGATCCGTGGAGCGATGCGCGTCTCGAACGTCCAGATGTAGGTCAGAAACTCGCGGTCGGGCAGCTTTTCCGGGCAGCCCGGCGCCATGTCCGGGCGAACGCGCCCGTAGCTTACTGCAATCCTGCGGGTCCTGACGTCCCGCGGCGATGATCTGACGGACAGCGACGACGAAATGCGGGTCGCCATGCGACAGATCGCTGGCGTGTTCTCCCAGCTCGAGAAGACCCGCCTCGTCAAGAAGCTGAAGGCTGCCAGGGACCGCAGGAGAGCCACCGGAGCCCGCGTAGAAGGCCGCAAGAGTCGTTTGCAGCGGCTTCGCGACTCCAACGCCATTGAGGCCGCGGAAAGCTTGGAGGCCGCTGTAGGACTCGCCAAGCGCCTGAGGAGGGCAAGCCCTGTCACCGGCAAACGCATGAGCCTTAGGAAGATCTCAGCCGAGCTGGCGAAGGCTGGCCACCTCAATGAGCAAGGCCGACCCTACAATCCAAAGTCCGTGCTGGCCCTAATCAATGGACCGAGGCCCAAGTCGGATGCCTAACCCTCGCGCGCGTACTGCGTTGTTGTTCGATCTCCTGGCGCGACAGCCGGCTGAGCATGTCCCACGATCTCGCACTCTCGCCCGTTGCGCGCTGCTGGCCCTTGTGGCCGCGGCGATGGCATGGGCTGGCTGGAAGTATGTCCAGGACTCGTGCGGCCTTCAGCCGACGGCTGAGGCGATCCAGTGCGATAGCTAACCTGCGGCCGGTACTGAGCCTGTTGGACCTTGCCCAGCTTGCGGTGCACCGGTCTGAGCAGAAAGGTCAGGCGCCGTTGGTAGAAATTGTGCAGGACAGGCGTCCTTGCGGTTTGGGTGGGCAGACGGCTTTCAGCCTCGCCTACAACGTCAAAGCGTTGGACAAACCGCGTCTGGACCTCGCGACGCCTTTCGGTTCGGAACGTCCGCTTTGCGTTCGTCATCTGACGTATCGGACGTGAACTGCCGACGTCAGCTTCGTGCCGATTTTGTTGCAGAAGTGCGTTGCTGAAAGCCTTGAACCGTGATTTACCGGCTCTGAGTGATGACGGGCGAGGCTAGCGATGATGGGACGGCTCAACCGGGATCAGGGCCAGCTGTTCTATTCGTTCTGTCTCGACGAGGTGGTGCCGGACGACCACCGCGTCCGCGAGATCGCTGCCGTGCTGGACCTGTCCTGGGTGCACGCCGAGCTGGCGCCGCACTACTCGCATCTCGGCCGCCCATCGATCGATGCGGTGCTCATGCTTCGGATGCTTATCCTCGGCTATGCGTTCGCCATCCGCTCGGAGCGACTGCTGTGCCGCGAGGTGCAGGTGAACCTGGCGTACAGATGGTTCTGCGGCCTGCGCATCGAGTTCCTCGATGACGGTGACCGCATAGGTGAACGCGATCCGCCAACGAAACGGCCGTATCGACTCGGTCACGGACCTCACTCGGGGGCCGTCAGGCATCGGGGAAACCGGTCGTGGGCATAGCCGATCGCAAGGCCCCAAGTTTTAGGGCGCGGTCCGTTTGAATGGAAGCGCGACCTGAGTTGAGCTTAATCAGCAGCGACCTCTCGGCATTCGCCGGCAGGCCCGGAGCTCGCCCCGGTCGTCCAAGCACATTGGCACGATTGATGTAACTCTGTAGCCAGACGCGAACTCCCGCCTCCCGGTACGGCAGGGGAGTGCAAGGAAAAGACATCGCCGCCTCGTACACACGGCTCACTGGCAGGTCGTCCTGCAACCACGTGCCAGGAGCTTCCGACCGATGCCAGCCAGACGGCGTACGTCTTGGCACTGGAATCCATCGGTGCCAGTTCGTGAAACGCGATAAGGCACGCTCGCTGGCACTTCCAAAACCGCTTGGCAGCGATTGGCACTCAACTTGGCACTTGTGTTTTCCCATTTAGTTTCTGAGAGATCTGACTGCCATTCCTGCCAACGGCAGTTTTGGCGTTTCTGTGAAACAATCGCAGGATTGCGCCGGCATAGGCTCCTTCGAGCACATCGGCCACCCACGGCCGATCAATCTCCCTCGTTAGGCGCAGACAGCGCCAGCCTTTGTGCCTCCCGGTTGGCGCACCTCTGGGTGTTAGTGGAGATGGCGCCAGTGCTCGTTCTGGCGCCATCTGCATACTCAGTCTGGCATCGTTGCTTGTGAGGCGCTCCGCTGTGTTTGATTTCAAATGATACCTTTTCAATGAAGCCGTAAAAGCCCATGACGCGGGTGCGCGTAGAGCGGTGTAACAGCATCTGTGCAGTGTCTATTTCAGTCTACTTTAGATCGCCCGTGGCCACGCTATTGCTGCTATCGCTTTTCGACCCCGTACTTCACTGCCCCTTGTGAACGGTTATGCGCCAATCCTCCGGTGCGGGGGCCCGTTGCACCGTGGGCTTGGGCTTCATCTGACGCGGCTGCTCGGGAACCCAGTGCGTGAGAGCAGGCAGGCCACCCAAGCTCCCGTAGAGCACTGGACGGCCCCGAACGATCTTCAGACCTTGAAGATACATGCCAACACCGGCTGACATATACTGTCGCTCCAGCTCGCTGCCGTCGAACGAAAGACGGATAAGCGAACCTTCACGCAGTGTGGCTCCTTCGGCCCACCGCTTTCCTCCACGTTCGGGTCGGCCAGGACCGAGTGTCTTAATGCCGAGCGTTCGCTCATGGGCGATCGCTGCGACCAAAGTGCTGCCCTCAACGTCCAGCCCTCGAACCGCGCTATAGAAGACCTCGTCGTCGCTCCAAAGCGCCTTGGGCTCTTCACGAGGGCCAAAGCGCCAGATCGATGCCACACCCTTCAGCGAGCATTTGTTTAGCGTCTCCCCGCCGACGAACAACGCGTCCTTGCCGGCAACTAGAGATACGGCGCGGAAGGCGGGGATACTGCGCTCGGTCATGATACGGAGGGTGCGGGGATCAAGCTCCAATACCCGTGCCGAAGCACCTTCATTGCATGGATAGGGCATGCCGAACACGCCGGCAGGATCATCCTTCATCCCAACAAGGGACAAGCCATGATTGAGGACCACGACGAGGTTGCCGCGCCAGGTAGACGTGAGCGTGTCCAGACCGATATTGATCCGTGGCTGCTCGATGGGAATTTTTGCACTGAGCCTTTGCCTACCTTGGTGGTCGAATGCCAATACGACGGCATGGCGGGCTTCCTCACTTGGCAATAGACGTGGAAAAGCCACGACGAAGAGTTCGGCATTGGTGCTGACGAGATCATTGAACAGAAAGTTCTTAAGATCAGGAAATTCGCGCACCCAAACTGTCCGACCGACCTGATCGAAGGCGCGCAAGACGGGAATGGTCCCGTCTTGATACTTGTCGCCGGCGGAAAACGTTATGCCCTTGTGGTGGGCCAAAGGACCAGCTGCGATTTCACGGGAGGATGAGCGCCACACCTCTGTTCCGTCTGCGGTCCGGCGCGTGACTATGCCTTGCATCCGGTGCTCAACCTGCTCGCCCATGACGGAGAACATCACATCTGAGCCGGTCGGCGCGGCACGCATAATCTCCCCTTCAGTGGAAAATCCCTTCAAAGCCACGAGAGCGAGGTGCGAAGGACGCTGGGGTTTGGCAACTTGCTTGGCGCCGCCATAACCGGTGACGATGAATGAGGCCCAGTACCAGGGATGTTGCTCGGCTGCGCTGGCATCATCCAGGTATTGGCGAACCGCATTGGCCAAAGCATGAGCCGGACCGCGTCCTTGATGCACTTGCCATTGCCGGAAAAAGTCGGTGACAAGCCGTTGTGCTGCAAACGAGTTCACGGGCCACAACGAGCCAAGGACCGTGGCCGCACCAGCCGCGTTAAAGGCCGCGTGAAGATCCTGTACGCTGCGATTGGCTTGAGCAACATCGTACTTGGCTGTGTTACAGGCTGAAAGCACCACAAGGCGCGCGTTGAGCGACAGACGGGAGATCTCGAGCGCAGTCAGAAAGCCGTCGTTGAATGGATCAGCGGCGTCGCCAGGAGTGAGCAGCAACGCGGCGTCGGTCGCACCGCGATCTCCCTTCACAAAGAGCCCGTGCGTGGCAAAGTGAATTACATCGTATTGTGCAAGGGGCTTGCTCCGGAACGCTTCCTCGGTGCCGGCACGCCCAGTCAACACATCGGTTATCGAAGTGGGGAACAGCGCGGCCGCATCCTTGATCTCCTGTGCAGTCTCCGGCAATTCCTCAAAGTCGGAGACGCCGTTGCGTGTCGGCGCGCTGCTGCCAAAAGCAGCGCTATCGACAAGGCCCGGTCGGTTTAATTTCGGATCGCCGACGCCGAGATAGCGCTGGCTGTTGACAGTTGGCGTTCGCTTGGCCGCAGCGAGGAATTGACGTGCTGAGATGACGACCGAGAAGCTGACGTCGCGGATCATCCACTTGACGTTGCGATAGTCCCCATTGATCAGCGCCTGGTGCGGATCTTCCCTGAGAAGGGCTCCCAGTGGCACCCCGGCTAAATCCGGTGGAAGTGCAACGGTCACTTGGGTTCCAGGCAGCAAACACGCATCCAATCCAGAAAACAATGTTTCGTGGAGATAACGAGCTGACGTTACCGGGAAATCTGACATGCCCGTTTCAGCATGAGGTGCCTGTGAGACAGACCCGGTGATCCGGGCGATGTGTGCAGCAATGTCCTGCACCAGGTTCGGCGTGGCCGCAATCGAAGCAACCGCAACTTTGTCCGCCGTAACACAGAGTTTGCCGATACCCCCGTGGAAGGGAAAGTAACTAATGAATGCCTGTCCTACCTGCAAAGTGCTTTGCAAGACCTCAACGGTCGGCAAACCGAGAGCGGCAGTGAGGTTGCCGTCATCGCGAATGCGCCCTTTGAGTTGGCGCATGGAGGATGTGACATCACGGTACTCACCGATGAGCGTGCCTTTATTGGGGAGATTGCTATTTCGAGCGAGCAGCATGGCCACCTTCTCGGTTTCCCACTCACGCTTTTTTCCCATGAGATGAAGGTAGGCGTGGGCATCCCGGAGGGCCCTTGGGCTCTGCTGTGCTGAAAGGAGCGCAGCGACATCTACGAGTTGATGTCGAAGATTGCGGTTGAGGACCTCGGCGCCGCGAGCAATCAGGTTGACGCTCTCGCGATCTCCCCGCTTGACCGCAAGCGTGAGACCTGAGGCGATGACGATCTTGTCCACCAGGTCAGGCAGGGGAAATCCTTCAAAATTGGCGCGCAATAGCTTCTCGAAGTTGTCGATCCTTTGCGATGCGGCGAGCAAAACCTGGGTCTCGCCCTCTGCGGAGTTGTCGTGGGTAATGTTGATGAGACCCAAAGAATAGTGCCGGTAAGAGTTGATGTTGGTGAGCTCGATTTGTTGAAGGCGCCACTGAGGCTCCTGCGCGAAGAGCGGCTTCCACCGTGCATCCGGCTTGGTATTCGCAACAACGGCCAGAAAGACGTCGGAGACTGCAAAGAAGAACTCCGGATAGGTGCTGAACCGTCCCGCTGCCAGGATTTGCTCGCGATGGGGTTGCATCGGATGCCGGGCGTGCACTGCTGCAGCCTCTTCCGGCTTGCCGGCGAGCACCAAGGCAGCCGACGCTAAACCATTGGCGTTTGCTTGCCAGGAGACCTTGGCGTGGCCCTCTATTTCCAAAGGAGCAACGAGCGGCTCGAGTTCGAGAAATGCTGAAGCCGTCATGGCGTGAAAATTCAGGTAGGCCAGCAAATGGGCTCTGAGCATCTTGTACTGTGCAAACAGAACGCTCTGCGGTGGAATGATTTGGAGAAGAAATGGATTGACCTTGTCTATAAAGGCAAACGCGCCGACAACGTCCTGAGATTGCAGATGTGCCTTGATGACACCGACGAGAATCTTGCCGATGTCGTAGGTTTGACTAGGGTCAACAAGCAGGAGACCCATGATTGCCGAGGACAGCCGTTCCTCGACTGACTTGAGGTTGTTGCGCTCGGCATCGAATTCGGCCAAGGCGAGCTCGATCTCGGCGAACGCAGCAGGATGCGTCGCTAGGTTAGCAACGCGGTTGACTGCCCCAGTCGGGAAACTCTGAGTAATGAAGGCTTCATCGTCCCTCCAAAGTGCGTGCTTGATGGCATTGACCCTGACTGTCGGATAAAGCCCGTGTAGGTCGGGGTTTGCGCGCAAGAGCGGAGTGAGATTCTCGATGGCCCCTTCTGCGCAAGCCCAGTGGCTTGCAGCAACGCACATCTCCAGGATGTCCCGATAAAGAAGAGCCCGCGCGAGGGGCGTAGAGGCTTGCTTCAATTGCGCGACCAAACCCCCTACGGCTTGATCTACCTGGCCCGAATGAAACTGTTTGTAAGGGTCGGTGCGCGCGTCATCAGCGACAACCTGGGCAAGTGCGCCGTACCGTGACGCAAGTAAGAGACACAGAAAAAGCTCAGTCAAAATGACCCATCGGGAAATGGTCCTGCCCACACCTCAGCCCCCGGTTGTCCGTCCGAAGGCTGAAGGTTAGTCGATGCACTGATGGATGCAATCGAACAAACGCTGCCCGCCGGTGCTCACGCAACTGATCGCAAATCCCACTTCAGCATCCCGATACAGCTCCAAAGCCTCGAGGATTCGCCTGCAGACTCGAAATTTTCGACCATGCCCCCGGTAGCCAGAACCAGCGTTTGAGTCTGGGCGGGCAAATTTGAGGCCCTGGCGGCGATGTCCGGTGCCGATGGTCAGTCTTTCAAACTGTCCGCTTTGATTGTTTGCTGCGACGAATCGAAATCTGTTGGCTATCTGGCCCATCTCTTCATCAGGCGGGCGGCGACCCGGACCACTCCCTCGTCCAGGATGTCCTCGTTGCGGTCGAGCTCGGCCCACAGCCGCTCGAAGGTCTTCTGCCGCATGCCCTTGGCCCGATAGAAGCAGCCGTCGTCCTCACCCTTCGGGTTCACCGGCGAGAGCCGGGCCTCGATACGACGGATGTTGCGATGGGCGCGATCGTTGGCCGTCAGGAATTGCGAGACATAGCCGTAGCGCCGGCGCCAGTGCTTCTGGCTGGCAAATAAAGGCGCTCCTCTGGGCCGGTACAGAACCGAGGAGCGATGACCCGAGAGAGGGCAGCGCATGTACCACTGCACACCGCCAAACGGTCGGGCCGAGCAGACCAGGTCAATGGTCTGATCCAGATGGGGCGGAAGCTGCAGGTGTAGCCAGCTTACTTCGGATAAATGGTCGCCTACCTAACTCAGCCTAGCCCCGCTCTTGGCAGCTTCCGCAACCACGGCCTCAAGTCCTTGGCCCCCGTCGTCGCCTTGCCGACATCGCCCACCGCATGCCTCGGTCTCACCGATCGCCTTGTTCATCTCCTTCGATGCACGGGGGCATCGGCGTCAGGCTGCTGGCGATTGCCCTCTGCTGCACTTTTAAAGACAGTGCAAAGTTGCACATGCCTAGTGCTCAGATCCGCAACCGGCATCGCGTGCGTGCGCTGCCTGTGCACGAACGTTCCTGGTGAGACCCCCTTCCTTGAAGGGCACTTGCCGGTCTATCAACCAGAAGGCCGCTTGCGGGCCGAAGGTTAGGCGCGGTATTCATACGCGCCGTCACCTCCAGTAACCCCGAGTAAAGCAATGTCTGCGTATGAAGAATTACTTCTGATTATTCAGTTACTTATTGGAATTGATTTAGTTTATGGTTCAGCTCTGCTGCTCCTAACCCTCTGAAAGCGGCGGCTTTGCCGCCGCTGCTTCGCCGCCCACGCAACCGGCGCGACTTTGCCCTGGCGTTCTTCGCGGACTTGCGAGCCAAGACGGCGGCCGCAGGTGGCCCACCGTCTCTCGGCCTGCAAAAAGGTGCAGAACGTCGATCTCACCATCAACTATATGCGACCCGTCACCAAAGCGGACGCGCTGCTGGAGGCGAAGGTAATGCGGTTGGGAAGGACGCTGGCGTTCTGTACGTGCGAGGTGCGGGAGGTCGGCGGAGAGAAGCCGGCTGCCTTCTCCACCGGCACATACGCCATTCTGGGCTGACATTGTGCTCCCCACGGGGCCATTGCTCGGTCGCGCTGACGTTCGATCATGGGGCAAGAGCGGACCAAAACCGACGCGACCTGAGGGTTGCCAGGCTGTTGATCAAAGCCGCCAACTTATGAGTTCACGGCGACAGGCGGCGCGATACACGGGCCGCAACTTTCTATGCGACGAAAGGCTGGCTCGCGGTCGGCATCGACGAAAAGAATAACGTCCGCTACGAACTCCCCCGCCCGATTGACTGGAAAGTCAAACAGCGGTGGTTACCGCGATAGCGGTTTGTCTCGAGCCACGGCCATCACTCGAGCTTTATGCCCGCCGATTTGATCACTTTTCCCCATTTTTCGGTCTCTCGCTCAATAAGCTTTTCAAAATCACTTGGAGAACCATCCAGTAACAATCCTCCGAGATCGGCGAGACGCATTCTGAGCTTGGGATCGGCGAGGCTCGCGTTGATCTCCGTGTTGAGCTTCTCAATGATGGCTGGCGGCGTACGTTTTGGAGCACCGACACCTACAACTGCACTCACCTAGAAACCTGCAATGTACTCCATAACAGTTGGCAAATTTGGCAACGCCACCGATCGCTCAGAGGTGGTGACAGCCAAGCCGATCAACTTACCCGACTTTATGTGTTCCAACGAAGCAGGAAGATTGTCGAATGCAGCATGCACCTGACCGCTGAGCAACTCTGGGATCATTGGACCTGAACCACGATAGGGGATGTGGACGTATTCGATCCCAGTCGTCATCTTGAACAATTCCGCAGCGAGGTGACTGATTGTTCCGTTCCCGAAGTTCGCCATGCTGATCTTGCCAGGGTTCGCCTTAGCATAGGCTATAAACTCAGTGATCGAAGTTGCAGGGAAGGATGGCGTAACCACCAGAACAAGCGGGGTCCGCATCAGGCCGGCGATGGGAGCTATGTCGCGAATGAAGTCGTAGCTCAGCTTGTCGAACAGTGCGCCGTTCAGCAGGTTGCTCGTGGTCGTCAGTAGCAAAGTATAACCATCGGCAGGAGCACGAACGACGGCCTCGGTCGCAATGTTGGTGCTAGCCCCGGACCGGTTCTCCACAACGAACGGTTGACCGAGGCGCTGCTGAAGCCATTGCACAATGAGTTGCGCTGCGACATCCATGGGTGTCGGAACGGTATGATGCGCCGAGGTTGATCCTCAGCGAACCGCAGGAGGGAGAGTCCTCCCCTACGGCATCGTGCGCAGTGTGCCCCGACCAACTTCGACGCGCTGTGGCCAAGGCGGAGGTAGAGCTAGAGCGATTTGCTGGGCAAATCACCTCCGCGATGCCTTCAGGGCACGAGGTCGATCCCCATCTGATGGGTCGGAAGCTGGCAGGGTTGGCCCAATGAACGCTCTGTCGAGAGCGCACGTCAACCGCAACGACACCATCGTCACACGATGGCCGGATGTGCGCAAAGCACGGGGGAATTTAATCTCAAGCCGGAGACATTTCCATCCGTGAGCGAGAGTGAGGTGATGGTTAGGAGCTTGTAGGCCCAGACCCACCGACTTGGGCTCCGACGCTGGCTTCGGAAAGGCGCCACGTGGTCATCGCTCCGGTGAGCGCACCGCATTGAAGCCCGACGTCTGCAGGGCGAGGTCCCGCCTCGCCGTGAGGTCATCCGTGATCACGGTCGTGCAGAGCTTCCAGGCCAGGATGTAGCCTCATAAGTCGTCCCAAACCCTGATTGCTCGTTCATTTGGACCGCTTCAACGCGCTCCCTCGCCGACCACGACGAACGGCGCCCAGTAGGCGGGATGCGCCTCGGTGGCATCGCCTTTGTCAATCAGCGCAAGCATGGCGCGACGCAGAGCCCCCGCACGGCCGATGGCCTTTTCCCTGGACATCTCGAGCAGGGCCGACGTTATGAGTTGCACGGCAGCCTTGGAGTCCACGGCCCAATGCGAGACGAGCAGCGAGCGCGCCTGCGCGTAGAAGAATGCCCGGGCGAGGCCGGAGAGCGCTTCAGCATTTACGGCCTGGCCGGCAGCCGTGTTGCATGCCGACAGGATCACCCAGTCGGCATCCAGTTTCAGTGCGGCGATCTCGGAGGCTGTGAGGTAGCCGTCATCCTCCTCGCTCGCGGTCGCCGGCGGCGTCAGCAGCAGACCCGGCTCCGCGTCACGGCTGACCTGCCCGGCCATGGCGCCGTGCGTGGCGAAATGCAGAATCCGATACTGCGCTAGATCTCCACGTGCGCTCAGGGCCTTCACCTGACGCTCCGTGGCGTTCGCGCCGAGCCATATATCGCCCAGGTTCGCATTGACGTTCTTGGCGACGGTGCAGAGCTCGTCCGCCGTCTCCGGTAACGGCGTCTGCTGGCGGATGACCGACACATTAGCGAGCCCGCGACGCGTGTCGAGCTGGCGCACCGCGCGTCTAACGAAGAATGCCGCCACGCGCTGCCACGCCGAGCCGCCCGTGCAGCTCTGTCGCTCCCGCGCCTGCTGTGCAAGCCCTCGGTAGTAGGCTCCGTGCTGCTTGTCCGCCTGATCGCCGTCGAGGAGTGGATTGCCGAAGCCGACCATCGATTTGCGTGCATTGCTATCGCGTGCCATGGCACGCAACGCCTTCAGCGAGGAAACCGCAGGCAGAACAGTGATCGCATGGCTGCGTACCAGCCACGCCGCCTTGCGAGAATCGCCACCGGGAGCGGCCGTTTCCAGCACATGGAACGGCAACTGCGTCAACGCGCCTGACGGGACGACGAAGAGATGCTTGCCAGCGAGGATGTCTTTCACCTGGCCGAACAGTGCTTGATAGAGCTGATAGGCCCGATCGTGAGCAAAGGGCAGCGGCCGGCCGGCGTTCGCATCGGCCTGTGAGTAGGTGACTCCGACGAGACTGGCGCAATCGCGGCCGCTCCAGGCCTCGAGGTCGAGACCGCAGCGCAGCGCCTGCACTTCGCGGGCCAACCCGTCTGTGTCGAGGTCGGAGCGCACCCAACGCAGCTGGGTCTTGGTCACGACCCATACGAAAGTCTCTCCGGCGAGCTCATAGGCCGGCCCGGTATCGAGGAACACGACAACTGCCTCATTTGGAGCGAGCTGAGCCTGAACCTCGGTGACCGACAGCGGCTGCGGCCGCATCAGCTCGCCGTATTGGGCAAACTCGCGCGCCAGCACGACGTCCAGCTCCCTGATGCGCGCGTTCACTGCGGCAATCTTGGCGGCGTTGTTGGCCTGCGTGTCGATGACCCGGTCTCGTCCCAACACCGGGAATTCATCGATGTCGAAACCTTTCTCGGAACTATAATTGAACTTCTTGAGGAACATGGTGTCGAAGGAGTTCCAAAGCTGCGCTCCAACAGCGGTGAGCCGCTGCAATTCGTTGCTGAGATCCTGTGACTCACGAACAGTCGCCTCGAGACGCCCATCGCGGGGAAGCGACCGGACGGCCATCCGGCGCACCGATTGTGCGGCCTCGGAATTGAGCAGCCTCTGCGCCATCTCGAATGTCTCCGCGCCGCTGCGCTCCGGCGGCTCACGGCCCTCCTGCACAAGGCGGCCCGACAGCTTGATCACGACCTTTCGGCCGTTCTGCGCGGCAAGCGCGCGCTGCTCGGCGTTCGTGCCGCCCTCCTCGGGGTTTCCCAGGTGCCGCACCAGCAGGCTCCTGGCCTGTTGCCAATCGCCACGCATCAGATGGACCTCGGCGAGCCCCGCGAGCGTCGAGGATCGGATACCGCTGCCAGCCCCCGGCGACTTGAGGATGCGGTTGTAGAGTTCCTCCGCTTTCGCGGGCTGTTTTAAGCGGGCATATATGCTCGCCAGCTCGAGGGTCACGTTAAGCGTGTCCGAGCCGTCACGGCCGGCTGTGCGTTCATTGGCGGCAAGCAGGCGGACAAACAGTGGCTCCGCCTTTTCGTATTGACCGAGCTCGCGATACGCCACAGCCAGATTTTGCAAGCTTCCGATCGTCAGCTTCTCGTCCGCGCCGCGCAGCCGGACGTCCGCTTGATACACCCTAAGGAGAAGCGGCTCGGCGGCCTTGTAGGCTCCATACTTGGCATACAGGAGGGCCAAATCCCCGACGGCCGACAATGTGGCCAAATCCTCGGGTCCCGAAATACGCTCGCGTGCCTGAATGACGCGATTGTAGAGTTCGGCAGCGTTGGGATAATTACCCATCTCGCCATAAAACTGCGCCAGCAGATGGGTGGCCCTGAGCGTGTCGGCGTTGTCTTCCCCGCGCGTCTTACGCTTGATGTCGAGCGCGCGCAGATAAAGTCGCTCGGCTTGTGCGAAGTTGCCAAGGGCATAGTACACCCCGGCGAGGTCCTGGAGATCCACGTCCGAACCCGGTTGATCGGGGCCGTTCTTCCTTTCCTGTGCCGCGATCACACGCACGAATAAAGGTTCGGCCTTTGCGTACTGATTGGACTTGGCATAGGCCAGCGCAAGATTTCTCATGCACATGAGCGTAGTCGGATGGTCGGGCGGCAATTTGAGCTCGCTAATCCGCGCCCCGCGGAGCAGGAGAGAGAGAGCCTCATTAGACTTGTTGAGGAAGTGATACACCGCCCCAAGCCGCGTAAGCGTGTTTATGAGCTCTGCGCTTTCGTTGCCGAACAGTTGCTCTCGCCTTGCCAACAAGGCTTTCAGGAGGGTTTCAGCCTCTACGAACTGATTTTGGGAGATATGGAGCGTCGCCAGGACATCGATGTTCTGCAGCGTTTCCGGCGCGTCGCGCGCGCCCGATTTCTCTTGCATCTGGATCAATTGCTTTAGGAGAGGCGTCGCGTCCTTGAAGTTCTTTTGGTCCAGCAGCTTGTTCAGCCTCTGAGAGAGTTGCTGCGCATTAGCCTGGGCCTGGGCCACACGTCCCGAAAAACAGCTTGCAACAACAAGAGAGATAAAGAGCGTCACGGCAATTCGCGTTGCGATGCCTTCGAGACAACGAGACCGCACGGGACCCCTCCCAGCGCAAGCGAACACCGAAGCCAATTGTCCGCATCAGGACGCGATGTGGCCACCGAGCGATCTGCATCGCGTGCTGTGAATGCTCGCAATCCAGACGAAGTTCGAGTGTGCCATGGGGACGTGACACCATCAATTGTTGCCTCAACGGTCCACCGAGATTTTCTTCAGCTTCTCATCGACAGCTCGCGCGACTCTGTGACGGGCTGCAACGCCTTCATGGCTTTAAACTCCATGATGCGCGCGCGTACTTCGGATAAATGGATCAATTCAGAGCGTCGGTGTGCCCATGGCTTCGTGCAGGTAGAGGATGGCGCCGGCAACTGAAGCTGGAGACTGCAGCCCGGCCAAATGCTCCTCGAGATCCGGAGCTGCCATGGCGCGCTCCGCTGTGTTTGATTTCAAATGATATCTTTTCAATGAAGCCGTAAAAGCCCATGACGCGGGTGCGCGGAGGGCGGGGTTCACGGTGTCTTCGTCTTCGTCCGGCACGGTGACACTGCGGGGCGAGGCAGGCTCAACCCGATCTTTCACAAAGCCAGGGCACGACCGGTGCGAAATGTGTAGACATGCGACTGGCCGAGGCCTGAAGCTTCGGTTGCGGGGGAGGTAACGTACAATGCGTCAGCAGTCACCGCTTGCGGGTCTCAACCCCAAGGACTGGGGTCTGGCGGAGTTGATCGTCGGATTTGCCATCATCGCCGTCTTCGTCGCGGTGCTCGCCTAATTGTCCTTTGCTGAACTCATCCGTGGCCCGCACTACTGCGGCACATTTCCGGTTCTGCCACCGGCTAAGGGCGTGGTGTCAGCGTTGGCGATACCGAGCTTGGAACGAAGCGGTACATATATCTCATCGCACCGGCGATCGCGCCCAACCACACAGCCCAGGAATGGCCGCCATCCACGACCCGCAGTTCTGCTATGGCAGGCTGGCGGGCATAAATTTGCTTGAACGCGAGAGCCGTCTCGAACGCAATGCCGTAGTCATCATGATCGCCGGAGACGAGATAGATCGGCACGCGCAAGGGCTGGGCGAGGTAGGCCGGCAGCAGGCTCGGGTACCGGCCCGCGCGCGCCCGCACCATGAAAAGGCCCGCGCAGTTAGGAGCAGCGCGGGCCAAGGTCAGGGCAGTGTCTGCGGCGGCTGAAAAGGAGACCAAAACCGCCGCACACAAAGTCTACGGCCCTCGCAGACAGATACCAAATCACCTATCATTACGAACTATGCCAAAGCGCAAAGAGCCACAGCTACCGCTGAGTAGTTCAAGCGGTTCGTCGAGACGGCCGAAGAGCACGGCGTTGACGAGTCTGGCGATGAGATGAAGCGGCTGTTCAAGAGGATCGCTCAGTCGGCCAAATCCGCAAATAGCAAGAAGGACTAGGGCTCAGACTCTGAAGGATCTGGTGGAAGGAAAGTCATCACACGGCCAAAAACCTTGACCTCTTGGTGTGCAGCCTCCATGCGGCGCACGAGCCAATCCATGTTGTGCTTCGTGAACGCCTTTATGCTGATCCTCTCCTTGCTAGGGTCGAGTGCTTCTGGCGAACGACGGCTTGGCCCATCCGGATTTCGCAACTTCTTATTGGCTTCGTAGGCAAACTGGAAGCGCGGGCTGTCGGTCATGTCGGCGCTGTCTCGGTTGCCGTCGTCTCAATACAGGTGTTGATCGTGGTTTGTGATGAAGGCTTGCACCTCCGCAATCGTCTCGGGGGGCTTGGCGTGAGCGACAATGGCTTCGGCGAGAGAGGGAACTTTCGATCGGTCTGGCCAGCACTCTGCATGCCAAAGCTTTGATCTGATCATGCACTTTGAGCAGTGCATGAAGGCCTCTTCGACAGTGACAAGCAAGACGAAGCTTGGAGGTTTGTCGGCAACGGCGAGTCGCTCCTGCAGGGGGACGTCTCGAACAATTCTGCCCTTGCCGCCGACACGCAGGGTGTCGCCATGGCCCGGTATCATGAAGATCAGCGCGACGTCCGGACACTCGATCACGTTGGCGAAGGTATCGAAACGATGATTCCCGGGTCGGTCGGGAATCGCCAGCGTCTTCTCATCGAGAACGGCGACGAACCCCGGCGGATCACCCTTGGGTGAAATATCCAGGCGTCCGTCGGGATCTCTGGAGGCAACCAGGAGGAACGGGCTCGCCGCGATGAACCTGCGGCAGATGTCGTCAACATGATCAATGATCTTATTGCTCGCTCTCTGGCTCGGCTGCCTGCTCAGTTCTCGCAAGCGTTGCCGGGTCGTGATCACTTCCTCGAAGTGCATTTCCACAGGAGCTCCTCTACGATCGATCTCAATCCGGCTTAATGTTGGCCGTCCGGATCACCTTGGCCCATCGGTCGGTTTGTTCGGCGATGAGCCTTTCGAAGTCGGTCGGCGAGCCCGCAAGTGGCGTGCCACCCAGGTCGGCAAGGCGCGCCTTGATCTTGGAGTCGGCAAGGCTTGCGTTGATCTCGCCGTTAAGCTTCTCGATGATCTCGGTCGGAGTGTTTCTTGGTACGCCGATGCCGACCCATCCACTTAACTCGTAGCCCGGCACGGCCTCGCCCACGCTTGGGATGTCCGGCAGCGCCTCTGAGCGGGTCGCTGTCGTCACCCCTAGTGCACGCAGCTTGCCGGCCCTGATGTGCTCGATCGACGAGAGCACGGGGTCGAACGCGACGTGCAGCTCTCCACGAAGCAGATCGGTCAGGAAGGCTGTCGAGCCGCGATAAGGAACGTGTACGATGTTGACGCCAGCCATCATCTTGAAAAGCTCACCAGCCATATGTTGTGGGCTACCGTTTCCTGCAGACCCCATGTTGAGTTTGCCCGGATTGGCTTTGGCGTAAGCGATGAACTCAGCAACGGTCCTGGCCGGAAATGTTGGATTCACCTCCATGACGAGGGGAACGCGCATGATGCCCGCGACGGGCGCGATATCGCGGATGAAGTTGTAATTGAGCTTGTCGTAGAGCGTCGCACCGATTGCATTGAACGATCCGGCTAGCAGGAGCGTATAGCCGTCCGCCGGTGCGGTTACGACTGCCTCGGTGCCAATGGTGCCACCTGCGCCGGGCCGGTTCTCGACGACAAACGGCTGGCCCAGCCGCTCCGACAGCCACTGCCCCATCAGCCGCGCGCTAATGTCAGCCGCGCCGCCGGGCGCCTGTGGAACGACCCAGCGCACCGGCCGCGCGGGGTAAGCATCCGCCCGGGCGATGCGCGACATGGCCGGGAGCGCGGCAGCCCCCGCTACAAGATGCAGAAATCGACGGCGCGGAATTTTCATGGCGCTTGCTCCCGGCGATGTGTGTGGCCTCGTGGGAGCATGACAGGACGTCGGCCCGCGCGCCTAACAAGCGGCTTACATTTTCCTTACAGGCATCTTGATTCTTCGCTTCCTGGGTCATGCTAAGGTGGCCGTGAGCAATTGGCCCGCTCGGAGTCGGCAGCTTGCGCTATCGGTTCGAAAACTATGTGCTCGACATGGACCGGCGCGAGTTGCGTCGCGGGACCGGCCTTATTTCACTTACGCCCCAAGTGTTTGATCTGCTGGCGTACGTCATCAAAAATCGCGAGATCGTGGTAAGCAAAGACGATCTCATCGCTGCGGTCTGGGGTGGGCGCATCGTCTCTGAATCGGCGTTGACGACCCGCATCAACGCCGCCCGCAGCGCCATCGGCGACAGCGGTAAGCAGCAGCGTCTTATTAAGACTTTGCCTCGCAAGGGCATCCGCTTTGTAGGCAGTGTACGTGAGGAGGAAAAGCCCGTTGTATCGGTCGCAACGGACCACACCACCCAGGCGCCGAAGCCAAGCCTCACCCTGCCCGACAAACCTTCGATCGCGGTCCTTCCGTTCACCAACCTCAGCGGTGATGCGCAGCAGGATTACTTCACCGACGGTGTGGTAGAAGACATCATCACCGAGCTGTCGCGCTTCTCCGAGCTGTTCGTGATCGCGCGCAATTCAAGCTTCACCTACAAAGAACAGTCGGTCGATGTCCGCAACGTGGGACGCGACCTTGGGGTGCGCTACGTGCTGGAGGGCAGCGTGCGCAAGATCGTAAATCGCGTGCGCATAACGGGCCAGCTCATCGATGCTGCAAGTGGGGCGCACATCTGGGCAGATCGATTCGAAAGTGCGCTTGATGACATCTTCGCTCTTCAGGATCAGATGGCAGAAAGCGTGGTGGGGGCAATCGCGCCCAAACTGGAGCAGGCGGAGATCGAGCGAGCAAAGCGGAAGCCGACAGAGAATCTCAACGCCTATGACTGCTTCCTGCGCGGCATGGCTGGATGGCACGACTGGACCCAGTCAAGTCACAACGAGGCGCTGAAGCTCTTTTACCGCGCAATTGAACTCGACCCTGAATTCGCAAGGCCGTATGCGCTAGCGGCCGGCTGCTATCTCATGCGCAAATCGAGCGGCTGGATCATTGATCGACCTGCGGAGATCGCCGAAACGGAGCGGCTCGCCAGGCTGGGCGCAGACTTAGGGCGTACCGACGCGGTAGCACTGGCCTGGAGCGCGCACGCGCTTGCCCTCGTCGTCGGCGATATCAAAACCGGCATCGCTCTCATCGACCACGCTCTACAATTGAACGCAAATCTTGCCGTAGCCTGGCAGCGGAGTGGGTGGCTGCGTATCTATGCGGGAGATTGCGCGCTGGCCATCGAACATCTGCAACGTGCAATGCGTCTCAATCCATTAGACCCGTTAATGCACCTGGCACACAGCGCGATGGCATTTGGATGCTTTTTTGTAGATGATTTCCACCAAGCCGCGGCTTGGGCCGAGCGCGCGCTACACTTGCGAGCGAATTGGCCCGCCGCTCTCCGGGTATTGGCGATGAGCAACGCTCTTGCCGGGCGGGAGCAGGCCGCGAGGCAAGCCATGACCCGTTTGCGCCTGATCCAACCGCGATTGCGCGTTTCAAACCTCGGCGAGCAAGTCTTTCTGCATCGGCCCGAGCACATGGCCAGGTATGTAGAGGCCATGAGGAAGGCCGGCCTGCCTGAATAAGGTCTCGCAGCGTTGGCGCGTGGTGACCACCTCTTCGAAATCGCTGGCCATCTCGTTTCTCGCCTATTCGATGCGGATGCCAGCGCTGGCAATAACCTTGCCCCAGCGGGCGCGCTCCTGGGCGAGGAAACGTGAGAATTCGGCGGAGTTGGAGCCCACTACTTCCGCGCCAATGGCAGCCAGGCGCTGCCTGACCGACGGCTCCTGGGAAAGGGCGATCGTTGCGTGCTCGATCTTGGCCAGGATTTCATCGGGCGTGCCTGCGCGCACGGCCACGCCGAAGAACGTCGACACGTCGAATTCAGGCACTGTCTCGGCAATGGTGGGATACTCGGGCGCAAAGGACGGCACGTTGCGCACTGGTGACCGCGAGCGCCTTGATCCGCCCGTCGCGCACGAGGTTGATTGAGCTTGTGATGTTGTCGAACATCAGGTCGACAGTTCCCGCGACCAGGTCATTGAGAGCAGGCGCGCTGCCCCGATACGTGACGGCAACCATCTCGGTGCCCGTCATACGCTTGAAGATCTCGGCCGACAGGTGGGGACTGGAGCCCGTTCCTGGCGAGGCGTAGTTGAGTTTGCCCGGATTTGACTTGGCGTACGCGATGAGCTCAGCCACGGTGTTCACCGGAAGGCCTGTCTTTACCAGCAGCAGGTTTGGCAGGCGCGCAATGCACGAGACCGGCTCTGAGATCGCGCTCCGGGTCGTAGCTCAGCTTCGAATAGAGGTACGCGTTGGTCGCAAGGCTCGTGGTGACAATAAGGAGCTGTGTGCCGTCAGCGAGACCCTTGGCGACGCGCTCACTCCCGATGTTGCCGTTCGCCCCCGCTACGTTCTCCACGACCAGCGGGACGCCCCACATCGTGCCGAGGCGATCGGCCACGAGGCGGCCGACAATGTCGCTGCCGCCACCCGGAGGATAGCCCACGACAACCTTGATCGTGCGCCCGGCTGGGTAGGCCTGCTCACCCCATGCTAGTGACGGCCCGAGCGTGCTGGCGGCCAAGCCGGCCAGCCAAGAACGGCGCGTCAACCTGCACGCCGCGGCACAGCTATCCTTTGCTGTTTCGCCGCGCCCGGTTGGAGCTGATGCTACTCCGCGATCGAGACGTGGATACCCACCGGTCCTGTTCATGACCATCTCCATCCCTTGCCCGGCGGCAGGGCACCTCTAACTTTCCGCCGTTGCCAGAGTGCCGAGATGGCCGGTCGCGCGCTTAACCGGCAGCTTACTTTGTGCTTACCGGCACCTTCATTTTGCCCAATCGGGAGTGTGTTACAGTCGCGCTGTCAGCGAGCAGTCCACCAGCGAGAAGGCATTGCTCTATCGCTTTGAAGAGTCACGAGCTCGATGTAGCCAAGCGCGAGTTGCGGCGCGTAGGCCATCTTGTGGCGCTGGCGCCGCAGGTCTTCGACCTTCTGTTGTTCCTGATCGAGAATCGCGAGCGGGTGGTCAGCAAGGACGACCTTATCGCAGGCGTCTGGAATGGACGCATCGTCTCGGACGCGGCACTGACAACCCGGATCAATGCGGTTCGACGCGCGGTCGAGGACAGCGGGGGTCAGCAGCGCCTGATCCGGACCATTCCCCGCAAGGGCCTTCGTTTCATGGGGACCGTTCAGGTCCACCAAGCGGACCAAACGCATAGATCCGGCCGCGCGCTCGCCAACGGCAACGGACGCTCCCACGCTCAGCCTGCCCGATAACCCGTCCATCGCGGTATTACCCTTCACAAACATGAGCGGCGACCAGAGGCAGGATTATTTTGCTGACGGGATGGCCGAGGAAATCATCACCGCGCTCTCGCGCTGCAGCGGGCTCTTCGTTATCGCGCGGAACTCATCGTTCACCTACAAGGGCAAGGCAGTCGATGTGCGCCAAGTCGGGCAAGAACTCGGCGTGCGCTACGTGCTGGAAGGAAGCATCCGGGCCGCTGGGGGCCGCCTGCGCTTTGCCGGGCAGCTGGTTGACGCGACCTCTGGGACACATCTCTGGGCCGACCGCTTCGAAGGCGACGCCGGTGATATCTTCAACGTGCAGGATCGCATCGCCGAGAGCGTAGTCGCAGCGATCGAACCCAATCTGCAGCTCGCAGAGATCGAGCGCATAAAGCACAAACCGGGTACCGATTTTCGTGCCTACGACTTCCTGCTGCGGGCGCAGGCACTTGAGTATGAGTACACCAAAGCAAGCCTGGCAGAAGCACTTGGCTGCCTGGAGCGAGCTATTGCCATTGCCCCTATGTACGCGCCGGCCATTGCATTTTCCGCCTATTGCTATGCAGAGCGGCGCCAGCAAGGGTGGGCGGAGCAGGTCGAGACAGAAACGGCGGCAGGTCTTCGGTTCGCCATGCGGGCGTTGGATGTCGGGAAGGACGACGCCAACGTCTTGTGGATGGCCGCGTTCGCTCTCAGGGTGCTCGGCGCCGACCCGCATCGGGCCAGGGAATTGGTAGCGCGTTCGCTGCAGCTTAATCCCAACTCCGCGATGGCGTTGACGCAGGCTGGATGGGCCGAGGTTTTCCTCGGCAATCCGTCTAAAGCGTTGGAGCTGCTGGCACGTGCCGAGCGATTGAACCCGCGCGATCCGAGGGCCTGGTACATGGCCGCCGTGGCCGCGCTGGCATACTTCGTGGCAGGAGAATTCGACAAGGCTGCCATCTCGCTCAGAACGGGCCCTTGCTCAAAACCCACGATTTGCACCAACGCTGCGCGTTCTGGCGGCCAGCCAGGCACGGCTGGGAAATGGAAACGCCGCCGCCAGTGCTGTTCGCGAGCTATTGAAATTGGAACCGCAACTCACCCTAAAGAAGCTTCGCAGACGGCTAGGCACATGCCCGAAGGCATATTGAAGTCGTTCCTGGAAGCATTGCACGAGGCGGGAGTGCCAGACTGAAATCTTGCCCATCCAATCCATGTGACGGCGCAACCGCGCTCCTTGGCGCACCGATGTCCTTGCAGCAGAGATCGGAGTATCGCAGCGCTCGCTCAGCCGCTTCTTCCGCGCTGGCTTGAACGTCAGCCCCGCAGACTTTGTCGAGCGTGTGCGCATCGACCTTGCGCGGCGCCGATTGCTTGAGACCAACGAGAACGTTGAGACCATTGCGGTCGCCTGCGGCTTCGGCTCGCTGCGCCGCATGGACCGGGCATTCGCCCGCGCGATTGCCGCCTCCCCCAAAGAGTTCCGATCCCGCTTCAAAACCAATGGAGCCCAGCCATGCCGCTCTTCAACGTCGGCTTTGTCATCTTCCCGGACTTGACGCAACTCGACTTTACAGGCCCGCAACAGGTTCTGGCGCGCTTGCCCGAGTCCGCAATGCACATCGTGGCAAAGTCGGCAGCTCCGGTGCCGAGCGACAGTGGGCTCGGTCTGGTGCCAACGCATACGTTTGAAAATTGCCCGCACCTCGATCTGATTTGTGTGCCGGGCGGCAACGCTGGCGTCGTTCAAGTGATGGGTGACCGCGACACGATTGAATTCGTCCGACGGCAGTCGAGCACGGCAAAGTACGTGACTTCGGTGTGCACCGGCGCCTTCATCCTCGGCGTCGCCGGGCTCCTCAACGGTCGCCGCGCGACGACCCATTGGGCCTGGACCGAGCTGCTGCCTCTTGTTGGCGCGGCACATGAGAAGGGTCGCGTCGTCAAGGATGGAAACGTCATCACCGCGGGCGGCGTCACGTCCGGGATCGATTTTGGACTTCGCATGGTAGCGGAGATCGCAGGAGAGTCGGTCGCTCAGGCCGTCCAGCTCAGTCTCGAGTACGATCCCGATCCGCCATTTGCGTCCGGCCATCCTGATCGAGCGTCCGCAGCGGTCAAGACCATGGTGTATCCGCGGTACGAGACAGCAAGGGCGAACTTCCGCAACGAACTCTCGCGCTTAAGGGCAGCATAATCTGGGTCGCCTTCTTTACGGCGCTCGCCGAACCACGCATGGCGGGAGGTGGCTCCTGCAGACAGCGGCGCACGTCAAGTGGCATTGGTGATCAACCGACTTCTCTTGAGAGTCAGAAGCACGCATCGGCGCGATGCCGGCGGCACGTCAGCTTTTCGCCCCAGGGCTGTCGTGCCCACATGCCGCCCGCGACAGCGGTGCTTTTGTGGGAGCATTCGCTTACAGCATCTCGTAAAAGTCAGGCTCGGCTGCCAGCCGCACAGGCTGAAGGACTGTCATTTGTCCCTTCTCCTTACCTTGTGGCGCTTCTTGGAGCGTCGGAAGCGCGCAACGACCGCCGCCATCCACTGATGATCCGCGGCTGCCTCCAGAGCTTCGAGGCGACGTTCTAACGGAACAGCTCGCGCGTTGATCACTTGGGCTCGGCTGCGGATAGCCTTACTTCGCAGAGTCTCAGACCCTGTTTCAAGATCCAAAGTATAAATACTCGCTGGATTTCGTTGAAAATCGCTAAAACGCATCCAAAAAGGGCTTATGCGAATACAGTCGAAATCCTTGATGATCGCATCCATCTGACGACTGCGCTCAGGATAGACGCTTGCGTAGAATTTCCTCGCCTCCTCCAGCTCAACCCCGGTAAGTACCTGACCCAAACCGTTGATTTCAAGCGTTTGCCGATTGTCCCATCCGATAGCGAATGCGGTTTTTGGATTATGTCGAACGTTCAGCGATTTGCCGGTGATCCGATTTGTATCGATGATTATTTGCAATTGGTCCGTCACCACATAGCTGACGACTGAAGCCAGAGGTTGGCCTGTAGAAGACATGGTGGCTAGAACAGCCAAATGATGCGAGCGCATGAAGCGGAGCAAATCAGGCTTTCCGGCTTCAATGCGATCCCACCTTGACCAAAGCCTGTGCGCATCGACGCGTCCGATAGCTGAATTGGTTTGGATCGCTAGGAGATAGCCCCGTCGCGGCACCGTCTCGATAAGCTTCTGGCCTTCAGCTCCCATCGCTCGGCGCACCTCGCTGATGCAATGGGTGATGGCGTCGTCGGTGACTGTCACGTCCGGCCAGACGGCCTCCAGCAACTCGTCCTTGCCGATAACCCGCCCCGGGTTCTCGGCGAGGTAGCTCAGCACTGAGAAGGTCTTGGGCCTCAGGTAATCGGGCCATCAGGGCCAAGCAGGCGCTGCTGCCCCATGTCAAGTGCGAACGATCCCAACCGAACTGTCTTAGCCGCCATGAACGGCACTCGTTTGACTATCGCGCCATGGCCATGTGCCATTGCTCTTCCCAGATTTTACAGCAAACTTACAGGAATTTCACAGGACCCTCTGGCCTTGCGGTGAGCAGTTTTGGTCATCCAGCAGGATGGCATCCAATGACTGAAGCAATTCACACCGTGATCGTTGGCGCCGGCCATGCGGGGTTGGCGCTCAGCAGTTGCCTGACGAAAAGCAACATCGAACATATTGTCTTGGAGCGCGGGAAAGTCGGCGAGCGGTGGCGCACAGAAAGATGGGATTCGCTGGTCTTTCAATTTCCAAACTGGTCACTGCAGCTGCCCGGATATGCCTACCAAGGCACGGATCCCAACGGCTATGCGTCCAAGGACGAGTTCATCCGCTTTCTTGAGACCTACGCGTCAGTTATCAAAGCCCCGACGCGCTGCGATACCGAGGTCATCGCCCTGCGGGAGGCGGACGATGACGGCTGCATGCTCCTGGAGACGTCACGGGGTGTCATCCAGGCGCGGAACGTCGTGGCAGCAACCGGTCCGTTTCAAGCACCCAAAATCCCGGCGCTGAGCCGCGATCTGCCACCAGACCTCTTTCAACTCCACGCGCGTGACTATCGCAACCCGGATCAATTGCCGCGCGGCGCAGTGCTGGTTGTCGGCAGTGGAGCTTCGGGAACGCAGATCGCAGAGGAGCTGAACCGCAAAGGCTGTAAAGTGTATCTCGCTGTCGGCCGGTTCCATAAGACGCCGCGGCGGTACCGAGGCCAGGATTTCTACTGGTGGTTCGACAAACTCGGCTATTGGCACACGCCTCTGGCGTCGATGCCGCCGGAAACAAAAAATTTGCGGTTCGTCGTCACCGCGGTCGACGGTGGTTATGACGTTGATCTCAGGAAATGTGCGGCCGAGGGGATCGTTCTCACGGGTCGCCTCAAGGGCGTGGATCAACAGAAGCTCGTCTTCTACGACGACTTGCAGAAAACGCTCGCTGAGGGCGACGCTTGGTACGCGGAGTTCAGGCGGAAGATGGACGACTATGCCGACCACTGCGAGCCGCCCTTGCCGCAGGCGGAGAGCCGGCTTCTGCATGAGCCGTCGGCATTGCATGATCTGAAGGGACTTCTCGAGATTGATGTCAGGAGTGCCGGAATCGCGTCCGTGGTGTGGGCCAGCGGATACGCATGCGACTTCTCCTGGATCAAGATTCCCGTGCTGGATGCCAACGGCGATCCGATCCACGAACGCGGGGTGACCAAGTGGGCTGGGCTCTATTTCCTTGGCCTCAGGCGGACGCACTCACTGGCGTCGGCGCTTGTAGCTGGGGTAGGCAATGATGCCGCGCACATCGCCGATCACATCATTGCTCGAGAAAGGGGCTGACCTGCCCGCCTGATAGAAGCCAGAATCGCGCAGCGCGCTCACGCTCAGAAGTGGTAGTAGAGCGTGCGCTTCGTTACCTTCGCGGCAGCTGCAATCTCGTCCATGTTGACGCGAGTGAAGCCCTTGCGACGAAATAAGCCATAGCCGGCTCCGAGAATGCGCTGTCGCGTCGCCGCTGATGACCTCGGCATAAGCGCGCCCTCCTTGGAATGTAGACTGATTAGTGAGTTTTAGAGCAGCTCCGCTTCCATTACGAACGTGGCGGATGCAGCGAGCTGTTGGAGACCCGCTATGGCGCGCGCGCGCACGTGGTCGCGCACGTCATCGTGGATGTTGCGCGAGATCTTGCGGGCGATGGCCGTCGTGCACCTAGGCTTGAGCTTGCAGATCGAGCAATCGTTTTTTGCTCGCTCGATAGGAGCGTCAAGTCGACGGAATTCACGGTTCGCCTCAATTCTCAATGGGAGTTCTGCACACATTCCGGCTGACAACGGACGCGGCACGACGAACGGTAGGTTCGTGCCACAGCCGGACCTATGCAGCGCACATTTGATTTGACGCGCCGACTCGGCTATCGCGCGCCGAGCCGGATCGCGATAGCCTGCGTCGTGCGACCGCGCAGGACAGAGCAGCCGAACCACCGCACCGGGCGGATAACGCGCCATCTTGCGCGCAAAGTCGAGGTGATCAGCGACGCCCTCGGTTTCAATCGCCAAAATTGCATCGCCGGCCTTTAGGCCGGCATCAACTTGCAGGCCCTCCCGCAGCTAGCGCGCTTATGATAACGCCCTTCGCCCGATCTAGGCCGAGGCTCCCTGGATTGCCGCGTCAATTTTTTGCACGCTGAGGCCGATCCAACCATGGCCGGCTGGTGACGTGAAGTAGAAGCGCCCGGTAAGAGCTGAATGCTCCCATGGTATCTGCTTGCGTTGGGTGTCTTTCATCACCTCGTTGCGCACTAGAATGAGCATGGCGCTCAAATCGTCCTTCGAACTCGCAAGTTGCCTGGCCAAGGCTTTGGCATAAGGCGAGTTGCGCCCCACTCCATCGACAGCCACGTTACCAGGCTGCGTGGAGAAGCTGATGAGCGTACCCACGCCGCTTTCGACCGGCGCCAACCCCCGTCCGATCTCTGCTGACCGCGTACCCATGGCTCGCGCCAGATTTCGAGCGAGGGGATTGTTGCGACAGGCGTCCAGGAAGATGACGTTGTATCGGTCTGACGCTCCATTATTCTTTGGATGACTTCCAATTGGACCATCTCAAAGTCCAGGCTCTCCGCAGTGGTTAGATCGGTATCGATCGGCACTAAGTAGTTCTTACCCCCAACCTGGAGACCATGTCCCGCGTAGAAGAAAACACCAGCCTTGCTGTCCGAGAGCGCCATGGCAAAGTCGCGTACTTCCTGTCGAAGGCCGATTTGTCGAGGTCATAGCCTTCAATCACATGAAAGCCGACCGTCTTCAGAGCGGCCGAAATATCAGTCGCGTCATTCCTTGGGTTGGCCAACTCTCCTGCATGCGCGTACGCCGAGTTGCCGACAATTAGTGCCACTCGTTTCTCGGCGAATGCAGTTCCCGCAAATGACCCGAGGAATACAAGGATAAGAAGCCACGGCAGCATCTTTCCCCTCCATTTCAAGCTCGACGATGTCGCCGAAACCGTTGTGTGCAATACTTTAACGAACCGGTGGGTCTGTGTGTTGTCACCGTCAGCAGGCCGGGACACCGAGGATCGGTTTCCCCAGCGTTGCCGTCGGCGTCCCCCCTCGCAGATTCCAACGCCGACGGTGACAAGTATCAAGGTAGTGTCTCAGTTTGCAATTTAGCTCGCCCTTCGCGGCGCTCACTTTCGCTTCACGCACCCGTCGCCACCGCCCGGCGCGCAAGGCCGATTGCACCACTGGTTGGCATCAGCCGCCGTCGAAGGTTGGCCCGTCCGCAAATGAGGCTTTCCAATTGCGCGAGCGCAGCAGCCAGGCCGAGGGCCATCGCTACATCCCGGCACACGCTTGCCTTGGGCCTGCACAGCAGGCGTGACGAGCGAGACGATAACAAGAGTTGTCAAGCCAAGAACTGACCGGATAAACATTGGAAACCCCTCCCGGTTACATGCGGTTGGCACTGCGTACCCCACAAGCGCCGACGCACTATACTGAGCAACCCAAGGGACCCAAAAGGCCAGCGCCGCCTCGCCGACGTGATGGGCAACGCCATCCGCGTGGCCAACGCGCCAGCCTTTATCCTGGAGATGGCCGACGAGGGAAGTCGCGAACAGTGTCCGTCGCTGCATCGGCTGCTGCGGAATCAAAGCCAATCTTCAAAGCTTTCGCCTCCATAATTGGCTGCGGCCGCGGGAGCGCCCTACCAGCGTCATGACGACCGCTTCCCACCGTTCATCGGCGGCCGCCTCCAGGGCTTTGAGGCGACGATAGGTTGCCCGATGTATGCCGCGCGGTTTGGGCGGCAGTCATCCATCAGCGCCTACGCGATGCCAAGGCTATAGACGCCGTGACGAACCTGGAGGCCGCTGTAGGACTCGCCAAGCGCCTGAGGAGGGCAAGGCCTGTCACCGGCAAACGCATGAGCCTCAGGAAGATCTCAGCCGAGCTGGCGAAGGCTGGCCACCTCAATGAGCAAGGCCGACCCTACAATCCAAAGTCCATGCTGGCCCTCATCAATGGACCGAGGCCCAAGTCGGATGCCTAACCCTCGTGACGTGTTACGCGGTCGCTACGCATGCAGACTCGAAGGGCACCGCCCGCGCGTCGACACCAGCGGCGCGAGCGCGGCGTCGACGCTACTGCAGGGGAATATGCGGCTACTTCTTCTTTGTTGAACCGGGGTTACTGTCCCGGCGCGTTGCGCCCGGGTTGACGTCCTTGGCATCGCCCTGCAACCGGCCGGGCGCAAGGTCTTTCGCGCTGCCCGGCGCCGTCTTGTCCTGGCGTGACGCCCGTCTGTCCTGGCGCTGTTTGGGATTTGGTATTTTGAGCCATTGCGGGAACCGTGAAGAGCACGGTCGCGAGGGCAAGGGCAAAGGTTCCAATACGTAACATTCGCGTTCTCCTGGGGTGCCCGACTCCGCCATGCGGGAGGGACTAAGCTCCAAATGCGGCAGGGGGTGGGTTGGGTTCCGGGAAAATAAACGCAGACAACGGACTTGTGTCGCTCTCACCCCGAGGCAGGAACCCGTAGGATCAGTCCGGTTGCAGGGATCCGTAGCAAACTGTGCCCTTGCGCGTCGCGCATCAAAGTATGCGGGGCCCGCGCTTGCACTAAACCGCTACCGCGGTAATCCGCGCGGCGACGGCGGTTCCTATTTTAGGTTGAGCGTTGCCGCGAGCGATTGGGGTGCGCTGGAGCGGGATTAACGGCCTCGTGCCGTAAGCCTTAAAGCACCTGAAACACTTGGAAGGTCCGCCCGCTCGCCGTGCGCGAGCCGGTGGCGATCGAGCAGATGCGGTTCATCCAGCCGTACTTGTCCGAGCTCGTCTCGAAGTATGGCGTGGTGCGGAAATAGTACGTCGCCGGATCGACCGTCTCGCCGCGATTGAGGCGATCGATGACCTCCTTCGGGCCGTGGCGAAAGCCCTTCCAGGTCATGCAGATCTGCTGCTTGTCATCCGTCTCGAGGGTCATGCCGCGCCCGATCTCCAACACGTCGTCGCGGCGCATGAGCGACCAGCCGCCCCGCCCGGCAACACCGTGCCCTTGAGCTTCGGTCCTTCGAAGCTGCCGGTACCGAACCGTGCGATGCGCCGGCCGCCATAGGGCGTGTCGCCGAGATCGAGGACATGACTTCGAGGGTGATCGTGAACAGAAACTCGGTCTTGATCTCAGGCATGGAGGTCCTCCCAGTCTCCTCCGGCAGGGGATGGCTCAACAGAGCCATTCCTCATATGTCGCACAAGAACGAGGTTTCTGCGATGCCTGCGTGGAGCATCCCAGACGCGCCGCCGCTCAAAGCTCTTCCGGCACCGGCTGCGCGTTAGTGCCTTCAGGTTCGGGTCGACCAATGGTCCTCGCGCCCTCATCGGCTGAATGCCAGGCTTTCCCCCATTCTCGGACGAAGCGCTGTTGCGCGGAAGTAGTCAGTTCGGTGCCACGACCGGCACTGCATGCACCAGCAACATATCGATGACGACCCTTGTACCGCGTAACCGATAGCCAAGCCGAGTTGAGGCTGGTGAAAGGCGCCGAGCATTTGCCGCCGCTGTCACGGCCAATTTTACCCCACTCCGCCATGGGCGGAGAGCGCTTTAACCGTCAATCCGTCGAACTCTCAACTTCTCAGAAAGTCATTGAGCGGAGTATGCTCTCTGCGCGCTGTCTAGGGCTTTGGAGCGCTCCCGTGGCTGACGATCAAGTCGCTGACCTGCGGTCTACCTGGGAGACGGCCGCGCCTGGCTGGGCAAAGTGGGAAGCAGCCTTTTCCGCTGGTCTCGCCGAGGTGACCGAGGCACTGCTCGATATGGCTGGCGTGGCCGACGGTCAGCGCGTGCTTGACCTGGCCTGTGGCGCCGGCAGCCAAACTATGCGTGCCGCCGCACGCGTCGGGTCAAGTGGCTCGGTGGTTGCGGTGGACATATCCGGCACCATGCTCGTCCACGTGGGCGAGAACGCGCAGCGGATCGGGCTGAATAACATCCGGACCATTGAATGCGCGGCGGAAGACCTGGACCCTGCGCAGGCGCCCTTTGATGCCGCCATTAGTCGCCTCGGTCTCATGCTGTTCGCCGCACCTGGGCTGGCGTTGACCAGCATAGAACGGGTGCTCAAAGCCAAAAGCCCGTTTTGCAGCCCTTGTCTTCACGACGCCGGCCAACAACCCGTTCATGGCAAAGCCGATGCAGGTTCTCTTGCGCCACGCCAACAAAGAGCCACCCACACTGGGCCAGCCTGGTATCTTTGCGCTGGGCAAAGCCGGCGTGTTGCCGGCGCTGATGACCAGCGGCGGATTGGTCGATCTGAAAGAGCAAGTGCTGCGTGCACCCCTTCGCTTGGCTTCGGCTGCTGAGGCACTGCAGATGATGCAGCAGGCGTTCGGCGCCTATCGCGCTGTCGCGGCGGAGCTCAGCGACGACAAGAGGTGGGAGGCCTGGGCTGAAGTGGCAGCTGGCTTGCAGGAATTTGAAGGCGAACGCGGCTTTGAAACGGACTTGGAGTTTGTCATCTGCTCCGGAGCAAAGCCTGGCTGAAAGCCGCTTCGATCAAGCACCGCTTGGAGCGGCAGCATCCATGCCTGCTGCACACAGTAACGAAGTGAAGCAGGGAAAAGGAATCGGGCCATGCAACGCGACACTTGCGGATACCCCCTGAGCACTGAGAGTGAGAAGGCCGCCGAGGCGTTCGAAAAAGCCGTTTCAAGCTACATTGCTTGGCGCACCGACACGATGGATCACATAAAGAGTGCAACCGAGGCAGATCCAGGTTTTGCGCTGCCCTACGCCTTCAAAGGCATACTGATCATGGGGCTGCGCAAGCCCGAGTTGCGCGACGCAGCTCAACAACAATTGGCCGCTGCGAAGCGCGCTCGCAAACCTGATACTGAAAGGGAACAACGCTATATCGCCGGCCTCGAAGCAGCCATCGATGGTCGCATAGCGGAGGCCGTGACTACTATGAGGCGATTGCCAACAGCAATCCCCTAGACCTGCTCGCCCTAAGGCTTTCGCAGTTCGAGCTGTTCTGGATTGGCGAGGTGGCATGGATGCGCGATATCTCCGAGCGCGCGGCCCCTGCATGGGAGAGCACAACTCCAAACCTCAGTGCCTATCTCGCAATCCGCGCCTTTGGTCTTGAGGAGAACGGCGCCTATGCTGAAGCGGAGCGCTGTGGACGGAAAGCCATCGAGTTGAATCCCGAGCGACTCCTGGGCTGCACACGCCGTGGCCCACGTTCTGATCATGCAGGGACGCCTCCAAGACGGCATCGACTGGTGCTCTGGATTGTCCCGCAACTGGGCTGCGGCCAATCACATCAGGCACCACAACTGGTGGCATCTTGCCCTTTTTCATATCGAGGCAAGAAACTACGATGACGCTCTCGCTATCTACGATCGCCAGCTGCGCGACGAAAGCTCGCCGCTGCTAAAGGCCATCCCAGACTTCTATGTAGACATTCAGAACGACGTGGCGTTGCTGCAGCGACTGGAGCTGCGTGGTGTCGATGTCGGCAACCGTTGGAGCGACGTGGCCGAGCTGGCCGCGGCGCGCATCGGCAATCACTGCAGTCCTTTTACATCTGCACATTGCGCATTGGGATGGCGGCCGCCGGACGCCTGAACGAAGCGGAAGACATGGTCAGAAACATGCACGCCTTTGTCGCGGAGGATAGAGGCACCCTTGGGCCCCGGTACGCACTTGCCGGCATCCCGGCCGCTGAAGCCTCAATCGCGTATCGAAAGAGGGATCACGAACGAGTGCTCGCGCTCCTCATGCCCGCACGGCGTAATCTGTGGCAGATGGGTGGTAGCCACGCCCAACGCGACCTGTTCTTTCAGATCCTTGCCGATTTCGGCGCGCCGGCTCGAACGCAAGGACGTGCTGGCCCTGTTGTTCGAGGAGATCCAAAGCGTCGGATTTGAACATCTCCACGAGCGGTCGAGCTATGCAGACGCATTTTCCTCTGCCCATTTAGTGCAATGAGCGGGCGTCAGCCGGACGGCGACGAGAACCTGATCCGGGATGTTCGCTCGGCCCTGGGCATAAGCGCACCTCCGTGATGGGCCACAGAGGCGAAGTTATAGCGACCAGCGACGAAGATTTGTCGTTTGCAGCAGCCATTTCGGACGCTGGCGTTTGGCGCACTCCGGCGTTTGCAAGATATTCCGCTGGCGGTGCGTCACACCATCTCTATTGATGGACCATCACCGGGTCGAAATTTTTTTGGCAATGGAATCAATGTTCGGTAAAGGTGAGTTGCGTGCCCCCGCAACCACCGAGACTTGATAAGCCGGTGCCGCGTCCAAGGACTTCGGGCTCTTTTGCGACATGGCTAGAATTGCTGCCAGCTCACCATGAACTTGGAGCCTTACCTCGCCCCGCCGGTTGCCTGGTGTCACCACAATGGTCTTGATCATTGACCGCAGGAGGGATTTGGCCTCCGCGGCGATTTCGGGGTCGGCGAGTTCCTCTTCTAGCCGTTCCACCTTGGAGCGATAAAGCTCCGACAGCTTCGGATGTATCGCAGGCAACGGCCGATCTGCCGGCACGGCCTCCAAGGTCGCCTTCTCTGCTTCAAGAGTTTCGAGGCGCTCCTTGGTCGTGGGTGTGACGATGCCCTGTTCGATGGCGGCAAGGATGCCGGCCAAGCGCCGCTTCACGTCGGACAGCCTGCGATCGCGCTTGCCAGCCTCCACGGCTCGTTGCCGCTGCAGGCGGTTCCACTCCGCCTGATACTCCGAGACGAATTCCGCCACCAGTTCGGGCGTGACCAGCGATTGCCGCAAGCCGTCGAGAACGCGGCGTTCAAGCTGGTGTCGCGTCACTGTGCGATCGTTCGCGCAGATACCTTGCCTGCCACGTCGCGCGCAGCCGTACCGATCTTTGGCCTTTATGGTATAGCCACCGCCACACACACCGCATGTCAACAAGCCGGAGAGCAAGAATCGCGGCCGGTGGTTGGAATTTAGAGGGTTGGTTGTGTAGGGATCGGTTCTTGGCCGCACAATTTCTTGCTGCCTACGCTTGACGGCCAGCCACAGTTCGTCGTCGACGATTCGGAGATGCTCCACCTCGTGGATTTTCCATTCGGACGGCGGGTTGGGGCGCTGGACGCGTCGCCCCGTGTCCGGATTCTTGATCCACCGGCTGCGGTTCCAGATCCGGCGACCAACATAAAGCTCATTGTTGATCAGTCCGACGCCTTTCTTGGCGTGACCGCGGATCGTCGTATCACCCCAGGGTCGGCCGCCCGGGCCCGGCACACCTTGCCGATTGAGGTCACGGGCGATGGCCCGAGGCCCTTGACCGGATGCAAACCGCTGAAGGATGTCTCGGACAACGGCTGCCTCATGCAAATTGATCTTGAGTTCCCCCGTAATCGGATTGCCATCGCCGTCGAGGCCGCCAACCGTATCGTAGCCAAACGACCGCCCGCCACCGGACTTGCCCGCGTCGATTCGACCGCTCAGGCCCCGTCGCGTTTTGTCTGCGAGGTTCTTGACGTAGAGTTCGCCCATCAGGCCGCCGATGCTGACATGGATTTCGGACACCTGACCTTCGGTCAGCGTATGCAGCTGAACTCCGGCATAGCTGAGCTGCTTGAACAACCTCGCCGTTGCTTCCAGGTCACGATTCAGCCGATCAAGGGCTTCAGCGAGTACATGGTCAAACCGCCCCGACAGGGCATCCGACACCATTCTCACGTATCCGGGCCGCTGCTTGAGCGTCCCGCTCAATGCCGCGTCATGGTAGGTCGCAACAACATCCCAACCTTCTCGCTCGGCGCGCGCCCGGCACAGCCTGATCTGGTCAGCAATGGATGTGTCCGACTGCTTGTCGGACGAATAGCGGCCATAAATTGCTACGCGCATGTGGCTTCCTAACGGTTCTGCACGCGACGACGGAGCTTCTCAAGCCGGTCCACGTAACGAAGGCTGGCTGAAAACTGATCGGCCAGATTGTAGTGCCGCAATGAAGTCTGGTCGCTTCGATGGTCGAGGATCATAGGTATGATGGCCGCCGATTCGGGCATTGTGATCGCAATGCCGGTGGCGACAATGTCCCGTACCAAATGTGGATTGATGCGCACGCCAAGCTCTTCGTTCGTGGCTCTGCAAAAGCGGGTGTAGGCAGTCTCGCAGGCCATGTTGGTCCCGGTCGTCGTGAGCCACATGGCATCGCTTTGCCCGCTGCCTAACAGAACCGGTCGAGCGACGTTGATCCAATAGTCGATGTAGGGCGTCAGCGTCGCTGGCAGATCAGCGACAATGGCTTGCTTGGTCTTGGTCTCCTGCGCCGCGAATCGCAATTCGTAGTGCCCGCTCGGGGATCTCTTCAGGTGCTCGCCGATACGTGTCCCCACAAGGTTTCTTCGCCTAATTGGCTTCGCAGCCAGCGCGGCCATCATCAGCCCATCGCTGTATCGGATCGCAGCTGTCTTGTGCTGACCTGCCAGTACGCGATTTCGCTCCATGCGGGCGAGACCGGCGCCGTATAGCTCCGCTGGTGCCACCAACCTTTCGCGCTTATCTCTCTGTTGTGTCATGCGAACGCGCGTATTTTTGACAACTCTTCGAACAAGCTCGTGGTCGGCTGTAGGTTCGATGACTCGCAGAACCACCAGGAGCGCCCGAGTGCGGCTAGCCACGGAGGCGGGTGCGAGCCGCGTCTCAAGGTCCGCCACATATTCCGCGAGCGCCACCTTGGTGGCCCGCGCCGTCGGGGCCAAATGGTCATCAAGCCGACCGGTGGACTTCAGGTGGCGAAGCCAATGACCATAGCCCTTTACCGCCCCTATCCGAGTATGTGGCGCCCAGCGCGATGCGAGCCCCTGTGCTTCAAACAAGCCGCCAGATTGCAGTGCTCGCTCAAACGCCCGCCGATCTCCGGACGGCCACTCTTCGAGCGGAATATAGAACCGCTGCTTAGGCACGGGGACTCCTCGCGGCTCGGCCGGCGCTTAGGCGTGCGAGGCCAAAGGCGCTGAGGCGGCGGCTTTCGAGCGCCTCGATGTATTTCTGCTGGGAAGCGCAATGTGCCTTCTGCATGTAGGTCTTGCGCAGCATCGCGTCAGACCGATGTCCCAGGTGGCGTCGCATCACCTCCATGCCGCCGGGATCCAAGTCCGCGTAAATCTTGGTCACAATCTTGCGGATGAGGTGGGGGTGGAACGCGATGCTCAGCTCTGCGCTGATCCAGCGCGTCAGTTGCGTCCCCAGCGTGTTCTCGGTCTTGTGGCCGCCCTTGCCGCCCGGAAACAGCCAATCACCGGGTTCGGCACTGATCAGCGACCGATACACGTCGACGTAGAGACGAAGCAACTCAGCGGCATCCTGGAAAAGGATGTGCTCCGTGGGTTCGCCGGTCTTGGTTTCATCTCCTGAGATGCGGATCAATGTCCACTCGGCGCCGTTCAATGTCGCAGTGAAGAAGTGTTGACGACGGTTGAGCCGGACAAGATTCTTGATGCGCAGTGGCGCGCAAAGCAGAAGTTCAAGCACCAACGCCAACTGCACCTGAATGGCGCTCCGCTTGTCGCGTTTGCCGGACCGCCGTATTGCCGCAACTCTTCGCCGCGCTAAAGCCAGAAGCGCATCCACCATTCGCGCTTCATCGAGTTGATCAAGAACCTTTTGGTCCTGATCTATGCGAGGAAACGCACGGTCTTTGAAATGCCGCCGCAGGTTCTTGTACGCCTCCTCAACTTCAGCAACTTCTTCGGGCGTCAGCGTGCCAGATAACTTTGCGACCTTGCGCAGCACATGCGCGACGTTTTGAGCGGTCGACGTCACCACACCGCCCTTCATTTGTACGATATGGACGCGGGCAGCTGATATCCCTTGATCGGCGCCACGCATCTATGAGTTGTGCCGCTTTCAACGGCCGACGCCCACCTATGTCCCAGTGCGCCAGCGCCCACGCATCCTTGCAGCCAGATCGACCCTTCGCATTTTCGGTGATGTCAGCGCATGGGCCAGCACAATCGGCTGGTTTGGCCCGTCGAGGTTGATCGCGTGCCCCTCGTAGGGGGCACGCCCGGGAAGCATGGGCCGAGCGGATGAGGATGTAACGGCAATGCACTGGTCGAACCAGTCGAAATCGTCGAAAGTGCCGCCGCACAGCCCCAGGACGTCCGGAAAGCGCTCGAGGTCAAGGTAGAGATTCGTCCCGGACCTGCCGCAGAAGTTAAGTGTTACGCGCTTTGTCGCTCGAGTCGGAGCGACTCTCGTATGTCTTACGGCAATACCCTCGAAGACAACATTTGCCTTGCGGAAAATCGGCTCAACCAGATAGGCGAACCCCGTCAACTGCTGGCAGAACCGACAATGGGAAATCGAGCTGGCGAGCAACCTCAGGGCCGTCAAGGCGGTCGGCTCGAGATTCCGACCAAGAGTGCTCGACCGCACCGACAAGGTGATCGAATGAGGTTCGGTCAAACGAAGCCGATCAAGAGGGGAACAATCACATCAGGGCAGCGACTTCCTTGTGCGCAAATTCAAGCCGGTCAGACAGCGTCCGGATGACGAAGCGCAGAAAGGACTCGTACACATCAGGGCGCTCGCGCCGCATGTGCTCCAGGCTGGGGCGAGAAAGGGTATAGATCAGCGCCGGTCCTTCCGCACGAACCGTTGCTGCGCGTCGAGCCCCCCGGAAGAACCCCATCTCTCCCAGCACCGTCTGCTGCGCGCTTCGACGGATCCTGCGCAACGTACCCCTCCCGTCGTCGAGGCTGATCGCGAGCGTACCCGCAGCGATGAAGTCGATCGTGTCGGCAGGATCGCCCTGGCGGTAGATGATGTCGCCGTCGATGCACTCCTTTCGTTCGAAGTAGGCGATGAGGTGATCGTCAATGTGACCACCGAGCTCGCCTGCGAGCCACCGCTCGAAGTCGGGACCAGCTGCGTCCCCCGGTACCGCTGGACGCACCACGGCCAAGAGTTGTTCCTCGCACCAGTCGAGCGCCTCGTTGCGGCTCCGCCAGGCGCGGTGGCGCTTGCCCTTGCCGAACAGTCCGGCGTGCTCGAAGGCAGCCTGCAGGGATGCTGCAAGACCGGAGTAGGCCAAGATGACGCCGCGTCTATCACAGAAATTCCGGAGCTTGACGAGGCTGACGATCGCCGAGCTGTCGATCCCGGTGACGCCGGTGAAGTCGAGAATGACGTGGCGGACGGGCTTGAGCGCATCGCTGTCGATGCTGCTGCGCACGCGCTCGAACAGACCTTCGGAGGATCCGAAGAAGATGTAGCCCGAGAGCCAGTAGAGTTGTATCGCGTTGCCCTCCTGGCGCAGCAGCCGCTCCGCATCCGGTGCGCGTTCCACGTCCCCGGAGAAGACCGCCCGTGTCAGGTGGCGGCGGACCACGCCGATACGGCCATAGCTGAAGGCGAAGATCAGGCACGAGCAGACGAAGCCCGCGACCACGCCGGCGATATACCCGAAGCGCAAACAGATGAAAGCGATGGCGAGCGCCAGAGCGAACTCCAGCCAGGACTTCTGGTTGAATGCGCCCTTCAGCGCATCGGTCAGCATCGTGTAGCCGAGCAGCAGGACAAATCCTGCCAGTATGGGTGTCGGCACCAAGCGGGGCAGGTCGATGCCCGCCAGCACGACCAGACCGATGATTACAGCCGCGGCAACGCCGGAAAGGCGAGTGCGAGCGCCCGCGTCCAGGAAGGCCTTGGAGGAGCTGACCAGTACGCTGCCGGCCACCGCGCCAAGCGGCGCCGCAATCAAACTCGCAGCCCCATTGGCGCGAAACTCCCGGTCGAAGTCGGCCGCTGCCGATCGGCTGGTCTCGATGCTCGAGATCTTGACGATCAACGAGATGATCCCGACGATCACGCAGGTGGCGATTTCGGGCAGGGCCCGTAGCAAGATCGACCAATCGATGTCCGCAGACGCTGCCGCCGCGACCGGCAGCCACGCCTCGAGGTTTTGGATTCCGCCGATGAACCAGCTGCGATCGTCGGGGGCGAAGACCAACAGGCCGAAGTCGAGTACACCCGCCGCGCCAAAGAAGGCCACCGGCATGAGATAGGCGGCCTTGATGCGATTGCGCGCGACGAGGATGGCCAAGGCGAAGGCGACGGCAAACGCGACCTTCGGAAGCGTTTGCGGCGATAGCGCGTCGGATGCGTTGGCTATCGTGAGCGATTCTCCCGTGATCACCTTATAGTTCGAGATGATGAGCAGCCAACCGGTGGCGGCCAGAAAGCCGCCGACCACTGGGTAGGGGACGAAGCGCAGCAGTTGCCCCCAGCGCAATGCGCCGATCAGAAACATAACCGCGCCGGCCAGCAGCGTCATGAGTGAGAATGCCAACAGCGTGTGCTTCGCGGCGATTTCGGCGCTGCCACCGGACGCCAAGACTTGCGAGGACACCGCGGCGGCCAGAAGGGTCATGACGGCGACCACCGGGGTGTCGGGCCCGGCAGAGATCGGCGGGATCGAGGTCATCAAGTTCACTAGAACGCCGGTGACCACCATGCTCAGGAGCAGCGCCCACAAGCCCATGGCAAAGCCGTCTCTAAGCTCGCCCTGAAACAACAGCGCAGCGAAGCTCACGGCAAGCGCGACGTTGAGCGCGGCGACAATGGCGCCCGCCATGAGGTCAGCCGTCAGCGAGCGAATGCCGTTCGCGACATAGCGGCCCGCAGCGGCAGCCACGGACGCTGAACCCCCGTCTTCGCTCGTGTTAGTGGATGGCATGGCGTCCTCCTGTCAGTCGCAGTGGTTGGTCAGGACAGGGTGAAAAGCATCAGAGTCACCAGCGGTACAGTACGGCCCGTGCCTATGGTACGCATGTCGCAACCGACATTGAGCATTCGAGCCCGGGCGGACCGCACGATTGCCCTGGCGTGCAGTTCATGAACAGGTCCCTCCACGACCTGCCCGTGCGTTCAGTGTGGACCTTTTTATTGGCGCAGCCAGATCAGAAATGCTGCCAGCGCACGATCAAAGGCACGATCAACACCCACCCCCATAATGTCGGAGACGGGCCACGGTAGACCGGGGATCTCTCGTAGACGGATGGCAGCTAGGCTACAGCCTGACGCAACAACGGCTTCCGTCCGGTGTCTATTTCCGAAGACACCGAAACGTGAGGGGTTCCCACGTATCGACGGCAAACACCCCACGCCTGGGTCAGCGTGGGGTGCGCGATGCTGGGACCCTGGTTTCGATGGGAGGCGACAGGGCACCATCTGGCGAAACGGGGAGGAAATCACCAAGGCTCATTCGATAGTGTCATCGCTTTCAGTTCGTTCCAACATTTGGCTGGGTGGCGTTCGTCTATTTACCACCGCCGCCCCCGCCTCCTCCTCCGCCGCCGCCCCCGCCGCCTCCTCCTCCTCCGCCACCACCTCCGCCCCCCCCGCTTCCTCCGCCACCGCCGCCATTGCCACCACCATTGCCACCACCATTGCCGCCGCCGTTGTTGCCGCCACCATTCCCGGTGCCTGGGCCGCTGCCGCCCAGGTTGCCGCCACCGTTGCCCGCATTAGGCGAGTTGCCATTGCCGTTGCCAGGGCCACCACGTCCACCACTAGAGCCCGGGCCGGACGGCTGGCTGACGCTCGCAATGCTCATGCCCGCAAAGGACATCGTGCCATCCACGTTGAAGGCAACGCTGGACGCGCCGGCCGCTTTCGCAGCTTGCTTGCCGGGCGCAGCCTTGCCGGCGGGCGCCGTCAAGCTCGCAAAGCGAATGACGTCGTCGATGGCGAGCTTCTTGCCGAGAAACGGGAACGCCTGCTTGATCGAGACGCCCGGTAGGAGCCTGCCATCCCAGTATCTGCGCAGAATGACCTTGCCCGAGCGGGTGACATAAGCCAGTTGGCCCAGCTTGTTGTGCAGCTTGCAGCTGACGGTACACACCTCGACGGCGCCTCTGTGCATCAGCACCGCCATGGCGCCCCTGTCGGCTACATAGAAGTCGAATACGGTGCCGCGAATACCAATCGCGGCGGTCGGGGTCTTGAGCTCGTAGACCGTCGGGTCCTTGCTGGCCGAAATGAAGCGGAACGCACCGGCTGCAAAATTAATCAGCACCTGCCTGCTGGTTGTGCTCCGATCATAAACGAACTTGTCGAGCACAAGGCGCGCGTCGGGTCCGAGCGCCAACTTGGTATCGTCGGCCAAGCGGAACTCGCCGTGCGAGGCCGTCTGCGTCTCCAGCAGCTCCTGCTCGCGCACGCCATCACCCTTAGCAAGGCGCCGCTTGTCTTGTTGCTGATCTGCGGCAGTGACCAGGTTTTTGATCACCACCGCCTCGCCAATATCGTGCGGCTCCGCCGCTTGCGAGCTCGTTGAGCAACACAGAAGAATGACCAGGAGTCCAGGCAGGATCACACGCGACATTTGACGCCCCCCACCGAACACTTCCTCCGATGGTATTTTAGTCAATTCCTGAGCGGTGTCGTCGGCCAAAGCTGTGGCCGTGCAGTACCAGTTGTGGGTAAACGTGGGGTGAGAAACCCGTAGGCGGCAAGCAGGCAGTTGGCGCATACACGATCATACGAAGCGGAATCATCCTCTTCATCAAATAGGTGCCAAGCGTTAGCGAAGCCGGCATAACCCACAAGCTCCACCCAGAGCATCCTACCCTCATGTCAAGCGGCGCGCCCGAATTGCGCATGGATTATCCACCTTTGGCGACGCTACCATAGGTAGCTGACCACAGACAGGCGACCTGGATAGTCAGGTTTTCCTGGCGGAGGGGGAATGGCTCGCACCCGTGTCATGTACTGGCTCGCAGTCATGTTCGCCCTTGGCGCAGCAGCTGCATTGCGTTGGATTGATCCGCAGCCCCTCGCTAGGCTCCGGTTAGTCAGCTTCGACACGCTGCAACAGTTGCAGCCACGCAAAGTCGATCCCGCGTACCCCGTGCGCATTATCGACATCGACGAGCGCTCCCTGACCGCGATCGGAGCATGGCCCTGGCGTCGCGAAATCCTAGCCAGCCTTGTCGACGAACTACTCGCGCTAGGGGCTCGGGTCATCGCGTTCGACTTCGTGCTTTCGCACGCGGAGCGCGACGTCCTCTCTGCCGTTCCGCAATCGGTTAAGAATATCCCCGAGATTCAGCCGCTCCTGCGGACGATAGAAGCGCTTCCGTCCGGTGATCAGCGCCTAGCCCAGGCCATCTCGGGTAAGCCGGTGGTGCTTGGCGTGATTGGCCGGCACGGCGCCCCCGGCCCCCCTATCGTGTCGCGTACTGGCTTCGCGCTGCTCGGTACTGATCCAGGAAGCTATGCCCCTTTCCTGCCAGCTGTGACCGGCAATATGCCGATGTTGCAAGAGGTCGCCACGGGGCAAGGAGCCTTGAATTGGTTCCCCGAGCACGACCAAGTGGTCCGCAAGGTGCCGATGCTGGTGCGCCTGGGCAGCGACCTCATTCCCTCGCTCGCGGCTGAGACCATGCGGCTTGTAGCAGGGGCCACTACCATCACAGTGCGCTCGTCGACAGCGAGCGGGGAAACACCGTTCATTGCGGACACCGGCATAACGTCGGTGCGCATTGGCAAGCATGTCGTGCCCACGGACCACACCGGACACATGTGGCTTTCCTTCACGGCCCACGATGCGGGGCGCTTCCGCTCGGCCATCGACCTGCTGGAGGGCCGTATCGCGCGCGACGAAATCTCAGACCGCATCGTTTTCATTGGGGCGAGCGCACCGGGCCTCTTCGACGTGAGAGCCACGCCTCTCGATTCTGTTGTAGCGGGAGTGGAGGTCCACGCACAGGCTATAGAGCAGATCATCGCTGGAAGCATGCTGCATCGACCGGACCTCTCCACGGGGCTCGAGGTCATGTTGACGACGCTAGCGGGACTCCTTCTCGCAGGCCTCATTCGCCGCGCAAGCCCTGTTTCGGGTGCCATCATCGGCGCGGCGACACTAATAGCCATGGTGGTGGTAGCGTGGTGGCTACGCGTGCATTCAGGCCGCCTCCTAGATGCCACGTACCCGGCACTAACCTTGACGGTTGTCTATACCCTCTGCACCGGCTTCTTCTATTTCCACACTACGCGCGAGCGCAATCAGGTCCGCAGAGCGTTCAGCCACTACGTCGCGCCCAGTATCGTCGAGGAATTGGCGCGCCGACCCGACAAGCTGCGCCTCGGCGGAGAAAATCGCACGGTAACGCTGTACAGATCCGACCTCGTCGGCTTCAGCAAGTTGTCAGAGGACCTCGAGCCTCACGAGCTGGTGCGGCTGATGAATGAATACTTGACGGCCATGACCGACATCGTCATGGGGCACGAAGGCTTCATCGACAAGTACGTTGGTGATGCCATTGACGGCGTGTTCGGCGCACCCGCCGACGACCCAGAGCACGCCTTGCATGCTGTGAAGGCTGCGCTGGCCGCTCGCATGAGGCTGCGTGAGTTGAACGCAGCCATCCCGCCGGTCTCGGGCTGGCGCAAGCTCGATCAGCGCATCGGCCTTCACACAGGCATTGGGATTGTCGGCAATATCGGCTCCAAGCGACGCTTCAACTACACGGTCATGGGCGACAGTGCAAACGTAGCCTCGCGGCTCGAAGGAGCAAACAAGTTCTATGGAACAACGATCTTGGCATCGGAGGCAACTGTCCAACTCACTGGTTGCGCGGTAGCGTGGCGGGAGATTGACACGGTGAGGGTAGTGGGACGCACCGGCCCCCTAAGGATCTTCGAGCCGATGGGGCTTGCGGGTGACATGACAGAAGAGAGCACATCTTTGGTGGAAGGGTATGCAGAGGGCCTTCGCTGCTGGAGGTCGAAGGACTTCGCCGGCGCCTGCCGTAATTTCGAGCGCCTCTCAGAGACCGATCCGCCAACTCGATTTTTCTGATGCGCACCCGGCAACTCTTACAATACCCGCCTCCTCCCGGATGGGATCACATACATACGCTCGAGGCCAAGTGAGCCTGGCATCTGAGTTCGTGCCCGGTTTCTGAACAGAGCGCCAAATGTAACTTGATCAACGTGGTTACAACCCTTGCAGGGGGCGATCATGGACCAGAGACAGCGCGTGACTGCTCTACGGCAGGTCCCCATCTTGGCGGTATTGTCCGAGAACAAATTTGAAAGCCTAACTCGCGACTGTAAATGGCGGACATACGAGGCCGGGCAGCAGACTCTTAGCTATGACGATCCTCACACTGAGGTCTTCTTCCTCGCATCTGGCAAGGTGCGCGTTATCGTCTATTCGGGCGAGGGCAAGGCTGTCGTATTCACCGACCTGAGACCGGGGGCCATGTTCGGGGAGATCGCCGCGATCGATCGAGGGCCACGCTCAGCAGGTGTGGAGGCCATAGAGCCCTCTGTCATCGCGTCTTTGACAGCCAGCCAGTTCGAAAACCTCTTGCTCCGGGAGCCGGTTGTTGCAGTCGCAACGCTCCGACACATCTCGGCGGAGGTGCGGCGGCTGTCCGAGCGTGTCGTCGAGTTCAGCACTCTGGCCGTGCAGAATCGCATACACGCCGAACTTCTCCGTCTGGCGGCAGAGACCGGACACCGCAGCGGGCAGGCCTTGCTCTCACCAGCGCCTTCGCTTTCCGATATCGCCAACCGGATCAGTACGCATCGTGAGGCTGTCTCTCGCGAGCTCAGCCGACTTGGCTCCATCGGCCTCCTTCGGCGCGAAGGTGGTGATTTACAGATCAGCGACATTGCGCGTCTGGAAAAGCTCGTGCGCGAGGCCAAGGGCGAATAGCCGCCAAAATCAGTACCTCCTTGGCTAATTGCTCTCCGGCGGTGCGAGAGTTCTCGCGCCGTTGGCAAATGCCAACGCGCCTGTCGGCGGTCTGGTGCATGCTCACTTCCATCGAAGTAGAGGAAGCGCAACTCAGGAGCAGCAACCATGACGACGAATGCCGTTCCGACTCACGCCCACACGTTCAATCAGCCGGAATTCTCGATCACTGGCTTCTTCATGCCCGTCGTCGAATATGCCGCGGTATGGATCAATACCTGCGCTGACTACTGGGCTGCTGCAGCCATGTATGAGCAGCTCTCCGGGCTTTCCGATGACGCGCTGCAGCGGCGCGGCCTCTCCCGCGCGAACCTGGCGCGAGACATCTGCGCTTCCTTCGAGAAGTCACGAGCCGGCTAACCGCCCGCGCGCCCCGGCATGTGTCGGGACAGTGTACGAAATCGACCTACTTCCGTTGGAGGATCCCATGATGCGCCGTGCTCCCGTACTCACTAGAACTGCCAGCGTTGTCCAAACTGCATGCATGCTGCTCGTCCTGCTCGCCGTTGGCGTGGTTTTCGTGCACTCGCTCACGCATCCGAACACGACGCTCGCGTCGAGCACCGCTCAGCCTTGGCTTGGCCCGTGAGGACACCATTCCTCGGCGAATCGCAACCTCCAGGTGGTAGCTAACGCTTATCGTCCCGGAGGCCAGGGAATAAATCAGGTAGTGCCGGAGTTCCACATCGTGGGGTTGGCCTGACATTCGGCCTCCACCTATGAAGTCGGGAAGAATTGTGCCGAGGCAGTGGAGCCACCAGTCATTGCCGACTGATGCTCAGTTCACGATGAAATTGCGCTCGTAGCCAATCGATTTTGTGCTCCGACTAGGAGCGCCATTAATCCAAGGGGGACAGCGTGTTGCGAACTATAGGCCGCTTGCGCGCAACGAGGATGCTCTGGCGCAGCGCTATAGCTGGTGCAGTTAGCCTCGGCGTGCTGGCTGTCGCGGTATCGTCTTCACCGAACGTCGCCGACGCGCACAGCCACCAGAATCCCGACGGCACCACCACCTCCTGGTATCCGATGGAGTGCTGCCACGATGGCGACTGCCGCCCGGTCAGCCGCATCGTGCGTGCCCCGCACGGGTTGTGGTTGACGACTGTGGACAATCAAACCGTCCTGATCGGTCCGAACGACCGACGGTTGCCCTCGCGCGACATGCGCTGGCACGTGTGCATCAATCACGACATTGAAACGGTGCCAGATACGGTTCGATGTGTGTTCGAACCGCCGGACAGCTGAGCGCGCCCGCAACTTAAGTTCAAACCAAATTGATTGGGCGCGGACTTTGGCAATGAGCTTGTAGAGTGCAAATTCGTATCAAGCTACGAGGTTGATCAGCGCCCCATGAAAGCCATCGCGCGTCCCCCTTTGCCCGGGTCCCTGGCCGCAGCGTTGTTCGTCGTTTCGCTGTCGCTGCATGCTGTGCCGCTACGTTTCTGTTCGGGAGACTAACTAGTCGGTCGCCGAAATCCAGTGCTCTTGGATCATCCGCTTTAGAGCATTGTGGGTGTTATTTTTTTGCCGGACAATTCGGCGCGTTTCTGCTCGAGGGCTGGGATCACATAACTGGTCATATGATTGAGTTTTGCCAACGCCGCAATTCGCGGGGCTGTGTAAAACCATCTCTTGGGAGCGGCGGAAGCTGCATCTCCGGGACTAGTCTCAGCCAAGACGGTCACGTGAGAGATGCGGCGCGGGACGCCGCTCCCTCTCACATGCAGGCTTCGCCCCGTTCGAAACATCAGCCCGTATTCAGTTGGTGCTTCGCCTTCATGGGATTTATTCAACACATCCGCTTGACCCTCATGAACGAAAATACCGGTGAAACGTGGACCACGGAGAACACTTCCTGCCGTCCGCAGCTGCAGCAGGGTGCCCACAGAGAGCGGGCGCTGATGGTTACGACGAACCAACTTCCATAATGATTTCAACGTCTATATGAGACCATTTGCTTTCTTGGTCCCGACGTTGGTCCCAAAATCGTAACCGCGCAAAAAGAGAGCCTCGGCCGCGGGAGTGGGCCGACGCCCCTGTGCGACTAGCCAAACGGAGCGTGCGGGATCCCCCCGCAAAGCACGGATGCTCAACGCGCAGATGTCTGATCGGTCCCAGTTTTGTCGCTTACTCAGGCAGGCAGCTCCCGGCCTTGGCAACCCTTGGGGCGTTGTTCCAAGCGTGCTTTGTGAGATGTGCCCGAAATGTCCCCGCGTGGGCACAACAAGCCATGCGCTGCCCGGCGTCATTGACTATGACGGTGCACGCTACGAGAGGGCGCCTCGTAGTCGACCGCTCTGCACGCTCACGCGAGTGGGGGCACAATGCAGCCGGACAGATCTAAAATATTCGCACTGCTGACGGCCATGTTGCTTGCAGGCTGCGCAAGTGTTGGCAACGAAAGCTTAGCGGACTCAACCTCTGAATCCGTATCCAGGCAATTGATCAAGGGCAGAACGAGCCAAGCCGAGGTAAGACGAATATTCGGCGACCCGATCAAGACATCGTTTGCGAGCAACGGCAACGAGTTATGGGAGTACGAATTCTCCCGTATGCGGTCCAAGGTCACCAATTTCATCCGCTACGTAAATCTGGTGCATAGCGGGGCATGGTGCTCGAAGCACAAGAGCCAGCGCTTCGCGCGCAAATTCACGACGCGATCCTTGACGCAGCATCTCGGATGGTCGTGTGATCATTCGACGACCAGCCGTGATGGCCTGGGGTGTCAAGCCTTCATCCCTATGAACTTCCGAACTGGGTCGATGTTGTCGAAAAGTCGGCGTGAGAGCGACCTGCTAACATTCATGTCGCCGGCGTTGCAGCGACCGATACCGCTGGGCACCGACTTCGGCACGCGTCGCGTTATGGACCGGCCCAATCGAATGGGATGTGCTTGCTCGAATTGGTCGTCCACTGAAACTCGAAGCCGAACGCGTCGACGGAGCAGACTGTCGATTTGGCCCAGGTTACGAGCTGTCCAGGGCCGGTCTCGGAGCCCGGTGGGTTCATGAGCTGCGGATATTTTCCCGGCAGGCTCGTCGGGCCGGTCAGGGCTGTGGCCCATGCCTTGACTTTGCCGGCAATCTCCGTTCCCCAGTGGGCGCGGTCGGGCGCGATCTCGAAAGTGATGCGCGCACGCTCTATGCCCCGCAGCTGCCGGCCTTCGGCGAACAGCGCAGCGACGAGAGCCGGAAATCCTCCGACCTGACCGCCGAAGATCTGGGGGAGCACCTCCGCTTGGCGCTCGTCGGCACGCTCGTCGATGAAGATGCCGGCCGCCCCCTTAGCCTTTCCGGCCCACAGATCGCCTTCCCATCTTCCCACGCGAACAAAGCTCAGACCGTCCAGATTGATATCGCCGTAATGGCCCTGCTGGATGTGCCAGAACAGGACCGACTCGCAGAAGTTGTTGTCGGGGGCTTGGGCGAAGGTGCACGGGCAGGCGACGGCACAGCTGCAATTGTCAAACCAATCGCCGGTGATGTGCCACCTGGGAATCTCGGTCATGAAGACCTCCATTTGCCCGTAACGACAATATGACACTGGCCGGTGCATGTCACTTGCGCTGACGCCCGAATGGCCCTGCAAACGGGATCAACAATGTGGCAAACTGCCTGCGTCCCAACACATCGAGGGAGACTCGACATGGCATGGCAATTGTCCGGTCAGCTCGTTGAGGCGTGCAGTTGCAAGTCAGCCTGCCCATGCGTTTTGGGCCCAGCGGAGCCCGACCAGGGATGGTGCTCAGGCGCTCTCACGTTTTCTATCGACAAGGGGCAATCTGATGGTGTGGACCTATCAGGTCGTGCGCTTGTCTGGCTGGTGGATCTGCCCAAGGATTTTGCCAGCGGCAATGCCACGGTCTGCTTGGTCATCGACGATGGGGCCGATGCTCGGCAGCGCCAAGAGCTCGAGGACATTTTCTCCGGCAAGAAGGGGGGACCCGGCGCCGTGCTTGGCAGCCTTGTCTCCACATGGCTGCCAACGGAAAGCGCAGCCATCAAGATGAGCGGGGTTGAGAGCCCTGAAATCACCGTCGGCACCATGGGGCATGTCAAGCTTCAACCGATCAAGGACCAAGCCGGGAAGACCGCCACATTGGTGAATGCGCCCATCCTCGGCTTGGTGGACATCACCGAGGCCAAGCTCGCACGAAGCGATGGTTCACGTTTTGCCGCGCCTCAGATGCGAAGTTGGACGTCCGGCGGACACGGCAGTGTCAGCCCATTCAGCTGGAAGGCCTAGCCGATAGATGGCCAACACCACGGCACTCGAAAGAGTCCTTAAGCGCGACCGGACGATTACCGCGCTCTGCCTCGGCACAATTGTCTTATTGGCTTGGCTCTATACCATCCTTGCGGCGTCGATGGCCGGCAGCGAGATGGCGGGTGCTGTGTCGTCCGTGGCTATGCCACAGGACCAGCGGTGGCGCGGCGTCGACGTTCTACTCATGTTTGCCATGTGGGTGGTGATGATGGTGGCCATGATGCTTCCGTCCGCCACGCCCATGGTTCTGTTGTTTGCGAATGTCAATCGCAAGCGCCAGCACGCCGAGCCTCCTTATCTGCCTACTTTGTTTTTCGCTGGCGCATATGTTGTCGTCTGGGCTGGCTTTGCAGCGATTGCCACCCTGGCCAATTGGGCTCTTCACAACAGGGGTCTCATGACCTCCATGATGGGCCGCGCGTTGCCAATATGGGGGGGTGGTGCTCTGATTATCGCGGGCCTCTATCAGTTTGCGCCGCTCAAGCTCGCCTGCCTCAACAAATGCCGCAGCCCGCTCGCCTTTTTGCTCAGCGAGTGGCGCGAGGGGAGGCTCGGCGCCTTCGTGATGGGACTTCGGCATGGATGGTATTGCCTGCTCTGCTGTTGGGCACTGATGCTGCTGCTCTTTGTTCTGGGCGTAATGAACCTCGCCTGGATCGCTCTTCTCGCTGCCTTCGTGCTCATTGAGAAGCTCGCCAGCAACGGCCCTTGGCTCAGCCGAGCCTCAGGCCTGCTGCTTGTTGGGTGGGGTACCTGGATGGTGGGCGCGCCATTCTTGAGATGACGGCTCTCACCTACGGTCAGCGCCATTTCGACTTCAGGACCGGGACCTCGACTTCCCCTTCAAACAGGTGACAGACAGCGCGCTATCCGCGGTCGCGGCCTGTCACAAATGTCGCTCAACAGCACAGGCACCGCGAGGAAAAGCACTGGCGAGTTCTGCTCGGGTCTAGACCTACAGGTCGGCGTCGGCCAGCGCACGCCAGGTAAGCCGCCGAAAGCTGCGGTGTGGGGGATGTCCGACATGGGTCACGAACGGTCCTCGCGACCTCATCGGCTGAACGTCAGCTTATCCCCCCAATTCCGGACGAAGTACCGAGAGTAGATACCCGGCCGTCGATGCTTGTCAGTGGAGCAAAGTGATTTTGTCGCCATGCCCACTCATATCTTGTTGGCCCATGGTTTCATCTCTCAGCCACTTGGCGGGTATTTCAAGCAGGCAGGCGACACCAGCGGGGGCAAGCAGGTAGTCGACGGTGCCGCCAAGCTCGTAAGGGATGAGCTCCCGGATGACGCTTGTCCCATACCCCAACGCACCTAAGACCTTGACCGGCGGACCGCCGATTTCTCGCCACTCGAGGACCACTCCAGCACCAGATGCCCCATTGGGTTGCCGGCGCCAGCACACTGAGACCTGGCCATGGCGGCTCGACAGGGCGCCGTACTTTGCCGCGTTGGTTGCCAGCTCATGCAGCACGATCGCAACCGCCTGCACGGCTTCGGAAGTCAGGACGATGGCAGGTCCCTCGATGATCACATTGTTATCTCGCAAGCAAGGCGCGAGTTCGCTGCGCACAAGTTCGGTCAGCTCAACGCCATGCCAGCGCGTGTGACTTAGCAGAGCATGCGTGTTCGCCAAGGACCGTATTCGTCCCCGCAGCATATCCAGAAACTCGTCAATCGAGCTACTGCTGACGCGTGTCTGCTCCGCCATCGCGCTGACGCTCGCCAGGGTGTTCTTTACACGATGATCGAGCTCGGCAAGCAGCAGGCTCTTGTGATCTTCGGCCTGCTTGTGCGCGGTAAAATCGATGGCGACTCCGACCATGCGCAACGGCCGGCCATGATTTGAGTAGGACGTTAGGCTGCGCGCCTCGACCCACCTGGTCGCCCCACTGTCGGGGCGGATGACGCGATATTGCGCTACCAGCTCGCTTTCGCGGTTGCGCAGAGCATTATTGCGCACTGTATCCAGTCGCACCAGGTCGTCGGGATGGACATGCATGCGCGCTTCTTCACGCGACATGGTGGTGGCATTTTCCGGCAATCCGAAAAGCGCAGCGCAGCCAGGCGACAGATGGATGATGTTCGTGGAAAAATCGACGGCGAAGCTACCGACGCCCGCAATCTTGCCGGCGAGGTCAAGCTGGGCATTGCGCTCGGACAATGCCGCATCGGCCCATTTGCGCCGCGTAATGTCGATGTTGACGCCCACAGCGCGTTCCGCCGCGCCATCGTCACCATACGATATGGCGCTGCGGGCTTCGATCCAACGGACTTCGCCGCCAGCGCGAACAATGCGGTATTCACAAAGATGCTGGCGTCTGCGAGCGGCTATGTCCTGTTGCAGGGCGGCTTCGAGGCCGGGCAAATCCTCCGGATGAACCCGGTTCCGCCAATCGGCTCGATTCGTCTCTACAGTCCCTTCGGGCAGCCCGTGAATGGCCACATAGCCCGACGATACGTGCATTCGCTCAGAGACAAGATCGAATGTAAAGCTTCCAACGAGTGCAATCTCTCCCGCCAGGGCCAGTTGTGTGTTGCGCTCGTTGAGCGCTTGTTCGGCCTGCTTTCGCTGCGTAATGTCACGGGTGACGCCAAGCAGCCCCACTGGTTCGCCACAACCATCCCGCACAATTGAGCTTTCCACCGCCACCCAACGCGTCTTTCCTGCCTGTGCGACATTGGGTGGGTCTACCACCCGGTATTCTGCATTCCAGGGACCACCATTTTGTTTTGCGGTCACGACGGCTGAGTTGATGTGAACAAGATCGTCCGGATGAACGAAGCGCCGCGATTGCTTGATCGTCGTTGGGGGCTCAGCATGGCCATGCAGGCGCGCGGTTCGGGCATCACAGTCAAAGCGACCGCTGGCAAGATCTGCTGTGAAGGTACCAAGCTCAGCCCCGTCAAGGGCCAGTTGGAGCCGCTCCGCACCGTGTTTGAGTTCGGCTACGCGCCGGCGTCTTTCGCTGAACAAGGCCAAAAGCACGAGGGTGTACGCCATCACCATGAAGATGGTCGTCTGCGCGCCGCGGACCCGCTCGATAAGGGGCACAGCCGCATCGCCAAAGCGGCCCAAGCCCAATATCGTCGCCACAATGGCAGAGATGGATACGATGAAAGCGCCGGAGATTGCGAACACCGGTGGGCAGCGGGCGGTGAGCCACAACAAGGGCGGCAGCACGAACGCTCCCGGATTGAATGAAACCCAGGAGTCGGCTGGATGGGTGCGCACATAGATCGCAATCACCACCAGGAGCGCAACCACGCCTGCACCCTCGACCAGCTCGGCACGAAACATTGGCTTGTGCACAGTCTCGCTGATCGCAATGAGGAGTGGTGCGATGACGACGATTCCAAGTCCATCGGACAAGAACCACACGAGCCAGGCATCCCAGAACGGTGCGGTGGCATGAAGCAAGGTCATTGTCGCGGCGCCACCAACGGCAGAGGCGGCAGCTGCAAAGCCGGCAGCGGCGAAGAAACCCAGGACGTGGCGCAAGTCGGCAAACGCGAAGGCCCGACCAAACCATTGCTCGATCAGCCATGCCATAAGGACCGCTTCGCTGGCGTTACAAACACCCTTGAACAGTGAGGTCCAAAAATCTCTGTCACCCAACACGTTCGCAGCGATCGTGCTAACGATGACGCCGATCACAACTGCGGGTAACGCCCGTCGACCGAATGCGATCAGGATGCCAGCCGCAACTCCGGATGCCGGCCAGAAGACGGCAATATCCGAGGGCGCCGACAGCAACGCGAGCCCAATCTGAGCCGCCAGAAAGTAGGCAACACCTACGGCACCTACCCAACCGAGCAGGGTCGCATGTCTCTCCGTCGCGCCGGCCATTTGCGCCAGGGGCCGATGAACCCAAGACATCCGGCGGCCCTCCCCTCAAAGCCGCTCGCGACGCCACTGTCTACCGGTGGACTGACCGGGCGGCTCGTCTCGTTGAGAAGATCGTATAGGGGTTGCAAGCGCAGGAAATCAGCAAATACCCTATAATTCGGCGTTGATTTGAAATGCGCCTAGCCAGATCAGCTGGGTCAACTGTGGACTCGCAGCAATGTCTGTTGTGGGTCATCTTCTCCCGTCGTGCTCGTTGGTTCAGCACGTCTGGTTTACCCCCAATAACCGAAATGCGGGCGACCCGTGCACTACGGGCGGACATCGGTGGGGTCAACTCAGACTTGGAGCGCATAACCAAGATCGAGGTCGCACGCCGCCTGTCCGCTCCTGAAGCCGACGTTCTCAGTGGTGGTTTCGAGCAACACGACCTTCACGTCCTCCGGAGGAACGTCGAATGGGTGAAGGTTTCGCACCATGGCTCGATACAATTCTCGCTTCGCTTCGAGGGAACGACCCTTGAACAGAACAATCTCAATCCGCGTGAAACGTTCCCCGGCGGAAAACGGTGTCAGATAATTGCTGGCCGGATGCTCGATGAGACGTGCCAATGGTTCATCGTTCGGCGTTCTGAAGGTTTGGACGACCGCTTGGTGTATGGCTTCCAGAAACGTGGCCTGCTTGCCGTCAAGCCATGCGCCTCTGACCTCAACCAGGATGTCCGGCATTGCCTACTCCTCTTGCTGTCGTTCCTGGGTGATCTGGGTGCAGGTGTTCGAGACTTTTCCTGAAGCGCGTAGCGTTGCGGACGTAGTGAGACGCGTTCATGGCGGTCACCTGCTGCTCGGCCGTGGTAAGTTCACGCACAACCCGGGCCGGCGAACCGATGATGAGAGAGGTCGGCGGAAACTGCTTGGTTTCGGTCACCAACGCGCCTGCACCAACAATTGACCTTCGCCAATCGAAGCGCGATTGAGAATCACGGCGCCAATCCCAATCAGGCATGTATCGCCGATCCTGCAGCCATGCAGCATTGCGCGATGGCCAATCGTCGCGTCGTTGCCGATGTGAAGTGGTGCCCCCGGATCACTGTGCAAGACGCAGCCATCCTGCACGTTCGTCCGGTCACCGATCACGATCGGCTCGTTGTCTCCGCGCACAATCGCCGAAAACCAAATGCTCGCCTCCCGCCCCAAGACAACGTCCCCGATGACTTGGGCCGTTGGCGCGAGCCAGACGTCCTCTGCCATCGACTGAGGCAGTCTGCCGTCGAGGCTGTAATGGCTCATGGTTGTTCTCGCTGAGCCGCGCAGTACGCCGCCTGCTCGCGCACCGTCGGCTTGGCGTAGAGGACTTTGGTGCTCATCCGCACGCTGGTCGCCCTCATCGATGAGCCCCGATGCCATTTCGGCGCGAAGCGGATCTGCGCCGAACTGGAAAACGTTGTCAGTTACCCCGATATCGTCGCGTCGCAACACCTTGCGCCAGATGGCAAGCAGGACTTGCTCCATAGGCGTGGAGGGACCGCGCGATTCCGGGGCAAGCTGTGACGCGAGCTGTTGGGGCATCTCCCGTCGCAAGGCCTTGCCGATCGCATTGCGCGGAATGCTGTCCACGATGAGCACGCGCGTTGGAATCTTGTAGCTGCTGAGCGATGCCGAGAGGTGCTCACGCAGGCTGCTCGGATCGATGCTGGCGTCCGGCTTGCCGACGACTGCGGCCATGACGTCCTCGCCCAACGTGTCGTGAGGAATCGAGAAGGTGATGGCTTCGGCAACACTGGGATGCGTGCTCAGGGCGTTGTCGATCTCGAGTGGAAAGACGGAGTGCCCCCCGCGCTTGATCACTTCCTTCTTTCGGCCGACGACATAGAGATATCCGTCGTCGTCGACGTGACCGATATCGCCCGTTCTCAGCCACCCTTCCCAGAAGGCGCCATCGGGCTGCGTGCCGAGATACTCGCGAATGACGCCGGCACCCCGGAGCAGAATTTCCCCATCGACCCCAGGCGGTGCTTTCCGCTCCGCATCATCAAGGATGAGAAGCTCGGCGTTGATCGGGACGCCAACCGAGCCAAGCTTGCGTTGTCCTGGCGGAAGCAAATTGGAGCATATCGTCGACGCGGTCTCGGTGAGGCCATAGGTTTCGAGCAACGGTGCGTCATACAGGTCTTCCAGCGTCCGAACCGAAGACGGCGCAAGTGGAGCTGAGGACGACCGAAATCGGCGCAACGTCGCTATTCCTGGACGAGCACCTTTGTTCTCGTAGTAGTCGCACATGGCGAGATGCAAGGCAGGCGCCGCGGTCAACCAGGTCGGAGAGAACCCACGCAACGCGGCATCGAAAGCGTGCGGCGAGAAGCTTTCACAGCAATGGATGGAAGAGCCCGCGGCCAGCGCCGACAAGGCGCCCGCAATCAACCCGTGCACATGATGCAGCGGCATCGGGGTCAAGCAGATGTCGTCGGGGACCAGCTGGAACACTGAAGCCATGGCAACGGTCGCTGCAATGACGTTGGCATGACTGAGCCCGACAAGCTTGGGGTCTGCAGTCGTTCCGGAGGTGCGCATCAGGATTGCCGGCGCTTCCATCGCCTCTCAGAAGGAGCGGTGCGCGCATTGCTCGACCTTCGCCCGCCTTCCGGCTGGGCCAGGTGCGTCACGGTGCAATCGCTTTGGGACGTGTCCAATCGAAAGCTAACGCATGGAATGCCGGCGGCGCGCGCCGCGGCCAGGGCCGCCGGGTCCGGTTCTGCGACAAGTAGGACATCCGGCTCCAGCGCGACCAGCGCGTCGCTGAACTCACGGCCTGTAAGCTTGGCGTCGAGCGGACAGCAGGTGCCGACCTCGACCGCGCTGAGAAATCCGAACAAGCCGGCCGAACCGCGCGGCGTCGCGAAGGCGATACGGGCATGCGAGGTTTCGACTTGCGATCGCAGCGCTTGCGCAATCTGTCCGACGACCTCGAACACTTCACAGAAGGTTCGGTATTTCTGCGGCGCCACCCAAACTGCCGGAGCATTGCTCCGCTCCGCGAGTTGTGCGCGCAGAACGTCGCTGATCGTCTGGCTCGGCGATGCAGGCCTCGGCTCGCTTTTGTGCCCCTGTCGCGATGCGATGCTACGCAGAAGATTGACCACGCTCTTCATCTAGCGGCCTTTGAAACCAGATGGCTCTCGCTTCTCGACATGGGCGGCGACCGCTTCGCGGAAGTCGTCGGTCAAATACAGCTTCATCGGATCGGTGAAGGCGACGGCCATGCGTTCGGCCTGATCCATGAACCAGCGCCGCACGCGCACGACAGACTGCACGCTCAGCGGCGGATTTGCCGCGATGCGTTGCGCCAGTGCACTCGGCATGTTCGATGACGCACCCGTCAGGCGCGACAGCGCAGACGATGCCCGCCTTGTGTGCTTCCTCGGCGCTGAAGAATCTTCCGGTGAGCGCAACCTCCGTGGCGAAGGCGCCGCCGCCGCAGGTGTGGAGCAGGCTCCAAAACCGCGCACCGCCGAGGCCACGTGGTGTTTCGGTGATCTGAAAGCGTGTGTTGATATCGGCTACGACAAGATCGCACTCGAACGCCACACCCAGACCAAGCCCCATGACGGCGCCGTGTACGGCGGCGATCACCGGTTTCCAGTTGACCGAGCGAATGAACAGATCCCCCGTATGGGCGTCGGGCTCTTGCGGGCCGCCGAGGCGCGCGAACGCCTCGGGCGTCCGCATTTGCCGCTCCTGAACGTCGGCCCCGCTGGAGAATGCCTTGCCGGCCCCGCAGAGGATCGCGACCCGAGCTTCCCGATCACCGTCGAAATCAGCGAGTGCCTGCCGCAGCGATCGCACCAGATCGGCGTTGAAGGCATTTCGCTTGTCCGGACGGTTCAGCGTGATCGTGGCGACGTGCCCTTGCCGCGCATAGCCGACGAGCGGTTGGCTGGAGTTTCCCATCTGATCAAAGCCAATAGCTCTTGTGAATGATCACCCACTTCCCGTTTCTGGCGGGCGAGGTTGAACAAGTCGGTACCGCGCAACCGGTTCGGACCCATCACAAAGCAGAAGTCGAGCTCGACGCTGGCAAGGTGCTTTACCAACCGCACATTCATGGCCTCGCCGATCTCCTCGGCGTTGTCGAACTTTGCATGCAGCGATTGAATGACGGCCATGAACTCATCGAGCGTGTTGGTGACGACGGTATCTTTCTTGACGTGGTAGTGCGCGACATTTGCCTTGGCGTCGAACAGCCCGCGCAGCGTCGCGATGTCGTTTGCCTTCACCGCGTTGAGGTAGGTTGCAATCGTCCCTCGCACCTCTTCCACATGCTCTGGATCTGCGCTCGCGACCATCGACAGCTCCGGCGATTGCTGCTTGTTCATGTTTTCATCTTTTATTGGCGACAGCGGCGCAGACAATGCGGAAGTTACGGAGCCTGCCTACGGAAAAGCCGTAGCCTTACGTTGCTCACTTGCGCGGAAACGTCGAACATGAGGGGTCGCCGGACGAAACTCTCGTTGGACCAATCACAGCTGATGCACAGCACGCCACCTCGGCGATCGGCGTTCGAACTGCTCGAAGGAACATGTAGGATGCGTTTGATCTGGTTGATCTGCGCCTCTTTCTGCATATCGCGGACGCTCACAGCATCACGCATGGTGCAAGAAGAGCCAACCTCGCGCTTGCCTCCGCGAGCGAGCGCATCCGGGGCATGGAAAAGATGCTAGGCGTTGCACTCCTCATTCGTGACCGCCGCGGTGTCTCCCTATCACCTGCTGGCCAATGTCTCCTGGAGCATGCGCGTCTCATCGTGCAGCAAGCGGAGCGCATGCGAGGCGATCTCGCCTGCTACGCCAGGGGACTGTCGGGCACAGTCAGCCTGCTATCCAATACGGCAGCCATCAGCGAGCACTTGCCCCGCGTCCTGGCGTCGTTCCTAGCTGATCATCCGACGCTCAACGTTGATGTCGAGGAACGCGAGAGCACCGACATCGCCGAAGCGATAGCGTCAGGCGCGGCAGACGTGGGAATTGCGTCCGAGGCTGCCGTCTCGGAAGCCCTTCAAACCATTCCCTTCAGGAACGATCAGCTGGTGGTCGTCATGCCTCGCGGAGACGCCTTGAGCCGCTCGCGGCGACGATTGCGGCTGATCGACATCGTCGAGAGGGAGTTCGTTGCATTGCCACGCGACAGTGCACTTCAGCGGCATCTTGCCGGCCAAGCGGCACGGCTTGGCGTCATCATGAAGGTTCGCGCCCGGGTCCATGGCTTTGACGCCGTTTGCCGCATGGTGGAGACAGGCGTTGGGATCGCCATTGTGCCTGAGGCATCCGCAAAGCGATCAAAGCGTTCCATGAGGATCGATGCCGTCAAATTGCAGGATTCCGTGGGCAAATAGACGGCTTGCGATCTGCGTTCGCGACCTGCATTCGCTGCCGGTCGGCGCACGACAACTCGTCGAACACTTACGGCGGGTCGGAACTGACTAAGGGCCAACGCCAGTGGCATGCGGCCGCGATCTTTGGCGATCGGCGGACCAGCCGTTTGGGTAGTCGTCTCTGGCACGTTGTGTTAGTTGAGCGCCAAGAGCTTGCAGAGTAGGCAAGTCGCAGTCTGCGTGAGAGACGAACCGAATCGAACAGGGCTGCAAAGGTACGCGATGTGAACTCTGCTACCGTCCGAGTTGGGTCAAAATTTCGCGTTGGCACCCTGCGTCCACAACGTCCGATCAACCGCAATAAGCGGACTTGGTCCTCGCGCCCGCTGAACGCTGAGTTCGTGCCAATTTGGGAAGTCGGCATAAGCTGGCCACGAGCTTGGCATCAGACCGGCAGCACCGTGGTGTGCTTGACCATGCGCATGATCAAGCTTGACCGGTAGGTCGCGATGTTCGGCAGCTTGGACAGCTTGTCGAAGACGAAACGCTGATAATCCTCCACGTCGCGCGCAACCACGGTCAACACATAGTCCCATTCGCCGAACAGGATCATGCACTCGACCACTTCCGGCATGGCCATGATGGCCTTCGAGAAGGCGTCAATACCGGCGCGCGTTTGAGACGCCAGCCGTACGTCCACCTTGACCCGCACAGCGAACCCGACGCGTTCGGAATCGAGGAGTGCGGCGTAGCGGCTGATGATGCCGGCTTTCTCCAGCGCGCGTACCCGTCGCAGTGTTGGTGCCGGGGTCAGGGCGATCCGGTCCGCCAGCATGTCGTTGCGGAGGGCGCCATCCTGTTGCAGCTCCCGGAGGATACGACGGTCGGCTTCATCGAGTTCGTACGGCTGCATTGTACCCTCGGCCTTCGCAATTGGATTGCGCATATTTCCATTAAACAACCAAATTCCGCAATCCGTTGCATCGTGGCGTGCGCTACATTGCTCGATCATAGGGGTTGGCGCAAGCGCGGAGATAGGCCGATGATGACCCTGGCGACGCATTCAAGCCCAGACGGGCAGGAGACTGGTTTTGCCACGCATGAGGTGATGAACCAACCGAGTGCGCTCGAGGATTGCGACCTCTATTCAGGCGACAAGCCGCTGCGTGACGCGGTTCACGCCTTCGGTGCCGACTGGGCAGCCGACCGCCTGAAGCAAACTGGAACCTTGGTCGGTAGCGCCAAGGTCCAGCACCTGGCGCGCCAAGCCAACCGGCACCTCCCCGAGCTGCGCACGCACGACCGCTTCGGCCATCGCGTCGACCTCGTCGAATTCCATCCCGCCTACCACGAGCTGATGGGGATGATCTTCGGCTGCGAGACGCATTCGTTCGCCTGGACGCACGAGCGCCCCGGCGCGCATGTCGTTCGCGCCGTGCTCAGCTATCTCTGGAACCAGGGCGAGAACGGCATCTGCTGCCCCATGGGCATGACCTTCGCCTCCATCCCAGCTTTGCGGCACGATGCGGCGTTGCTCGCCGAATGGGCCCCTCTGATTAATCGTCCAACCTACGATCCTCGCCCCATCTACGCTAAGGGCAAGGCCGGCCTCACGATCGGCATGGCGATGACGGAGAAGCAGGGTGGATCCGACCTGCGCGCAACCATGACGACCGCGCGTCCGGCCACGGGGCAGCGTGGGCCTGGCGCACCCTACGTCATTACCGGTCACAAGTGGTTCTTCTCGGTGCCGATGAGCGATGTGTTCCTCACGCTCGCGCAAACCGACAAGGGACTCTCGTGCTTCCTTGCGACCGGCTGGCTACCCGACGGCCGCCGCAACCGCCTCAAGCTGCAGCGCCTCAAGGACAAGTGCGGGAACAAATCGAACGCCAGCAGCGAGGTTGAGTTCTACGGACTTCACGCGGTGATGCTGGGCGAAGAAGGACGCGGTATCCGCACCATCATCGAGATGGCGCATGCGACCCGGCTTGATTTCGCCATCGGCTCCTCCGGACTGATGCGGCAGGCGCTATCGCAGGCGATCCACCACACCAGCACCCGGCGCGCCTTCCAGCGCCACCTCGTCGATCTGCCGATCATGCGTAATGTCATCGCTGATCTGGCAGTGGAGAGCGAGGCCATGATGTGGCTGTCGATGCGCCTGGCCTGGGCGCTCGACCGTTCCGTAGCCGACCGGGCAGAGACGCTGCTCTCACGCATCGCGACACCCATAGCCAAGTACTGGGCCTGCAAGCGAACGCCGCCATTCGTTGCGGAAACACTCGAATGCCACGGCGGCAATGGCTTCATTGCCGATCACCTTATGGAGCGGCTCTATCGTGAGGCCCCGCTCAACGGCATTTGGGAAGGGACGGGCAACATCATCTGCCTCGACGTCCTGCGCTGCATGCAGCGCGAGCCTGACACGATCGAGGCCTTCCTCGGCGAGGTGGCCAAGGCACGAGGTGCAAATGCGCAGCTCGACGCCTTTGCCGCCAACCTGCGTGAACGCCTGACTGATCCTTCAGGCCTCGAGCCGGTCGCGCGCCGCATCGTGGAGATGATGGCCGTTGCGCTGCAGGGCAGCCTACTGGTGCGCTACTCCTCTGCGGCCGTTGCAGACGCGTTCTGCGCTACGCGCCTGGCTGGCCACTGGGGGCACGCGTTCGGGACCCTCCCGCCGGGGCTAGACACTCAGACAATCATCGATCGTGCTCGAATCAGCTGACTGCGCGCGTGCATATTTCGGACGCGCACTCCGAATGGCAGCAGTGGGTCAATCGCGTCGTTTGAGCGACGTTCACTGTTGGTCTGCTTGACCCCCAACACTCACCGTCAAAGCAGACGCGCTGGTACTCCGGCTCGGTGGCAGGAACCGACCTGGTCGTGCTTACCCCACTTCGGAGAAGAATTGGTCAATAAAGCCGAATTCGGCTTCCGCGAGTACGGACATAGGCTCTCCGGATTTCGCTGGCTGTACTGCCAATTGCTGCACCAGCCGAAATGAGGCCTGCGCTCCCACTTTGCGTCTGGGACCACCTGATGTTCAACCATGTTGGCCGCCATGGTACCCGCAAGTCTTGAGTTGGCGCCCCGAATGCGAGCGCAGAGTGTGGCAAGCTTTTCGGTGAGCAGCGCATCCGGCTGGGGCAGGTAGCACATCGGCACCAAGAGAAGGCCTGAGGCAGGGTAAGCCGTGATTTGCTCAAGCCGATCGAGAAGCCAAACCAGCTCGCTCGGTCTCAAACCGGGAAGCGAGAAGTGCCCGCTGTTGTAGCCAAGAAGGGCCCGTTGCCCCGAAGCCCTTGAGCCGATCCAGACCCTGTCCTGATATTCCGCACCACCCGCGTACTCGATCTCGACATATCGATCGCTGTCAATTTGCAGCGTGAAGATCGGCCAAGCCGGCGAGTCGATGTGAGGCGAAAGGACCTGCGTGTGGTAGCCGTTCACTTCATCCTGAGACAGCCCAAGGAACTCCTCATAGGGCCGCTCGATCGATTTCGACTCCATGTGGAGGACCGAAAAGTTACCCCAAAACAGCGGATCGGACAGCTCCCCGGACAGGTCGATACCGACTTTGCGCACGGCCACGTTGCCAAGACCTTCGAGAGGGCTCTTTGTATCAATCGTGAACGGGGGCGATGGCGTAGGGACATAGAGCTGAAGTTGAGTGTCATGATCGGCCGTGACAGGCCAGCCTTCCGGGTTGATCAGACCGTGGGTCGATATTGTGGTGGTCCTCTCGTTGCCCGCTGTGTCCTTCAGCCGAACATATTGCGGGCCGAAGTAGGCGCCCTTGATGAGTTGGCCGCAGATTAGGGTCTCGCTGCCCAGATCCTCGACGCTGTCGATGCGCAAGCGGAATGACATCGTCTTCTCCCTCGAGTTGGGCCAACCAATCTCGCTGCTATGGATACACCCAGTCTGGTGCGCGAATTTCGATCGCGTATGAAACATTCTGGCGCATGTCTCTGTCCGTCTTGGGTCAAAAGCTCGCGTCGGCGCTCAGCATCGACTACGTCCGGTCACCCCTAATAAGCGGAAGTGATCTCAGCGCACGCTGACCGGTAAGTTTGTGCCAATTCCTGACCCATGCACCGCCCCACGAGAGGCAAGTCCTGACTAGCCAGGCGGCTGGCCGCGATGGCGTCTCTCAATCACGGACCTTTTGCGGCAACCTCCGCACTGGCGGAGTCCAGAGGATGTTCAACGCGCGCCACGCACGCAATCTAGCAGAGCGAGCGGATCAACGGGTGGTGCGTTGCCGCGCCACGCGACGTGTTGATCTGGCCGCGACAGCACGAGCTTATGGCTGTAGAGAGCGACCGTTTGGGTCGCATCGATGTCTAGCACCACCATTGGCACACCCCGGCGTTCAGCTGCCCTCTCAAGCTGGGCAGTATCGATCACGGGGTCCAGTCTCAACAGCGTGAACTCGGGACCAAGGGCATCGTAGAGCGACGTGCCGCCAGCGCGCCAGAAGTGCGGCGTCCGGCAGCCCGGAACAGTCGAGGGCATATAGGTTGCCATCGTGTATGGTGGGTGCTCGCAGCCATCGTAGGCGATGATAGGTGAGCGGTCATAGTAGGTGCCGAAGTTGAGTCCCGCGCAGGCATACTGTTGGACGTTGACCTCGTATGCCAGACGCCCGACTTCTTCCCGCGCACGCTCTCCCTGTGATCCTGCCTCCTCGATCTCGAGGGGTACCGCGCCGCGTCGGCGGATTTCTGCCTCGGCGTGGGACATGGCGAAGCGCGAGACTTGGTCTGTGATCGGCAAGCGCTCTGCCTCGTAAGCGTCGAGAATGGCTGCCGGTGCCCAGCCACGAAGGTGCGCGGCAAGCAACCACGACAGGTTTGTGGCGTCCGCAATGCCGGCGTTCATTCCGAAGCCAGCATACGGCACCCAGATGTGGGCGGCGTCGCCGGCAATGAATGCACATCGATGTCGCAACTTGTCCGCCACCAGCCTGCGGCCATACCAGTCCTCCTTGGAGATGGTGTCGTAGCAAAAGTCCGCGCCGACGCCGAGGATGGTGCGTATGGCCCAGTCGCGATCGACCGACTCGAAGTCCGGCTCATCTGGCCTCAGATAGTTGTGCACGAGCCAGCGCTCGCGTCCATCAATCGCATAGACCATGCCCGCACGGCGGGGATTGATGACCCCAGTGCCCCAGGCGCGCTCATGCTGCTGACGCCCGATCAGATCCGGTGCCCGTATGTAGGTGGACTGAACGCGCTGGACGATTGCATCACCTCGGAGCTGCGCACCGATGGCCTTGCGAACGATGGACCGAGCGCCATCGCATCCCACAACAAAGCGGCATTTCAGCTGCCGCGCTGCTCCCGTGTCGAGATCCCGAAGCCTGGCAGTCGCACTCTCGTCTGCCACGGCCACGTCCTCAGCGGCGGTCCGGTTGAAGATTTGGATGCGCGGCTGATCTTCGGCGTGTGCGAAGAGGATCGGCTCAAGAAAGATCTGGTTGATGCGGTGGGGTGGCTCCGGTGTCGGCCAGTTGCCGTCCGGTCCATTTGTGTCGGTAAACCTATCGCGCCAGCAGGGTATGCGTATCCGTGTCAACTCTTGGCCCGTGAAGGTCGTGCGATAGCTGATGTCGTGCGGGTAGTCCTCGGGCAAGCCGGCGTTGCGCACCTTTCTAGCCAGACCGAGACGCCGGAAGATCTCCATGGTTCGCGCGGCGACATGGTTGCACTTGGGCTCCGGTGGCGCGGCGCGCGAGCGCGTTTCCACCACGGTGACGTCGATGCCTCGCCAAGCCAGATCGATCGCGAGAGTGAGCCCGACTGGTCCCGCGCCCACAATCAAGACAACGGCTTCGCTGCCTCGCGCCATATCTTCGCGCTCCTTGTTGGATGTCTGACGCCTATTCGAGCACGGTGCCAGAGGTCTTGACGATGGAGCCCCTGTAGAGCCGGCACAGTTAATTCCTCAAAGCTCATTGGTTGAGACATAGAGACGATGACTCGCCTACATGGCCTAGGCGCGTCGATCAGTGGCGCGCTCCGGCGTCTGAGTTGGGTCAAAAGTTCGCGTCGGCACCCTGCATTCGCTACGTCCGATCAACCGCAATAAGCGGAAGTATTCCCAGCGCGGGCCGAACGTTGAGTTCGTGCCAAATCCTGCCGTGAGCAACCGTTCACCTCGGCAGCGCGGGCTAGACTGCCGGCCTAGAGCCGGACTGAACGGGCCGGTTACGGATCTACCTTGCGTCTCCCGCATCATGGGGAGGCACGGGGAGCTTGCGGGCCCGGCCCACGGTTACTCGACCACTATAGCCCGCTGAACCAATTGTACCCCCGGTCTTCCCAGTACCCGCCAGTGTAGGTGTTGAGCACGGCGAGGCCGATGACGTGCTTGGGGTTCTTGAAGCCGAGTTTGGTAGGTATGCGGATGCGTATGGGGAAGCCGTGTTTGGTCGGCAGGATCTCGCCATCGAACTTGAATGTCATTTGCGTCTGCGCGTGCAGTGCGGTCGGCATATCGATTGATGTCGAGTAGCCCTCGGCACACACGAAGTGCACGTATTTGGCTGTCAGGTCGGCGCCGATACGGCGCAAGAACTCGCTCAGGCGGACGCCAGTCCACTTGCCGATCGCGCTCCAGCCCTCGATACAGATGAGCCGGGTGATCTGCGTCTCCTCCGGCAGCGCGTAGAGCTGCTCCAAGGTCCATGGCTGCTTGTTCTCGATCAGGCCATCGAGGATGAGCTTAAAGCGGTCTTCGTCGACGTCGGGTGCTGCCTCCTCCCTGTAGTAGGCGTTAAACGGGAACGGGCGTGTAATCGCGCTCTCCGGGTAGGTCTCGGCCAGGCGGTCGGGGTCGAACAGTCGCGCCTGCACCCAGTCGTTGAACTGCGACACCACGCGCAGCGCCTTCTCGGAGGTTGGCCCGTCGACAATGTCGCAGCCGGTCAGCAGGGCAAACGCGCCGAGGCTTGCGGTGTTGCGCAAGAACAGACGACGGGAGGGAGCTGGCAGCAGCCTTGCTGCATCCTTGATGAGTAGGCCGGCATCGACGCCGACGCCGCGAGGAGGACCACTCGATCCGTGCATGTCTCCTCCATCAGCGGTTGCGGATCATGGCGCGCAGGCTCTTCGGCACCAGCAGTGCCATCGCCACGTGCACCACTAGGAACAGGACGATCGCCACCATGGCGAAGAAATGCGCGAGCCGGGCGCCTTCATAGCCTCCGAACAGGGACGCGAGTTCCCTCAGCTGCACGGGCTTCCATAAGGCGAAGCCAGAGGCGACGATCACGACGCCGATCAGCAGGATGCCGATATAGAGCACCTTCTGCACGGCGTTGTATCTGGTAAGATCGTCGTGCGCGAGCCGGCCGCCGAGTGCGGCACGCAGATCGCGCGCGACCTCGGCCGCACGGATGGGCAGAAGCCTCTCCCGGAAGCGGCCAGTCACGAACCCTAGGGCTACGTACACCAGACCATTAGCGATCAGCAGCCACATAGCGGCGAAGTGCCAGAGCAGGCCGCCGGCGAGCCAGCCACCAAATGTTATGGCCTTCGGAAAGGTGAAGGCAAACAAAGGCGCGGCGTTGTAGATTTGCCAGCCCGAGCCGATCATGATCAGGATGGCTAGCGTATTGATCCAGTGCGTTATCCGCACGTAGAGCGGATGCACAGCACGATGCGGCAGCTCCGCGTTTTTCTCGACAGCTCTAGCTGGGTTCCGGGTTTCGGCCATGGCGACAGTCGAGTATACGCGCTCCGACCGAAATCGCATTGCAGCATAACGAAAGATTGACGCAGAGACTAAAGCCTTGAAGCGTTTCGTTTTGCGGTACTGCGCTACAGCTACAGGAGGATGACATGTGGCAGCTTGCGATACACGCAGTCGGGGCAATCGGACTTTTTCTCGCTTTAACCGTGCCCATGGCAACCGCTCAGGAGCCGCCCGTGCGCGTGCGGGGAACCATCGACCGCGTCGAAGGCGACATCTATGTCGTCAAGGCCCGCGGTGGGGCCGAGCTGAAGGTCAAGCTTACGGCTGATGCGCGGGTCGTTGCGCTGAGCAAGGCGTCGTTGGCAGACATCAAGCAAGGCTCCTATGTGGGCGTCGCCGGCATGCCGCAAGCCGACGGCAGCCAGAAGGCACTCGAGGTGCACATCTTCCCCGAGTCCATGCGGGGCACCGGTGACGGCCATCGCGGTTGGGACCTGCAGCCTTCGAGCACGATGACCAATGGCAATGTCGAGCAGACGGCCACGTCGAGCGACGGTCAGGTGCTGCTGCTCAAATACAAGGACGGCGAGAAGAAGATCGTGGTTCCCAACGACATCCCGATCGTCGTCTACGAGCCGGGCGATAGGGCAGAGCTAAAGCCTGGGGCTGCGATCTTCATCTCGGCAGCGACCAAAGAGCCCGACGGCACCCTGCAGACGCCGCGCGTCAACGTCGGCCGGGGCGTCGCGCCGCCAATGTGAGCGGGTCGCGACACAGCCAGTCAATGCGTTCGGCGTCGAGCTCCCAAACTGGGCGTTGCACTGCACGCAAGGTGGTGTGCTGGCGCCGCCGGTCGAAGAGCGGCATGCAGCGGTGATCGCCTTCCTTGCCGACAACGTGCCATCGTCGAACTCGACAACCGCTCCATGGCGCGTGGCGCGCCATTGTTCAAAGAGAGGTCTAAAGCAGGGCGAGATATCGTGTTTCTCGTCGTCTACTTCCCCTTCCTTGTTTCCTTCGCGCGCTGGGTGCTCGACTTGTAAGTTTTGATGATAGGTACGTTCTTGCGGTGCGCCTCGAAGACCCAAGGCCTAGGTGTGGGGAGACCAAGGCATTCACGGCATGTTCGCTGCAGGCGGTCCGGGTTGTCCTCGCTGCGTGGGAAGTGTTGGCGATCTGCGGGTTTTGCGATCTTGCAGCGCTTGCAGGTTTTCGTGGTCATTGGCAACCGTCGCTGTTTCCGCCTTGAGGTTTTGACCGCTGGCAGGAAGCGCAGGCGGCAGCCAGTAACCGCCTGTCCGCAAAACCATACTGACCTGAATTGCGTTTACATACCAAACGACCGTCGAGCGCGGCCGAGCGGCTGCACCGTGGTGCCTTCGACCCAAGCCGAACACACCCTACCTCTTGGCTGGTTCCTGCTGCTTCTCTTGCTCTTGCTGCAGCACTTGATCGAGTTCTTTTTGGTATTTTTTCACGACTGCCACGTTCTCCTTGAACTGTAGCGGAGCCGCGCTCTTCAGCTCCTCTTGCATCTCCGCAAGCGCTTGATCCTTGTCCTTTTGGGGCATCTGACCATCTTGCCTAACCTCATCCATAGCTTTCTTGATCTGCTCGGACGGCTCCAGAAATTGTCCGGTTTGCGGATCAAGCCCATCGAGCACCAGCGCAATGTTGGTGGCAACGTCGTCCAATTCCTCAAGTGAAGCAAAGCCGTTGCTCTTGGCAATCTGCTCCATCTGACTTTGCAACGCTGGGTCGGGTTGATCGCCTGCTCCTTCCAGTTTGGCGGCCAAAGGGGCAAACTGTTTTTGAGCAGAGATGTAGCTTTGGACCTGTCTATCGGTGAGCTTGATTTGCTTGACCTGTTGCTGACGCTCACTTTCCTTTTGGCCCTGCGCAACGACCGACGGGCCAAGCATCGCTAGCCCGATCATAAAGGCTAAGGTCCACAGCCCCACGGGTCTCATCGAGATCCTCCATCCTTGCCCGGCGCGATCACTTGCACATCAACAACCCAAGCCATTTGACAGTTCCTTGAGCCTTGCAGCGCGGATGCGATGCTTGGATGCGGAGATCATGATGGGGTGCGGTGCACTTTGTGGTCCGGCGGCGACTGCGGCTTGGACCTTCTGGCGTCGCCCGTCGCGCGGCGATCTCTCATGTTGAGGCCATTCCCTGCAAGCGATCATCGTCGCGTCTGCCAACCTTGACTAATTGCAGATGAACGTCACTTCAACAGCGATCGCCGCAGCAGACGCGGAACAGCGCAAAGCTCGCGCGCGTTATCAGCCCACGCCGAGGAATTCCAAGAAGGATGAAAGCATGTCCCCCGTGCGACCTTCAGCCGACGGCGAAGCCATAGTGGAAAGCCAAAAGAGACGCGCAGGGCCGGAAAAGCCTGCCGCAAGGCAATGGAAACTGAATAGGAATTGGCTGCTGAGTTGGTTGATATCAACGTTGCCGGGGTTAGCTTTGACCATGCCCCTCAATGCACAGGTGGCCGACGCCGGCGTAGAACTCGCGTTCATGCCAGCCACGATCAATGTAACGCTGCTCAATGAGGGCGGAAAGTATGTCGCCGTAGACCTCAAGCACATTCCTGAAGGCGGTCAATGCCGCATGGATAAAGACGCAACCATCGTCCGCGTGGGACCTGGAACGGCGCCGGGCACAACCCGGGTGCGTTATGCGGCCGCGCAATTGAGCACTGGCGGTTGCCCGTTCATGACTACCTTTGATCTGCCCGACGCTGACTACGCCATACGGCCGTGCTGCCTTTGTCGAAATGAAAGACGACGCCTGGAAGAAGGTGGACGAGATCAAAAAAGATCTGGGCGATAAGTGGGACGAGGTCACCGGCAAGAAGAAGAGCTCATAGTGCAATCAGAACCTGACCGCAGAGCGTCGATACCGCGCTTGCGTGGAGAGTGCTGATGTTCAAGCCTTGGCCGCGAGCAGCAGTCGTTGGGGCCCTATTGCTTCCAAATACTGCGGGCGCGATTGAAAACTGCAAAGCCACGACAACTTGCACCAGCGCCTTGCAAACTTGTGTCGCGTATCGCACCAAGAAGAAGCTTTCGGCATCGGATCTTAACTGCGAGGAGGCCAAGACGGTGTGCGATTCCACGGGCGTGTGGCGCAGCAAGTACGTTCGCAATAACCCGTCGGTCACGGAGTGCAAGGTCGTAAAGCAATGACGTGCATGGCGTCGGCAAAAGGAGAGCACGGGCAGTCCACAATAGGCGATTACAATTGAGCTTGGTCTGGGGCGGCCGAGAAAAGGTTCAAAGAAAACACCCCGCGCCGGGGAAAGCGCGGGGTGCCTGGATCGCAAGCGCGCCACGAGGGGCAAAGCGCGCCAATCAGCGGAATGAAGGGACGGGGGAATCCGCCGACTTGTCCGCAAAACACCGGCCGGGCGGAGATGTTCCTGGGCCGAGAAAAGATACCTGAGCATACCCCAGGGCCTGGGCGTGGCGGCCGGGGGCATTTCGCGGCAAGCGGAGGGCAGCGTCAAAGGAGGAGGCCGCGGTGCGGGCAACGTTGTTCCGACAGTGAGCATAATGGGAGTCATGTTGCTCACCAGTACGGCTTCTCGCTCACGGTTGAGACGTGAGCCGCGACGACCTTCCAGCCATGCTGGGGGAATCTCACCCACGTCTGGCTCTGCCGGCCGATGAGGTCGTGTCCGCGCACCTTGAACTCGAGGTTGACCGTTGCGAGATCGCGCCCGAGCGTCAAGATCTCGAGGCGGATGCGGCGCTCCTTGATGCCGGGGCCCGGCGGGCGGGCCACCCGGTGCTTGTGGATGGCTTCGAAGCCGTAGCCGTTCTCGTGGAGTGCGTAACGAATGGTGTGCGGACTGTTCCAGAAGGTCGCATCGAGCACCGCGACGTCCTTCGCCTCGAGTGCCGCCTCATAGCGCTCGAACAGCTCTCGCACCTCGGCGACGATCTCAGGGATATTCGGGGTGAAGTCCTTCATGCCATGTCCTCTAGGGCTTTGGCGACGGCCACCAGCATCGCGTCCTGTCCATGTGCGCCGACGATGGAGAGGCCCACGGGCAGGCCATTGACCGTGGCGCCGGGTATGCTCACCTGCGGCACACCGGTGAGGCCACCATGTGCGGCCAGGCATGTGATGCGGTCACGCACGATATCGAGCGCCGAGATCGCCTGACCTTTCGCTGGGGCCGGGAAGGGCGTCGTCGGCAGGCAGAAAATGGCGCCGTCCTCGAGGAGATATGTGAGACGCGCGCGGGCTTCTCTGCGCATGAGACCAGCCCATGCGCGGTCGGCTACCGAGATCTGCGAGCCCGCGATCAAGTTGCGCGCCACGACGAACGCCATGCGCGGGTTCGTCGCCTCGATCCAGGGCCGGAACGTTTCCCAGGCCTCGGCGGGTTGCAGCGTGCGCTGCGCTCGCGCCCAAACCGACAACCCCTGGGGCGCCATGTTCTCTTCGCGGGCTAGTCCGATGAGGCGGGTGAGGCGCGAGACCATGGGTTTCAGCGCAGCCTGCACATCGTTGTCGGCAAATCCGAAGGCATCAACCGCGATAACGAATTTCTTCGGCAGCTCCTGGGGCAGGTCCTCGCCGAGCATCACTTTGCTGACCCGGGCGAATGTCGTGACGTCACGTGCGAACCAACCGGTCGTGTCGGACGACGGCGCCTGAGGCAGCATCCCGTCGAGCGGCAAGCGGCCGTGTGTCGGGCGGATGCCATAGAGGCCGCAGAAGCTTGCCGGCACGCGCACCGACCCGCCCGTGTCAGTCCCGAGCGCCGTGTCACAAAGGCCGCTGGCCACGGCTGAGGCCGATCCTGATGACGAGCCACCGGGTACGCGGTCGGGTGCCTTGGGATTGAGCGGCGTGCCGTCGAAAGCATTTTCGCCCAGGATGCCAAGTGAGACCTCGTCAGTGATCGTCTTGCCGATCAGTGTGGCGCCGGCATTGAGCAACGTTCGAACGGCCCATGCGTGCTTGTCGGGCACGGGATGCCAGCGCGCCCAGTCATGGTTGCCGCCTCCGGTCGGCTGGCCCGCGACATCGAAGAGGTCCTTGGCGGCGAAAGTGAAACCCGCGAGCGGACCGTTTGATCGACCTTCGATGCGGATCTGAGGTCCCGGCACGAAGGGTGCGGTTGACGGATGCATGCGGCAGCTCCCATGCCAATCTCGCTCCGACCGGCTTAGCCGAGGCACCGTCGATCAGGCGATCGAGAGTTATCTGACGCTCGACTTTATATCCCCATCATCGGACAAGGTGGGCGCCGCCGATCACCGGGATATGGCCAGAGTGGATCAACCGCAGGACCGCTCTGGCCGGAACGACGAGGACATGCTGAAATCCGACCCGCCCAACTCCCAGCGTGTAAATCCGTAGCGGAGTATGGGTCACAGTATGGGTTTTGTGATTACATCCTGAGAATAGTTATTATGTATCAATATATTACGCCATAGTCTTGGAGGATGCTCATGGACGCCAAGGTACCGATCGGCTACTCGGCCTGCCCGCACGACTGCCCGTCCACGTGCGCGCTCGAGGTGGAGTTGCTCGGGAACGGCCGCATCGGCCGCGTGCACGGCGCCAAGAGCAACAGCTACACGGCCGGCGTCGTCTGCGCCAAGGTCGCGCGGTATGCCGAGCGCGTCCACCATCCTGATCGCCTGCTGTTCCCCCTGAAACGCAAGGGTCCCAAGGGCTCCGGGCAGTTCGAGCGCATCGGCTGGGACGAGGCCATGGACCTCACCGCCGACGCATTCCTGAAATCGGAGCGCGAGCTTGGGCCGGAGAGCGTGTGGCCGTACTTCTATGCCGGCACCATGGGCCTCGTCATGCGCGACGGCATCAATCGGCTGCGACATGCCAAGGGCTATGCGGGGCAGTACTCGACCTTCTGCACGAACCTTGCCGAGGCCGGTTTTCTCGCCGGTGCGGGACAGGCCCGTGGACCCGATCCGCGCGAGATGGCGAAGGCCGATCTCGTCGTCATCTGGGGCACCAATCCCGTCAACACCCAGATCAACGTCATGACGCACGTCACGCGCGCCAGGAAGGAGCGCGGCGCCAAGCTCGTCGTCGTCGACGTCTATCGCAACGGCACCATGGAGCAGGCCGATCTGGGTCTCGCGTTGCGGCCCGGCACCGATGCAGCGCTCGCGTGTGCGGTGATGCACATCCTCTTTCGCGACGGTTATGCCAACTGGCCGTATCTAGAGAAATACACGGACAAGCCGCGTGAGCTCGAACGGCATCTCAAAACGCGGACTCCGGAGTGGGCGGCCAAAATCACCGGGCTTTCCGTTGCGGACATCGAGACGTTCGCCAAGTGGGTCGGCACGACGCCGCGCAGCTATTTCCGTCTGGGTTACGGCTTCGCGCGGTCGCGCAACGGCTCCGTGTCGATGCATGCCGCGTCGTGCATCCCCGCCATCACCGGCGCCTGGCTGCACGAAGGCGGCGGCGCCTTCCACAAGAACAATGCCATCTACCACTGGGAAAAGACGCTGATCGAAGGGCTCGATGTGCGCAAGGCCGGCGTGCGGCAGCTCGATCAATCCCGTATCGGTGCGGTGCTGACCGGTGACCCCACTGACCTGCGCGATGGGCCGCCGATCACGGCCATGCTGATCCAGAACACCAATCCGGCTCAGGTGGCGCCCGAGCAGCGCAAGGTCAAACGCGGCTTTGCGCGCGAGGACCTGTTCGTTTGCGTGCACGAGCAGTTCATGACGCCAACGGCGCGCATGGCCGATGTGGTGATCCCAGCCACCATGTTCCTCGAGCACGACGACGTGTATCAGTCCGGCGGCAACCAGCACATTCTGCTCGGGCCGAAGCTGATCGAGCCGCCGGGCGAGTGCCGCTCCAACCATGATGTCATCTCCGATCTGGCACGGCGTGTCGGTGCGGAGCATCGCGGTTTCAATATGACTCCGCGCGAGATCATCGATGCGACCTTGCAGGCGTCAGGCTGGGGCACGCTGGATGAGCTGGAAGTCGCCAAGTGGATCGACTGCCAGCCCAATTTCGAGACTGCGCACTATCTGAACGGTTTCGCCCATCCCGACGGCAAGTTCCACTTCGCACCGAACTGGACCGGCGTGAAGATGGTCAACGCCGGTCCCATGGGACCGCATGAACAGATGCCGAAGCTACCGGATTTCTGGGAGGTGATCGAGAAAACGGATGCGAAGCATCCGTTCCGCCTCGCCACCTCGCCGTCGCGCAGCTACTTGAACTCCAGCTTCAATGAGACGCCGAGCAGCCAGGCGCGAGAAGGGCCGCCCGCGGCGCTCATCAATCCAGAGGACATGGCGCGGCTCGGTGTTGCTGACGACGAGCGCATCGCCATGGGCAACGAGCGCGGCGAGATCCGGCTTCTGGCGCGCGCGTTCGACGGGGTGCAGCCGGGCGTCGTGATCGTGGAGAGCATCGCGCCCAACGATCACTTCGAGAACGGCGAGGGCATCAACACGCTGACAGGAGCGGACCAGCCGGCGCCGTTCGGCGGCGGTGCGTTCCACGACAACCACGTATGGATCAGGAAGGCTTAGGGCCAGTTCCCTCTCCCCGCTAGCGGAGAGGGAAAGTAAGGATCGCTGCTGCAGAGGGGCGGAAATGTCGAAGAGCAGGCGCGCCGCGCTAATTACTGGATCCAACAAGAATATTGGCCGTGCGTGCGCGCTCGTGTTGGCCCGGGACGGCTGCAACGTCGTGGTCAACGGATCGCAAGATCGTAGCGCGGCGGAGTCAGTCGCCAAGGAGGTGCGTGCGCTCGGCGCCGAGGCGATCGCCTCCATGGGTGACGTGGGCAAGCGCGAGGACTGCCTGCGCATCGCCAAGGAGGGCATCGATGCTTTCGGGACGATCGACATTCTCGTCAACAACGCGGCCATCCGTGAGGACGGCGGCTTCCTGGAGCTGTCCGAGGACGCATGGCGCCGCGTCATGGCTATCAACTTCGACGCGTCGTATTGGCTGTCGCGCGCCTGCCTGCCCGGCATGATCGGTAAGGGCTGGGGCCGTATCATCAACTTCGCCGGCATGAATGCGATCCACGGCTACAACGGCCGTGCCCATGTCTCCGCGTCCAAGCATGCGGCCTGGGGTTTGACCAAGGCGCTGGCCAAGGAGTTCGGGCCGAGGGGCATTACGACCAACATCGTGTCTCCTGGACCGATCATGGGTGAAGCTCAAAACTCGATGCAGGCGGCGCACATCAAGCCGATGCAGGCGCGGGTGCCGCTGGGCCGGCTCGGTACGCCGGAGGAAGTGGCCGCCGCCGTGGCGCTGCTCGCCTCGGACGCCGGCGGCTTCATTAACGGCCAGATGATCCAGGTCAACGGCGGCGCGGAGACCTAATGTGGTCCGGGCGCCACACTGGCTCGGATTGTCCAAGACATTTGCCTCCAATATCTAAGGCGGAGAAGGGTGGCATCGAGCGAGCTCGCCGGTCAGGATCGACGACATGTTGAGCTTGTCGGCAAATGATCCGCTCGATCTTCTCGCGTTAGGTGCGATGCTTTCCGACCAGCATGATCTTGCGCTGGTATGGCCCGATGCGAAGTTTCCCTTCGACCGAGACCAGTGGCGCGAAACCCTTACGTCGCATGTCGGCAACAGGTCGTTCTTTGTTGCCAACGACGGCGAGATCATCGGGCATGCTGCCTTGCTCGAAACCGACGAGCCTGGGATCCTCGCGGTGTCCTACCTGTTCATCCGCCCGGATCAGCGGGGCCGTGGTTTTGGGCAGGAACTGATCGCACTGCTCGAGCAGGAAGCCAAGAAAGTGCCGGGGGCGGGCGCACTCAAGTTGCGGGTCAGGACCTACAATCCCCGCGCCGCGCACGTCTACGTACAGTCGGGGTTCTTGGCGACGCACCAGGACGGTACGCTCGTCATCATGCTCAAGTCCCTGGCACCGTAACCTCACTGTAAACTCCTTCACTGGTCTCTATTCACCGTCAGGACGGCTGAAGGTGCCGACCTTGCATAATGTTAGGGCAATGGACTCTCCCGGCGGGACTTGACCTGCCGTTCTGCTGCGCTAGCCTGGGTGTCGTACCGCAGACGGAGGATCGAACCGCCGCTGACGGAAAATAACTAGGGAGGGAAACCATGCGCCTTAGATCCGCGTTGTCGGCGTGCTCGCGTGCGACACTCTTGTCCGTCCTGCTGACGATTACCGGCTTGTCGGGAGCTGCAGCGCAAGGCGCAGCTCCCAAGGAGTTCTACTGGAAGGTGCAGAGCACCTGGCCGCAGGCGAACCTCCTGCACGAATCGCCGGTCATCATGGCCAAGGCCATCGACGAGATGTCTGGTGGCCGCCTCAAAATGAATGTGATGCCGGCCGGCACGCTTGTCGGCGCCTTCGAGGTGCTCGATGCCGTGCACAAGAACGTCATGGATGCTGCACATTCCTGGCCCGGCTACTGGACCGGCAAGAACATGGCGGCCGGCCTCTTCGGTCCGCCGCCGGGCGGGCCCTTCGGCCTTGGCCGCGACGAGTTCATCTCTTGGCTACACAACGGCGGCGGCATGGAGCTCTACAACGAGCTGCTGCAGAAGGAGCTGAAGCTCAACGTCGTTGCGTTCTTCACCACCACGCTTTGCTATTGGGAAGCGTTCGGCTGGTTCCGCAAGCCATTTGAATCACTGGCGGACCTGAAGAAAATGAAATTCCGCACCTCTGGCCTCGGTCTGCTGATGCTGCAGAACATGGGCATCACGACCGTGCAGATGGCGGGCGGGGAGGTCGTCCCGTCTCTGGAGCGCGGTACCATCGACGGCGCCGAGTGGGCAATCCCGAGCCACGACATACTCATGGGATTCCACAACATCACTAAATACTACTACATGCCCGACATGCGTCAGCCACCGGGCATCCAGGAGTTCCTCATCAACAAGACGAAGTGGGACGAGCTGCCGGCCGATCTCAAGGCGATTGTGAAGAATGCACTCCTGGCTGAGATCATGCGCATGAACAATGCGTCGATCGATCTTGAAAGCAAGGCGGTGACCGAGCTGGCCGACAAGCACGGCGTGAAGCTCATGCGTACGCCCGAGGACGTGCTCAAGGCCCAGCTACCGGCAATGGACAAGGTCTATGACGAGGAGGCGAAAAAGAACCCGTTCTTTGCCAAGGTTCTTGCATCGCAGCGTGAGTTTGCCCAGCGTGTCGTTCCTCACGCCGCGCGCATGCGTCCGCCGTTGGAGCGGGCCGTGGAGCACTACTGGTCGAAATAGTAAGTTTTTGGTTCCAGTGGCGGCGTGATCGCCGCCACTGATCGTGCTTTCGGCGAAGCCGCGCGGAACGAATGCTATGCAGCTCACACCGGCGCAGGTCGATCAATTCAGGCGGGACGGCTATCTGCTGGTCGACCAGTTTCTGCCCCAGCCGACGATTGAGCGCTACCGGTCTGCCTACATGGAGACTGTCGAGCGCCTGAGTGCCGACAACGCATTGCGCAATGGCGCTGCGGCCGACGATAGCGACGCCCATGAGAAGGTCTACCAACTTCGCACCGCCCACCTGCTGCATGCAGCTTTCGACGAGCATATCCGCAACCCCGATTTCCTGGACGTGGTGCAATCGCTCATGGGGTCCGACATTCAGCTGGTGCACTATCAAGGGCTTTACAAACCTGCACGCAGTGGCGGCAGCGTCACCTGGCATCAGGACGACTACTATTGGCCGAGCAACGACAGCACCGAAGGCTCCGTCAGCTTGTGGGTGCCGCTCGACGATGCGACGGTCGACAATGGCTGCATGTGGTATGTGCCCGGCTCGCATCACCGCATTCTCAAGCATGACCAGCTTTGGGATCCGAAGCAACGCAAGGGCTTCTACTACGGCATCTCGGCGCTGCCCATCGAGCTCGAGCAGCGGGCTGTTCCGGCCGAGGTGCGCGCCGGAGGCATCGCCATCCACTCGGGCGGCTTGGTCCACAGCTCCAGACCCAACCACTCCGAGCGACCGCGCCGGGCACTCGCCTCCCACTTCATCAATCCGCGCTTGCGTGAACCCGGTGGCGTGTTCAAGGGCGTGGCAGCGGAGATGATCCCGGTCTTGCGCTCCTCGCCATAAGCAGTGCTTGGTCGGCGACGAGCCGGAAACACGCGAATCCGCAAGTAGGAATGCTCGCTGCGGTGCAATGCTGTGTGCGGGCTGCTCGGGCAAGCCCATATTTAGAGCGCATTGCATCAACACATGCCATTGCGCTTCCTACCGCTCCAGAGCAAATTGTAGCCTTGGCGCAAGCCTGCGCGCCCTGAAAGCTTTTGCCCAGGAGGAATTCGTGACGCTCAGAGCTATTCTTGGCTTGTTTGCTCTGCTGGCTGTTGGAGCAACCGATCTGCATGCGCAGACGGCCTGGCGCATGGCCACCAAGCAACCGGCCGACGGTCCGGAGGGCAAGGTCTTCCAGTACTTCGCGGATCAGGTGGCCAAGTATTCGGGCGGCAAGATTACGGTCACCGTCTATCCGAACGAGCAGCTCGGCAAGGAAGCGGCCGTGCTCGAGCAGCTCAAGCTCGGCACCTTGCACATCTACGCGGAAGGCTCTGTGTTCCTGCAGAAATGGGTGCCCGACATTCGCTGGTCGAATGCGCCGTTTCTGTTCGACGACCGCGACCACTGGGTGCGGTTCGTCAACTCGCCCATGGTCAAGGAGTGGTTCGACAAGGCCAAGCAGGAGGCCGGCATCGGCATCCTCGGCGATCTCACCAGCGTCCTGCGCGGGCCTTATCGCGTGATGCTGTCCAGCAAACCGATCAGCGCCGTGGATGACGTCAAGGGCCTCAAGATGCGCATGGCCAACGACAAGACCGGTGTCGAAGTCTGGCAGCATCTGGGCAGCGAAGTGCGCGTGCTGGGCTGGGCGGAGAGCTACGAGGCGATCAGTCGCGGCTTGGTGAACGCCGTCACCAGTCCCATTGCCCTGGTCGAGAGCATGAAGTTCCAGGAGGTTGCCCCGCACATCACGCGCACCGACGAGTATTATCAATCGATCGCCTTCATGATGAACCAGAAGGCGTTCGATGGCTTGCCCAAGGAAAACCAAGACGCCCTGGTCAAGGCGTTCAACGACGCGGCTGGTTTCAGCGAGAAGCTGATGGGTCAGGAGACGATCGACTCCCTCGTTCGCATGAAAGCCAAGGGTACGACCTATACCGAGCCTGATCTCAAGCCCTGGACTGCCAAGATGCTCGCCTTCTACAAGGCGCGGGAGGCCAGCGGGGAATTGCCCAAGGGCTTCCTTGACGTCGTCGAGCAGACGCGGAAGAAATAGTCCGCCATGCTGGATCGCGCGCTCGATCTCGGCGACCGCTTTCTGGCGGCTGCCGAGTGGCTTTTCCTGGTGCTCGCCAATGTTGCGCTTGCCGTCATGCTGGGGATCAACATCCTCAACATCTTCTGGCGTGGGGGTGTCGGACAGAATCTCAACTTCGTCTGGCCCTGGACGACGCTGCTGTTCGTGTGGATGACGTTCTTCGGCTTCTTTGTGATCTACAGGCGTTCCAAAGACATTACGGTCGACTACTTCGTCGATCTGATGGGACACAAGGCGCTTGTCGTCACGCGCTTGCTGTCCGACATCATCATTGTAGGCCTCATGGGCTTGCTCCTCGCCGAAGCTCCACGCACGCTGGCTAGCCAGGTTGGCGATATGGAGCTCATTCCGCTGCAGCGCTACTGGATGAGCGTGCCACTGTTCCTTTCCGCCGCGCTTGTCGGCCTGCACTTTCTGCTCGATCTGGCCAAAGCCCTTCAAGGCATCCCGGAAGTGCGCAAAAATTTTGATTTACCGGAGGCCTGATGCAAGGCTCGATCAGACGAGAGGTACGCTGATCCCATGGCCACAGCACTTTTCATGGGCTTCACGGTGCTCATGCTCTTGCGTGTGCCGATCGCCATGGCTATCGGCGGAGCGGTCCTCGTGACCTTGATCTGGGGCGGTTACGGTGACGGATTGTATATTGTCCCGCAGCAGGTCCTGGAAGGCGTAGACAACGCCAGTCTCGTCGCCGTGCCGTTCTTCATCCTGACCGGCAATCTGATGAACGTCAGCGGCATGACGGACAAGATCTTCAACTTTGCCATGACGCTGGTCGGGCATATGAAAGCCGGCTTGGCTCAGGTGAACGTGCTTGCCTCAATGATCTTCGCCGGGGTCAACGGTACTGCCGTCGGCGACATTGCCGGTCTTGGTCAGCTCGAAGTCAAGGCGATGCGCGAGCGCGGCTATCCCGCCGACTTTGCCGCAGCGTTGACCGTTGCATCCTCCGTTGTCGGGCCGATCATCCCGCCATCGGTCGGTCTCGTCGTCTACGCTTTCCTGTCCAACACGTCAGTGGCGCGTCTGTTCCTCGGCGGCATCATCCCGGGTATCCTGGTCGGTATCTCGTTGATGATCTTCAACCGCGTTTATGCGGTGCGCTTCAATATTCCCACACAACCTCGCGCCAGTTTCGTTGAGATCGCACGGTCCGCAGGAGATGGTATTGCGGCCCTTGTCGCGCCAGGCATCATAATGGGCGCCATCATCACGGGATTTACCACCGCGACGGAAGCTGGCGTCCTCGCCTGCGCCTATGCCCTGGTCGTCGGCCTCATCTATCGGCAGCTCACATGGAAGCATGTATGGAGGGCGCTGACGGACACCATGCTGATGACCACCGTCGTCATGATCATCGTCGGGTTCTCAACAGTGATGGGGTGGCTGCTGGCCATCGAACAGGCGCCGCAAAGGCTGGCTCATGCCATGCTCTCGTTGACGGACTCCAAGCCGGTTTTCCTTGCCCTCCTGATTGTTTTCTTCCTCATCATCGGATGTTTCGTAGAAGGCGTGCCGGCCAAGCTGATACTTGTGCCAGCGCTGCTGCCGATTACCGACGCGTATGGCGTGGACCGGATACATTTCGGTCTGATCATCCAGCTCGGCCTGCTCATTGGCATCGCCACGCCGCCGATGGGCATCGGGCTCTACGTGGTCTCGGAGGTGGCGCGCGTGCCGTTCGAGAAGGTGACGATCGCCATCATGCCGATGCTGATACCTCTGATTATCGTGCTCATTCTCATCACGTATTTCCCCATTCTCACGTTGTTCATGCCCAATCTGATCATGGGGCCGGAATAGAGGAATCCCTTCGATGAGTTTCGTACTTCGCGACATGCCCAAACAGCTGGATGCCCGTGTGCAGGCCAAGCTCGCACGCATGGAGACGGCGACAGCCGGCCATATCCGGCAGCAGGGCTTCTGCGATCGTCGCATCCAGTCCGTCATCGCCGGCAAGCGCGTGGCGGGGACCGCGGTAACGTTGGCGATCCCGGGACAGGATTCCGCCCTGCTGCACCACGTGCTCGGCCTTCTCCGGCCGGGTGACGTGCTCGTCATCGACCGGTTGGGGGACGACAAGCATGCCTGCCTCGGCGGCGGTGTGGCGGTGGCGGCCAAGGCAGCAGGCGCCTTGGCAGCGATTGTCGATGGACCCTGCACCGACTTCTCCGAGATTCGCGCGGAGGATTTTCCTGTCTGGTGCCGTGGCCCCAGCCCGATCACGACAAGGCTCTACGGCATCGGCGGGGCATTCAATACGCCGATCACGTGCGGCGGTGCCGTCGTCAATCCTGGCGATGCCGTGGTCGCGGATGAAAGCGGCGTGCTGATCCTGCCCGCGGATGTCGCCGAGAGCGTCGCCGATTGGGCGCTGGAGAAGATGGTCGGCGAGCCCAAGACCCATGCGCGGCTGCGTGCCGGCGAGAAGCTGGGCGACATCACTGGCGCCACCAAGATCGTGATGGGCAAGCTGGCCAAGGCGCAATCCGTGTAGCGCCGTGCGTTTCACCGTCAGTACATGCGCCGTTTGTCCAACACGTTGCGCATGTCGCCGAAGCGGTTGTTCCGGAAATAGCCGAGGTTGTGACAGTAGATGTCCATGATCTTGGCGTTCTCGATCGGCGCCGTGCTTGCCGAATGGGGGCTGATAAGCACGTTCGGCATGTCCCAGAGAGGAGAGGACGCCGGCAGCGGCTCGATCTCGGCGACATTTGAGAGCCGCAGCACCGATGCGACCAAAATCCTTCGTCCCCTCTTTACTTTGCGTGCTGCGCGAGGAAGCGCGCCACCTGGTCGACCGCGTCGGCCCAGGCTTCGGCGTTCCCGCCGGTGGTCGCGCCGCGCCCGGTTGCAGAGTTGGCATTGATGCGCTCAGCCGCATAACGCACCGGTATAATGCTGTCGAAGGAGTGGTGAGCCCCCGGGTACAGCTTGATCTCGACGGGATAGCCGGCGGATTGGGCAGCTTCGGCCAGCCTTCGGCAAGGCTCGGCCGGTGTCCAGTCATCGAGCGCACCGATGAGGATCAGTAACGGCGCAACGGGTTTGAACGCGCCTGCGTAGCCTGTGATCGGCCTTCCGGGCTCCTTGCCCCGTTGAACTTCCCAGGCGCCATAGCTGCGACCACAGGCTGGGTAGAGAGCGATGGCTGCTGCAAAGCCTGCATCGGTCCGTTTCGCGTTCTCGGGCGCATCGACGATCGCGGCTAGGATTGAGCTGCCGCCGTGGGAGCCGCCCATGACCGCAATTCGCCGCGCGTTCACGAACGGCAGCGATGCCAGGTACGCGAGTGCTGCATAGGCATCGCCGGCCCGTTGCTCATAGGTAATCCTGGGTGGAGAGGCCTCGGCGCAAACGCCCTTCGGGCGCCCCCGCGGGGTGAAGCTGTCGGGCCAAATGGTCACATAGCCGCGCTGGGTCAGCTCGCTGGACCAGCGCCACGCCATGCCGCTTGAACGCGGTCCGAGCCCCGAGCAGTCGTGCAGGATCACCACAGCCGGGAACGGCCCGCCGCCGGCAGGCTTGCTCAGCGTGAATGGAAATGGCGGGGTCTCGCCCGCGGCTGCGATCGGGCACAGCAGAACCATGATGAAAACGGTGGAGACCAGAGAACGCAACGTCATGGGATGCAAGCTCCAAGGCTCATTTGGTCAGCTCAGATCCAGGATGGGTCGATCGTCGGATAATAATCAGGCAGGCCACATGATCGGGTATCTCTTTTGGTACTGGCATCGCGCCGCTTCGGTGCTCGGATCCATCACGATGACACGAAACGCTCTCTGCATCGGGATGAAATGGCTTCAGCATAGTCGAGCAAGCTGCTGATCAGCGGCGGCGCGTCCTGCATCCGTCCGCATGGCCGCCGCCTTAGGCGAACGCGAATCCCATAGTGCGGGCGTAGTAGTAAAGGCCGCCATCCTGGACAATCAGAGCGAGGGCAATATCGTCGTCGCGCACGTTGCCATCGATTTCCAGTGCATTGCGGTGGTCGTGCTCCGCGCCGGCCGGCGTCAGCAGCGTGACGAATTGCGTCCAGGGAAATGAGATGCCGCCGATTGTCGACTGACACTTGGCTTCGCGCAGGGCGAGAACGATCGCGGCGGCGTTGTGGCGGTGCGGGCGCTGCGACTCGCCGGGACGGACGGCATTGAGGGTGAGCGTCATCGACGGCAGGCAGGTGCCGAGCCGGGCTGTGCGCTCGGTCGCCATGAACAGCGCACGCCCGGGCGTTTCCGGTGTCATCTCCCGCGCATAGAGTTTGCGCAGCTCGCCGGCGATGTCGGTCGCCCGGTAGTGCGTGGCCTCGATGGGCACCCGCGCTGCCACTTCAGGCCGAACACCCTCGAAGGCCAGCGTCGGCTCGTCGGTCGTGACCCACAGAACGGCATCGTCGTCGGCGTGCCAGACCGAGGCGACACCGCCTGGAAGCGCGAACATATCATTCTCGCGCCATTGGATCGTGTCATCGCCGCGCTCGAGGCGTCCGGCGCCGCGCAACACCGCCCACATTTCCCCGCTTGCAGCCAGCGTGCAAGCAAGGCTCTCGCCCTTCCGCACGCGCGCATAGCGCGTCAGCATGAACGGGGTGGTGGCAGGGTAGGTCGTGCCGAGCATCTCGGAGAGATCTAAGGGCACGAAGCCGGTTGGTGCGTCATCGGCAAAGGTACGCTTCATTTCGGCAACAAAGGCCCGAGGCGCGATCGGCGCACGCTTGATGTTGAAGCCCTGTTCGACCGGAACGTAACGGGCGCGCTGCACGTAGATCGACATCACGATTCCTTTCGACGGTGGATTGGCGATCGGCCGGACTCAAAGGACCATGAAGCCGCCGTCCGTGCACAACACGTGGCCGACGACGAACGAGGCGGCATCGGACGCGAGCCACACGACCGCCTCCGCTACCTCCTCGGGCTGCCCCATGCGCCTGAGCGGCAGGCCCGCGGCGACGGCGCCCATGTCCATGATCTTGGAAGCGAGCATCATGTCAGTCACGACGCGCCCCGGCGCGACGGCATTGATGCGGACACCCTTCTCCGCGTACTCCATGGCGGCCGACCGGGTCAGCGAGATGAGTGCCGCCTTGGAGGCCGAATAGAGCGCGAGCCCCGGATTGGGATTGCGCAGGCCGCTCACCGATGTGTTGACGACGATGGCGCCTTTGCCTTGGCTCTCCATGATGCGGACCTGATGCTGTAGCGAGAGATAGACCGACCTGACGTTGGTATCGAATACCCGGTCGTAGAGTGCGGCATCCTGCTCGGTGAGTGGCGCGCGCGGCTCCTGGTAGCCGGCGTTATTGAAGGCGACATCGAGGCGGCCGTGGTCTGCGATTATGGTCTGATGCAGGCTCGCAATGTCGGCTGGCTTCGTCACGTCGGTCGAGATGAAGCGGCCGTGGGCGCCAATCTCGGACAACGCCGCGACGGCCTTGTCACCCTCGCTCTGCCGCCGTCCGGCCAGCACGACCAAGGCGCCGCGTCGGCCGAAGGCCAAAGCAGCGGCGCGCCCGATCCCCGTCGCGCCACCGGTCACGAGGACGATGCTGTCCTTGAAGTCCTGCATCCGGCGCCTCGGATCACTGGATCATCTGCGCGCGCTCGAGAATCGCGCGCTGGTCTATGCCTGCAGGCAGGCTGCCGTAGACGGCACCATTGCCATCGAGACGCGTGGCGCAGAAGGCGTCGGCCAACGCGGCGGGCGAGTGGCGGACGAGCAGGCTCGCCTGCAAGGCGACCGCCATCATCTCCACGATCCGGCGCGCCCGCGCCTCGTGCTCCTCGGGTTGGCGAAGCTCGGCCTCGAGGCGCGCGATCGCCCGATCGAGGCGCTTGTCGCCCCCCTTCGCCGCCCGCACCTCGTCGAGAAACGCCGGCACGCTCGCTGGCGATTTGCTGGCCGCCCGCAGGACGTCGAGCGCGATGATGTTGCCGCTGCCTTCCCAGATGCCATTGAGCGGGGCCTCGCGATAGAGCCGCGCCATCGGCCCCTCCTCGATGAAGCCGTTGCCGCCATGGCATTCGAGCGCCTCGTGCACGACACCGACCGCCCGCTTGCAGTTCCAGTATTTTCCGACCGGCGTGCCGATGCGCACCAGCAGGCCGGCACTCGCATCGCCCGCCTCCTCGTCGTCGACGGCGCGCGCCAGCCGGAAGCCGAGCAGGGTCGCCGCCTCGACCTCCAGCGTCAGGTCCGCGAGCACGTTCTGCATGAGCGGCTGGGACATGAGGGGCTTCTGGAAGGCGCGGCGCCCGCTCGTGTGATGGATGGCCTCCGAGAGCGCCCGGCGCATCAGCCCCGCTGAGCCGATGGCGAAATCGAGCCGGGTCAGATGCGTCATGGCGAGCGCCGCCTTGATCCCCTGCCCCTCCTGGCCGATCAGCCAGCCAAGTGCGCCGCGGTACTCGATCTCGCTCGAGGCATTCGACTTGTTGCCGCACTTGTCCTTGAGGCGCTGGATCAGCAGCCGGTTGCGCGACCCGTCCGGCAGCCAGCCGGGCAGCAGGAAGCAGCTGAGCCCGCGATCGGTTTGCGCCAGGGTGACGAAGACGTCGCTGTGCGGCACCGAGAAGAACCACTTATGCCCGTCGATCACGTAGGCCTCGCCCGGTCCTCTGCGCGACGCAGCAGGCCGCGCCACCGTCTGCGTGGCGCGCAGATCGGATCCCGCCTGCTTCTCGGTCAGGGTCATGCCGACTGTGCCACCGGTCTTCCTGTGCATGGGGGCGGGCGTGGCGTCGTACTGGCGCGACAGAATGAACGGCTCCCATACGGCGGCCAAATCGGGCTGAAGGCGCAAGGCCGGGATAGCCGAATAGGTCATGCCGATGGGGCAACAGATGCCGTTCTCGCCCTGGTTCCACAGATACGACAGCATGCCCCGCGCTACATGTGCGCCCGGTTTCTTTGCCGTCCAGGACAGCGCATGCGTGCCATGCCCGATGGCGAGCGACATCAGCTCGTGCCAGGCGGGATGGAACTCGACTTGATCGATGCGGTTGCCGAAGCGGTCGTGGCTCCTGAGCTCCGGCCCATGCCGGTTGGCATCGCGCGCCAGCTTGGCGACGTGCGCGCTGGCGACCGTCTTGCCGGCCTCGGCCAGCAGATCGAGAGCCCAGGCGATGGGCTCTCGTTTCGCGATCTCCGTCAGCAGGCGATCGCTGGCGAAGGCGTTGTGACCGGCGAGCGGGGTCGCCTGGTTCATGACCTCGTGCGTCGCATAGCCACCAGGAGCCAGCGCCGGCAATCGCGAAAACAGCTCCGCCTGGGAGTGGCTCATGCCGTCGTTCATGGCTTGCGCTCCGAGGCCCCAATGCTGGCGCGCAGACAGAACTGCGTGATCTGCTCGACGAGATGGCGGTCGGCCCGAGGGCCCGTGCCCTTTGCCGGAGCCAGGGGTCCAACCAGCGCCTCCATGAAGGCGCCGACGATGCATGCCGCAGCCACAGCCGGATCGAGCCGCGGGAAGGCGCCGCGCATGATCCCCTCGCGCAAGATGCGTTCGAAACAGTGGGCGAGCTGCGCGCGATACTCGAGACGCACGGTCTCGACTTCGGGGTCGACCGGCTCTGCGATCAGGGCCCAGGCGAGGTGGCGTCCCTGAAGGGCGCGGCTGGCGAAGATGCGGATGGCCGAAGTGAGCTTCTCGACAGGAGTGTCGTCGGCGTCGGCAATGACGCGCACGATGCCAACCTCGCGGGTTGAGACTGTTGCCACGATCTCCGCGCACAGCTCCGACTTCGACGACCAATAGCGATAGACCGTTCCCGTTGCGACGCCGCTCTTGATGGCGACCTGGTCCACCTGCGCGGCTGACCAGCCGCCATCGGCGACCAGGTCCCGCGCCGCCTTCAGGATGCGCGCCCGCTTGTCCGCCTGCCGCTGGATCGCCCTGTCCGTCCGCCGATAGGCCACCTGAATTTCTCGCGACTGTTGCTAGCGCGTGAAGATGTGAACCATGTTTCACTCGGAAAGAATGAACCTTAGTTCACTCATGTGTCAAGAGTGGCGCTCGGCCCACCCGTCTGGGAGGCATCGCCGGGGCAGGTAACGCCATCACCGACGGGCGAATGAATGAAAGCAGTCGGAAGCCTATATTCACTGCGGGCGGCAATTTGTTCTCAGGGCAGGATGCAATAAAGCGGCTGACCACTCTGCACAGCTCCGCCCCGTCCAAGTTGTCACGGAGTTCGACAGTGACGGCCGTCCTCCCAGCCTCTCTGTTTTTGTAAGGCTGACCGTAGTGATCTGGCCTGCGATCTCGCGGCGCTTGGCTATGAGCCCGGTAAGGACGTGGGGATCGGCCATTTATGAACGGGCGATTCGCTATTGCTGAAGATTGAGCGCCTTGTGTGGATGGATCGACGCACGCGCCGTGGGCATGTCCAGTTTTGCGTCAGTTGCCCTCTAGCGTCGCTCCACCAATCCCCACACTAGCGTTTTGGCCGCAATCAGCGAGATCCCGGCTAGGTGTGTTCGCTGCATAATGCTGTAAATATTGTGCCGAGGCGAGGGTGTAGGCCGGCACGCGCACGCTCTTTCAGCGATGCCTTGCGAGGATGGCGACATCATCGCAAGGATCTCACGAGCCACTGTAACGCTCTCTGACTTCTGCGACCTACCACCGACGGCCGCCACACTCGTAATGGTACCTGCGGCAGTTGCCTTGTCCCCAGTCGCCCCGTTCGTCTTTGTAGATGCAGGCACGCCGCAGGCGCTCGCAATAGCGCTGGCGGTGCCAGTGGCCATCCCGGTCCCCGTAACGGTCGCGATGGTTGTAGCCGCGATCACCCCAGTGCTGCGCCCTTTGCACCAAAGCCGCCCCCTCACCTGCCGCCCTTAGGGATGTGGAAGGGGCAGCTACTGCCGCAATCGGTCCGACCATCGAACAGACGAGCGTCAGAAGCGCACTCCTGCAAAGCATGCGGTCCTCCCAAGTTGGAATAGGATGCGCGCATTCAGGCACACTCGAGCTGAACGTATGCCCACCGCTCGGTTCATCGGCCGTTCAGTCGATGCTCCGAACATCGACAAAGGCAGCCCTCGGATGAGGCATTGCAGCCCCCAACCACGCAGCACGGCTAGCGCGTCTGCGCCTCGCCGGCGAGGCTTGCGGCGAGCATGATCAGCACGTCCTCGCGGAAGGCCGCTCGTGAGACATCGCGGCTGTAGAACATGTGGCCGCCGGGATAGGTCACCTGAACGAGCCGGCGCGCATCGCCATAGGCCGGGAGTTGATCCAGCACCAACGTGCTCGCGAAATAGGGCGTAACGAGATCAGTATAGCCGTGCACGACAAGCACTCTCAGCCTCGCATCGAGCGCGAGCGCCGCTTTCAAGTCCGACACCGCTTCTGGCGGAGATGGCGAGTTGCCGTACTGCCAGTTACTGGCGACCTCTCCGTTCGCCAGCAGATATCGCGTCTCCGGCCGCCAGGCGAGCTTGGCCGCATAGAGATCGAGCATCGCACCAGTCAATGGCGCACGCAGCGCTGTGACGAACGGGTCCTCGGCACGCGCGTTGGGTGAGTTCGGTTCGGGACTGAGTCCTTTCACCGTTGCATCGTAGGCGCTCGCAACCTGTCCGCCGGCCTCGTTGGCCTCGCGGCGATAGCCGTAGCTGTCGAGCCTGCCGCCATATTTCTGCACGGTCGCGGCAGGCAGTGCGGTCAAAGCCGTCACTCGCTTGATGACCCGGCCGACGGCCGCCGTGTCGCGCGGGCCGCGCAGCAGGTCCGTCAGGTACTCGCCGCGCGCGTAGTCCTCGGCCTCGCGCATCAGCGCCGGCGACGGTGTCTTGCCACGTGTCTCCAGGGCTGCAGCCGAGAGCGACGGCAGCAATGCCACGGTGTTGAGCGGCAGATGCCGATGTCCGCGCAGGAATCCGTAGTCGAGGACGGGAGACACCAGCACGAGCAGGTTCATGCCGACGCCATAGTTGTTCTGCAGCGCGTGCGCGATCTTGGGAACACGGAAGCCGCCATAGCTTTCGCCGACGAGAAGCTTCGGCGATGCGTGGCGCCCGGTCTTGGTGAGCCATCGGGACATGAAGCTGGCGATCGAGTCCACATCGCCGGAAATCGACCAGTAATGCTTTCGCAGGTCCTGGCGGCTGTTGGTCTGTTTGGCTGCGGATTGGTTGCCCTTCCTCGCGCCGGGTTGCGTTTCGCTCGTTTCCTCCTCCGCCACATCGTTTTCGAAGCGGCTGTATCCCGTACCCACCGGGTCGATCATGACGAGATCGGAAAAATCGAGCCAGGTGTCGGTGTTTGGCATGGCTATGCCGGGTGCTGATGGCCGCACACTGTCGCCCTCGAGCGACAGACGCCAGGGGCCGAGCGTGCCGAGATGCAGCCAAGCCGACGACGATCCGGGTCCGCCATTGAACGCGAACGCGACCGGGCGCGTGCGGCTGTCGACGCCCACCAGCGTGTACGACACGTAGGCCATCCGGGCCTGGACGCGGCCATCGGCGTTCGTCAGAGGAATGGAGCCAGCCGTAGCTTCGAGCTGCAGCGTGCGTCCCGGCAGCTCGAGGGTGTGGCGGGTGACCGAGTCGGCTGGAAGACTTGGCTTCGCGGCAACGGCAGTCTTGACCCCATCGTTCTTGCGCGGCGCGCTTTCAGCCTGCGCTTCCGTTTTTGCTGGTGAAGATTGATCGCTTGTCCGAGCCGGGCTTTCCGCCTGTACCGGCGCTGGCTGCTCGGCGGCCTCAGATTTCTCGGACGCCTTGGATTCCTCGGAGGACTGAGGCTGCGATGATGGCGCGCGCGCGTCGCTCGTGTCCGCCTGCTCCGCCTCGGGTCGCGGGGCTGGCTCTTGCGCGATAGCGCAGGTGGCAATGCCCGCAGCCAGCAGGACCAGAAGCGGCAGCAGACATAGCCTGAGCAGGCGCATCAACGCAGGATCCTTCTCCAACGCGCAATATCTGGCCGGCAGCACCCACAATCAATGAAAGCAAGCAATTGTGATGTATGCGCGGCAGTCTGCGCGGTCCCGCAGACAGTCGGCCCACGAATGGGTCGAGGGGTTAATTCAGTGCAATCAGGCGCGCCTTGTCGGTCATGACGTACATGCGGCCGCCGGCGACCACCGGGGCGATATAGATCGGTGCGCCGAGATCTTGTTGGCCCTCGACCTTGCCGGTCGAAGCGTTGACACCGACGAGCTGGCCTTTGTTGGATGTGAGCCACAGCTTGCCGCCGGCCAGCACGGGACCTGACCAGGTGGCGCTTGCAAGCGTCGTAGACCACGCGACCTTGCCTGTCCGGCGGTTGATGGCCAGAAGCTGCGCCCCGGTATCGACCACGAAGACGTAGTCACCCGCCACATAGGGCGCCTGGATACCCGGCACGTTGAGCGACCACAAACGCTCTCCGCTACGTGCCGCAGTGGCAACCATGCGGCCGGCATGGCCGACGGCGTACACGGTGCCGCCGTCGATCACCGGTCGCGCCGCGTCGCTCATCGAGCTCAGCGAGGAGGCGGTGCGCGTCCGCGCGAGCGAGTTGGTCCAGGCCGGTTGTCCATCGGAGGTTCGCAACGCGACGACCTCACCGGAAGGGTAAGGCACGACGACGACATCGCCCTCGATTGCGGGGCTTGCATTCGAGAGAATGCTCGCACGTTCGGGTAGACCGCGATGGTTCCACACCTCCTGACCGTCAACCGCGGAGAGCGCATAGACGACGCCGTCGGAGGTGACGACGACGACTTTGCCGTTGGCAGTCGTCGGCGAGGCCCGGATGGGGGAGCCCAGATTCTTTTCCCACACCTTCTTGCCGTTGCCGGCGTCGAGAGCCACGACCCACCCGAAGCCCGACGCGGCGAAGATACGGCCGCCGTCGGCGGAGAGTCCGCCGCCGAAGCCCTTGTAGGCCTTTTCACCGGCCGGCGTCAGCGATGTGCGCCAGGCCGACGAGCCCGACGACGTGAATGCCGTAACCCGTCCCTCGGTATCGAGGGTGAAAACCTTGCCTTCGGCGACAATTGGACTGGCAGTCAGACGGCCATATGAGGTTGAGCCTGTCCCGGCATCGGCAGTCCAGGCGGTACGCACGGCGGCGCCGAGCGCGAGATGTCCTGGTGCGTTGTTGGCACCGCCGCCAGGCTGCGACCAGGCATCGTTCGCGCGCGGGGCGGGCAAAGCGACCTGCTGATCGACAGACCCTGTCTCCACGCCAACCTTGCTCTCAGCCAGCTGTACGGGAATACGCTTGCCGGGCAAGGGCGCTTGTTTCTCTGCAAAAGGATTGAGATCGGTGAGCCGCGGCAAGCTCGGACCGTCCGAGCAGCCAGCAAGCGCAGCGGCCCACACGCAGGCCGCCAGGCTGATCGCGATTCCCCTTCGCAGTCGCATCCGCTCCGGGTCTCCCTATTCTTTCTTTGCCGGCGCTTGTGGCGCCTTCGTGCTCGATTGCTCGGATGCCGCGTCCTTGGACGTCTGGGCTTCGGTCAACACACTCAGCATGAGCTGCGTCCGCTCCACCATCGACGGCGGCGTCGCCTTGTCGCCGAGCAGGCGCTCGAACTCCTTGCGCGCCTCGTCGAACCTTCCGGCCTTGTAGGCGGCAAGCCCCAACAGCTCGCGCGCCGACGCCCGCCACGGATTGCGATCATTGGCTAGATCGTTGAGCCGATTCTGCATCTGCGTCCAGTCAGCGGTGTCGAGGCTCAACATGGCGACCTGCAGGGCGGCATAGTCGCGCAGCAGAATATCCGATGCGCCATGGGCGACGGCTTCGTAGGCGGCGATAGCCTCGGACGTCTTGCCTGCCTTGGCCGCAGTGGCTGCCAGCCGCAACTGGGCCAGCGTGGCGTAACCAGAGGACGAGCCTTTGGCGAGATCCTCGAAGGCCTTCTGTGCCTCCTCGGCCTTGGCGCTCGCCGTCAGGCGAGCAGCCGCCTCGTAGCGTGCGCCGGAAGCCTCGGCCGTCGTGATTCGATCGTACTGGTGATACTTGTAACCCGCGATTGCGAGTACCAGCAGCACAGCTGCAGCCACTGCATAGGTGCCGTAGCGCTGCCACAGGCGCAGAAACTGCTCGCGCCGCAGGTCCTCCTCGACTTCACGGATGAAGGAATCCGTGCGATCTGCCATCAGGCATCGTCCTTTCAGGATGTCCACATCGCCGTGAACGGGCAGCAGGCCCCACGATGCAGCATCCTATACAGGTCGCCGCGCAGCCTTGCCACCGGCACGAAGGCCGGCACGCATTCGGAACCCTGTCTGAACACGGTTTTCGGCTTTTTCGTGGCCCTTTCCCGAGCGTTAAGCCCTACCACTAAGCCATCAGCGGCACACCAATCAGAGCAGCGTGTCCCCACCTGACGAAAATGCCGTAGACGATCAGTCCGAGCACGAGCGCGACGACATCGTTGCGGCCGGACCCAGACTTGAGGTGCACAAGCCCCTCTGCCTCGCGTTGCTTCAATGTGATGCGGTCATACACCGCCCATGCAAGCAATCCACCAAATACGAGCAGCGAGGCCACGTCGCCGCGCACGAACAGGTGCGCCAACGCCCAGAATTTCACTGCCGTGATCATCGGGTGACGAACAGCAGCGCTGAGGCGTCCGGGCAAATAAGTGGCGAAGAGAAGCGGGAACACCGGCAGCATCAGCAGCATGGTGATATGCCGGCCCCAATACGGCGGCGACCACAGCACGGGGTTCTTGCCCGGCATGAGCTGCGCTTTGTGGTAGCCGAATACGATCAAGGCAAAGCCGGCCAGCGCGATCAGCGAATAGACGCCCTTGTAAGGGACCTCGCCCATGCGGGCCGCCAGACCGCGTCTGAATTCGGTTTGTGTTGTGACGAGATGAACCCCCAAAAACAGCGTCAATCCGACAATGAGCGGGATCATGTTTCACTCCGTCTGTAGCGTCCGCTGCACGGCATAGCGTCATGTACAAATTCTGTGAATAACGGTCTGCACGCTTAGCAAATCGCTTGCAAGTGCCGCTTGTGCAACGGTTTGATGACGCGCGTTGATCTTGTTTTCGTTTGTACGGCATGGGCTTGCTGTGTAACGTGCCTCGCGGCTTCGAGGGAGGCTGCGCGCATGACAAAGCAAAAAGTGACTGCGTGGCGAAGCTGATCAAGTCGGGCGGGGGTCGCTTGCGTTTTCGAGATGTCTGGATCGTCGTTGCGGCAGGCTTGAGCCGTGGAATGCGGCCCGAACCCGGATCTTTCCGTAGCTCCACGGGGAGGGGTTGATGGCGTCGCCGCTTGGAAGATCGACAACGCGCGCCGGCGCCGGAGTCAATGGCAGTGGCCGCGGTGCGTCGTCGCTTTCTTCGATACCTCAGACGCTCTCTGAAAAGCTCGAGCAGGAAGTCGGGCCACTTCACGACGGACTGTCAGGGCGCCTGACCGCAGCGCACCTCCAACAGATGCACTATCAGGCCGTTTGGCCACCTTCTGGGGCTTCTGCCACCAATTCGCCTCAAGCATCTGGTCCGCATGGTTTTTACCTCGATGCAGACGAGGATGGCGAGGAGCGAATGCCGATTCTCTCGACCTGGAGAGAACCGCTGGCCGCTACGCAGGCCGGATGGCTTGCGCGGCAAGTGAAGGCTGCGCTTTTGGGCCTGGTCCTGGGGCTGGTTGCCGTCATTCCGACGGTGCTCTGGCTCACCGGCCGGTTCGACGCCCAGGTTGCCGGTCTGCAGCCCTACTCGGCTCCCACCGATCGCGCGGCTGCAGCGCGCAGTGATGCGCCAGCGCGCATCATCACACCGGCGCCGGTGGAGCGACCCGCTGTTCCAATCGCGAGCGAGAAGATCAACGCAGCCGAAGCCGCGGAAGAGCTGCTCAGTCGCGCGCAGGGCTTCATTGGCGACGGCAACATGGTGAGGGCGCGCGAAATCTTGAGCGACAGTACGCTCGCCAACGATCCGAAGGCAGCGTTCGCGCTGGCCGAGACCTTCGATCCCAACATTCTCGCGGCGACCGGTGCGCAGGGCGCCAGGGCTGAAGTCGAACGCGCGCGCATGCTCTACAGCAAGGCGCTGGCAGGCGGCGTCATTGCCGCCAAGCGGCGGCTCGACGCCTTGAACTGAGGCGGAGCTCCGACGAGGCTGTGCGCTCACGCGCCAAGCGGTGCCGTCGCGGCCTCGAGCCAAGGTCTGTCTACGACCAGGTGCGGTCCGATCACGGCGCGTACGCGTGCGTGGTAGGCATCGAGCCAGGCGATCTCGGCCGGGCTCATGAGATTGGGCTCGATCAGCCGACGGTCGATCGGGACCAAGGTCAGAGTTCTCGAAGCCCATCATCTTGCGCTCGCCGCCGGGCACTGCCTCGAGATCGGTGACAAGCAGCAGGTTCTCGATGCGGATGCCGTAGCCACCGGGCTTGTAGTAGCCCGGCTCGTTGGAGACGATCATGCCCGGCTCCAGCGGCACCTGGGAACGCTTGGAGATCGACTGCGGCCCCTCGTGCACCGACAGATAGCTGCCGACGCCGTGGCCGGTACCGTGGTCGAAATCGAGCCCGTGCTGCCACAGCGCCTGGCGCGCGAAGGCGTCGATCTGGACGCCCGCGGTACCGTTCGGGAAACGCGCGGTAGCCACAGCAATATGCCCCTTGAGCACCAGCGTGAAGCGTTCGCGCATCTCCGACGTCGGGCGCCCGATGGCGACGGTTCGGGTGACATCGGTGGTACCGTCCTGATATTGCGCGCCGGAGTTGACCAGAAACAGCTCGCCGGACTTCAGCTTGCGATTGGTGGCGGAGGTCACGCGGTAGTGCACGATGGCGCCGTTGGGGCCCGCGCCGGAAATAGTGTCGAAGCTGATCTCCTTGAGCACCTGTGTCTCGGTGCGCAGCGCCTCCAACCGTTTGACGGCCTCGATCTCATCGACACGGCCGGCTGGAGCCTCGCGGTCGAGCCAGGCCAGGTAGCGTGCCATGGCAACGCCGTCGCGCTCGTGTGCCGCCCGCGTGCCTTTGATCTCGGCGCTGTTCTTGCGCGCCTTGGGCAGCAGGCACGGATCGGGGGCGTCGGCGACGGTGTGCTTGGAGGCGCCGAGCCGCAGGCGGAACCAGTGGGCGGCCGTTGCGCCATCCAGGCGTACGCGCCGGCCTGCTTTCTTCAGCACGTCGATGCGCTCTTTGAGGTTGGCGGGCTCGTGCAGCCTGGCGATGCCGCTCAGATATTTGCGGACATCGCTGGCAAGCTTGCGCTTGTCGATGAAGAGCTCGGGCTTGGCGCGGGCGTGCAGGATGGCGAAGGCCAGCGCGGTCGGATTGTGCTGGATGTCGGAGCCGCGAATGTTGAACAGCCAGGCAATCGAGTCGGGCAAGGTTAGAATCGCCACGTCCTCGCCTGCCGCGACGAGGGCCTGCTGCAGGTCGGCGATCTTCTCCTCGGCGCTCTTGCCGGCGAATTTCATCGGCTGGATGGTGACGGCGCCTAGCGGAGGCGCAGGGCGCACCCGGCCCCACACCGCGTCGACCGGATTGCGGCTCAGGGCTTTGAGGCGGATGCCCTTCTTCTCCAGCGCCTCCTTCATGCGCACCGCCCAAGCGGAGGTGTGTAGCCACGGGTCGAACCCGGCCATCGCGCCTGAACGCAGCTTGCTCGCCAGCCAGGCGTGTGGCTCGGCCTGCGGCACCTCGAGGATTTCGAAGGTTCCCTTGTTGATCTGGGTGGCCGCCTGCAGCACGTAGCGTCCGTCAACGAACAGCGCAGCGGCGTGGGCGGTGACGACGGCAAGTCCCGCCGAGCCGGAGAACCCCGTCAGCCACTTCAGCCTCTCGGCTGAGGGCGGTACGTACTCGCCCATGTGCTCGTCGGCTCGCGGAACGAAGACGGCATCAAGGCCTAAACTGGCCAGCCGTTGGCGCAATCGCGCCACCCTTTCGGTGCCCAGGGTGGGATCTGCCGAGGTCGAGAAATCCTGGAACATGGTCGGCGCTGGTCTCCGATTGGTGCCGCGAGTGCAGAGGTCGTCAGCGTACCCATCGAATTGCCTATGCACCATTTATTGCATTGAAATGACTAGAAAACAGCTATGCACATGTCGCATTGCTGCGGTGCAAAAAACTGTCTGGCATGCCTCCGAATTCGACTTAAGTTGGGGGTGTGGCGACGGACCGGGATTCGGGCTGCCGCCGTAACCACAACCCCTAGAGGGGAGAACGATCATGAGCACGAATTCCACAGTCCTCGATTTCGGTACGGCTGTCGATACGCAGAAGCCTGGGTTCTTCCGGCGCGCCTTCGACCGTCTGATCCAGGCGCGTGTCGCGCATGGCGAGGCGCACGTTCGCGCCTACCTGAACGGCCTCAGCGATGAGCGCCTTGCCGATCTCGGCTTCTCACCGGATCGCATCAAGGCCATCCGCGCGAAGGACGGCGCGGCCAACAGTTATTGGCTGTAGCTCGCCGGCGAAGGGACGGGCGGCGCTGCAGCAGCAGCGTTGTCCAGCCTTCTCGCTTTACACTCCCGGTTCGGACAAACCCGGCGGCCACATAGGCCGCCGCAACTTTATCCGCTTCCCGATCCAGCAGACCCGACAGGATCGCCCGGCCGTCTGGCTGCACGACATGCGCCAGACGCGGAGCCAGCCGCACCAGCGGCTCAGCGATGATGTTGGCCAGCAAGAGGTCGAAACCGCCTCGCCGCAGCAGCGCATGGAAGAGCCCGTCCGCAACCGCAAAGCTGATGCGGCGTCCGAATCGGTTGATCCGAGTGTTGGTCCGCGCCACCTCGATCGCGAGCGGGTCGATGTCGCAAGCCATGACCGATGCGGCAGGCAATGCCCGGGCCGCCGCAAAGGCGAGGATGCCCGAGCCACAGCCGAGATCTAGCACGTGGTTGAAGGTGTTTGATCGCACAAGCCGCGCGAGAGCGATCAGGCAACCTTGCGTGCTCGCGTGATGCGCCGTGCCGAAGGCTTCATTGGCGTCGATCTCGATCGCCCACCGCCTGCGATGCGCAGCATGCCGGTCGTGACTGCCGTGCACCAGGAACGGCCCGACGGCCACGGGCGGCAGCGCGGCCTGGCTGATAGCCACCCAGTTGGCGTCGGGCACCGTCTCGAGCGCAATTTTTCCCACCCATCCTGGCATGAGCCTGCGGCACGCACTGGCAAGCTGCTCGACGTCGGGCGCTTGCGCATAGTAGGGCTCGACGACCCAGCCATCCGTGTCGGCGGTGCGAAAATGCGAGACGGCAAGTGGCAGCGGTTCCAGCTCCGCCAGCAGCTCGCTCAGCTTGCCGGCAAGATCGGCGTCGCCGACCGAGAGCGAAAGCTTGGTCAGAGGCATGCGATCAGGCGGCAGCCTCGTCGGGCTCCTTGTCGAACTCGATGCCTTCGCCCCTGGTCTGGTCGGGCAGCTCATCGAGGTATTTGTCCCATTTCACGTCGACGTGCTTGGCCGCGGCCGCGGGCGGAAGCGTGCGCAGCACGCCGTTCTCCTCGGTAACGAGGCCGTCGGCGATCAGGCGGCGTAGAGCATCCTCCACATCGAAGTTTACCTCCACGCCGAAGCCATTGAGCAGGTATTGCTCGATGGCGCGGTCGACATCCTTGAGGTCACTGCGCTTGACCGCCTCCTTGGCGAGCACGCTGTAGAGCAGCATCTCCTCCTTGATGTCCTCCTCGGCGGCACGGTCCGCCAGCAGTGTCATGACCCCGCGGTTGTCGCCCATGGCGTGGAAGTAGAGATTCTGCGCCATGGTCACCATGTAGCGGTTGCGCTGGTTGAGGAAGTTCGAGGCTTGGCGTGCGGCGACGCCGCACAGACCGGCAAACGCAGTGACAAGCGCAATGGGGTTGGTCGCAATAGCGAGCTTGCCCACCGTGCCCACCACGCCCATACCGAGCCCGCCGCCGGCGGATACGCCGAGCTTGATCTTGTCGAACAACCGGAAGCGTACCTTGGTGTTGGGAAACACCATCTCGATGTCGGAGCGCGGCATGTTCTTGAACAGCTTGAGGTACAGGTAGTCGCTCTTGATCTGCGGGGGCAGCATGCCGCGCAGACGCTTGACGATCTTCTCGGCTTTCTCGCGGTCGCAATCCTCCAGCTTCATCACGTCGCGGATGCGCTCCTCCTCCGGCTTCAGCTTGAAGACGATGCACAGTCGCTGGAAGACTGGCAGCTCGAACACCTCTTTCCTCAAGTATAAGGTGCGCAGGCTGCGGCGGCTTTCGGAGCGTTTGGTGGCGCCGCGATAGTAGATCATCAGCTCGTCGAAGGCAGACAGATCCACGTGCAGGTCGAGGCCGTAGTGGCTGTCCTTGGTGAGGATCAGCTCGACGCGGTCGGGATTGACGCGGGTGAAGTTGGCTTGCTCCAGGAGCTCGCTCACCTGCGTGACGAGTCGCTTCTGCATGGCTGCACGCTCGGCCGCACTGAACTTGCGCGTGATGAGCAGGTCGCTGTCGGGACTGAACGGCTCGTAGGTCTGCTCAAGCTCGAGCAGACGCGCGCCATAGGTCTGCTGGCGCCAGTAGTCAAGGTAGCGGAAGAAACGCCGGGCCTCGCCGGCCTGCTGGCCCGGCCAGACGTGCTGGCGCGTCAGCCGCTCCATGAGTGCCTGGCGCGTGACCGGGATGAACTTTTCGCGCTTGTCCTGACGGTCGAAGATCTCCGCCATGACATCGGCAGCGCTATCGCCCGCTTGCACACTCCTCCGGCCCGCACCCGGTGCCGCCGTCGAGGAACGGGCCACTGCCACATCCACGGAAGCCATTGATCCCCCTCCCGCTGTCCCAAACACGCAATTTCTAGAGCAGGATCGTTTCAGATGGAATTGCATTCGCGATCCATCTGAAGCGTGAACCCTGCTCTAAACCTTAAGTTTAGAGTGCGATTCACGCCTCACATGGAAGCGGCAGTGCTTCCATGTGAGGCGATCGCGCTCTAGGCCCGATCAGCCAATGATGTCGAGTGTGGCATGACACTCGATCGGGAATTGGGCAGCACACAGCTCAAGGCCCGCTGCTGCTCAACCGGAACGGGTTCTAAAACGACGGAACGGCACTAGTCCCACATGGAAGCAGAAGTGCTTCCATGTGACACGATCGCGCTAGCCACGCTGCACGAAGCTGTCCACCACGCGTTTGCGGCCGGCGGTCTCGAAGTCGATGGTGAGCTTGTTGCCGTCGACGCCGGTGACGGTGCCGTAGCCGAACCGCTGGTGCATGACCCGGTCACCGACGCTGAAATCAGAAGCATGTCCGGTCGACGCTGCTACCAGCTCGCCGTCCAACGTCAGCGGTGATCTGCGAGGCGGAGCCGTCTGCTGCTTCCATTGCTGCTGGGCGCGCTGCCAGCCGGGCGTTGCGTAGGAGCTGCCGAATGCCGTCTCGGCCTCATCGAAGCGGCTCGGCCCGAACGGGTTGCGCCGGCCGAAGCCACCACCATCAGCGAAGTTGGCGTAGGCGCCGCCGAACGGGCTTTTCGCTTCCACTACCGCGATATGGTCCTCGGGCAGCTCGTCCACGAAGCGCGAGGGGGTGGCCGACTGGTAAAGGCCGCGGTTCCTGCGGTTCTGGGCAAAGGAGACCTTGGCCCGCCGGCGCGCGCGCGTAAGGCCGACATAGGCGAGCCGTCGCTCCTCCTCCAGACCCGCCAGCCCGCTCTCGTCCAGCGAGCGCTGATGGGGAAAAAGGCCTTCCTCCCAGCCGGGCAGAAACACGGTGTCGAACTCCAGCCCTTTGGCCGCGTGCAGGGTCATGAGCGAGACGCGGTCGCCGTCATCGGCCTCATCCGTATCCATGACCAGGGAGACATGCTCCAGGAAGCCCTGCAGGCTCTCGAACTCGTGCATGAAGCGCACGAGTTCCTTCAGGTTCTCCAGCCTTGATTGCGCTTGCGGGCTCTTGTCGGCTTGCCACATGGCCGTGTAGCCCAACTCGTCCAGGATCAGCTCGGCCAGCTCGGTATGCTGCATGCCTTCCAGGCAGCCTCGCCAGCGGTCGAAGGCAGCGACCAGATCCGAAAGGGACTTGCGCGCCCGCGGCTTCAACTCGTCTGTCTCGACGATCTCGCGCGCGGCCTGGAACAGTGGAACGCCGCGGGCGCGGGCAAGCGCATGGATTTCCTTCACCGTCGTGTCGCCGAGCCCGCGCTTGGGTACGTTGACGATGCGCTCGAACTTGAGATCGTTAGCCGGATTGAGCGTGACGTCCAGGTAGGCGATGGCGTCCTTGATCTCCTGGCGCTCATAGAAGCGGGGGCCACCGATGACTCGGTAAGGCAACCCCAGCGTGACGAAACGATCTTCGAAGGCGCGCATCTGGAACGCGGCGCGCACCAAGATGGCAACACTGCTCAACCTGTTGCCGGCCTTTTGCAGCGTCTCGATGTCGGTGCCGATGGTGCGTGCCTCTTCCTCGTCGTCCCAAACGCCGACAACGGTGACTTTTTCGCCCGAGTCGCCATCGGTGAAAAGGGTCTTGCCCAGCCGATCTTTGTTGTGCGCGATGAGGCCGGAGGCTGCGGCGAGGATGTGACCGGTGGAACGATAGTTGCGCTCGAGGCGGATCACCGCGGCGCCCGGGAAATCGGCCTCGAAGCGCAGGATGTTGTCGACCTCGGCGCCGCGCCAGCCGTAGATCGACTGGTCGTCGTCGCCGACGCAGCACAGGTTGGGCGAGCCCTGCGCCAGCAGCCGCAGCCACAGGTACTGAGCGACGTTGGTGTCCTGGTACTCGTCGACGAGGATGAAACGGAAGCGCCGGTGATAGTCCTGCAGGATGTCGGGCCGCGACGTGAAGAGACGCAGGCATTCGAGCAGCAGGTCGCCAAAATCGGCGGCGTTCAGCTCCTTCAGGCGCTGCTGGTAGGCGCCATAGAGTTTCGCCCCCTTACCGTTGCCGAAGGCGAAGCTCTCCCCTTCCGGCACCTTGCTTGGTGTCAGTCCACGGTTTTTCCAGCTGTCGATCAGCGCCGCGAGCTGGCGCGCGGGCCAGCGGTCCTTGTCGAGACCCTCGACCTCGATCACCTGCTTGATGAGCCGAATCTGGTCGTCGGTGTCGAGAATGGTGAAGCCGGGCTTCAATCCGACGAGCTCGGCGTGGCGGCGCAGTATCCTGACGCCGATCGAGTGGAAGGTGCCGAGCCACGGCATACCCTCGACCGCGCCGCCGATCAGGCCGCCGATGCGCTCTTTCATCTCGCGCGCCGCCTTGTTCGTGAAGGTGACGGCGAGCACCTGGGAGGGAAAGGCCCGGCGGCTGGCGAGAATATGGGCGATGCGCGTGGTCAGCACGCGGGTTTTGCCGGTTCCGGCACCGGCCAGCACCAGCACAGGACCGTCGAGCGTCTCCACGGCACGGCGCTGCTCGGGATTGAGGCCCGCCATGTAAGGCGGCTGGGCACTCTGGAGTGCGCGCTGCGAAGCGGGCGGCTTCGGATCGGCCGGCGCCTCGGGAAGATCGAACGGCGGCTCCTCGGCCGCCTCGGGCACGTCGAGGCTGGCGCTCTGCTTTCGATTCGCTGGCATCACCTGCAACTATAGCATGGATGGAAGGGCGACAATCCGGCGGGTGCCGAGGTCCACAGTCTGGGACATGGGCCTGCCCTCAACGGTGCGCTAGTGTGATGATCGAGAAATTCGCCGGTATTCACGGCATGTCCCTGGAGCGAATTTCCCGATCTGAATCACACTAGAATCATAAGCCTGCTAGTGTCCTTTCGATCGCGAAGTTCGTTCAACGTTTGCCGCCAAGTCCGGCGAACTTCGCGATCGGGACACTGGCTCGTTTTCCGATCCCGCATCAGCCCAACTTGGTCTAGCTTGATGCGACAGGTTTTCAGTGGAGGACAGCGTTCATGGAACTGGTCATGAAGGGGCGCAATGCCCTCGTCACGGGGGCGAGCCTCGGTATTGGTTTTGCCATTTCCCAAAAGTTTGCCCTGGCGGGCGCCAATGTGGCGATGGTCGCGCGCCGCGCCGAGACGCTCGAGGCATCCCGCCGCGAGCTCGAGCAAAAGGCGTCGACCAAGATCGTCGGCATTGCCGGCGATGTCAGCAAGGCGGAGGACTGCAACCGCGCCTTCGAGACGGCTGTCAAAGCGCTGGGCTCGGTCGACGTGATCGTCAACAACGCGGGCACGTCGCAAACCGGAAAGTTTGAAAGCATCACAGACGAGGTCTGGCAGGCCGATATCGATCTTAAGCTGTTTGCCGCAATCCGCCTCATCCGCCTCGCATTTCCGGGCATGCGGGAGCGCCGTTTCGGCCGCATCATCAACGTTCTCAATATCGGAGCCAAGGCGCCCGAGGGCGGCCGCGCACCGACCGCCGTCACCCGGGCCGCAGGCATGGCGCTCACCAAAGTGCTGGCCGGGGAGGGCGCGCCGCACAACATTCTGGTCAATGCGCTTCTGGTCGGGCGCATCGAGAGCGATCAGTGGGTGCAGCGACATGCCCGCGAGGGCAAGAACACATCACTCGACGGCTACTACGCGGAGATGGGCAAGCAGATTCCGCTCGGCCGCATCGGCACCGCTGACGAGTTCGCGGGCATGGCGCTGTTTCTGGCGTCCGAGGCCGGCTCCTACATCACTGGCACGGCCATCAACATCGATGGTGGGCTCTGTCCGGTGGTGTGATCGAGTTGAATCGACAAGGTATTGCTCCATCCGCAAAATTGGCGGCGATAGGCGTCCAAAGTTGTGCCGAACTGTGCGATAAGGTCGGCGTTTGTGGAGGAAGGCTTGAAGGCGGAGCGCCGGAACCACAAACGAGGCTGGGTTCCCGGCCGGCGCTCCATGGGCTTTTGCGACGGCGCCGTGTCTCAGATACCGTAAACGGACGAGACAGAGCTGCCACCCATCCGCTACGCGGCGCAGGAGGGCCATGAGCAGAGTTCTGATCCTGATCGGCGCTGTGATCGCCTGTGCGCTGACGGCCCTCATAGTCGTTCCCAGGCTCGTCGACTGGAACCACTATCGTGGGGTGTTCGAGGCGGAGGCATCGCGGCTGCTGGGTCGCGAGGTCAGCGTGCGCGGCGAGGTCAATCTCCGCCTTTTGCCGACGCCTTACATGCAATTCGACGAGATCCGCATTGCCGACACGCGAGGTGATGCGCGGGCGCCGATCTTCAAGGCCGATGGGTTCACGGTCTGGCTGGCTCCGGGTCCGCTGTTCAGGGGCGCGCTGGAAGCGAGCCGCGTCGAGCTGATCCGGCCGGTGCTGACGCTCGTCGCAGAACGATCGGGCCGTGGCAACTGGGCGAGCCTGGGCGAGGGACGGGCACGGCCTTCGTTCGCCCCGAGCAGCGTCACACTGCATGCCGTGCGTGTCACAGATGGGGCCGTTGTTGTGCAGACCCCCGAGGGCGACGAGCGCACGCGCCTCGAGATTGCGACGGGGGAATTCTCGGCGGCAGCGCTCGAGGGACCCTACAAGCTGCAGGCTGCGCTCAAGCCCACTGACCGCTGGGGCGCGCGCGAGGTCAGGCTTTCTACCGCCAAACCGGAGGCAGATGGCAGCATACGCTTCAAAGGTACTCTGCGCACGGCCGACGGCAGCGAGACCTATGCACTTGACGGACAGCTCTCCGATTTGCCTGGCCGCAGCCGTGTCGTGGGCGAGCTGACTGCGACCTTGCCGTTGCCAGCATCCAAAGATGCCCGGTCGTCGGGCGCTTCCGCATCGACCAGCGCCGGGGACCATCACGGCTTCGACCTGAGGGCAACGCTCAGCGCCGACACGGCGGGGGTAGCGCTGGCGGATGTTGCGCTGTCGTTCGACAACGATGGGCGTCCGCAGCTGGTCACAGGCGAGGCGCGCCTCGCCTGGCAGGACGCCTCCTCGCTCATCCGCCTCGAGTCGCGCTGGCTCGATCTCGATCGCATCGCCGGCCGGGATGCTAATGCCGCGCCGCTGCGCCTGCTGGCGCGGCTGGCGGTCGGCCTGGACAAGTTGATGCCGGCCACAGGCCGCACGGACGCGACATTTACGCTCGATCAGGCGACTCTGGGTGGCGACGTGGTGAGCGGTCTGCGGCTGGAGATCGCCAAGGAAGGCGGCGCGCTCAAGCTCAAAGGTCTCCGCGCCAGTTTGCCGGCGGGCACACGGCTGGATGCCGCGGGCGTGCTCCTGCGCGAGGAGCAGGACATTGCTTTCGACGGCAACGTGACGGTGCGCGGAGCCAGCCTCAATCGCTTTCTTGCGTGGGCCCGGCGCGGGCAGGACCTGCCCGAGCTCAGGCAGGACGGCAGCTTCACGATGCGCGGCAAGGTGAGCCTGGGTGCCAACCGCTTGGCCGGGCAGGACATGACCCTTCAGCTCGCCGGCAATACGTTGTCGGCGAATGCGAGCTGGTCCGGGCAGGGCAAGCGGCAGCTTGCCGTTTCCGTCGAGGGACCCGAGCTCGATATCGGCCCACTGCTGGGCAACGACCTGAGGCTTCCCGCTATCGCGGACATGCTGTTGCAGCGGGGACCTCCGGATGCAGCCGCTCCCGCGCGCAATGCCTCCGCTGCTCCTGCATCACAGCTCGAGTCGATGGTGCAGGTGCGCGTCGGGCGTCTCGTGGCTGGGCCAGTCAGTCTGCGCGACGTGGTGGCCGACGTCGCTATCGATCAAGACAGCCTGAAGGTGTCGGTGCTGAAGTTCGCTTCTGACGACGGTTTCACCGCCGAGTTCAGCGGAGCTGTTGCAGGCTTGGGTGGCAACAGTCCGAAAGGCAGCATCGGTGGTCATATCTCGGCGACGCGCGGAGCCGGGGTCAGCCGCCTCGTGGACATCCTGGGTATGCCCCTTGCGCTGCGTCCCTCGGCCCGGCGTGCCGATGCGCTGGGACCGCTGCGGCTCGCCGGCACGCTCGCAGTTGGCGCGCGCGGCTCCCCCGCGTTCGATCTGGCGATCGACGGCATGCTCGGAGACAGCCGTTTGACCGGCCGGGCGTTGCTGGAGAGTTTACGCTCGACCTGGCGCGAGCAGCGTGTCGATGTAACGGCATCGCTGGACGGCCAGGAGTTGTCCACGTTACTGGCCCAGGTGCTGCCCGAGACGCTCGCCGGCACTGCCGAGAAAAGTGCACGCACCCCGGCGCGGGCTATGCTCAAGGCAGTCGGCGTGCCGGCACGCAACCTTGCTTCGCTCGTGACTCTCGATGCGGCCGGCCTGAGCGGCGACTATCGCGGTAGGCTTGTGATCGATGAGACAGGCATCATTGCTGGCGAGGGTGAGACCCGCGTTACAGCCGATGATCTTGGCCGGGCCACGGCTCTCCTGGGCTTGGCTTCGCGCACTGGGCTTGAGGGCATATCTGCGCAGGCGCGCCTCGACACGATCCTCGACGCGGGCAGTCTCAAGATCGAGACGACGCAAGTGACGTTGGGGAGTGCCGAGGTCGGTGGCCGGCTCGAAATCGCGCTACGCGGAGAGCGGCCGCGCATCCGCGGGCGTGTGCGCACCAATGAGATCAGCGTGCCGCGCCTCGTAGCGATTGCGGCGCCTGGACCGGCGGGTGGGCAAGTGTCCCAGGGGAGTGCAGCGGATGGCATGTCGCCGTGGCCGGACACTGCGCTCGATCTGCGTGGCCTTGCCGATTTCGACGCCGATGTTCGGATAGAGGCCCCAATCGTCAGACTGGCACCCGACATCACGGTCGCGGATGCGACGCTAGAAACTCAGGTTGCAGCCGGCCGGGCGAGCATCAAGCTCGTCAATGCGCGTGGACTGGCTGGCAGGGTAGCGGGGCGAGTGACGATCGGCAGGATTCCGGCTGGCGTTAGCCTGGAAGGCGAGGCGCGGCTGATGAATGCGGCGCTCGAGGCCTTCGTGTCCGGCGATCGGCCGGCAGCAACCGGAGAATTCTCCCTCGAGCTCAATTTCTCCAGTCTGGCGCTCAGCCCGCGCGGATTGATAGCGGCCATGCGCGGCAAGGGCGCCATGACACTGGGTGACGCACGCCTCTATCGTATGGGACCTGGAGCCGTCAATTCGGCTGCGCTAGGAGCGTTTGCGGTGCCGAGCGAGGGGCTCGCCACCGAGCTTCGGCGCCGTCTACGCGAAGGCCTCGCTGTCGGCGCGCAGGCGCTTGGGCCGCGCCGGCTCGGCCTGGAGCTTACCGACGGCGCGATCCGGTTTGAGCCGCTGGCCGTGGAAACGTCCGAGGGGCGCGTGACAGCCAGCACAACAGTGGATCTCGAGGCGCTGAAATTCGACAGCGAATGGCGCATCGACCCGAAGCCGCTGGTGTCGCGCCCCATTCCCGGTAAAGGCGCCCTGCCAGGCGTCTCGCTGGTTTATGTGGGACCACTGTCGCGCCTCGGCACCGTCGAGCCCAAGCTGCAATCGGATGCGTTGGAGCGCGAGCTTGGCGTGCGCAAGATGGAAGGATATGTCGACGAGCTTGAGCGCGTGCGCCGGCAGGATGAAGAGAGCCTGCGCCGGGAAGCGGAGCGTCTGCGCAGTCTGGAGCTGGAACGTCAGCGCCTGGAGCTCGAGCGCCAGAATATACTCCGCCGCAGCGCTATCGAAGGACCTGCACAGTCATCGCCAGCCGCTGGCGGAGTGGTTTCCAATGTCGACACCGCGTCATCCGTGCCAGCCGGCACCACAGGCGCACCGGATGGAACGGCTGACGCCAGGCGGCCAGTAGTCCGGCAGCAGCAGGCGCCGTGGCCAAACGAAGGGACGCGTTATTGGGGTGGCGGTTTGGGGCGATAAGCCGCGATATATTATGCGGTCAATGTTGGCGCGCCTATCGAGCGGTAATAGTCAAGCAGCCACACCCTGACGGCACTCGACAGCCCCGCTCCGTCGCGGCCGGAGTCGATGCGGGCGACGAGCTGTGTTACGGGCACTCCCTCTCGGGCCGCCACTTCCTTCAACGCCGTCCAGAACTCCGCCTCCAGCGAGATGGACGTGCGGTGGCCCGCAATGTTGAACGACCGCTTGACCGGGCGATGCATCGGCGCGAGGTCTCACGCCTGCTCTGGCGTTTCACGCTTGGCCGCGTCGAGCCTCCTGACGACGAGCGCCTTCTCGGCGGCATCCTTCCGGCGCTCGATCTTGCTGCGCCCATGCTTGGCGCGGTTCGCCTCCGCAAGCTTCTCCTTTTCGGAGCGCGCCTTCTGCTTGCGCGCGGAGCGAAGGTTGACCACGTCACCCATGCTGCGCCTCAATCCGGGCCGATCATCTTCTCCGGCCGCACGATGGCATCGAATTCGGCCTCCGTGACGTAGCCGCCGCCGACCGCCTCCTGGCGCAGCGTCGTACCGTTCTTGTGCGCGGTCTTGGCGATCTTGGCGGCGTTGTCGTAGCCGATCTTGGGCGCCAGCGCCGTCACCAGCATGAGCGAGCGCTCGAGCGACGCCTTGATGTTGTCCGCACGCGCCTCGATGCCGACGACGCAATTGTCGGTGAACGAGGTCACGGCATCGGACAGCAGCTGCGCCGACTGCAAGAAGTTGTAGGCCATCACCGGATTGAAGACATTGAGCTCGAAGTGGCCCTGGCTGCCGGCGAACGTGATCGCCGCGTGATTGCCGAACACCTGGACGCACACCATCGTCAGCGCCTCGCACTGCGTCGGGTTCACCTTGCCCGGCATGATCGAGGAGCCCGGCTCGTTCTCAGGCAGTGATAGCTCACCGAGACCGGAGCGCGGACCGCTACCGAGGAAGCGGATGTCGTTGGCGATCTTGAACAGCGATGCGGCGACCGTGTTGATGGCACCGTGGCTCATGACCATGGCGTCGTGGGCAGCCAGCGCCTCGAACTTGTTCGGCGCCGAGGTGAACGGCAGGCCGGTGATAGCGGCAATGCGCTCGGCTACCTTCTCGGCAAAGCCTTTCGGTGCATTGAGGCCGGTGCCGACGGCCGTGCCGCCCTGCGCGAGCTGCATGAGATCCGGCAGCGTCAACTCGATGCGAGCAATGCCGTTCTCGATCTGCTTGGCATAGCCGGAGAACTCCTGGCCGAGCGTCAATGGTGTGGCATCCTGCGTGTGGGTGCGGCCGATCTTGATGAGGCTGGCCCATTCCTTCGCCTTGGCATCGAGCGCCCGGTGCAAATGGCGTAGCGCCGGCAGCAGGCGGTGCCAGATCTCCTCCGCGCAGGCGATGTGCATGGCCGTCGGATAGGTGTCGTTCGACGACTGGCTCATGTTGACGTGGTCGTTGGGGTGCACAGGCTTCTTGGAGCCCATGGCGCCGCCCAGCATTTCGATGGCGCGGTTCGAGATCACCTCGTTGGCGTTCATATTCGATTGGGTGCCCGATCCCGTCTGCCACACGGCGAGCGGGAAGTGCTCGTCCAGCTTACCGTTGATGACCTCCTGCGCTGCCGCCACGATGGTCTGGCCGATCTTCGGCTCGAGGCGCCCGAGTGCCATGTTCACTTCCGCCGAGGCGCGCTTGACTATGCCCAGTGCGCGAACAATGGACTTGGGTTGCTTCTCCCAGCCGATCTTGAAGTTGCCGAGCGAGCGCTGTGCCTGGGCACCCCAGTACCTGTCGGAGGCGACCTCGATGAGGCCGAAGGTGTCGGTTTCGGTGCGAACGGCGCTCATGCTCGTGACCCTCGGACTTTGCCAATGGGGTGCGTAGCGCTCCGTATCACAAGTCGCTTCGGACTGGCCAGAGCGCGCATGATCTAGACCACATTGACGAGGGGCTCGCCGCGCCCGAGGCGGCGGATGTTGCCGGCCACGGTCTCCTGCCTTCGGCGGATCATGCCGGTAGTCCAGCCGGACATGTGCGGCGTCATCACGACGTTGTCGAGCTGGTGGAACGGCTGTCTGCAAGGCAGCGGCGCCGGCTCCGCCGCTGTCGGATAGACGTACCAGGTGTCGATGATGGCGCCGCCGATGCGGCGCTCGTGGAGCGCGTGATAGAGGGCGGCTTCGTCTATGACGGGACCGCGTCCGACATTGACGATCACGCCATCCGGGCGCATGGCGGCCAGCTCGGCCGCACCGACCAGGCGGCGCGTCTCGGGCAACAGCGGCAGCGATACGACGATCGCGTCGGCCGATGCCATGAAGGCCGCCAGCGCATCGAGGCCGAAGCTTTGATCGACCAGCGGCGACGGCGGCACCGGGCTGCGGTTGGCGACGCTCACGCGCATGCCGAAGGCCTTGGCGCGCGCCGCAATCGCCTTGCCGATGTGACCGAAGCCCAGCAGGCCCACGGTGGTATCGCCCAATTCGCGGCGCAGGGCAGCAGAGTTGCCCGCACCCTGTGTCCAGCGGCCCTGGCGCAACTCGCGGTCGGCCGTCACCAGCGGCACGAACCGCGTGAGCAACGCTGCCATGACATATTCAGCGATGGCATTCTCATGGCCAAAGCAGTTGCAGAGTGGCACCGAGGCGGGAAGGCATGTGCGGTCGATGCCGTCCGTTCCCGCCGCGGGCGCGTGGTAGAGCCGCAAACGCTCGGGCCGCGGCATCGAGGCGTCGAGCTTGATGCCGATGATGACGTCCGCGGTTGCGAACGCATGCCGCTCGGCCGGCTCGAGCAGTGCATCCGAAACGGCACTGATATCGTGCGCGTGATCGAGCAGGGCGGCAAAGCCCTGCTCGAAGGTGCTGGCGTTGGTGCCGTGGAAGACGATCTTCATGCGAGCAATCGGCGCGCTCGCCTACTTTACCGATGAGAAGGACGTCGGCTGCAGGAACGAGTTGACGACCTTGGCCACGATAGGACCGTCCTTTTCCGTCTCGGCCCGGGCGCTGATCCAGTTGGGATCGGCCTGGAAGACATTCCACTTCTTCTCGCGGTCGGCCATGCTCTCCCACTGCAGCAGGTAGTAGAGGGCCTGGTTGAAGTCGCCGACGAGCACGGTCCAGAAGCCGGCCTGCTTGATGCCGTGCTTCTCCCACAGCTTCAGCGTGATGGTGTCGAAGCGTTTGAGCAGGTTCGGCAGCCGGCCGGGAACGCAGTAGTAGACACGCAGCTCGTACATCATTTGCAGCTTCCTCCGTTACATCGACTTGGATGATTGAATCGTGACGACGTGTGCCCTTAGACCTGGGCCGCCTCTCCGCCCTTGGGTCCCCAGAATACGATCCAGACGCCGAAATCGTCACTGAAATCGACGAACCGGTGCACGTAGCCGGCCGGCACGAAGATGGCGTCGCCGGGGCCGAACGATCGGCGCACCAGATCTGCCTCGCTGGGCCCTGAAACCACAGCGCCGCGTCCGGCTGCCACGACATAAATCTCGTCCTGATCGTGGGGCGTCTGCGGGTCGACGGGGCGTGGCGCGTAATAGCGCAGCGTCATGCTGCCATGGCGCATCAAAAGCGCCGAGCGCGCGCCCTCCGGGATGGGCGCCGTCCGGGCCGAGGTCAGACTTACAACCCAGTCCTGCATGCTCTTGCTCCCGAGCATCATGAGCCGGACTGTAGGCGGCGCCACGGCGTGCGCCAAGCCGCAAATGCCTGTACATCTCTGACCGGTGAGCCGAAGTCCGGCAAATTTAACGATCAGAGCACAGAATCCAAATCGAGATGACGCCGCCCCTGTAGGGGTTGCCACGGCGCCGCACCCGAACATAGTTCGCCATGGATCTGATCGCCCTGGTTCTCGCCCTGATCGCCTTGTTTGGCTGGCGCACCGCGCGTCAGCAACTCGACGCTATGCGCAAGCGGCTCGAGGCCAGCGAGGCCGGTGTCGAGGAGTTGCAGCGTGAGGTTGCTGCCTTGCGTCGCGGGGCCGGGCCGGTTCAGACGAGCCCCGACCTGCCTGCCGAGCCCGAGCGCGAAGCGCCGCGCCAAGCGGAGATGGCACACGTGCCGCCGGAAGATGCGCCGGATGCGATCCCAGATTGGGCTGCCGGTCAGAGCGTGCCGCCCATTGCCTCCGCGACAGGCGGCGATGCACGCCCCGGGACCTCGCTCGAGGAGCGCATGGGCACCCGCTGGGCCGTCTGGGTCGGCGGGCTCGCACTCGGTTTGGGCGGGCTGCTGCTGGTGCGCTACTCCATCGAGCAGGGCTGGTTCGGCCCCGGTGCGCGCATCGTCTTGGGTGCACTGTTCGCGGCGGCGCTGATCGCGGCCGGTGAATGGTTCCGGCGCACGGAAGCCCGGTTGCCGGTGGAGACCATTCCCACTGCGCACATTCCGAGCGTGCTGACGGCGGCCGGCACGGTTGCCGCGTTCGGCACGATCTACGCCGCGCATGCGCTCTATGACTTCATCGGGCCGGGGCTGACGTTCGTCCTGCTTGGCGTGGTCGGCATCGGCACCATGCTGGCGGCGGCGCTGCATGGTCCCGCGCTGGCTGGCCTGGGTTTGGCGGGCTCCTACGTCGCGCCGATGCTGGTGTCGTCGGATAAGCCCAATCCGTGGCCGGTGGTGATCTATCTGGCCGTGGTCGCCGCCTCGGCTTTCGGTCTGGCGCGCTTGCGGCGCTGGCTGTGGCTGGCAGCTCTTGCCGTGGCCGGTGCCTTCCTGTGGGGCTTTGTTTTCCTCGGCCAGATGGCTCCGGGCGACGGCGATTGGACGCTCGCCGGCTATGCGCACGTGCTCATTCAGCTCGCGCTGGCCTCTCTGTTCATCGCCATCGAGCCGCATTTGGGTGTGCGCGATGAGGATGCCCAGCCCGATGCAGTCGCCGCGGTGGCGCTGGGTGTGCTGGCCGCGATCACGGCCGCCATGCTGGCCAACAGCCGCTACGGATTGGGTGCGCTGGTTCCCTTCACCGTTGCAGTCGTTGCGGTCCTATCGGTGACGGCCTGGATCAGCGCACCGGCGAGCATCGCTGCGCCGCTGGCGGGCGTCGTGGCGCTCACTGCTGTTACCGTATGGCCGGGGCTCGCCGAGCCGCCGCCGGTGACTCAGCTCGCACCGGCGGTGGCGGGCGTTCTGCGCCTGCCCGAGAATGTCACGAGCTACCTGTTCTTCGCGGCCCTGCTGTCGCTCGGTAGCGCTGTGGTGGCGGCCTACCGGCTGTGGCTCGGCCGCACGCTCGCGGTGGCCAGCGCGGGTCTCTATGCGCTGGCTGCCACGGTCACACCGCTGCTGGCGCTGGTGCTCGCCTATCTGCGTGTAACGCAGTTCGACACGTCCATTCCATTCGCTTTTGCGGGCGCTGTGCTCGGCGGCATCTCCGTACTGGCCGCCGAGCGTTTCCTGGCGCGCGAGCGCGAGATCCCTTCGCCAGCAGCGATGCTGGCCACGGGCGCTTTTGCCGCCGCGGCCGTCGCGGCTTTGAGCTTTGCTCTGGTTGCCATCCTTTCACGCGGTTACTTGACGGTTGCCTTCGCGTTGGCCGCCCTTGGCACCGCCTTTGTTGCCACGCGGCGCGATATTCCGCTGCTGCGCTATGCCGTGACGGCGCTGGGCCTCGTCGTGCTCGGGCGTGTGGCCTGGGACCCGGTGATCATGGGGGCCGACGTCGGGCGCACGCCGATCTTCAACTGGCTGTTGCTCGGCTACGGCGTGCCGGCGGTCGCGTTCGCGGCTGCGGGTGTCATCCTGCGTACACGCGCCCAGGATCTGGCGGTGCGGCTTTGCAAATCACTGGCGGCGTTGTTCGCAGCGCTATTGTTCTACTTCCAGATCAGGCATGCACTGAACGATGGCGATCCGCTCAGGCCTGCATCAGGCCATGTCGAGATGGGCTTGTTTGCGCTGACCAGTCTTGGCTTCTCCTATGTGCTGACACGGCTGGATGTCGCACGCGCCAATCCGGTGTTCCGCGTCGCGTCGCTGATTTTCGGCGTGATTAGCGCCGGCGTCGTGGCGGGCGGGTTGCTGCTGGCGGAAAATCCATTCCTCTCACACGATACCGTACGCGGCGCCACCGTCTTCAGCTCTCTGTTGCTCGCTTACCTGCTGCCGGGTCTCATGGCGGCCCTGATTGCACGGCATGCGCGCGATGTACGGCCGCGCTGGTACGTGATGGGTGCAACCATTCTCGCCGGGCTGCTGCTGTTCGCCTACGTCACGCTGGAGGTGCGGCACGCCTTCCAGGGCGACAACATCGGCTTCATGCGATCGACGTCGAGCGCGGAGGTGTGGACCTATTCGGCGGCCTGGTTGGTACTGGGACTTGTCTTCCTCGCTTACGGCATCTGGCGCGGCTCGCGCGAGGCGCGCATGGCATCGGCCGCGCTGGTGCTGTTGTCGGTGGCGAAAGTGTTCCTGCTCGACCTGTCGGGGCTAACGGGACTTTGGCGGGCGCTCTCGTTCATCAGCCTGGGCGTCGTGCTCATCGGCATCGGGCTCGCCTACCAGAAACTGGTGTTTGCCAAGCCCGCGGCGTCACCGACGGCGCCACAGTGAAAGCTCACTCAATCGGCGGTTTGATCCAGTTGTAGAGCGCGATGCCGCCGTCAACGGCCAGCGTCGTGCCGGTCACGTAGCGCGAAAAGCGATCCGACAGCAGCGCTACGGCAGGCCCCGCCATGTCCTCGGCATTGCCGGGACGGCCGAGCGGTATCTTGCCCGCGAAGTCGTGCTGAGCTGCATTGAAGCCGCCACCCGGCACGGCGCCCGGCGCCAGCGCATTGATGCGGATGCCGGAGGGTCCGAGTGCGCGGGCCAGCTCACGCACCACCATGGTCTGTCCCGCCTTGGAAGCCGAGTAGTGCGGAATGTTGCGCGGCGCGTAGGCGTGCAGCGAGGTGATGAACAGC
>CAWEBE010000041.1:0-23709 GCA_963806735.1 uncultured Alphaproteobacteria bacterium | reverse complement strand
ATCCCACCCCTTCCGCCATAAAACATTGAAATAACTAATGTTTTTGTCTGATCCTGGTGTGCCAGCCCATGGATCTGCCCATGGTCGTCCGATTGGTGAGGCTCGCACCACTGCAGATCGCGTGCAGGTCCTGACGCGCAACGCATCATCGACGTTGAGACCACTGGCACTGACCCGCACAAGGACGCGATATCGAGATGCGTCGTGGACCTATGTCCCTAGCAATCCGGTGGCAATCCGGGTGAGCCTCAACTTCGACGGCCATCAAATCCTGGAACGCGATAGACGGTGATGCGCTGGCCATGACGCCTGACCTTGCGCTTATCGGTGAGCTTGCTCAGCTCTCGTCCAATTGCAGTCCAGTGAAGCGCCGCCCACTCTCTGCGCCGGCACTCTTCAACATACATGCGTTGCAGCTGCGACTTCGGGACATACTGCCCGCATGATCGTCGCTCAGATCCCTCATCAGATCGAACAACGCGGCGGCATGAAGCTGCGGCGCAGACGTCCGCCAGCCGGATCACGGTAGATGTCCAAGATGCGGACCAGTTTGCGGCGACGGTTTTGGGTCCGGGGTTTTGGATCCGGCTTTCGGACCGGGTCAGAGCCACTGGTTGCGGGCTCCACCCGTGGCACCTCGTCAGGCACCCCTGTTCTGGCTACCGGTTGAGCCACCGGCTCTGTCATCCTCAATAGCCCACGAAACACCTGAATTCCCTGCATTGAGCCGCTTGTGATATCATGGTATCGTGTTAAATAGCATGATAATCCAACCTAACGCCCGCGACAAGGTCAAAGCTATGCGCACCTGGGCATTCGTGTCGCAAAAAGGCGGCGTCGGGAAATCCTCGCTCGCCACCAACTTGGCCGTGATCGCCGAGAAGTCCGGCGAGACGTGCTGCATCGTCGATGTCGACCCGCAGGCCAATGCTCTGCTGTGGGCGGAGAGACGCGGCACCAACGCGCCGATGGTGCTCGAGGCTACCTATGAGAAGCTAGCCGATGTCGTCGCAGCCGCAGCCACGATCGGCGTGACGCTGACCATGATCGATACACCAGGCAAGGTCGATGCCGGCGCTCTCGCCGCCATGAAGATTGCTGACACGATCGTCTGTCCGACCCTCGGCGATCTGTTCTCGCTCGGCTCGCTCGACGACACGGTGCGTCTACTCAAGGCCGCCGATCGGTTGAGCGCGGCCATTGCTGTGATCAACAACGTCGACAAGTCGGGCGCCAAGCAGACCATCGCCGAAGCTACGGCTGTGCTCAAAAGTTACGGCATCAGCATCGCCACGACCCCGATCATGCATCACCCGCAATTCGCCAAGGCCATCTCGCGTGGCAAGGGGGTGACGGAGACTGCGCCGACGAGCGGTGCTGCCGAGGAGATCTCAGCGTTGTGGGCGGTACTCAACAAGGGCGCTACGGCCAAACCGAAGCGTCGGACCGTGAAGGCAGGGAGGGCCACGAAATGAAGAACGACCGCGCCAGCATGCTCGAGTTTCTCAGGGACCGGTCTGGCAAGACGCGCTTAGACGCGGCGACCTCCGAGAGCCGTGCGAAGGGTGTACCGAAAAGCCGGCAAGGCAAGGTTGGCATCTTGACCTATCACGCTCCAGAGGTGGCCAAGCAATTGAAGCTGCTGGCTGCCGAGAGCGGACGGACCCAAGGCGAGCTCGTGGCCGAGGGGCTCAATGCGGTGTTCGGCAAGTACGGCAAACCGCCAATTGCAAGCTGATCGGAAGCTGGCTGTAGACGTTGGGCCTGGTCTTCTTCGCCGGCCACGGCGTGCAGGTCGCAGGCCAGAACTACCTCATACCCATCGACGCCAAGCTGAAGCACAGCTCTCGCGTGAGGACATCACTTCGGCACCTTACGCTCCCCTGCACGTTCGATCATGCGTTGAAGGCGCGCGATCCCCGTTGCAATCGATCCGCTGGCGACCGGCTCACCATCACGCGCGGAAGGCAATGCGTCGTCCTCTTGTTCCACTCGAGCCTCGCCCACCGTCTGTTGCGAGGGGACGTCCGCGGGGACGTTAGCATGGACGAAGGCGAGTTCGAGAGCAGCTTGCGCCGTATCAGCCGATGCAACAGCTGGCTTCCACACGGGCTCCGGCCTCATCTCGACGAGTGACGCGGTCCACAGATGCATGGATGTGACCTGCACGACGATGGCAGTGACCTGATCAGAAACCTGGCCAGAGTAGCTAGGGCTCGTCGACGTCTTGGATAATCTGAAAGGCTTGTCTCGTACCATCAGCATGTCGGGTAATTCCATAACGCTACTCCCAACTGGGCAGGTGCCTCCGCAAACGATTGGATTGTATGCGGCGAGAAGGTCCGACGAACAGGCAAGGCCTTGAAGAATTGGCAAAAACGCCCGCGATCATACGCGTCATCGTTAAGTGCAGACGGAAGATGCCGAGTGGCTGCTAGCTACAGGCGCCGACTCTCACGCGACCCCAACATATAGCGCGGCCGCAACATGCGCTACTAGGACGCCTGCCGCAAACAGGGCAAACGTCTCGACGAAATTTTGCAACGCCGCCCTTGCCAGCCGGCCCGCCACTCCGGTCAACGCAGGCATTGCCTACGGTGTAGACGCTCCCAACATTCCCCGGCGGACGGACTGCCGCGATGCGATCTCGGCACGGATCCAGAGTTCGAACGCGACATCTCGGACGGCCGTGGTCCTGATTGAACTATCGCTAGGACGGTTCGCGTCGTCCCGTCAAAGTAGTCGGGGTGCACATGGCATGCAGAAGCGAATGCCCGATGCGCCTACTCCCCGAAATACTTCAGCGCAATCTGGATGCCCTCGTCATACATTTTCTGATACTCGGCTTGAGACGTCTCGCCGCGCTTCGTGCTGCGATGGAAAAATTGGATCACGTTGGCAATCGGGGTGGCCGGCCGTCGGTCATCGAGCGCATCGATGCGCGTGGTCGATCCGACATCGCCAAGGCCATCGAGATCGAAATCAACCATATAGTAATACAAAGCGCCGATGTAGACGCCACGCGACGGCTCGTTGCGTATGCGCAGCATCTCCGCCCGATTGCCTTCTGGCGCAATGTGCTCGTAACACCAGCGGCGATCCTCGAGCCTGAGGCACCCAGTGGTCGTGCCACCGCGTTCGAGCCACACGCGCTCAGTTTTTGCCCGATTGCGCGAGAACTCTCCGGGAACGGCATCTTCACTGACGACACCAGGTTGATCACTTTACGCACATCTTCGCGCTCGGCTGCGATAGCCGGAGCGGTGGGAATGGCGAGCAGCAGGCCAATTAACCAAAAGCCTCGATTTCCTGAGCATCGGGAATGCCTTTCCTCGAGAGCAAGCGCTGTGTCGTAGCCTGGGCTCCGCTTGCTTGACGGAGCCCAGAACAAAAGTTTGATGGCTGCCGTCAATCGCGGCAATGGCGAACTGAAGAGAATGCAGAGGTTGGCGAGCTGTGTGGCCGGCGAGGTGCACTGGGCGCGCCGATGGCAACACGCATCACCTTGCGCCTGCAGGCCGGCAGCGGCGTGGAACACGAACTGTGGTGTCACCCGACCCTTCAAACGCCCCTACTCGCCGAGATATTTGAGAGCAACCTGAACGCCGTCATCAAACAGCTTCTGGTACTCACCGCGGGACTGGTCGCCGCGCGTCGTACCGCGATGAAAAAACTGAGCAATCATGGCAACCGGGGCGTGAGCGGGAGGGTCCATGCGCGTTGTGCTGCCGACATCGGCGAGCCCATCGAGGTCATAGTCGACGACGAAATGGAACAACTGGCCCACCTGAATGCCACCCACTGGCTCCTGGCGGATACGCAGCATTTCCGCCCGCGCCCCTTGCGTTGGAATGTGTTCGTAGCACCATCTCACTTTGTCATCGAGCCGCAGACACGCAACTGTTGCGCCATGGCTGTCGAGCCGCACGTACTCCGTTCGCGCGACATTGCGCTCGAAGCGTTCGGGAAAGGGCATCTTGATCGAGGCCATGAGATTGATGACCGCGCGCACTTGTTCACGCTCGGCAGCCTGCAGGGGAGCAAATGCAAGGCCGATCAGCAAGGCGTTCGCGAGTACGATGGACTTGAAGGCGTGTGGCATAAGGGACCTCTCCCAAGAGCAGCTCCGATTTGACTAGGCGGCTAGGCTAGCGCTCAGCGCGCGGGCATCCTCAACCGCTTGGTCGTCCATCCACGACCGTGTTCAGCTCTGACTCGTTGGCAGCACGCCGGCTGCGCCCCTCGAATGAGGCGCCAAATTCGATGGCAAGCGACATGTGATGGACATCGCCCTCAACCTTCGCCAACGCGCTCAGCGCCACCGTCTTGGCGCACACGACGCCAGAGACCTCGCCACAGATGAGAACGTGTTGGCCGGCGACCATGCCCGTCACCTTGCCGTGTTCACCGACAATGACCTCCGCGGCCTGCACGTCACTGTCGATCTGGCCGTCAATCTGCAGCACACCGCGGCCGGTGATTTTCAGGCCCTTGCCAAGGATCCTGAGATCGTTGCCAATCACGGACTTGCTGTCGCTTTCAGGACCGCTGGCGCGATGCTGCGCGCCCTCGGCGCCGTTGGGCGCAGTCGTGCGCGGCCCAAGCGTGTTGGACCCGGCCGAAGAGTGACGCGAAAACATGAAATCCCCCGGTTGCGACGTTGCCTCACCACACCCACAACTGCACTGCCACATGGTGGAATTATGTCAGCTGCGAGTATAACGACGGCTGGCGAGCACAGCGTTGACCGACCTGTGCACGAGACCTTCATACTGGTCGCCGGCAGCCAGTCGCAGTTCTGCAGGTGGTCATAGATACGCATGCCCGTTACTGTTGCTTTAACCGAATCGGCTGAGCATTAACGGCGCCACCGCCTTCACGTCTTCCGGCATTTCGCACAACACTCTCACGGCATCATCAACGAGTTTTCCTCAGTGTGCCGCAGCGCTCTCTTCGCGGCAGGGATCAACGCCAGAAGCCCGAGACGCGAAACGCGGCTCGGTGCGCAGCGCGAGAGCCCGGCGCCGCGCTAGCGGCGGGCGCCCGATAAACGAATCTTGTATGGTCGAAGTCACGCATTTTTGTATGCGGTGTAAGTCACGGATGGTGGCTTCTATTGCTGGTGCTGTTGCGTAGATAGTAAGGGTTCGCGGCTCGGTAGGAGGCGGCGCGCAAATGGTGAGGCCGGCCAATGCCATCGATTTTTGGCGCGGCTTCGCCCTGGTCACGATTTTCATCAACCACATTCCAGGAATTTATTTCGAGAATTTCACATATAGACGGCTCTCCATCTCAGATTCGGCCGAGCTCTTCGTTTTCCTGGCGGGCTGGGCGTTGCGCCACGTGGTTGGGAAACCTGAAGATCCAACGCCGACGAGCAGGCTCATATTCCGGCTCGGGGGCCGTGCCTTCACGCTCTATGCCGCACACATGCTGATTGTGATGCTGGCCATCGCCATGCTGGCGATATCAGCGCGCCTGCTCGACAACCCCTTGCTGCTGGAATGGCACAATGCGGCGGCTGTCTTCAGCGATCCGGTGGATACGCATATCGGCTTGGTCATACTCAGCCACCAACTCGGCTACTTCGACATTCTCCCCCTGTATGTCGTCCTCTTGCTTATTGCACCGCTAATGGCACTGGTGCATCGCCTGGCACCCAACTGGCTCCTACCCCTCTCGCTGCTGATCTACCTGGTTGCCCTCGTCTTCAAGATTACTATCCCGACTTGGCCCACTGAGGGGCAGTGGTTCTTCAATCCTTTCTGCTGGCAGCTCATTTTCGTACTTGGCTTTACGTTGTCTCGAGAGCGTGGCCTTGGTGGCTGGGTGAGCGCAAACATTGTCTGGCTGCGGCGCGTTGCCTGGCCAATTGCAATTGCCGGCGCGTTTGTAGCGTGGAATGCTTGGTGGCCCGATGCCACAGCCGTCCCGGAACCCAAACTGCTGTTTATTAACGGCAAGACCTTCCTCACTCCGATGCGAGTTCTGCAATTTCTCGCCCTGGCTGCCGCGTTGTCTGGAGCCTATCCCCTGATTGCTAATATTGCGCCAGTTGTCGTAGATTTTCTGGCCTTGCTCGGCCGCAACTCCTTATACGTTTTCTGCACCGGCTCCCTATTGAGCTTGGCCAGTCAAATTGTTCGATTTTCGCTTGGCGGCGGGGTTGCAGTAGATGCGATGCTGGTGGTGGTAGGCGTGGCGTTGTTGGGCTCGGTGGCCTGGATGGCGGAATGGCGGCAAAGGGAAAAATAGCGCATCTCGTGTGGGCCGTTGCCTTCGCCGGGCTGGTCGCTGCCGCCTTTGGAAGCCTAACGTCGGCCCAGGAGCAGGCACTGCCGTCCATTCCCAAGGAGTGCCAAGCCCCGGGTGCGGGCACAGTTGCGTCTGCGGCTTTGCCAAACGTGTCGATTGCGCTCAGGGATCGTAAGAAAATTCGCATTCTTGCGATCGGCGCCGCCTCCATAGCTCGACGCGACAGCACTCCGGGCGGCTACTATGCGATCATCGAGCAATTCCTCGAGCGCACCTTCAAAGGCGTGGATGTCGAGATTTTCAACCGAGGTGTCTCTGGCGAGCTTGCCCGCGATGCCGCAGAACGGATCAAAACGGAAGTCGCGCTCACCGAAGCCGATCTCGTCTTGTGGCAGGTTGGTACTGCCGACGCTTTGGCACGCGTGCCGGTCGATGAATTCAAGGCGACCGTGCGGGAGACCGTTGCATGGTTGAAAGAGCACAAGATCGACATCGCGCTGATCGGCATGCAGTACGCTCGGCGCATGTCCAACGACGCCGGCTACCAAGCCCTTCGGGCTGCGGTGCAGGAAATCGCCAAAGAGCAGGATGTTCTCAGGATTGGGCGGTACGATGCGGTCGAGACCATTCAGAGGATAAGGTTGCAGCAGGGCGAGCCGGCTAGCGAGTCGGAACTGACAGAGGCTGGCTACGTGTGTATGGCCGAGTATCTGGCTCGAGCCATTGCCACTGGGCTTTTCGCCAAGACACCAACAGGGCCGAATGGTTCACCCGGCAACACGCCGTAGAACCTCATGGCCAGATGGCTGCCAGATCGCGCCGAAGGCGCGCGATGGCGGAAGGTTTGGCCGAAACCCCACGCCCCCTTAACCCTGTCTTCATACGGCGGTGGTCACCGCAAATCCCCGGTGAAACTCTGAGGCTACCCGACGCGGCTTCCATGGCTGTAACGGGGCACGTCGCGGATATCCCCTCGCAAACACACGCGGCGTGACATGACATGGACGGCGGGGCCTTGGGTGGCCCCGTTTGGTTTGCGCAACCTCTATGTCAGAAGCATCGCTGCATTGTCACGCAACGGGCTTCTAGTCGCCGACCTCGGTAACGCGCCGTAGCGCCAGGAACTTCGAACATTCCCACCGCGTTTCCTTCTCTGGCGCCCGCAATCCGGCCACAACTACAGTTCCGGTAGGAGCGTATCATGCGTGCAATCTTTGATCTTGTGCCGGTCATAGCGGACGTGATCTCTGCGCATTGCCCCGGCTCGGCCGTGCGCGATGAGTTCATGCGCGCCTGCATCCACGAGGATTGGTACGAAGCAAGAAGCCTGGTGCGAGGCATGCTCGCCGAGCCCTGGATGCTGCGTGGCTATCAGGAAGATCGCCTGCGACAACTCCTCGAGATGCTGCCCGATGCCTATGTGACCAGCGCCGTCAGCGCACCGCCGATGGCAGAAGCGAATGCCATTGATACGAAAGGATGAGATTGTCGCACTAACTCCATGCGCGTGAATACGAACGTTCTCGGTCGCAGAGCTGTAGACGCTTAATCTGCTGCTCGACGCCTCTTTATTTCCGGGGTCGGCGCAACGATGTAGCTAACGCGCGTGTGTTACCTGGATCTTGCACCGCGCGTTCACGACCTCCCAGACTGGAAGCGTCCGCATCGGCTTGCGGGCGCTTCTCTCGTTTAGGCGGCTAGCTGCATCGGTTGACGCAGGGCTGGCCGCAGCGCTCGGGTTGGCGATCGTCGACCGACCTCCTGCACGCCGAGACCGGGACGAAGATCGATACCTCGGCGCGATGCCGCCTGAGGGTGTTGCTCGATGCCGAGCAGCGTGGGCGCGGCTCATCGGACGTCAGACATGCGTCGTCCACGGCAACCCCAATAACCCTGGCAACGTCCGCATGACCGCGAATCGGGTCGCGCTGATCGACTGGGACGAGTCGCACGTCGACGTCCCCGACCTCGACCTGGTGCTGCCCCACAACGCCGCCGGTCTCGACGACGGTGCGCGTGACATCGCCGTGCAAGCGTCGGCCGCGTGGGAAGCCGCCGTCTGCTGGGACGACGAGTACGCAATCAAGCGGCTTGCCGAAGTTCGAGCGGTCTGAGCAGCGGCAGCGAATCGAGAGACCGATCGTCAGTCATTGCGTGTGTTGTGCATCACAGCAAAAGCAGGTCCGCCGACGGTGAAAATGGGGTCAACGCGCATGTGGGCCGTGCACATCATCGACGGCGGCGCGGCGCTTGCGGCCAACACCATTACGGCGACGGCGATCAACGCCAACGCCTTTACGGCTGCCAAATTTGAGAGGTGGTTTCATTCGTCACCAACTCGAACCCGGCCAGCGCCACGGCTGAAATCTGGGTCAAGGTGCCGTCGATATCGGCCACGGTTGAAGGCGAATTCTCCGAACTTCTTGCGGCATTCAGAGCCGACCATGTGGCAACCCATGTCGCCGCCGTCCGGCCGATACTGCGCTTCGTCTTCCGGGTGTAGAACTCGCGCGCAGGCGCCGTAGCTCACGCAGTATTTGTGGATTGAACATTGGCACCCCCCATGTGCAGCGTAGCCATGTGCCTTCGGGGCTGTCTAGCGCGACCAATCCAACAGCAATTACCACTTTTGGGGTGTAGGCTGCGCATCCATGTCCCCCAATCCGACGCTAGCGAGGCAGCTTCTTATCCGCAGCTAGTCCCTTGCGCACGAGCCGCCTGATTGCTTCCGGCCGGTCCGGCGCATCTTTCCCTCCAAACACGTCCACTTCCTCCCCGAACGTGATCTTTTCACCCCAACCATTCTAGCCATAGCGCAGATCGGTTGGGGCATCATAGTGGGCTTGATGGCCCGCCTCACGTTCGCAAGATTGATGGCCCGCAAAACAGCGGCGCACTGCATGAGGAGAACCCGAATCCGGTGGCCGGCGTGATAGGCTCAAGCCTGAGTTCACACCTTGACAGCCGCCTATCGACACACGCGCTGGTGCTATGTTTGAGGTCTCGCGTGTTGCAGCCGTGTCGGGCGATCTTTCGTGCCGATTGATGTTCCGCCCAACGGCCAAGACACGCCTAAAAGCCAGCCGCACAGCAGTCCTGCAAGGGCTGACTACCTGCGCCACACGCTTGCAAGCCACGGTTGCTGTTCGCGCGGCAGGCCGACAGGGCGGTAATAGTGAGTGAGCTCAAGAAAACCTGCGGCCAGCATGAAGCGGCGCCAGGTTTCGAGATCGTGATACCCGCCATAGCGCCCACCAGTCCAGCCTTCCTCGTTATGGCCGTGCGGGTTCGAGCTGAACAGCACGCCGCGCGGTTTCAGCGTGGCATGCAATTCCAGCAGCACCCGCGGCAACTCCTGGCTGGGCACATGAAAGAGAGCAGCGTTGGCGAACACGCCATCGAACCGGTTGTCCGGCAGATCGAGCTTTAGGAAGTCCTGCTCCCACACTTCATAGCCGCTGGAGGCGCGAGCCATTGCGGCTAAACGCCTGGAACCTTCCAGGCCTACGGCGATGTGACCGAGCTCGGCGAACGCCTTGAGGTCGCGCCCCGGCCCGCAGCCAAAATCGAGTATCGTGGATGGGAGCTTGCCCTCGATGTATTGCAGCAGCGCCGCGATGTTCTGGCTCACGGCGTGATCACGCGTGCCTCGTGAGAACTCCTCGGCACGCTCATTGTAGTGTTGCAGCGTCAGCACTTCGATGTTCTTCAGGTCTTGCGAACTAAGTTTCATCGTCAGCTCTACGTCCGGGTGCAAAGCGATGTCCTCGCTCCTCCCTAATCGCGGTGGACTTGCGTCGGGCTCGTGATGCCATCGCCGCCTGCCCCTCGCTGGCTGCCCAGGCCGAACTTACGGAATGGGTCGTAGCAGAAGTGCATACATCGCATCGGCTATGCTGCTTCAGCGCGACAAGCCGACAATCGTACCTGCCCTTTCGGGGGGCTGAGAAGTCGATAGCGTGGCCATCGATCGCGGCCTTCGCGTCTAAGGCTCAGTGGATTGCCCGCGCTTGGTCAGCCAGTCTTCAGCCTCCTGGAGCGAGAACGAAAATTCGGCGCCAGTGATGCCGGAGGCAATCCGTGAACCCTCGGCTAAATTCACAATACAGAAGCGACCGTGCTGAGGACCCTTACCCACTTTCTCCAAACGGTAGCCCTTGGTCTGAGCGGTGCGGTTGACGCGCTTTTCTTGGGAGTTGGTCATGAGTTCGCTCCTGTGCAGTAGAGCCAACTCTACACGAGATGAGCTTGAGGCGGCACGTCTGCGCGTGCAATCGCGGTTTTCCGTGAACAGCCACAAGTACCTGCGCCTTTGCGGAACCTCGCTAAGTTGTTCCATGCCGCCCATGGTTTTTCCAAATGTTGAGGTCTTTCCCGCGGGCGCGAGAGCTGACTTCCGGTCTGGGTCAAAAACGACGCAGACCTTTGGTCCGCTTCCGAGGGCAAGCGGTCCCCGACGAGGCGGTAAGGGCACGCATCGGAGTTGTTGCTGACCAAACGGAACCGCCCTGACGCCTCCCAACCCAATCTCGCAACGTTTCCCGTCGCCTGGGCGCCGATAAAGGAAAACCCATCGCTTGCCGTCGAGCTCGAGTTTACAGCAAACCCAAGGGATAGAGCCGCTCGTTGTTCGCCTAACAAAATGAGCGGATTGGGGCAAATTGGGAAGACCGGAGGCTGGCGCGCATGTGTGTTCCTGGCCATAGGGGTAGCTAAAACCCTCGGATCGCCCTGTAAAGTCAAATTTAGGGCAGCAAACACCGTTCCCAGGTGCCATTCTGGGTTTCCTAGAAAAGGTTAGTGTAGGAAGCTAAGGGGCATAGGGATGGCTGCAACATATGCATGGCCGACAAATGAAAAGGGCCAGGGTTTGATCCCTAGCCCATTACCGTCTGCATACCAGAATGTGCTAGTGCTTTGTGCCTTGCTTGGCCTTGGCTTTCTTTTAGGTTTGCTGGTCTTTTAGGATTGGCGATTATCCGGTCAAAGGAGCGTAGCCGCCATGACCGTAGCAACTCAGAAGATCGAGATTGTAGGGACGAACAGCGAGCACGCTACCGTTCGTCTATATCTTGCAGATCGCCCAGAGCAGGACCAACCACGAGAATGGTTATGGGGCCAAATCTCATCTGACGCGCGGGACATGAACCAGCTCGCAGCAATTGAGCTAAAAGCCCTTCAGAGACTGCGAACGATGCTAGCACTCAGAATCTCTGATCTCGAAGCTCGCCTAGCCGAGAATTCGCTGCGACCGGGTTGATTGTTTTGCCCATTCTAGCCCCTCCAAAATGCAAAACCCGCCAGATGGCGGGTTTTTTTGTTGGCTGTCGTTACATTGCCTTCAGCCCTTGGTGGAAGCGATGGTGAACCCATCGCTTAGAGCCTCGCAACCATCAACAGTCCCATCAGCATTAGCAGTGAGAGCAGCGTGGATAGGTTTATGTCCCCGATCTCTTTCGCGCGTACAACGCGTACGACTTCAACGATCTGAACCCCGCGCGAAGGCTGCGGCTCACGAGCACGCAACCAGTTCCAAAAGAACCCGCCGAACGATCGTGTGCGCTTCCATATCTCAGACGGCGCCCGCTGCCAGCCGTATTTTAGGTAATAGACCACCGCGATCAGCAAGGTGATCTGCATCAAGGTTGACACCCAACCGCTGATCAGAAACCAAACAAGAGCCCACGCCAGACCAAGAGTGTTGACTAACAGCCACCAGAGCCAAGCCAGAATATCCATGAGCGGCTAGCCTTCTCTGTGTCCACTAGGGCGGTGTTAGTTATCGACTGCATCCAGCCTCAAGAGATGGAACAGAATTTGACTTCGAACGTTGCGTAGAACGTTCGAAATGGGTTTGCCAAATGTCCGTCAGCGCTGCTTTCCCTCCTGCTGTACCTGCTTTGTTGTGCGCCCACCAACGCCTTGAGCAGGTGCCATTCGATCCTACCACTGTCACACTGCTGCGCTCGACCTTCGATGCAGTGTGGCGCGAGGTGGCGAATGATGTGTGTGAGACCGAAGACGAGCAGATTACCACCTGCAATGCGGTAGCTGACGCGATAGTGGCTTTAGCGGAGGCAGGACTGCAGCCTGAGCAAATCAAGCGATTGGCGCTTTCAAAGTTCAGGTTTAGCCTGGCGCGCAAACCGCTCTCTGCGTCACTGCAGAGTCAAAGCGCTCGCGGTATGATGGCGCAAACGCCAGAGCAAATGAATTCGCCCTGACCACTTTCTGGAGATGTTGCTGGCTGTCCCAGAGGCACGTCGAGTATTTGCCCCTAGGTCCATTGCACTGCGGTGCATGGTGTCACACTCCATTGGCCGATTTCGCGTTTCGCAGTGACCTCCCACCACCGCAATGTTACGGTGCTTGCGGCGCCGCGGACGATCAAATCGAGCCGCACTTCCACAAATGGCCGACACGAGATTCCGCTGCCCACTGTGAGTCCAACTCTGGAGGCTCCCAATGTTTATGCGGATCGTTTGGGGCAAGATCCGGCCCGGAAAATGGGCCGAGTTCGAAGCTGCTTTCAAGTCGGCCATGGCCGCTCGCGGCGATCTGAAGGGGCTGAAGAACCATTGGCTGGCACGCGATCAAGAAGATCCAGAGGCCGGCTACTCCATCACGCTTTGGGATTCGGAATCAGATATGCAAGCGTTCTGGAACAGCCCAAAGCGCAAGCAGGTAATGGCGCCGCTCGAACCCTTCTACGTCAACCAATTCACGAAGACACACTGCGAGGTGAGGTACGAGCTGCGCGCCTAGCCTTCGGCGCGACTTTGTGTCCTTCCCTGCCCCTGAAGATTGGAGGAACGAATGTCCTATACCCTTGAGCAATTGAGCGCCGATATTCGCAGTGCCCTTAAGGCGGATTCCGGGATCGTAGGCAAGCAAGCGGTATGCAAGCTCGTCTCGAAGGTGCTTCTCGACAAAGAATTCATCGCCAAGCATCTCACTGCCGATCAGTGCCGTCCGCGCAAGGTTCTGTACGAGGATCCAGAGCTCGGCTTCTGCGTTTGCGGCCATGTCAACGAGAACGCTGCGGCCGGTTCTCCGCACGATCACGGCTCCAGTTGGGCGATCTATGGCTTGGCGGTGGGCGACACGGAAATGACGGACTGGCGCATCGTGAGAAAAGGCGAGGGCGACTTACCTACCCTCGTTGAGCCCGACAAAACTTATGTGCTGAAGCCGGGCGACAGCCACTTCTACGATGTCGGCATGGTTCACTCGCCGAAGCGAACGGGGTCCACGAAGCTGGTGCGTATCGAGGGAAGGAACCTGGATCACGTGCAGCGCTCGAACATCAAGGCAGCCTGACGTTGCCGCGTTCGTTGCCATCAATGCCCGAATGATCGATCAAGCTGCTCCAGGACCGCTCACGCTTCGCGAATTACAATCTCTCAGGCAGTGTCCACGACGCATGGGACGGGAGCGGCGTTGACCTCAAGCAACGTCCTGACGGGACTTCTGTATTCTAGAACCTCTTTGTGCGATGTGTGCTGCACCTGCGCGTGATCGGCATTTCCAATACAGTTGATCGCATTAAATTCAAAAATTGGTGCCGTCGGTCTGAATACACTGAATTACTTTGGATTCCCGCTCGACCTTGGCGTAAATGTAAACGTATTTCTTCATTACAAGCTCATAGCACTGCGATGCGTTTAGCGGTCCTTTGGTTCGGTTGGATGGACCGGCTTGTGAGGCAGGAACTGGGGATGGCCCAAGCAGTGCTCGTTCTGGCGCCATCTGCAGTCTTGCTTTGCTTTTGATGGACCAGCTTGAACGCGTACGGGCCCACCAGGTCGTTGGCGCGACCTCCTCAGCAAGTCCGCTTCACTACTGATAGCTGACGAACTTCTGCCGCGCCGCGAACGGCCGAAAGAGTGCCAATAGCTGCCGTCAGATGGATTTGTCGCACATGCATAGTAGCGCCGATATCGTTGTTGGCGCGGGCGAGTATTATTGGTGGGGACAAAGCCCGAAGGGCTTTTCGCTGTCGCCAAGATTTGAGCAGCTCCAGACACTGAGTGCCGATCACTCATCCAAACCAGCTTTCCGCAATCCCTCTAGAAACAACTCCATTAACTCGGGGGTCTGGTAGGGCACGTTGTTGCGGACCCACTCGATGGTAAGAGGCGGACGATGGGTTTGGCGAACTGTTGAGAGGTACGCACGCGCTTCCTGAATGCGACCCGCTTGGGCAAGGCTTGCGCAATGCAATCTCTGGGCGCCTTGGAAACCCGGCCGAAGGCGCAGGTTATCGCGGGTAAGCTTGATGGTCTCTTCAAAGCGTCGCGCCGTATAGTGTGCTATGGCCATGCCACCCATGAAGCGAGCCATAGCAGGATCGAGAGGGCTCAACTTCATTGCGATCTCGCCATGCTTGATCGCCTCGTCGGCGTAGCCGGCGAAGGCAAGTCCATGGCTCAGATGTCCATGAGCGGCTGCGGAGCTGGGTGTGAGGGCTACGGCTTTGCGAAATGCCGCGAGCGATTCCTCGGTCCGCCTCTGCATCATCGCCGCATAGCCTAAGGCCGAGTAGCCCCATGGGTTGCGATCGTCCAACGCGATGGCGCGCTCGGCATGTCGTCGGGCAACCGGTATCCACTCACCCCTATCTACCCATCCCATGTGTGCTGCGAACCCCAAGGCAAAGCCTACGAGAGCCTGAGCCGGGGCAAAGTCGGGGCTCTTTTCGAGAGCCTGCTTCAAGCTAATAATCGAGGCATCGAAATCCTCTTTTGTGAGCCGCCAGTACTGGCTTTGGGCACGAGCAACGAGTTGCCAGGCGCTCAGCTCATCGTGTGAAAGGTACGCTGCGCGATTACTCTCAGCGACCAAGACATGCGGTTCGACAGCCGCCGCTACGCTGCTGGTAATCTCGTCCTGGACAGCGAATATCTCGCCCGTGTCGCGGTCATAGCGTTCAGCCCATTGGTGGACCCCGGAAGTCGCATCGACTAGCTGCGCATTGATACGCATTTTCTGTCCGGACCTGCGAACGCTGCCCTCGAGGACGTAGCGGACGCCGAGCTCGCGAGAGATCTGCTTCACGTCGACCGGTCGATCCTTGTATGTGAATGCGGAATTCCGGGCGATCACGAAGAGCCATCTGATGCGCGCCAGCTCTGTGATCAGATCCTCTGTAATGCCGTCCGCGAAGTGGCCCTCGTTGCGATCCGGGCTCATGTCGGTAAAGGGCAATACCACGAGCGAGGGCTGCTCGGGCAAAAGGAACTGCGGCGTCGCGTCTGTGCCCGGCAATGCGGGAGCCGGCTGTGCAGTCTCTTCCGTCACTTCGCCAATGAATCGGAAGCCCTTTCTCGGAAGAGTTCGAATGAGCTTCTGATCCTCGCCATTGTCGCCAACCGCAGCCCGAGCCGCATTGATGCGATTGGCAAGTGCGGAGTCGGATACGATCCTGCCTTGCCACACCGACCCCAAAAGGTCGTCCTTGCTGACCACCCGCCCGCGGTTCCGGATCAGGTAAACGAGCAAGTCGAACACTTGCGGCTCGATCGCGACCAGCTTCCCGGCGCGGCGCAATTCTCGCCGTTCCACATCAAGAACATGGTCGTCGAACAGCCAGCGCATCGGCCTCTTCTTCTGCAGGCCTGTGATCTTGCCCCAAATGGAAAATGAATGAAATCCTGAGTTCCCGGTGAGGCTTCCCTCAAGACAAATTCCACGCCCGCTCCGATCATCCACGGTCAGCTTGGCAGGTCGCAGACTTGGCCAAACGAACGAAGTGGAGCACCTCATGCCAACTGGACGGTTCGGGAGAGCATTGACCCTTTGCCTGATGGGTACGTCGATTGCCGGCGCCCCTGCTGCCATTGCCGAGGACCTGGTGACTGACTGGGGTGCCAGAGCCGTCGCCATCGGCGCTGAGAAGCAAGTGCCCAACTCCCGGTACGCACGCGGCCTGGCGATGATGCACGTGGCGATCTTCGAAGCGGTCAATGCTATCGACCGACGCTATAAGCCGTACAAGCTTGACCTGGCGGTAGACAAGGGAGCTTCCAGGGACGCCGCTGCGGTCGCGGCTGCGCACGAGGTCCTCACCAGCCTCTTCCCCGACGAAAAGCCCAAGCTTGACCAAGCCTTGCAGGTCTCGCTCGCCGCAATAGAAGGTGACGCCAAGACCAAGGGGATCGAGCTGGGCAAGAAGGCAGCAGCCGGGATTATCGCCCTGCGCGCGGACGATGGGAGCAGCGCGCAAGAGAGCTATCGTCCTGTCACCACGGCGGGTGTGTACGTACACACAGCGCTTCCGATCGAGAGCACCGCCGGCATGATCAAGCCCTGGACCATGGACAAGGGCTCGCAGTTCCGGCCGGGGCCTCCGCCAGCGCTTGGTTCAGAAGTATGGACGCGCGACGTCAATGAGATCCGGGAGCTCGGCAGCATCAACAGCAAGACGCGCACGCAGGAACAGACGGAGATTGGTCGGTTCTGGTTTCTTGACCGGCCCGAGAACCTACACGCCGCTCGTGCAACAGACTGCCGAAGCCAAGAAGATGGACCTCGTTGACTGTGCGCGGCTATATGCTCTCGTTTCTATGGCAACGAGCGACGCGTTCATCGCCGTCTTCGATGCGAAATACGCGCACAATTTCTGGCGCCCGATCACGGCAATCCGCAATGCGGACCTCACCTCCAACCCGGCTACACCACGTGACGCTTCATGGTCTCCGCTTGGCTTAACCCCGCCGCATCCGGAGTATCCCTGTGCACACTGCATCGTGGCCGCGACAGTGGCTGAGGTGCTGAAGAGGGTCGCTGGAGATGACCTGGGCGAGCTCACGCTTACAAGCGCGCTAGCGCCGGGTGTGACCCGGAAATGGAAGCGGCTTGACGACTACAGCAACGAGGTCGCACTGGCGCGCATCTATGCCGGTTTTCACTATCGCTTCTCCAGCGAAGCGGCCAAGTCCATGGGACGGAAGATCGGCGAGCAAGTGGTCACGACACAGTTGCTCAGCACCGCTGGACCTAAGACGGCAAAGCAATAACTACCCCAAGCTGACTTGGCCGAAACTACGTGAGGGGCAATACTAAAAGCACGACGGAGGATCTCACGATTTGGTACAGCCCAAGTGTAGGCGATTCAATCAGCAAGTGGGCAACCGCCAGTTTCGGGTCATCTTCTCCCGTCGTGCTCGTCGGTTCAGCACGTCTGGTTTACCTGCAAGAGCTGACGAACCTAATGGGCCACGCGAACGGTGAGTTCGTGCCACAACCGGACATCGGCAATGAATTCAGAACCCTCTGTATTCCACCCCGAGAGGTAAGTTCGCGATCTGGCAGGTGCAGGGAGAACATCCCTCCAGTCGACAGCGTTTCTTGGCGTTCAACATCGTAGTAGGGCGCGGCACCGGTCAATCCGTCTGGTTTAGTGCCTGATGGCATAGGGTGAAACGCTGCATTGCAGGCAGGCTGCAAGGTTCTGGTTGCCAGCACGAGCTTGCTTCGGGTTGCCCAAACCTTAGTGACCGAGCCGCAGACGACACCTATCATGAGCCCACGGACCGGGTCCGTTACGCTACCGCGCGGCTGCTGCATGGACAGCTGAGGCGCATGATTTCGCGCGCTCGGTCGGAGACGCGGGGCGATGAATACTGCCTGCACGCAGATTGCACTGGTCCCGATCTCGCCCGCTCGGCGCTGGCTCGCTTTGCTGAGCGGCATGCTGACGGCAATGCTCTACTTCACGACCATAATGGTCGTGACCTCCATCATGCCCCAGATCCAGGGTGCGATGGCTGCCACTGCCGACGAGGTATCGTGGGTCGTCACATTCAATCTTTTGGCCAAGCTTCCACGTGACACACCACGTGTCCGTGCCCAATTGAGGCTCACGACCTGCGAAGGTTGCCGCTGCCTGGTTGAACATGGTGACGCGTCCGTCGGCATCGGTCGTATAGACCGCAGCCGGAAGCGCATCGAGGATCTCGCGCAGGCGACGTTGGCTGTCAGGAGCGTTATTTGAGGACAGCAACGTTCGGTAGGCGACTGCCACGAAGTCGGCCAACCTGGCCATCAGCTCCGGACGAGTTTCGCGGATCGGCGCACTCACGACGGTGGCTCTCCTTGTGTTGGAGGCCGTGGCCGTCTCTCAATGATGGCAATAATTTTAGCCCCCTGGGCGTCCCCCTGGCGCTTTTCCCGCAGTGACCAAACGCCTGCGCTGAGGTTTAGTTCCTCCTAAATGCGAAGCCATGGTCATGTTGCCGTTAACGGGCGGACGTCCGCACAACCAATCGTCAAAGGGCCAGCGACCTTTTGCGACTTCAGCGCAGTTCTCGCCAAGCATGACGTCCGAAAGTGCCACTAATCGCGCGTTCCTGGGCGCCCCCTTCGCGCATGTCTCGAATGGCTGGGGACGGTGATGTCCCTATTCGCTATGCCACCGGCCGGGCGGCACCGACGGATGGCATCGCTGAGCAGCTCCTGAGCGACACCTTCTGGCCCGTCTGCAGTCCTGGCCTGGGTTCACACGGCGTCCTGAAGAGACCTGACGATCTGGCAAGACACGCTGCGGACGGTATCGGCTCCAAGGCTCAGCACCTTGGCAATCTCCTCGGTTTGTCTGCGAGGCGCAAGTTTAGTCAGGGTATCAGGTTCTGGCGCACGGCTTCGCAGGCGGCATGCGCGCGATTGCGAGCACCCAGCTTCGTTTGCGCCTTCTTGATGTGGCTGCGTACCGTCTCCTCCCCCAGCGCAAGCGCTTTGGCGATGTCGCTCGCCTGCTGTCCCATTGAGACCAGGCGCAGCACCGCGAGTTCGCGCGGCGTCAGACGGGCTCGCGAGCCTAGCCGCTTCACGTCAGGACCGGCTAGATGCTCCAGGTGTTGCGCCGCGAAGGTACTCGCCGTTTGCAGCAGGATGCGTAATGCGGGGGTCAGGATGTTGCACAGGACCCTCTTCGACCAGAAAGCAACGACCCACCGTCCTCCCACAGGACATGTGAAGCCATCGCGCACACCATACTTGAGCGCCAGCTCGTAAGACCAAAGGTCAACGCCAATCGGTTCGAGCATCCGCCTGCTCTCAGTCCAGGTATATGAAACGAGGCTGCTCCTTGCCAGAAAGAGCGCTGGCGCGAAGCGCCTCGGTGCGAGCGTTACGTACTCCTCCCACCAGCCGTCGGGAACATCCCTGTGGAGGAAGACGGACTTGCCGAGACGGATCGCGCCCCAATCGGTCGCCTTGAGGGGAAACCGGGCCGCGCCCAAAACGCTCAGATGCGGGCTCGTCGAGATAGTGGCATGGTTCAACGCATCCAGCACTTCACTGGGTGTTAGCCAGGCGCTCACCGTGCGCGAAAACTCCAGCAACTCCGCTTGCACATCTGGAGAACCGTAGCGCCGCCCGGGCCAATCGCTCAGCTCGGCAGCATTCATGTGCGAGGAACCCATCTGCCCTCCATTCATTACGAACAGGCACGCAAGATGGGCTGAATGTCCCGGATCGAATATCAGCAGAAACCCGCAAGTTCACCTGGCACAGCAGTTGCCGGGCGAAGATGCCGTTCTATCGCGAATGCGCCGGAGCGGTTATGGCCCAGCTACCGGATAGTTTTGCGGCCAGCGTCCATAAGTCCCCGTGGCCCTCGAAGGATGATGCCCTGTCGGGTTCTGGTTGATTTGCTGGCTCAACGCTGGTGTGGGGATTGGTGGAGCGACGCTAGAGGGCAGCTGACGCACGACTAGAAGTGCCCACGACTGACGTCGATCCGTCCACACTAGGCGCTTCATTCCCGGCAATAGCGAATCGCCCGTTCACAAATGGCAGATTGAGAGCGGCACAGGTATCCCCGCACAACGCGGACACGGACGGATAGCAAAGCCCACGCTGCACCACTCCCACCCCATCTAGACATTTAATCCGAACAACTAGCAATCGTTCATTCAAGATGGCCGACCCTCACGTCGTTACAGGCTACAAGCGTCGCGAGATAGCAGGCCAGATCGAGCACCTGCAGGACAAGCTACGTATCAGGTGCCACCTTGAGCGGAAAGCGGGCGGCTCCCAGAACGTTCAGATGTGGGCTCGCATAGAGGGTGACGTGGTGCAACGCATCCAGAACCTCACTGGGTGTTCGCCACCCACTCACAGGGCGCGAAAACTCGAGCAACTCCCCTTGCCAGGTCTTGTTGATGGCCGCCTCGGAAACCTGGAGACATCGAACGGATCGGGTCGATTGGCAGAGCGCTGCAGTGACACACAGACTCTCCACAACCAACGCTGCGGCATGTCCGAGTAGGGATCAAACGCCTCGATTTCACGATGCGACACCGACTTTTGCTTGACCTCGATAGCAGTCGATTTTGCGGCGTAGTGAATGCGCGCTTCGTGCCAGTTCGCGACATCCTGACGTTGTGCTGCAATGGCCTTCAGCGACAGTGCGCGCTAAACTCATGCATGAAATTGGTTGGCCGATACGACTCGCCCTATGTACGCCGCGTCGGCGTGTCGCTCCACGTCCTCGGACTGTCGTTTGAACATCTTCCGCTCTCACCTTTCTCTCAAGCGACCCAGCTTCGCCAGTTTGCTGCGATCGGCAGGATGCCAGCGCTTGTCCTTGATGATAACGAAACGCTGATCGAGAGCGCGGCCATACTCGACTACCTCGATGAAATCGTGGGGCCGGAGCGAGCATTGATTCCGCCAGCCGGATCAGAGCGCAGAAAGTCGTTGAGAATGCTCGCTTCCGCCACTGCTGCATGCGACAAGGCAATCGCACTGAACTACGAACGGCGACGACCAGCCGAGCTGATCTATGTCAACTGGCTGACACGATGCCTCTCACAGTTGGACGCAGCAATGAGTGAGCTTGAGGGGTTCCGGCTAACACTCTCCGATCATCAGCCGTTGCGTCAGGTTGAGATCACGGTCGCCTGCACCTACGGCTACGTGGGGCGCGTTGAGCCAGATGCGGTCAACAGCGTGCGTTACCCCTGGCTCGATCGGCTAAGCGCGGCTTGTGAGGCACTGAGGCGGAATTTCCATTCGGCATGTGACACCAGCCGGCGCCATGGTGAGATCGACCTTGCCGCTGAGCTCGAACGGGACAAGCTCCCTGATGATGCTGGTGCCGTAACCGGTTTGGCTCGGCATATGAACGAGAGGACCACCAATCTCCCGCCATTCGATGGTGAGCCGGCCGGATGAACCATTGCGCAGCCACCACCAGCAAAGCTCGACGCGCCCGCTGCGGTTGGACAATGCCCCATACTTTGCGGCATTGGTGGCCAGCTCGTGCAGAACCATGGCCATGGCCTGGGCCGCTTCCGCCTTCAGCTCCACATGGGGACCATCGATTCCCATATTGCCGAAGTCATAGGGCGCAAGCTCACGTTCAACGATGTCGTGCAGCGACACGCCGGCCCAGTGGTTGCGGCTCAGCAATTCATGGGTCTTCGCCAACGCCTGGATCCGGCCATCGAGTGCGGCCACAAAGTCTGGCAATGATCCCCGTCCCTCCTGGGTCTGAGCGATAATGGCGGCAACGGTGGCCAGCGTATTCTTGACGCGGTGGTCAAGCTCAGCAACCAACTGGTGTTGCTGTTGCTCCATGTGCTTCCGCTCGGTGATGTCGATGCTGACGCCGAGCACCCGCTGCGGGTGGCCGTCGCTTCCGTACGCGATGAAACAGCGCGTCTCGACCCACCGCACCTCGCCACCAGCCCGTGTGATCCGATACTCCACCCTGTATTCGCGCCGGCGTGTACAGAACGATTGGCTGCGGACCTGTTCCACCCACCCTATGTCCTCGGAGTGGACACCAGCCAAGCATTGGCTGCGCGCGATCTCGGTTGTGCCCTCGGGAAAGCCATGGATGGCCGCATAGCCCTGAGAGATCTGCATGATCTCTGTGTCGGCGTCATACGCAAAGCTGCCAACGAGACTAGCCTTTTCCGCTAACGCAACCTGAATGTTGCGTTCTTCCAGCACCAGCTCGGCCTTCTTGCGCTCGGTGATGTTTCGAGTGAGACCCTTGACGCGCAGGAGCCTGCCGGTCGTGTCAAATTCGCCCTTGCCCGTCTCCTCCAACCAAACCTGGTCGCCGTTCGGACCGTAGAAACGGAAAGTCAGAGCATACGAGGGGTTGCTGAGAGAGAGCTGGCGGATCTTTGCTTTGACGCTGCCGCGATCGTCCGGATGAACCTGTCTGAGAAAGGCGTTGTGGGTTGAGCTGCTCCTCTGGTTGTCCTCAATCCCCAATATCGAAGGCGCATTGTCGCTGCGGCAAGACCGACCCGTGAGGGCATTCCAATCGAAGGCCATGACCCGCCCCGCCGCCAATGCATCCGCCAGACTGGCCTTGTGTGTCTCGAGCGAGGTCACGTGGTGCCGTCGTTCCGTGAGCAGCGCAGAGACAACCAGCATGCATGCGCAAAGAGCCAACACGGCTGCTTGAGCCGCATGGATGCGGGTGCCCACGGGGATGCCGGGATCACCCAGACGACCGATGCCGAACGTGAGGGTGCAGACGATAACGAGTGCGAGGATGAACGCGGCCGCTGCAGCAAACACCGGGCGACAACGAGCTGTTAGACAAAGCACCGGAGGGGCCAACAAGGTGATCGGTAGGATCGCAAACCACCGATCTCCGGGCGAAAACAGACCGATCATGGTCACGAGCGCCAGGACCGCAAGCAAGAGCAGCCCTTCTGCCAGCTCCGATTTCGCTGGCCGGTCATGCAGTGTCCCGATGAGCCCGATCACAAAGGGCGCAACGCTGATGACGCCAATTCCGTCGGAAACGAACCAGTTCCACCACGTGGTCAGGAGTGGCGTCTGTGAATTGTGAAAAAGGATAAACCCCAGCGTTCCGCCAACGCCCGAAACCGCAGCCCCAATCGCCGCTGCGGCAAGAAGGGCTAGCACGTTGCTCACGCTATCGAGACTGAACTGTGGGCCGGAATGACGCTCGATCAGCCCTGCGATGAGAATGCTTTCGCCGGCATTGCAAAGGGCGAAGACAACACTTGCCGCGAGATTGCGGTCGCCCATCGTTGGCAACGAGCGTAGCCGCCATGATCCCGATGGCGACTGGCCACCGTACCCCCGGCCCCAAAGCGATAAGGGTCCCCGCGGCAATGCCGGCAGCCGGCCAGAACACGGCCACATCATCCGGTTTGGTGAGAAGGGCAAGGCCGAGGCGCGCGCCTGAGAAGTACGCGATGCCGACCGCTATCGCGAGCGCAAGCGAGGACATCCACGGGCTATGCAGAACAGGGCTGCTGTACCAGCGGCGCTGCAGCGCATACTGCATTCGCTCGTCCCCTCATTGCGACGCATGCCGATCGGCCTCAACAGCAGCGCTTGGTGAAAGACCCCACGTGTCGTTAGCCATTTTAAACCATGGCCTGAACATCGGAGATTATGCCCATATTGGCCCACTGAAAGTCTGTAGGGCCGAGCACAGTTAATTTCCCAAAG
>CAWEBE010000040.1:0-64009 GCA_963806735.1 uncultured Alphaproteobacteria bacterium | reverse complement strand
AGACGGCGGTACGACAGAGGCGAGCATGTTGTACTCTCGAGGGTTCCCGAACGGAATCCGCAGTTGTTCGAGGTGCAACGGTTGCCAACGGGCCAAACACCCAAACACCCCGTCTCGTGGCCACGTCTCTGCGCCTAACAGCATGAACTGCTGCGCCGCATCTTGATTGGCCCATTCTCTCCAAATCCCTGAACAGCATTGTCGACCGAGCAACGCCGCGAGGGAGGGAGCGCGTCGATCGTCGAGAATGTCATTGCGAACGAGGGGGCACAGGCCGTGTCGAATAAACCCCGGCTGGAAAGCGTTACGTGTTACCCTCACTGCATCACCAGAAAATACTTCGGAGGGAACGTGGCCGAGAAGGCAGTGAAAGGATCGCGGCGTCTGTCGACAATCTGGACGCTCTAATACGAGCTGGAGCACTCAGGCGCTTGCAAGGAAGCGCACCTGCAAAGCCAATTACGCAACGGACGAAGAGACGTGCGAAGAAGCGCTAGCGCCCCCTTCGGCCTTGGTCGGTAGCGCTGCGCTGCTTTTGAAAGGGCGTGCGCATGGACGAGACCCTTCGGCAAATCCAGAACCTGCTCAAAGAGGCGGCTGGACATCTACAGTTGGGTACGAAGCCGGGCTCCCGGGGAGCAGCCAACAAGCTGAAGCGGATCGCAGCTCTCGCCTCGACATTGGCCCTGATGATCGAGGGACGCCGTTCGGGATAGGACATCGTCGGCCGTTGGATAACCGCGGTCTGGCCCCACCGAGTTTCGATTGAAGCGGGACCGCTTCGTCCATTTCGGCAATTCTCTGCTCGCGCTACACTGACCGCCGCCAACTTGGATCGAGGGAACAGTGAGCAGACACGCAATCGTCGGCGTCCTTGGCGCAGCTTTGTACCTTATGGCCGCACATGCAGAGGCGCAGATCTACGAATTCATCAAGGTCTGCAAGCGGACCGTCGCAATGAACATTGCCTGCATTGTGATTGAGAAAGGCGCAGAAATAGTAGTCGAGAAGGCCGTCGACGAATGGCTGGCGTACTACCGTAACAACAAGGGCTCTAAGCAGCCCCCGCTACCGCCTGGAACCGTGCAAACACCAACTCCCGGTCAGCTTGAGGACTTCCGCCGCAACGGCTTTGAATGGGCGCGGCTAATGCGCGAACTCGATAGGCTGGTAGGTACAAAACCACTGACCCCCAAGAATATGGAAGCCATACTGAAAGCGAGCTGCGCGACCCGCATCAGTTTCGCCTGCCGCCAGCTCGGCGTGAGCGAGCAGACGAATAGCGGTTTTGGGAAGGGCTGCGATGCCATCAAGACCCAAGCTGAGTGCGCGACAAATTCGGCTTGTATCTGGAGTGGGATCAAGCTGCAACCGCACACGAGCCAAGGATGTCTTGCCCAAGTGAGCCTGAGGCACTTTCACGTTGAGCTGTTGCGCTGTTCGGGTGTTTTCGGTGTCGGGTGTCGGGCCCGGCTGCGCCTACTTTGACAAGTATCTCCTCACGCCAAACCGAGCACCTCAAGATTGGACACGCGGGTCGTCGTCGCACAAACGATATTCAGCGCAGACAGGCTCCCAGCCGATCACGAGCCGCACTGTTGCTGCATAGGCCCACACACGGACCTATGCCGCTTTTTTTGACAGCATTGCATGCACGCGCTGAAAGACGATCCGGGAGATTTAGGTTGTTGGGCTGTGGCCGCATCATTTGTCCGCACCGTTGGTTTGCGGGGTGAGGTCTTTACACAACGACCACCAACATCCTTTGCGTTCGATCCACATTCCAGCGGACAAACGCGGATCTTCACTTCCCGCGAGTAAAGCCAACGTAGCCTTCGTCGGCGCATCGCTTGCAATCGACCCTTTCACGGTTTTGTTGAACTTTTCGATCGCACCTCGTACAGCCGGCCCCCACTTGCCGTCGTGGTCGCCCGGATAACAACCGACACGTGCCAGTTCACTCTGGATGCCCTTTAGTAAGGTTAGCATTGTCTGGAGAGGGGGGTTGGTTTGGTCAGACTTCGGTAGAGATGCCACGACAGTTTCGGCGGTCTTTTTGGCTTCCTCTTGCGCTTTGCGCGCACTTTCAGCTGCCTTGATGGCAACCTCCCGTTCTCTTTCCGCGGCAAACAACTCTTCGCGCGCCTTCTTGGCTTCCTCCTGAGCCTTGCTCACCTCTTCTGCATATCTTGCTTCGGCTGCCTTGCGCTCAGCATCGCGCTTCTGTTGCTCAGCGGCCCATTTAAGTGCCTCAGCGCGCTTGACGTCTTCCTCGCGCTGCGCAACTTCCTGACGAGCAGCTCGTTGTTTTCAGCTTGATCTATGGGATTCGGGCAAGTCCTACAAAAGTGCCGTCTGGAAAACGGTCTACGTAGGCCCTTAGCGCCTCCGATGACGAACTGTCCTTAACCGCGTTCCAGACGGCTAATTCTATGTCCTTGTCATACAGCGACGTAACCCGATCCGACGGCGAGGGCCGCGGTGACAGCACGATCTCTGAAAGAAGAGACGTGTGCTCCCACGGCACCTGACGGCTATTTGTAGCTCTTATAACTTCGCTCCGAACGTTGATGAGTGTGGCACTTATATCTTTTCCCGGAGCCTCTATGTGCTTAATCATCGCTGCGGTGTAGGGGGAGTTACGACCGCTTCATCGAGGGACACGTTACCTGGTTGCGTTGAGAACCCGATCAATGTGCCAACGCCTGTCCTAACTTCGGCCAACCCCCCGCCCGATTTGCCCGGAGCGCATACCCATCGAGCGACAAGATTGCGGGCCAGTGGATTGTCACGGCAGGCGTCTAGAAACAACAAACTGCTCTTTGCTCCGAGCATCATCTGCTTGAGCACCACCTCCAACGAAATGAACTCAAAGTCCACATCCCCCTCAGACGAGAGGCGTGCATCGGTAGGTAGCAGATAGTTTTGGCCGCCAACTTGTAAGCCATGCCCAGCGTAGAAAAAGAGCGCAACATCGGCACCCGCTAGGCTAACGCCATAATGCCGGATCAGCCTTTCCATCTCTCGCTTGTCGAGATCGGACCCGGTAATGACTTCAAATCGCAATCTCTTGAGAGCGGCAACCATGTCCTCCGCATCGTTGCGCGGATTTCGCAGAGGTACAGTGTTTTGGTAGGAGGCATTCCCGATGACAAGAGCCACCCGCTTTTCCGCTTGCGCCAATGTTGCTTGCAAAGCACAGAGCAAAACACTCAGAAAAATACTACGTGCAAATTTGATCATGGTGCTGCCCCGATCCCGGCCAACCCCAGCAAACACCTATCGGACGCATGCTCCACGATTGGCGGCAACCGAGCAAGCTCAACTTCAGATGTCCGAATAGAGGGGCAGATCGTCGCCCACAAACGGGATCAAAATGTCCAGCCGCTCTGGTACGCCAGGAATTCCGCAATGATCTGTGAGGTGAGGGACGAATAATTGTTGGGTTGCTCATGACGGGCATGTGCCGAAGCGTTCCCCTGATCGTAGAAAAAAAAACGACGCCTTGGAGTGCCTAGGCCCGTTGAAGCTGAACGACTTTGTTTGTGATCCGAGGTGGCTGAGCGACTTGCTCAACATGTTCAGCCCATGCCGCTAGAGCCTTCCGCACCGGGCCCTCTAGCACAGCAAAGTCATAGTGGCTGCCCGTCACACCATTGCGGGCATGATGCAAGATGAGGTCGCAAACGTCAGGCGTCGCAATCTGGTTCTCTCGCAGCCAGGTAGTGATCGCCTTTCGGAAGTCATGCACACGGGCATCCTTCACGCGGGCAACCTCACGTAGCCGCATCATCGCCCGCGACACGCTCTCTTGCCCGATGTGATCCGCTCGCCAAGTCTGATCGGCACGGCGCCCGTGTGTCGTGCCGGGGAACACGTACTGGCTACGTTGGGCCCGCGCCAACTTCAACGGCTCGCCCGAACAGCTTGGCCGCCAATGGGCTCAACGGCACGACTTGCTCGCGGTTCTTCCGCTTCATTCGCTCGCCCGGGATGCGCCACATCGGGTTCGCGCTGTCCAACGTCAGCTCGGAGATGCGAGCGCCGGCAACCTCGCTGTTGCGCTGGCCCGTCAGCAGCGCCAGCTTGAGCAAGATCCGCATGGGCTCGGTAGCACCAAACTCTTCGCTATCAATCGCCCGCCAGAGCTTGCCCAGCTCATTGTCGGTTAGGACACGATTGCGAGGCTTGGCCTGATAGGTGAAGCCGAGCCCGGCGACCGGGTTGATGCGCACTTTGCGCCGGCCCATTCCCCAGCGATAGGTTGAACCCAATGCCGATCGTGCCTTGTGGGCCGCGTGCTTGGATCTCTCCTCGATCCGCTCCAAAACGTCCGCAATCTGGTCTGCCGTGATTTCACCGGCAGGCAGGTCGCCAAGCTCCGGAAACACGTCAGCCTCCAGTGCGACCTTGTAGTCATCCAACGTGCGTTCGGCCCGGCGATCGTCTTTTTCAGCTCGCTCCTCGAATAGCTGCCGTAGCGTGAGCGCGTTTGCCTTGGCGCGGTCTGCCTCCGCTTTGGTCCGCTCGGCATCAACAGGGTCTTCACCGCGAGCAACCTGCTTCATGCGGTCGTCGGCAATGTCGCGAGCCTCACTCAGCTCAAGCCGCTCATACCGGCCGACTGCCTCACGGCGATGCTTGCGCTCGATCCCGCGGCCTACCTGATACCGGACAAAGTAAGTCGCGACGCCGGATGGCAGGACGACGATGGAGAGCCCGTTGATGCCCTCCACTTTCCATTCGGCTTGCGGCACAGACCCACCCTTTGCCTTGATCTTTGCACGCTGCGTAGCCACGACCTTTGCGACCGCGGCCTTGTTGTAAGGCACTGTGTTTTTTGCTTTGCCCGCCATGTCACCCCCTCCCGCAATCAGCCCGCTCCGCAATATCCGCGGCAGCAAATCAAAATCGAATGCATATTACAGGATGACGCACTATTTTTCAATGACGCATTACTGACGCATTCACGTGAGCCTTCACAGAGTTCGATCACAGAAGACAAAAGCTCACACTCTAACTCAACAGACGGATATAAACGTCCGTTGTGTAGGCAATTCGTCTGTTGAATTTTTAGGAACGAGAGGAGAGTGAGAGGAAGGGCTAGAGGTCAGGAAGGGTCAAATATCGCATTTCGAGTGCGGTGCATTCAACCACTCTGCCACCTCTCCGAGGTGGCCTGACCTAGCGTTACGTCACTGACAGCGCAAGCGTTTCTTGCTGATCCATCGTCTGCCTTCGCCAAGCTTCAGCCATGTCTGGCGAATTTGGGCTGATGTTTCCCTCCTCGTCGCGGCGCGTTGGCCCGGGCCCACGCTTGCGGGACAGCGCAACGAGTTGCTAACCTCGCGCGTGGGCAAGCGCGAGGTCGGCGGAGACCATTGTCCCTTAAGTTTGAGCAGTGACCGATCCAAGGGACGCAAAAATGAAGCGCGGAGTGCTTGCCTCACGTCTCAGAGCACGTTTCATCGCAAGCAGACGCCTCACTCGGCTAGGCCGCGCACTCCCAGCAGCGTTTGGGCTGGTCGTTGTTCTACTCCCGCCTAACCTTGCGTGTGCGGCTTCAGGGCCCGCGTCGCCCGAGCCGTTGTATCTCATGGGCATTCCGGTCGATTTCATTCTTTTCGCCCTGACCTTGCTTGGGGTCGCGCTGTTCCACCATCACACGCTCAGGGTCGCACTGACCGGTCTTGCTGTCATCGTTGCCTACAAGCTCGCCTTCACCGGCTTCAAATTCGGATCGGGCCTCGGCGGCCTCGCGCTGCACATGCAGCACGAGTGGGTGATCCTCGCCAATCTGTTCCTGCTGCTGATGGGCTTCGCGCTGCTGTCGCGGCATTTCGAGGAGAGCAGGCTGCCCGATGTCGTGCCGGCCTATCTGCCCGATGACTGGAAAGGTGCGTTCGCCCTGCTGGTGATCGTGTGTGTGCTGTCGAGCTTCCTCGACAACATTGCGGCAGCGTTGATCGGCGGTGTGATGGCACGCGAGGTGTTCCGGGGCAAAGTCCACATTGGCTATCTCGCCGCCATCGTCGCAGCCTCCAACGCCGGTGGCGCCGGCAGCGTCGTCGGCGACACGACCACCACCATGATGTGGATCGCTGGTGTCAGCCCGCTTGTCGTGGTCGAGGCCTATGTGGCAGTGGCCGTCGCGATTTTCATCTTCGGCATCCCCGCCGCAATGCAACAGCATCGATATTCTCCGATCATGAGGGACACCCCGCCAGGCATCCGGGTCGAGTGGTCGCGCGTCGTCATCGTGTTCGCGATCCTGGTCGCGGCCATCTTGTCGAACGTGATCGCCAATCTCCGCTTCCCGGCCGTCCTCGATCAGCTTCCCATCATCGGCCTCGCCGTGTGGGCCGTCATTCTGCTGACCGCGCCGTGGAAGAGGCCCGATTGGAAGGTGATGCCGGAGACGTTCAAGGGAACCGTATTCCTGCTGGCGCTGGTGACCTGTGCGTCCCTGATGCCGGTCGAGAAGCTGCCCGCGGCCTCCTGGCAGACGGCGCTCGGCCTCGGGTTCGTGTCGGCCGTGTTCGACAACATCCCGCTGACGGCGCTGGCCCTGAAACAGGGCGGCTACGACTGGGGCTTCCTGGCCTATGCTGTTGGCTTCGGCGGCTCGATGATCTGGTTTGGCTCGTCGGCCGGCGTGGCGCTCGCCACCATGTACCCGGAAGCCAGATCGGTGGGGCTCTGGCTCAAGCACGGCTGGCACGTGGCCATTGCCTATGTCATCGGCTTCTTCTTCATGCTGGCCGTGATCGGCTGGCATGCCGACGCGCCTCACTGACGAGCCGGCGAAGCATCGCAATCTTGTCTAGCTAGAGCAGGATCGTTTCGGATGGAATCGCCTTGCCTCACTTGAGGTGCCTCGGCCGGAACGTGAATCCTGCTCTACATCATAAGTTTAGAGTGCGATTCACGCTTCGCACGGAAGCCTTGTTGCTTCCATGCGAAACGATCGCGCTCTAGACGGCCAGATACTGGGCGCGCAGGCCGGGATCGGCATCGAGCTCAGCCAGTGTCCCCGCGAAACGTATCTCGCCCTTCTCTATGACATAGGTCCGATCAGCAACCGCCCGCGCAAACGCCAGGTTCTGCTCGGAGATCAGCAGGCCCACTCCGCGCGCCTTGAGTGTGCGGACTGCGCCGACGATGCCCTCGATAATCACCGGCGCCAGACCTTCCGAAGGCTCGTCCAAGAGCAAAAACCGCGGATTGCCCATCAGTGCCCGCGCAATAGTCAGCATCTGTTGCTCACCGCCGGACATGTGCTTGCCGAGCCTGGTCCGCATGACGCGCAAATTTGGAAACACAGTGAACAGCTCGCCCGGCGTCCAGGCACGACCGTCACGCGCAGGCAAGCGTCCCACACTCAGGTTCTCGTCGACTGTCAGCCCCGAAAAAATCCTCCGGTCCTCGGGCACGTAGCCGAGGCCCAAGCGGGCGATACGATGCGCCGGCAGCTTGTCAATTCGCTCACCGCCGAACCAAATCTCTCCGCGCCGCCCGACCTCGAGCCCCATGATCGCTTTCAACGTCGTGGACTTGCCTGCGCCGTTACGGCCGAGCAGCACGACCGCCTCGCCGGCGCCGACGCTGAGCGATATGCCGAACAGAATCTGTGCCCGGCCATACCAGCCATCCAGCGCATCCACCTCCAGCAGCGCCATGATCGTATCTTTCAGCCAGACCCGGCGACAGTATCGGCACCGAGGTAGACCTCGCGCACCGCGGTGTTGCTTCTGACGTCTTCTGGTCTGCCTTCGGCGATGATCTTCCCACGATGCATGACGATGATTCTCGCGGCGTGACCGAAGACCACATCCATGTCGTGCTCTGTGAACAGCACGGCGGTCCCGCGCTCGCGCGCGATCTTGGACACGAGTGCCATGAGCTGGCCTCGCTCCCGCGGCGCCATGCCTGCGGTCGGCTCGTCCATGAGCAGGAGGCGCGGCTCGTTGACGAGCGCCATCGCCAGCTCGAGCCGTTTCAGATCCCCATAAGCCAGCACGCCACAGATACTTTGGGCTATCCCCTCGATGCCCAGCTTCGACAGCAAGCTCTCGATCTCATCCGCATAACGCCCTGCGGCCGTGGCGAGGACACCCGCCTCGCCATGATTCGACAGCAGGGCCACGCGAATGTTGTCGGCTACTGTCATCGAGTTGAAGGTCGCGGTGATCTGAAACGTGCGTCCTATGCCGAGCCGCCACAGTGCGCGCGGCTCAAGGCCTGTGATGTCCTGGCCGTTCAGCAGCACATGCCCGCGATCGGGTACCAGCTGGCCGTTCACCAGGTTGAACGTCGTCGTCTTGCCCGCGCCGTTCGGCCCGATCAGTGCAACCATCTCGCCGGATGCAACTGAAAGGCTTACGCCGTCGACGGCTTTGAGGCCATTGAAGGACTTTTCCAGCCCATCGAGCCGGAGCACGGTCATGACCGGCCCCATGCTGCCGCAGCGGTGCGCTGCTTGAGCGAGCCGGCGATCCCCCGCGGAAACAACACCGTCAACGCGATTACAGTCGCGCCCAGAACCGCCTGCCAATACGGCGTCGCGCGAACGATCCAGTCCTGCAACAGCGTAAAGACAGCTGCGCCGATTACCGGACCGGTCAGCGTCTCGACGCCACCGAGCAGGACCATGACAAGCCCGTCCATGGAGCGCGGGATCGCCAGAGTATCGGGCGACAGGGAGCCCTTGGAGAACACGAAAACTGCACCGGCCAAGCCGGCAAGCGTCCCCGATATGGCGAACGCAGCCCACTGCAAGCGGCGCGTGTCGATGCCGAGTGCCTCCGCGCGAAGACCCGAATCGCGTGCCGCCCGCAGTAAGTAACCAAACGGCGTGTGCACCAGCCGCCAAGTGAACAACACTGCCGACGCCAGCACGACAAGAGCAAACAGGTAATAGGCCGTCTTGCCGGCAAGCAAAGCCGGTGGCCAAACGCCGACGATGCCGTTGCTTCCGCCGGTCACCGCATCCCACTGGAAGGCGACTGCCCAGGTGATCTGCGCCAACGCTAGCGTAAACATGGCGAAAGATACACCGGCGAGGCGCACCGCAAACCAACCGAACAGCAACGCAACGCAGCCTGCGAAGGCGATACCCAAAAGCAAGGCCAGAAGGAAAGGAACACCCATCTTGGCCGCAATCGCTGCTGCATAGGCGCCAGCACCGAAATAGGCCGCATGTCCGAACGAGGCCATACCACCGGCCCCCATAAGCAAGCCGAGACTGGCCGCAAACAGTGCGAAGACGGCCACGTCTGTCATGAGCACGAGCTGGAACCGGTCCGCGACCACTGGCAACAGCACAAGTGCACCCAGGCCAAGGGTGATCGTCCGCCACATGGACGGCCCGGGCGGCGGCAACGGCAGCATCGTCGCCGCAGCAGTCCGATGCAGAGTAGGTTCACGCCCAAACAGACCCCACGGCCTGACGATGAGCACCACCGCCATGACCAGGAACTCCGCGACCAGGGTCAGCTTGGAGAAGGAAAAGGCCACGCCCACCACGGTCACGTCGCCGATGCCGATGCACCAGGCTTTGATCACGCTGATGATGATGGCGGCGACATAGGCCCCGGGAATGCTGCCGAGCCCGCCGACAACCGTCACGACGAACACGTCAACGATGATGGATAGGTCCATGTTGAGGTTTGCCGGCTCACGCGGCAATGCCAGCGCGCCGCCGAGACCGGCCAGCAGAGAGCCCAGAGCAAAGATGCTCGTGAAAAGCAGCGACTGATTGATGCCGAGGGCCGCCGCCATATCGCGATCCTCGGTGGCAGCACGCACTTTGGTGCCGAAATCCGTCTTCGTCAGAAGCAGCCACACGAGACCGAGGAAAGCCGGGCCCAGCGCGAGAAGCAGCAGATCGTAGGTCGGAAACGGCTTGCCCAGCAGCATGACAGCGCCGCGCAAACCGGGTGCGCGTGGACCGAGCAGGTCCTCGGGACCCCAGACATAGAGCACCGCGTCCTTGAGCACGAGCACGATGCCGAACGTAGTGATGAGCTGCAGCAGCTCCGGTGCAGCATAGATGCGCCGCAGGATGCACACTTCGATCATCGCTCCCAGCGCGCCGACCATAATCGCGGCCGCGAGCGCCCCACCCCAGAAGCCCAGCGAGCCCCCGCCCAGCTTGCTATTGAGCGATACCGCTAGATAGGCGCCCAGCATCGTGAACGAGCCGTGCGCAAAATTGACGACGCGCGTAACGCCGAAGATCAGCGTGAGGCCCAGCGCCACGAGAAACAGGAGAGATGCGCTGGCCAGCCCGTTGAGTGTCTGAATCAGGAACGAGGTCAGCATGAGAGGTTGTGCTTACCGGGAGAGCGTCACGCACGTTATGGCGCGTTTCACTCCGGGTCGAGGCGCTTCCATTTGTCTGCCCCAGAGAGAACCCGTTAGCCTCGAACCATCCAGACGATCAACACGCCGACTGCCACGGCGGCTGCACCGACGGCCCGCAACGAATGCTCGGGCGTCCCAGCCGCGGCCTCGAGCAGTCGCACTCCTGCCCTCGGAAACGCAGCCCAGAGCAGGCCCTCGATGACGAGGACGAGGCCGATAGCGACCAAGAAGTCGCTCATTGCTTGGGCTGAACCGTCCCGCCAGTCGCGGGGTGCGCACCCGGATTGTTGAAATATCGGAAGAACTCGGAATCAGGTGTGAGCAGCATGCGCGTATCGCTCGATTTGATTCCTGCCTCGTAGGCCTGCATGGAGCGGTAGAAGCCGAAGAAATCCGCGTCGCGTCCGAATGCATCCGCAAAGATGCGATTTCGTTCCGCATCACCCTCGCCGCGCAGCAGCTCGCCCTTACGCGTCGCTTCGGCCAGGATCACTGTCGCGTCGCGATCTGCTGTCGCCTTGATCCGGTTGGCCTCGGCCGTGCCTTGGGCGCGGAACTCGGCCGCCTCGCGCTGGCGCTCGGCGCGCATGCGGTCGTACACGCTCTTGGAGTTCTGCTCGGGCAGATCGGCACGCTTGATGCGCACGTCGACAACCTCGAGGCCAAACTCCTTGCCTTCGTCGTTTACGAGCTTGGCAATGCGCTTCATCAGCTCCTCGCGTTTGTCGCGCACCAGATCCTGAAACGCCGCTGCGCCTAGAACGCGGCGTAGCGACGACTCCACGATCGGGCCTAGCCTCGAGCGCACCATGCGCTCGTCACGCACCGTCTGATAGAATTTCAGAGGATCGACGATCTTGTAGCGCGTGAACGCATCCACGACGAGCCGCTTCTGGTCCGAGGCGGTGACCTCCTGCGGCTGTGAATCCATATCCAGGATGCGTTTGTCAAAAGTATCGACGGTCTCCACCACTGGAATCTTCCAATGCAGTCCCGGTTCCTGGATCACCCGTTTCGGCTTACCGAACTCCAGCACGAGCGCCTGCTCGTTCTGGTGCACGATGAAGAACGCGAAGTAGGCGGCAAGTGCGGCGCCGCCGAGAATGACGACGATGGTGGCGAGGAAGGCGCGCATAGCTATTTGTTTCCTTGCGGCTTGCGCTGCAACTGATCGAGCGGCAGATAGGGCACCACACCCGAACCGCCCTTGTTGTCGAGGATGATCTTGTCGGTGCCACCGAGCACCCGTTCCATGGTCTCCAGGAACATGCGGCGGCGCGTCACCTCGGGCGCTTTGACATACTCGTCATAGATCTTGAGGAAGCGCGCGGCTTGGCCGGACGCCTCCTGTACGGTCTGTTGCTTGTAGCCCTCGGCACCCTGAAGGGTGCGCTCACCCTCGCCACGCGCTTCCGGCACTATGCGGTTGGCATAAGTGTACGCCTCGTTCTGCAGCCGCTCCTTGTCGGCGCGCGCAGCCTGGACATCACGGAAGGCATCGATCACCGGCGTCGGTGGGTCGACTTTCTGCAGCTGCACCTGGTCAATGCGGATGCCGGCGCCGTAGCTGTCGAGCGTGTCCTGCATCAGCTTCTGAACAGCTGCCTCGGTTTTCTGCCGCGCCTCGGTGAGAATGGGCTGGATGTTGGACTGGCCAACGATCTCGCGCATGGCGCTTTCAGCCACCTCCTTGACCGTGACCTCTGGGTTTTGGATGTTGAAAAGGTATTCGGCAGCGTCCCTGATGCGCCAGTAGACCACGAAATCCACGTCGACGATGTTCTCGTCGCCCGTGAGCATCAGGCTCTCTTCGGGCACGTCACGTATTCCGCCGGCGTACCCGCGGCCAGTGCCCGTGCCTGTGCGCATGCCGACCTCGATGATGTTCTGCCGGGTTACCTTCGGCAAGCGCACCTCCTCGATCGGATAGGGCAGTCTGAAATGCAGCCCTGGCGGCTCCTGGCGGATGAACTGACCAAAGCGCATCACTACGCCGAGCTCGTCGGGGTTGACGCGAAACGCGAACGCATAAAAGCAGACCAAGCCAACCAGCGCTGCCGCCAGCAGCGCGATCAGAGGGCCAGGTAACCCAGAGCCCGGCATCACCTGCTTGAGGCGATCCTGGCTGCGCTTGAGCAGCGCCTCGAGGTCCGGCTGATGGCCTCCGGAGGGTCCGGAGCCCCACGGGCCGCCGCCTCCTCCCCCTCCGCCACCTTTCCAACCGCCTCCCTGATTGCTCCACGGCATATGTGCTGCCCTTTGTCTCCACGTTGGAGGATCGGATGCGGAACGGCGCTGGCCGCAAAGGCCAGAACCCCATCCGATCACCCCTTTTAAGGAAATTCCACTGCCTGACCAGCTTATAGGGCATGCGCCCCAGCCTACGCAAACTCTGGACAGGAAGTTGGTAAGACGGGAGCCGAGTTCAAGCGTCCCGCAGCGGCGGAAAACCACTTTTGCCGACGTTTTGCAGCACAATTCACGATGCTGCCACAGTTTGGCACAACCGGAAACGGCTGTTGCTTTGTATACGCACTTAGTGTCGGCAGGACCTAATGGAGCCTGCTTGGACCGAGCTAACCTGCCAACTCCGGGACCACCCAGAGCGGTGCCTCACCGCGGTGAACACGCTGCACATTGTCGAAGGCGTTGCGAAACCTGGCCACGTGGTTGTCCGATGTCGGGCCGGCGAAATGCGCGGTCAGCACTACATTCTCGAGTTTGAGCAGCGGATTGTCGGCGGGCGGCGGCTCCTGATCGAACACGTCGAGGCCGGCGCCGAACAGCTTGCCGGCGCTCAGTGCGCGATATAACGACGGCTCGTCGATGACAGGCCCGCGGCAGGTATTGACCAGGATTGCCGTCGGTTTCATGAGCGCCAGCTCCTCCGCACCGATCATGCCGCGTGTGGAAGCGTTGAGCGGCACATTCAGTGACACAAAATCCGAGCTCCGCAGCAGCTCGCGCAGCAGACGAAAGCGCACACCCAGTGCATCCTCCTCAGCTTCGCTCAGCCGCGCGATGTCGTAGTACTGCACGCGCATGCCGAAGGCCTGAGAAAGCCGCGCCACCTTCTTCCCGATCGCGCCGAGGCCAACAATGCCGAGCGTCTTGTTGAACAGCTCGAACATCTGTGGCGCCGGACCATTGCCGCGCCAGCGGCCGGCAGCCACGTTGCGGTGCTGCCAGACGACCTTGCGGGCGACGGTGAGCATCAGCATTACCGCGTGCTCGGACACCGAGATGGCATTGGCGCCGCCGTTGTTACAGACCGGGACGCTGGCGCGCCGCGCCGCCTCCAGATCCACGTTGTCATAGCCCGCGCTCAGCAGCTGCACGAGCTTGAGACCGGGCGCCGCGCGATAAAAGGCATCATCCATTTTCACATGCGGGTAGCAGACCATGTACTCCGCCTTGTCGAGGACATTCTTGATGTCCACCCCACCGGCGCCCGCGAGCGCCAGCTCGAAGCCCGACGGCGCCATCTCGCGGGCAAGCTCGCCGGTTTCGGCCGAAGGCGGCACGACAATGATTCTTGGACTCATAAAGCACTCCTCCGTCGGGATTTTTCTGCCGGACAGCAGCTTAGGCGTGATCCGAACGCCTGCCACCGGGGCCGGCTTGCAGGGCGGGATACCTATCGTAGCGTTCATCCTGAACCACGGAAACCGCCCGATGCCGGCTCCCTGAAACGCTGTTTCCAAGGTAACATTGTATGATGGTGAAGTCTGGATAAGGTCTACCCCATCACTAGTGTGATGATCGAGAAATTCGCCGGTATTCGCAGCATGTCTCTGGAGCGAATTTCTCGATCTGAATCACACTAAAATCATAAACTTGCTAGTGTCCTTTCGATCGCGAAGTTCGTTCGGCGGTTGCCGCGAAGTTCGACGAACTTCGCGATGGGGACACTAGGCTGATCTGAGGAGGGCTGCGCCGGATGGCAGGCAGCGCCAATAGACCCGACCTCCGTCGAACCTTACTGCGATGTATGGTTGCCGTGCTGGCATTCAGCTTCACGGGGGCACCGGCATCGGCACAAGAAAAGCCCTCGCTCAAGGAGATCCTCGGACGGGCGCAATCGGAGTCCGAGCGCAAAGCGGTTGAAGATTTGATCGGCAAGCTGCGAGGCAAGGCGCCACCGCCCAAACTTCAAACACCGGAGATCGGCAAACCGGCACCGCCGAACGTGGAACCCAAGCAGGGCGAAGATCCCAAGGCCGCTGACGAGGGGCCGGACAAAGCCGCAAGCGTCTCCTCCTCGCAAAACGCGGCAACCGAGACTCTGGATCAGCAACCTGCCACCAGTAAGGACGAGCAGCCCTCAATACCAAAAATTGCTGCCAAGCCCGCGTCTGAAGCGGCCGACCTCGCAGTAGAGAAGGCGGAACGCAAACAGCTTCCGAGCGTAGATCTTGAGATTCTGTTCGAGTACAAATCGGCGGAGTTGACGCCGGCGGCAGTCGAGACCTTGACCACACTCGGTCGCGCGCTCACGGACGAACGGCTGGCGACCAGCACATTCCTGATCGGCGGGCACACGGATGCCAAGGGCAGCGCCGACTACAACTTGCAGCTATCGCAGAAGCGAGCTGAAGCCGTGCGGCAGTTTTTGATCGCTACTTTCGCGATTGATGCCGACAGGCTGACAGCGGAGGGTTTCGGGAAACGCTACCTCAAAAACCCGCAGCGGCCGCGCTCCGAAGAGAACCGCCGCGTACAGGTTGTCAACGTCTCGCCGCAGGCGGCTCGCTGAGAACTCAGCGCTACGCGCTACCGCCGATACCTGCGATGTCGCCGCGCGGAAGCGGACGGTCGTCTTCATCGGAAAATGTCAGAATGCTTGCCGGCAGGTCGCGGCCACGTGCCACTGCGATCACCTGCATGGGCTCGCCGACCCCGCGCACATTGACCGTCATAGAGGACGGGAAGTCATCGAGGCAGCCGGCGTGGCCGGCCACTTCTGCCGACATGACGATCTGACAGTCGCGCTCCTTGGAGAGGGCTTCGAGCCGGCTCGCCACATTGACCGCATTGCCCACCACTGTGAGATCGACGGCCTCGCCATAACCAATACGTCCGAGGAGCAAGGGACCGGCGTGAATGCCCATGCCGACCCGCAGAGGCCGGCCGACCTCGGCACCGAGCTTGGCGTTGACGTGGTCGAGGGCCAGGTCGATGGCACGGGCCGCCCGCAGCGCCTGGCGGCAGCCCGCCTCTACGCCCTGATGCTGACCGAAAATGGCGAGCAGACCATCGCCCAGGAACTTGTCGATCCAGCCACTGTGGGTGTGGATCGCCGCTCCAGTCGCGGCAAAAAACTCGTTCAGGATGAATACGATATCGTAGGGCAGGCGACTTTGTGAAAGCTGCGTGAATTCCCGGAGGTCGAGAAACATCACGGCCAGTGGCCGCTCCGCGCCGGCCGCGTCGGCTTCCTGGATGTCCACGGCCTGCGGTCCTGTGCTGACGGGGCGCAACAGACGTGTGACGGTCAATCCGTGCTCGGGCCTCACCTGACACGCGAGCCGCACGTTCTTGGGCGCGGCAATGCTGGCGAGCGTGATAGCCTCCGGGTAGGTCGGCGGCGGCAACGTGCCGGCACCGTCATCGATGCGTACGCGGCACGTCGAGCAGCGAGCGCGGCCGCCACATACCGAGGCATGGGAGATGCCGTTCATGCGGCTGATCTCCAGAAGTGTCGGCCCCCGCGCCACGCGCACGGTCGGTCCCCCGGTGTAGCGGATCGACATCTTGGGCAAGGTGCTGAGCGCGTAGTAGCGCCAGGCAATGATGGCGCCCACCAGACCCAACAAACCTGCGAAGCCGACACGGACCAGAAACCTGTAGTTCGCGAGGGCGTCGTTGTCAGCGGCATTGGGCCAGCTCGTGAGCTGCTTGACCTGCGCCAGCATCTGCGGGTCTTCGATGAGCTGCGCCACGGCGCGGCCGGAAACCATGAAGCCGCTGAGCGCGGCTAGCGGCAGGGTAATGGCGACAAACAGAAGCACCGGCTGGGCCGCGCGATAAGGCGTATAGAGGCGCAACCAGTAATGGATGCCGATGCAGCCGTGCAGCCAAACCAGCAGCAGCAGGGTGCTCTGCAGAAGGGCGCTTGCAGGCCACAACCGAGCCAGCTCGTAGAGGTAGTTGTCGTTGACGCCGAAGAAAACGTGGGCAATGCGCGTGTTGACGATATGCGGCAGGAGCAGGAAGGGAATGGTGAGCCCAAGCGCGATCTGGATCAGCTCCCACGGCGGCAGGCGCAGCGTGGAGCGGTTGGCCAGCTTGAACAGCGCCAGCGTCACATGCGTAACGAGCGCAGCCAAAAGCAGAAATGTGCCCACCACAGAGCGCGTCACCAGCGTGCGCCAGCTCTGGAACTCGTGCATGGTCTCAAGATGGACGAGACCGAGCGCGTGGTTGAGAAAATGCGTGGTGGCGAAGGCAAACAGAATGAGCCCGGAGAAAATCCGCAACCGCTGAGTGACGTCTCCTCGCAGCAGGACGTGCATATCCGAATTGCCCTGGCAGGTCAGAAGATCGGCAGAATAAGCCTTTCCGGGCTGGGCTAGAAGGGCCAAACCCGATCCATATGCAACCCGTTCCGCCCGAGCCTGGTCACATGGCTCTAGCTTGCCACTTTGCGATACACCCTCAATGACTTGTAGTCCGGCTCAGGGGTAACCAGACGCTCGGCGACGAGACGGGCGGCGACCGCCTCCGCCTTGTCGAACGCGAAGGAGCCGGAATAGAAGAGCACGTGTCCACCCGCCTTGAGCCTGCCGACAAGCAGCCCGGCGACCTCGAAATCGGTTAGTGCACCGTAAGCATCATTCTGGTCGGTGCGAAATTCACCAGTGTGAAACAGGGTGACGAAGTCGAGCTGCGGCAGGAGCCGGGCATCGAGCTGGTAGATGTCGCCGAACAAGACCTTGTAGGTGCGGCCGACCTCGGGCCGCTCGACCACCAGCTTGATGTAATCGTTGTATTCCTGCGGCGAAGCCGTGATGCCGAGCACGGCATTGTTGCTGCCGTTCTCTGCGGTGCAGATGCCAACCACGTGATGGCCGCCAGTGCCAAAATGGAAGATCGAGGCATCGGTGACCTTTTCCCGCTCGAGATATTCCAGGAAATGCACATCGCACGGACACTGCTTCTCGTCGAGAAACCAGTTCACGTCCCAGATGTTCATGGCCATGGATGGCCTCCTGCTCCTTATGGTACGCCGAGCGCCGCGCTGGACCGCAGGATCGATCCGCCAGACCTCGTCTCGAGTGTCAGGCGGCGCTCGTGCAGACCTCCGGCAGGCTCGCGCTGACCGAACGCCAGCACGGCCGCATGTGGCAGCTCGGCTGCGATCAAGTTGAGGAGTGCGCTCTGCGCCTCCGCCTCGAGCGCGGACAAACTGTCGTCGATCACCACCACGTCCGGGCTATGCAGCAGGATACGTGCAACGGCAATGCGCTGACGCTCACCGCTGCCCAGAATCTGATCCCAGCGGTCCTCGTCGCCGAGACGATGCGCCAGGTGTTGCAAACCCGTGCTGGCCAAGACCTCCATCAGACGGTCGTCTCCTGCCGGTTCTCCATTGAACGGATAGAGCAGGGCCGCCCTGAGCGTCCCCATGGGCATGTACGGCTTCTGAGGAGCCACCATGATCTTCAGATTGCGTGGGCTCTCTACCCGGCCGCGACCCCACGGCCACAAGCCGGCGATCACGCGTACCAGCGCGGTCTTGCCGGCGCTGGAGTTGCCGGTGATGCCGATCCTATCACCCGGTGCAATCGACAGGCTGGCGCTGTTGACAAGCGACCGACCGGCCGGGTCGAAGACGCTGACACCAGCCAGGTGCAAGGCTGCGTCTGGGCTCGCAGTGGCGGCGATGCCGGAGTCCTTGAGCTCCGCGCGGCTGAGATCGGCCGCGTCGCAGGCGTCGGCCAGAACCATGACTCGGCGGGCAGAGGCGTAGCACTCGGCGATGCGGTTGTAGTTGTCCACCAGCCATGAGATGGCCATCTGCACCTGCACGAACGCCCCCGCGAGCTGGGTCACCTCGCCGAGCGAAAGCTCGCCTGAGAAATACTTCGGGGCGGCGAAGAACAGCGGCACGATCGGAATCATCGGACCGCTCGAGTTGGTAATCCAGGTCAGGCGCCCATGTTGGCGCACGATGGCAAGCCAACGAGCCACGACGGTGTCGTAGGCAGCGGTGAAATTCTGCTTTTCACCGGCCGCACCACGCAGCAGAGCAATGCTTTCAGAGTTCTCCCTGAGCCGCATGAGCGCGAAGCGGAAGATGCCTTCAGCCTCGTTCTTGCGCGCGAAGCAGGAGACCAGCGGGCGCCCGACATACAGCATCAGCCCGGACATGAGAGCGCCATAAGCTAGCGCCGCGATCACCATGTAGGCAGGAATCGCGAGCCTGGTGCCTCCGACCTCGACGTGGAGCGAGCCGCCGACCGTCCACAGGATGCTGATGAAGGCGGCAGCGCCGGTGAGTGCGGAGAACAGTCCGATCGCCAGGTCGACGAGCGGCTCGGTAGCCCAGCGGGTGTCGTCGGCGATGCGGTACTCGGGGTTGGCGGGCTCGGCGTGCGTTACACCCAGGTGGTAGTAGCGATCACGGATGAGCCAGGTATCGAGCAGACGCCCGACGATCCAAGCGCGCCAACGCACCTGCAATGTCTCGCGCGTCAGCACAATGCCGACACCGACCGCCGCCATCAGTGCGATGATGGCGGCGAACACCAGAACTGCGATGGCGGCAGTTTCGGCATCCTTACGCTCCAGCGCGTCGAAAAACCACCGGTTCCACCGGTTGAGGGCGACGGTGGCGGCAAGGCTGAGAAGCAGGAAGGCACCGAGCCCGAGCGTCAGCAGCCAGGCCGCTCTAGCCGTTTCGTCCTTCCAAAATCCGCCGGAGAAGCGGGCAAAGGCCCTGGCTACGGCAGGATCGAGCCTGAGACCAACTGACTCTCCTGACGCCTGTTCACTGGAGCTCATGGCAGCCGTCCGTTGGCGGATTGTTGTGCTGGGGCGTCGACGAGGAAAGCGAACGAATTGGTCAACCAGCAAAGTCGGGCGCACCGATGGCGGGCAACCCTCGCCGTAGCGCTTAACGCATCAGGGCGGCGGAAGCCGTCGCCACCTAACAGGATCACCGCGCCTCCATTAGACCTGAGTTGATAAGGCGCCGATGAAACGCCAGGATCTCGTCACGGCGTGCACAACCGTAATAACGGCCTGCGCAAACGTCCATCAAGCGCAGACGCTCCCGCCATGCGTCCGAGAGGGGCAAACCAGCCTGCTGCAATACGACAGCTCCAAGATAAGCGACGTCCAGGGTCTCGTGCGGCGGAAGACCGGGTAGGGCGTAGTTGAGGGCGTCGACGGCATAATACGTGATGAGGCCGATCGATTCCATGCTGAGCTTGATGTCCTCGACCTCGTTGCTCTCGTTGAAGCCGAGGAGCATGCGGGTCGCCATGGGATGGTGGTCCCCGTAATGAACGATGAGGAATGACTCGTTGGGAAAGCGTCGCCCGAGCTCGGATCGCAAGAATTCGTAGTCGAGTTTGGCAATTCCTATGCGCCGCAAGTACTCGTGCATTTCTGGATGCGTGCCGGGACCGCCGCCGGGTACCCCGATTTCAGGATGGAAGGGCTCGTTGTAGGGCCAATGGCCCGACATGGTTTGAATGTAAGTAAAGAGCGGCTTGTTCTGCGTTCGGATGTGCCGCTCCATCTCATCCAGCGCATTGAGATAATAGAACTGGTCGCGCTCCATGACGCTGCGCGCCTTCTGGGTGGTGAGATCGAAAATCTCCTTCAGGCCGATAGCCTCGTAGAAGCGGGCGTTCGACACGAAATTCTTGAGCATCGGGTAGAAGAGAACGTTGCGGTATCCGCAATGGAGGAGCCATTCGGGCAACGTCTCACGCACCTTGCCGGCCAGAAGGGACTGCACGAAATGGCGCATGCCGCCGAACGACTGCGTCGACATACCGGCCAGAATCGAGAATTCCGTGAGCCAGGAGGCGCCACCATAAGTCTCGACACGCAGCCGATGCTGCTTGCCGTCGCTGGATTTGAAGAACTCATCGAGGCTGCGGTCATACTGCAATGTTGGAAACAGCCCGGGTTGCACCACGGATTCCTGGTGGATCAGCACGATGTGCGGTGGCTTCCTGGCTGGATGGCACGCCGCAGACGCACTGAAGAGACGCCCCGGCGCCTGCGGAGCCGCCTCGACGAACTGGCCGCGCCAGAGGGTCTCGAGTGTCTCCGACCATGACGAGAAGAAGGAGGAGACATAGAGCGCCTCCCAATAGAACAGCGTGTGGGGACGCTCGCCTTTGAAGGAGACTCCCAACACGGCCAGAGCGGCGAAGGCCGCCGCGGCAATTCCGGAACGGAGGCGATTTACCCGGGTGCTATCGAAGCGGAAAGCGAGCCAGCAGACGAGGATGCAAGCCGCCACGCCGAGCACGAGGGCTAATACGTACAGGCGAGCGCCACTCCACAGATAGCTTATCGTCGACCAAGAGGTCAGGTAGAAAACGAAATCATAGGCATGCAGGATCATCCCCAACGTCTCGAGCTTCGCACGTGCAATCCCGACCACCAACGCAACAAATGAGGCCGTCAATGCCGTCGCGAACAGAAGCCGTCGTGTCGCCACGACAAGAAGCGAAGCGATGAGCAAGGTAGTTGCTGCGGTGAACAGGACGTTCGAGGGAAACCCCTCCGATTGCCAGAAATAGGCGAGAATGACACTCGAAGTGGCGGCCGCAATGGCGCGGATCGCCGATGGCCGCAGTTGCCGGCGTTTCTGCAGCACAACTGGCAATGCAGCTTGACGCCCATCGGACTCGCGGAGGCCGGCCGTCTGATCTGTCATTATATGCCTGCACGAGCCCAATCGTCATAAAACTGTCATATGCTCAATAACTGGGATGAACCCAGGATGAAAGGGTCGCACTGACAATTCTGCTTAACTGCCTTCGGCTGCAGGCTGGCGTTGCCGAAGGTATTGACGACCCACGAAACGCACCGGAGCGGACTGGAAGAGAGCGGTCATGACCGGCACTGCGCCAAGGAAAGTAGCAATCGTCACCGGAGCCGCCCGAGGCATCGGGGCAGCCATCGCGCGACGCCTCGGGCAGCTTGGGTGGATGGTGGCAGGCGCCGACATCGACGCTGGTGTCGGCACGGTTGTGGCTGCCACAGGCGGATTGGGCGTGGTCTGCGACGTCGGCGAGGAATCAGGTGTTGAACGCCTAGTCTCGGAAACGAGGAGGCACTGTGGACGCATTGATGCCGTCGTTTGCAACGCCGGCATCAACGCTAACGGCCCCCTGCAACGCACAACGACCGAGGCCTGGAACCGCGTGCTGGCGGTCAATTTGACCTCGACTTTTCTCCTTGCTCGCGCTTGCGAAACGGATCTGCGGGCAGCCAAGGGCGCCATGGTTACCGTTGCCTCGACCCGGGCACACATGTCGGAGCCCGATACGCTCGCCTATTCGGCCAGCAAAGGCGGGCTCCTGGCGCTTACCCATGCCCTTGCCCTCACCTTGGCGCCGGACGTTCGGGTCAACTGCATCTCGCCCGGGTGGATATATACCGGCAAGTCGGATGCGCCGCGGCCGTTGGACCATGCCCAACATCCGGCCGGCCGGGTTGGGCAACCCGATGATGTAGCCGGTGCTGTGGCTTATCTGCTGGCGGACGAGGCGCGGTTCGTGACCGGTACCGAGCTGATCGTGGACGGCGGCATGACGCGCAAGATGATCTACGAGCATTGAGGCTTTCACCTGCTGGGGAACGTGATTGCCCGTAGAGCGTTGGGATTTGCTCGATCGATAGCGGTCTGCGATGGCCGGACGCTGCATCTCCCAACGACGAACATGCACGGTGGCGACGGTGGACCAAGAGAATCCTGCGCCTGCCTCGATCATCGAGACGGACATTCCTGCACGGCTGGATCGCCTGCCGTGGGGCCGGTTTCACACACTGGTCGTGGCAGCTTTGGGGATCACCTGGATCCTGGACGGGCTCGAGGTGACTCTGGCCGGCGCGGTCGCGGGGGTCTTGAAGCAAAGCCCCGTCCTGAACTTCAGCAATACGGATGTCGGCTTGGCTGGCGCGGCCTACTTGGCGGGTGCAGTGGTAGGCGCAATCTTCTTCGGCTGGCTGACCGACCGCCTCGGACGCAAGAAGCTTTTTTTCATTACGCTCGCCGTCTACCTCACGGCAACAGCCGCCACCGCCCTCTCATGGAATTTCTGGAGCTTTGCCGTCTTTCGCTTTCTCACTGGCGCCGGCATCGGCGGGGAATACGCTGCCATCAACTCGACGATCCAGGAGCTCATTCCAGCGCGTGTGCGCGGTTGGACCGATCTAGCCATCAACGGCAGTTTCTGGCTTGGCGCAGCGCTTGGCGCAGCCGGTTCGATCGTGTTGCTCGACCCGAGCCTGTTCGGCCCGGACATAGGCTGGCGCTTGGCGTTCCTGATAGGCGCGGCGCTCAGTATCATCATCTTCTTCATGCGCATGTGGCTGCCCGAGAGTCCGCGCTGGCTGATGACGCACGGCCGCGCCGAGGAAGCGCGAGCCATCGTCTCGGACATCGAGGCACAATTCGTTCGGCAGGGTCACATCCTGAGCACCGAGCCGCTGCCCCTCATGCGCTTGCGGGCACGCACTCACACACCTCTGAGCGAAGTTGCCGCGACCCTGTTTCATGCGCAACGGCAGCGCACCTACGTCGGCCTCACGCTGATGGGGGCGCAGGCCTTCTTCTACAACGCCATCTTCTTCACCTACGCTCTGATGCTGACGGACTTCTACGGTGTACCCGCGGAGAGTGTTGGCTGGTACATCCTGCCGTTCGCTCTCGGTAACTTCCTTGGGCCACTGCTGCTTGGCCGCCTATTCGACACGATCGGCCGACGGCCGATGCTCGTATTTACCTACGCCATGTCCGGCGTGCTTCTCGCCGGGACGGGATATCTGTTCGCGCGCAACCTCGTCTCGGTCGAGATGCTGACGCTGGCCTGGATGGTCATCTTCTTCTTTGCATCTGCGGCAGCAAGCGCGGCCTACCTGACCGTCAGCGAGACGTTTCCGTTGGAGATCCGCGCACTCGCCATCGCCTTCTTCTATGCTATCGGCACAGGCGTTGGCGGCGTGTTCGGACCGTGGCTGTTCGGCGTGCTGATCGAGACCGGCTCGCGGGCCAGCGTCTTCGCCGGTTATCTTCTTGGAGCGTTTCTGATGCTGGTTGCGGCAGGCGTTGCGGCGCGTTGGGCGATTGCCGCCGAGCGCAAACCTCTGGAGACGGTATCGCGGCCGCTAGCCTCTGTGGATTGACCGCTCTCAAGATAACGAGCCGGCAATCCGCCGCAGAGCCTCCGCGGTTTGTGCATCGGCGGGATAGAAGGCCTCGAGCACCAGCTCCGACAGGGTGATGTCGACCGGCGTGCCGAACACCGTCGTGGTGCTGAAGAGCGCAAGCGTGACGCTTTCTACTGCGAGCCGCAACGGTACGACGACACCAGCATAGTCCGGGTCTAGCCTGACAGGTCCACCGGCACGAGGCTTGGGGTAAGCCGCCAGCTCCTGCAGCAGCGCGCCGAGGACAGGATCGGCAGTGGCCTCGATCTGGCGTTGCAGACGGGCCAGCAGATGCGCGCGCCACTCCGCAAGATTGACGATGCGCGGAGCGAGCCCCTTCGGATGCAAGCTGAGCCGCAGCACGTTGACAGGCGGTTGCAAAAGAGTGGCATCGGCGCCGGCGATCAAGCGTCCGACAGCATTGTTCGCCGCGATCAGGTTCCAGTGCCGGTCGACGGCGAGCGCAGGATAAGGCTCGTGGCCGCCGAGCACGAGATCGACAGCCCGCCGCGCCGATTTGAGCGCAGGATCATCCAGCCGACGCTCCGCGAAGCGTGGGGCAAATCCAGCCGCGGTGAGCAGGATGTTGCGCTCGCGCAAGGGCACCTCGAGTTGCTCGGCCAAGTGCAGCACCATCTCGCGGCTCGGCTGCGAGCGGCCAGTCTCGACGAAGCTCAGATGGCGGGTAGATATCTCCGCTGCGCTAGCCAACTCGAGCTGGCTCATACGGCGGCGCTGCCGCCAATGGCGCAGCAGATCGCCGATAGGCTGGGATGGGATCATCATCCCGCATTTCTAGCCTCATTCCCAATGCAGCTGCCATTACCTCTCACGTAATCGACTCTCCGCATTCGCGCGGCCAAGTATGTGTGCACAAACGAACCGGAAAGGAGATCCACAATGTCATCGTTTCACCCCTCGCCCTTCCTGCGCAATGCATTGATGGTGGATGCGGCTGCCAGCGGAGCCACCGCTTTTCTTCTGATCGCCGGCGCAGGAGTCCTCGACCAATGGTTGGGATTGCCCACAGCACTGCTGCGCGGCGCAGGGCTGGTGTTGCTTCCCTACGTGGCCTACGTCGTCTTCCTCGGCACGCGTCACCATATCAACGCGGCGTCGGTTTGGGCTGTCATTGCAGCCAACGCGGCTTGGACCGTCGCGAGTTTTCTCGTGCTCGCGAGTGGTTGGGTTGCGCCAACAGCGCTCGGCTATGCCTTCGTCATTGGTCAGGCACTGGTCGTCGCCGCGCTCGGCGAGCTGCAGTACATGGGTCTTCGCAGACCGCCTCAAGTCACGGCGTGACGCTGGATGCAAAGCCAGATCGGCAAGGGGGTGAGTTCCACCCCCTTGTTTTTTCGGACGTACGACGGACGGACTACAGTCCTTCCCAATGCGCGATCATGCGCCGGCGCATCGCCTCATCGGGCAGCCGGCCCAGACCCGCGGCGACGTTGTCGCGTGCGTGATCGGGCCTGGCAGTACCCGGGATCACGCATGTCACAGCGGGGTGGCCAAGGATGAATTTCAAATAGAACTGCGCCCAGCTCGTGCAATCGAACTCGGCCGCCCATTCGGGCACGGTTTTGCCCTTCGATTGCGCGAACAAGGAGCCACTGTCGAAAGGTTGGTTGACGATGACGCTGACGCCGCGCTCGGCGGCGAGCGGCAGCAGCCGCGCCTCAGCCTCGCGCCGGTTGATGGAATAGCCGAATTGGAGGAAGTCCACCGGCTCGGTCTTGATGATGGCGGCAAGATCGTCGAGCGCCGGCACGGTGTAATGCGTGAGGCCGATATAGCGATAGCGCTTCTGCTCCGTCCAGGCGCGCAGTGTTTTCAGGTGCACCCGCCAATCGACCAGATTGTGGATCTGCATCAGGTCGATGACCGGCGCCTGAAACTTGGCGAACGAGCTATTCATCTGGGCGGCACCGGACGCCTCGCCGCTAGTCCAGACCTTGGTGGCGAGGAAAGCTTTGTCGTGTGCCCTCATGTCCTTGAGGAGCGTGCCGACCACCGCCTCGGCTCGGCCATACATGGGCGAGCTGTCGATAACGCGACCGCCCGCTTCGAACAGAATGGAGAGGACCTGCTTGCGCTGGTCGAGCTCGGCGAGGCCATTGCCGACATCGAAGGTCTGCCAGGTGCCGATGCCGACCACGGGGAGCTGCTCTCCGGTGCGCGGGATCGGGCGTGTCAGCATTCTCGCGCTCCCGGTTGGTTGTGCCGCAGCCAGCGAAGGCAGCAGGGCGGTAGCCACGCCCAGCGTGCCGAGGCGGAGGGCCTGGCGGCGTGAAACCTCGACGTTGCGGGCGATCATAGGACCTTCCATGCGGTGCAGCCAATTGGGCGCGGAGACTGTAGACTTGGGGTGCGTGGCGGCGCGGCGCAACTCATCGGGCTCTGTCGGCACGAGCGCGAAACCGAATGCCATGAGTTGCAACGAAGCACATGCGCATGTCCTGGCTCATCCTGACAATCGTCCTGCTGGCGGTGCTCGCGGGGATGGGCTTTGCCGCATGGTACTCGCTGGCGGTGCCCGGTCGGCCGCACGAGGGTCCGTTGCCGTCGCTGACGGCAGAGGAGCAGGAGGTGGCAGGTGTGCTCGAGCAGCACGTCACGGCCATCGCCAGCGTACCGCACAATGTGCGCCACTACGAGGCGCTGGAGCGCTCGGCAAGCCATATCGAAGAGACGCTGCGCAGTCTCGGATATGTGATCACGCCACAGGTCTTCACGAGCGCAGGCCGCGCGGTGCGCAACATCGAGGCAACGCGCGAGCCGGCACGGGCGGGAGGCGATACGAGTACGCTGGTGCTCGGCGCACACTATGATTCCTTCGGGGATGCGCCCGGCGCCAACGACAACGGCACAGGAACGGCGCTGGTGCTCGAGCTGGCGCGGCTGTTGCAAGATTGGCAGCCGCAGGCGACACGCGTGCGCTACGTCCTGTTCGTCAACGAGGAGCCGCCCTACTACCGCACGGAGGACATGGGCAGCCTGCACTATGCCCGCCTGCTGGCCGAACGCAGGGAGCGTGTGCAAGGTATGATCTCATTCGAGACCTTGGGGGCGTTCTCCGACTCGGCGGGCACACAGCGCTATCCGCCGCCGTTCGGCATGATATTCCCCTCGACCGCGAATTTCGTGGCGCTCGTCGCCCTGCCCGCCTCGCGCAGCTTTCTGCACACCGTCATGGACTCGTTCCGGCGGCACGCGGCCTTCCCGACTATCGGCGGCGTCGCGCCGGACCTCGTGCCCGGCATCGGATGGTCGGACCATTGGGCGTTCGCCCAGCATGGTTTCCCTGCCATGATGATCACGGACACCGCGCTGTTTCGCTATGCCCACTATCACCTGCCGAGCGACACGCTCGACAAGATCGACTACGGCAGGCTGGCGCGCATTACCAAAGGCTTCGAGCGCGTCGTGCGCGAGCTGGCGCCTTGAGGCAGCACGACATTGAACTGCTCGGATACGGACGCCTATGCTGCAAGAGTATCGAAAGAAACTCGGGGAGAGAGCGCAATGGCCGGAATGCTGGAGGGAAAGACGGCGCTGATCACGGGCGGTGGCCGTGGCATCGGGCGCGCCACTGCCGTGCTGTTCGCCAAGGAAGGCGCGCGCGTTGCAGTCGCCGATCTGTCGAAGGACGGCCTCGAGGAGACGGTGGCCATCATCAACAAGGCCGGCGGGCAGGCGACGTCGATCGTAGCCGACATGACCAAGCCCGACGATGTGGCAGCGATGGTGACGGCAACCGTCAAGGCCTACGGCCGGCTCGATTGTGCCTTCAACAATGCCGGCATTGCCGCGTTGAGCGTTGGGGCAGGCGGCAAGAAGATGCCGGAATGGGGTGACGCTGCCTTCGACCGCATGATCGATGTCAATCTCAAGGGCGTGTGGCTCTGCATGTGCCGCGAGCTGGAGCAGATGACCAAGCAGGGCTTTGGCGCAATCGTCAACACAGCGTCCATCGCCGGCCTGATAGGCATTCCTACATCATCGGCCTACGTCGCCAGCAAGCACGGCGTAATCGGGCTCACCAAGACGGCTGCCATCGAGTTCGCCAGGCAGGGTATTCGCGTGAACGCCGTGTGTCCGGGATTCATTGAAACGGACATGACGAAGGAGGTCATGGCGCGGCGTGGAGCGGAGCTCATGCAGATGGTGCCCTTCGGCCGCATGGGCCGCGCCGAGGAGATCGCCGAGATGGTGTGCTGGCTGTGCTCGGATCGCGCGTCCTACGTGAGCGGGTCGTCTCATGTCGTGGATGGCGGCTTCACCGCAGTGTGAAGCCGCACGGATCCATCAACGCTTATTGGCCTTGCGCCAGGCTGCGAACTCCGTCCGCGTCCGTTCCTCTGATGCCGGGTAGAGGCCGACGATAGAACGGCCCTTTCGCACTTCCTCGATGACGAAATCCTCGAAGGCGGTCATCTCGACGGCCTCGTCGGCGATCTCATCGGCCAAGTGCGCCGGTATGACGACAACGCCCTCGCCGTCGCCGACGACCACGTCGCCAGGAAACACCGGCGCATCGCCGCAGCCGATCGGCACATTGACATCGACAGCCTGATGCACAGTGAGATTGGTCGGCGCGGACGGCCGGTTGTGATAAGCAGGCATGGCCATTTCAGCGATCTCCGGCGAGTCGCGAAAACCGCCGTCAGTGACCACTCCTGCGACCCCGCGCTTCATCAGGCGAGTAACCAGGATGCCGCCAGCGGAGGCTGCGCGCGGATCTTTTCGGCTGTCGATAACCATCACCGCGCCCGGCGGACAATCCTCGATTGCCTTGCGCTGCGGGTGACCGCGATCGAGGAAGACCGTGATCGGGTTCAGATCCTCGCGCGCCGGAATGTAGCGCAGCGTAAAGGCCTCGCCGACCATTGGACTGGCCTTGGGGTTCAGCGGATGCACATCTTGGATGTACTGTTGGCGCAGTCCGCGCTTGAACAGCGCAGTGCACAGCGTCGCCGTGCTGACGGTCTTGAGCTTGTCGCGGGTCTCGGGCTTGAGCGGCATGAGAAATCTCGCGTTTCTGGCGGTGGACGATCGATCTGCAAGCCCCGTATACCAGCAGACCGGCTCCGGCTACCATTCCGATCCCGGAACGAGCTGCACGGGGCACCGGAGGAAACGTCATGCCCGCCATGGATCTCGGAATGAGCGATCGAGTGAAGCCGCTCGTCGAGCAGGTGCGCGATTTGGTGCGCAACGAGGTCATTCCTCTGGAGGGCGAATACGACGCGGAGATCGGGCGGGGCGGCGACCGCTGGCAGCACACTGCGCGCATGGAGGAGATTGTAGAGGGCCTTAAATCCAAAGCCCGGTCCAAGGGGCTATGGAACTTCTTCCTCACGCATTCGCGCAAGGGTTTCGGCCTCAATACGGTCGAGTACGCCTACCTCGCCGAGGAGATGGGCTGGTCGCGCCTGGGACCGCAGGTGTTCAACTGCTCCGCCCCCGACACTGGCAACATGGAGGTGCTGGAGAAGTACGGCTCCGAAGCGCAGAAGAAGGCGTGGCTGGAGCCGCTGCTGGACGGCAAGATCCGCTCGGCCTTCATCATGACGGAGCCCAACGTGGCGTCATCCGACGCCACCAACATCGCCACCGAAGCCAGGCTCGAAGGCGATGAATGGATCATCAACGGGGAGAAATGGTTCTCGTCCGGCGCCGGCGACCCGCGCTGCAAGATCTACATCGTGATGGTGAAGACCAGTCCCGATGCGCCCAAGCATCGGCAGCACTCGCAAATCCTGGTGCCCGCCGGAACCAAGGGCGTCAACATCCTGCGACCGCTCAAGATTTATGGCCACGACCATGCGCCGCACGGACACATGCACGTTCGGTTCGAGAATTGCCGCGTACCCAAGGACAACATGATTCTCGGCGAGGGGCGCGGCTTCGAGATCAGCCAAGGGCGGCTGGGACCTGGCCGTATCCACCACGCCATGCGCGCCATCGGTCAGGCGGAACGGGCCCTGGAAGCCTTGTGCCGGCGCTCTCTCTCACGTGTTGCCTTTGGCAAGAAGCTCGCGGAGCTCGGCGCCAACTACGACATCATTGCCGAGGCCCGCATGGAGATCGAGCAGGCGCGGTTATTGTGCCTCAAGGCGGCATGGATGATGGACAATGCACCGGCCACCGAGGCGCGCATCTGGATCTCCCAGATCAAGGTGGTGGCGCCGCGCATGGCGCTGAAGGTCATCGACGAGACCGTGCAGATGCACGGAGGCATGGGCGTGACGCAGGACACGCCGTTCGCCATGGCATGGACCTACATGCGCACGCTGCGCCTCGCCGACGGGCCTGATGCCGTGCACCGGCGCGTGATCGGCCGGCATGAGCTCAAGCGCTACACCAACGAAAAAACCTGAAAGATTTTCGAGATCGAATGAGCACGACACCGGCACCTGATCCGACCTACATCGATCAAGCGTCCCTAGGGCGCTACCTGTCGGCACACCTGACGGGATTCAGGGGTCCGCTCGAGGCGGAGAAATTTGCCGGCGGACAGTCCAACCCGACGTTTCGCATCAAAACACCCAACAAGAGCTACGTGCTACGCCGTAAGCCACCTGGCCAACTGCTGAAATCAGCACACCAAGTCGATCGCGAATTCCGCGTCATGCAGGCGCTCAAGGACACCGACGTGCCCGTGCCCCGCATGCACCTGCTGTGCGCGGACGAGAGCGTGATCGGGTCCATGTTCTTCGTCATGGAATTCCTGGAAGGTCGCGTCTTCTGGGACCCGGCCCTGCCGGAGTTCACGAATGCGGACCGTACCGGGCTCTACAACGACATGAACCGCATTCTGTCCGCGCTCGCGACCGTGGACCCGGCCAACGTCGGGCTGGCCGAGTTCGGCAGGCCCGGCAGCTACTTCGCGCGCCAGACCAAGCGCTGGACCGACCAATATCGCGCGAGCGAGACCGTCACGATCCCGGAAATGGACATCCTCATCGACTGGCTCGGCCGCAACATGCCGGCTGACGACGGTCGCGTCTCCGTGGTGCATGGAGATTACCGCCTCGACAACATGATCTTCCATCCAAAAGAGCCCAAGTGCCTGGCCGTGGTCGACTGGGAGCTGTCGACCCTCGGCCACCCGTTCTCGGACATCGCCTACCAGTGCATGCAATGGCGATTGCCCAACGAGGGGATTTTCCGTGGGCTCGGCGGCTGTGATCGCTCCGCTCTCGGCGTCCCAACCGAGGAGGAGTATGTCGCCAAGTTCTGCCAGCGGATCGGCATACCTTCTATTCCAATCTGGACCTTCTGCCTGGTCTTCAACTTCTTCCGGCTCGCCGCTATCATTCAGGGCGTCTACAAGCGTGGACTCGACGGCAACGCATCCAACCGCGAGAGCGCATTGCAACGCGGCGCCGCTGTTCCGCAGATGGCACGCATGGCCGTCGACCTCATCGAAAGGGCCAGGTGACGGGAGGCTCGATGCGGAGCATCGGAAGAAAGGGTTTGATGCGAAGCATCAGAAGAACGGTTTGACGCGTGGCGTCGGAAGGATGGCTTGACGCCAAGCCGGCGGGATGCTCTTGCAGGAATTGCCACTTAGAAAACGGATGTGGTTTTGACTTCGCAGCAAACGAACCAGAACAAGAAAGCAAAGCCGCCGCTCGAGGGCATCACCGTTGTGGAGCTGGGACACAGCGTGGCGGCACCTTACGCTGGCCTCATACTCGCCGATCTCGGCGCCCGCGTGATCAAGGTCGAGAACCCGAACGGAGGCGACTACGCTCGCGGCTGGGGCCCCCCGTTCTGGAAAGATTTCTCGACGGTGTTCCTGTCCCTCAACCGCGGCAAGACCGGCATCACGGTCGATTTCTCCAGCGAGAAGGAAGCGGCAGCACTGAGGAAGCTCATCCTCGAGGAAGCTGACGGCGTCATCCAGAATCTTCGGCCTGGCATCCTGGAGAAGTTCGGCTTGACGGCCGAGGCGATGCGAGCAGAGAAGCCCTCGCTGATCTGGTGCGACATCGGCGCCTTCGGCACGGCGGGACCGCTGGCCGCCAAGCCCGGCTACGATCCGCTGGCGCAGGCTTCGACCGGCATTATGAGCGTCACGGGAGAAGGTGATCGTCCGCCTGTTCGGGTCGGGATCTCCCTGATCGACATGGGTGCCGGCATGTGGACGGTGATCGGCTTCCTGTCGAGCCTTCTGGCCCAGCGTGCAGGCGGAAGCGGGGCACACCTCGCCACGTCTCTCTACGAGACCGGACTCGCCTGGATGACCGTGCCTCTAGCCGGCTATGAAGGCGCCGGCGACGTGCGTAAGCCCCATGGCTCGGGCACGGCCGAGATCGTGCCCTATCAAGCCTTCCAGGCCGCCGACGGATGGCTGATGATCGCGGCCGGCAACGACAACCTGTTCCGGCGGCTGTGCCGAGCCATCGGGCTCGATGAGCTGGCGGAGCATCCCGACTACGCCACCAATACGGCCCGCGTGATCAACCGCAATATCCTGATCCCCCACATCCAGGAGAAAGTGGCGCGCATCAACGCGGACGACCTGGGGCGGATGCTGGACGCAGCCGGCGTGCCCAATGCACCTCTGCTGTCGGTCGATCAGGTCGCCCGCCACCCCCAGACCGAGGCCGTGGGCATGTTGGCTCCCGCCATCGCGGACGGTCCACGGCTGGTCGGGATCCCGATTTCGTTTGGAGGCCAGAGGCAGCGCGCCCTCGGATCGGCGCCAGCGCTTGGCGAGCACAATGCGCAGGTGGGCCACGGCACCAAGAAGCTGTAAGATCGCCGCAAGCCGCGTCGGCCGCATGACATGATCGCTACCCTGGAGAGAAACGCACCCCATGACGAGCGTGCAAGAAGTTGGTGACGGCGACGTCGCCCTCACCATCGGACCGGACTATCCCGAGCTGCGCGACGCCGTGCGGCGGGTTTGCGCGGACTATCCCGCCGAGTATTGGCGCAAGCTCGACGACGTGCGCGGCTATCCCACGGAATTCGTCAAGGCGCTGACCCAAGCGGGCTTCCTCGGCGCGTTGATCCCGGAGGAGTACGGTGGCTCCGGGCTGCCGCTGCGGGCGGCGGCCGTCATTCTCGAGGAGATCAACGCGTCCGGCTGCGTTGCGAGCCCTGCGCATGCGCAGATGTACATCATGGGCACACTTCTGCGGCATGGAAATGCCGACCAGAAGCAGCGATACTTGCCGAAGATCGCGTCAGGCGAGCTGCGGCTGCAGGCGTTCGGTGTCACCGAGCCCACCACGGGCTCCGACACGACGCAGCTTAAAACCCGCGCAGAGAAGAAGGGCAACGACCGCTACGTCGTCAACGGTCAGAAAGTCTGGACCAGCCGCGCACTGCACTCCGACCTCATGCTGCTGCTGGCGCGCACGACGCCGGCCGACAAGGTGCAGAAGCGATCGGACGGGCTCTCGGTTTTTCTAGTCGATCTGCGCACATCCGTCGGCAAGGGGGTGGAGATCAGGCCGATCAAGGCGCTGATCAATCACAACACCACCGAGGTGTTTTTCGACAATCTCGAGGTGCCGGCCGAGAACCTGATCGGTGAGGAGGGCAAAGGCTTCCGCTACATCCTCGACGGTATGAACGCCGAGCGCATCCTGGTTGCCACCGAGTGCATCGGCGACGGGCGCTGGCTGCTGAAGAAGGGCATCGACTACGCCAACGACCGGCGCGTGTTCGGGCGCGCAATCGGTCAGAACCAGGGCGTGCAGTTTCCGCTGGCGCGCGTCTACGCGGAGCTCGAGGCCGCCGATCTGATGTGCCGCCGGGCCGCGGCGCTCTTTGCCGCCGGCCAGCCGTGCGGCGCGGATGCCAACATGGCCAAGCTGCTGGCGTCCGAGGCCACCTGGCACGCCGCCGAGGTGACCATGGAGGTGCACGGTGGTTTCGGCTTCGCCCAGGAATACGATGTCGAGCGGAAATGGCGCGAGGCGCGTATCTACCGCACGGCCCCCATTTCGACCAACATGGTGCTCGCTTACGTTGCCCAGCACGTGCTGGGCCTGCCGCGCTCATACTGATTTAGAACGGGAGAAACGCTCATGACCAGTTTGACTCGGCAGACTGCCGAATTTGCCTCAGCCATCTCGCCAAAAGCCGTGCCGCGAGAATGTACGGACGGAGCGCGGATCGGTATCACGGATTGCGTGGGGGTGATGCTGGCTGGTGCGAACGAAGAGGCGCCGAGGATCGTCGCTGGAACCGTTCCGACCTCGACAAGCAATGATGCGGCGCCGGAAATTCCCTCCGGCCGCCATTTATCGGCTCCGGACGCGGCACTCGTGAATGGCGTTGCCGCACACGTGCTGGACTACGACGACGTGGCGCTCGCCGGCCATCCGAGCACGGTGCTGGTGCCGGCCCTGCTGGCGGAAGGCTGGACGCTCGATTCGAGTGGCGCCGACATCATGAGCGCCTATGTGGCTGGCTACGAGATCTGGGCACTGCTGCAGGAGTTGGAGCCCGGATCGCTGCACGAGCGCGGCTTCCATCCAACTGCAGTACTGGGCTCGATCGCCACGGCCGCGGCATGCGCACGCCTGCACGGCCTCGATGCGGATCGCACGCAGAATGCCATCGCGATCGGTGCTTCCATGGCCTCGGGGCTGGTGGCCAACTTCGGCAGCATGACGAAGTCGCTCCACGCCGGCCGCACGGCGCAGAACGGCGTGCTGGCGGCACGTCTCGCGGCCAAGGGGTTCACGGGATCGGCGGATGCGCTGGAGCATCCTGCTGGTTTCATGAAGGCCCATTCCGCCTCCGGAGCGGCAAGAGTCGAGGCGAAGGATGGAGATCTCGGCTCCAACTGGCGGCTGCCGAAGGCCGGCATTTGCGTGAAGCGCTATCCCATCTGCTACGCCACCCACCGCTCCATCGACGCCATGATCGAGTTGGCGCGCAAGCACGATCTGAAAGCCGATGCAGTGGAGGAAATCCGGGTCCATACCGGAGATGCGCAGCGGCTGATGCTGCGCAATACATCGCCGAAGACTGGGCTCGAGGCGAAGTTCAGCATGGAGTTCGCCATGGCATCAGCGCTGGTGGCGCGTCGTGTTGGTCTCTCAGAACTCACCGACGAATTCGTGCGCAAACCCGACGTGGTGAGCACCATGGGCAAGGTGCGCACGACCACGACGGATGCGCGCGTGCCCGGCTGGGACCAGCCCTTCGCGCCAGACGACCGCGTCAGCGTCGTTCTCAAGAGCGGTCAGGTCATCGAGCACGAGCCCGTTGCCTTCCCGAAAGGCTCCTGGCAGCGGCCGCTGACCCGCGAGGAGCTGGCAGACAAGTTTGTCGACTGCGCCAGCCGTCGTTTCGACAGGGCCCAGTCAATCGCATTGTTCGATCAGCTTTGGTCGCTCTCCGATCTCGGCTCGGTTCGCGAATTGAAGATCATCGAGCCCATCACACGCAACTAGAGTGCGATTGCCTCATATGGAAGCACTGCCCGCTTCCATGTGTCCGCGTGTAGCGCGGCTCCGCCGCGTGAATCGCACTCTAAACTCTTAAGTGTAGAGCAGGATCGTTTCAGATGGAATCGCCTTGGCGATCTATCTGAAACGATCCTGCTCTAGTCAATCCGGACGGAAACTCGCATGCCTTTAATGCCCATCGGCGACTACACGGTCGATCGTGTGGTCGAACTCGAGTGCACGCCGTTCGGGGCGCGCGAGTTCTTTCCAGATTTGTCAGCAGAAATGCTGGAGCACTGCCGCGCGGTGCTCCCGCCCGATCAAATCACGGCCGACAATCTCCTCTCCATGAGCTTCCATGGCTTCGTGTTGCGCACGGGACGGCACACGATCCTGATCGATACCTGTTGCGGCAATGATAAGGAGCGACCAGCCCGGCCGATGTTCCATCGTCTTAAGACCAACTACCTCGACAAGCTCGCTGCGGCAGGTGTGAACCCCGAGCAGGTGGACTACGTGATGTGCACGCACCTGCATTGGGACCATGTCGGGTGGAACACGCAACTCATCGACGGACGATGGGTGCCCACCTTCCCCAACGCAAAGTACATCATGGCGCGCGGTGAGTACGAGCATTGGGACGGTGTCTACAGCCGTGGTGATGCCAGCGTGCACCGTACTGCGTTCGAGGACAGCGTGCTGCCGATCCGGCGCGCCGAGCAGGCGGTCCTGGTCGACGACGACTTTGAGTTGGAGAAAGGCATCTGGCTGGAGCCATGCCACGGGCACTCACCGGGCAACGTTGTCATCAATCTGGAGTCAAAGGGCACGCGCGCCGCGGTGACGGGCGACGTGTTGCATCATCAGATCCAGCTTGTATTTCCCGAAATGTCGACCATGGCGGATGCCGACAAGAACATGGCGAGAAAAACCCGCATCGCCCTGATCGAGAAACACGTGGGAACTGGCCATCTGATCATGCCCGGCCACTTCCCGACCCCCACCGTCGGCCGCATCGAGCGGACACCCGGTTCTGGAGAATCCTACCGCTACGTGAGCTAGCAGGACTGCACGGCAGCTCAAGCCGCGGTGTGGATGCTGCCGAAGCTCGACAGCAGGTCGCCAACCTCGGACGCACGTGCCGGTTGCCCGAACAGATAGCCCTGGACGTCGGTGCAGCCACCGGCCTTCAGCAAGGCAAGCTGTTCCTGCGTTTCGACGCCGACGGCGGTGGTCAGCATGTTCAGGCTTCGGCCGAGCTCCGTAACCGCCGAGACGATGGCGGCACAGTGGGGCCGGCGCACCATCTGACCGACGAAGCTGCGGTCGACCTTGAGGCGATCGAACGGGAACAGGTTCAAGTATCGGAACGACGAGTAACCGGTGCCGAAATCGTCAATGGCGATGCGAACACCTTGGCGGCGAAGCTGCTGCAGATCTGCGCGTTGATCGCCGCGTTCGAACAGCAACATGGACTCGGTCACCTCGAGTTCTAGGCGCTCGGCCGCCAGGCCGGACTGAGCGAGCGCCGACGTGACGCTGCCAGCAAGATCGTTACCCAGAAACTGGGCAGCCGACACGTTGACGGAGAGCTTGATGTCCTCGGGCCAGGCATATGCCTCCGTGGTGGCACGGCGGAGCACCCAATCACCGACGGCAGCAATGAGTCCACTCTCCTCGGCGATCGGAATGAAATGGGTCGGGCCAATTAGACCGCGCGCAGGATGGCGCCAGCGCACCAACGCCTCGCAGCCCCCGGCGCGTCCTGACGCGCAGTTGATCCAAGGTAGATAATGAAGCTCCAATTCGTCGCGCTGCAACGCCTCGCGTAGTTCCGCTTCCATGCGTCGCCTGTCATCGGCCGCTGCTTGCATCTCCGGCTCGAAGAAGCGATAGGCGCCTCGTCCGTCTGACTTGGCGCGATAAAGCGCGAGGTCCGCGCTGCGTAGAATTTGCCGCGGCGTTGCCCCGTCGGTGGGCGCTACGGCAATGCCAATGCTGGTCCCGATCGAGAGGCGCTGTCCGTTGAGCTCGAAGGGCGCTGATATCGCGCTCAAGATGCGATGCACCAGTGGTATTGCGCCGAGCGGATGATCCAAGCCCGACTGTATGATAACGAACTCGTCTCCACCCAGTCGTGCGACGAGGTCGACGTCGCGCACACACTCCTGGATACGTGCCGCCACCTGCGTGAGCACGGCATCTCCGGAGGCATGACCAAGAGAATCGTTGATTGCCTTGAAGCGGTCCAGATCCAGACAGAGCACGGCGAACATCTCGTCCTGGCGGCTCAGCCGGGCAAAAGCTTCCTCCAGACGTTCGTGCAGGAGCGCACGGTTGGCGAGCCCCGTCAGGGCATCGCGAAACGCCATCGTGCGGATCTGATTCTCCGCTCGTTTGCGCTCTGTCACATCCGTGTAGGTGCGGACGAGCCCGCCGTCCGGCAGCGGCACGGTCCTGATCTCGAGCGCGGTTCCATTCGGCCGAATGCGCTCGTAGGCCGGAACCTCTCCCGACATGCCGCCTTTCTGAATCCAGTGCCAGACCTCTGCAGGGACGGCCTCTCCGTCCTTGCCGAACTCCCCCGACGTGCACTGAAATGAGAGAATGTCGTCGAACGTGATCGGTTTTCTGAGCAGGTCATCGGGTAGACCCAGCAGATTGGCCGCCTGACGATTGATGACCGGAACCCGGCGTCCGGCGTCGGCCATGATGATGCCCTGGGTCATGCTGTTCAAAGTCACTTCGAGCTCGCGTGACTTGGCCTTGAGCGCGTGTAGGAGCAACATCGAGTAGAGCACGATGATAAACCCGGCGAGGGTCAAGCCGATAGCCTGGTGCCGCCAACGCGCAAGAACAGCACCTTCGTCGATGCCAACATTGACGACGAGCGGGTATTCCCTGAGAGGCCGCACCGCCAAGGTACGCTCCACACCGTCGAAGTCGGTTGAACCTGAGTAATGTCCGCCGCCTTGAGCCACTACGCCATGCCATGGCGATCTGTGCGGCACGTTGGTTCTCGCAGGATGAGATTCCGAATTCGGCGCAACAAGAATGGCCCCGTCGCGGCGTGTGAGAGCGAGCAGCTCATTGGTGGAGAATGCGATGGATTTGAACACACTCGAGAAGTAGCTGACCTCGATCGTGGCGTGGACTATGCCGATGAAGACACCGCGCGGCGAGCTGATACGGCGAGCGAGGTAGATTGTCCAGGCTCCAGTAACTCGGTTCAGGACCGGCGCAGTGATGAAGAGCCCAGCATCGTCGAAGTCACGCAGGAACGCGTAGTAATCGCGGTCGGTAACCGAAACGGCTGGTGGTGGCCAAGAGCGGGACGAGCTCACGAGATAACCATCGGCGCCCACCAGAGTGACCGCATCGGCCTGAGGCAGGCGAGCAAGCTTTCCACGTAGAAGGTGATGCATCTCAGATGTGGCCAACACACGCTCGAAAACCTGTGGTGTTTCGAGTCCCATATTGGAAACAAGATCCTGGACATCTCGGACGACCAGGTCCACGGCATGCACGGTACGGGTCGTCTGCTCTGCCAGCGCGGTCGCAAGTCCCGAAGCCTGCTGACGCGCCTCGCGGAGCGCATCCAGCCGAAAGCTCCAGACGGTGGCCGCGATCACGGCAGCTGCAAGAATTGCCAGTCCAATACCCAGCCGCCGCATGCTCGAGGCTTGGATTCCGCGCCGCTGCACGAGCCGGAATGCCTTCGCGGCGCGCGACAGGGCATGCGCGCCTGCTTTCGCGCACGAGTCCACTGAACTGAGCAAGAAAGACGGCACGGCCCGCACCGATATCTGGGAGAATGTCAGGGTGCCGAGCATCGGTGATGGGTCTAAAGATACCCCAAACGAGGCGCTAATGTTCTGTTTACGATTGGGCGTCCAAGCGAGGATTTACGGCTCGAACCATGCAGGTCGGCAAGTTCCGGAAACAGTTTGGTAACGCTGTTCGCAAACTTGGGGCCTGATGCAGGCTGCAAGCGTTCCCTTCCCACCGGCGGGTCCATGCTGCAAAGTCTTTTGCGCAGGCCCGGACGGCCGGTAAGTGATCAATCACAGAGAGGGGAAGCTCTTGCCTCAAGACGTAGGTTTCGTAGGGCTCGGCAATATCGGCCGGCCGATGGCCCTCAACGTGCTGAAGAGGTTCGGTCACCTCGCGGCTTTTGACATCGATGCAGCGCGAGTGCGTACGCTCGCCGAGGCGGGAGCCGTCGCCGCTGGATCGCTCGCCGTGCTTGCCTCGAAAACAAAGGTGATCCTGCTATCGCTGCCGACGTCGGCCGAGGTGGAGCGTGTGCTGCTCGGCGACGGCGGCGTTGCCGGCTCCGCCGCACCAGGCACGCTCGTCATCGATCTGACGAGCGGCAGCCCACCGCGGTCACAAGATATCGCCAAGCGTCTGGCTGAACGGAGCATTCGCTACATCGATGCGGGCGTGAGCGGCGGCGTTGCCGGCGCCGAGGCAGCCACACTCGGCATCATGATCGGCGGGAGCGACGCGGATGTGACGGATGCGATGCCGTATCTGCAGGCCATCGGCAAGACCATTGTCCACATGGGGCCCGTAGGGGCAGGGCACATGACCAAGGCGCTGAACAACCTGCTGTTGGCTGCCAACATGGTGGTGGCGTCGGAGGCCTTGGCACTCGCGGCCAAGGCGGGCCTGGCTCCCGAGAAGGTCGTAGCCGCCATCAACGGCAGCAGCGGCCGCAGCTACATCACGGAATACCGCTTCCCGAACTTCGTCCTGAAAGGTGACTTCTCGAGTCGAGGCGGGATGGCAATGTCGCTGCTCGTCAAAGACGTGGCGATCGCCTGCGACACCGCCAAGAGTAGCGGCGTAACGATGTTCGTCGGCAATCTGGTGCATCAGATGCTGATGCGCATCAGCGATGAGCTCGGATCGACCGCGCCCAACCAGTCCGTGGCACGTGCCATCGAAGGTTGGGCGGGTGTGCAGATCCGCTCGAAGAACAAGGATGCGTGAGGCGCAACGGTTGCCGCTGAGATCGGCTAGGCCTCGCGTGTTGCGCCTCTGTTTAGGCTAAGCTCCAGGCTACCCGCCAGCGGTCGGCTTCTTCGTGTAGTCGCCGTCCGAAACCGGCTCCAGCCAGATCGTGCCACCACCCTTGTCGTCGTTCTCCGACATGGCGAGGTGCGAAAACAACGAGTCTGGCGCGGCGCCGTGCCAATGCCGCTTATCCGGAGCGATGATCACGGTATCGCCCGGCCGCAGTTCGACGACGCCCTCACCTTCCTCCTGGTAGCGGCCGATGCCCGAAAGGCAAAAAAGCACCTGCCCGACCGGGTGCGTGTGCCAGTTGGTGCGCGCTCCGGGCGTAAAGGAGACGCGTGTCGCCCGCATGCGCGATGGCTTCTCGCCGACAACGATCTCATCGGCATAGACAACACCGGTGAAGCTTGTGGCCGGCTGCTGCCGTGTCGCGCGCGCATTGGCTCTCAAAATCTTCATGTCGCTCACTCCTCTCTGCTGTCCAGCAGCTAGCAGCGCTGCTCGGGTCAACCCGAGCAGCGCTGTCCTACCTTAGCGACTATTCCATCTTGATGTCGGCGGCCTTGATGAGGGCGCCGATGTTCTTGACGTCCTCGTCCCAGTGCGCGTGCATCGCTGCGATCGTCTGCACCACCGGAACCGACGCGACCGATTGCATGCGCGCCTTCATATCGTCGCTCTTGGATATCTCGTTCATCTTCTCATTGAGCTTCTCGGCGATGTCCTTGGGCGTGCCCGGTGGGCCGTAGATGCCGAACCACACCGGAACATCGGCGTCCTTGACGCCGAGCTCGGTCAGCGTAGGGGCCTCCGGAAACTCGGCGAACCGCTCGAAGTGATTGACGTTGAGCAGGCTCAGCTTGCCGGCCTTGACATGCGGCAGGGTCGAACCTTCGTTCATAAGCTGCACGTTGTTGGCCAGCAGATCATTCAAGCTGTCAGCGCCGCCACGGTAGGGCACGTGCAGCAGGTCAATGCCGGTCTTGTACTTCAGCATCTCCAGCCGCAGATGCGGCGACGTGCCAGGGCCAGACGAGCCGAACGCGAGCTTGCCCGGGTTCTTCTTGGCGTAGTCGACCATCTCCGCGAAGGTCTTGATGCCGGTCGCCGGGTGAATGACGAAACCGCACACGACATCGCCGCTGCGGCCCACCGGGACAAAGGCCTTGGCGTCATACGGCGTCTTGCGCAAGAGCGGTAGCGTCACGACCGCCGTGTTCGACGAGAAGAAGAAGGTGTAGCCGTCCGGCGCCGACTTGAACGCGGCTTCGGCACCAATGATGCCGGAGGCGCCGCCCCGGTTTTCAATAATGAACTGCTGACCGAAGGCTTCGCCGAGCTTCTGCGCCCATGGCCTGGCGACGAGGTCGGTTGCACCGCCCGCCGCAAACGGCACGATGAGTTTCACCGGCTTGTCTGGCCAGGCACGCGTCTGCGCTGTGGCCCGGGTAGAAAATCCGGCGGCCAGCGAGCCTGCGGCCAGAGATAGGAATTCACGACGTCGCATTGCTTTCTCTCCCAAAGTCAACTTCTTCACCAGCCTCGCAGCGGCACGCGCAGAGACGCCGGCGTCTATTGCCGATCCGTATGACCGCCAGATGTACGCGGCCTTGGACTTAATCTCAGCCGCGTTCAGGCCGTGCTCAGATCCTGAATGTCAGGGGGGCTTCGATGCCGAAAAGTCTGCGCCAGATTTCTCTACAGGTCCAGCGCGCGATCCCGCGAGGGGCAATCGTGTTTGAGATACGGCGGCCCATGTTCTAGAGTGGATGAACGTCCTGTCCACCGCTTACCCCATCCCCATGCCCTCAATAAGCGAGCAGACGACGATCGCGTCGCCTCTGGAAGAAGTCTGGCCCTTGCTGAGCGACCCGGCGCTGGTCGCTGCATGCATTCCAGGCGCCACGCTTACGCCCGAGCAGGGCGATGGCGTCTGGCGCGGTAGTGTGCGCGTCAAGTTCGGCCCGACAGTGGCGGTTTTCCGTGGCGAGGCGACGCTAGCCTATGACCATGCCGCACATCGCTGCACCATTGAGGGCCGCGGCATCGACCAGCGTGGAGCCTCGCGCGCGCTTGCATCGGGTGTTGTGACGGCGAGCGGAACAAATACGACCACACTAGATATTGACGGTAATTTCAGCGTCACCGGACCATTGGAAACGTTCGCAAATGCTGGCGGAGTGCACGTGGCACGCGCCCTACTTGCCGAGTTCTCGGGCAACATGGCGCGCGTCGTTGCGGAGCGACGCAACGAAAAGCCTCTCACGGAGCGACGCGGTACAGCAATTCCGGCCCAAACCGGATCGGGTACGCCAGCCGCGCCCACAAACGGCAGCATCCCACAACAACACACCCCAGCGCCGGCAATAGCCGGCGAGCTCAGCGCCGCGCGCCTCATCTGGCGTGCTTTCCTGTCGTGGCTCAACGACCTGTTTCGCAAGAGGACCTAAGCGATGGCCAAACTGTCAGTTACCGACATGCTCGCACGCGCCTTTCAGGCTGAAGGTGTCGATACGCTGTTCACACTGATGGGCGATGCGAACATGTACTGGTCCACGGCCATGGCGCAGTTGCCGGGTATGCGCGTCGTGCATGCCAGGCACGAGCATTGCGCATGCTCGATGGCCGAGGGCTACACGCGCGCCACGGGCAAGGTCGGTGTCGCCTCCACCACCTGCGGCCCGGGTTTCACACAGATCATGACCGCGCTCACGATGGCCGCACGCGCCAATATTCCAATGGTCGTGTTCGCGGGCGACGCGCCGATCGCAGCAGCGTGGTACCTGCAGCAGATCGATATGGCGCCACTCGCCTTGGCGACGGGCTCGCACTACGTGGCCGTGCGCCACATCGACCGCCTGCTCGATAACGTCAGGGAGGCGTTTCAGGTCGCACAGGTCGAGCGTCGTCCGGTGGTGCTGAGCGTGCCGATGGACCTGCAGAAGCAGGCGTGGCCGCACCTGACCGACTATACGCCGTCGGCCGAGCTGGTGCCGGCAGCGCAACGCCCTGTGCCGGATCCAGTCATCGTCGATCGTGTCTGTGACATGATCGCTGAAGCCGAAAAGCCCATTATCGTTGCGGGACGCGGCGCCACGCGCTCGGGCGCCCGACGTGAGCTGGAATCGTTGGCTGAGCGCTCCGGCGCGCTGCTCGCGACCTCGCTGCTCGGCAAAGGCTTGTTCGAGGGCAACCCTTATGCGCTCGACATTGCCGGCGCCTTCGCCAGCGATTTCGCGCGCGAGCGTTTTGCGGAAGCGGACCTTGTTATCGGTGCAGGCGTAGGTCTCGGCCACTACACCACCGAAGGCGGTTATCTCTATCCGGGCGCACGCGTGGTCCAGATCGACGTCAACCCGCGCGGGCTCTGGCAAGGCTTGCGCACGGCCGACCTGCACGTGCGTGCCGATGCCAAGGCGGCAGCCGAGGCGATCGCCAACCGTCTCGATCAGCGCGGCATCAAGCGGCCCGGCTTCCGTAGCGCCGAGATGGCCAAGCTCGTGGCGGGCGACGTGCCGGACCGCAAGGAGTTTCCGGTCCAGGCCAATATGGTCGACCCTCGCAAAGTGATGCGGGAGCTCGATGCGATCATCCCCAAGGATTGGGATATTGTGGTCGGCGGCGGTCACTACTTCAGCATCGCCATGACGCACCTGCGCGGCCGGCCGGCAGAGAAGTATCACGTCATCAATGATTTCGGCGCCATTGGCTCAGGCTTGCCGGCGGCCATCGGCGTGGCGGCAGCGCGTGGCGACGGCAAGGTGGTGCTGATCGAGGGCGATGGCAGTCTGATGATGCACATCCAGGAGCTGGAGACGATCCGCCGCCACGGCATTCAGATGCTGATTGCGATCGTGAACGACGGCGGCTACGGCGCGGAGTTCCACAAGTTCCGCGCCAACAAGGTCGATCCGGCTGGCGCCATCCATGGCCGGGGCGACCTCGCTGCCGCCGCGGTTGGCTTCGGGCTGCGCGGCGCGACCGTCACCCAGATGGGCCGCCTGGAGTCGCTGTTCAAGGAGCACCAGGGCGCCAACACGGCGGGCCTGTGGGACGTGCACACCGATGACCTGATCCCTTCGCGCAGCTATCGCCGCGTGCACTTCGGCGAGGCGTGACAGGATTTACGTCAACGTCCGCCGCACAAAGTTCAGCAGGTTGATCACCACGTACTCGCGCAGCCGATTGGCTGGGAGCACCACACGATCGACGTGCTGGGCATTCGCGGTCACAACGGCGCAATAGACCGTGCCCGGCGGCTGGTCCTCGTCGGGTCGAGGCCCGACCGCCGACAACCCGACACTAGACCTATGCTGTGCACGCGCCTGAGCCGCTGTCGCCGACGCACGTTGCTCCGGCGGGAGCAGAAGGCTTTCGGGCGAAACATCATCCGGGCGGACGGTCGCGCCCAGGAACGTTGCCATCGAGGGATCGAGCGCGCTCATGCGCGATGCGAGCAGGCCACCCGTGAGCGCCTCCATAGCCGCGACGGTTAAGCCGCGTTTGCGGAGCAAATTCAGAACCACAAGCTCCATGCTCTCTTCATCAATGCCGAAGATCGCGTCGCCCAGGATGCCGCGGATGAACAGCTCCTCCTCGTCCAGCAGGCGTTTCGCGGTCGCCTCGTCATCGCATTTGGCGACGAGGCGCACCTTGATGCCTTCGATGCCGCTGGCCTGGAATGCGATGGTCGGGTTGCCGCGCTTATCCAGTTCCGCCATGCGGTCGGTCAGCATCTCGTCGATGCCGGATTCGCTTAAGCCCCAGGAGCGCAGAACGCGGCTGCGAATGACCGCCGATTGCCCGGCACGCCGGCGCAAGTCCGGTAGGATGGTGCCGGTGAACATCTCCTTCATCTCGCGCGGCACGCCGGGAACGGCATAAATAACCTTGCCGCCGATCGGACACACGAGCCCCGGTGCCGTTCCTGGCATTTGCCCGATCGGTTCCGCACCCACCGGTATATCGGCCTGGCGCAGATTGTTGGCCGACATGATGCGGCCACGGATCTCGAACATGCGCTTGATCTTGTCAGCGATAGCTTGATCGCGCCTCATCTCGACGCCCATGACCTTGGCGATGACGTCGCGCGTGATGTCGTCCTGCGTCGGTCCCAGCCCGCCACAGCAGATCACAGCATCGCTGCGCTCCAGCGCCTGGCGGATGCACGCCTCGATGCGTCCGAAGTTGTCGCCGACCTTGACCTGAAAATACGAGTCGACGCCGGCCAGCGCCAATTGCTCGCCGATCCAGGCCGAGTTGCTGTCGACAATGATGCCGAGCAGCAGCTCGGTCCCGATGGCAACGACTTCGCAGCGCATTGATGGCTCCCCGGCGGTGACGGCCGTAGCCGTCAACTGTTGCTCGGCAAGATTACGGCGCTTCGAGGCCACATGCCAACACGACGAGCAATTCGTGTGTGACTACAGTAATCGGGAAGCAGCCAAGTCAGCACCCTCGCGCAGAGCCGTGAGCTTGGACCACACGACGTCCGCCGTAAGCCGGCCCATGCCCGCCGAGGTGTCGAAGCCGCAGTCGGTGCCGGCCTGGATGCGGCGTGGATCGCCCACCATCTCGGCTGCTCGCTCAAGGCGGTCGGCAATGACCTCCGGATGCTCGACGAAGTTGGTGGTGGTATCGATCACGCCGACAATGAGGGATTGATCGGCCGCCAGAGGAATGTCACGGAAAACCTTGATCTCATGCTGATGGCGCGGATTGGCGAACGGCAGCATGAAGGTACCGACATTGGCCTGCAGGATCGCGCCTGCGATATCCCTGAAGGGAACGTCATGGTCATGCGGCAACTCATAGTTGCCCCAGCACGCATGCAGCCTGACGCGCTCGCGTGGGATACCCTTCAGCACGCGATTGATTTGGCCGATCACGCTTTCGACAAAGGCGACAAAGTCCTTCACCGGGCGATCGGCGTAAGTGATGTGCCGCTCGAGCGCGAGGTCCGGCGCGTCGATCTGCAGGATCAGGCCGGCATCGACCGCGGCCTTGTATTCGACGCTCAGAGCATCGGCGAGTGCCGCGAGATACTCGTCGAGACTGCGGTAGTGGGCATTCTTCATCGCAAGGGCCACGATGCCGGGTGACGGCGCCGTCATGAACGCATCGGGAAATGCACCGGCATGACGGGCCAGCGCGTCTTTGAAAACTCTGATCTCTGCAGCGTTCGCTTCCGGATGAGCGTACTGGATCGGCCCAATCGCCATGGGCGGCTCGAAATTGCTGACGGCCTTGCGTGAGGCCATCGTCTGGCGCCGGGCTTCCGCAAATTCGGGATAGTCTCTCAGCTCGCTGCCACCTGGTCGCTGCCAACTCGACCCGAAGCCCGACATGCGGCGCTGGACGTAGAGAAAGAACGCCTCGCGCATCTGCTCGCCGTCGCTGGGAATGTCGATGCCCACGGCGCGCTGGCGTTCGACCACCTCATATGTCGCCGCTTCGCCCTCAGCGGCTAGCTTGGCCTCGTCGATGGCCGCGCCCTGGGAGCGGCGCGCGTAGAGGTCCACCAGGGACGCGGGACGGGGCAGGCTGCCGGCATGGGTGGTCAGGATTTTCTTTGCGGTCATCGATGGAGCCTTGTGATCGATTTATTGGTCAACCTGGTATCAGCTTAAACTCGTTCTCATTCTTCTGCTCGCTTTCAAGAGCGCGCGCCGTTTGCAACAGCGCACAGTCTGGCGCGATCGGCGTGAAAGGGGTATAGGAGGCTCGGAATATCCGAACAGATATAGCCAATCGGGAACCAGCGCATGTATGAGACACTGAACCACTACATCGACGGCAAGTGGACCGAGCCCACCAGCGGCAAGTCCCAGGATGTCATGAACCCGTCCAAGGACGCCGTGCTCGGCAAGCTCAGCCACGCCTCCAAGGCCGACCTCGACAAGGCCATCGCCGCTGCCGAGAAGGGCTTCCAGCTCTGGCGTAAGACGTCAGCCTATGATCGCTCCAAAGATCCTGCGCAAGGCCGCCGATCTGGTGCGCGAGCGCGCCGACGCTATTGCCAAGGTCCTCACGCTCGAGCAGGGCAAGATCCTGGCTGAGGCCAAAGCCGAGGTCATCAGCGGCGCCGATGTCATCGACTGGTTCGCAGAGGAGGGCAAGCGCGCCTCCGGGCGCCTCATTCCGGCGCGCGCCGATGGCGTGCGCAACATGGTCATACTCGAGCCGGTGGGCGTGGTGGCCGGCTTCGCGCCCTGGAATTTTCCGGTCACGCAGGCGGTGCGCAAGATCGCGGCGGCGCTGGCAGCCGGTTGCTCGATCATCATCAAGTGTCCGGAGGAGACGCCAGGCTCGCCCATCGGGCTGGTGCGCTGCTTCCATGACGCCGGCGTGCCGCCAGGCGTCGTCAATCTCATCTACGGCGTGCCGGCGGAAATCTCGGAATACCTCATCCCGCATCCCGTGATCCGCAAAATCTCGTTCACGGGCTCGGTGCCGGTCGGCAAGCACCTCAACGCACTTGCGGCCAGCCACATGAAGCGCGCCACCATGGAGCTTGGTGGCCACTCTCCGGTGCTCGTGTTCGACGATGTGGACAGCGAGCAGGTGGCCAAGCTCATGGGCACCATGAAGTACCGCAATGCCGGGCAGGTGTGCATATCACCGACGCGCTTCTTCGTGCACGACAAGGTGTATGACAGCTTTGTCAGTAAGTTCACGGACGTGGCCAAAGCGACCAAGGTCGGCGATGGCCTCGACCCCACGAGCCGCATGGGACCGTTAGCCAATCCGCGGCGCATCGATGCCATCCAATCGTTCGTCATGGATGCGCAAGAGAAGGGCGCCAAGGTGCAGGCTGGCGGCAAGCGCATCGGCAACCAGGGCAATTTCTACGAGCCGACCGTTCTGACCGACGTGCCGGAGTCAGCCCGCATCATGAACGAGGAGCCGTTTGGTCCCGTCGCGGTCATGCTGCGCTTCAATGATACGGACGAGATGCTGGGGCGCGCCAACAAGCTACCCTTCGGCCTTGCCAGCTATGCCTTCACGAAAAACTCGCGCACGGCGACCAAGGTGGCCGACGCTCTGGAGGCCGGCATGGTGACGATCAATCACCACGGATTGGCCCTGCCCGAGACGCCGTTCGGCGGGATCAAGGATTCCGGCTTTGGCCACGAGGGTGGCGCCGAAGGTCTCACCGTCTATATGCAGACGAAGTTTGTCAGTCAGCTCGGATGAGTTGACCAAGTCACGCCAGGAAGGCCGAGGTTCAACCTCGACCTTTTCCTTTTCACGCCGATATTGGAGCAGACTCAGACGCCCCTTGAAGGCACTATCCGCCCAGCGTTCAATGGCGCCAGCAGAACAGCTGGGAGGAAATACATGACTCCATCGCTTGCCGAGATTCGCGAGAAGCTGTTCGTGTCGGTGCTGTCAGACTGCCTGGATAGCGTTGGCGTCATGAATCAAGCGCTGCCCTCGCGCATTCGGCCGCTGGATGAGGCCTGCGTCATGGTCGGCCGTGCCCGCACCGCGGCGTTCATGGAAGTCTACCATCACGAGCCGGGCACTAACCCTTATGAGCTCGAGATAGCGCTGGTAGACAGCCTGCAATCGGACGAGATCCCCGTGTTCGCCTGCTCCAACCCGGCCAGGGTCGCGCCGTGGGGTGAGCTTCTATCTACGGCAGCCAAGGCGCGGGGCGCAGCGGGAGCGCTAATGGACGGCTGCACACGCGACGTGCGGGCCATAAGAGCTATGGCATTTCCGGTGTTTCACGGCGGCATCGCACCGCTCGACAGCAAAGGGCGCGGCCGCATCATGGCGCTCGATGTGCCCGTCGAATGCGCGGGCGTACGGGTGGAGCCCGGCGATCTGGTGTTCGGCGATGCCGACGGGGTCGTGGTGATCCCCCAGCGGTTGGAGAGTCGGGTCCTTCAGCTCGCCATGGAGAAAGTGGCGGGTGAGCGCAATACGCTGCGTGACCTGCAGCGGGGCGACAAGCTGGCCGACGTGTTCGCGCGCTACGGGATTTTGTAGGCCGGCAGCAGCGCCGCAGTCTTTACACGCGCCCTGTGGGCACCTAGCTTTGTCGCAAGGGAGAAACCCAAACGGACGGCCGCGAGTCATGAAGGTCTATGAAGGCAAGCGTGCGTTCGACGGGCTGCTGGTGACGGTGAATGGGCGGAAGCTGCCCGAGCACTACGAGGTGAAGCAGTTCACGTCATGGGGGTTCGAGTGGACCTACGAGGGCGAGAGCCCGCAGCAGCTCGCGCTGGCCATTCTGTACGACTTCACCGGCGACAAGATCCGCTCGATCGGCATGTCCGAGGCCTTCATGAAGAAGGTGATCGCCAATCTCGACAACGACTGGGAGCTCAAGGGCGAGGAGGTGGCGCACGCCGTCACTGAGATCGAGCGCGCGTGACGAACATCTCGCGGCGCGCCGAAGCGGTTCCAGCAAGCTCTCATAGCTAATCAGTTCCCAAAACATAACCAATCGTCATTTCTCGGCATGCGAGCCCTGTGACAAGGTCGATCGGCTGTCGGATCGGACGCGGAGGAAGTCATGGCTCGCGCTATCGTTGCCTTTATCGTCGGCGGCATTCTTGGGACTGCGTTTGGCATCGCCCTCGGCTTCTTTGCCTTTCCTTACGTGTTCCCGCCACCGCCGGCCGCCGAGCAACTCACGCAAGTGGATCGCGGCCGCGCAGTCGTCGCTGGCGGAACGTTCATCCATGCCAATCCGTCCGACCCCGTGCACTGGGGCAAGGGGTCCGTAACAGTGCGGCAGGACAGTGTGTTCCTGCACGATGACTTCGAGGTCGGCCCCGGGCCCAAATTCCACGTCTACCTGGTGCCCAAGGGCATGATCCGTGCCTCTTCGGATCTCAAGGACCAGATGTTCGTCGATCTCGGTCGCTTGCGGGCCTTCAAGGGTAGCCAGCGCTACGCCATTCCTGCCGGCGTCGATCTGTCGAAATATCAGAGCGTCATCATCTGGTGCGAGCAGTTCTCGGTGCTGATCTCGCCGGCAGACCTGAAATCGCGAAGCTCGTGACGTCACACCCTGCCGAAGTATTGACGTGGTTGCGGGGCGGTGTGGCATGCTCGCGCCTCGTGCACACACCGGAGACCGCGACGCATGACTGTCGATGCAACGGCCCCGACCCTCTCGCCCGTGATGGCAATCGATGAGGCTTGGGTAGACTACAACGGCCACCTCAATCAAGCCTACTACAGCGTGCTGTTCGACCGGGCCATCGATCATGCGCTGATCCCAGCAGGTCTTGGTCCCGACTATGTCACGCAGCGCAATGCGTCCTACATGACAGTAGAGAACCACATCTGCTTCGTGCGCGAGCTGTTCAAGACAGACCCGGTACGCGTCGTCTCGCGCGTCCTCGATGTGGACGACAAGCGACTGCATCTGTTCTGCGAGATGCAGCACGCGGCCGACGGCTGGCTGTCGTGCACGTCCGAATGGATGTTCCTGCATGTCGATATGGGTGCTCGGCGCACGGCCCCTTGGCCAGTTGACGTGCGCGAGCGGCTGGAAGCGATGAAACGCGCCGCCCTGACGCTGCCCCGCCCTGAGCGCGCCGGCCGCAGGATCGGCATCGAGCGCAAGACCGTGGCGGGCCGACAGAGTGCGGCGCACCCAGATCAGAACGAGTAGCTGAGTTTGCCCTTGAACGCGGTGTCCGCTGTCACCTCAGTCAGGCCGAAGAACACGCCAAGCTCCATGGCCATGGTCCGCTTGTCCGAAACTTCGAACTCGTATCCAACCAATGGACCGATGATGTGCTCCTGTTGCGAAGCGCTCGGAGCGTGACCGATGTCGTCGATCTTGCCGAAACCAGCAAGGGAGAGCGTAACTCCGTTGCCGATCGCGGCGTTGGCCTGCCAGCCATAAACAAAGGCAATGCCGCTTTCGTGGTTCTGCCCGAACGACTTGTCCAGAAACGGGTTGAGTGTGAGCGAAAATCGGTCGTAGGCGAATTTGACGATCGGGCCGAACAGCACGGTGTTGGTGGCATCGTCGCTGACCGCCCCTCCCACTGCCGAGAACCAAGCAAGACCGACGCCGGTCTTCTTGATGTCCACGATCTCGAGCGTGCTTTCGACAAACGCTACGCCCACGCGCCAATCGCGGTCGTCGAGCCGGTCACCTATCAAGCCGCCCTTGAGCTGCCAGAAGTCCGTCAAGCCGTAGCTGTAGCCGAGAGATTGAAGATTGCGCGTGTTGCCAGTCGATCCGGCCAGAAATCCTGACTGCCCGACATGCATCGTCTCGATCTTGTGCTGGCCCTTCTCGACCTCGGGATCGCTGATGTCGAAGGCCTGCACAGGCCCGCAGACGCAGATTACGGCCCACAGGCAAGCGGCGATGGTCAAAGAGGTTCGAGTCAGCGATTGTGGGGGGATCATTGCCTGATCTGCTGTCTTTCAAGTGGCGGCACTTTGCCATGATTTGCTTCCGCGCGGAGAGTGCTCGCCGCCAGATGCAAACGATTTTCATCTAGGTGAGGCGCACAAGGCACACACCTACAGGCGGTTCGCCGGATGCCGCCGCTCGCTCCAGATGTTGATGAAGTTGGCGAGAATGACCATGGCACCGCCCGCAAGAGTCCAGGGATTGAGCGGCTCCGCATAGAGCACGACTCCAACCAGCGCGATCAGGGGCAGGCGCAGGAAGTCCATCGGCGTGACAATGATGGCGTCGGCGAGCGCAAAGGCACGCGCTATGGAGAAATGCGCAACCAGTCCGCACGCAGCGACGACGAAAATCCAAGCCGCCGCGGTCGCATCCGGTAGCTGCAGATTTGCCGTCAACAAGATTGCCGCGAGCACAGCCTGAAACAATGCCATGTAGAAAATGACGGTAAGGGCAGGATCGCGCTGCATCAGCTTTTTCGTGATGACGTAGTGGATTGAGAAGCCGATAGCGGCAAACAACGCGGACATCGTGCCGACGTTGATCTCGGCACTGCCTGGACGCACGACGACAAGCGTACCGGCGAACCCGAGCACGACGGCGGCGACACGCCAGATCGTCAAACGCTCGCCGAGCAGCAGCGGCGCCAAGAGCGCGGTCCACAAAGGGGCGGTGAACTCGATCGCGAACAGCTCGGCTAGCGGAATGAGCGGCAGCGCATAAAGCCAGCTGTATTGAGCACCGAAGTGGATCACACTGCGCAGGCCATGCGTGCCGATCTGCATGGTCCGGAATTGGCCGAGACCCTTACCGGAAATCACGACCACGACCAGCAAAACAGCCAGCGCAAACCAGCATCTGTAGAACATGAGCGTGCCAGTCGAAACGCTTCGGGATGCTTCGCGGCCGGCCACAGCGATCAGGGTGAAGGAGGCAAGCGCCCCGCTCATCCACGCCGCCGCCCGCAGCACCTGAGAAAATCTGTTAGCGCTAGGCGCGGCCCCGGCTGTGTCCCCCTCTCCCCCCTCTGGCGCACTCATCTTAGATCAACCGTACGGTAGACATTTGCATGTCGAGGTATGGGGGTGCAGGTAAGATGCCCGCATCATCCAACTTGGAGGGACCCGCAGGCGACCTGCGGGGATGACAAGACGAGCAAACGTATATTGGGCCCCGCCTCGCAGCAGGGCCGGGAGGAAATTTATGACCAGGAAGCTTATTATCATCATGGCGAACAGCGATCCGCGTAACGGGGAGGAGCTCGGCGCTCCAATCTTCCAAGCCTCGGTTGCAGCAGCCCTCGAATACGACGTGGAGGTGGTCTGTACCGCAACGGCAGGCAAACTGATGAAGAAGGGCGTTGCCGAAAGTTTGGTGATCAAGCCCGGCAGCCCGAGGACGGTGTACGACTTCATCAAGGATGCATGCCAGGCCGGCGTCAAGTTCTACTGCTGCTCGCCGAACGTGAGGTAAGCCTGCAGGATTTCCGCTGTTTACCCTGACTTTTCAATCATATGGGCAGCAAGAGCGTTCCGCAAGAATCATGCTGCGGAACGTGAGCGGACCGGAAATGTCCCATCGACCAACAAACGCTACTGACTAGCGCTATCCCGCAGCAGCTCCCCGCTTGGGGTCGACCGCTCGGCGGATGATCTTTGCCGTTCTCGCGAATCAGCCGATGCATGGGCAGCGGCATGTTCGTTGCGGTCTTTGGCCATGAGCAGCAAAAAATTCAAAGGTAAAACCTGCGCCTATTGCGGGGTTCCCGCATGCTCGGAAACGGCCGATCATGTCTTCGCAAAGGAGTTCTTCCTGACGCAGCGCAGAGGCAATCTGCCGAAGGTGCCGGCCTGCCGTTCTTGCAACGAGGACAAGGCGAAGCTCGAGCACTACCTGACGCAGGTTTTGCCCTTCGGCGGCCGGCACCCGGATGCGAGCGTGAATTTGCAGTCGATGCTACCGAAACGGCTCGCGAAAAATCCTGCGCTCGGCGCGACGTTGCGCTCCAGTATGTCGCCGATCTGGATACCGGACTCCTCCGGCTTGATCCTACGCACGAGCATGATCACCATTGAGTCCGACAAGCTGGAGCATTGGTGTGGTCTGCTGGTCAGAGGGCTCTCCTACTATCACTGGAAGACGGTCATCGGCTCTGACTGCTTCTTTGAGTTCATGGTGCCGACGAAGGATGGCGAAGCCCTTCTCGACGTCCTGCTGTCAAAGCGCGGCACAGCGCGCGTGAGGGTGAGCCTTGGCGGCGGCACCTTCACCTACGAGGCGCTGCAAGGGATCGACAATCCGCAAGTCTCTGCGTGGCGGTTCTTAATTTACGGCGGGATTGTGCTCGGCGGCGACGATCCCACTGTCCGTTCGGGCAGCATCGGTGTGCTGACCGGACCGAGGCGCGTGCGGGAACGGGCGGGTCTCGCCGCCAAATGGCTGCAAGGCCGCGCCACCCACTAGACCTTTCCTCGCGCGGAGACAAACATTTGGAGATGAGGCCTGCATAGGCGCCGCGCGTGTCAGGGCGTTGGGGTAAGAATACACGCGCTGCCCACTACGCATCGACTGCCGCCAGACCGTCGCGTGCAGCTCGCAACAGGCCCGCGAGATAACGCCGCTCAGCCTGCGCCTGCTTGGTCCTGCCGCCATGCCGGTACATGCCGTGGCGCTGGCCGGTAGGGGCACCGCCGCGGGCACCATGCTTGTGGCAAACACTTTCACCTCGGACAGCCGGGGCAAGGCATGGGCGACCGGTGCTTTTCGACCTGGCTGAGCAGCGCGGTGCCTGGTGCATCAGAGCTGCTTGCCGGCGGAGTTGCGTCAAGTTCATGAGGTTAGTGCTCGTTTTTTGTTACCCCCTCCCCCTGGGGTGGATGTTGCGGTCAAGCCCCCTGGGTTTCAACGGCAGGCATGCTTAAGTCAGCCTGGCCCCAAAATATTTGACGGGAACGACGATCTGAGAGTTCCGCAGCTCAGTGCCACGAACTGCCATCGCCTACTAACTTCTCTGCCCGGCCATGGGCGAGACATTAACGACAGTAAGTCGAGCAGGTCCCATCCACCCGATTTTCCAGGGTAAGTCCTGATACGAATCTGTGCTGCCCCCTCACAAGATTCGTTCTCGTTGCGCGTAGCAAACGAGGGCGTCTTCATGTGCTCGAAAAAAGCTGAATACCCGCGGCAGTTGCGTGAGTTTACGCACTACTGGAGACGGGCTCTGATGAATGTCCTGAAGCAAATGGTCCGTATTGGGCTACCGGGGCTGCCCGCTGGCTGCGTGTTGCTTGCGATGTTCGCAGGGCCTGCTTACGCGCAGCAGGCCACCGGCGTACCTGGTTCGTCCGGTGCGACAACGACGGGCGATGCATGCAGAAGGGAGATTTGCGACTCCGCCGTAGCGGGCTGCATGCGCGCGGACCTATCGTTGAACCCTTTAGCCAGCACGGAGAGGGAAAAGAAGGGATACTGCGACCAGTTTTTCCCTGGCTGCATGGGTCGATACATTACTCCAGACCTGCCGTGGTACTCGCCCGAGATGGCTGCTAGGTTCCTGAAGTGTCCTTCGTAGGATGCACCTTCGAGCAGCTAACTTCAATTGCGGGACACAAACGGTCGTGGCTGCCTCTATCGCGTTAGGTCCGAAGTACGCTCAGAAGCAGACATTCCTGCGTCTGATCGGCTTCGGTCGCGATCTCGGACGTGAGCGCGCTCGAGCTGGTCCTTGCCTGCGGTCTTGACATTGCCCACCACGGCCTGACCGCCGGGATAGACGTGCACGTGCTTGACGATGACGTTCTGCTCCCCGGCTGAGCGGTGCCGCTTCATCGCCTCTATCTGCATCGTGAACGTGCGCATGAGCTTGTTGGCCATGCTCGAGGCGCTGTCCTGCTGGTCGATGGTCTCCGCCTTCTTCAGGCGCTGGGCAGCCCTCATGCTGGCATCGTGCACGGCCGCCATCTGCACGGCCAGCAGCGCCTCCACCGTGTCTGTTGGGTCAATGCCGCGCACCACCGCGAGCATGCGATTGAGTTCGGCCTCAGAGAGGTCATTGCCGTTGGCAGCCAGACCGACAAGATCGAGAACGATGCGGTTGCACAGGACAGGATCGCTCAGGCCCAGCGCAGCAGTGAGCTGCGCAAGGCCTGCGCTCTGGTCTGGATGATCCAGATGGAGCTGGAGGCCGTCCTTGCCATTCACGACCTTCAGGCCAACAGCGGTGGTGTCTCTGCTCTGCGCCAGCTCCTGCGCCTCAGTCGCCGGCACGCACTCTGCTGGCCCGTGTGGCACGGCCGGCAGTGATTGCGATTGATGTTTCCGCTTCGACTTGGCTGACATCAGGTGCGCATAAGCTGTTCGAGGTGACTTCCATCAAGCAGATCGGTCCCGCTCCTGCAAGATTGCAGCGGTTTCTGGCAAGAGCCGTCACGGGGCGCACGCGGACTAGACGTAAACTTGCGCCTCGCGCCCTACTTTCCCTCAACAGGGGTTGTGGCTCGAGAACCGCCGTCGGTGGGATTGCAGTCGGCTAACCACCGGGCCACTCGACTTGGGCGAGCTGGAGCGGGCTTCTCGGCGCCAACCAGAGCACGGCGCAATTGCCGACCGCAAATGTCGACAAACTGCAAACCGGCCACCTTGCCCATCTGCCAGCGCACACCGCAGTCGAACACGTCTGCCGTCTGCGCCAGGGCGAGGAAAACCCGCTCCGGCAGGGGCATTTCCAATGAGAACTCAACGCGACATCCACCATCGGAAATATCGCGAATTACGCAATCCAAAGTGCACGAGCCGTCTGCGAAAATCACTCGCCCTTCCTCACGGACATCGAATCGTTGCGACGCTCGACGGAGCTGCATGATGGTAACGATCTGTTAGCTTCACCCCTGAACTCGGTTCACAGGCTCATGCTACGCGCAGCTTGTTAATATCGGGACGCCAGGGTCGTAAAAAAGCAATTCAAAGGCCGCTGATGAGTCGCCACGCCCGGCGTGAAAGATGCCACGGCCTCTGCCAGGATGAGGCTCGGTGCCTGCCAGGCAAAATCGTCATCAAGCGCTCCCGACCTCGCTTCCAGTCCTCCCGCCTGGGACAGGCTAGGCAGCAGCAAAGCTGGACTGGTCCATGGCATGCGCCAGGCCGGAAAGGAAACGTTGCTCGACCTCTACGGCGGGGATCGGCTTGCTCAGCAGGAAACCTTGCATCTCATCGCAGCCCTCGGCCCGTATCGCGTCGAGCTGCTCTTGGGTCTCCACGCCTTCCGCGGTGGCCGTCACACCGAGGCCGGCGGAAGCGTCGCCACAGCGCGCACGATGTTGAGCGAACTGGCATTGTCCACCATGTTCTTGACGAAGGACCTATCGATTTTGATCTAGGGATCGTTGTTCCCAGGTGGAGCATATTTTGACAGCTGGCAGGCAATCGCCACCTTGCCGCCGCCCAGTGCGTTACCCGCGTGCCGATTCTTAACCTGCACCTCAGGTTGTCGTAGTTGGCAGGCTTCGGAGAGCTACAATTCGCCGCCGGTTTGATTTGGCAACAACGTGGTGCGCGCCTGATGCAGCAGTGTAAGCAGCCTTCACCCTTTACTGTTCTGATGGTCACTGCTCTCATCTGCGTAAGCGATGCCCAACCTGTCGGGGCCCAGAGGGACGCAGACAGGCGGCTTAACGAGGTCGCGGCGACCACCGAGTCGCTTATGGCGGTAGTCTCGCTTAACAACCAGCGGGTGGCCATCTATGCGGGCGCCAACAGGGTTCTTCAGGCGCCTGTATCGACCGGCAGGAAGGACTATGAGACGCCCGCAGGTATCTACAGCGTCATCGAAAAGAACCGTGAGCACTACTCGAACCTTTACGACGATGCTGCAATGCCATTCATGCAACGCCTCACCTGGTCGGGCATCGCGCTTCATGCTGGCGCACTGCCAGGCTATCCGGCTTCCCACGGCTGCATCCGCATGCCGTCTGAGTTCGCCGAGCAGCTCTTCGACCTGAGCAAAATGGGCATGCGTGTCGTCGTCGTTCGCGACGACATCGTGCCCGTCCCTATTGCCCATCCGCAGCTTTTCAAGCCGGGCCCGATTCTTTCTGATGCTTCTATTGCCCCCGTAACGTATCGCCCGACTGGGGACACTGTCCCGGGCAGGATCATCGGAGTCGGGACTGGTCAAACATGGAGATCGATCGCTGCCGCGAAGGCTGCGGCGGCGGGCTTGGCAGCAGTGGGGGCTGAGGTAGCTGCGAAAGCGGCATCCAAGGCACGCGCCGAAGCTGCGCCGTTCGTCAGGAAAATGCGGATTGCAGAAGGCGCAAAATTCCGCGCAGAGGCGTTGGTGAGGCAGGCAGAGCGCGTCATGGAGGCAGCGGAGTCACCGGAGGCAACAGCCGCGGCGGAGGAACTCAAGTCCAATGCGCTCGAGCGTCTCGCAAATGCACAGAAAGATTTCGCGTCCGTAACGGGCGAAGGGCAGCCGAAAGTAGACGTTGCAACTGCTGCCCGCGATGCAGCCAGGACCGCGGAGATCGCCAAGGTCGCGGCCTATGACGATGCCAGGGCGGCAGAGACCAAACTGGCGCCGGTGTCGGTGTTCATCAGTCGCAAGACGCAACGGCTCTATGTGCGGCAAGGCTTCCAGCCCGTATTCGAGAGTCCTGTCACGATCAGCGATGCCGAGGAGCCGATCGGCACCACTATGTTTACAGCTTTGGCCTACGTGAACGAAGGCACCGATCTACGCTGGAATGCGCTTGCCATGTATGCCCCTGCGGGAGCCAATGATCAGCCGCTGTTGCGTCGCCACGCCCAACGCAACGTTGGCCCCGCAAAGACAGACGTCGACACCGCCAAGCGCGTACTGGAGCGAATCCTCATCCCACAGGATGCGATCGACCGCATCAGCGAGATTGTCTCGCCTCGCTCTGCACTAATCATCTCCGATGAAGGGATGAGCCGAGAGACCAGCAAGGGAACGGACTTCATCGTCATCATGAGTGGCGAGCCGCAGGGTGGTATCAAGATGCGCAGGCGCAATTTGGACGCCAGTTACCGCTCCTATCGTCCCCAACGTCCGCGGTCATATTCCGAGACAAATCCATTCGCCTGGTGGTAATCGCTTGTTAAGCCGCGGCGCCCAGCGCGCCAGCGTTGGTCGCAGGTCCAAACGACGCAAATCGAACGATGCCGTTCCCGTGTCACCTAGGTTGAGCGTCTTTTGGCGGCCGAAGGATTACCTCGACCGCACAATCAGACGCGTCGACGTATAAGCGCGATGGCGAGATTCCCGAAAAACCCGACACCGCGCTTACGTCCGAGTGCCATCTATTGGAGCCTTGACGACATTGCCCGGCTCGAGATCCTTCGCTTCGTCCGCGGTGAGCACGCGGACTGCTTGCACTGAGACTTGCCCGCCAGCAGCGGCAGTGCGACTCCGCACGAGGTCTTCCGCTTCGGTGCGGTCAGCGACAACAGCGTAATAGTGCTGGTCCGGCTCGTTCCATACCCGCACGGCCACAAGCCATCCTGTCATGGAGTAATCCCACCCTTGACGCTGCGAAGAGTACGCTGGTTGACGGTGATGCGTCACTGCCTTGCAGCGACGACCGGCCATGGGGGTGCGGGCCATTCCAGAGATGAGCTTGACGCAAGCGCATGTCCAACATCTCCCGCAGCGGAAGCACAGTACCGCTGACGTGCCAACGCTTGCTGGCCGAGCGATCCCGCCTCGTCGCTGATATCAACGGTCGAATTGGGTCGAAGCTGCTCCCGCGACCACGTTCTTAGCCCGTTGATGCGGTCGTAAGGCGGGGCACGCGCCAGCACCCGCTACTTTTCTGGGACCTCAAGCCGCCAAATCATTTGGCGCCCCTGCTAGTCAGGGCCTGTTGGGGCAGGAGCGCGGCCTGATCGTCCCAAGGACATTGCGGATTTGTCGCGCGTGGGGAACTTCGAGTTGGCGATCGCGCCCCCGGCTACAGCTCGGACTGGATGGCTTTGAGCAACCGGAAGCGCATCGCGCCGTCGTTGCTTTTGAGCGAGATCACAAAGCGCACTCGCCCATGCGTGGAGGTGTCGGCATAGCCCGCCAAGGTGCGCACACCGGAAAAGGTGCCGGTCTTGAAGAGGGCGCCGGCGCCACGGCGGAGGAGGGTGGCATGGGGCTCGAAGAGGTGCAGCAACTGGGCAAGGCCGCGGGCCGTGAAGCGATTGCCGCGGCTGATGCCCGAGCCTTCCTCGAGATGGATGGACTTGGCGAGGCCGTGCTTGGCGAGCATCTCGTTTGCGACCTGGATCGACTTCCCGAGGCTGACGGGCCCGCCCAGGCGATGCCCGCCAATCTCCAGAAAGACCTGGTTAGCGATGTAGTTGTTCGAGCCGAGGAGCAACCCGGCGAGGATCTTCGAAAGTGTGCGCGTTTGGCGGTGAACGTAGACCGGCTCCAGGCCCTCGGGCACGGCTCCGGTCGAGATCTTGCCCTTGACGCTGCCGCCGGCCCGCTCGATGAACGCGGCGATCAGCTCGCCGGCATATTGCAGACCCACCGCGGGGTCCTGGGTCAGGCTGATGCGACTGCGACCCTGAGGGCCCCGCGTCTGGAACTGGCTGATGGCGAGCGGCGTGATCGGGGTCTGCTTCTCGGCGGAGCGAACCGTCTTGCCCTTGCGCACGGCGTGGATGGTGTTGAAGTTGACCGCGAGCGCGGAGTTGAGCGCATCGTAGGCCTCGTCGGTGTCTTCGATGCCCGGGATGCGGATGTCGAAGGGGTAGTAGCTCGCGTCGAGCACGATGCCGCTTAGCGGCTCCTTGCCGATTGCGGCGACCAGCTCTGACGCAAGCTGAGCCAGCTCTTCTGAGATCAGAAAGGGATCGCCGCCCCCGCGAATGTAGAGCACCCGATCCCCGTCCAGATAGAAGCGGGTCTCGAAGCGGTAGTCGCGGCCGAGCACCTCCATCGCCAGCCAGGCGGTGACGATCTTGGTGACGGAGGCAGGGACGAAGGGGTTGTCAGCATTCTGAAACACCAGCTCGTTGCCCTTTTCATCCATCACGAGCACCAGCCCGGACGGAGCGAGCGCCGCGACCTTCTCCTTGGCATCGGCCAGGGCTTGGGCGGGCACCAGGAGCAGGGCGCAAGCGAGTAGGTGAGACCGCACCGTTCTGACCCTGCTGTCGTTTACCGCAACACCGACAACCCAATTCGTGGCGGGACCATGCATATCGCGCCAGAGACAGGCTGGTTACGCACTTATCACTCCGCCGCAACGCCGAGCAGCGTTTGGGCGCGACCAGCGCTCGCGTTCGGGCGACGGCTCACGTAGAAGTTGCCCAGAACCAACCTGTCCATGGCGGTGCGAAGAAAACATGAAACCGCTTCCTCTGGCCGGCCGACAATCGGCTCCTGCTTGTTGAAGCTCGTGTTCAGGATCACCGGCACCCCGGTTAGCCGCCTAAATTCGTCGATGACGCCATAGAAGGCGGCGTTTGCATGGCGATCAACGGTTTGAACGCGAGCCGTTCCATCGACATGGACCGCGGCGGGAATGAGGTGGACCTTGTCAGGGCGGACGCGAGGCGCAAGCGTCATGAACGGGTCGGGTTGGTCCAACTCGAAAAAATCGCCTGCGTGCTCTACCAGCACGGCGGGCGCAAAGGGACGAAAGGGCTCGCGATACTTTATTCGGGAGTTCATGAGATCGCGCACGTCGCGCCGCAGCGGGGAGGCCAGAATTGAGCGGTTTCCCAGCGCGCGGGGACCGATTTCGGCGCGCCCTTGAAACCAGCCGATGATGCGGCCATCCGCGAGATCGCGCGCGACGCGGCGATGCAACTCGGACTCCTTGAGTTGCTCGAAGCCCAGACCGGCACGCACCAGTGCACGGCGCATGTTCGCTGGACTGAAGCTTGAGCCATAGAATGCATGCGTCATCTCGAAGGTACGCGGCATTCGGAGGGTTTCGTGATGATGCCACAGGGCACTACCCAGCGGCGCGCCCGTGTCCGAAGCGCATGGGGGAACCCACACCTGCCGAAAGGCAGCGTCGGCAAGGATACGCGCATTAGCAACGCAGTTGAGAGCAACACCGCCAGTTAGCACGAGGTTGCGCGATGGATAGGTGGCAGCGACATGACGCGCGAGGTGCAGCACGATGTCTTCTGTCACCGTCTGAAGCGCTCGCGCAATATCCCGGTGCCTGTCGGACAGGACTTCGCCGGGCTTGCGGGGAGGACCGAACGTCTGCGTGAAACGGGGCGTGACCGGCTTCAACATTCCGTATCGATCATGGCTGAAGTAGTCCATGTTGATAGAGAAGCGTCCCTCAGGTTCGAGGCGCACCACCCGGCGCATGCGGTCAACGAAGGTGATGTCGCCGCAGGCGGCAAGCGCCATGACCGTGCCTTCCTCGAAGATCTGGAAGCCCAGGTACCGGGTGAGGATCGTGTAGATCATCCCCAAGCTATCGAAGAAGCGCCCGTGCCAGCGGCGCTCGAGCCGGTTGCCCGCTCCCGTAAAGGTGCTGGTGGCAGCGTCGTCTCCATAGCCGTCCATGACGAGTACACTGGCGTCTTCGAAGGGCGACACAAAGAACATTGCCGCGTGCGACTCGTGGTGTCCGACATCGATGATCGGCGGCAAGCGTCGGGGCCAGAACTGACGCTTCAAGCGGTACTGCAGCAGCGGCTTCAAATAAACGATATTGCGGTCCTGCACCGGCTGAGCCGCCTGCAGCAACAGACTGAGGCTCGCCGGCAGGCGGCCGAACAGCGTCCGAGCTGCGGTCCAGCGGATGCGGCGCATATTCCAGGGTATTGTGATCACGTCGATGTCGGAGAGGCTGCGCCCTCCATCCGCAAACAGTTCCTGCAGCGCCAGCCTGGGGAAGGCGCCGGTGTGCTTTTCACGATTGAGACGTTCCTCCTCAAGGATTGCCACGGGAACGCCATCCTCGAGTAAGGCTAATCCGGTGTCATGTGTTTCGGCGACAAGGCCAAGAATGTTCACCAGCACCTCGCTCCAATTCGCGGAGAATCCGCGGTAATTGATGCCGCCGCGGCACCGAGCAAGGCACGGACGTGGCGGCAGCGTGGCAACGCTAGGCTGGAACGCTAAGCACTTTCAGCTCCATGACCATGACGACCAAGCCTGTGGGTGCGTTCTCGTTCGTCTCAGAGCGCAAGACGATGTCGGCGTTGCGTTCGCCGATCAGGGCAGAACCGGCTGGCGTGCCCGGGATTGGTTGCGGTGCGCCAACGTAAGTTTGGGCCAGCAGCCCCGGCTCCAGCTTGGTATCGGCCGGACCTTGCACGACCCAGATCATGACCAACTTGCCCCCCGGCAGTTGACCCTGGCCGATCTGACGGATGGTCCCGCTGTAGGTCAGTTCGGCACCCTCGTTGGTGGGTTTGAAGGCGCAGCGCATGGCCCGCTCCTCGGCGGCAGGCGCTTTCTGCTGCTCGGCCACTTCCGAAAGCGTACAGGTCAACGCGCCGAGGTTGGTGCGGCTGGCTTGCGCACCGGAATTCGTGGCCAGAGCGAGGGCAACACAGGCCAGCAAGAGCCGGGTCATGGAACGTACCTCCGAGAATGGAAAGTAACGCCCAGAATGACCGGGGGTTGCCTTGAGAGGGCCCCGGAAGCCTATCTGCTCTGCTCCTGTCGCACGCAATCCTCGTAGCGATCCCACCATGAGGGATGACTTCTCGTGAGCGCACGCTGATAGGCCCTTTCGCATGGCCCTCCGGCCGGGCTGAGCCCGAGGCTGGAGCCTTTGCCTGCATCATCGACTGCATGTCCATGCAGCTCGGCAGTGATGGGCGGCACGTACGCGTCTACTCTGGTCTGGTAATCCATCCGTGAGTGCGAATGTGCCGGCGCCTGAGGCGTTGACCCAAGTACGCTCAAGGCCACAAGGGCTGCTCTGCCCCGCCGGTGTTTGGACACTGGACCTCCGGTTTCGCTGGTCGCATGTGGTCCAAACAAACGTTACCGGATCAGGGCTCGTTCCCTCGGCATCAGGATCGCTTACGAGCGCCCGATGCCGCGAGCGCATCGAGCCGCTCGGCAAGCTTGTTGAGCTGCCAGTCTCGGGCAAGACTGGCCGCCTTGGTCCAGGTCGGCTTCTGATTGCGCAACGGCGGCAGCGGCGCTTTCTGGTCCATGGTGGCAATGCAGCGATAGAGGCGCAGCTGGTCGGCTTGCGGGGCGAACCGTCCGGTCGCGAGAAGCGTCTCGAGCGACCCGTACTTGCGCAGCAGGCTGGCCGCACCGATGGCACCTACCCCGCTTGCGCCTGGAATGCGGTCCGAAGCATCGCCGCGCAGGGCAATGAAATCCGGCACCTGCCAGGGCTCGACGCCGTAGCGCGCCCGCACCTCGGCCGGGCCGATGCGTGCCATCTCGCCA
>CAWEBE010000039.1:0-101658 GCA_963806735.1 uncultured Alphaproteobacteria bacterium | reverse complement strand
ACCGCTGCGGCGCCTACTGCCTCAACTCTGCCATCAAATGAACTTGGTCTGTCGCCAGACTTTCATGCTGGGGAGTAAAAAAAAAGGGGGAAGCGCTTAGCCTAAGAGCGCACTCGCCAACTAACCTACCGCGCTCCCTTCAACAGCACGGCTCAAACAAAGGGAGGCTAGGGTTGGCGCGCATCGCAATCGCACTCTGCTACTGTGCCGCTGTCTGCCTGCCATCTGCAACGCCGGCGCCCGCGCAGACCGTATCAGAATTGCTGGTTCTCGCGCAGGCGATCGCGCCCGCCCCGCGACGTGCCCAACCAATTCCCAACAAGCCCGTGAGTGAGGAAGAGGCTGCCAAGGCGGCCCGGATCAACAATTGGACAGTAGGCCTCGCTGGTGGATTGCTTGAGGGCACGTTTGTGCGCTATGCGGCCGACCTTGGCAAAGCGCTGGACGACAGCGAAAACCTGCGCGTGCTGCCGATCATCAGTTATGGCGCGGTGGGCAACGTCACCGATCTTATCTATCTCAAGGGCGTCGACTTTGCGATCACATATTCCGACGTGCTGGATCACTTCAAGAGCGTCGAGAAAATCCCCGGCATCGAAACTCGTGTCAACTACGTCATTCCAATGTTCCAGGGTGAGGTTCACATTTACGCCCGGCAGGAGATCAAGACCATCCAAGACTTGGTCGGCAAGAAGGTCAACTTCAACACCGTAGGCAGCGCAGCTAACTACACAGGCGGCATTGTCTTTGATCGTTTGGGGGTTAAAGTCGAGCGACTGTTTCAGAACAATTCCATCGCGCTCGAGAGCATGCGCAAGGGTGAAATCGCCGCTGTCGTGCACGTTGTCGGCAAGCCCAACGATCTCTTTGCCAAATTCAAGCCGGAACCCGGTTTCCATTTTCTACCTGTGGAGTTCACCGACAAATTCTCGGACTATTACGTTCCGGCCGAGCTGACGGCGGCCGACTATCCCAATCTCATCCAGCAAGGCGAAACCATCCAGACCATCTCCGTTCCCGCCCTTCTCGCCGTCTACAACTGGCGGCCCGACACAGACCGATACCGCCGCTGCGTTCGGTTCATAGAGTACTTGTTCGATCGGTTCGAGAACTCAGAGGCCCGACCTACCAGGCTGGCTGGAAAGAGATGAACTTGGCCGGGACCATCCCGGGCTGGACGCGCTTCCCGCCGGCGCAACAGATGCTCAACAAGCTGCGGCCACGCGCGGAATAGACCCCGCGCTCGCCCGCACGCAAGCGGCCCGCGCGGCCCCGAGCAATCCTGCCGAGCAGGAGCTTCTGTTCAGCAGTTTCTGGAGTGGAGCAAGCAAAAAAAGCGACAGTAGGGGGTTTGAGGGTCGCTCGCCGCCTAAAAGACGGTTGGCGAAAATGGGGGAGGGGAATGCTGTTGGACGGGCCAGACCATTGGTCCAACGAGCGCGACCGCCCGCAAACCTTGCGTGCGCCGGTCCGCGTATACGTGCTTTGGAAGTCGTGCCTGTTCGCCAGTTTCGTGAGCTTCACCATTGTCGCCGGATCCGTGCTCGGGTTCGCCAAAGCGCAGCAACCGCAACGCCTCTCCGTCACCGTCGTCTCAGTCATTCAAGCGGAGCCGGCTTCCCGCGTGCAATTCTGATTCAAGTCGGCCCGCGGACGCGCTCCGAAGGACAGCTTCATTCGCATTCGCGGGTTGCCGCCGGCGGCGGCCCTGTCCGAGGGCCATGCCATCGCGCCGGGCTCGTGGGCTGTACCACAGATCGCACTGCGCACATTGGATGTTATTTTGCCTGTTGGAATGCAAGGCGACCACATTATTGCCATCGGCCTTGTGAGCATCGACGGGGAAATCTTGGCGGAGGCAAAGACAGTGCTCGCCGTGTCCCCGCTGCCTGCGGCACGCCACGCAATACCGCCAACCGGTGCTGGCTTAAGCGTCCTGCCGCAATCATCCGAGCGGATCGTCGCTCGGTCTTCACGCCAAGGGCATCGAGCAGCTCGAGCGTGGCAACGTCTATGCGGCTCGCAAGTTCTTTGAGCGCGCCGCCGAGGCCGGGTTAGCGCAGAGCGCAGTGGCGCTAGCGGCAACCTACGATCCGGAAGAACTCGCCAAAATGGGAGTCGTGGGTCTGCAGCCGAATATCGAGACAGCGCGGAAATGGTACGAAAAAGCGCGCGAGCCTGGAGCGGTTGACGCGTCAGAACGGCTTCGCCGCCTCGGTGCACGATAGGCTTCAGTCCGTAGTCCGCCGGATCAGTGCTGCGCATCACTGGCCGGAATTCTACCGTCGGCCTCTGGCTCACCGAGCCATCTTCTCGCTTCACTCGGGTCGCGTCTCAAGCCGATGACGTTGATACGCGAGAGTTCGTGCGGATCGTGCGTCTCGGCCAACCGACCTGAACATACGGCTCGTCAGTCAAGGGTGCACAACTGTTCGCAAAGAACCTGACGACGGACACTTTGGACTAGATGGTGATAGGATCACGTCGTTTATGGCCAAAGGTACGGTGACGTACAGTTCGAACTCGTGCAAAGTCGGCGATCCTGCAGGCGCGGCCTCACAGCGCAAATTATCCACAGACGCATTCATCGGAATGCCACATCGCAACAGCGACTTGTGCTGGTCGACGAGGCCCGCGCGTCGGGGGCGTCGGCACACAACAGCCAACTTTGCACACACAAACTGGTTTTGCAGCCGCCTTGGTTCTGCGTCACTTCTCAGATGGTGGCCCGCGATGGCGTGGTAGTGGCGCAGGGAGACTGCATCATGACCAAGGGCTTGGCCCAGCGGCCCGACAATGAATTGTTCTTCCGCGAGTGGCTTCGAACGCAACGCATGCGGCGCGGCTTTAGCGTCGAGCAACTTGCGCGAGCGCTCGACAGTTCCTCGAGCCTCTACGACGATTATGAAAGAGGCGAAGCGCAAATTCCGCCGCCGCTGTTCGGCCGGATAGCCAATTTGCTCGGCGCTGCAGTGCCATTCTTGTCGAACGAGGGCTTCCACGAGTTGCAGGATACGGACGAGCTTGCTTCGAGCGGCGATCCATCGGTTTTCAGGATCGCGACCACCGAAGAGCGCGCGCAGCGCTCTCGTAGGACCGGTTTCGGATGCTCGACCTTGAAGGTCAGCAACATCTTTCTCGCCATGGCCGCGGCGCTTTTGCCCACCGCCAAACACCGATTATATAGCCGAACACTGGGGACGTCAGCGCATATCGAGGACAGAAAGTATTCGACCTCGCAGATTGAAATAGGCCGTCATGGCCTGCGATCGGCTGCTCGTCTGTGTCGAATACAAGCCGTTCGAATGCCAGCACCCTACTTTTCCCCAGGTAGTGAGAGGGCTGCCGCAGCGGCAGGTAGGCGCCTGCACCATCTTCACCTTGCCTTCGGCGCGCGCTACTAAGACACTCCATTCCCGCGCCAATTCTTCGATTTCATCAGGGACGTCGGCGCGGCCGGTAAGCCCGGGAAAGCACCGCTCTGGCACACAGACGTGCTCGTAAGCGAAGCGAAGTGCGTCACGCGAAATCTGGTGCGCTAGGGATGCGTACGATCTGATCGACCGGCACCCAACCGCAGCGCCGCGCGCTCCGCGCTCGTCGGCATCGCCAGCTTAATTTTCCGATTTCTGACCTCGCCGCTAATCGGAGTGCCGTCGGCATCTCGCACGGGATTGAAGCGCGCTAGGCGTTCCGTCACCAGCCTTGTGATCCCTGGACGAAGGTGCCGCGCCCCGGTTCGCGGATGATCAGCTGTTCGGTTTTCCAGAACGCTTAGCGCCTTGCGTAAGGTCCCGAGCCCGACACCCAGCTCGCGGTAAAGCTCAATCTCGCTGGGCATATGAGCTCCAGGCTTCCACCTGCCATCCTTTATCTTCGCAAGAAGCGCATCCCGAACTTGAAGATAGAGCGGTCGAACCTCAAACTTGGTAGTATCCACCATGATGGCCTCCGCATAGTCCCACGGTTGCAAGTTACGATTGTACAATCGCACTACGGCTAAAATGGGCGTGTAATTTCACAAACATCATCCTGATTACCCAGCTGGGTACGCCTGAGTAATGGTGGTGTAGGGTCTCGGGGTGATCGCGGTCGGCCACAAGCACTATGGGCACACCAATGATCTTAATGCTCCTCTGGCAGAGCTCGCCAAGATCATTGAGCAGTCGGACGGACATGTGCGCTGCGAAGCACTAGCTTGTTCGACGTTGCACAAGTACGGCAGCTATTGGATGCTCATAATTTGCCGCCCTGCGCACGCTTCCTTCAACCACATAGCGCACGCCTAGGACCAGAGACGCCAATCGCGAAGCCCTTCAGCTCTTTTATCGGGCAATCGAGCTCGATCCGAACTTTGCCGCCGCCCACGGCCTCGCTGCCCGATGTTACTCACAGCGTAAGGTGAGCGGTTGGGCGATAGATCGTGAGCACGAGAGGTTGGAAACCGAGCGTTTGGCGCGGCGAGCGGCGGAACTAGGGCCGGACGTACCGCTCGCACTTTGCTCAGCCGGACTTGGACTTGGTCACGTCGCGGGCGAAATCGACGATGCCACGGCTTTGAAGCGCGCGCAGACCTGGCTGCGTGATTTCCTTCGCGCATCGCTCCTATCACGCACTGCCGAAGACCATCCGCCGGAGTGGCGACAAGGGCGCCGGTGCCATCCTCGGCTTTGCCAATTTTCTGTTGCGCTTCTACGAGAGCGAGGCCAGGTTGTTGAGGCGGATGCCGACCGAGGGGTGGTCGGGGCGTCGACTTTTTCCGTGGCCTCGCACTTATGTTTATTTTCATCGACCACATTCCGGGCAACTTCCTCGCCTCGCTCACTCTCCACAAGTTTGGTTTTTCGGACGCTGCCGAGGTATTCGTAGCGTTAGCTGGATACGCTGCGTTCCTCGCGTACTATCCCTCTTTGGAATCGGAGGGGTGGCGCACGGTCCTGAACAAAGTGATGCTTAGGGTCCGCGATTTGTACCTCGCGCACGTTGCTGTCCTGATCGTGTGCGTCGTCGTTCTATGCGGGCTGGCGCACCTGAGAAAGACCCCCTCTATCTCACGCGAACATGGCACCGTTCGTCGAAGCGCCCACGGATGCTTCTTCGCGGGCGCTGACGCTGCTGTACCAACCGCACTATCTCGATATCCTACCGCTGTACATTGTGCTCCTCACGTGGTTCCCGTTGCTGCTGTGGCTCCTGCGACGGCACGTTGGATGGGCGCTCGTTGTCTCCGTTGGCGTGTGGATGACGGCGGCGTTCGCGGGTTGGAAGTTCCCAAGCTACTACACCGAACACGGGGGCTGGATGTTCAATCCGCTCGCGTGGCAGCTCCTTTTTGGCCTGGGTGCGGTTGTAGCCTCTGTCACGCAGAGGGGCTCTAACGTTCTCGCAGGCCCTGTTCTGGTTGCGGCGACCTATCTTCTATTCGCATTTCTTATCGCCGCCCCGTGGACAAGCATCCCCGGAAAGAGGGCTTTCCGAGGCACGCTTGTTACCGGCCGATTTCATCTCACCGATGAGCAAGCAGAACTTGTCTCTCTGGCGGCTGGCGCACATCGCAGCGCTCGCGTATGTGGCGGCAACCTTCATTCCTCAAGCAGTCCGATGGCTCGCCAGTTCGTGGGCGGCGCCGATCATACAATGCGGTAGCCACTCGTTGCCGGTGTTCTGCGCGGGCATCATCCTCTCCAACGCAGCGTTTGTGGCCACCGAGGAATTTGGATCAGGCGTGGCCGTACAGTCGGCCATGAATATTCTGGGCCTTGCTATCTTGAGCTATACTGGTTGGTGGTTTGCAGAGGCTAAACGCGAGAGAGCGACATTACGTTGGCTGCGTGCGCAACGGGCTCGTTTTTCCGTATTGCAGCAAAGATATCGTGGCCCACAGTCGCGACAAAGGAACTCAGGCAAGACTAGAGCTGCTTCGTTGACGGACCTTCCCGACGTCATTACATACAAATCATCACCTAAGTGTCAGGTAATCACAGGGGCTGCGGGCTTCCATGTATTCTCGTATTGGGTTGCTGGGACTTGCGACTACGCTGGTGATTGCACCGATTGCCGCGGTGCCGCAGGAACTGGCCCTCGCTGCCCCGCTTAAGCTTTATCCTTCCACCCCGGTCTCAGAATGCCGCTCCAAGGGCGTGACGTCTGACTTGTTCCGCCGGCCACGAATTGTGCGCCGGGCCCTTCGCGGAAAACGTCACGTGAAGATCTTGGCAGTTGGCTCGTCTTCCACTGTCGGCGTGGGTGCGTCCTCGCCGACGGCGGCCTATGTCGCCCGTCTCGAACCCACCCTTGAAGGAGCACTCAAGGGAACGGACTTCGAGGTCGTTGGCCGCGGGATGTCGGGCGAAGTGGCGCAAGGTGCCGCCGATCGTATGAAGAAGGAGGTGGAGGAGACCAAGCCTGACCTCGTCGTATGGCAAGTCGGCACTAATGATGCCCTCCGTCACGTCAGCATCTATTCTTTCAAGAACTGCATCCGCAAAACGCTGGCATGGCTAGCCGACAACAAGATTGATGCCGTTCTCGTCAATCCCCAGTTTGGCTCGAGGCTGGTGGAGACGAATATACCAAGAAGTCGTGACCGCGATTTCCGAGGTTGCGCAGGAGTCAGGAGTGTTGCTGGTTGATCGGTTCGAAGCCATGCGTGAACTGCAAAAGGAGCGCGGCGATACCTTTTTTCTCACCTCTGACAACCTGCACATGAATGACGTCGGGCATCGCTGCATGGCGGAGCATCTTGCCCGCGCAATCGTGGGCAGCCTGATGGAAGCCGAAGCCGCGCAAGAGGAACCAGTTTTCTGATTTCGGAGTCAGGATCTTCTGGGCTCGCAGTCTCTGCCTTGCCGTCGTAAAAAACAGTCCTGACTGGACCGGTTGATTGTCGCCTGGTCCCACACCTTGGCGGCTTTCTTTCAGGAAGCTGGCGCTGCTGCTAGCGAGACATTCGCAGAGCTCGTGTAATCGCGATCGGTGCCAGTCACGCTGAGCGCCGGCCAATAACGCGGGGGCGGATATTGTTGTTGACGTTTGCCCGACGCGTCGCCGTAAGAGATGGAACGCCGGGCTGAGCGCCGGTGGCTCACCCCCGCGTAGGTGGGGGCGGCGCTGCGTTTACAAGGATGGGCATCGAAGAGAGTACCATTCGCCCATCAGCGAGCGCATCGAGACGCGGAAAAGAAAAATGGGCCTTCGCTCTGAACGAAGGCCCACCAGGTACACGTGTCGTTTCTTGAGGAGGAGGCTATGTCCTTGGTCTACCTGCAGCAGCTGCGTGCACGATAACAGCGGGCGGGCCTGTAGTGCTTGCAACCACACGCCGCAGGACGATAGAAAACGGCGGTCCGGCAGCAGCCACCGCCCCACCAGCCGAATGCTTCAGCGGGCTTCGCAGTCAGGCCTTGCACGCTGATTAGTGCGCCGCCAGCGAGTAGTAGTGTCATGAACGCTTTCATCGGGAGGTTCCCTCACAGATACGTTGTGATTGAGAACTATCAATTCGCTAGCGTTAACAAACGGTTCATGGGACGGCCGGCGACGCCCTTTTTTTGCACGTGGCACGCGAACCCGCTGCAACCCCGCAGAACAAATCAGCGCCTGCCCCGGGCACGATGACTTTACATAGCGAGCTGCGGAAGCCGATCCCCATGCTCGGGTTCTTGTGGCGGAAGATCGGTGATGCGGCAAACGTGTCTAATGGCGACCGCCCGACCGAGAGACATCGGTTAGGCTCGACACTCGAGCGTTCTGGCAAGGCGGAAGCCGATGTTGAGGACGTCGGGACGGCGCCTGCTGCGGTTGGTCGCATCATCTTTGCTTCGGCACGTCCTTCATCCCGAGGTGCTCGCGCACAGCTTTAAGCTGAGCGGCGTGCAGCAACTGGTGGCGCGGCAGCACGTGTTCGAAAGCTGGCAAGCGCTCAAAGCGAGACTCTCCACCATGGCAGATCATTCAGAACAGAACCTAACCAAAGCCGTCATCATCGCTGTCGAGCCGGCATTGTTTGTCGCGGAAATCAAGGCATCGCTCGAGTTCTTCACCCAGAAACTCCGCTTCTCCACGAAACTTAATTCAACTCTCGGTGGTTGCGGGGGCTCGCAACCATCTTGATTTGCAGCTCGAGCAGTTGCTGTCGGCAAGCCTCCAATGAGGCGCACTTGCTTCGGGAGCAAGGGGTCGGGAGTTCGAATCTCCCCGCTCCGACCAATTATATCAATAAGTTAGATTTTGAAGATCTGGCGCTGCGCAGAGAAACCGCAGAGATAGGTACACGGATCAATGCGTGCGTCATCAATCCCTCGCGGGTTGTGCCTTCGCCCGCAGCACCTCCAGTTCATCGCCAACGTTTAGTGTCCCCGGGGCATATACGAAGCCGACGACACCCCTGCGTCCCGTCGCATGCCGGACAAAAGCTGAGGCATCGCCGGCGTAGGCGACATGTTCCGCGATCAAGCGGGCGGCAACTCGACAGGGCGAGTTCAATTCGGCGATGTAGATGCTTGCGCCCGATGATGCGCGAAGGAGGGTGCCTGGCGGCAGTTGGGTAATTGGTCCTGCGCCATCGGTCGCAATGTTGGCAGCCATCCACGCTGGATCGATGTGCGTGATGCCGAGCCGAGACGCGATCTCGCTCAACTCCTCTACGCTCACCAGCGAAAGCTGACGGGTATTCGCGACCATGGTGCCGCGTCGGAATGCGGGTTCTCTCGCACCGGTTTTTTGGGTTCGGCCCGCGTGCGCATCACCTTCGATGCCGTCCAGGGTGAGCAGCAACGAGGAAACGGGTCTCTTGACCGTTCCTTTGTTGTTGCCCACGTAAAGGCCTGCAATCCTGCCCCCCGTCAGTCGCTTCATGGGTGGCATCGTTCATTCGATCCTGGCCAAGGAACCCAGATCGAGCGTGCCTTTCACCGTCGAGAAGACGATCGATTGCGCATGACTTTGTTGCTGGCCAACGCCTACGATCACATGATCGCCGGTGTCGTAGGTACTGATCTTCCCATTGTCATCAATGACCAGGCGCTTGCTGCTCGGGAAGAAGGCGTACCGCATGGCGTTCTGGGAGCCCACGGTTGATGGGACGCCGAAATGGGTTGGCCACCAGTGGGGCGTAGAGCGCTCGTTGGTTTCTTCCAGGCGGGGTGTTCTCCTAGTGCGTCCGCGACATCGATGCAGAGCGCGGCTACTCGCGCCTTCAGACGATCATTGAACATGTCGCCGATCATCAACATGCCACTTCTCATCCACTGCCCTGAGCCACCAAGATCAGGATGACTGAATTGGGCCAAGCTGCCTCGACCACGCGCAATGGCTTCGGCGAGTTCCGTGACGGCAGCGGTGCTCACGCCATGCTTGCTGGCGAGCTGATCAACCTTGCTCTGCATGAGCATCGCAATATCCCCTATTTGGAAGAGCGGTCGGCCCAGAGATCATCGTATTTGGATGAAGCGGACATAACTTCCCGCACGAACCAACAACTCGGCACGATTTTGTAACCCTTGCTACGCGCTTGGCTGAGGGCGCCCGTCACAAGGCGTCCGCCATGCCCGCGTCCGCGCAAGCGTGCGGGCACCTCGGTGTGGTAGATCGTCATGGTGAAGCCATTCAGGCGATAGTCGGCGATGGCGAGGCCGGCCTCAGTATCCATCTCGAAGCGGTTCAGCTCAGTATTATCGCGGACTACGGACACAGCATTCTCCTGGGCTAAGGCAGGAACTTGGTGCCCCAAGCAGATGTTCCACAGCGCATAGTAAGGGACGCATGAAACCTAAATTGATCCCATCGGTCGAGCGTGGGGAAGTGCTTCCGACATCGTTCTTCAGTCGACCGGCCGCGCACGTGGCGCGCGACTTGCTGGGCAAGGCGCTGATGCGGAAACGGGGTGCAATAGTGATGAGCTCCATTGTCACGGAGACGGAAGCCTACGAGGGCCCACACGACCTCGCGAGCCACTCAGCCCGGGGACGAACCGCGCGCACGGAAGTAATGTTCGGCCCCGCAGGACGCTTCTACGTTTATCGCATCTATGGGCTGCACTGGATGTTAAACGTCGTGACGGGCGACATCGACGATGCGGCCGCCGTACTGATCCGCGGGGTTGATCACGTCAGCGGCCCTGGTCGCGTGGCAGCTTCATTGAAGATCGACCGGTCACTTAACGACCGTGAGGCGGTACCCGAGACGGGTTTGTGGTTTGAGGATGTGGGACGCAGTTTGCCGACACGTCGTATCAAGAAAACCCCGCGCATTGGCGTCGATTACGCAGGGCCCGTCTGGTCAGCCAAGAAGCTCCGCTTTGTGCTTCAGTGATCGCGACCGCGCCCTGCCTTGGCGCTCATCAACGCGCACCCGCAGAGCAAAACGATGAGGCCCCTCCTCGCAAGCGTCGGACCATTTGTACTGCTCTTCGCTTTTTTGTATGCGGCATTCGGGGTCGCCTCGCCATTCCTGCCTGCGCTCATTGAATTCAAGGGCGTGCCGGCCGAACAGATCGGGATGATGTTCGGTGCGGCCACAGCCATACGGCTACTGTCTGCACCCCTCGCCGGACGCATCGCGGACCAAACGCATGCGGTGCGCGCCACGCTGGCGGTTTGCTGCGGTGGCGCCGCCCTGACAGCGCTTGCCTATTTGCCGGCCTCTGGGTTCTGGCCCTTGCTGGCGGTCAGCTTGCTCCACGCCTTTGCGCTGGCGCCGACCACCAATCTTGCCGATGCGCTAGCGGTCGTGGCTTCCCGTCGTCAAGGCTTCGAGTACGGATGGGCGCGCGGTGCTGGGTCGGCTGCGTTCATTGTCGCCTCAATCGCGGCAGGTTTCCTAGTTTCGGCGTTCGGGCTCGGTGTCGTGGTCGTCTTACAGGCGATCTTGATGTTGACAGTCCCGTTCGCGCTTCGACTGGTTCCACCCGTCACAGTTTCGAACACAACCGACGCCATCTCTCGAGAAGGCGTTCTTGCTCTCGTGAGACTACCTGTGTTCCGTCGTGTTGTTCTGGTCGCCGCCCTGATTCTCGGAAGTCATGCGCTGCATGACACCTTCTCGGTCATTCGTTGGACCAATGCGGGCATCTCGGCCCAGACAGCGAGCATGCTCTGGTCCGTGGCTGTGGCCGCGGAGGTTGTCGTGTTCTTCCTGGTTGGACCGTGGCTGCTTGACCGTCTCGGCCCTTCCCGCGCCATCGGGATTGCCGCAGTCCTGGGCGCGGGGCGATGGCTCGTGTCCGCGCTGACGTTGGACCTGACGGCCATCGCGCTCATTCAACCTCTGCACGGCGTCACTTTTGCACTGTTGCACCTGGCCTGCATGCGCCTTCTGGCCATTTGTGTGCCTCCGCAGCTCGCCGCCACCGCCCAGGCGCTTTACGGAACTGTGGGTGTGGGTGCCGCGACGGCCATTCTGATCGTAGTGTCTGGGTGGCTCTACTCGAGTCTCGGAGCGTACGCTTTTCTTGTTATGAGCGGGCTCTGCCTTGCGGCACTGCCGGTGGCGTTCTCGTTGCCCGGGCGCTCGGCAGCAGGTTCAGGCTAATTGGACAATCTCCGGTTCGAGCAACTCGGTCGATACGCGTAGCCGTGCGACTGTGATTGGGAGACGGAAACGGCGGGGCCCGGCGCTGCCGGGATTGAAGTACAGGACGCCATCGCGGGTCTCAACTAATGCCTTGTGTGAATGGCCGAACACGACGGCCGCATACCCAACGGTCACAGGATCGACGACGAGCCGGGCTCGGTCATGTAGGACGTAGATATTGCGTCCAGCAACGCGCAGAACCTGGGTTTCAGGAAGCTCTTCTGCCCAAGGCGCGGTATCGACATTGCCGCGCACCGCTACGACGGGCGCGATCTCGCGCAGCCGTTTGAGTATCTCGGGCTTGCCGACATCTCCGGCATGAATGATCAGGTCCGACCCACGTAGAGCATCGAGTGCCTCGGGCCTCAGCAGGCCGTGCGTGTCGGAGATGACGCCCAGAAGGGTCATGCCAAAGCATCCAGGCGCTCGGCCAAGCGATTGAGCTGCCAGTCCCGAGCGAGCTTGGCAGCGCGCGTCCACGTAGGCTTCTGGTTGCGCAATGCAGGTAGCGGGGCGGACTTGTCCATGGTTGCGATCGAACGGTAAAGGCGGAGCGTGTCGGCCTGCGCGGCGAAGCGGCCGGCAGCCAACGCCTTCTCCAGAGAGCCGTAGCGGCGCAACAAGGAGGCGGCGCCGACAGGTCCAACGCCTGCCGCTCCTGGAATCCGATCCGAGGAGTCGCCGCGCAGCGCGATGAAGTCTGGCACCTGCGTGGGATCGACGCCGTAGCGTGCGCGCACTTCAGCAGGGCCAATGCGCGCCATCTCGCCCGCCCGGATCGGCTGCAAGATGGTGGTCCTCTTTGATGCAAGCTGGTAGGCGTCGCGATCGCCGCTGGCGACGATGGCTGTTCCGCCTCGTTTTTCTTCCTTCCCGACCGCCGCGGCCAGAAAGTCATCGGCCTCGTAGCCGCCTTCTTTGGCATTTGCGAAACCACAGGCGGCCACAAACTCGGGCAGGACTTCGAGTTGGTCCACCAGCTCATCATCAAACGTGCGTCCGGATTGATAGCCTTCCAGCGCCTCATGCCGGTATGTGGGCTCATCGAGGCTGTCCCAACCGACCAGCACGGCGCGAGGCTTCTCGGTCTCGTAGAGGCGAAGCAGGAAGTTGGCGAAGCCCAGGATCGCACCCGCTCCCTTGTCGCCCCGACGACGAATGGTCTTCGGAAGCGCGTGATAGGAGCGGTGCGCGAACGAGTCTCCGTCAATGATCAGCAGCGGGCGTCGTTGTGTCACCGGTTTAGAAACCACAGTACCAGGCTGAGGAGCAGGCTGATCAGCAGGGAGGTAGCGATCGGGATGTACAGCCGGAAATTCTCTCGCTCAATTACGAGATCGCCGGGGAGCCGACCAAGTCCCAGCTTCGCGATCACGGGCCAGAGCACGCCAACGGCAACCAGCACAAGCCCAAAGATAATAAGAAGCCGGCTCATCGGCGACGCCTCAGCGGCTGCTCTTCTTCCCTGACGACGTCTTCCGCCCGCTTGTCCTCCCGAAGTCCGAGGAATACCGGATGGCGCATTTCACCTGCGGTCGTCCACTCGGTGAACTTCACTTCAGCGACCAGCTTGGGTTTTACCCAGGTCGTCACGGCCTCATCCTTGACGCGGGTCGGGAAGGGCGATGACGCGATCTTGAGAGGCAACAGCTTGCCGTGCAGTTCCTCAAGGGTCGCGTGGCTGAAGCCGGTGCCGACGTGCCCGATGTAGCGCCAGTTCTTCCCGTCTCTGACCGCCAGCACCAGTGCGCCGAAGTAGGGTCGGGAGCGTCTGGGCGCAGTGAACCCAGCGATCACAACCTCCTGTCGCCGCGCCGTCTTGATCTTGAGCCAATCCTTTGTGCGAGCGCCCGACTGGTAGGTGCTTTGGGCTTTCTTGGCCATGATGCCTTCAAGCCCGCGTTCCTCGGCTTCCCGGAAGAACTTGGTGCCGGACTGTTTGCGATGCTGGCTGAAGGCAAGCAAAGAATGACGGGGCAAGATGCTGCGAAGCCGCTTCTTGCGCTCCAGGAGCGGCAATTGACGCAAATCCTCGCCGGCGCAGAACATCAGATCAAAGATGCAATAGAGCAGCTTGGCCTCATGACGGAGCGCGTTCTGGAGCAGCTGAAAGCGCGACACGCCTTGGCTGTCGAGCGCTACCAACTCGCCATCGAGGACGGCGTCTACCTTCACGCGCTCCAGCGCCTGAGCGACCTCCACGTAGCTATGGCTGATGATCTTGCCGTTGCGGCTGTAAAGCGTGACCCGCCCGGCTTCGATGCTGGCGACCATGCGGAAGCCGTCGTACTTGTCCTCGAAAACCCATCCCGGATCATCGAAAGGAGCATCGGTGAGGGTAGCCAGCATGGGTTGAAGCCGCTTCGGAAGGGTCGAGGAGCGCGCCACCGTCAGCCCCGGTCCAGCACGTTGCGGAACGTGATCGAATAGCGGAGCGTGCTGACAGCCGGGATACTATGCTCCCATTCAGTCCTGGACGGCCCCCGCAGCAAATAGATAGAGCGGGGCTCCACGGTGAGGTTCGCGCGCTGCCATCGGGCTCCCTCTTTGCGCCGGAGCCGGAAGGTGCAGCTCGATAGCAGCGAGATCCCGACCACGTCGCCGAAGACCGAGCGATCACGGTGCCATCCAATGGCGGCGCCCGCTCCATACTCGGTGACCAGAACCTGCTGCAAATCCTGAGGGGGAATCTTCGCGAACGCGGCAGCCTGTTCACGCACAGGCAGAAGAAAGCTCGGGCATATCCTCCGTTTTGCTCAAGCCCCCGCCGTTGAAGTCGTAGCGCCAGCCGAACGACACCACGCGGCGCTTGCCTACAAAGCCGTGGAATTCGAAGTCGCGGAAGGGCAGCGCCCTTATCTCGGCGAGGAGGGCCTGCTCTTCGGCCTCATCGAGCAGCGAAGCCGCATAGCTGAAACCCTCTGGTAAATGGTCTGCCCCGAAGAGATCAGCTTCTCGATTAACGTTTGGCACGCGTGGCTGTCCGCTTCGTGGTCTTCGCCCGCGTTACCTTGCGGTCGCCACGATCACCCTGACCGGGTTTGGCGACCGTCTTGGCCTTGCGGCGTCTGTCCTGGGAGAGTGAGCGGCCGACATCGTCGGACTCCTTGATGCGACCCTTGGCGTCGCGACGGATGTAGCGCTTGTCCCCGCGGGGCGCGATGAGTTCGCGCTTTTTCGACTTGGTTTTCATGATGCATCCTCCGGGCTCAGTCTGAGCTTCCAACCCGTGCGGTTTGCGCAGGTTCCCGGAAAACCTCAGCTGGAACTTGGCTGCGGGTTCTTGTTTGGCCTTAACGCGTAGATAAAATGCAAGCCATGAGCCGATCACTTACCGAACTTCAGGCACCGCCATGTCATCGAGGGCCGCCCGCTCGACACCGCAACGGAGCGGGCGCTCCGAAGCGATCCTCGTGCAGGCGCTCGAGCCATCTTGCAAGCCGTGGAGCGCCGACGCTTCGAGGCGCGGTCCGAAGGGCAACGCCTGCGCAAGATGCTGCGGTATGAGCTTGCGCTCTGGTCCGCAGGAATAATGACGGTGGCTGGGGTCGATGAGGCTGGCATGAGCCCGCTGGCTGGTCCTGTTGCAGCAGGCGCCGTGGTGTTCCGACCTGACATTCGGATCACCGGTGTCGATGACTCAAAAAAGCTCGACGCCCAGACACGGGAGCGGCTCGCCGACGAGATACGGCACGAGGCGCTCGCCTGGTCCGTCGGGTTCGTTGAGGTCGAGGAGATCGACAGGATCAATATCTATCATGCGAGCTTGCTGGCGATGCGCCGTGCTGTCGAGGGATTATCCTGTGCTCCCCAACATCTCTTGATCGATGGGCGACGCATCAAACAGCTTCAGACTCCGCAGCAGGCCATCATCGGGGGCGACGGGAAATGCTTCGCCATCGCGGCCGCGTCAATCCTGGCCAAGACCGCCCGCGATGCTTTGATGCAGAGGTTGGATGGCGAACATCCCGGATACGGTTTTGCAAAGCACAAGGGCTACCCGGTCCGCGACCACCTGACAGCCCTTAAACGGCTCGGCGCATGTCCGATTCATCGGCGGTCCTTTGGACCGGTTCGAACCGTGATGGGTTTGCCGCCGCTTCCGCCATGGCCCCAGGCCAGCGCTTGATGACTTCGATCGGCGGACCCTTTATCTGATCCCGACGATTTCTTCCTCGCTCGGCCCCACCGCGACCGCATCCCCAATCTCCTTACCCATCAGTGCCTGGGCAAGGGGTGAGACGTAAGACAACGTCCCTTTCTTGGGATCTGCCTCGTCAATTCCCACAATGCGGTAGGCTCGGGTCGATCCATCCGGCCGCCTGATGGTTACGCGTGAGCCGAACTGCACCTGCGATCCCGGTGTGGGTTCGGTGAGCTGCGCGGTCGCGCGCCTTGCGCTCCAGTAGCGCATATCACGGGCGGTGCTGGCCGTCGCTGCGGCGTCGCCCGCGGCCCGGGCGTCGTTGTGCTGCTCAGTGAGCCGGGTAAGGGCATCCTCGATCTGGGCCAGCCCTTCGGCCGTGACCAGATTGGGGTAAGGAGGAATGGCACGCTCAGGCAAATCACTTTGCTGATCTGCGTCGTCCTCTCGGGTGAACGCCTTGCTCATCGCCCAATCGCCTTTTCTCTCAGGCCTTCCATCGCCTATTGCAGCCCGATCGTTGGCACGGCCGCGGGCAGCTGCTCAAACGTGCATTGAGCGGGCGCCTTGTCCGGTCGCCATCTCACGAGGCCGGTGCCATGGCGGAAGCGGTTGCCGGTGACGTGGTCATAGCGCACCTCGACCACCAGTTTTGTGCGAAGCGGTTGCCACTCGGCAGAACGCGCTGTGCTCCAGCGACTAGGTCCCCCTGGCGCATCGCCGGTGAAGCCGGGCGGCGCCACGAGCTTTTCCAGACGCTTGGTGAGGGCAGGCTTTTCAGTGTCGGCGAGGGCGGAGGTGAAGCCGACATGGTGCAAAAGTCCATCCTTATCGTAGAGCCCCAGCAACAGCGATCCCACCAGCTTTCGCCCGGTCTCGTAGCGGAAACCGCCAACCACGCAATCGGCGGTGCGAAGGCGCTTGACCTTCAGCATGGCACGCTCGCCCGCCTGGTACGGAAGGTCGAGGCGCTTGGCGACGACGCCGTCCACGGACACCTGGCGATCGTTGAGCCACTTCTCGGCCTTGCGCATATCGCGGGTGAAGGGGGTGATGGTCAGCCCCGCTTCCTCACCAATCCCCTCGAAAAGGGCCTCCAGCGCGGCTCGGCGTTGTTCAAACGGCCTCTAGCAAGAGGGACTGGCGCGCCTTCCGTAGAAGGCAATCGAACACGATGAAGGTTGCCGGTGTCTCTTTGGATAGCCGTTCAATTCTACTGGCAGCGGGATGCAGGCGCATTTGCAGCGCATCGAAGGAAAGCGCGCCATCAACGGGGATGACCAGTTCGCCATCCAGCACAAATGTCTTCGGCGAGACGGCACGCAGATTTTCCAGCACTTCAGGGAAAAAGCGCGACAGCGATTTGCCGGACTTGGCCTTGATCTCGACGTCGCCGCCCGCACGAAACGCAAGGCATCGAAAGCCGTCCCACTTGGGCTCGAACTGCCAGCCGGAATCCTTTGGCAGCTCGGTGACCAGCTTGGCTTCCATAGGAGAAAGGTCGAGCGGGATACCGAGGTCCGCCAATCCGGTCTGCCGCTTCCTGGCTGCAACCGTCATCGCTTTGCTGCAATGAGCTTGCGGATCGCCGCCTCAAGCGGACGCTCAGCATCGCAATAGTCCACCCAGGCTTTGCTCTTTGCGAGAAGAGCGGGGACCGTCTTGACGGTGAAGCGCATAGGATCAAGCCCGTCCCGCACCTGGTTCCAGTTCACCGGCATCGAGACGGGCGCGCCCGGCCGTGCCCGCGATGACAGCGGCGCGACGGCGGTCGACATGCGGTCATTGCGGAGATAGTCGAGGAAGATGCGCCCCGTGCGCTGTTTCTTCGACATATTGATCAGATACTTATCGGGGGCATCGTTGGCCATGTTCGTGCAGACGGCCTGGGCGAAGGCCTTGGCTTCCTTCCATCCCAATCCACTGTCGGCCTTGACCTTTAGCGGCGTGACGACGTGCAAGCCCTTGCCGCCCGTGGTCTTGCAGAACGAGATGAGCCCGAGCGCCTCAAGGCGCGTGCGCATCTCCTTGGCGGCTTCGATCACCGCCGAGAAGGCGACGTCGGGAGCCGGATCAAGATCGAACACGAGGCGACCAGGCAACGCGGGATGGTCCGGCTCGCAATTCCAGGGGTGGAATTCCACGGCGGCAATCTGGGCCATGGCGATCAGCCCTTCGACGCGATCGATCTGCAGATAGGGCTTGCGGTCACCCTCGACGGTCGTCAGCTCCACCAGGTTGGAGACGCCCGGCATGGCGTGGCGCTGGAAGAACTTCTGATCATTGATCCCATCGGGCGCGCGGATAATGGAGCACGGCCGTCCCTTGAGATGCTCGATCATCCACGGACCAACCTTTTCGAGATAGGTTGCGAGATCGCGCTTGGTGACCGGTTGCCCTTCCTTCTCGGCCGGCCACAGGGGCTTGTCGGGGTTGGATATGCTAACGCCCATAACGATGGCGCCGGTCTTGGATGATCCTTTTGGCTTTGCCGCAGGCGTGGGCGTCGCCAGCTCGGCGTCGCTTGGCGCGACCGGATGCTCCGCGCGCACCTCTTTGGCTGGCTTGTCCTGGCGCAGCCCCTTGAAGGCAGACTGGCGGATCATGCCAGCACCCGTCCAACCGGCAAACTCGATCTCGGCGACGAGCACGCGGTTTGACCCAATTCCAATCCTTTTGTTTGCGAGGCGCATCCTTGCCCGCGAAGGGGCTTTTGTCGGTGACGTTGGCTTTCAGCTGCTTCAGCAGGTCCTTCGCGTTGCGCGCGTTGAAGCCGGTTCCGACTTGGCCGACATGCACCAGATGATCGCCGCGGTACACGCCAGCAATGAGGGAGCGTAGATTAGTGGCCGTGCCGCTCCAGCCTCCGATCACGACTTCATGGCCTGCGCGGCACTTGGACTTACACCAGGTCTCCGTACGGCCAGAGCGGTAGGGCGCGCTGAGGCGTTTGGAGATAATGCCTTCGAGATGCATGCGGCAGGCTGACTGCAGCACCGCATCGCCGGCCCCCGCGAGATGGTCGACATAGCGAATGTTATCGGGGGTTCGGTTTTTGGCCAGCAGCGCTTTAAGGCGTTCCTTGCGCTTGGAGAGGGGCAGGGCGCGCAGATCTTCGCCGCCATGCGAACAGCAGATCGAAGACGAAGAAGACCAGATCCTGCGATCGCCCGTCGGACAGGGCCGCCTGCAACGCGGCGAAGTTGGGCGCGCCGCTGTCATCCAGGGCGACGACCTCGCCATCGATGATCGCATCGGGTAAACGCGCGGCGGCCTTGGCGACGGCCTGGAACTTGTCGGTCCAGTCGAGGCCTTTGCGCGTGCGCAGGGTGGCGGCGCCATCCTCTGTGCGCAGCTGCATGCGGTAGCCGTCGAACTTGATCTCATGCACCCAGTCGTCGCCCTGCGGCGGCCGCGAGAGGGTCTTGCAGAGCTGAGGGGCGATAAAGCGCGGCATAGCCGTGGCCGCTGCTTTGCTGGTTTTACGCGCGGACGCTGAGGATTGCAGCGTTGCCACGGCCCGCCGCTTGGTCTTGGGCTCTTTGGCCGGCTTCGAGTGCCAGATGGCGCCGGGATCGGACGCCTTGGCGCCGGCGGCCATGAACGGCTTGGCTCCCCGGCCCTTGCCAGCCGCGATCTGTTCCAGCGAGCGGCCTGAAGCGACCGACTTGTCCTCGTTGGTGACGTCATCGCTCTCGCGCGCAAACTCATCGCGGTGCTTGATCAGCAACCAGTTGTTGCGCTTCCCGTGGTCGCGGTCGTGTTTCATGCGCACGAGCACAAAACTGCCCTGCAGCTTCTCACCCGCCAGCGTGAATTTCAGTTCTCCCTTGCGCAGGGCGGCGTCGATATCCTTCGTGCCTTCCGGCATCCAGAAGCCTCGATCCCATAGCATCACGGTGCCGCCGCCATACTCGCCCTTGGGGATCGTCCCTTCAAAGTCGCCATAGTCGAGCGGGTGGTCCTCAACCTCCACAGCGAGGCGTTTGTCTGCCGGATTGAGGGAGGGGCCCTTGGTCACCGCCCAGGACTTGAACACCCCGTCGTGCTCGAGGCGAAGGTCGTAGTGCAGGCGGGTTGCCGCATGCTTCTGGATGACAAAGCGGGGGTACTCGGCCGCGCGGACTTTGGTCTTCCCGCTTGGCTCAGACGTCTTCTTGAAATCCCGCTTGGCTTGGTAGTCGGCCAGTTTCTTCTTCGCCATCGGCGCGCACCTGGTTAACGGGGTCGAAGCTGAGGCTCGGCCATCCCCTCATGCAACGGTGTGGCCTATCTGCGCGTTCCGCATCACTACGAGGGATTTCCTGGAGAGAGAGAAATGGCGACCGGCCGGGCTTACTGGAAGGGCTATCTGAAGCTTTCGCTGGTGACGTGCCCCGTCGCGCTCTACCCCGCATCCAGCCAGGCGGACAAGACGCATTTTCATCAGATCAATCGCAAGACCGGCAACCGGCTGCGCCAGCAGATGGTGGATGAGGAAACCGGCAAAACCGTTGATAAGGACCAAAAGGGGAGGGGCTACGAGGTCTCCAAGGGCAAGTACGTCGAGATCGAGCCCGAGGAGCTGGAAGCCGTCGAGATCGAGAGCACGCACACGATCGACATCGACACCTTCGTGCCGGAGGAGGAGATCGACAAGCGCTACTACGAGCGTCCCTACTACATCGCGCCCAATGCGAAGAGCGGCGAGGAGGCCTTTGCTGTCATCCGCGATGCCATGAAGGACAAGGGACGAGTGGCGCTGGCCCGCATCGTGTTCGCCAACCGCGAGCACATCATGGCCATCGAGCCGTGGGGCAAAGGCCTGCTCGGGACTACTCTGCGCTATGATTACGAAGTGCGGGATGAGAGCGAAGCGTTCAAAGGCATTCCATCACCTCGCGTGCCCAAGGAGATGGTGCAGCTGGCCGCGCACATCCTTGACAAGAAATCAGGACATTTCGATCCGGCGAAGTTCAAGGATGAGTATGAGCTTGCGCTGAGGAAGCTGGTGAAGCGCAAGGCAGCGGGTAAGACCATCGAACGACCGGAGCCGACGGAAGACCGCTCCAACGTGATCGATCTCATGGCGGCGCTTCGCGAGAGCGTCGGGCGCGGGGGGCAAAAAGCTCCCGTAAAAAAGAAGAAGGGCAAAAGCCAGGGTGGCAGGCGCAAAGCCAGCTAACCCAGAGCTTAGATCGTACAATGCCACACAGGGCGTGGAAAATTCTCAAGATCGCGATCGATCAATGGTTCACCCATCGCTCGGCGCGACTGGGCGCGGCGCTCGCGTATTATTCCGTCTTCTCGATGGGTCCCTTGCTGCTGATCGTCATCAGCATCGCCGGGCTGTTCTTTGGTGCGGATGCGGTCCGGGGCAGCCTGACCAGTCAATTCAGATCGATGCTGGGAGAGACCGGGAGCAAGGCCGTAGAAGCGATGCTGGCGGGGGCCAGCTCACCCCAAACCGGACGGTTGGCAGCGATCACCGGCATTGTCCTGTTGCTTATCGCGGCACTGGGCGTCGTCGGTCAGCTCAAGGACGCGATGAACACCATCTGGAACGTCGAGGAGCCCAAAGAGGCAGGCGTGGGGTGGTATCTGCGCACGTACCTCGTCTCGTTTGCCGGCATCCTGAGCCTGGGCTTCCTGCTCGCGGTGTCCCTGGTCATCAGCACGGGACTTGCAGCGTTCTCATCGTGGACCGGCATGGCGTCAACTGCCATTGGCGAGGCCATCAATTTCGTAGCCTCGCTCGCCATCCTGACGGCGCTGTTCGCCATGCTGTTCAAATGGTTTCCCGACACCGACATCGCCTGGCGTGATGTCCTACCAGGCGCCGTGGTCACCGCACTGCTGTTCAACCTCGGCAAGTTCGCCATCGGTTGGTACATCGGCACGCAAGGGCTCGAGTCGACCTACGGCGCTGCGGCGTCGATCGTGATCCTGCTGATCTGGGTCTACTACTCCGCGCAAATCGTCCTGTTCGGCGCCGAACTCACGCATGCGTATGCGACCGAGATCGGATCGCGCCGGGCATTGGACGTGAATGCCGAGCTGCCGCACAAGGCGGCTGTTTAACACCTTGTAACCAGCCGATGACCATCCATATACCATCCAGCTGGATGGAGACCGCAATGTCAAACGTAACCGCGCTGCGCGAAAAGGCCGGTGAGTCAGAGAAGATCACGATCAATCTTGGCTATGTGGACCTCGGCCGTATCGACCTGCTGGTCCAGGAAGGGTTCTACTCGAACCGCAGCGATTTCATTCGTACGGCCATCCGCAATCAGCTCACAGCCCAGTCTGACGCCGTTGCGCAATCGATGGTTCGCCACACGCTGGAATTGGGTTTGCGTGACTTCAGCCGCGAAGATCTTGAGACCGTGCGAAGGGCGCGGCAGAAACTTCACATCAAGGTGGTTGGCCTTGCGCGTATCGCTGCCGACGTCACCCCTGAACTGGCTTTAGCGACCATCAGTTCGATCACTGTTTTGGGCGCGCTTCAGGCTAGTCCCTCCGTGCGATCCGCACTGGCTGAACGCATCCACTAGCACCCCAAAGGAAAAGACTATGACGACGAATTTTGCCGCGGCCATGCGCCGGGCGGCGCTCTCCACGCGTGCTTACGATCCAGTCGAAGCGACGCGCATCATTCAGGATGCTCTGGCGCAGCAAACGGGATTCCAACAGCCGGCGGCGGACTCGAAGCGCCCTCCCTCGCTGCGGTTGATCGATCAAGGAGCGGAGATCATTCCATCCCGAACGCGGCACGAGCCGGTGCAGCGCAAGCCTCTTGGCGACGTCCTGCAAATACTGAAGGAAGGCAAATCGCGCTTCCGAGCTTTCGACACCTTACGCAAAAGATCGGTTGCAACGCCGCCTCCTCCCATTGCTGATGGCGCGCAATTCATAGCCCGGTCATTTGCCTGCGCGGCAGGGGCCAGGAGCTACAAGCTGTACATTCCTGCATCTGCGCCAACGCGGCCGAATGGCCTCATCGTGATGCTGCATGGTTGCAAGCAAAACCCCGATGACTTTGCGTCCGGCACGGCCATGAATGCCGTTGCAGAGACGCACGGGCTGATAGTGGCTTACCCAAGCCAGAATTCCTCGGCGAACGCCTCCTCGTGCTGGAATTGGTTCAGCCCGCCGGATCAGATGCGCGATAGAGGTGAACCGGCCATCATCGCCGGGATCACGCGCGAGCTCATCTCCGAGTTTGGCATCGCCGATAATCGTACATTTGTGGCGGGGCTATCAGCGGGCGGCGCAATGGCTGCGATCATGGGTCAGATCTATCCTGATCTCTACGCCGGCGTCGGCATACACTCCGGGCTGGCCTATGGATCGGCAACGGACGTGATGTCCGCCTTTGCAACCATGCGCGGTGACGCACCGCGAATTGCTCACGCTCCAAGAGCCCGGGTACGAACCATTGTGTTTCACGGTAGTTCGGATGGCCTCGTTCATCCATCGAACGCGGAACGCATTGTTGCCCAGGCCGCGCCCGAACATGGGTCGCGGAAGTCAGCGCCGCAGCGGATGCACGTAAATGGCCGTTCCTGCACTCGAACTGAAATTGCGAATGCGGATGGTAGCCCGATCGTGGAGTATTGGCTGATCGAGGGAGCTGGGCACACGTGGTCCGGTGGTCATCCCAGCGGAACCTATACGGATGTCAGCGGTCCCAACGCATCTACAGAGATGGTTCGATTCTTCCTGGCCTAGCGTGCGGTGCCGGACAGCGTGACCTCGGCCGGATGTGCCATCCAATGGATGACGGAGCCGACACGCACACCCGGCTCTAGGTGCCTTGCTGCGCTTCAAGCGCCGTGGGCTCTAGTGCGGTCCCTTTGTAAGGAACAACTACGCCATGTTGGAGTTGGTTCAATAGCATGCGGCCGTGTTCGGCGCGTATCGCGACCCAACCAACCACCAGTTCGAGGATGTAATGGGCTCTGCTCAACGGAAAAACTCTCGCACGCGTATACGGGCCGGTAGAACCAAGGCAAAGATCAAGACGAGACGCTCGACGACGAAGGCGTTGTCCAGTACGGCAGAGCCTGTCAAGAAGCAGCTCACCAAGCCGCGTCAGCGCGGGCCCTCAGCGGCCTCAAATGGGTCATCTGCACATCGGCGAAAGCCCGTTCTTAACGGCACAGACGGTCGCTCCGTCACGCAGACTATGGCGTTCTGGTCGCCGGTGGCGATGGTACTTCGACAACAAGCATTATTGACATCAATGTTGTTGACCATCACGCATTCCCAGCAGCTTTGGGCACGGGCATTCAGCAGCCGCTAATCGCGAGGGGCTCGGTCGCCTAGCCGGAGACACTCGTCATCGAGCGAGAGAAATTCCGGCTTCTACTGTACTCTGCTGGTCAGCGCGCCCGTGGCAACGCCTTTCTCAGTCGCTGCGCGGACCTGGCCGCTCCAATCACAATGCCGACGGCCCATACCAGGCCGCCGTGCAGGCCGTCCCGGAACTCGACTTCATCCTGATTAGCCTCATGCCATCTGGACCGCATGCGGCCCGCCACGTAGCCGCCAACCATGAAGGCTCCGATCTGCTGCGCCATGACCCGAACACAGCCAGACTGGCGAGCACCTTGGCCGCATCCTGAGCCCGGCCAGGACGAGGTGGCAGACAGGCCGATGGCGGTGCCAAAGGTCAGCAGGACAAAGGAGAGTGCCGCTGCCAGCACTGCGCCTGCCAGCACCGACTCCGGCGCTGGCCGCGCGCATTTGAACCCGGCCCTCGAGCTCCACGCGCGGATAGGGGCGAGCGCCGGTAGAGTGCCGAGCGGCTAGATCGGTGGAACGGCAGTTACCGCTCCCAGTTATCTCGTTTGGGCCGCGGGCCCGCCAAGGACTGAGGTGATCCACATGCCGAACGTTGTTGTGAAAAGCCCGATTCAGTACCTCGACCGCGCCGCCAGCGCACTGAAGCAAATTGGGGTCACGGTGCCCAAAGGAGAGGACGCGCCTATTAATGGCCTGCTGCAGAAGATTTCCGACCTTGATCAGGACAAAATTGCAGTGATCGCACGCACTCTGGGTCAAGCCAGCGTCTTCAACGAGGTTGTGCGCGAGCACACGCGAGCCATGGAAATCGGCGACCGTTATCGGGACATCGCAGAAGGCTTCAACTCGGTCCGCGACGATGCAAAGAAGATGGTTGACCAAATTGCCGACGCGAAAATCGACCTGCTCGAACGTGTCAACAACGTCTGGATGAAGATTGCGCGCGGCGACATCGCCGATCGCTTCGAGCACATCAAGAAAACTTATCTGGACGTGACACGCTCAACCAGGGACCAGATCGAGCGGGAAAGCGCGATCTTGGAAGCCTACCGTGACTTTCGCGGCGCTCTGAAGCAAGCCGAGGTGCTGGCCCTCGATGTCTTGAAAATCGCCGAGCAAAAGTGGGAAGCGGCCAAAGCCGAGCTCGGGAAATCAGCACAATCCGTCGCCGGTTTCCAGGGCAGCGAGCCAGCCGAACGCGCCCGCCTTGAGCTGCTGCGGGACGAACATTTGCGCCGGACCCAGGACGAGGAAAAGCGCTACCAGATCGCCAAGGACCTCTCGGACAATTTGACCATTAGCTACCATACGTCCGAGGTCGTGATGGCGCGGCTCGTGCAAACCACCAACGCCAAGGAGCGTGTCTACGCGCAGGCGGTTACTTTCTTTTCCACCAACGACTCCGTGCTGACAGCGCTGAAAGCATCATTCACGGGCATGTTCGGCTTGCATGAGTCGACGCAAACTCTGGACGTCATGAAAGAAGGCATGTCGAAGAGCATCGAAGTGCTGGGAGAGGTTGGCAATCAGGTTGGCGAGGCCGCCGTGAAAGCCGGTTACGGCCCAACGATCCGAGCCGACGCTGTGAAGAAGCTCGTCGATTCAGTCATCGCATTCCAGGAACGTTCGCTGCAGATCGTGCAGGAGATGAGAACGCTGGCCACCAAGAACTCGGCCGAGATCCGCGACGCGGTCGAGGAAGGAAAGCGCAGGATCGCACGCTTGGTCGCGGAGGGTGAGGCGCTGCCTGCCGCCAATGCCTGATCAGCATCGGAGTGGTGCGGATCCTCACCCGTCCTCGACCGCTCCGCACATCGATGATCTTATGCTGGCGATGGATGTGGTCGACACCCTGCGCCACAACCAGGATTTTGTCGCGCGCGAGCTCGACGAGCCCCGCCGCGAGGCCGCGCTGATCGACCGGCTGCGAGAGATCTACCGTGGCCAAGGCATCACGGTGCCCGACACCGTCCTGCAGGAGGGTGTGCGGGCCCTCAAAGAAAGTCGGTTTGTTTATTCGCCACCGCAACCAGGCTGGCGCACCACGCTTGCGCATGTTTGGGTGAGACGGCACGGGTTCGGCAAGAAGCTACTGGGTGGTGTGGCAGCTGTTGCGCTGGCCTGGGCTGTGTATCACTTTGGCATCGTCGGGCCTGAGCGCCGGCGTGTCGAGGCACAACGCATCGAATTGACCGACCGCCTGCCGCGAGCGCTGACGCAGGCGCATGCCGAGGCCACTGCCGAGGCTCGGGTCCAGCCGGCCCGCGATCGGGCCGAGCGCATCGCGGAGGATGGTCGTTCCGCGCTCAGTCGCGGCGATGCGGCCGGCGTTGGCGCGGCGATCAGCCAGCTTGTGGCCCTGCGCGCCGATTTGCGGCGCGAGTACACACTTCGCATCGTGTCACGTCCCAACGAGCCGAGCGGCGTGTGGCGTATTCCTCGGCTAAACCTGTTCGGGCGCAATTACTACCTCATCGTCGAGCCCGTCGCGCCCGATGGCAGGGTGCTGAGCCTGCCGGTCACCAGCGAGGAGGATGGACAAACTGTAACCGCCTCACGCTGGGGCGTCCGCGTCAACAAGGACGTGTTCGACCAGGTGCGGCAAGACAAGAGTGATAACGGCATTATCGACAACGGCCGGGTCGGCGAAAAGCGCCGCGGTGGGCTGGAAGTGGATTATTTGATGCCGGTCCAGGGCGGGATCATTCTCAAGTGGTGAGGCGGCGATGATTACGGGCCGGCAAGCGCTCGCCACGGTCGAACAGGCAATTGGCCGCGCCCGCGCCGAAGAGGGCCGGCTTGATGCCGCGCTTCGGTCCGCATCCGAGGAGGCAGTGCGGCTCCGCACCGCGCGCATGGATGCATTTAAAGAATTGGCTCGTCTCAAGCTCGATGAAGGGCTGATGGGAGAGATCGATGCGACAGAAGCCCGGGCGCTGGCTCTGGCCGAGGAAGGGCGACGAGAGTTCGATCGCGTATCAACGCTTCGCGCGCGGGCGCAAGAAAAGGCAGAGATGGCCGAAACCGACCGTCACACACGTGCTGCGGACTACGAAAAGGCGGTGAAAGAGCTGCATGAGCTGCGCAGCCGGATTGAAGCCGACGCGGTGGTCACGGCGGCGTGGGCGGCGCAAAGAGACCGCATCGAGCAGTTGCGCAATGTCGCCGACAAGGCCGACGCCAAGGCGGCGCAGGCGGAAGCAGATCGCGACCTCAAGCGCAAACCTTATGATGCCGACCCGCTCTTTCGCTACCTTTGGGAGCGACGCTTTGGCACTCCGGATAACCGGAGTGGGGCGCTCACCCGCTTCATCGATGGCTGGGTAGCGCGTTTAATCGGGTACAGCGGAGCCCGCGCCAACTACGCTCTGTTAAATGATCTCCCCAGCCGACTGCGTGAGCATGTCAGCTACATGCGCAAGGAGCTGCAGGCCGAGGAAGCCAGGCTCAAGACAATCGAACGCGAGGCGTTGGTGAATGCCGGGATCGGGCCGCTTGAACAACGCGCCACCGACAGCGAAGCAGCGCTTGACGCCGCTGAAAAGACTTTGGCCGACGCACGAACTGCTTTGGCGGAACTCGACAGCAAGTACAAGGCTGTCCTTGATGGCTCACCGTATCAGCAGGCGGTCGAGCTACTGGCGAAAGCCGATGCCGCGCGGGATTTACATGTGCTTCGTGCCGAGGCCACGCGCACGGCATCGCTGAAAGATGAGGCTCTCTTGCGCAGCATCGAGGAGATCGAAACAGCCATCGGCCGCGCGGAGCAGGAACTTGGTACCATCCGTAAGGAGATGCGAGAGCTTGCGTCGCGACGCTCGCAGATCGAGCATGAGCGCGACGAATTTCGCAGCAAAGGCTACGACAATCCCTATGGCACTTTCGGCAATGAGCAAGTGCTCGGCAATGTCCTTGGCGGCATCCTAGGTGGAATCCTGCAGGGCAGCGTCCTGCGGGACGTGCTCAACAAAGGCTACCGCCGACAAGGTGGACCCTGGGACTCGGACTTCGGGGGCAGGGATGCGCACTTTCCCTCAAACCGCGACCCCGAGCGGCGCGAGGGGTTCTCGACCGGCGGGTCGTTCTAGGCCGTTCATGCTGCAGCGGGGTGCTTTCAGTCCTGTGGCGCCCTCGTCGACCTCACGTTTGATTTGCGCATCGAGCTTCATGGCGTCCGCAAGCCGCGTCAGGAACTCGCGCTCCTGCGCCGTGTCGGGCTCGATGGCAAGCCTTGCCGCAGCGTAAACTTGCGCTGCTGTTTCCGGGGAGGTTGCCGCGGCGGCGAGCTCTTCGACAGTGGCCGGCTTTGCGATCTCGCGCTCCAGCCAACTTGCTTCCTCTCCCCCGACACCTGCCGCGCGTATCGCATTCACGATGCGGGCACGCTCGCTTTCATCAATGTGACCATCCGCGGACATGGCCGCGACCATGGAGCGAATGAACAAAAGTGCCTCGGCATCCGTGCTTGCGGCGGGGTTGATTCCGCCTGCCGCCCCCTCGCCGCGCGTGTTCTTGTAAGCGCGATAGGCGAGGCCGCTGATCAGCGCCAGACCTCCAAGGCTCGCCAGCTGCACCGTTAGGGTGCGGCCGCTCCGGGTGCCGAGCAGCAAACCTGCAAGGCCAATGAGCGCAGCTCGTGACAAGCCGCCGCCTCCCCCGACCAGATCCCGCACTTTTTGAGTCAGCTCTTCCATCGGGTCGGCGCCGCGCTCTCCGGCAGGCCTAGTATTGCCGCCACCGGGAGGCTGCTGAAGCACACCCGTATCCTTACCGACATCTTGCAGGCCGCCGATGGCATTTTGCAACATGCGGCCCAAGGAGGCGCCGATGTCTCCCTTACCGCTGCCGAACACTTCCAGCATTTCCTGGAGCGATTGGGGATGAGGCCGCGCCTCGCGAGCGGATGGCGGTGCGGACCCGGCGCCCACCATGGCATCCAGCAACTTTCTAGCGTCCATTTGATGTACCTCCGCGCGTTCGCTCCTGTTAAACGGGAAAGTGCATCATTTGTTCAGTGCCCCCGCTCGTACTAGGCAGACACTCGGGTCGCCAAAGAGGCCCCAAGAGGGGCCTCTCATCGGTTCAGTGTTTTAGCGTCGGTCGCGAGACCCATCGCGGCCCTCGCCGCTCCTCTCGCCGCGGCCGGCACCTGAGGTGCCTGCTCCTCCACCCACTGCCGCGTCACCGCGCGATCGAGACTCGAACTGGGCGCCGCCGCGCTCGCGCAGGCTGCCGTCGCGCCGATCCATCCGCTCGCCGGTGCGTATGCTGCGCTCCTGCTGCATGCTGGAGTCGCGGCCCTCGCGCACCCTCGCGCGGCCACCATCGCCGTCTCTACGTTCGACCCGATCCCGGCGTTCGACACGGTCCCGGCGTTCGCCAGAGAACACGCGTGCCCGATCGGAGCGATCTCCACGGTCAGAGTCCCAAGTGCGATAGCCGTATCCCCGCCGGCCGCGCCGATCATCGTCGCGCCAATTCGCAACCCAGCGGCTCCGCGTGCCGTACCATGGACGGCCGCGATAATAGCTGTCCCAATAGGAGCCAACGCTGTAGGTCACGATTGGCAGATCCACTTCGGAACCGTACTCGCTCACCACTACGTAACGATTGTCGTAAGGGTAGGACAGATAGGCGCCGTAGGCCCATCCCCGTTCGTCCTGCCAGGAGACATCGCACCAATTGTAGCCCGCGAGGCAGCCGTGCACCCTTACGCGGGCATCTTCCGGCAGGGTGGCAACCACCGGGAACTCCGGCGACGGTCCCGCCCGCATGTTAAGCTCCGTAGTCACAAGTGCGGTCTGCGCTAACGCAGCGGCCGGCACCGCGAAGCCGCCCAGCAGGCCGGCCACTACCATAATATGTCGTGATCGCATTGTGGCATCCTCATTGGTCAGATTGCATCTCCACGCAGCCAACGTGGGCTGGGCGCAATCGTTCCTGCCGCACGAAACCGATGCTTAGGACCTAGGTTGCCTGCTTGCGGATCAAGCGGGGCCAAAGTCGGTGTAGCTGATTCAAATTAGTGTGCCGTAGGCGGCCTGCTTCGATTGTAGTTTTGTTTGGAAATTGTCTGAACCTTTGTTGCAGCGCGCGGTTGAGCCAACAGCGTCGACCTCCCACGACTCAAGTGAGAAGTTGCGCAGCATCGCTACCTCACCCTCTACGAGCTTGGCCCGGCATGTGCAGCACATGCCGCCCTTGCACGAATACGGCACGCGGATTCGGCACCGGTCGCGCCAACCGCGCTTTGGTCGACCTCAAGGCCATGAGGAATGGGGCTCGGCCGAAGGCCTTCAGAGCAACCGGTGGCGCGCGCCAGGGCCGCGCATGCCCATCATGGCTTGGCAACAATTCGAAGTGAACGGCCCGCTTGAGCTCGATCTACCGATCACGCGTCGCGTGCCATAGCGGGCATAGAAGTTCCCTTCTGGTTACATAGTCGCCTAAAAGTGCATTATTTACACTAAGTACCGATATGATACTAGCGTGACCACGGCTCGATGATTGTTGGCGTCAACGCTTGAGCGGACGCCGGCCGGCCGATTGGAAAGCCCGCAACATAGAGAAAAGAAGGAAACTATGAGTACGCAAACCTGGTTCATCACCGGCGCATCAAGCGGCCTCGGCGCCTCGGTCGCGAATGCGGCGTTGCGCGCCGGCCACCGTGTCGCTGTTACCGCGCGGGACAAAGTTCGTCTCGAGAAGCTGACCGAAGCCCATCGCGACGCCGTGCTTCCCCTGTCAATGGATCTGACCAAACCATCCGAGATCAAGACTGCGATCAACACCGCCGAGAAATGGCATGGCGGTATCGATGTGCTCGTGAACAACGCCGCGCTTGGCTATCTCGCAGCCATTGAGGAAGGAGAGGAGCAGAATATCCGGACGCTGTTCGACACGAATGTGTTCGGCGTCGCGAGCACAATCCGGGCAGTTCTGCCTGCTATGCGCGCCCGGGCAAGCGGGACGATCATCAACGTGTCGTCCCTTAACGGTGTCGTCTCCATGCCCGCGCTCGGCTATTACAGCGCGTCAAAACACGCGCTCGAAGGTTTGACCGAAGCCTTGTCTCAAGAGGTCGCTCCGCTGGGCATCAAGGTGCTGTCTATCCAGCCAGGCGGCTTCCGCACCGGTATCGTTGAACGCAATCTGCGAAGCCCGAACATCGACGCCTATGACCCTACCGCGCACGCGGTCATGGGAATGCTGTTGAACGACAAGGACGGCGTTTACGCGCCGGGTGATCCGGATCGCATGGCGGAAATACTCGTCAACTTGGTGAAGTCGGGCGACATGCCCCAGCGGCTCAGCATGGGCGCCGACAGTTGGGGTGCCATCACGGCGAAGCTGGACGAGCGGCGAGCTGAATATGAGCAGTGGAAAGATCTGTCCCACAGCACCTATTTCGCATGACGGATTGAAAGCAGTACCCGGTCGGTCTCGCCTCTGCTCATTCCGGAATCAGGTGTTGCCGACCGGTGACTCGTCTTGCGTGTACGACAGCTGGCCCTTTGCAAGTCGTGCCCCAAAAACACCGAAGGGTTCATCCTCGTCGTTCTGAAACCGAACCATGCCGCTTGTCGAAAGCCTTCTGCGCGGCTCGCAGGGTCTCGGCATGCTCCATGGTCCACGCATTCAAGGCCGCGAAGGGTTTATCGAGCGATCGGCCGAGCGGGGTCACCATATATTCGACGCCAGGCGGCGCGGTGTCGATGAGCCTGCGCTTCAGGATGCCGTTTCGCTCCAGCCGGCGCAGGGCTTGTGTGAGAGTCTTTTGCGCAATGCCATCGATCCGTCGGCGCACTTCGTTGAAGCGCAATGTGCCTCCGGCAGCGCAGATAGCGCCCAGGACGAGGATGCTCCACCGGTCAGCGATCTGGTCGAGGAGCAGCCGGTCGAATTCGCTGCCATCGGGTTTCATCAAACAGACTCCAAGGTTCCCTCAAGGATACGTAGTCGCTTTAAAGTGCATTCTTTATGCTAAGTTTCGTTCTGATACTAGAGGGCGATACGACCTGTTAACAGAGGAAATTCCCATGAGTAAGATTAGCGTCGGCGTAATCGGCGCGAGCCCGCTTCGGCCCGGCTGGGCCGTAACCGCACACCTTCCTGCATTGCTGGCGCTGGCCGAATATGAGCTACGCGCTGTTGCGACCTCAAGCGAGGCGTCGGCGAAAGCCGCCGGCGAGGCCTATGGTGTCCCGGCTTACGCCGATCCGGCCGCGATGATCGCCCGAGCCGATATCGATCTCGTCGTTGTCACGGTGAAACTCGCCCATCACCATACTCTCGTCGCGGAGGCTATTGCCGCGGGCAAGATGGTCATGTGCGAATGGCCGCTCGGCGTGGATTTCGAACAGACGGCGGATCTTGCCAAACAGGTCGCGCTGGCAGGTGTTGGCAATCTGATCGGTCTTCAGGCGCGGATGGCGCCATCGATCCGCTATGCCCGCGACCTCGTCGTTCAGGGCTATGTCGGTGAGGTGCTCAGCACCACGATGGTGGCGTCAGGTATCGCCTGGACGTCGGTCAGCGACAGCGCGCATGCCTATATGTTCGACGCGACGAAGAACGCCACCTTGCTTTCCGTACCGACAATGCATGCGCTGGACGCACTACAATTCGTCGTTGGCGATCTCGCAGATATCCGTTCCGCGAGCGCCGTGCGCCGCTCAGCCGTCAGGCTCGCCGACACGAACGAGGAGATCAGGTCAACGACGCCGGATCATCTGGCGATAGCCGCCGTGCTGGAGAGCGGCGCGGTGGCCTCGATTTTCTATCGCGGCGTTGTCTCGCGCGGCGACAATTTTCGCTGGGAGATCAACGGCAGTAAGGGCGATCTCGTACTTAGGTCGCCGCTCGGCAATCTTCAGGTGCTCGCGCCGACGCTGCTCGGCGGACAAGACGAGGATACGTTGGTCGCGCCACTGGCGATCCCGCCTGAGTATGACCTTGCGTCCGATGCGCCGGAAAGGCCGGCCGCGAATGTCGCCCGGCTCTATGCGGCATTTGCCGCTGATCTGCGGAATGGAACGCCCGGGCAGACCGCGCCCGACTTCGCGCATGCGCTGCGTTTGCATCGCACGCTGGACCTGATCTCTGCGGCGGCGGCAAGCGGCATCGCGCAACATATGGCGCTCAGGGCGTTGCGCTAGTCGCCTCCCGCCATTTTTTCTCAATTATAGAACGATCATTCAAAGGAGCAGGTCGATGAAAGCCATCGTGATGAACGGCACGGGTGGCCGCGAGATGCTTGAGCATGTCGAGCGCCCCGACCCGGTGGTGGGTCCGGGTAGATCAATGAGGGCGGCGAGCGGCGTGGCGAGGTGGACGCTCGGCTGCCTTCAGCCTGCCTATCCTTTTTCGAGATGCTGATCTTTTTTTGCGCGGGAGTGCCATGCAACATCCCGACACGCTCATCGTCCGCAGTAAAGCTTTCAAGCTGTCTGAAAAATCAAAAACCCTGACGTATTCGGGCCGAGTCACAGACCACGTGACCGGGGTGGATTGAGGGGCGCTTCGACAACGTCACGAAGGAGCGCGCAGCAATCGGCGCGTCGCCATCTCGGCATGATGGGATGACGCGGGAAGAGACACACGTGGAAGCAGAGCATGACAAGCTCGTCCGTGGGGAACGCATGCGCATGGTTGCGAAGATCGCGGTTGCGCTCGCGCTCATTCGCGGTTTGACGTGGGCGTTTCTGCGGTAGGCCGCCCGTCATAGGCGAGCGGCGTGGTGCAGGCGGCGTCAAGCTTGGTGCCGGATGGTGGGATGGCGCGCGCCGTCACTGCAGCGCGCGCGACGCTCCCGATGTCAGTGGCGAGGCTTCCGGAAAACTCCACTTGCCTTTCAGGATGTCGTCACGCGGGCGATAGAGCCTCACGGTGTAATTCCAGCCGGGCATGGTAGGGAGGCAGTTCGCAATCTTGCCATCGCAGCCGCCAAATTGAATATCGACAGAACCGTCCGCGCTCTTCTTCGAAGTGATGTTGTTGAGTGAGTACGCATCGTACTGGTTCTTCTGATAGTAGCCCTCACCGTTGTAAAGGCTGACCGACCAGAAGCCGTCGACGGGCACGTCATTGACGCTGAGCTTGTAAACGGTCTGGCCGTCGTTCTTGGGTGGAGTGAAGTTGAGGTATATGGCGTCCTTCCTGGGGTTGCCGCCCCAAGTCGTTGCTGCCGAGATCAGGCGCTGGATCGGATCCACCTCTCCTCGTGCACCGAAGGCGCGGCTCGTGTCGGTCAGTGTGGTGCCCAGCACGATCAGCGCGTCGCGCACTTTCTTTTGGCTGGTCGGGTCCCATTTGGGCACTTCAAACTTCCCCGGTCCACCGAGCTGCTCAACCTTGATGGCGTCCTGAAGTGCGTGCCCCCGCTTCATGTCGCTCGGGTCATTCGGGTCGACTAACGTCCGCACTCCAGCAATGATGTAGCGCGTGCCGATCTGATCCTTGGTGAAGGTGTGCGGACCTGACTGGTAGATTGCTGGCGACGAGTACTCATCTTCATCGATCAACTGCAGGGACATGAAGCGCTTTCCCGCATCGGGTAACGTCACGGTTACTGGCCCCGCGTCCAGGTCGAACACGGCCGAGGAATAGAGCGTATCGCGGTTGGTGCGGATGATCGTCTGGTTGTCGACCGGCATCATTTCGCGATGATGCCCGAACTTGCCAAAGTAGCCTTCTTTCAGTGCCACAACGCTGAAGTACAGATCCGACTCGGCGCGGATGAAGTTCTCGACTGTTACAGGCACGGCATCTCCTGCCGGAGCAGTGGACTGCGCATGCGCGAGGCTGGCGAGGCTCAGGGGGATAAAAAGCAACATCCAGCGCAACAGGCGAAAGGATACGGACACTGCGGCCTCCATTATTCCGGTTGGGCAGGGGAGCATTCTCGCGAGGGCGACGGGAGACGACATCCGCAGAAACCCGGGAAGGAAGCAGGAAGGATGCTGGGCTGTAAGCGACATCGAGCGCCTGTTCGGGCGCCGATGGTGGCGAGGGACACAGATCTGAGGGACCTCGCCAGAGCCCCCAGGATCGCGCAGGACGGGCAAACGCGGCCAGGAGCGTCGAGACGGGCAGAAAGGCGCGTGGGGGGCGTCTATGAGTCTGGGACGCGAAGGCGGCGACAGCAGACCAACACCATGCCGTAGGCACGTTCCGGGACGGGGAAGGGGAAACGAGCGGGGGAAAGCTCGCGTGTTGGCCTTACTCCGATTACCGCCACGAAGTGCCTTGTTGCGCCAATCCGGGGATGCACCGAAACATCGCGGGGCGACTACCGAGCGGCTACCCTTTGAACAAGAAGCTCAAGGCTCGATCAAGTTGTTGCGGATGGCGTAGCGCACCACCTCCGCCATGGAGCCCACGTCGAGTTTGCGCATGACCGAGGCTCGGTGCGTCTCGACAGTCTTGATGTTGATGTTGAGTAACCTTGCGATCTGCTTGTTGCTGTGTCCCTCCGCGACCATCCGAACGATGGTCTGCTCGCGGTCGGTCAGGGCCTGCTTGATCGGCCCCTTCTTGGTCACGAAATTTGCCACCAGGACCTGCGAAGCACTGTCAGTGAAGAAGGGCTTGTGGGCTGCCAGCGACTGGACGGCGGAAATCAAATGCTGCTGAGCGTCTGACTTCAGTAGGTAACCGCGCGCTCCAACGTTGAACGCCTCACGCAGCAGATCCTCGTTGTCGTGCATGGTGAAGATGAGGACCTCGACGCTGGGCACACGCTCTCGGATTTGGCGCGTGGCCTCGATGCCGTTGAGCAGAGGCAGCGCGTAGTCGAGGACAGCCACATCGGGCTGGGTGGCGATGGCCTCGGCGACGGCGTCTCTGCCGTTGGCCGCTTCGGCGACCACGCTCCAGCCGGGATGATCTTCGAGGACACTCCGAACGCCCGAGCGCACCACAGCATGGTCATCGGCGATTAGGATGCGGGTCATGGGCAGTCCCCGACTTTCGAAGCCAACTTCCGCAGGCTCTGGTGACCCGCATGCGGGCGATGCCCACCTTCCGATCCAACTCCTAACCATCAGGAAGCGTTGCGACCCGTCGGCGGCCATCGGCCTTAAGGTAGTCTATGGTTCGGAACGTGTGGACGACGCGGCGCGTGGTGCAGGCGGCGTCAAGATGTGGCGGGCATCGCTAAAAGGTGGCGCGCCTCACCAGGGCGGCTTTCTTATCTCTACTTCCTCTTACGCTCTACGCCGATTTTGCTATTTGACCGTGCACGAACTTTTCGTATCGTCGCGTCCGTCAAAGCCATATTCGTCAACAGCCGTTTCCATCTCTGTCTATTGTTCTTGGAACTGTGCACGCCGCTCCTCGTGGGCGGCTTTTTTCTGTGCTTCACCCGCTTGAAAGAGCCCACAAAGGGACGAGGAGCCTACCGACGAAGACTGTGTAGTTCCGTGTGGACGAGCGCGCAGCGGCTCTGCCCCATGATATTGCTCGGCGAATACCAGAACACGCTCGTCGTCGTTCCCCTTCCGGTGAAGTACCGGCACACGAGGGATTCGCCCGCTGCGCCCAGCACAATCTCTTGCTGGAAGAGGATACGCATCTCCGTTGCGCGCATGAACATCCAGACCGTTGCGACGGCCAAGGTCCCCGTCACGAACTTCCGCACCCCGTCTCTCCCGGCGTTACAAAACCCCGACACCCTCTACGATTGACCGCATGAGCAAACTCCATGCCGTCCTTGAAGCGCTGACCCGTTGCCTCAGCTGCCTCATGGCTTCTTTCTCACTCTGGTCCTGGCTCGACAAGCCCCCAAGCGTAGGAATTCCACTGCCGCAAGGAGCCGCGGTCTTCCAGACCTCCCTCCAGAGCCGCATCTCCTCCTCGGACACGTCGATGACGCTCGTGTCCAACTCCCTCCGGGGCGGCGAAACCCTCTCCGGCTATAACTGCTTCACCCTGGACGAAGGCCGCTCCGACAGCGAGTTCGTGTGCGGTTCCGTAACTGGAACTTTGGCGACAAGCCTCGAGTAGCCGTAGGGCCGTACCGCGTTGCCAGCCGCCCGATCGCCGCGGTCAATGCCGCCTCATCGGCACGCACCTTCGGCGTGCGTCGCTGCGTGGAACGCGACTGGCCAATGACTGCACACGCGCGACGCTCCGATACGGGCACTGCGAGCGCACGCGATCAACGCACGCCTGCTTGCGCGAAGGGCTTAGAATTTCCCGACAGAGCCTCTTTCAGGATTAGCTTGTCGAGCGTCAAACTCCGAGACCGCTTTCTTCAGCCGTTCGTCCTCGCGCCTTGAGCCGCTTCGCCTAGTCGATCTTCAGGCCACGGTACTCGCGCCGCCACCTGTAGTAGGTCTGCTCCGAGATCTGTCTCGCCGCGTGCGACCCGCACTTCCGCTTCACGCAGTGCCGAGATGATCTCTTCCGTTGCCGTGCCTTTGCGTGCCATGTCCCGTGGTGCGAGGAAGAAGCCGGACGCGCCCCTCCCTCCTACTGGCAGCGTCTTTCGTAGACTTGCTCCGTGCGCACGCAGTCTTCAATCTCACCGACGTGGGCACGGATGGCTGTCGGTCTGGTCGCTTGCCTTGGAAAGCGCGGCGATGAGGGTCACAACGCCCCACTTCATCAGATCGAGCTCGGCGATGGCCTGAGTTTTTTACTGTCGCTCGACGTGGTATGCCGTGGCTCGCAAGGCGTCCTAAAGGTCCTGAACGGCATGAGCTTGAAGCAGATGCTTGCCCACCTCGCAAGGCGAAGGAACCGCCTTCGAAGCGCTCTGCGCGTAAGCTGCTCGCTTAGCGGCACCAGGGAACATGTGGCCGAGCCCCTGGTTGTTCAGGCGCCGCCCTTGTAGGCGCCGTGAAGTGAATGCATCCAGGAGAGTAAAGTGGGCCTTCAGAGCGTCATCCGCACCGCTATCATCACCGCTCTCGGCGCGAAATTGGCTCGCGGCCGGTCACCCATCGTTGGTGCGCTGATAGCGCTGCTGCTCTCCCGGGCTCTCGCCAAGAAGACCGACGAGAAGAAGCCCGACGTGCCGGGGACGGAAGATGGTCTCGGCGGTCTGGTGGAACGGTTCCGGCAGGGCGGCCTGGAGGAAATCATCAAGTCATGGATCGGCACCGGTCCCAATAAGGCGATCTCGCCAAACCAGTTGCAGCAGGCGCTCGGCCCCGAGACAGTTGAGGGACTTTCCCGCGAGACTGGCATGCCGCGCGATGATCTGCTCTCGCAGCTCTCGCGCCTGCTTCCCGAGGTTATCGACAAGCTGACTCCGAACGGCAAGCTGCCCAGGGACGAAGACCTGCTGCCGGGACCGGACGGTCCAGGCGCGCAGCGCGATCGGCCGGCCTAACGGGGCGAGGGTCCGGCTGCAGGCTCTTGAGGTAGGTCAATTTCAGACGCCTTGGCGGCAGCTGTGAATCAGGATCTGCGCGCGCAGAACGGCGGGCGGCAAGACGCGAGCCGTGGCTATTTATTCATCCAACGACCTGCCCGGATGGTGGCGACAGGTTTCCCACCTTTCCAGACGGCGCCATGGCTTTGCACGAAGCGGGATAAGAAATCTGACCGCCTGAAGGCATAGCCTGCTCTTGGAGACGGAACGCTCGCCCGTTTCCCTCGTTCTCAGTTCGAACGAGGAGCAGCCGATGGCACTGGCTCATTCCGTCTCTCACCCGCAATCCCTAAAGCGCCTGCTTGGCCTTACATTCGCATGGTCGGGCTTTGCCATCATGTGGGGCTTCTGGATTTGCTTTGTCGTCTTTCTGGCGGATCCGCCATGGGCGGCGAAATCCTGGCCGCTGCCGACCGTGGACAGCGGAGGCACTGTCGACCACCCCGGCATCGCTGCGCTCATCGACCTTGTTCTGATCAGTCTGTTCGGCCTGCAACACTCCTTGATGTCGCGACCCTGGTTTAAGCAGCGGCTATTAGGACGCCTGCCGCCGGCATTTGAGCGCTGTATGTTCGTGCATGCTGCCAATCTCGCGTTGCTGGCGCTCATCGTCTTCTGGCAGTCAATCCCAATCGAAATCTGGAACATCGGCCCGCCCTGGCGCGAGGTTATGTGGTTGGTCTTCGCAGCAGGCTGGATCATCCTGCTCTTCGGCGCATTGTCCTTCGGCGTTCTCGACCTGCTCGGGATTGAGCAAATGCGCGCCTGGGCCAACGGCATACCGGCTTCCAAACCGCGCCTGAAGACGGGCCTTCTGTACCGCTGGCTTCGCCACCCCATGTATGTCGGCGTGCTGCTGGCGATGTGGGCAACAGCGCAAATGACGATTGGACATCTGCTGCTGGCCACGGGCATGACCCTCTATGTGCTGATCGCAATGCGCTACGAGGAGCGCGATCTCATAGCGCGGTTCGGCAGCCCTTATGCGCGCTGGCGCAGTACCGGCTAAACTACGTCCGTTGGGCCCGGCCGGTTCTTCGGCAAACGCGCCAGATCACCCAATGTCCGCTCCCAGCACATCGGCGACGACAACAGGGACCCTGGAATCTGGCCCGCGGCCTCCGCTGGCACACTTCATCATCCTCTATTCGCTCCTGTATGGGGCGTTCGGCGCGGCCTCGCCGTTCCTGCCGGCCTTCATTCAGGAGCGTGGAATCGCTCCGGAGCTCATCGGCATCCTGTTCGGGACTGGGACGGCGATTCGGCTCGTGTCGGCTCCTGTGGCGGGACGCATTGCCGACCGGACCCACGCGCTGCGGCTCGTACTGTCGATATGCGCCGTCGCCACGGCATGCGCGGCGATGGGTTATCTGGCCGCAAGTTCGTTCTGGCCGCTGCTTGCTGTGTGCCTTCTGCATGCGATCGCCCTGGCTCCCACGACCAATCTGGCGGATGCCCTCGCGCTGGTCGCTTCGCGCCGTGAGAGACCTCTTGGCTTCGAATACGGCTGGGTCCGGGGCGCGGGCTCGGCCGCTTTCATTGTGGCCTCGATCATCGCCGGATGGGCAATCGCGTCGTACGGCCTGAGCGCTGTGATCTGGCTGCAGGTGTTGCTGATGCTGGCCGTGCCGTTCGCTGTCATACGCGTGCCCGCAGTCAGGCCCAAAACCGACTCAGAGGTCGTGACGCGCGCGGGCATGATGGCGCTGCTCCGCCTGCCCGTGTTCCGGAGCGTCGTCCTCGTGGCGGCGCTCATCCTCGGCAGTCATGCCTTGCACGATACCTTCTCGGTCATTCGCTGGAGAGCCGCCGGCGTCTCCCCCCAGACCATCAGCGTGCTGTGGTCGCTGTCCGTGGCGGCCGAGGTGGTCGTATTCTTCTTCGCCGGACCTTGGCTGCTGCGCCGTCTCAGCCCGCCGGCTGCCATCGCCTTGGCCGCTTCAGCGGGCGCCACGCGGTGGCTGGTGGCAGCACTCACAACTGACATCGTGGCGCTAGCCTTGATACAGCCGCTGCACGGCATCACGTTTGCCCTGTTGCATCTGGCCTGCATGCGCCTGCTCGCCAAGGCAGTTCCCGATGCGCTTGCCGCGACGGCGCAGGCCATCTACGGGACGGTGGGCGTTGGCGCCGCGACCGCCTGCCTCACGCTGATCTCGGGATTGCTTTACGCGAACGTGGGGGCCGCAGCTTTTGCGGTCATGAGCGTGTTATGCTTGGCGGCACTGCCGATAGCACGTGGCATGAGAGCAGGCATCGGATGAGCAACAGGCTCAAGGCGTGGAACCGTTTCTGCCAGGTCGCCGTTTCTCTCCTTCCCTGATCCAGTCGGCACATGGAAAACATCGTCACACCCACAACTGCCATCCGGCGCGAGCTCGATCGCGCCGAAGCCGAACTCGCGATCATCAAGCAGGAATGCCTTTTGCAAAATCTTGTCATCGCCGGCGAACCCACCGCCGCGGCGGTCGCGCAACTTGCGAGGCTGCACGAAATCCTCACAAGATTGGCAGCGCCTGCGGATGGAGCGCCTGACGCCTAGTTGGCAATGCGCAAAACCGACGGATCGAGGGGGTGTGTTCGCCGTTAAGGCGATATCGTGGAGTCTAGATCTGCGACTTCAGGGCGGCGCCGGTGGTCACCTCCATCATGGAACTGGGTGACGACCTCATAACGACGTGGCGGCGAGTTTGATTGCCCAAACCCATCGAGGTCTACGACGAGACCATTCGCGTTCTCAAATCGGCGGTCGAGAATGCGAAGCTTGGCTACACCGAGCAGGTGCAGGCCCTTAAACGGCTCGATGATCAGGCGCGGCGCCTCGAGGATACAGCGAACGGACCGTCGCTTGAATCATTCATCGCGGCGAACGTGCGGCCTCGCCGTCACTCGACGGCCGCTCTGTATTCGGTTGGGAAATGGATGCGCGGCGAAGCAGCAAGAAGCATGCGGGCTGACCTGCGGCAGATGCGTGAGAAGCCAGTGGTACGCGTAGGGCGTTGCCGCGCCCGAGTCAGAAAGCGTGATCGGCTACTGCAGGGCTACGCTGGCGTGCCCCAGGTGGCCGCCTCCGCCTGCATGCTCGCCCGTGTGATGCCGCCGGTGGCGATCAGATCGATCGCCCGCACCATGCGCGCCGGGTCGAGGTGGTGGATCATGTGGCCGGCGCCGTTCAGCACATCAAGTCGGCTACCCGGTATCGCGCCGTGAAGCCGCTGCGCCTGGCGCTCGATGTTGACAATGCGATCAGCGTCGCCCGCCATGATGACCGTCGGGCAGGTGATCGTGCTATAGCGCGGCGATAACTGCTGGGCGGCAGTGATCATGTGAGAGGTGTCTTGCGAGAAGGCTTTGATCTGCGCAGGCCGCAACGCCAGCGGCATCGGAAACTCCTGCTCGAACATCGGCGAGACCGGCTGCGGCGCGAACATCTTTCTGATGAGAGGCCAGCTAATGACCTCGCCGATGATGGGCGCCACTGTGTAGCTGATGACATCTCCGACAATTGGCATCGACGGCGGGGAGAACAGCGCCACGTCGCTGCGCGGGGTGGGAAAGTAGTAGCCCGACGCCAAGACAAGGCCGTCCACGGAGGCCGGATGGTTGAGGGCAAGCGCCAGAGCGACCAGTGTACCCCAGGAGTGGCCGACGACGATCGGTCTACCGATGCCAAGCTGGGTAAACGTTCTGGCAAAGAGCGCCGCCTGCGCTGCTGACGTCCAGGAGCGGTCACGGGGCCGTTCGCTGTGCCCGAATCCTGGCCGATCAATGACAATAGCGCGGTACGCGCGGGCGGCGTGATCAACAACGCCACTGATCAGCATGTCCTCGACCATGGCGCCGTTGCCATGCAGGAACACAACCGGCGGACCGTTACCCTTGTCCACGTAGTGCAGCCGGACGCCATCGACGGTCACGAACCTGCCCTTGGCCAGATAATCGCGCTCGGCCTGGGCAGCCCGGCGGTTGACCAGGACAGCCGCTCCGGCGAGAGCGATGGCGGCGACGCCGACAAAACTGCTGGTGCGCGCGGAGGGGCGCGCTCGCATGAGAGTGGTTCTGAGATTTCTCTGCATCGTCAGGCTCGTGTTCCGAGCGCGGCAGCGATTTCTGTAAGAGTGGCTTTCTCCGCGTCGCTGACGTCCACGCCGCCAAAACCGAGGAAGCCTCCCTCTTTCGACGCTTCCGCAACGTTGTTGGCGATCTGCAGCAACCAGGCTTTGTACGCGGCCGCATCTGACGCAGCTTTCTGGTCAACGATGGCGGCGGCGGCGCGCAGCGCATCGATGGCCCGCTGCTTGATCTCCTCGCGCTTGGCACCCTGCAGACGCCCCTTGACGTGGTCCTGCGCGGCGGATCGTCCCTCGGACGTCTCCATATCGCTGACAATCGCCTGACTCAGCTCGCTGGCGCTCGCATTGTTCTTGGCGTCCATAAGCGCGCGGCCGCTGGCGAAGGTCTCCTTGAGAAGACCCCACAAACCGCTTGGATCGGCGGCCGTGACGGCAAAGCCTGCCATAAACACGCCACCCAAAACCTGATTCCATTCGTCTGCCGTGAAGGCTGCCTTGCTGGTCATGTGCGTACTTCCACTCCGCTGGGGGGTGCCGAGCCGCTGCCTCCGCGAGCGAAGTCCCGCGCGGGGATGCAAACCTGGGCTTGGCTGAACGTGGATCGGAAACGGCGAAGCACGCACCCGGTTCCCAATCATCCGTTCAGGCTGCCTCGGCCGTGGCCGTAAGCACGGCGGCGATCTCAGGCTCCCGCCCACGAAAGCAAGGCCGATCGCGGGAACGGCCGCTACACCCGCTCGTTCTGAAGGACGGACAATGCCTGCAACGGAGCATGCAGTATGGCGCACACCTCAAGACCTCTCGCGGTCGTAACCGGGGCCTCGACCGGCATCGGCTACGAGCTGGCCAAATGTTGCGCCCGGGACGGTTTTGATCTTGTGGTGGTCGCCGATGAGCCGGAGATAAAGACCGCGGCCAAGGATTTCGAAGCGCTGGGCGCCAAGGTCGATGCTTTGCAGGCCGACCTCGCCGAGGTCGACGGCGTCGACAAGCTCTATCAGCTCATCAGCGCGCGTCCGGTCGAGGCGCTGTTGGCCAACGCCGGGCGCGGACTGGGCAAGGGCTTCCTCGATCAGAACTTCGACGAGGTGCTGCAGGTCATCAACACCAACATCACCGGCACGGTCTACCTCATCCAAAAAGTCGGACGCGACATGCGCGAGCGTGGCCGTGGCCGCATCCTGATCACCGGTTCGATCGCCGGCTTCGTGCCCGGCACCTATCAGGCCGTCTACAACGCCAGCAAGGCATTCCTTGATTCCTTCTCGTTCGCGTTGCGCGCGGAGCTCAAGGATACCGGCGTCACGGTCACCTGCCTGATGCCCGGGGCGACGGAAACCGAGTTCTTCGCCCGCGCCGACATGCTCGACACCAAAGTGGGACAGGGCAAGAAGGACGATGCCGCCGACGTCGCCCGCACCGGCTTCAAGGCGATGATGAAGGGCGAAGGCGATGTGGTGACCGGCTGGCACAACAAACTGCAGTCGGCCATCGCCAATGTCACCCCCGCCTCGATCCTGGCCGAGCAGCACCGCAAGAAAGCCGAGCCGGGCTCGGCCGCCAAGCCCTAAAGGACCTCGCCCATGAAAGCCCTGTGCTGGCACGGCAAGAGCGACATGCGCTACGAGACGGTGCCGGATCCCAAGATCGTGGACCCGCGCGATGCCATCATCAAGGTCACGGCCTGCGCCATCTGCGGCTCGGATCTGCACATCTACAACGGTGTGATCCCCGAGATGGAGAAAGGTGACGTGATCGGCCACGAAACCATGGGCGAGGTGGTGGAGGTCGGCCGCGACAACACCAAGCTCAAGGTCGGCGACCGCGTGGTCGTCCCGTTTACCATCTCCTGTGGCGAGTGCTTCTTCTGCAAGCGCGGCTTCTACTCGGGCTGCGAGCGGTCCAACCCGGACGCCGAAAAGGCCGCGCAGCTGTGGGGTCATTCGCCAGCGGGCCTCTTTGGCTACTCGCACCTGCTGGGCGGATACGCCGGCGGGCAGGCGGAATACCTGCGTGTGCCGTTTGCCGATGTCGGCCCGCTCAAGGTGCCCCAGAGCCTGAGCGACGAGCAGGTCCTGTTCCTCTCCGACATCTTTCCGACCGGCTACATGGCCGCCGACTTCTGCAACATCCAGGATGGCGACACCATTGCCATCTGGGGCTGCGGCCCGGTCGGCCAGTTTGCGATCAAAAGCGCGTTCCTGCTTGGGCGCCGGCCGCGTGATCGCCATCGATACGGTGCCCGAGCGCCTCGTGATGGCAAAAGCCGCTGGCGCCGAGACCCTCGATTTCATGAAGGAGGACATCTACGAGCGCATCCAGGACATGACCAGCGGGCGCGGCGCGGATGCCTGCATCGATGCCGTCGGCACGGAGCCGCATACGACCGCGAGTTTTGATTCTGTCATCGACCGGGTGAAGGTGGCGACCTTCATGGGCACCGACCGGCCGCATGTCGTGCGCCAGGCCATCCATTGCTGCCGCAATTTCGGAACGGTCTCCATCGTCGGCGTCTATGGCGGCTATCTCGACAAGATCCCGATGGGGTCCGCCATCAACCGCGGCCTGACCTTCCGCATGGCACAGACCCCTGTGCAGCACTATCTGCCCAAACTCTTGAAGCTGGTCGAGGAGGGTCGTATCGATCCGTCCTTCGTCATCACCGATCGCGCGTCGCTCGAGGACGGACCGGCCCTTTATAAGAAGTTCCGCGACAAGGAGAACGGCTGCATCAAGGTCGTGATGAAGCCGTAACTCCGCATCATTGACGCGACTGGCACGGTGCGCGCCGGGGTCGTTGCAGAAGGAGTGGGTGACATGCAGTCCCGTTGTAGAGGTTCTCGCTGCCGCGCCGCGTGTCAGTGCGAGCGCAACGAACTTGAATGGACCTGCGATCAGAATCGAGCATCAGCGGGAATAAGCGGGGCCGGATTGCGACGCTTGGCGTCGCGCATCTCTTCGACGGCTGGATTTTCGGGGCGGTAGGCTGCGGAATTATCCGGTCAAGGCTTTGCAAGCCGCGTCAGCACCGAAAAAAGGGCCCATCGCCGTCACGGTGAGACGCAGGCCACCGCAAAACGCGGAACAGCAGGCAGCGGCGAGCCGCGCGCTGCGGTGCCGGAACCAATCGCTAACGGCGGTTTTGAGAAGCGTGCCGATCGCGCCGCTTTGCGGACCTTTTCTCCCTGCCGGTGTCCTCTTTCGCGGCCTTGTGCAAATCGGCAGCAACCTTTTCTTCTGCCTCCTTCGTGCCGATTGGCTCGTTCTTCTTTTCCTCGATCGCTCTGTCGATGACCTCTTTCATCTTGCCCAGGGTCTTCTTGTTGCCGCCCGTGCTGACGCCACGCACCATTTCAACCTCCTTTGGCTAGCTAGTTCGGCACAACGCCGCAGGCGATCCGACCTTTGCCGCCGCCGCTCTCTGGTTGATCCGAGTAGGTGTCGCCGCCCTCGTGGATCACGAGCGCCTTACCCCTGACATCACTGAGCTTGAGGCGCCGCGCGGTCACGGTCTGGCTGATGCCTGTCTCGGACGCGTCCAGCAGCGGTAGATCACCTTTGTGGCCGGCGCCGTGGGGTCCTTTATGCGATTTCTTGGCCTCGGGGTCGTAATGCTGCCCAGCCGCAATGCCGGCTGTCATCTTGCCGTCCTTCATCGCAGGGCTGCAGTCGCCCTTCTCGTGGACGTGAAAACCGCGGAGACCTTTGGGTACGTCCGTGACGGCGACCTTGAAAGAGACGCCGCCGCTGCCCTCTGAAATCACCACTGTGCCTATCTTAGTCTCCGACCCCGCTGTCCGAGATGCGGTTGAGATCGACGGTCAGCTGCTGGGCGATCGCAATGCCCGTGGCGAGCAGCAGCGCCGCTGCCGAAGCGGCGAGAAGGCGTACCGGTCTGGTCATGTGTAAACCTCGCTTGGCTGCCCCTGAGAACTGGCTGCCGTGCTTTCAAGTTCCGCTTTCAGCAGGGGAAGGATGATGGCCAGCGCCGGTTGCCCCCCGCTTCAGGGCTTTAGCCCGACCTAGTGCAGGCGAGAGGTAGGAGGCAGGCGGCGAGGCATGGGACAGCCGTAGCCCGACATGAAGACCAAGCCTTGGAGCCGGAACCAAAGTGCAGCTGCTGCCGTTGCGCAAAGCCAGCCAAGGACTTTGCATGACGCCGCGCGACCGTCCTGAACCTCTTCCAAGCCTCAAGATTTTGCAACGCGAGTTGGAGGACGACGGAATTACGAGCCGGGCCGTGCACCTTGCACGCGCCGCCCGCGCCTCAAGCGACGTCAGCACAGAATTGCTGCGCCTTCAGACGCGCGCGGTGGCCAAAGAGAAGCGCCCGCCACCCGGCCCGGAGATCGCGGCATGAATGTCAGTAGCGAAAAGAGCACCTCGCTGTGGATGAGCAAGAAGGTGGTCGATGATGCACCGGCCCTCAATCGCAGCGAGAAAGCCGATGTCGTGGTCGTCGGCTCAGGCATTGCCGGCATGTCGGTCGCCTACGAGCTGGCCAAGGCCGGAAAGGACGTCGTGATCATTGACCGCGGCCCGATCGGCAAGGGCATGACGTCCCGCACCACGGCGCATTTGACGGCGCAGTGCGATGACGGGTTCCACCAGCTGATCAGCCGCCGTGGCGAGGAGACGGCCAAGCTCTGGTATCAAAGCCAGGCCGCCTCCATCGACTGCATCGAAGGCAACGTGAAGGACCTCGGCATCGACTGCGACTTCCGGCGGCTCGATGGCCATCTCTTTCATGCGCCAGGCACAGATCCCGGCATCATCGACCAGGAGTTCGAGGCGACCAAGAAGGTCGGCATGCCGATCGCGCGCGAGACAGGCGTGCCCTTCCGAACCTATGAAAAGACGGCTTCTCTGCGCTATCCAAACCAGGCCACGTTCCATCCTCTCAAATATCTGGCAGGGCTTGCCGGCGCCATCCGCAAGGCCGGCGGCCGCTTTTATGCAGAGACCACGGTCGAACACGTGGAAGAGGATGAAAATGGCGTGGAGGTGAAAGTCGGCAAGCACAAGGTAAAGGCACTCCACGCTGTGGTCGCCACCAATGCGCCGATCAACGACAAATACGCCATCCATACCAAGCAGGCGCCCTACCGCACTTATGCGATGGCGTTTGCGCTCCCCAAAGGCGCGCTGCCCGATGGCCTCTATTGGGATACGCTGGAGGCTTACCACTACGTACGCCTGCAGCCCGGGCGGGGCAGCAAGAACGACATTTTGATCGTGGGCGGCGCCGACCACAAGTCGGGCGAGGCCGACGATGCCGACGCCCGCTTTCTTGCACTCGAGGCCTGGATGCGCAATTTGCTCCCGGATCTTGGCAGGGAGCTGCACCGCTGGTCCGGCCAGATCCAGGATACCATCGATTACTGCGCCTTCATCGGCCGCAATCCCGGCGAGAAGCGCACCTTCATCGTCACCGGCAATTCCGGCCAGGGCATTACCCATGGGGCGGTCGCCGGCATGCTGATCAGCGACCTTATCCTCAAGGGTGAAAGCGTATGGGAGGAGGTGTACGATCCCTCGCGCAAGCCGGTGAAGGCGGCCGGCACGTTCTTGAGCGAGAACCTGACCACAGCCAAGAACTTTGCTCAGTACGTCGCGCCGGGCGAACTCAGCTCCTATGACGAGCTCAAGCCGGGGCAAGGAGCCATTGTCCGCAAGGGCCTCAGCAAGGTCGCCGCCTACCGCGACGAGAAGGGCAAGCTGTTCCTGCGCTCTGCTGCGTGCTCGCACTTGGGGTGCCATCTGCACTGGAACAGTTTCGAGCGCTGCTGGGACTGCCCCTGCCACGGCTCGCAGTTCGCGCCCGACGGCACGGCGCTGAACGGGCCAGCATTTTCGCCACTAGAAGAGATCGAGCCATAGGTGGATGACATGGGACTGTTTTCGAAAGAGATCAGCACGCTGGAAGAGCTGTTCGAGCATGGCCTCAAGGATATCTATTACGCCGAAAATCAGATCCTGAAAGCGCTGCCTGAGCTGATCGAAAGTGCAACGAACCCTCAGCTCAAGAAGGGTTTGAAGGATCATCTCAAAGAGACCGAAGGGCAGGTGCAGCGGCTCGCGCAGATTTTTGAGATGCGCGAGGAGAAGCCCAAAGGCACCCGATGCCCAGGCATCAACGGCCTTATTAGTGAGAGCGAGGACCTTGTCGGCGAGATTAGCGACAAGAAGGTCCTCGATGCCGCTATCATCTCATCGGCCCAGGCCGTCGAGCACTACGAGATCACGCGCTACGGTGCGCTCATCGCCTGGGCGCGCGAATTGGGCCGAAACGATTTCGCCGATATCCTCGAAGCAAATCTTGAGGAAGAGAAGGCGGCGGACCAAAAGCTCAACCGGATTGCAGAAGGCCGCGTCAATGCCATGGCGGGAGGCAAGCGAGCCAAGTCAGGGCAGAGAGGGGGAAAGCGCAGCAATATCGCGCGGCGTCAGAAACGGAATGGTCGCAAGGCGGCCTGAAAAACTATCGCCCAAGATCGAGCACACATTCGCGAATTCTTGCGGCTTCTGCTAAGCAAATCTTGGGTGATGTAGCTCACAGGCGCAACGCGCGCGCCTTCCCAGTGTGCGCAGCTCTGTAGCGCGGAGCCTGCCGCCATGGATGGAATCACTTCATCTCCGCGCGCACAGCCTCCGTTTTCAGCGCACCCTGAGCCCCAGTGTCACCGCTTTGGATGCGTTCCTACTCGGCAACCCAAGCAGCAGGTGGCGGGAGCGTCGCCCTTGCGCAGAATGAGCGACAGGCCTGATGGCCGACATTCAGTTGAAGCTGACCGGCTCGCCTACTTGGCCCTCTGACCACGTGCCCTTCGAGGAAAATAATCGCTGCCGTAGTCAAAGGTCAGCTCCTCGCCGGCCTTGATGCCCTCTATTCCTGCCACCAGCCACACCTTCTCCTTCTGACGCAGCAAGAAACAGTTGGGGTTTGCCCGACTGTGATTGATGAGTGCCGCGCCGTTGCCTTTGTCGAAGCCGTCAATGTTCTTATTGACCCCTAGCTCCATGATGGCCGTGGCGCCTTTAGCCGCACGCCTTGGCATACTCGGTGTCAGGCAGATCGAATGTGGTCATGAACGGGCATCCGCCCGGACTCAATTGGGCGGCAGCATAACGCACCCGGGTCGTTCCAGGGGCCGCTCCCGGTCCCACGCGGGCAATCGTCGCGTCCTTATCCATGCGGTATTGGCCACCTTCGGGGATATGTTTCAGATCCACAGCTACGTATTTCCCGCCTTCATTGAGCAGGGTCACGCTGGTCGTAACGGACATGAACGCGAGTTCTAGCCCTGGATCGCCCGTCTGCGCACTGAGTGACACGGTCAAAGCCAACCATGGCAACACAGCTATCGACGCGCTTTGCAACCACTTCATAACTGGCCTCCTTGGACTTGAGATACCTGAACACCTCTTCCAGTTTGGCCTCGCCATCGGCCGGCCTCATCCGAGATGACTAGCGCAACGGGAAACGTCATCGGTCCGCACACAACGCAAGTGCGTGGCGGCGCACACAAGAGGAAAGCCGCTCGGTGCGAGCGGCTTCTCCTGTTCGAATTCTATCTTTGGACGCGGAAAACAACGCTGCTGGTCGGCTGACGGGGACAGCCGAGTTTGAAAACCCTTGGCCTCAGGCCAATCACCTGGTGCATGACCATGGTTGAAATCTGAACCAAGTGCGATCTGGGGCGTTGTGTGAGCCTGCCGCAACAGGAGCAGTCAATGACTTACCAGAAAGCGGATTACCCCCTCGACTACTCCACGTCGGCCAAGGCGCCAGCGAAGGATCGGGTTGAGGGAATGGTCGAAAGCGCCAACGATCGGCTTGGGGCAATTACCGAAAAAGCCGAGGAAATGATCGACAGCTTGGGAGACCAGGCGCGCGCCTGCAGCGACAAGGCCCAGGAAGCAGCAAAGAATTTCAAACCCTACGTAGAAAAATCGCTGCGCGAACAGCCAATTGCGACATTGGTGGTGGCGGCCGGACTGGCGTTCGCACTCGGGGCGCTTTGGAAGAAGCAGAGTTAGCCCTCGGCGCCATGCCCGGCGCTAAAGTGAACAGTCCGCTGCAACACCTAGCGCCCGTGGGCGTTTGATATCAAGCCTCACCATCAGGCTCAGGACCAACACGGAGTATGTATTAATGGATTGGAATCGCATTGAGGGTAACTGGAAACAGTTCACCGGCAAGGTCAAGGAGCAGTGGGGCAAGCTCACCGATGATGATTTGACCGAGATCAACGGCAAGCGCGATCAGCTCGAAGGCAAGATTCAGCAGCGCTATGGCTACGCGAAGGATCAGACCCGGAACGAGGTCGACGATTGGTTCAAGCGGTTGCCCTGAACGAGCGCCGACGTGACGTAGCCGCCGGGGTGGAGCCCATCCCGGCGGTCGTCTTTTTCAGGGCTGCCAGGAAGGAAGGCGCGTCATGGCGGCGAGGCATTTCGCGCTCCGGGGGCCACGCCAAGGCAATATTTCCAAACTTGCAAGCGGGCTGATCGTCGCCGCTCTCATCTTACTTTTCCTCTACGTCGGCCGGGCCATCCTCGAGCCGCTCGTGATCGCTGGCCTGCTCGCCTTTATTCTGGCGCCGCTCATCCGCCTCTTACGAAACTGGGGGCTGTGGCGCGCCCCGTCGGTCGTCCTCACTGTTCTGATTGCGATAGGTGTGATTGCGGCATTGGGCTCCACGATTGCGGTGCAGATCACCCAACTTGCTGAGGAGCTGCCAAAGTACGAGAGCAATCTGCGCGCCAAGGTGCGCGCGCTGAGCGGCACGTCGTTTACATCCGGCGCCTTGGATCGAGCCGGCGACACCCTGCGCGACTTGCAGGAAGAAATCACCAAGCAGGCCCCGGCCGGCGCACCATCGGGACAAAAGCCGATTCCGGTGGAGGTGCGGCAACCTGAACTAAGAGGCCTGGAAGCCATCGCTAACTTGGTGCGTCCACTCTTGTCGCCCTTGGCGACCAGTGCACTAACCGTTCTCTTCCTCGTCTTTCTTCTGCTGCAAAGGGAAGACCTTCGTGACCGCTTTCTTCGGCTGGCGGGAACTGCCGATCTGCAACGCACCACGGCGGCTCTGGATGACGCAGCAGTCCGCCTCAGCCGCTTCTTTCTCATGCAGACGGTGCTGAATGCGGGATTTGGTTGCGTCATCGGCGTGGGCCTGTGGCTCATTGGTGTGCCCAATGCTGTGCTCTGGGGCATCTTGGCGGGCCTCATGCGTTTTGTGCCGTTCGTGGGGTCCTTCATTGCAGCGTTCTTTCCCATTGTGCTGGCTGCCGCCGTAGATCCCGGCTGGTCCATGGTGCTCGCGACTGCAGCCTTGTTCATTGTGTCGGAGCCGCTCGCCGGCCACGTTATTGAGCCTGTCCTCTACGGGCACCACACCGGGCTCTCGCCGATAGCCGTGGTGGTGTCGACGCTATTCTGGACGGTCTTGTGGGGGCCGATTGGGCTTCTGCTGGCGACCCCGCTGACCGTATGCCTTGTCGTGTTGGGCAGGCACATCGAGGCCCTGCAATTTGTTGAGGTCATACTGGGTGACGAGCCCGCACTAGAGCCCGAGGAGCGCTTCTATCAGCGCCTCCTGGCGGGCGATGCGACAGAGGCGGCCGATCAGGCTGAGCAGGCGCTGAAGGAGCAGACACTTTCTGCCTACTACGATGCCGTGCCGATGCGGGCGCTGGCGCGGGCACAATCGGACGCTGCGCAAGGTAAGCTGGAGCGCGAGAAGCAACTCGAAATTCGCGACACGATCGAGGAGATCGTGGACGACCTGGACGACTACACTGACGTGACCCCGGAAGGGATCGCATCAACGAGCATCCCTATTGCCTCCAAGGGCAGCATGCCAGACGAATGGCTCGTGCCCTATCCAGTCCTATGCATCGCCAGTCGAAGCGCATTGGACGAGGCCGCCTGTACCATGCTTGCCCAGCTCTTGAAAAACCATGGCATCGACGCGTGGGTGCAGCCGTTTGCAGACGTGGCGAGTGCCAAGGGTTTCAAGCTGGATACGGTCGATGCACCCCTCGTGTGCCTCTCGTATTTCGGCACCGCCTCGAAGCCGGCGCATGTGCGATATCTGGTTCGTCGTCTCAAACGTGTGATGCCCGGCGCCAAGCTTCTGGCTGGCTTCTGGATGCTCGGGGAGGATGAAAAAGAGAAAATCGAAGATTGGCGGGTTGCGGTGGGCGCGCATTTCGCGGCGGCGTCATTGACTGAGGCGTTGCGGATCTGCGTGCGGGAGAGCATGCAGCGTCTGCAGGTCGATCCTAGCCAGTCCGAACGCTTACCAGTACGTCCGGCGATTGCGTGAAGGAACCAAGCGGTTGCTTGAGGGTTTCAAGGCGAGCCCTCCCGGAGAATCCCATGAAAACCCTCGCCGACGCGTTCGAGCACACCCTTCAGGACGTCTACTACGCCGAAAACGCGATCACCAAAGCCCTTCCCAACGTCATCGACGCGGTCACCAACGCTGATCTAAAGGCCACCCTTCAGGGCCATCTGGCGGAGACAAAGGGCCAGATCAAAACCCTGCAGGCCGTGTTCAAATCGATTGGCAAGAAAGCGTCAGGGGAGAAGTGCGACGCGATCGAAGGATTGCTCCAAGAGACCGCTGGCGCCATCAAGGAAGCCAAGGGCACGGTCGCCAAGCACGCCGCGATAATCGGCTGCTGCCAGGCGGTCGAGCACTACGAGATCGCCCGCTACGGCACGCTGCGCGAGTGGGCGAAGGCGCTGGGGGAGACCGAGGCGCACGACCTGCTGTCCGAAATTCTCGACCAAGAGAAGGCGGCCAACCACAAGCTCACCCACATCGCCGTTACAACCATCAACAAGTCCGGCAAATAGCAGCTTGACCGGACGGCCATTTGCGAACCGCCATGACCAGGAAAGCAAGGGCGCAGTGCAAGAAGCTCCGCGTCATCATGCTGGCGGATGAAAAGCTGTTGCCTGAAGGCGACCTCAAGGACTTCAGCGAGAAACAGCGCGAGTTGCGCAAGACCGAGTTCGATGTCAGGGACGCGATCGAAAGCCTTGGCCACGAGATCTTCTCGATCGGCGTTTCGGACGACCTCGCAACAATCCGTGGTGCAATCGATGCCCATAAGCCCCACGTCGCCTTCAACCTCGTTGAGGAGTTCGGCGGTATCGGACATTTCGATGCGCACGTGGTCAGCTACTTGGAGCTGCGCAAGCAACCTTATACTGGCTGTAATCCGCGGGGCCTGACGCTGGCGCGCGACAAGGCCCTGACCAAGAAGATTCTGGCGTATCATGGCTTCAAAGTACCCGAGTTCGCCATCTTCCCGAAGCGCCGCGCTGTGAAGCGGGTGGATGGCTTGGCCTTCCCGCTGTTTGTCAAGTCGCTGACAGAGGAAGGATCGGCCGGCATCTCCAGCGCCTCAATCGTTCACGATGAGGAAAAGCTCAAGGAGCGTGTTGAATACATTCACCGCACTACCAAATCGACGGCGATTGCCGAGCAGTTTATCGACGGCCGGGAAATCTACGTGGGCGTGATGGGCAACGATCGCGTGACGGCGCTGCCGGCGTGGGAGTTCGCCATGACAAAGAAGGAGGTTGGTAAGCCGCTCATTGCGTCCGATCGGGCCAAGTGGGACCCCGAGTATCAGCGCCAGGTTGGATTGAAGACTGGGCCCGCACGATTGTCGAAGAAGATGCAGGCGAAATTGGCGGATACCTCTAAGGAGATCTATCGACTCCTGGGCATGAGCGGCTACGCCCGCCTTGATTATCGTATGAATGAGGACGGGGACGCCTACCTGCTAGAGGCAAACCCTAATCCACAGATCGCCAAGGATGAGGACTTCGCGCTTTCGGCGAAGCATGTCGGCATCGACTATCCAATGCTTATTGAGCAGCTGCTGCATTTCGGCATGAAATACGTCCCCAGCCGCATCATCGGCTAGGCGGCTATTGCCTAGTCATTTGCGCTGTCCGCCGGACGACTGCGCCCGCCTCGCATCACGCTTTAGGTTACGTCGATGATTTCGACGTTGGCAGCCGCCGATCTCAACCTCATCGCCGATCCTGCGGCCGAGCAGAGCCTGCGCAACAGGCGAAATATAGGAAAGCGTCCCTGAGACGGATGGGCTTCGTCGATCCCCACGATGCGAAACGCTGCTTCCTTCCATCGGCAGGGAGTAAAACGGAACTTCACAGCAGCGCGGCGGTTGAGGCTTGGCGCAACTTGGTACGGGTGCCAAGGCGTCCTCAAACTGGTTGAAGCCGAACCGGGTGCGTTTTGTAAAAGCACCCAATTCAGCTCGCCCACCCGGCCGTGCGATCAGGGAAGGGGGCGATGAGCTGGGCGATATGACAAGGCAATGTGGAACGTAATCAAAACGGCGGCCAATGATTGGGTGCGTCATCATGATGCCCGTCTTGGCGCGGCGCTTGCGTACTATTCCGTGTTTTCTCTGGGGCCGCTGCTCCTGATTGTGGTGAGCATCGCCGGCGTGTTCTTCGGCGCGGATGCCGTTCGCGAAGGCCTCACGGGTCAGTTCAGGTCGCTGCTTGGTCCCACTGGCAGCCAGGCCGTGGAAGCGATGCTCAAGGGCGCGAGTTCGCCAACCAGCGGCAAGATTGCTGGTGCGGTGGGCGTGGTTCCTCCTGCTGGTTGCAGCCCTCGGTGTGGTCGTTCAGCTCAAGGATGCGCTCAACGCCATTTGGGAGACGAAAGAACCAGAAAGCGCCGGCGTGTGGCTCTACCTGCGCACCTATATCATTTCATTCGCGGGCATCCTGGGACTTGGCTTCCTGTTGACCCTGTCCCTGGTCGTGAGTACGGCGCTCTCGGCCTTGTCGACCTGGCTGGGTAGCGGACAATCACTGGCGTGGGAGTTGCTCAATTTAACGGTCTCGCTTGGCGTGTTGTCAGCGCTCTTCGCCATGCTGTTCAAATGGTTTCCCGACGCCGAAGTAAGATGGGGAGAGGCCTTCATCGGAGGCTTCGTGACGGCACTGCTGTTCAATCTCGGCAAGCTCGCTATTGGCTGGTACATCGGCACTCAAGGTCTGGAGTTGACCTACGGTGCTGCCGCCTCTCTCGTGGTGCTGCTGGTGTGGGTGTACTACTCGGCGCAGATCGTGCTGTTCGGCGCGGAAATCACGCACGTGCTTAGCCGCAGCTCCGCTCCTGAAGCGAATTGAGGGAAGAAGGCTCAGCCTGAGCCGCTCCGCTCGCCGCTCTGATTCATCATGCGCGCGGTACTGAAGCTCACTGGGCGCGCTCGTTCTTGTGGGGGAAACGGCTGAGGGTGATGCGGAGGTAGCTCAACGTCTTGTTCGCAGCCTCGATCCTGGCCTCCAGCTTGTTGATCTCTTCCTTGATGCGAGTGCGGAGACGATTGAGATCGGTGGAAAAATTCGCACGTTTCTGTTGCATGACGCGCCTTCCTGCAGGCGAGACAGCGATAACTCCCCGAGTTGTTGAGCGTTCCTAACGTGTGCGAAGCCCGCTCGAAGTGCGCCAAAATCACGACCTGGCGTCAGCAGTTCGCTTATTCGCCCACTCTAGCGTTACAGATTGCGCTTGCTGCTCAGTAATGCCCTCTCAATTTTTGCCGGAAGCCTTCTTAAGTGCTGGTTATGCAATCGAAGGACCGCAACCATGGCGACGGAACAGGATCTGCGCGAAGCTCTTGAGCGGCTGATCCAGCAGTTGGAGCTCGGCCAGTTTGTCAACGAGAAGGGCGAGAAGATCACCGACAACTACGCCTTTGTGGAAGCGAAGAAGGTGCTCAAAAAGTAGTGCCCTTACAGGACAATAAGTCCCGAAGGCTGCGCCCGTGGGAGGAGCCTGCCGCTTTGCAAGAGGATTACTTCACCTCCGCGCGCGCAACCTCCGTCTTCAGCTCACCTGGCGCCGTCGTGTCGCCGTCTTGCAGACGCTCGTACTCGGCAATCACCTGCGCCCCAAGCAGCAGAATGATACTGGCGATCTCGAGGCTCAGGAGCCCGATGATCGTGGTCGCCAGCGAGCCATAGACCACGCCGACCACCGACAGCGTCGAAAAATACCAGAGCAGGATGTGACGCGTGGCCTCCCATAGCAGGCCAACCACGATGCCGCCGACAAGCGCATGGCGGGGACGGATGCGCCCTGTGGGCGGCATGACCAGATAGATAGATGTGAGGACCAGGATCAGACCCACGACGCCGGCCAGATACAGGAGGACGACCGAAAGCCGGTCCAGTGACCAACCGCGTCCCAGCAGGACAAGCTGGTCATCGCTCATCGATTGCAGCAGGCTCGCAATGACGGTCATCACCAGGAAGCCGACGGCAAGCAAGAGGATGTAGAGATAAGGAAGGAGCAAGGAGACGATGAACGGCCGCGGTTTGTGCCGCACTCGATGCACGAAAATGATCGACATGGCGCTCTCGAGCACGCTGAACGCAAGCGAGCTGAAAAACAGCATGGCGGCAAGCACGACCCAGCCGACGACTTCGCGGTGCTCGAGGATGTTGCGCACTTGCGCAAGGACTGCCGCAGAGTCCCCGGGAACGATAAGGCCGATGTAACGTCGCAAGGTCGCCAGCAGCGCGGCTTCATCAACCACGTGAGAAAGCATCAGGAGCAGGAAAGTGAAAAGGGGAATAACGGAGAGCAGGATATAATAGGCCAGGGCTCCTGACAGCAGCAGACCCTGGTTTTTCTGGAACGCCTTCAGGACCTGTAAAGTGAAGCGCCCGGGTTGGGCCATGACCTTGCGCCAGGCAGGTGTCGGACCAAGCATCCACGATCCTCCTCCCTTGGAAACGGCATGGACAGGAATCCGTTCACGCCGCACGCTATTCCTAACGTGCAGCTCGCTGGCCTTTACGCATCATTCCTTCTTCTTCGGATGCCTTTGTCGCTGCGCAACCCGATCGTAATCGCGCCATCGTTTTCGAGTACGGCATAGCGGACCTTTGTGAGTGTGGTGCACCTCTCCTGACGCAAGGCTTCCAGCAATTCGGCGTGCGTGATTTGCTCCCGTGCCATCGCCGCCCGATCCACGGTGCCGTGGCGAACCATACGCGGGGCGCGCCATCCATGAAACGCTCGGCGCGTTTGCTTTTCCAGGTCACGTAGCCGATGAGCTGACACACCACGTGGCGGTCTCAGAACGGCGCTCCCATACCTGCTCCGATGTGGTGACGCAGCGCGGGACTAGGCTCTATCGACCCACCGAGGTCGAATCCGAAGTGCGCTCTTGCTCGATCCGGGCGCAACCCTGAGCTGTTGCCATCCAACCTGATGGACTGTCGCAGACATAGCCAGCCTCGACCAACGCGTCCATCACGGGCTGCAGGCTACTCACGACATGGCGGCTGGGCCGCAATGCCAGCGATTTCAGGAATGCCATCTCAACGTCCGACATAGAAGTCCCCCGCGAACCTCCCTCTGATGCGCCGCCATCTAGAGCAAACGGCTATGGGGAGCCATTCACAACGTGTGAATGAATGTTGCGTGGGCCGGCGACGTGCTTCCCACGAAGCGCTTGATATCCGTAAACCGTCCCCGTCAGCCTTGTCGCGGCTAAGTCCGCCTGACCAAGCCTATCTGCACGAGCAGAATGACCGCGCCGAGTGTTGCGGCAACGATATTTCCGGCGGTCGAGACGGTGTACAGGCCAAGCATTGGTGCCAGAAGACCGGCAATGCCGGCGCCCACGATTCCCACCACGATGTTCCCGATGAGGCCGAAGCCGTAGCCCTTGACGATCAGACCGGCCAACCACCCCGCGATGGCGCCGATGACGATCCAAGCGATGATGGTTTCAAAAGCGAGCATGGGAGCTTCCCCCTGTTTGTGATCAGCGCGCCCGTGCCTTGAGAAAGTCATCCCTGGCGGGAACGGCTTTGCCTCAAACAGTGGGCCGCCAATCTGCGTTACGGTTCCTAAGTTGAAACAGGTGCGGGAGCAGTAGCGCTTGTCCTCATAGTGGAAGATGCGCGTGGTGAGGTGATCTGTGCACCAATCGCAACGCTGTTGCTGAATCTCAGCCGGCAGCATGTCCCACATGAGCATGTCCCTCCCGCATCAGGAGTGAACGCGCGCAAGCGAATCAACACCTCAAAAGATCTCACTTGGATCGAGAAGTTTCAATGAAGCGCTCGAGGCCGAAATGCGGTTACGGCCGCGTGTGTGACAGTTCTGGCGCAGGCGTGGGTCGTGGGGATGCTCCACTGGGAACTGATCCTCGGATCGCCGTGTTTTCAAATCCAAGCTGCTGCGGCTGAGGAGTGGGTAGGTATGGGCGCGCTACACAAGTACAGTGTCGTTTTCGCTCTGATGGGCTGTGTGGGACAGGCGCAGTTTGCGCGTGCCGACAACCCATTTCCGCGTTTGGCTGGAAGCTGGAGCGGAAGCGGCCACGTCCAGTTCGATCAGGGGAAAAGTGAGCAAATCACGTGCAAAGCCTACTACACGGCCCAGGCCGAGGGCTCGGGTCTCGCCATGGCGTTCCGATGCGCCTCAAGCAGCTACAAAATCGAGATGCGGGCCGGCCTCAGTCAGCAGGATGGCCGTGTCGTGGGGCATTGGGAAGAGCGCACCTTTAATGCGGCTGGCTCTGTCACCGGTCGCGCGACTCCAACCAATTTGGATCTCGCCATTAGCGGTGCGGTGTCGGGCACGATGTTTGTGACGAGCAACGAGACGGGCCAACGCGTCGAGCTCAAAACCGTCGGTTCAGGTCTTACCGGCGTCACCATAAACCTTGTCCGTAGCTAACTTGGGAAAGCAAAAAGCAGCAGGATAATCCAATCCCGCACTCCTGCCGCCGAGAGTTGATGCGCCCTGGAGTTGTTCGACCAGCGTGCGGAAGTGTGGCTGGATGGCGCCTCATTGCTCCATTTTCAGCGGCCGGCATCGCGCTGCAAAGTTCCCAGCGGGAACTGACGCTCCAAGCGGAACTGCCGCACTTGAAGTGACGTTATCAATCCAAGTTCACTACCGCCTGTCGAGTTGAAACACGTATTCCTTGGCGGGAGAGCAAGGACGGCGGCCCTTTTGGCAATACACGCCGTCCTTTGCTTTGGCCGATTTCGCATTGTCTTGAATGCTTACCGTTGCGCTGACGATCATGCAGCTCAAGGCCCTTGCCCTGCCGGCCTAGGATTTGCGCACTTGGGAACGATGCTGGGTGCACGCCGTTCTCGCCAATGAGCGCTGCAGAAGGAAGGCATCCCATGGACGAAGATCACAAGCATCCTGATAACGCTCACCAACAAAGTTCCATGCGCTGGCTTGAATTGAAAGAGACCGACAAGAACGTCTCGACAGCGATTGGCGTGCTTTTGGTCGCCGCCGTTCTCTTTTTCCTGATGCTTGCCGTCGCTGGACCGCAACGGCAGCAGGAAACGCAGGTTGGCCAGAACATGGAGCGCAGCATCACCCCTGATACCCCGCGCAACCCCGACAACGTCATCAGGAGATAGTCATGGCACTCTCAGAGCAAGATAGAGCACGTCGGACAGACGACTACATCGACACCGACTTGGCTCGCCAATCCAATCCCGTGACCACGCTCGCCCTGCTGCTTGTCGGTTTGGTGCTGGCCGCATTTGCTGGATGGTACGTGTTCGGCAAGGACACGTCGGACAGCGTTGGAGTGACCCGCACGTCACCTCCAATCAGCAGCTCACCGACGACCGGTCCGAACACGACGACGGTCCCCAAGCAGCCTTGACGGCTTCAGAGCAACACGGACGATGCTGGTTTCGCAAGGGATCTGTGTGTCCGGCGCGGCAGCGGCAACTGCCGCAATCACGGATCGGTGCATGGGGCAGATGCTGATTCATCCAAGCCGTTGCCGTGGCGCTCCGAGACGGTTTGACATCCATACTACTTCATCATCTTACCCTCGGTGCCGCGGCGCTTGCGGCGGGCAGTTCGTGACTTGAGTTGCTGCTTTGCACGCTTGAGCAGGCGAAGAGCGTGAGCGTTCTCATCCGCGTGGAGTACGGTGTCGAGGTGCTCAAGACGATCAAGGAGGACGTCGATGACCTCTTCTGTCGTCGTCCCGTCTCGCACTTCCACGAGTTCGGGATTATCTCGGTCAAGCCGTTCTTTTTGAACGAAGGTAATGGTCTGCGAGGCACCGTCAGCCTTGTAACTGTCGAGCAGGTACACGTGTCCGGGGACGATGGCTTTCATGACGCACATTGTGCCCGAGACTGGCAGCTCAACAAGCTTGCCGAGCGGCTCGATGCGCTCGCGGCATCGCGCTCGTAAGCCTGATGCCGAGGGAACGAGCCCTGACCCAGCGCAGTTCCGGAGTTGGCGATAAGGGCTTTGCCGGCCGACGGAGGCATTGGATGCTCGCAGAAGCGCCGCTTTTGCGCTTTGGTCGGCCCGGTCCGCTAAGCGTGGCCGGGCGTGCAGTACAAAATCGGCTGGTCGTCGTTATTACGAAAGGCGTCGAGGAACGGCAGGGGTTCGACGTAACCACTCGCATGGGTGATGCAGAGCACACTGCGCTCTACACCCCGGGTTTGGGATTGGGGTGAAGCAGGAAATAGTTGCGGATGAGCTGCAGGCCGAAGGCTTTGGCATCCTCTACATCATTGAACTGCGCGCCCTGAGTGTCATATTCGATCCCGTCACCGGTATGGACGTGGAAATGGAACTGCATGATGCTCTCCATCGCATGGAGATGCGAAACGGCAAGCGCGTCGCAACGTTCCCGCCGGACAAAACTCCTCATTGGGAAAGTGCTCCCAAGCTTCGCCGGATTTATCCACAACCAGCTTCTGGCGCGACGCAACCGCCACGAAGGCGCGGCCGTTGTCTTGTCATTGGTGGTTGCGTTTGTTGCGTTCCGATGTGGCGTTCCGTGCGTTGAGCGGATTAGCCGCCGCTGAGCGGTGGTATCGCGTACGGCGGCTAGTCCTTCCGACCAGCGATACCTTCAGCAGTCGAAGGCTGGACGGTTCGACAGCGTTGACCAGCTCAAGGCTCGATCAGAGATGATCGATGCCACGTGGGCTACTGCAACGCGATAGCTTCAATCCCCATCGTTTCCATAGTGGCGCTGCTGGTCGTCGCGCATCATGCGGCGAGCGTCATCCTCGAACTTCGCCAACACGAGTGAGATGATGATCACCATCGCGGCTCCGCCAAACACCGCCGCGGCGAGTAGCACTGTCTCTGTACTCATGGCCAACCCCTTCGGTGCAAGTTGACACCGGTGTAGGAGACCACATCGCGAAAGCGTGGGCTGTTTCGTGGGGAACAACGGAGGAAACACAAAAGGGCGGATGCTTCCGCCCCTTCCCGTCCGCCCGAGGTAGCAGGGCAGCGCGTTGTGCTCGGCGTCGGTTGCGGGCGCTCAACACATGAGACCTCTACTTGCTGATGCGCGGCGAACGGCGGCCCAGCTTAGGGCCAACGAAGTGAACGTCCTGAGCCTGATCCGTTAACGTTTGATTGGACCACATGCGACTACAGTGTCCAAGCACCGGCGGGGCAGAACAGGCCTTGTGGCCTTGAGCTTGCTTGGGCCAACGACTCAGGCGCCGGCACATTCCCACTCACGGATCGATTACCAGACCAGAGTAGACGCTTACGTGCCGCCCATCACTGCCGAGCTGCATGGACATGCAAGCCGAAGATACAGGCAAAGGGTCCAACCTCGGGCTCAGCCCGGCCGGAGGGGCATGCGAAAGGGCCTATCAGCGTGCTCTCACGAGAAGTCATCCCTCATGGTGGGATCGCTACGAGGATTGCGTGCGACAGGAGCAGAGCAGATAGGTTTCCGGAGCCCTCTCAAGGCAACCCCCAGTCATTCTGGGCGTTACTTTCCATTCTCGGAGGTCGTCCCATGACCCGGCTCTTGCTGGCCTGTGTTGCCCTCGCTCTGGCCACGAATGTCGCTGCGCAAGCCAGTCGCACCAACCTCGGCGCGTTGACCTGTACGCTTTCGGAAGTTGCCGAGCAGCAGAAAGCGCCTGCCGCCGAGGAGCGGGCCATGCGCTGCGCCTTCAAGCCCACCAACGCAGGGTGCCGAACTGACGTACAGCGGGACCATCCGCCAGATCGGCCAGGGTCAACTGCCCGGGGGCAAGTTGGTCATGATCTGGGTCGTGCAAGGTCCTGCCGATACCAAGCTGGACCCGGGGCTGCTGGCCCAAACTTACGTTGGCGCACCGCAACCAATCCCGGGCACGCCAACCGGTTCTGCCCTGATCGGCGAACGCAACCCCGACATCGTCTTGCGCTCTGAGACGAACGAGAACGCGCCCGCAGGCTTGGTCGTCATGGTCATGGAGCTGAAGGTGCTTAGCGTTCCAGCCTAGCATCCAAACGACGCCATGGGGCTCGAGCTCTAAGTGCTGTTCCTCAGGCGGCCGTTGACCACCTGGTGAGTATCGTTGCCCCTACTGCGCCGAACGCGGTGATCGGGCCTGGACGACTGAACGCGCCCGATGCTTGCATCTGGGTCCTGAGAGAAATGGCGCGTTTGAAGTAACTGTCGCCAACCAAAGCCATGCACACTTCAACCACGGCATGTCAAAACCTCCAGGAATTGTTTTGCAAAATGCTCGTATCCAACTAGCCTTTCAACAAAGATGGTTCAGCTGAGTAGACTTCGGCAGGCGCAGGGCAAGGGGGCTACCATGACAATAGGAACGCTACTCCTCATCGTCCTCATCATCTTTTTGCTCGGGGGGTTCAGTGGCCGCTTTGGCGGGCCCGGTTACGGTTATGGCAATCGCGGCAATGGCCTGATAGGTGTTCTTCTTATCATCGTAATCGTCCTGTTGCTGACGGGCCGTCTGTGAAACCCCGCCGATAGGCCACGATTTGAAGACCGCATGGCTGATGGCGGCGGCACAAGTCATGCCGAAGGCACGCTCACATTCTGATCGTTGCCGTCCCACTGCATCCACGCACGACGGCGACAGCTTTGCTGACAGGCTCTGCAACAGGGCTCGAGCATCCGCCAAGCCGCAGAACTCAGCGGTGCCAGCGTTGGAGCTATTGCCGCGCTGCGCAAGCAGTTGCAGGCGACCCCTGACATGCTGGCAAGCGGACTTAGCAGCGTGACCCGACCGAAGGGAGGGGCTGCCATGGAACGCTTCGGTAGCTTACCCCCAAGATTTACCGTCTCAGCGATAGAGGCGAACCTTCCGCCTTAGGCCAGGAGAGAAGTCTTAGACTGGTCCCAAACTGAGGGTTGCCTCGCAGCGCGCCACCCAACGGCGAAGATTTGGACGCCCGCTCATATCGAAACCGCCGAGATGAGCCTGCCGCGTGTAAGCCAACAAAGCGATGTCAGCAGCCGTCAGTTCGTCTGCTACCATCCAATCCGTGCCCCGCACGTGGTGTTCCATGATGTCGAGAGAGCGATCGCCGCGTTCTACCCTCATGGTGTCGCGTGTTTCTTTGGACTTGCCCATATATGTCATGTGAGAGATGCAGCCTGCTACGAAGAACTCGTGGTTATTGGCCTCCCAAAACATCCACTCGTCAATTTTGGCTCTCTTCCATTTATCGCCAGGCAACAACGGTGATCCTTCTGACACATATCTAACTATCGCGTTCGACTGAGCGAGTGTTCGACCATCTGAAAGGACGGCCACAGGAACCTGTCCCTGTGGGTTCATTGCGAGAAAGTCAGGCGTTCTTGTTCCGCCCATCAGGCTGTCGACCTCGATCCACTGGTGCGGCAATCGAAGGTAGTCAATCGCAAAGCGAACCTTGTCGCAGTTGCCCGAGCGGTAATCGCCGAAGATCTTCATGTTGGAGATCCCTGCTGTCGTGCTGCCGACCAACTACAGATGCCGCTGCCAGGCGCTTCAGCTTTACGTCTAGGAGCGGCAGATGCGGTGCGCAGGTTGGCGCTCGATGGCCGGGCTCGAATTGCAGAAGGGATGGAACCAAAGCTGGGGCTCCTCACTAACTCCGCTGCAATATTCCGCAGGATTGCGGCCTGAGCACAGCGCCACACCGCAACGGCTTCTCAAAGACATTGCTCGCAAACCGTCCCGGCGGTGCCGCGCGGTAGTTTACGATTGGTTCTTCGGCGTCAAGCGTGGCCAAGGATACACGCCATGGCACGTACCAAGGTCGAGCCATTAATTATGCTCGCGTTGACGGAACAATCACGGGTGCATGGTTGTTATGAGCACACGATCTGGTGGCTTCCCTCGTGGTCACCAGATAGGCGCGCTCTTCTCCCCCCAGACAGAGCGTGTTGAAATAGCACCCACGCCTTCCCCCGGCGTGGGTGTTTCTTTTTGCGCCAATGATGAAAGCCGAAGGCCGAGACCGAAGACCGCAGCCCGGCCGCCAAAGGCGGAGCGCCCTATTGAACAATGGCGTCGCGAAACGTCACGACATCGAGAACTTCGCCGTCCTCATCGCAGATTTCGTAGAAGAGGCGCAAAGTGTTTACCTGATACTTTTCCGGCTTGCCATGCCGGCTCAGAGGTTTCCCGGATTCTTGAGATCGCTGAGCTGGCCGATCGGAAGTGGCTACTCAATCGCCACGGGCGTGTCGGTCTTCTTCTTGCCAAGCATCTCCCGCGTGTTGCTGTTGGCGGTGATGCGCGCGGACGATCGCGGCGTAGTTGGGCTCCAGCTCGATGCCGATGAACCGCCGAAGGAAGCGAGGTCCAGGTGCTTGGCGGCGAGTATGATGGTACCCATGTCAGAGAACGGGGCGAGCACCAGGTCCGCGAGCGTGGAGATCTTGCGCGCATCCTATAGCTATTCCTACCCCTCAAGGTGTGGTTCGACGATCTATGCCCTGAAGCTCGCTGGCCTTTACGCATCATGCCTTCTTCGTTCCGATGGCGTGGTCGCTGCGCAACCCGATCGTAATCGCGCCATCGTTCGAGAACGGCATAGCGGACCTTTGGGAGTATGGTGCAACTCTCCTGACGCAATGCTTCCGGCAATTTGGCGTGCGTGATCTGCTCCCGAGGTATTTGGTTAACAACAGATACGACTGCATGCATGGTCCAAACGAAGCACCGCGGACGCGGAACCCACCGGGTTGTTGGCCGTTGTGCCGAGAGACTCCGTGTTTGGACAGGAGCAATCCATGGCTCAATGTCATGTGTGCGGGAACGACTATGACAAGTCGTTCCGTATCACCCAGGGCGACCGGACGATGACATTCGACAGCTTCGAATGCGCTATCCACGCCATGGCCCCTCGTTGCCCTCACTGCGGATGCCGGGTAATCGGCCACGGCACCGAGTCAAAGGGCAGGATTTACTGCTGCGCCCATTGCGCCAAGCTGGAGGGGGTGAAAGGCGTCGACGATCGTGCTGACTGAGGCGTTATGATCCGGTGACTACATCAACTTCCGGAAAGATCGTGGATCCGGGATAGATGATGCTGTCCATGGCGCTGCCTCCAGCGACGTTCGTTTTCGAACCGTTCGAAAGCGAATTCAGTCGCCCCAGGAACGCGGCATCACACGAGTTGTTCCGCTGCCGGCGCGGCAGTTCAGGGTGAGCTCCGCGATACTGCCCTGCAAGATAAGCGGCCATCAGATCAAGCAGCTTGCGCGCCATGCTGAGCGCCAACTGCAAACTCGGCGATGGTGCGGCCGGGGGGGCTTATTGGTTAACACCTCGTCGGCAACCAAGAAGCAGCGCCGATAAGGCTTGGACCCAAGGCGCGCATGCCGATGACGCCCTGAGCCCAGTTCGATTCGATGTCGAAGGCGAGCGGTCAACGGTCGGATTAGCAATGTGCCTCAACCTCGGACTTCGTGCGATTTCTCATGGTCAGTTTTCAGCCTGCGCCGCCTCGGCACAAGCCGCGTGCAGGACCGCCGGATCCAGGCCATATCGCGCGCACTTGCCGAATACTGCTTCGTTGCCGTCAAAGTCCTCGTTTACAACAAATCGCAGCACCCACGAGCCCACTGCAATCTCTTCGGCCGTCAGCGTGTCGCTCACATCGTCCGAGGTCGGGTTACACTCGACATCGACGATTTCCAAATCGCCACCTGCGGTGGGCTGCGTTTCGATCTGGAAGACCAGGTTCATGCGCTGGCCGCCGCGTCCGGTTCGCCAATGTGACGCGCAGCTGGCGGGGCAGGTTCCCGCATAGGTATTCCGAGGAGCCTGCGGTAGAGGTTTATATAGTCTCGCGCCATGCGATCCGCGGTGAAGCGCTGCTCAAAGCGGCGCCGAATCCGCCTGCGGTCGAGGGCCATGACGCGACCGACCTTACAAATTGCCTCCTCCATGCTCTCCACCACATAGCCGGTGATACCATCTTCCACCACCTCCGGCGCCGAACCTTGGCGAAACGCCAGCACCGGCGTCCCGCAGGCCATGGCTTCAATCATGACGAGACCGAATGGCTCCGGCCAATCGATGGGAAACAGCAGCGCCCGCGCTTGGCCGAGGAAAGTGCCCTTTTGCTGCTCGTCGATCTCGCCGATGAATTCGATGCCAGGCTGAGAAAGCAGCGGCGCTATCTCGCGCGTGAAATAAGCTTGATCGGCGTGATCGACCTTAGCCGCGATCTTGAGCGGCAGACCGGCAGCACGGGCAATGGCGATGGCACGATCAACGCGCTTTTCCGGGGAGATGCGGCCGAGGAACGCCAGATATCCCCCGCGCGGATGCAGTGTCGGGGTGAGCAAGTCCTCCGGGATACCGTGTGGCACCGTCGCAATGAAGTTGGCACCGGTGATGGGGCGGCGCTGGGCGTTCGAAATGGAGACAAGCGGCATCTCGCGAAAGCCCGCGTACAGATGCTTGAGGTCCGGCAAATCCTGGCGGCCGTGCAGCGTCGTCAACGTGCGGGTTGCTCGATGGCGAAAGATCGGGAAGTGGAATTGGTCGATGTGGAAGTGCAGCACATCAAACTGCGCGGCCATGCTGCGCACCTTGTCGAGCATCAGCATGTAATAGGGTATCGGATCACGCACGGCTGGATTGAGCCGCAGCGCCTGCTCGCAACAAGGCACCAGCCGCGCCGAGGTGATGGCATCGCCACTGGCGAACAGGGTGACATCGTGACCTTGCGCGACAAGCGCTTCGGTGAGGTAGCTGACGATTCTTTCGGTACCGCCATAGAGGCGCGGCGGCACGCTTTCGATCAACGGCGCGATTTGGGCGATTTTCATGGCTATGAGGCGTGGGTAGTGGGTGGCGATCTATCTGGGACAATCCGGGACCGGACCGGACCTGTGAGTCTCTCGCGTCTGCAAAGCAGAGCACGACTGAAAGAGAGCGGAGACGAGCGTCGCCATTGCCATCCTCCTGTCCAGGCGACAACACGAAGATCGGGATTTGCAACGGTCGGAATAACCGTCGGGCAAGGACTTAGAGGCCGCGTTTTTAGCTTTCAAGAGCAGCGCCAGGATTTTTTAGCACTCTCGCCTTGACAGCGCTAAAGCCTCTCCTAAATCGCCGGCTGAAACGGAAGCCTGGCTTTCGTTTACGCACGCATCGTAGGCCCCTGAGACGGAGGTTGGGCATGACGTTTCGAGCTTTGCATAACCGTGTTGTGGCTTGCCGTATCGAAGCTCCGATGAGACGCCGGCCGGCGGCATCGTTGCGCGCCTCTGTAGCCTAGGGAGGCTCGCATGATCGGCAGATACGACCCATTCGACGCGTTGTTTGAGTTTCAAAGAGCGCTTGAATCTCGTCATGAAAGCGATTGGCTGCGCGGCTCGACCGGCGGCACGGGCGCGTTCCCGCCCATCAACGTGTTCCAGCAAGGCGATCATCTGGTTGCCATCCTTGAGCTAGCTGGTGTCAACAAGAGCGAGCTGGAGATCCAAGCCAAGGACAACACCATCCGTATCTGCGGCAAGAAAGCGATTACTTACGCAGAAGGCGCGAGCGTGCATCGGCGCGAGCGCCATTCCGGCGTCTTCGATCGCACACTGACCGTGCCAATCCAGATCGACGCCGATCGCATCAAGGCCGAATACCGCGACGGCGTGCTGGCACTGTTTATCCCGCGCGCCGAGAGCGACAAGCCGCGTACGATCAGCATCAGCTAAGTCTAGTACCGACAACGACGGAGGCGCTACATGTCGCCGCAAGAGCTGCAAGTCCATCAGAAGCGCGAGCTGGAGAAGAAACAGGAGACAACCATCCCGGCACGCGTCTACATGCCCACTACGGACATCTTCGAGACCGAGCACGCCTTGACGCTGGTTGCTGAGATGCCCGGTGTCGACAAGGGAAAGGTCGATGTCAGCGTCGAAGACGGCGTACTGACGATCCAAGGCCAGATCGACTTCTCGAAGTACGAAGGGCTGCGCCCGGTTTATACAGAATACAACATCGGCCACTACCGGCGCAGCTTCTCGCTATCGAACCGGATTGATCAGGAAAAGATCAGCGCCGAAGTGAACGACGGCATCTTAACCTTGGTGCTGCCCAAGGCCGAGGAAGCCAAGCCTCGCCGTATTACGGTCGGCTGATCTAGTCGGCGGGAGCGAACCCGCGCTCGACGATCTTGAAAGGTAAATCAAAGACAACAATCGGCCCGGCGAAGCAATGTCACAGCCCGACCCGCATCCGGGCACGCAACCGCTCCTACTTCACTGGGATTCTTCGGGCGCGAACAACACTCGCTACACGTCGCGCTTTGTGAAGAGTCGAGATGTCGCCTCCGGCGTTCAGCCTTGCTCCAGCAATGAGCGCGCGGGGGCCTCCATGCGCCACTCCAGGCCGGCAGGGGCGTACGCTAGGCTAACGCTCGCGTGCAGCCCTCGTTCGACCATTTGGATCATGCCGGTATGGCCAAAGCCCTTGGCACCCAGGTCTCTGCCATGCGGGCTGCTGCGCTCGACCCAGGCCATGCGAAAGCGCGGCGCGGGGGAGTCTCCGAGCTCCCAGCTGATGCCAATGGTGCCAGTTTCCGTGCACAAGGCACCAAAGCGGACAGCATTGGCGGCGAGCTCGTGCATGGCCATGCCAATGATCTGCGCCGCGGCAGCCGACAGGCGAATGCGCGGGCCATCCATCAGTATGCGCGAGCGCTCGATATCCCCTAGCAGCGATACTTGAGAGCGGATGAGCTGCTCCAGCTCTACGCCGCGCCAATCACTCGACACCAATAGATCGTGACTAGCGCTGAGGCCGGATAATCGGGCTGAGAATCGCTCAGCAAACGCCTTCGCACCCACATCTCGTCCGGTCTGACGCGCAAGTGCTTGCACGACTGAAAGCATGTTCTTGGCGCGATGGTTGACCTCGCGCAGAAGCATCAGGGTATGCTCTTCAGCACGCTTGCGTGGACTGATGTCGGTAATCAGCGCATAAAAGCCCGCGACCGTACCGTCAGCTTGGACGTCGGGGACATAGTCGGCATGAACGAACCTGAGACCAGCATCCGTGTATGGAATCTCAGCCTCAAACTGGACGCGCCTGCCGGCCAGCGCCTGCTCGACATGAGCCTGCAGACAGGCGAATGCCTCCTCTCCCAAAACTTCACGCATGTGCCTGCCATTGATTTCATCGCGGGCATGGCCAAACCAGTCAACGTAGGCCTGGTTAGTGAATTGGTAGCGCCCATCCGCATCAACGTAGGAGATGAGGGCGGGCAGCGCATCAGTCACCAGCTGCAGCCTGTGCGATGAATTGGCGAGGCGCTGCTCGCTCAATTTTTGTTCGGTAATGTCCGTGACGGTTCCGATGAATCCGTCGATGACGCCGGCAGGATTGCGCAACGCACTTGCACTGCCTTGCACCCAGGAAATCCTGCCATCAGGCGTGCAGAATCGGTACTCGTCCGAAAACTCGCGCCCGGCAGCGGTAGCCGCACGCCATGCCGCGAACACACCTTCGCGATCGGCATGATGAATTGCCGTCACCCAGCCATTTCCGCGCGCGGCCTCCGGATTCATCCCGGCCAGTGCACACCATTTCTCGTTGACGAAGATGCACTGGCCCCCAACGTCGGTTTCGAAAATGCCGACCGGGGCGTGACTGGTCAAACCTCTAAAGCGCAGCTCGCTTTCGCGCAGTTGACTATCCAGGCGGCGCGCCTCCAGAGCATTCCAGACATGCTCGGCTGAGGCGTGAAGCAAACTGGTCTCGCGCGAGGTCCAAGTGTGCGGGCCCTCCAGGGCCGCGCCGAGCGCGGCCACCCGGCTACCGCGGCGCAGCAGAGGAACTGCCACAAAGGCGCGCGCGTCAAAGGGGGCATAGGCAGACGAGTAATAGGCGGCGGTTATAGCATCGGCAGCGGTATCATCGATGGCCACCACCCGCTCCGCCTTCAGGGCGGAGATCAGCTGCGGAGGACAAACGGAATTGGAGTACGTGCCTGCGGTGGACCGCAGGCTATCAGCGTGCCTGAAGTCGCGGTACACCCTGAAAGTATCTGCGCGTTCGTCGATCTCAATGAAGAAACATCGGGTCAAAGCGAAATACCGCGCGATAGCATTCACCGCTTGCCAGAGCAGCTCGTCGGTATCCTTGCTGAGCTGCATACGTTCGGTAAGTTCGGTGAGAAAGGCCGCATCGGCTTCGGGTTCAGCCTTTAGGCCCCTGCCCCATTGCCCGCCATTCTGCATGAGCTTGCGTTCTTTTCATAAAGCGGAAAGCCAGCCGGCACAGAGCTAGATTTGTGCCTTGAAGTTCCGACGGCGTCCTAAACCTAAAACCAACGCGCATCGATGCCGAATGGCTGCACAATTTCTTGCCAATCGCGACCTATCGCTCTTGCCCATGGCTTCAACGGTCGGGCACGAGCCTTCTTCGCATCAGCGCGGTCGGCGTCACTTGCAGGCGAATTCTTTTTCGGCAAGCGGAACGAACGAACAGGCTTCCGCTTTAGCAGTCACTCGCTTCCGCTCATCCACCAGGAGACTGCCCATGCGCTCTGTGAAAGCGCCGTTGATCGTCGTCGGCCTTTGCCTGCTGTCCGGCCTGGCATCGGCGCAAACCACGCAAGCACCCTCCCCTTCAAGCCAACAGCCGCCTGTCGCCGGTGCCAACAGCTTCACGGAAGCTCAGGCGCAAGAGCGCATCGAAAAGGCCGGGTTTACCGAGGTCAAAAGCCTGAAAAAGGACGACCAGGGCATCTGGCGTGGCACGGCCAAGCAAGGCGACAAGCAAGTCAACGTGGCCTTGGATTTCCAGGGCAACGTGGCGACCAATCAGTAAGGACAGCGTCTATGACAACCAAGGTCACTCATCTCTACGATGACTATGTGCAAGCCCAGCACGCGGTGCGCGATCTCGAAGCAGCCGGATTCGCGGCTGGCGATGTCAGCATCGTGTCTCGATACCGCGACAATGGGGAGCTCGTCGATGAGGCCTCGGGCGCCGCAACCGGCGCCTCGGTCGGCGCCCTGGCTGGCGCCGGCACGGGCCTTCTGACCGCCCTTGGTGTGATCGCTATTCCCGGCTTAGGCCCACTGGTGGCTGCCGGCGTGCTCGCAACGACGCTTGCCGGCACCGTCGCTGGTGCGGCCGCCGGTGGCCTGCTTGGGGCCCTGACCGATTATGGCGTCAGCGAAGAGGATGCGCACGTCTACGCCGAGGGTGTACGCCGCGGCGGCACCTTGGTCACGGTGCAGGCTGCCGATGATCGCGCCGGCCTGGTACGCGACATCCTCAACCGCCACGATCCGGTCGATATCCCCGCCCGCCGTCGGTCCTACACCGAAGAAGGCTGGCAAGCCTACGACCCCTCTGCGGCCGGGTATACACGCGACCAAGTGCGGGCGGAGCGCGACCGCTACAGGCGATAACGCCTTACCTGCCGGTCTTATCGACCGGCAGTTTCATTTTGGATGCTCCCGTAAAGGACCCAGCCATGCAGACACTCAACGACCTCTTCGTTGAAACCCTGAAGGACGTGTACTTCGCCGAGAACGCGATTCTCAAAGCTTTGCCCAAGATGGCCAAGAAGGCCAAATCCGATGACCTCAAATCCGCTTTCACCGAGCATGCGCAAGAGACCGAAGAGCACGTCAAGCGGTTGGACAAGGTGTTCAAGATTTTGGGTCAGAAACCCGCAGGCAAAGAGTGTCCGGCGCTGAAGGGCTTGGTCGAAGAAACGGAAGAGCTGATGAGCGAGGCCAGCAGCCCTGACGTTCTCGATGCCGGTTTGATCGGCTGTGCCCAGGCCGTCGAGCACTATGAAATGGCCCGCTACGGCACGCTGTGCGCTTGGGCCGAGCAGTTGGACCTTGATGATGCAGTCGAGCTGCTGGAGGAAACTCTGGAGGAGGAGAAAGCCGCCGATGAGAAGCTGACCGAGCTAGCCACCAGCGATATCAACGAGCGGGCTGAAGGCCAGAAAAGCGGTCGCGACGAAAACGATGATGATGACGACGAGGACCACAAGGAAGAACACAAGACGAGGCGTAAGCGATAGTCTCGCACTCGCCACACGGTATGAACCTATCGTTCGGCCGTGACCGCAGGCGCGGAGTGATCCTCGTCAGGCTCCGGTCCACGAAAGCGAGGGAGATCGCGGGAACGGCCGCACCACCCGCTCGTTCTGAAGGACGGACAATGCCTGCAACGGAGCTCGGTATGGCGCAGACGTCAAGACTTTCGCTGTAGCGACGGGGCCTCGACCGGCTATCCACCCCCACATAATATCACTGGTCGTGGGTTGCTCGGATAGACCGTCAACTGACGATAGGTGAGCGTCCATGAGCCTTTCTGAGCGGCCGCGGGTATCGACGGGACTTTCCGGCCTCGACGACATTCTCGGTGGCGGCCTCGATCCCGACTGTTTGTATCTGGTGGAGGGGCGCCCAGGAACCGGCAAGACGACGCTTGGGCTCCACTTTCTTCTGGACGGGATCAAGAGGGGCGAGAAGGGCCTTTATATCACCCTGTCGGAAAGCGAGACGGAGCTGCGCCTCGTCGCCGCGCGCCACGGCTGGTCGCTGGAGAATGTGGACATCTTCCAGCTGGTGCCTCCGGAAGCCAGCGTCGGCCCCGATCAGGAGCTGACCCTGTTTCATCCGGTAGAGACCGAGCTGAGCGAGACGACGAAATTGATTTTCGATCAAGTGCGCGAGATCGAACCAAGCCGCGTCGTATTCGACAGCCTTTCTGAAATGCGGCTCCTGGCGCAGAGTTCGCTGCGATATCGGCGCCAGATTCTCGCATTGAAGCACTTTTTCTCCGGCCGCAAATGCACCGTCCTGCTCCTCGACGATCTCTCCTCGCATGCCGATGACCTGCAGCTGCACTCCATCTCTCACGGCGTGATCCTGCTGGAGCAACTCGCGCTCGACTATGGTGCCGAACGCAGGCGGCTGCGCGTGTCGAAGATGCGGGGCATCGCCTTTCGTGGCGGGTTCCATGACTTCACCATCGAGCACGGTGGCCTTTCCATCTACCCTCGCCTGGTCGCCGCAGAGCACCACAAAGAGTTCCATGGCGAGCCCACGCCCAGTGGCAGCACAGAGTTTGACGCTCTTCTGGGCGGCGGTCTGCATCGCGGCACGAGTGCTCTCCTCATTGGAGGTGCAGGTGTAGGAAAATCCACGGTCGCTTTGACCTACGCCGTGGCGGCAGCGAACCGCGGTGAACATGCCGTGATCTTCGCCTTCGATGAAGGCCTCGGCACGGTCTATGCGCGCTGCGACTCCCTTAATATTCCGCTTCGCAATTTCGTCGAAACCGGGCGCATCAATATCCAACAGATCGACCCGGCAGAGATGTCGCCGGGCGAGTTTGTCTCACGGGTCCGCGCTGCCGTGGAGCAGAAGCACGCGCGGGTGATCGTGATCGACACCCTTAATGGTTACCTGAACGCGATGCCCGATGAGCGCTTCCTGGTGCTCCAGATGCACGAGCTGCTGAGCTACCTCAACCAGCTCGGCGTTGTGACCATCCTCGTCCTCGCGCAGCATGGGCTCATGGGCCCCATGCAAACCCCGCTCGATATCAGCTATCTGAGTGATACCGTTGTCATGCTCCGCTACTTCGAAGCCGAGGGCGAGGTGCGGCGGGCAATATCCGTCGTGAAAAAGAGAAGCGGGTTGCACGAGACCAAGATCCGTGAATTTCGGCTGGGTTCGGGTGGATTGCAGCTCGGACCGCCCCTGACAGATTTTCGCGGTATCTTCACAGGAACACCAACGTACACTGGCAATGCCAAGCCCTTATTGCCAGAGCACAACGGCAATGCCTGAAAGCGCGAGCGAGCTCGTCCTGATCCTCGCACCGACCGGGCGCGATGCTGTGGCGGCGGAGCAGCAGCTGCGAGCGGCGGGGCTTGAAAGCGCTGTTTGCGCCGGCATGGCGGACTTGGTGTCTCGCCTTCGGGCGGGAGCCGGCGTCGCGCTGGTGGCCGAGGAAGCCTTCGCCGGTGAAAGATCCGAGGACCTGCGGAGGTGGCTCGACGCACAGCCGCCGTGGTCGGATTTCCCACTTCTCATCCTGACCAGCCAGCAGGTGTCACGTCGCCTCCACGCCTATCGGCTCGAACTCATGCAGGTTCTTGGGCAACGTTTCACTGCTCGAGCGTCCGCTCTCGGCGGTGTCGATGATCAGCGCTGTCAAAGCTGGTCTGCGCGCGCGCCGGCGTCAGTACGAGGTGCGCGGCCATTTGGTTGCGCGAGAGCAGGCTGCTGAGCATTTGGAAAAGCTTGTGCACGACCGCACCCGGCAGCTACTGGGGACCAACAAACGGCTACGCGCGGAGATGGTGGAGCGAAAGCAAGCCGAAACCGCGCTGCAACAAGCGCAAAAGATGGAGGCGGTGGGCCAGATGACTGGCGGCATCGCTCACGACTTCAACAACCTCCTGACCGCCGTAATCGGCAACCTCGATCTGGCCATCAGGCGGGTGCAGGACGAGAAGATTGCCCGATGGCTTTCGGGCGCACTGCAAGCCGCCCAGCGCGGGGCGAAGTTGACCGCCCAGCTTCTCGCATTTGCCCGCAAACAACATATGCAAGCCGAGCCCACCGATCTAAACGCCCTTGTTTCCGGCATGGGAGATCTGCTGGTGCGCTCCATTGGAGCCACGGTGCGCATCGAGACCTCATTGCAACCCGGACTCTGGCCGGCGATGGTCGATGCGGGTCAGGTCGAGCTGATCATCCTCAATCTGGCGCTGAACGCGCGGGACGCGATGCCCGAGGGTGGCTTACTGCGCATTGCGACAAAAAATTCGGGGCACGATGATCCCGCTCGGCCGCGAGCACTTGGCTTGGCCGGCGATTTCGCGAGTGTGACAGTCAGCGATACCGGAACTGGCATGCCTGACGAGGTGAAGGCTAAGGCGTTCGAGCCGTTCTTTACGACCAAACCACCTGGAGCCGGCACAGGCCTCGGCCTTAGCCAAGTCTATGGGGTCACTCGGCAACTGGGTGGTCACGTGGACATCGAGAGCCACGTTGGCAAAGGTACCACCATCCGGATCTACCTGCCGCGGGCGGCTGCAGCCGAAGGGCGCCAGACCGCTGAGAATGTGCTGGAGCAGCTACCTTCCTCGGGCGCTGCCAGCGTTCTCGTCGTCGACGATGACCCCGACGTGCGCGCCTTTACCGTTTCCTGCTTGGAGAGCCTCGGCTACGAGGTTCGGGTTGCTGACGGAGGGCATGCAGCCCTCGCCATACTCGGCGGACGCGAAAGCATCGATGTCTTGTTGATCGATGTGATCATGCCGGAAGTACAAGGTCCAGAAGTCGCGCGGCTTGCCCTCGCGAAGCGTCCGGAACTCCGCATTCTCTTTATGACCGGGTACGTTGCCGAGGCAGGCGAAGCAATCAACCGCCAGCATGTGCTCTCAAAACCCTTCACGGTGACCGAATTGGCGCACAAGGTGCAGGAGGTGCTGCGAGCCCCAGAGGCCCCAAACCTTGAGAACGTCATTCCTATTCGGCGCAAGCCCGGCGTTGGCTAGGACAGCTCAGATGCCCTTTAATGCGCCCAGGGCTTGCCGCAAGCTCTCCAGCGCATAGGGCTTTGCCAATACGGCCGCGCTTGGGTAGCGCCGCTGCGTCTGGCGGCCGTCGTAGCCCGTCGCCAGCACAAAGCGAATCCCCTTTTCCTGCAGCGCGTCGGCGAGGGGCCAGACCGGCTGCCCTCGAAGGTTCACATCCAGGATGGCGGCATCGAAGGGAGTGTCATTGGCCCTGTCGAGACCCTCGGCCACGCTGTACGCCTGGGCCGCGACCGTGCACCCAAGCTCGTCCAACAGATCCACCAGCAGCATGGCGATGAGCGGCTCGTCCTCGACCACGAGAAGGGACCAGCTCGACGACATGTCTGTTGAGGCTTTGCTGAGTTCCACCGGCCACTTAACGTCGAAGCCTGGCGTTGGTTCCACTGGCGCTGGGCGCTAAAAACGAGGCTCACCTCCCCCGGATGTGGTTGCGCGTGCTGTTGTCCCGAACTTCGATTTTCTGGTAGCCCATTTCGGTTCCTCGCCTCCGAGAGCAGTGACAAAGCTTAGGACAAATTCCGGCGCCACGAAAACACCTTGCGTGCAGACGGGATTGAGTTTGGTGAGGCGTCGCGCCGGATGCGTCGTCCTGGCCGCCTCAGCAGCGATTCCTATCCGATGCTTGTATGGAGACCACCATCAATCGGCAGTATCGCCGGTGATATACGATGATCGTCAGAAGCGAGGAACACGGTCGCATGCGAGGTTGATACTGCGGGGCCGATGGATCGCAGGATTGGGCTTGTCTTCGCACTCCTAGGAGTCCTCGCCGCTGAAATCATCGCCGCTGAGCACGGTCTTGGGCAGTCAAGTGCCTATCTGCAAGCGACATTCAGCACGGACGGTGTCATGGCCATCATTCTGCTGTTAGCAGTATTGGGGCTTTCCGTGACCCTCCTCATGAACAGGCTGGAGCGGGCTTTGGTTCGCTGGCGATGACCTAGGCGGTTCTCGGTGGTTGCGGGGGGCCGCAACCACCTATACCGAACATTGATTCGACTGCCAAAAATTCCGAACCGCTTTTCGGCTCATCCATAGAAGGGGCCGGAGTACCTCTACGCGGCCTAGTCAGCTTGACCCTGTAATTTAAAAGTTTGCTTCGCAAGCTGGGCGTGAACTCATTGATTTTCTTGCGACGGCTCGGCGAACGGGGAGTTCGTGCGATGCGAATGGATCGTGGTCGCCAACGCCTGCGTGCCAGAGCTCGCCAGATCGGCTCCCTCATTATGGACGTGAGCGCTCGTTGCCAAGGCGTTCGATCATGCAACGCCGAACGTTCTCGTTGGTCTCATCGCGGATCACCACCGGCGTGATGCGCGATGGGTCCTCGATCACCCATTGCGGGACGCGGGTACCACGCCAGAACCAATACCGCTCGCCGGTTGCCCATTCCACTGCTGCGCCGTCCTCACGATGCAAGTTGCCATCGACGATCGACAACAACGGGCGCGAAACCCAGACCACCTCCGGAGACATGACCCAATAGCAAAGCAATCCCGCCTCGAACGCTTCGAGCATCGGCAACCAGATGTCGAGCAGCTGCTGTTGGGCCGGATGCGTGAAAGCGGAAAGGGCATTGCGCTCTTCACAAGCATGTACAGCAGCACTGAGGGCGCCCAGATCATCGACAGCCGTGTGGTAAGCCGCTGACCAGATGTCGTCGTCGGTCCTTTTTCCAGCAGCTTCCCAGATGACCTCGCTGGCGGCCCATTTGGCGCTCACGAGGGCGAGAACCCGCGAGGCTTCCAGCGCCACCTCGCGGCAGGCCGCCCGCGCGCCATCCAGACGCTCACCTGCCTCGCCAGCGGCGTCGGCCGCGGTCCCATTGGCGAGGCTCTGGGCTTCGAAGTAGGCATCGTCCGTACAGGTGCTCCGCGAGATATGAAGAGCGAGACCATGTGCGGCGTTGCGAGCGGCCAGTTCGCGATTGAACCACGTCGAGCGGGCAGCCTCCCGCGCGGCTCGCGTTGCATCGAGCCGGCTGGCGGCGTCGGCTAGGTCGATCATGTGCCGATATGCGCTCGATACGTCCGGCATGAAGCGGACTGGGCGCGCCGGCAGGCACAGTGCCGCCAGGTGACGGTTGAACGCGTTCTCGACAGCCTCAAAGTCCAGCTTCGGCCGTGCGAGATCGACGGCGCGGAGGCGATTGATCAGGGCCTGCGCCTCGGGACTAATCGTGGCCATGTGGGCTTCTCTCGCGCCAGGGATCGATGCAAGCAACCACCACAGAGCACCTCTCAGGCGAAGGTAATCGGCCTCCCCAGTCGCATCGCCAGCTCAGCCAAGCGCTCGATGGCGTCGACGAGGGTCTCACCATCAACGTTGATGAAGCAGTCGAGAGCGCTTTGTTGTCGAAGCCCGAACTCGTCGGCAACCTGCTGTTGCCAGGTCGAATGGAACGGCACGGCGGGCAAACTGGCCATCTCGCCGCGGATTGCCGCCAATTCACGCTTGAGAGCGATGCAATCCTCTGGCGACCACTCCCCATCGCAATCCGAATGCATCATGAGAGTGGGAAACCTGCTGCCCCACCGTCCCCCTTCCAGCTCGACGGCGATGAAGTCGCGCCACGCCCCGAAGTCGCTATAGCTGCCCACCTGAAAGCCGTCGAGATCGTCACCGGCTTCACGATCGGTATAGACACAGAGAACCAGGCCCATGTCGGCACCTCAGATCAAGGGCAGCTGTCTGCTTGACCCGATGGAGCTGTGGCCAAGCACGGCAGAAAATGCCGCAACCGCGCCGACGCTCCTGAGGAGCAGCGTGAAATTACCGGCAGTGCGCTTGAGGAGCTCGCGCGGGCACCGTCAGGTTTGGAACTTTTGGGTTCCATAGACTGCTTGGGTTCCCATGTGCGATGAAGCCCGCCCGATCGCGCGCTACTGGCTCAATTCACCGTGCAGCATAGCCACGAACGATTTGGCGATCGTACGGCGGAGTCGTCCGGCGAAGGATGACGAGAACGTCTCTGCCACGCGCGCGTGCAATACGGTCGGCCATCTCCGATCGCGGTGCCTGCAGGCGATCGCTCTGCCGGGTCCGATCGGGCGGCCTACGAGGGTGAGATGCCCCTTCCTCGACGGCGCGAGCCGGTGTCTGGCGCGGGCATTTGGCGCCGGCGCGGAAGGAATCTTCCATGCGCTCTATGACTGGGTCAAAGATGGCGCGCTGCGCGATTGGATACAGCATGGCAAAGCTCGTGATGAAGCGATCGTTGCAGCTGAATATGACTTTCTCGTAGAAAATCTGGTCGGTGTTTTCACCCGACAGTACGAACCAAGAGCTGTCCAGCCGGCGATAGCCCACGGTGAACCCGCCATAGGAATGCCGAGCAATGTACTGGAGATAGGTGCTCGGTGTATGACCGTCAGCATTCTGCAAGGTCCCAACCAGCAGACGTGCCGCCCCACCCTTGGATGTGAAGCTCTGTCCGTCACCAGCTTCAGAACGGCCATCGACCTCAAAAACCTCTGCCGGATACCGCAAGCCGAAACCGAACCGTTCGTTGCGGTAGTCGATCCATGCTCCGTGCTCTTGAGCAAGCAGGGGGGTCGAAAGGAGAAGAGCTACTATCAGGCTCAGCGCGATCTTCACGATACATCGTCCCAGAGTGGCGCACAGGTCAAACTTTGCAACAGGCTCAATGTTCCCTGCTCCAGTTCGGCAAGCCCAGGCGGACCTAAAACGCGCGGTTCATCGGCTTTGAAGCGTGCCGTCACGTAACGAGTGCTTCGCGCCGGCGAAAGGGAGAAGCCGGTATGCACACGCGGAACCGGAAACGCTCACGCCCTGTTCTTTCGAGCCATCTCTGGGAGACCAGCATGGCTAGATATTCCAGGTCGACATCACAAACGAAAATCAAAGCGACCACGCCGGCAATGACGACGAGCGATAGACGCCACGACAGCTTTTCGACGAATTGGGCGGAAGGCGTCGCACGCGCGCGTAAACGGTGCAACAGCGGTTCCGAGACTGACGTCGCCGAGAGAAGCGTACGCGCTCCGCTATTGGTGATGAAAAGGGTGGCGTCCCACCAACCACCCTTTTGCCGGTTTCACGAGCCGCGTAAGTAGCGCTCGCGTTCCTTGCGAATTTCCTCGGCCGTATAACCCTTGGAGGCCGGGTCATACTTCGACCAGCCGCTCTTCATATAGGCTTGCCGACGTTGACCGACATCAACGGGAGTGTGGGCATTGAGGATTGCGTCCGCCTTAGCCGAGCGATCGTCATCTGTTCGAACCGTCACGAGTGAACTTCCGCGGCGCACGGCCTCCGAGTAGACGTGGGCGTCCTCCTCGCTGACTCCGTAATCGGTAAGAGCCCCTATCAGCCCGCCGACCACCGACCCACCAGCGGCGCCAACGAGGGTGGTCGCAAGGACGCCTGCCGCGACCAGTGGTCCAATACCGGGGATCGCAATGACCCCCAGGGCCGCTAGCAGTCCTGCGCCGCCGCCCACAACGGCACCAGCGGTCGCGCCGGTGGTCGTGCCCGAAGCATCGTCCGCCAGAGTGTTGTCATCCCTGTAGCGGCTGATGAGGCTCACCTCTGAGGATGAGAAGCCGGCTTGCTCGAGTGCTTCGACGGCGCGTTGCGCCTGGCTGTAACTGTCGTAGAGCTTGGATACTGTACGTGTCATCGGGGGTACCTTATTGGCTGACGACGTTGCCGCGAAAATCCAGCGAGACGTTGACCTGCTTGTCGCCCTGTTTGGCGGAAGCGCGCCACACTCCCTGGTCATCCTTGCGTAGGCCGGTGACCTGGGTGAAGCCGGCCTTTTCCATGCGGTCCTTCGCCTGGTCCTCGGTGAAACTGTTGGCCCCTGCAACCGGCGCGCTCTTGTCCGTGGTCGGTGGCGAGGTCTGGGCTATCGCAAGGCTCGTGCTTCCAAGCGCGAGGGCGACGGTAAGGATCAGGAAGTATTTGCGAGGCATATCGGAGCTCCATTTGAAGATTGTGCACCCGGCGCTATGCCGGGATGCTCGTTCCATGGCCGTAAATGGCAACCCGGCGCAGTCGTTCCGGATCGGAGCAAAGATTCCTACCAACGAGCGCTCGGGCCGGGCACGGGATCTAACCGGCTCTGCCAAGCCAACACCGCCCCGGTGAGCTTCGTTGCCGGGTCATCCAGGCTAGGGCGGCACATCCACGGTGTACCGGCCATGCCGCACAGGCACTGACCGCGAAGCTGCATCCCGTGCGACGACTGCTAGCTGGCTGCTTTCAGGTTCACTTTGGTTTCGGCAATGGTGGTCAGTTTCTTGTCGGCAGCCTTCTCCTCCTTCAGCGTCTGTTCGAGAACGCGGGCAGCGTCACCGCGGCCGAGGCGCTTGGCCCAGGCAATGAGCGATCCGTAGCGGGTGATCTCGTAATGCTCGACGGCCTGACCGGCAGCGATGACGGCGGCGTCGAGGACATCCTTATCTTCCACTTCCCCCGTCACCTCTTCGGCCTCCTCGATGATGCCATCGATGGCAGGGCAGCTCGTGGAGGTAGGTTTCTGACCTAACATTTGGAACACCTGCTCCAGCCGCTGGACGTGACCCTTCGTCTCCTTGAGATGCGCCTGCAGACCTTGCTTGAGTTGGGCATCATGGGCCGTCTCAATCATGCTGGGCAGGGATTTCACAATTTTGTTCTCGGCGTAGTAGATGTCCTGCAGGGTGTGCAGGAAGAGGTCGTCCATTGTTTTGATGTCTTTGCTGAACAGTCCCATGGCGGTTCTCCAGGCGAAGGGGTTCCGCGATAACACCGCGCCGCAACGCCAGTTCCGCCGAGTTGAATGAGCGCCCCGAAACAGTGAGCGGCCTCTTCCTGCGAGGTGGCTGTCATCGAGCTGACCAGCAAGGAAGCGTCTCGGGTTTTTGGCGCAGCGGCGAGGTGATAGAGGGAGCAGGGTGTGGGTCTTGCCGCCGTCGAAGGAGGTCTGCAGGCCAATCACGGGGTCGCTACCGTTGCCCGCGAGCCGTTCCTGCAGCACCTGCTTCAGCCCCCCTGTCATGAACGTCCTGGTGGGATGGGGCCACGTCGCGCCAGGGCTTCCAAACGTACTTGCCGTCGCCGAAATCGAGTGCCTGCTGCGGGGCGGCAATGGTCTTGGCGGCAACCTCGGTCGAGACGCCGAGGGCGGCAGCAGCGGCCTTGAGCTGGTGGTCGATGAGGGCTCTGATGCCGACGGAGGACTTGCTGTCCACGGTCTCGGCGACCGACTGGATCGCCTTGAGGTAGGCGATGGCATCCGCGGCAGCACGATCAACTCCAGTTCCCGTGACTACCGGTTCGCAGTCATCGACCCTGGAGTGTACTTTCGCGCAGTGAGTAATAGTCGCGGAATGAGTTAGGTGCGGGGCGTGTTGTTATGCCGCTGGCTGCTGGTCGGCTTGGTTCTTCCACCCGTCGAGGCGCTTCAGAGGCACGGCTGACGTCCTGACGGCGAGGTAACACCTCGACAACGCTGACAGGAGTGCCGATCTGGGTAATTGAGGCCAGATGCAAGACCGCTGAATTGAGCATCCGAAAGCAGCCAGAGGATGCTGCCTGTCCGATGGATCTGGGGTCGTTGGTGCCGTGAATGCGGTAAAGTGTCTTGCCGAGATAGAGTGCCATTGCCCCCAATGGATCTTTAATACCGCCGCTCATCTTTTCTGGAAGCTTCGGGTCTCGTTCTCGCATCTCGGCGGGTGGATACCAATCGGGCCAAGCCTGCTTGCGACTGACCGTTTCGGTTCCGGTCCAATTGAAGCCCTCACGGCCGACGGAGATGGCATAGGCGTAGGCCTGACTATTGGCGAGCACGTAGTAGAGCTTGCGTCCACCCGTGTCGATGACGATCGAATTGACGGGTAACTCGTGCGGAAATGCGACGATGGGTGGCGGCAGCGCGACAATATCTGGCCGCGCCCCTCCATCAGATGGGTCGTTGATCTCGAGGCGTGGCCGTTGTGGCTCCTCGCGCGGAGGGTTGCGTGGTGGCTGCTGCCAGAACGGCGATCGCTCGTAACGTGGACGGCCTTCTCCAAAGATGTTGTCTGCCCACGACGGCCATCCCTGCGCCATGCCGGAATCCTGGGTCGCGAGAAGTATCAAGCAGCTGAGCGCAAGGACCTTTGACATTGAGCGCACTTGGGCTTCTCTCGGATGAGAGACCAGGATCACTGAGAACTCGAAGAACAATGCGAGGTTCCTGCAGCGGGGTGGAAAGCCACGTTGGCCCTAGCACGCACCGCGGGCTGCCAAGAAAAGAGGCCTCGAACGAGGGTCACTTGTAGTGCACTTTAGTGCAGGGTTAACGGCGGTCGCGGGGCTCATCATCTCGCTCTGGTCGCAGGTGAGCTGGATGAAGAACGCGCCTGATCGATAGAGCTCTCGAGCCAATCCAAACTTGGCCATTGCCTGTGGAAGCATCGGGCCAATTGTGGGCGAAGCGCTGAGCCGCGTGGGATGATCTTCTCGACGGGCGGTGTGGCATGCCACACCGACATCCAGCCCACGCGACCCCGTCCGGCGGTAAGGCTTCGTCGTCCCTGTACTGTCGGTTGGCCTGGCTAGCCGGGACAGTTGATCTTGCCAGACCGGCGGGCCCGAGCGTTAGGGGCATCCCGCCGGTTCGATACGGCGCACGACTAAGCCACACCTTGTTGCGCCATCAGCCTGAGCGCGTCTAGGACCGGCGTTTTTTGCGTGAGCGCGATGCCGCGCATCAGTTCGCCATCCACCTTGCGCGCTGCGGTCTCCCCCAACGCCACGACCTCGTGGCCCTGCGATGTCAGCCGCACCGCGTAGAGGCGGGCGTCGCGCCTTGTCCGTCTGCGCCGCAGCCAGCCCTTGGCCACCAGACGACGCACGAAATCGGCCGTGCTGGCGCGGTCGAGCCCGGTTGCAGCCATGATGCCGACCTGGCTCAGGCCGTCCGCGGCCGCCACGGCCTGCAAGACCATGAACTGCCGGGGGCTCAGTTCAATCTTGCCCATGGCGCGCACGAACAGACCATCGGCGCGTCGGCTGGCGCCGAACAGCAAACGCAGTGGCGACAAAAGAGGACCGGTGTTGCCTCGTGCCATGGCGCATCGACAGGAAGCGTCAGGTGAAGGCGCTTGCTGTCCTGCCTTGTGGTTCAATTAGCTGAGGAAGCCGAACAGATGCAGGAGGATGATGACGACGATGGGCACACCGGCCAGCCACAGAATGATATCGCGCAACATGGGTTCAACTCCGCCGGGGGACCACAAAATTGAACCGGGCGGGAATCGAATTGTCACGATGGTTGCCGCCCTTCAGGCCCGCCCACCACGCCGCTGCCAGCGAGATGATGAGGCTGGCCGCCGTGACAAACCCGGTCAGGACGGCGCCGCGCCTGGCCTTGTCGGCGGCTTCGCGCGCGGCCGTGACGGCGTCGGCAACACGCTTTTCGGCCTCCTGCTGCGATATGCCGGCACGCTGGGCCACGAGCTGGGCCAGATAGGCCCGATCTGGCGCTGACATCTCACCGGCCGCGGTCGATCTTGCCAGGATGCGCGAGATCTCCGCTCGCACCTCACCACTGTCCATGTTTGACGCTACCGGACGGGAAGCCGTGCCGGGGGCACCGGCGCTGGGCGTGCTTGCGCCGGCTGTGCTGGCTTGGGCCACAGTCATTGGCCGCAACAGGGTGTCGATGGTCAGGTCCATCGGATTGGCGGAACTTGCAACCGACGAGACGGCCTTGCCGGCTACCTCGGCACCCGTCCGCGCGACTGCACCGGCGGTCGCCAAGAGCATCGCCGCTCCAATCACAATGCCGACGGCCCATACCAGGCCGCCATGCAGGCCGTCCCGGAACTCGACCTCATCTTGATTGACCTCATGCCATCGGGACCGCATGCGGCCCGCCACATAGCCGCCAACCATGAAGGCGCCGATCTGCTGCGCCATGACCCAAAACACAGCCAGACTGGCGAGCACCTTGGCCGACATCCCTGAACCTGGCCAGGGCGAGGTGGCAGACAGTCCGATGGCGGTGCCGAAGGTCAGCAGGACAAAGGAGAGTGCCGCCGCGAGGAATGCCCCGGCCAGGACGGCTCCCCAATCGACGAAGCTGGAGGTTCGTGTGGCAACTGCGGGGGCGGGACCAGTATGTGTCATGGCAATGCTCCTATCTCAGGCCCAAGGCGCTCAGAATGAGCATCACAATGACAACCAGACCGACGAGATAGATGATGCTGTCCATGGCGCTGCCTCCAGCGGCGTTCGCGGGCGAACGGTTCGCACGCGAACCCTTGCTTTGCTCAAGAACACCAAGGAGCCAGCATTGTTCCGCTCGCTGCCAAATACCTTCGTTCCCAAAAGCCCGGTCGCGCTGCTGGGTGCACCGAAGGCCCGCAAAAAGTAGCGCATCTCAACCAGCACACGGAGCGCGGCTACTTCCGAAAACGTCCTTTCGCGCGCTCGCTTTTGCGCGAATGCTTGCTCTTCAAAGCAAGTGGGGGTTTGGCTTGTCCGCTCTTTCTGGTTCAACCAACCACGCAATACTCGCCGAGTTAAATGAGGTCCGTTTTCCAGGTCGGAAACGCAGTTAACCCACAGAAGAAGCGCGCCCGGCCGGAGTGCCAGGCGCGCGCGCAAGAACTAAAGCGCCACACGTCAGTCCTTGCGGTTAGTGCCGATCTCGACGGCCATGATCTCGATGTTGCCCGTGATGGCGGTGACGGTCACGGCCTAAGTTCAGGTAAATGCCGGGGCTTGAATCGCGATAGTAATATCCGCCGCACCCAACACGATCACCATCGCGTTGGTGGCGGTGGCCATACCGGCAGCTGCGGTGATAGCCGTGCACCTTTTCGATGGCCGTCTCGGCCGCCGGTGCCTGTGGTGATAACGGTGCTGCATTGGCGCTGACGGGAACTGCCAACATAAGGCCAGCACCCATCACGGCGACGGATAAGAACCTAGTCATACAACCTCCTTTGACGCGTTGCGTTGAACAAACAACGTCACCCCTAGGGGTAAGTTCCGATGCGTGGGTAAGAGATTGCCCTGAGTTATGAACTCGGTCGCGGAAAGGGGATCCGGCCGATACACTGAAGGAATTGCTGACGCTGTTTGGTGCGATGGGCGCTGCCGTACGGGCCGCTCATCACACCAGCACACGTCCTGTGTCCCGCTGGGCCTTGCTCGTTGAGGAGTGCAGCGCGAGATCGGGAGAGCGGTCCGCACTTTGCTGGCGCAACGCGGCTATACGCACGCTGGCCGTTGCAATGAGTAGCAGATGAAGCGCGAAAACAGCGAACCTGTCTTCGACGCTCCGCCCAGGCTCGGCCCGTCATGAGCAACGAAACCCAAGGCCATCCGGAATTGCTCCGGTCATCTGTGCCGTTCGGGAGCCGTTAAATCATCTAGCTCACCGGGCGCAATGCGTAACTCCTCTTGCGCTGGGAGCTGCCCTTTGGGGGTGAGCTTGTCGATAATCTCCGGCAGCAAGCGCGTCAGTTGTGACAAGAGATCCTGGCGTGGCAGCCCGGTGTCGTTGGCAAGCTCCTCCACTTTTTCAGGACCAAGCGCCAGCTGCAGTTGATCAGGGCTGATGGGCTTGTTGGTGCCGGTCCCGATCCAAGATCTGATGAGATCCTCAAGACCACCGCGTCGGAATTGTTCGACCAACCCGCCAAGTCCCTCCTCCTCTTGCGGTGACTGTGGGCGCTGGTTGCGCTTGGCGGCCTCTTCCTCGCTGTCCTGGCGACTAGCTAGCGCCCGCGATACCAGCAAGCTCAGCAGCGCCACAACGATAGGCGAGCGCCCGCGCGCGAGCTTTGCTCCCAGAGCTGAGATGACGGCGGTGCGAATGACATTACTGAGAAGGCCCATAGGTGCCTCACATCGATGACGCACGGCGACGCAGCCGGTCATAGTCCGGGCGCAGCTCGTGCACATCGGCACGGCCATTGGGCTGCGGCGGTACAGGCTCACCTTCGCCGATGTCTGCACGTTCAGAGTGTTCAGGCTGGCTTGGCCAATACAGCAAGCCGATCAGGCCAACGAGAATGGCCAGCGGCCAATTGCGCGCCAACAGTCGCGCACCACCCAACGCTGCGGCGGTCCCTCCCGGAATGCTGAACAGCGCACCCAAGGCGGCAATCGGTGCTTGCACCATGGCTTGCGCCGCCGCATCGCTTACGACCTCGCCAGTGTCGCTCGCCTCGGCGGCTTGCTCGGCCTCCTCCTCTATTTCCTCCTTGGCCGACACGACGGCGGCGGCAACGACGCCCACCACGGCCAAGGCGCCGGCCACCAGCCAATAGGCCGTGATGTGGCCAAAACGCTCGACCAGCATCATCGTGCAGGCCGCCAGAGCAAAGCCGGCGGCAATCACAAAAGGAATGGCGACCGACGCGCGCGCCACGTACTGCAGAAGAAGCCCGCTGACCGCGGACTTGGCGCTGTTGATCAGGCCGGCAAACATAGCGTTACTTCTTCCAGAGCGCCCCGAGCACGAAGCCCACAGCAGCGGCTACTGCCAAGGTTGCCATCGGCTGCTGCTTGACCGACCTGTCAACTGCACCCTTGAGGTTGCCGGCGACCTCGCCCATGCGCTCGGTGGCCTCGCGGCCCTGCTCCGTGACGCGGCTAACCACGTCTTCGGCTTGGTCCGCCACCTTCTTGAACTGATCTGAAGCCTTGTCCTTCAGATCAGAGACGGGATCCGATCCTCGTGTGTGTGAACTCTGGGCCATGGCGTTCTCCTCGTGGGGCTAAGACGAAGTGAGGAACGCGGCCGGCCCCAGTTGGTTCACTTCATGTTCGTGCCGCACCGACTTCGTCGGCCATCCGGGCGCCGCGCGCGCCCATGCCCGGTGCGCTCCGGCTGGCCTGCCGCAGCAGCCCGCGTCGTTGGTTCGCGAAGGAGCGGCTGACGCCGACCAGCGCTGCCGCGATGATCAGCTCGCCCGATAGGCGGTCGTTGGACCGCCGAGACGAGGGTCGCTGCGATTTCTGCCGTGTTGACTGATTCAGGGTGCTGGATGTCGTCATTGAGGCGGGCGGATCACGCGCTCCGAAGCGCTGCTGGACACAATGTCCGATCCGCCGGGCAGGACATAGAGGCAACCCGTCCAGCGCCCTCTAAAGAAATCAGGAAGCACCACGAGGCGGATCGTCCGAATGCCACACCCGAACCGTCACCCGTCACCGTCATCTACGTCGTCTTACCGAAAGCGTCGCGCGTAGTTGGAAAGCTCAGACATCCACGCCGCCGTTTGCGACTGCTGGCGCGAGGAGCGAAGCATCCACAAGGCGCCGGCCGCGAACGCCAGCCCACCCACCACGGCAAGGACCGTTCCAGGTTTTTCCTTGAGGGATAGTCCGACAGGCTTTAACCACTCATCGGCTTGATCAAGGGCCTCCGAGGCAAACTCAGTCGTCTTGTTGACCGCCGTCGTTGCACCCTGGGCTATCTGCTCGCTCAGTGTTGGCTCAGGCTTGCCTTGATTTCCGTACGTGCCGCTCTGATGTGTCATTGCGTTCTCCTTGGGTGAGATCTCACATGTCAAAACTCAGGATCTCCATACGGCGCCGAGCACGAAGCCAACCACGGCCGCCACAGCCAGAGTTTCCCGAGGACGCTCGTCGAGTGATTTGCGAATGGCAGAATTGAGGTTGCCGACCACCTGCAATAACCCCGACGCATTCTCTTTTGGGGTAGGCTGGCCGAAACCGTTGAGCTGGTTCGCCCAGCGCTCGACCTCGCCCCGGGCCTGGTCCCGGGAATAGCCATAACGCTGCTGCAGCTTGCCAATCAGCTGGTCATGTTTGCCGGCAATGTGAGCGAGCTCGTCGTCGGTCAGCGCGCCCCATTGACTCTTGGCCTTGCCGCGGAATTGCTTCCAGGAGCCTTCGATACGATCCCAATTCATGGCGGCCTCCGTGTTCTGCCGCTGTAAACCGCGGAAAGTCGGTCAAGTTCCAAGGCGTTTAACTCTTGCCAAAAATGGCTCCAACGGGCGCGCATGAGCCTTCTTCGGATCAGCGCGGTCGGCGTCCCTTCCAAGTAAATTCTTTTTCGGCACAGCGGAACGAACGGACATGCTTCCGCTTTAGCAGCCAATCGCTTCCGCTCATTCCCTCAGGAGACTGCCCATGGCTCTCTGAAAGCGCCGCTGATCGTCGTCGACCTTTGCCTGCTGTCCGGCCTGGCATCGGCGCAAACCACGCAAGCACCCCCTTCTTCAACCCAACAGCCGACTGTCGCCGGTGCCAACAGCTTCACGGAGGCCCAGGCGCAAGAGCGCATCGAAAAAGCCGGCTTCACCGAAGTGAAGGCCCTGAAAAAGGACGACCAGGGCATCTGGCGCGGCACCGCCATGCAAAGCGGCAAGCAAGTCAACGTCGCCTTGGATTTCCAAGGCAACGTCGTGTCCAATCAGTAAGGAGGGCAGTTAGGCGACTGGCTGCCAAGCGCAGTTGCTGCATTGACGCCGCCAAACAACGGGGCAGCACTTATACAGAAACGGACATGGTTCTCATGACCGATGGCTGGGGTGGGCAATTTGACGTTGGCGAAACCCCACGCTGACCTTGAAATCACACTGGCTAACGTGATCGACAACGCCGCTGCAGCTCGGCAAACGTCAAACGCAGACGCGAAAAAAAGCCGACCACAAGGCCGGCTGTGCCATTGCCTGAATAATAGCTATTTATGGCTGCTTTGGCGTCGTTGTAGGCGTCGTCGTATTCGGTGCGCTGTTCGTTACTGGCGGCGATGTACGCGCCGGGCCGACGTCTCCAGTCGAGTAGTTAGAGAACAGCCACCAAGCTAGAAGGCCGGCGACAATTGCCCCGAGGATGAGGGGAAGCATCGATGAAGAATCGCGTGCGCGATCCATCCTGGTTCGTCCAACTGGACGTTCGTCGTCACGAATTGCCATTGTTGAGGCTCCAAACAAAGTTTGATGTCGGGAAGTATGGAGCCAACGTGGAAGCGTGTGCCTTGTTCCCAAAAATAGGCCGGCTGCACGGACGGCTCGCATTAGGGAGATGTTACCGATTGCGCAGTGTTCCCTCGACTACCGAGCCTAGGGCCGGTAGAGAGAACTTTCGAAGAGGTTGAAGTAAGGGGCAGGAAGCGTTTGTTCGTGCTGAAATTGTCAGACCTAAATTACGCAGGCCGATCAGCATTCGCAGCGGGCGAGGAATTGGTCGAACGGACGAACGAAGCCGAGGAGCAAGGACGCCGCTACCCGTCAGCCCGCAACCAACCAGAATCCACTTGGTGCTCTGCCCCTTAATGCTCGAACACCCGTAGGCATCGACTAGAGTTCTTGCGGCCCGTCACAAGCGCGCCAGACGCGAAAAAAGCGCGCCGCAGAAGCGGCGCGCCCAAACGATTTGCTTGTCGTTAGTCCTTGCAGATCACCTTGACCTGCTTCTCGGCCTCTTCGCGCGTGACGAAAGCCTTGTCACCGATCACGACGATGGTCTTGTCGGTCGGGCGCGTCTCCACGACCTTGCAGGTCTTGGAAGAGGGATCGCGCACGACGAAGTATTCGGCCGATAGCGCCGGGACGGCGGTGGCCGTCAGCAGGGCGAGCGGCAGCACATAGCGCAGCATGACGGATCTCCTTCGTTGTAGGGAAGGATCAACGCCCCTTGCTCCGTGATCGTTCCTTTGCCCTGCGCGGATGCGATCGCGGCGTCCGCTGCGATCGATGCGTCGGCCAGCGAAGCTCCGCTGCTTAACCACGAAGCGGCGGAACTATCGCTGCCGCCCGACAGTTTCGCGAATAGGGCGTTCCATCGTGAGCCGCCCGTCGGCCCACGATCTCCTGCGCACTGAACCGTTGCGCCCACCTCAACTGACTGGAGTTTTGCATGCGTACCACCATTCTAGGTGCGGCCACGGCCGCATTGCTGAGCACCACCGCGCTGGTCAGCGCTCAAAGCAACCAAGAGCCTCGCACCAATCAGCCGGCCGTGAAGGAGCAAGGCGCCACGCCCGGAGCGGTGCCACGGATCGATCCTCCGACCAAGGCGCCAAGAGCGATCGCGCAGCTGAGCCGAAGGATAAGGCCGGCGATCGCGGGCGCACAGCTGAACCCAAGGACAAGGCTGGTGACACCAAGCGCACCGCTGAACCGAAGGACAAGGCGAACGACAGCAAGCGCTCGGCCGAGCCCAAGGCCAAGACAGACGACACCAAGCGGTCCGCCGAGCCCCGCGACAAGGCCGGTGATAGCAAGCGTGCGGCGGAGCCCAAGGACAAGGCCGACGACACCAAGCGCACCGCCGAGCCCCGCGATAAATCTGATCGAAGCAAGGACACGGCTCGGGATCGTGATGGCAGTCAGCAGCGCGATCAGGCTGCCAGCAAAGACGGCGGTCGCGATGGCGCGCGGGTCAATCTATCCCAGGACCAGCGCACGCAGGTGCGCGAGCGGCTGTCCTCGCATCGCGAAGCGCGCGCGACCAATGTCAACTTCTCCATCAACATCGGCACCAGCATACCGCGCAATTTCCGCGTGCACGTGATCCCGGCTGACATCGTGGCGATCGTGCCGCAATACCGCGGATATCGCTACTTTATCGTTGAGGAGCGGGTGGTCATCGTGCATCCGGCGCGCTACGAGATCGTCGAGGTGATCGAGGTTGATGGTCCACGTCGCAGTGGGCCCACAACGGCAACCCTGACGCTGACGCCGGCCCAGCGCACCTTGATTGTCCGACACGTTCCGAGTGAACGGGTCAGCCGCGATGTCAACATCAACTTGGCGCTCGGAGCCGAGATCGACCGCCGTGTCGGCCTGTTCGAGTTCCCGGAGGACGTGGTGGTCGAGGTGCCGACCTTGAAGCATTACCGCTACGTGGTGCTGGAAAGGCAGATCGCTGTAGTCGAGCCGTCCAACCGCACCGTGATCGAGGTTATCGATCGCTAAGGTGCTGATTAGAGAAGCGAGAGGTGCATGCCGGAAGGCGTGCACCTCCTGTCGGCGTGTTGGTTGGCACAGCCGCCCTGCAATCCAGTAGACAGGACAGGCTCGTTACGGCTGTCGGGCCCCATAATTGCGGAGAGCCGCCCCGACCGCTCTTGATCTTGTGCTAGTTGGGTGAAAACGATAAAGCCACCATACAGCACAGCGTGGCGCTCGTCGGAAAATAACTCCCCGGAACCAAGTTATCCCACCACCGGTTGAGTGGCTGACACGCGGGATCACAACGGCCAAACGCCGGCGTCGCCATAGCGTCCCCAAAGCGATCAAGCTCCGATAACGTCCGCGCCCACGCGACCCGCTGCTTTCGAAGCATCTTGTATGTCGAGTTCGAAGTCACGGATTAGGCGGCATCGGGATTGTGGCCGGTTACTTCTTTGCTGGCTCCTGCGGCGCAGCCTCTTGCTGGACTGCTTGATCGAGATCTTTTTGGTATTTCCGAACGAGTGCCACGTTCTCTTTGAACTGCAGCGGAGCCGCACTCTTCAGCTCCTCTTGCATCTGCGAAAGAGCTTGATCCTTATCCTTTTGAGATATCTGCCCATCCTGCTTGAGCTCATCCATGTCTTTCTTGATCTGCTCGGAACGCTCCATAAATTGTCCGGTCTGCGGATCAAGCCCATCGAGCACCAGCGCAATGTTGAGTGCAACGACGTCCAGTTCGTCAAGCGATGAAAAGCCATTGCTCTTGGCAATCTGCTCGAGTTGACTTTGCAGGGCCGGATCGGGTTTATCGCCTGCTGCTTCAAGCTTGCCCGCAAGCGGCGCTAGTTGCTTTTGAGCAGAAATGAAGCTCTGGACCTTGGTTTCGGTGAGCTTGATTTGTTTGATTTGTTGCTGGCCTTCGCTCTCCTTTTGGCTCTGGGCAATGACAGCAGGACCAAACACTGCAAGCCCGGTGAGTACTGTTAGTGTCCAAAGCCACATTGTTTTCATCGCTAGCTCCATCCTCGCTCGCGCGATCCACCACATAAACAAACCAAACATTTGAGAGTTCCGCGGATGTGGCGTGCGACAAGCGTGAGTAGAGATAGCAAGAAGGGCGTTCTGTCGGCGAAGCTAGGTCGCGTGGCGATCAGGGTGCGCGTCGTGACCAAAGTCCGACGCGGGGCGCGACGAAGTTTGTCTGCGTTAGGGGGATGAATTGACATCACGCCCAGCAAACATTGCGCGAAGTAAGTGTGGGGCCGCTCCCGACGTGATGGTTGAATAGGCATTGTCGGTCGCATTGTCGCTGAGCAGCTCGCTTGAGGCCATCATCCTCGTGCGTTCAAAGGCAACCGACCAACCCACGCCGACGAGACCTAAGCGTGCGCTGCGCGCAGCCAAACCTCGTCCGGCCTCGCAAGTGTAGCGCACGCCTGGCTGTCTTACTTCGCCGGGTACACTTAGGTGCGGGCCAAAGCGCAGCCTTTGCGGACAATGGCGCAGTCGCAGAAGCCGGCGTGCTTGATTGGTTATCCCGCAGCCGGAACTCAGGCTCTTCGACGACGTTCACTGCTCGCCATCTTTGATCGCAGTGCCGTCAGCTGTCGCTCTTCAATCCCGCCCGGGCGGACTGCGCTTCGCTCGACTACAAGGCCCGCCAATGTTCGATGCCGGTTCCGCTGGCCCGTCCGCTTCGTTGACGCGGTCTATCGCGCGGGTCGCTGCAGCACTCTCAATTGTAGTGGTGCTTTCGGCCCTGTCGATGACAACAGCGATGCTCTGGACCTTGTATGACGTCCCCTTAGAAAGGCGCGGTGGGACCAGCAGTCCGTCGTTGCTGATCGAGGCGGCAAACGGGGAGGCGATCGGGCGCGTGGGCACCCTCGCAGACAACGTCGCGCGCCAGGATTTTCCCGAAGTGCTCATCAAGGCGGTTCTGAGCATTGAAGACCGGCGGTTCTATACGCATTGGGCAGTAGATCCGTGGGGTATCGCCCGGGCCGTCTACGCGAACTGGAGTGCGGGCGGGATTGTCGAAGGCGGAAGTACGATCACCCAACAGCTGGCCAAGCTTGAGATCGTCGGCGATGAACGCAGCCTCAACCGCAAGATCAGGGAGGCTTTCACTGCCGTCTGGTTGGACCATCGCCTCGGGAAGGATGAGGTTCTCACACGCTATCTCAACAGGGTCTACCTTGGAGCTGGTGCCTACGGGATGTCGGCAGCATCGCGCCTCTATTTCGACAAAAGCGTTTCCGAGCTGACGCTGCCTGAGGCGGCGCTGCTCGCCGGGTTAATCCAGGCCCCGTCCCGCTACGATCCAATCAGGAATCTCCAGACTGCCCAGCACCGCGCCGCCGTCGTCCTCGACGCCATGGTCGAGGCCGGAGCTATCGATGCCGCAGCCGCGGAGAAGGCAAAAGCTGCCCCCGCCCGGCTCAAGCTTTCGCCGAAATCGGTGCTGGCCAATACCTGGTTCGCCGATTGGATCGCCAAACACGAACTTCCCAAAATTGCCGGGTCGATGAAACGCGCCATGCGGGTCCGCACCACGTTTCAGCCCGAATTGCAACGAGTGGCCGAGCGCGTCGTGGCGGAGGCCTTGGACCGTGCCGGCCGCAGTGGCGTCAGTCAGGCTGCCTTGGTGGCCATGCGACCCGACGGAGCCGTGTTGGCCATGGTTGGCGGGCGTGACTACCACGACAGTCAATTCAATCGAGCGGTCGATGCGCAGCGGCAGCCGGGCTCCGCCTTCAAGCTGTTCGTCTATTATGCCGCCTTGAAAGCAGGCTATTCCCCCGACGATAGCATTGATGCCTCGCCGATCGAGGTCGGGAGATGGCGGCCCGAGAATTACGGGGGCCAACACTATGGTCATATGCGCCTGTCGCAAGCCTTTGCCCACTCCGTGAACACGGCTGCTGTACGCCTCGGCATGGAGGTCGGGTTGGACCGTGTCGCAGCGGCGGCAAGAGAGCTGGGCTTGCACGCTCCTCTCGCTCAGGTACCCAGCATGGCGTTGGGTACGAACGAGGTGACTTTACTCGATCTCACCGGAGCCTTCGCGTCGGTCCGCGCCGGCCAGCAGAGAGTTGAACCGTGGGGGATCGCTGCCTTTGGCGCCGAGGGCACAGGTTTGCGCGCGCTTGGCACCTCCGCCGAACCCAAGAGAGCACTTTCACATCAGCAGGACCTGACCCGTTTGTTGCGCGAGGTCGTTGAGAGCGGCACCGGCCGGGCCGCGGCGCTGGACAGCACTGTCATGGGCAAGACAGGGACCAGCCAGGACTATCGAGATGCCTGGTTTGTTGGGTCCAACCGATCACTGGTGGTGGGCGTTTGGGTCGGCAACGATGACCGCACCCCGATGAAGAACGTCACCGGGGGAACGTGGCCGGCTCAGATTTGGAAAGGATTCGTCAGTGCTGCCACGCCGCTTCTCGATCGGATGGACAACAAAGGGGTGGCCGAAGCGGCCAGTTCATCGGCGGCTGGGTCAAAGCTTGATCAGTGCGATCACCAGGCCTGCGCGGCGGCCTACAACTCCTTCCGGTCCTCAGATTGCACATATCAGTCTTATGCGGGCGCGCGTCGGCGATGCGCGAAAGGTCTGTCACAGGAAGCACAGGCCACCGCGAGCCCCGGTCTGGGCTTTAATGCCCCGGCAAGTGTTGAAGCAGACATCTCCACGCTTGATCCTGCCGCGTCCCCACGCCGCCGGGCACAGGGCGCAACGCCCGCCGGCAACCTAGGTCTCTCCGCCTCGGTCCCTTCCGACCAACAGCGACGGAACAGGGCCAGCCCCGTTTGGCGCGGCTGTCTTCCAGAGTTTTGGCAACTAACCATTGCGGAGATGGCTTGCATTGGTTCTTTGCGGCGGCGCTCCGGCCTCATCCCCGTGTATTGGGTCCGGAAGCAAACGAGGCCTATCGCAATCATCTGCATTTTGATCTCGCCTCCTGTCGGCGGGGCGCTGCTTACTGCGAATAGAGTTATGCCGCAGAGACCGTTCATGTCTAAGGTTCCGGAGATGGAGGGGCGCAACGGCAGCAGCACGACAGCGGCGTTTCATCGCGTGAAGGTCGCGCAACAGAGGGCGGCAGCCCGTTCGTTCCTTCTGTCGGTAGAGCGCCTCACATTGAAACGAAAGTACATCGTCATCTGATCACGCACGTTGAGCTTGCAGCAGCTCGAAGCATTTGTGCGCGATGGCTAATCTCCGGCGCCTGCCTTCGCCGAACGGGATTAGGCGCGCTCTTCTTGTCCCCGGACAGAGCGTTCAAATAGCACCCACGCCAGCCCCCGGGCGGCGGGGGTGCTTCCTTTTTGCGCCTGAGATGGAAGCCCGCAGAGCCGCAACGAAGACGCGACAGCTCGGCCCCAAAGGGCGGACCGCCCTAATGAACAATGGCGTCGCGAAACGTCACGACATCGAGAACTTCACCGTCCTCATCGCAGATTTCGTAGAAGAGGGACAAGGTGTTGACTTGGTACTCCTCCGGCGTCTCATCGAAGGCGACGCGGATGCTCTGGAGCACTTCGGCTTTGGCTACATCGAGGCTGACGAAGTCGATGGGCGCTTCCGCCAGACGGCCTTTGCCGTTGCCTTTGAGGTTGAAGTAATACATCGGCATGCCGAAATAACGCGGACGTGGGCGCAGAGTTGCAGTGGCCGTCAAGGCAGAGACCAGAAAAAAGGCCCACCGGGTGGGTGAGCCATGGAGTCAGAGTTAAGGTTACAGAGCACGGTCTAGTCGATTTCACGCCCTGGGCAGATCCATTAGCGAAGTTGCGTGAAGAGTTATGTCATGAGTACTCAGAATATGGCTGGCGACCTTGACCGACGACCGCCAGACGCCGACATTGGACCGACGCCTGGGCAGATCGCGCGAAGTTGCAAGTCTCAGATCGAACTGAGGGCCCGACGATGCACTGATTGCAACTGAGCCTCATCGCCAGCCATCGGGCAGTGGTTTCGCGCACCCCAATTCACAAGGTCTTGGATACTTGATGAGCGGTTTATTGGCGCTGTTGGACGATGTTGTGGCGCTGATGAAGCTTGCCGCTGTCACGATCAACGATGCCGCTGGCCAAGCCGCCCATGCCAGTGCGAAAGCCGCCGGCGTTGTTATTGATGACGCAGCCGTCACGCCGCGCTACGTCACGGGCTTGACCGCCCAGCGCGAGCTACCGATCGTTGGCCGCATTGCAATTGGATCGCTCAGAAACAAGCTGTTCTTTCTGCTGCCGGCTGCCCTTTTGCTGAGTTCTTTCTGGCCTCAAGCCATTACGCCCCTGCTGATGCTCGGCTCCCTGTATCTGTGTTTTGAAGGCTGTGAAATCGGTGGAGAGCTCTCCCTCGTCGCTCAGGACTCCGCTTCCCCTGTTCCCATTATTCTGCGGTCTGATAGTCTCTGCACGCGCTCGGCTGATACTAGCTGAGCCATCTGCATGGGGGCGAGCCTATTTTTTCAAGGCTCGCCCTTTATCAACAGAAGCGCTGCTTCACTCGGTCATGCGAACCGATCCAAAACGCCGATCTACAAACGGGCTCCTCAGCGCCCGCGATCCCGAGGCCAAGAAATCGCATAAGGGACCTCACGGCGCCGGCCACAAAGGCAGAACGGCGAGCCCGTCAGGACCTACGACACCCGCTGGCTGGCTTACTTGCAAGAGCAGCTCAACGCTGTACACGCCAAGGAGCTTTAGGCTTCTCGGAACTTTCGCACCGAGCGGTGCATTGCCTACGGTGCCTCCCGAGGAGCTTGGCACCATGGCTTTACAGCCCACTTCGGTCGAACGCGCCTTTCAGCTCGCACGCTCCGGCCAGTTTTATTCTGTCGAAGACATCCAACTCCAGCTTAACCGCGAAGGTCTCAATCCACGGCAGATCGAAGGCCCCGTCCTGCGTAGACAGCTTCGGGACCTCATCTGCGAAGCGAACCCTGAGGCGCGTCGCGGCTTGCGGAGGCAAGACAAGTCGGCCTAGCTGAAGGTGTTCTCCGACCTCAGAGGGGGGCTCGGGTACGTGCTGCTCAGGACCGAGGACGAGTTTGCAACCTGGCTCCGCGGCACACCGGAAGAGGCCAAGGAGGATCGGCTCCGTCGTTGACGAACGATTGCTAACTCATCCTTCATTTCGCCTACGGCTGTCAGTCCGCATGCGCGTGCGTCAGCATTCTGCGGATGCTGGTGCATGGGGTTAGGGACCCCGCCGCAGCACTCAAGCTGGCCCATCTGTTATCTGCGCGCTGAAATCCCAGTTCCATGTGCGGGCGATCGCGTTTGCCGAGGGGAAATCGTACGCCAAACTGGGGATTGAGGGCCGCAAACTCGTGCAGACATTGGAACTCTTCGTCCCTGCCCGTGCCGGGCCGAACGTCAAGCGCGATGCCCATCTGGTGGTGCGAGGGCTTCGTGCCGCGCACAAGGCGGCGACCCTTCTTCGTTCTAGCAATGCGTGGCTTACCGGCGCAGGGTCCCTTTTCGCCCCGGCATACGCAAGCCTGCTCGCGAGCAGTACGGTAGGCCGACGTTATGGTGACGTGGCCGTGCATTGCCACAAACGCATCTAGGAATTTTGCCGCGGCGTGAGCGAAGCCGGGGACCAGCCCTTCGATGTTCTTGCGCTCATACGTGCGGCAATCCTGAGCCGATGTTCCTGCCCACTCGCGCGGTAACCCAACCAGGAACTCGACCGATTGCAGATGAACCCGACTGGGCTTGATGAGAGCTTCATGGGCCGCGGCAGCGCCAACCGCGGCTGCGATGGTTGCAAATCCAATAACAGACCCCCGCAGCATCCCAGGACCCCCGCGGACGATCATTCAATGCGCCCCGGGTCTAATATCGCTGCGATTCGACCACTTGTCCTTCCATGATCCCCGATTGCTGTGGGCAGGCATGAGTGCATCAGACCGGCGAACGATGACGAGGACAAGGACGATGCCGCCGACGTCGCCCGGACCGGCTTCAAGGCCATGATGAAGGCGAAGGCGACGTGGTGACCGGCTGGCACAACAAGCTGCAGTCGGCCCTCGCCAATGTCACCCCAGCCTCGATCCTGGCCGAGCAGCACCGCAAGAAGGCTGAGTCAGGCTCAGCCGCCAGGCCCTAGGGACCTCGCCACGAAAGCCCTGTGCTGGCACGGCAAGAGCGACATGCGCTACGAGACGGTGCCCGATCCCGAGATCGTCGATCCGCGCAACGCCATCACCAAGGTCACGGCCTGCGCCATCTGCGGCTCGGATCTGCACATCTATAATGGTGTAATCCCCGAGATGGAGAAAGGCGACGTGATCGGCCACGAAACCATGGGCGAGGTGGTGGAGGTCGGTGACCGCGTGGTCGTCCCGTTTACCTTCGCGTCCTACGTTCCGCGAGGGGCAGAAGTGGTCAAAGTCGGGCCTTAAGGGCGTGGGGTTCTAGTGACGCGGCGCGCGCTCAGAACTCGGCAGCTTCTTGTACCCCGAAGCCCCTTCAGCGGCCCAGGGAACCAGCGGCGGCGTCGACGAATTACCCTTATGTTCGACCTGGAGTTCTCGCATGGCGCGGTCATGGGGTTTAGTCATCGGGCTGCTTTTGGTGGCGGCGCACTCCACGGCATCGGCCGCGGCAGGCGGGTGGACACCACTTCGAAATGAGCGCTTTGGTTTCCAGTTGGAGTATCCAGCAGATATCTTGCGGCCCCACCGGTCCTCAGAGGGCGGGGACGGTTGGCTGTTTGCTTCGCGCGATGAAAGCGCAAAGCTGCTGGTGGGCGCATTTCAAAACGCCGAGAAGCACACGGCCGCGAGCTATCAAGACTTTGTCGCTCGCCGGTCTTACGGCGGCTTTCCGGTAACGTACGCTCCGCGTGGGCGCACCTGGTTCGTCCTGAGCGGCGAACGCGACGGAAAAATCTTCTATGAGAAGGTGATGTTCAGCTGCCAGGGCGGGGTGATTACGAGCTTTGCCATGACGTATCCCTCGGCGTTGCGGCGGGCCTATGATCCCGTGGTGGAGCGAATCGAAAACTCGTTTCGACCCGGCCCAGGATGCGTTTGAGATGCCCGTACGCCAGACAGCAGAACCGTTTACATGGCAAAGTTCGGCGTCGCATAATCGGACGCGGACAACCTACGTGGCCGTCCTCTGCGCGCTGTTCGCGGCCGGAGGTTACTTTCTCGGTCGTACGGTGGCTGCTCCCGATGCGAAATCACTTGATCGAACGGCGAACGAAACGGCTCACCGCACTGCTGCCACAGCGCCCCACGTCAAGGCACGGGAAAATACAATGGCAACGGTAGGAACGGATCAAAGCACCTCAGCCGAAACGCCCAGCCGACCGATCACACAACCCTCGGCAACCCCAGACCGTCCCCCCGTTGTGCTGCTGAACCCCAATACGGCTCAGAGGTCCGGGAAGGTCGGGCGAGCTTCAGCTGGTCCCGTCCCTGGGCAAGAGGAGCCAGACGACCGCAGCGCAGGGCGAAAAGAGAAACCTGCGAAAGAAAAGAAATCGGTGATTACAAAGAAACCCAATAGGCCAGTTGATGAATCCTATGCCGACCACCCTCGCGTTGCGGTTCCGCGCCCCTCGCTTGCAAACGACGATTTTCGTTACGAACCGCGCCGCTACCGCGACTACCGTGATCTCAGGGGTTCCATGCTGCGCGGGGAATAGCGATGAAGCTCCATGCAAACCACTTGAGCGTCAGTCCTCAGGGCTGGATTTGGATCCCGCAGCACGGTCAGCCTCAGTTGTATCGCTAGAAAAGCTTTTGGCCATTTCCGCCAACTTCTCGTAGGCAGCTGCCATTCTCTGCAGCATCGCCTTCTCTACCTTCTCTACCGGATCATGCATGGACGCTGCCGCCAAACGCATTTCCTCTGCACGCTTCCGCCAGTAGCGTTCATCCCGGCCGAAGTACTGCATCATTCTCTGTAAGTTTTCCCGGCTCACAGCGCGTCCGTTGGTTGTCCGACAAAAGGTCACCGGTCCGAACGATGCCAATCACAGCGGGACAATGCCCGAGAGGTGTCGGTAGTGTGATCGGCAGAGGGAACAACTCAGCGGTTTGTGGGATGGTTTCGCTTGGTAACGAATTGCCATGGCGCCCAGCTCCGTTGATCGCGTCCCTCAACACAGCCGAAAACGTGGACCGCAAAATCGGCCAACACACGAACGAACGCGTCCGGCATTTCGCCGCCAACCCACGGCATCAACCGTCGCCTCGGGAGTTGACGAGGAGTGGACATTGAGCGACTGCTTGGAGCCGGGGATTTGAGCACGAGCCGCGCGCTTCAGACGGCGCGGCTTTGACAAGCGCCAAACTGCACATGCACGACAGGAGAACGTTCGCGGTTTACGCCTACATGCGGCGGCGCCTTGGCGTCGGGCATCTCTTCACAACGTCAAAGCGCCGGAAAAGCTGAGCGC
>CAWEBE010000038.1:0-15600 GCA_963806735.1 uncultured Alphaproteobacteria bacterium | reverse complement strand
TGAACCTTGGTGATGACGCGCCAGTTCTCCTCACATGTCCCGTCTCGGACCTCTGTTGCACGTTTACGCGCGCACGCGGCTCCTTCCGCTCAACTCGCCGAAAAGCTGTCATTGCGTCTATCGATTGTTGCCATTGGCGGGCTAGTCGCTTTGGCTCTCGCGTACGAAGGCCCGCAGCCTTCCAAGTCCAAGCGCGACGTGCACATCGAGATCCTACGGACCAAGCCCGCTCCTGTTACCGTCCCGAGACCGGCCCAGGAGCCGTCCGAACTCTACGAACTGAATTGGCACCCGTCGCCCGGGACGCCTTGTGCGTCCAAGTTCATTCGTTGCCGTGTGCTCCTGCCGGCTTTTCTCCCAGAATTGTCTGCAGGAGATCGGTGGAGGTCACGACCCCGGTTAGGGTGCCACGTGCGTCGTTGACGATTGCCATCGGCACCGCCGCGTGCCGCAGTCGCTCCACCGCGTGAAGGACAGAGCCATCAACTTCGGCCAAGATCTTCGCCATACCAAGGCCCCCATTGTCTTGCGCAGGACGGAGTGGCGGGCGGCAACGACAGACCAACGTTTAGAAGCCGCAACGCCCTCACGCTCGCACATCGGAGGCGGTCCGAACCGCAGCCCTCGTCGGAACCGCCAAGTCCCCGCCACGTTTACCACATGCCTGCTCGGTCTAAGCAGAATGATGTATTTGGTGGCAGTGCACCATGGTGCATGCGAGGCGCAACGTTGGAGCGCGATTGCTTGAGTGGCGGCGGGCCTGCGCAGTTGTAGTCGCCGGCATCGTCACCGCCATTGGAGCGATGGAGAGCCCGCCGAGTGCGAGCACCGCCGAAAGCGGGCCCCGCATCAACATCGCCACGGCCGTTCTCGCCCGACCGGCCTCCGAGGTTGCGCTGCCCGTACGAATTGAGGCCTCGGAACGATTGCCACCCAACAGTTTTGTCCGTATCCGCGGATTGCCGCCCAGCGTCTCGCTCACCGACGGCTTCGCAATTGGGCCCGGCGTATGGGCTGTGCCCCTTTTGGGATTGGCGGCGCTGAAGGTCAATGTGCCGGTTGGTGTTTCGGGCCAATCGGACGTGCTCGTCACCCTTGTCGATGTGGAAGGCACCATTTTCGCTGAAGCGACATCGATATTGGTCGTCGGATCCAGTTTGGGCTACAGGCCTGCGGGGACAGATCTGCCCAAGCCGTGGCTCGCGGAACCCTCCGGAGAAGAAAGGGAGAGCATCGAAAAGCACCTGGCCCGAGGCGTAAGCCATATGGCGCAAGGCAATATCGCCACCGCCCGGGAATTCTTCCGGCACGCCGCAGAAGCCGGTTTGGCGGCTGGGGCGACCTTGCTGGCTACAACGTATGATGCAGTGGAGCTTCAGCGAATGCGCGTCGTGGGTGTTGTTGCGGATCGCGATGAGGCCCAGAAATGGTACCAGCGCGCCCAAGAACTCGGTGCTCTGGACGAGCAGTCCCGCCTCACCGGCTGCAAGTGTTGAGCACTGTGGAGTGGGAGTTTCTCGCGGTGCCTCCGCCGAGTGAACTGGCTCGCGGCTGCCTGCTCACGCGGCTTTTCATGCGCCAGTCAGATCACAAACGCGGCCAGCGCCACACATCGATAGCAAACACCCCACGCCTGGCACAAGCGTGGGGTGCGCGATGCTCGGGGCCCCCGATTGGGGGAGACAGGGCACCCATCTAGTGGAACGGGGGAGGAAATCACTAGACTGATCCGATAGTGTCCTTTGTTTCAACATTTCGTTGTCAAATTGGTTGCCGAGGCCAATTTATACTCTGTGCCTGCGTCCCTGCCCTTTATCGAGCCTTGCCAGCCTCGCCCGGCCAAGAAGCCGCCGCGCGAGGTGAGTTCGACAGCGAAGCATCGAGGCCAGGTCGTTAGCCAGAGCCCCGATGCTGCGATCGTTTCGAACTAGGCACCGAGCGCTTAGCGCGTATCGAGGACAAAATCGAATCGTGCGGAAGTGCGGTCGCCTGCCTGTCCAATCCGCACCAGCAATTCCCGGCGAAAGAGCCCGTCGCGACGATTGCCTGGCTCGTCTGGAAAATAGAGCTGCGTCGTCAGGATCTTTCCGCCGGGCGGCTGCGCCTTGACATGGATATGGGCGGTACGCCCTGCGTAGGCCGCCGGCCGAACGGTGCGAATGCGATATCGGCCATCGGCATCGGTGAATACATGGCCGCGCAGGCGGAAGCTGCGATTATCGTATTCCCCATTGGCGTCGGCCTGCCAGACATCGATCAGAGCGCGTGCCACCGGCTTGCAATTGCGGTCGAGAACAAAGCCGGACACGTCGAGCGGCCGACCAGCCATACCTGGCTCGACAAGGTTGGAGCGCTCGGGTGAGCTCGGTTTGAAAAACGGGCCTTCGGTCTGCCGCGGTGTGGGTTCATCGCCGTCTTTGCATTCCGGCGTCAGCGGCAACGGCTGCGCCGCGCCGATGTCGCGTCTTCCAAGTGTCAGCCCGGCCACCACTGCGCTACCGACAATGAGGAAGCGGCGTCGACCACGAATATGGTCTGTGCTCATTTTGAACACTCGGCAATCGACTCCATCGCGACTGGGATCGCGCTCGTATCATCTTACCCGATAACGCCAACTTGCCATCGGAAGATCCACGGCCTCCGTCCGCGCCGCCTTCGATCCGATTCGCTCCAGATGCCTTCGGTTCGTGTGGTCGTACGAACCGAAGATTGATGGTTGGCGCCTCGAAGTCGTCAACAACGAGGACCACATTCGGCTGGTCAGTAGGCGAGGCTGCGGGGGAAAGGATCCTAGTCACCATCAAGAGGAAGACTGCATGCCAACCTATATGCTGACCGAATCCGATCGCCTGCTGGTTGCGCAGGCGCTGCGCGACAGGGGCCTTCACTTGCGTGAGGCCGTCGCGCCGATCATCACGCCGCCGCTGCCCGATCACCAGCGCGAGCAATGCGTGCGTCAAGCCGATCGAGCTGAGATGCTGGCCACTCTGATCGAGCAAAGTGTTCGCATGGATATCTGGCCGGAGGATCATGGGCCCCGTCGCGATGCCGGACTGGGATGGCAACGTCAGCTAATGGGGGCTTCGACATGAGGCGGCGAGAACGCCGCCAGGTCCTCTCCGTGCGGATCTGGGTTTCGAAGGCGTGGTTTCGAAGCATGCACCGTATCGATCCGGCTACCGGCCTGAGTGGGTGAAGACCAAGGCACCGGGTTGGACGGCGCAGAACAGCGATCGGTGGGAGAAGTTGCGCGGATAATGGGCCGCGGGCTCATCCGATCAACAGGAAAGTGAGCCTCGCTGCCGGGTACGTTGCGGTCTACTCAAGGCGAATGATGATGCATTCGAAACGGCACAGAGGACGTAACGGCGCTGGTGTGCCCCTTGCCTTTGGTATCTTCAAGAAGCACGGACGATCCAGGGACTAGCTTCCGAGCTTCGCCGAGACTGGTGATGACACGAACTGCTCCGCTGGTACAGATGACTATCTGGCGGCGCGGCGAAGGTATGGTGCGAGGCTTCGCTCTCTTGCCCGTAATGCGTGCCTATTCGAGTGCGATGATAATCGCGTCGAATGGAACGCTCGATATCACAATGCTCTCGTGGCCTCGACCCTTGGTGTCTTCGACCAGTACCGCACATCCGGGTCCGATTTCCTTCGCCTTGCCCAAGCTCGTTGTAATTCGCAGTGCGCCAGCGGTGCAGACCAGAATTTGGCGGCGCGGCGCAGCATGCATCTCGCCAAACCAGCCGACGGGGCATCGGCAGATGGACCAACGCTTTGCGTCCGCGGCCTCTGAAAAGAAGACCGGCTTTGCCGGCGGTGCCGCATCGAGGAGTGCCATCGGCACCCTCGCTTCATTAAAATGACTGTTCCCGTCACTATCCTCAAACAAGCGCAGCATCATCATAGGTGCAGTCCTCGACAACGACTTTGAGGTCTCAGCCCACCCGCGTATGCAGACCACCGTCAATCGGCAATATAAGCGCTGGCCCGGTGGTCGGATCGACGCCAATACCTCGCGGGCGCAGGTATTGATCAGGTGGAACGCTTCTGGCGCCACACGAGGACACCGGATCTAGCGCGAAGACATAGCAAGCGACCTAGCTCGGCCCAGGAGCGCACGATGACTGCCCTGGTGAAAGATCGATTTTGTCAGGGCCGTGTCGCCGGTTGAGGCACCAGCCGCCAAGGCTCGCCTCATCTCACGCTCGGTATGCGTTCGTGTATGGGCGAGCGGTCTGGTTACGCCGGTGGGCAGAAGGGCGGCCACAAGTCGGCCAAGTATCTGTCAAGGCGCATTTGATTGGAGCTTCATCGCTACCCCGCGCAGCGTAAAATCCCTGACATCACGATCTTTGCGGTAGCGGCGCGGTTTGGGACGAAAATCGTCGTTTGCAAGCGAGGGACGCGGAACCACAACGCGAGGGTGGTTGGCATAGGATCTGGCGGAGTATCTATCCTGATCGACTGACCGCTTGGGTTTCTGTGTAATCACCGATTCCTTTTTTTGCGCAGGTTTCTCTATCCGCACTTCGTCGCGATCGTCGGGCTCCTTTTGCACAGCGACGGGACCAGCTGAAGCTCCCCCGACCTCCTTGGACCTCTGAACCGTATTGGGGTTCAGCAGCACAACGGAGGGACGGTTAGGGCTTGCCGAGGGTTGTGCGATCGGTCGGCTGGGCGTTTCGCCTGAGGTGCTTTGATCCGTACCTGCCGCTGCCATTGTATTTTCCCGAGCCGCGACGTCAGCCGCTGTGGCAGCAGTGCGGTCAACCGCCTCGATCGCCGTTCGATCAAGATGTTTCGCCCCGGGAGCAGCGACCGTACGACCGAGAAAGTAACCTCCGGCCGCGAAGAGCGCGCAGAGGACGGCCACGTAGGTCGTCCGTGTCCGGCCGGTGTGCGGCGCTGAACTTTGCCATGTAAACGGTTCTGCTGTTTGGCGTACGGGCATTTCAAACGCAGCCTGGGCCGGCTTGCTCCGCCAGGGCGAAGACCAGCAACATGGTGCACGCGATGAATACAGCGATGCGGCGCATAGGGCTCACCAACCATTATGTTGCATGTGCATCTATTGCTAATACTCGCAATCGCAGCGTGCACTGGTGGTAAGTACCGATTTTGGATGGAGGGGATTTCGAGCGGCTCGTTCACTCAATTGAGGAACTCTCCGCACCTTGGCGCCGCCGAATTGCCCCACGGCATGATTGGCACGGTCGAGGTCGAGTTTTGCGGCGACCCCTCAACGACGCGATCGGAATAGGTGAGATAAACGAGGACATTCCGCTTCGCATCGCATCCGCGCACGATCTGCAGCTTCTTGAAGAACAGCGACCGCCGCTGCCGGTAGATCTCCACTCCCTGCTCGAACTTGGCTTTGATCACCACCGGACCCGTCTGCCGGCAGGCAAGAGACACGTCCGATTTCTCTTCGGCGAACCCGGCCCAACCCTTCCAGCCCCCCACTTCCGGGACCGTGAAATAACAAGCCACGCCTTCGATGCCAGGGTCGTCAATAACATATGTCGCTAGTTTGGCATTGGGCGAGAGCGCTCGCCACACCGTCGACTTCTTGAAGATCAACTCTGGATCGTCGTCGGCGCGTGCAGCGGCAAAAGATCTTCCCGTCCACACGATCGCCAACGCCAAACTTGAACAGCGCAACCAAGCCAACGCGACCATAGCCATCGCCTCCGTGAAATCTGGCATCCCGAAACCACTTCACAGATAAGTGCGATGTACCAATCGGCAATGATTGAGCCGTACCAGCGATAATTCGGGTATGTCCTTCGGGAATGGCCAACACGACGGCATCAGCGTTGCTCATTGTCCGCTGCTCGCTTCCAAAGCCCTTTCAGGCCCGAGTTCGTCCACTTCTGCCCTTCCCGAATGTAGCTCGCGACCATTTCGTGCGACTTGTGCCGCGTGTGCTGCATGATGCGATAGGACGGCATGTCGGCAGCCCCGGCCGTAGTGGCGTAGCCGGCGCGCATGGAGTGACCGGAGAACTGCCGGGCGAGTTCCTCCGCCTCGGCCGCCGTCTTGCCTTGGGATTGTGCCAGCGCGCGGACGCGAGCCTTGATGATGCTGGCGACGCTGCGCGCCCAAAGGCGGCCCGGTCGGATGTTCTGGCCCTTGTCGATCGGCCGAAAGATCGGATCTCCAGCTTGCAGCCCAGCGAGCTTCACCCAGCGGTCCATTGCCTCACACACGTCCGGCATGTCGTCGCAAGGAACGACAATCTCTGCCACTTGTGTCTGAGATCCCTTCGACGTGGCGAGCCGGACGACCAGTCCCTTGCCCTCCTCCATGTGGACGCTGCCTCTCATTTTGTTCGCAGCGCGAGAGTTCGGGCTTTTCCGGGGTGCTTTGAACCTTGATGATGACAAGCCGGTTCTTCTCCCATGTCCAGTCTCGGACCTCTGTTGCACCGGTTACGCGCGCAGGCGGCGCCTTCCGCTCAGGTCGTCGAAAAGCTGTCATTGCGTCTATCGATCGCTGCCATTGCCGGCGTGGTCGCCTTAGCTCTCGCGTACCAAGCGCCCCAGCCTTTCATGCCCAAGCGCGACGTGCACATCGAGATCCTACGGACCAAGCCCGCTCCTGTTCCCGTTCCAGGACAGGCCCACGAGCCGGCGGAATTTACGAACTGAACTCGACTCCCGTCGCAAGGCTTCGCGCATGTGGGCGTCCATCGTTGCCCGGTTCAGTGGAACGCCGCCAAGTCCGGTGCGTGCGTGCCGGAAATGTCTACATTTGCGTCACTCGCGTCACCGGGTGTAGCTGGTGCAGCAATTTTCGTGATGGTGACTGCGGCATCGACTTGAGCGGCGATTGGTGATCTCGAATGCTTCGGAAAGCTGGAAAGGCTGAGAAGTTTGAATGGGTGCGGTCGCGCTAAGCCGCACCCTTCGTCAGAACGGAAGCATCACATTCCCATGCGCCGGAGTATCCTGCTTGGCTTGGCCGGTCTGGCAGTCGGCGGAACGCTCGCTGCTATCCTCGCCTACCATTACGAATTCCAGCTCGCGCCGATCTGGTACAATGTGATTGACATCGATGTCTCCAATCACCAGGGCGACATCGATTGGCCGGCTCTTGCCGGCAGCCGTGTCACGTTTGCCTACATCAAGGCCACCGAGGGCGGCGATTTCCGGGACAAGCGCTTCCGGCTCAATTGGGAGGGGGCGAAGAAGGCGGGGATAGCCCGTGGGGCCTATCACTACTTCACGCGATGCCGACCAGGGATCGAACAGGCCCACAACTTCATCGCCACGGTACCGCGCGAGCAAGCCGCCTTACCACCCGTTATCGATGCCGAGCACCTGGACCCGTGCCGCACGGGCCGGGAAATCAGCAACGTTGTTGGGGAGATCATGGCCCTGCTCGACGCCCTTGAAGCCCACTACGGCCGCCGACCCATCATCTACACAAGCTCCGACTTCGATACCGCCTACCTCCAAGGCCAGTTGGCGCGCGAGCGGTTTTGGGTGCGCAGCCTGTTTTGGCGGCCGACATTTCGCACGCGCCAATGAGTGATCTGGCAATATCACGACGCGGGCCGACGTGCCGGTGTGAACGGGCCGGTCGATCTCAACGTATTTCGTGGGTCGGGCCTGTTTCTGCAGCAGGTTAGCCCGGCAATCCGGCTGGCGGTGGCACCGGCGACTGGCCATCTGGTGAACCTGGAAGAGCCCGATCTTCGCGCTAGTCGAATTGAAGGCCTGGCGTCAGCGTGGCATGTGAAAGAGCGCCGTGTTGTGAAGCGCGGGGTGCGCGATGCTCCGGCCGTGGCGTTCATCGGGTGAGCTATCCACAAGCTGTCTTCCCCGTGACAGCGACAGCCCATCCCTCCAGCCGAAAACGGTAACGATTGGTGATTTGAGGCTTGCTGCGAGAAGCGTAGACTTTATGTGCGGCGGCTTCTCCTTTGCCAGCCGCGATGTACTGCCCTGACTTGGCCCGCACCTGCCTCCCAGAGCGGGCCTCTTTCACAGCGCGACGGGCGCGGGCCAGACTCCCACAACAGGCGGCAATCGTTCCCCCAGCTGTCATGAGATCCGGCCCCGACAACGCCCGTCCACGGGCGTCTGGGGGGCAGCTGCCTATGCCGGACGCAGCCGACGATCGCCTAAGCGATGCAATCGCGAGGCGCATACACAATCGACACGCATGAATGGCATCCCCATTCAAGCATGTGCGGTCGCGTCATCCAGAAGTCGGGGGTCACAGGGGGCCTGTCGCGTAGGCCGGGAAAGGAAGGGCTTCGGAGCGACCATGTCCACGCCTATCCATGAATTGATATGGAGCCAGGCGACGGTCGCTTGCCGGGGCGCGCCGCGTGGTGCGGGAAGACCGGCAGCATCACGGTAGCGAGATGCTATGAGGCGCAAAAGCAACGGCTGCGAGATTTGATGTTGCGGGAGGAACCACACAACCCCCACCGGCATTCCCCGCGAGGCGCGTGTCGCGGAGTGCGAGCGGCGTGGGGGAACAAATGAACCGCACTGAGTTTTCGATATCTGCCGTAGTTCTGGCGTGCGTTTTGGGCTGTGTCAGTGCGCCGCCTTGGACGGCCATCCTTTTGGCCACGATTGTAGCATGCAGCGCAGCGTTGGATGCCGTTGCGTCCGGTCAGAGAGAGCCGTTCCTCGTGCCACCACGCACCATCGCAACAGTGGCTATTGAGACGGGACTGCTGTTTGCCGCCTATGTGTTGGGCGTGCTCGCAACCTCCTCAATCCGCGCACCCGCGTCGTTATAGGTGTCGTTGAGCCATAGGCTGTGCGTTTCCGGCACCCGTGCCCAGAAAGACCGCTAAGGTGCGCCTCGTCCTCACCTGCGTTAAACATGGCAATCGCCTGGTCGGCATTAGAGGAAGTCGCGCATCTATGCCCGAGCCAGACCTGTCCTTCGCTTGCGCCGTCGTCACCCGGACGCTGGCGCACTACACAGTCGGCTTCGCCGTCATATACCGACGATCACGGTGTCCGTGGTCGTTGATGACGATTGAAACCGTGCATCAGTGATCCGCAACCAGCTGGTCCAGACGCAGGACGCCAAGTGTAGGCGCCTGAGCATCTCGATCTGAGCGCCGTGCCTGCGTCGCCCGCAAGATAGCGCGGCCCTTAGGCTGGGCCAATGTGTAGGGCCATGGGTCCGCTAGCGCCACGTCGGCAGGACCAAGTGAAGAGCCCGATCCTGGGAAGCGGCAAAACCAGTGCCGTCCCCTCCAGACATTATCGAACTTGCAACCTGTGCCGTGCGGCACAGTCCGCAGGCGTGAGGGAGCGCATCGTGCCCAGGCGATCAGGCGACGACATCCCCTAGTCGTTCGCGTCGCCCACAAGCTGGAGATCAGTCATGAGAACTCTGTTGTGCGCATCTGCGCTGTTTCTTAGTGTTCTAGCCGGGCCGGCCAACGCCAAATCGGTCTGGGATCAAATCTCCGAAACGGCCCCGCGGTCGGGCGTGTTCGAAGATCTCAATCTGACGGCCCCTAAGAGCGTCTTTGAAACGCTCAACGAGTTGGCGCCTCGCTCCGACGGCGTCTTCGGCGAGCTTGAGAAGAACGCCCCATAAGGGCTGGTTGGCGCCATCCGGCTATCCTCCGCTGGATGGCGCCAAGCCTACGGGCGTTACCCTGGTAACTGCGACCGAACAGCAGTGTGTGCAGGCTGGCAATAACAGTTCTTTATTGAGGCTGCCGCCATGGAGCACTTTCCCACGACCTGGCTGCCGATCATCGGCAAGGATCTGAGCAGGCACCTTGGTCTAGCAGCGGCGCCTCTTACCAGAAGGTAGCTGCGCGCGCGGTGCGCAATGGGTCGCTCTAGCGGCCCTTCCATGCACGGAACTCACGCCGCCTGCTGATCCGACAACAACAAGGGTGCTCGGTTGCGACCGCGCTGCGCTACGCCTTTACTGGCAGCGGCGATCTGTTGCAGTCCTCTCACCGCATCGGCGTGGCCTGGTCTGAGAAGGAGAACGCGACGCAAATCCGCTGCGGCGTCATCTAACAGCTTGAACTGCCAGAAAACGCGAGCCCGGCAGAAGAAGATTGCGGGATCCTCAGGCAGGATGGCGGCCGCTTCGTTCAGATCGCGGAGCGCAAATTCAAATTCACCGCGAGCGAGATGGCTGAAGCCGCGGCCCTTGTACGCATCGCCCGAGTTAGGATGTAGCCTGATAGCTTCGTCGAATGCCACGATCGCGGCACCGTACCTGGCAGCTCTATGGTGGGCCCAGCCTTTATCGCGTAGCCTGCGTACAAGATCCTTGTCGCGAGATGCCAGGGCCGGTTTCTTTCCTCGGATCTTCCTGAGCACCCAGCGCACGAACGCATAAATGCTGCCGATGATCGTTGCCGCGCTAGCGACAGCACCAATGAGAATGGCGGTAAGCTGAACAACATCCTTCAGTGCCGGATCAGGATTGCCGAGCAACTGCCATACGAATTCCAACGAACGCATTATCGCCCCCCGACGCAATACGAAACGGGCAATGCGCCAGTGTAGGTGGGAAGCATTCTGCTCCGCTAGAGCGTCACGGCCTCAAAAGTCTCTTTCTACGAAGGTGTTGCATGCACGAGCCATCCGCCAACAGGAGTATAGCCCGCGGTATAGCTCTACTCCCGCCGACGTCGCCGAGGTCTAGCCTGCGGAAATAGCGGATCGTGGGTCGGCGCAAGGCTGGTATAAGGCCCTTCCTTTCCCGGCCGACGCGACACCCTGTGACCGTGCCCATCGGATGGAGGGCATGAGCAATCCGGCTAAACCCCCGATGTCGGCAGCGGTTCAACTCGCACGGCCAAGCGCAGTCCCCCTTCTAGGGGATGCCTGAGAGGAGACCAGGGGAGTAGGTTGCGCCCCGCTTGCCCGGGGGCAAGCCCTCACCCGCTGCGCCGACAGGACAATGGAAGCACCAAGCCTTCCATCCTGTCGCGCTGTGATCGCACTCCCGCAAAGTTGAGAGCACGCTCGCTTCATGCGTCCGCCCACGCCACCCGCTCGCGACTATCAGCCAGACCCCTTCGAGCTTCAGATCGGCTCGATGGTCATCTTCCATCGCGCTACGCTTCTGCACCATGACCGAGCCACGCACGATGCGCTGATCCAGGTGTCGAACGACTACCTCTGGTATGGCCAGTATCTTGAGAAGCTGACGGGCGCGACGCCGCCGTGGGACCCCACCGCCCGCAACGAAGCGACGCCGCCATTGCTATTCCTTGAGACCGAGGAGTGGATCGGGCACACCCAGTCGATACCCAAGCCTTCGTTTGGCGGGGTCCATCGACACTTCCGTTTGGTGCGCCGCGCCGATGCCGACAAGGGCCTCTTTCGTCCAACGCCAGAGATGGCTCACGCGCTGGCGGTGGTTGAACTGGTCCAACACCCCGACAAGCGCTGGCAGGTCCTTCATGCCGAGATCACTGAGGACCACCGCCGACGCGGCATCGCCACGATGCTGTACGACCGCATCGAGACCGTCCTCAGCACGCAGCTCAAGCCCTCGGGCTGGCTGTCTGACGACGCCTACCAGTTCTGGCAGCGGCGCAACCCCACGTTCGTGCAGTGGCACCGCAAGTACGAACTGCCTGGCCTGTGGGTTAGCCCGAAAACGCTCCTCAATCTCCTGGTCATTACCCAAGCGAAGTTGATGCAGGGTATCGGGGGTGGGCTTCCGAACGGCCACTAAGGAAATTGGACGCCGTCCTTGGTGAAGACCTTGTGGACAACTCCATATTCTCTTTGAGGACGAGGAACAGATAGGACGTGATTGGATTATCCGTTCGGGGAGTAACGACGTGCGGGGCATTGGAAGGTCCGCTGCGTACTCGCGGATCGCCTCTCGTTACTCCCCACTGGATTTCGATTGAAGGCTATCGCAACTGGGCCCAAGTCTCTCTCCTTGGTGCTCTTGCTACGTGAGGCCCTCAGGATCACCTCCCACCCGTTTCAGGTGATCCCACAGCTATTCTTCTACGTCTCCATGAGCGAGTATGGTGCTTGGGTGAAGATAGAAATGACGGCTCGCCCCTACTCACCGTCTTGCTCAGTCCCGCCGCGATGTACTTCGGGGCGACACTTCTCACGGACAACGCGGCGCTTGCTACTTGAGCTCACTTGACGCCGAGACAGTGATTTACCCCATGCCGAGTTTTCGACAATGGCGAGGAGCTGTTGATCTCTGCTGCGCATCTGGGCTTCGAAGGCGTGGTCTCCAAGCTCAAGAGAAAGGGAGACCGATTGGTCGTCACGACCTTCCCGGCCTCCTAATCACTCCATCACAAGGCTGTACTAACATCAGCCGGCGCGGACATAACCATAGCGCAGGTTGGAGGGTTCCCGTTCTCCGCGTTCGTACTCGCTCCGCAAATGAGCGAGGCGGTCTGCGGAGTAGACGGGCAGCGGTGCGTTCTCGGCCGCCCTAAGCCGCATGCGGTAGAGGCGCGCGGCGTTGGTGCCGAAGATCATCTGCTTGACCGGGCTGTCGGCGCCACCGAGGGCTGAGAAGCCGTATTTTTTCTGCATGTCCTCGGGGATCTCCAGGCGCCGCATCGCTTCGATCTGCCATTGCGGTGAGCCGTACCACACGGAAACCGGTCGCGTCGCGTTTATACGCGGCCTCGGCTATGGCTTTCACAAGTCCGTCCCTGCTCATGGCTCATGCTCCAATTTGCGGGAGGCGACCTCGTCATAATGGTCCGGTGTCCTGTCGGCGGCATTGCTGCGCATTGTCTCTTCCCTCTCGTCCAGTTGGCACAGCAGATCGATGAAGCGCCAGGGCAAAGGCTGCCGCATTGTCGCCTCGCCGTCTTTTTGCAGCTTCTCACCGATATGGCGCAGTGTTGTCTCAGGACGGATGCGCATAACGCGCCTTCCTGGTGCCAACCGTATGGGCACCGATTGCGAGACTCAGTAAGCTGGACGTGCGTGTCGCCGCGAGCATCCCGCTCGATCTGGGGCGACGTGTTGGGCGAACGCGCCGTGGGACACACCCGTTCCCATAAAAAGTACGAAATCGCACAAAACGCCAGAAATCGCACAGATGCCGGTGAATTAGGGGTTTACGCGCAACGGGTGTAGGTTGCTCCCATCGTCCGGCCGAACCTCCGGGACACGGACGGCAGAGAGACGGCTGGTGCTCTCCCTGAACCAGGGATCGAGCCATGCCAGAGCCCGTCGCACGCGGCGATACCGCCAATTTCATCCTCAAGCGCTTGTCAGAGACCGACTTCGGCTTGCTGCAACCGCACCTGGACACGGTGCGACTGCCGGTGCGCAAGACGCTGGAAACTCGCAACCGCAAGATCAGAACCGTCTACTTCATGGAGAGCGGTTTCGCCTCGGTGGTGGCCAATGGCGCTACGCAACCGAGCATCGAGGTCGGCCTCATCGGCCGCGAAGGCATGAGCGGTTTGGCCGTGGTTCTGGGTGCTGACCGTCCCGTGCATGAGACCTACATACAGGCCACTGGCAGCGGCTTGTGTCTTGCCGCCGACAGCTTGCGAGGGGCCATCGACAAGAGCACTTCGCTGCACCGCGAGCTGCTCAAGGCCGCCTACGCCTTCCAGACGCAGGTCACGCAAACGGCGCTGGCCAACGGACGCAGCAAGATCGAGGAGCGGCTCGCCCGCTGGCTGCTGATGGCCGATGACCGCATCGACGGTGACGAAGTGCCACTGACACACGAGTTCCTGTCGTTGATGCTGGGCGTGCAACGCTCGGGCGTCACCCTGGCCGTGCAGGCGTTGGAGGCGGACGGGTTGATCGCGGCCCGCCGAGGCCGGATCAGCATCCTCAAGCGCGCCAAGCTGGAGAAGAAGTCCAACGGCACTTACACGCCTCAGCGTTAGTGACCGTTCATCTCATGCCATCAAAAGCCGAGCAAAGTGCCCCCGAGTTGTGCCAGTTGTGATGCATGACCGAACAAACCCCGCTGCGCGACCTTGAAAGAATGCTCGACCTGATCGGGCCTAATATGTGGCTCACGCTCGATGGGGTTGGCTTGGTCAGATACTTCGGCCGCCAAGACCCTCTGGCGGCGGCAAGCGACTTTGCCCTAGAACACGGCTGCTTCTTTCTGGTTGATCGTCCGCCCGTGCGCTTCGGTCGGTTCGGTCGCGCCTTTTACAAACCAACCGAGGATATTGACGGCGACTCCTAGGAAGCGCCCGCCCGACACGAACCAGTTGGCCTCACGACATTTCAGCAAGGCGAACCGGCGGTGAGCGCCTGCCACGTCCACCGTCAGGCACCTGTGGCGTCGAGTGGCCCGAGGCGCTGCATCCCTTGCAGGAGCTGATCCTCAGTCATCGAAACCGGATCGACCGAGGTGTCCAGGCCCGGATGATCGTGGCCAAGCGAGGTGGGCTTCGGAGGAGAGAATTGTGCGTCGGGGCGGTCCTCCACCTCATCGAGGTCCACGTTGTGCTGGATCGAAGTTATGAGCGATTTACGCACATCATTGGGCGCGATACTCGTCTCGGCCACTTCGCGCAGGGCTATGACAGAGTTCTTGTCGTTCTCGCGTTCGACGGCGATGGGCGAACCCACTGCGATGGCCCTGGCCCGGTGCGCAGCCAGCAGAACCAGCTCAAAGCGATTGGGCACCTTGTCAATGCAGTCTTCGACCGTCACGCGCGCCACGGGTAACCTCCGGTTCGTGAACAGGAGTGGACAGTGCGGTTGTGCGGCATGAAAAACAAGGCACCGCTTGGGAGACGGACAATCCGAAGAGGCTACGCTGTTCTTGTCGTCAGCTGCCGCGGAACTGGGCGAGCCGATCCAAGCCAACAAGGTCGACAATCAGAGCACGCGAGCGCCTTGTCGAATTCGGCCGGCGTGCCGCGTGCAAAGCCGTGACTTTGCTCAAGCGTGTTGTGAGCCTCAATGCCGTTGCGGATTGCGCCCCATAGATGACCCATCAAGGCTTCATGGCGCTGATCTATGGTGTCCATAGCTTCAGAAGCAGCGGCAGGATCACACACGATCTTCATTTGTCCCGTCTCCTTAGCTTGTGACGTCCCTTAGAGCGTCCGAAACGCGACGACCGCCGCGGTCCACTGATAATCCGCGGCCGCCTCCAGAGCTTCGAGGCGACGATAGGTTGCCCAATGCATGCCGCGGCGCTTGGGCGGAAACTCGTTTATGAGGCATTCGCTACCGCCAAGGCGGCGTCGGATCTTGCGGGCACGCCGGTTGGCGCGCTGTGCGCGGCTTTCGAACTGGCTTTCGTACCGGAGCCGATGGCAGAGCCGGCAGCGGAAGCGAGGCCCGCCATACAGGATGCGGCATCGGTGCCAGCATCCTGGACATCTGAACCATTGTCGTTGTCCACCGAGCGATGTCTGTGTCGTCCAAATCTCAATCTGCTCATCGATCCTCTGGGCTGAACCTTCCGACGTGGTTGTCTGATAGGACAGGCGAAGGCTTCCGGACTCAGCAACAGGCTCGCCGACCCTATCCTCTCACCGCCGCGCGACCACGATATCGGGCCCGAACGTCCGGGCTGCAGAAGGCCACGACGTCGAAGGACGGCGAGGTCCAGCGCCAGGTAACCTTCAGTCGTCCTGCGCCGGTGGCGAAGCTCCGC
>CAWEBE010000037.1:0-28301 GCA_963806735.1 uncultured Alphaproteobacteria bacterium | reverse complement strand
AACAACGATGTATGCCGGGATAATGCCGCTAAATCCGAGGCCGAACGCGGCCGAAACTGCAAAGAGACCTGCTTCGTCCTGTGTGAGGATGAAGCCGACCATTGCCGCGGCCTGGCAGATCGAGGCAGCCAGGATCGTATACAGGCCACCCACCGTATCGGAGAGCCAGCCCCAGAAGAATCGACTGATGAAAGCCGAGCCGAGCAACACCGAGAGCATCAGGGAACCTCGTGTGGCATCGATCCCAAGTCGCTACACAGTGCCACGAGATGCGCGGGCGGCATGGCCATCGGCGTGCAGCAGAGAAAGCCAGCGAGACACAGGAGTGCGTAAGTCATGCGTGACGATGCCTGGGAATGTGGAGCGAGCTCTATTCCCTGGCTATCAGAAGCGTATCGGCGTCGGAATCGTCGATCGCAAGAAGGGGGTCGCGCATGCGATGGCAACCAAGCTCGCGATGCCGATCGAGAACATTGTCGTGCGCCATCCAAGTTGAGCGATGCCGAAGGCAATGATCGGTGGCCAAAACGCGCCGGCGATGTACTGCCCGCTCGAGACAAGGGCGACCGCCTGCCCACGACGCTTATCGAACCAGTGGCTGATGTAGATGATGAGCGGAATGTTGATGGCCCCTGCACCAAGAACACCGAGCAAAAACCCATGCCCGATCAAGAGTTGCGCCGGTCCGCCGAGGGCAGCCACAGCAAGCCCGCTGCCGAGCATGACCGCCCCGAACGAGACCGTGCGGCGAATTCCGAGGCGCTCGGCTACCCAACCGAATGCTAGTGCTCCGGTGCCAGAGCCCAGCCATGCCAGCGCATGCGCGAGCGCCGGAATGGAGCGCGCGTTATCGAATTCGGCGGCGACTTCCTTGAGCGACACGACCACAACCAGCGGGGCGCCGTACGAGAAAGTGAAAATGAAGAGAACGATCGCGGCAGCAAACCAGGATGCTCCCGTCTCGACACTCGGCGCGACGGATACGCTACCAGCAGTGGATGTCGTCGAAAGTACCAAGGTCTCCCTTTCCTGCCATTGCTCCGTGGGGCGTCGCGTCTGCGAATTTTTCTTGCCGCAGTACCACTCTCAATTCAACCCGGTGATACCCCCTGCCGTTTTCGTTGCGCAGACGTTTCTCGGCACAAAGCTGACAAGCATTGGAAGCTGCGGATACGTCAGCTCCCGAGACCAAAGCGGACGTGGCCCGCGCCCGTCACTTGACCTGCTTCTGACCCTGACCTCCCCTCGCCAACCCAGTGGATATCTTAGAGGGCAGCTTCAAATCGCAACGCGCCGCGCGAGCCATTCGGTGAGTACAACTGCGGAATCCAGGAAATCGGAAATTTCCATCGCCTCGTGCGGATTGTGGCTGCCGTTGGCATTGCGTACAAACAGCATGCACGTTGGCACGCCAGCCACCGTGAATGTCGCCGTGTCGTGGGAGGCGGGGCTGGCGAGCGGCATCGTGCTGATCCCCGCGGCGTCCGCGGCTTGGGTCAACTCGGCATAGAGCGCCGGATCCGACGGTGCCACCTCGGCCGATGTCCGCCTGCCGAGGTCAATCCTGACGCCGCGCTTTTCCTCTACCGCAATTGTGAGCTGCTTGACTTTTGCTTCGAGCGCATCGAGGTGCCCCCTATCGTAAGCACGAACGTCGAGGCTGAGAGATATGCGCCCGGCGACCTTCGTCATTGCATGCTCCTTCGCATCCGTGAAGAAGCGCCCAATGGTAAAGGCCATCGGCCTACACGCAGCGTCTGCTGCCTTCCAGATCTCGTCGAGACCGAGCGCGAAGTCGCTGGCAGCGAGCACCGCATCGTGCCGAAAGCGGCGCGGCAGCCCGACGTGCGCCCACTCGCCCTTAATCTCTATTTCAGGATAGCGGAAGTTGCCCGGTACACCGGTTCCGATCGCGACCTGCAGCCCCGCCTCGATCAGTTGTGGCGCCTGTTCGATGTGCACCTCCACCCAGGCGCCAATGTCTTGCGCCTGCAGCGAAGCTTTCCGCGCGCGTACCGCCTCAACATCGGCACCGCAGTCGCGCATGTGTTCGGCGAGCGTGCGTCCGCTGTCCGTCCGTCTCGCCTCCAGCGCGCCGTCCGGCAGCATGCCGAACGCTGCGCGCGAGCCGATGTAGGAGACCTCGAACCAAACGCTTTCCTCCGCCCGTATTGCCATCGTCGTCACGTCGCAAGAGGGCGTGATACCCAGCGATTTTAGCGCCTGCGTCGCAACGAGTCCGGCGACGACACCCGCCGCGCCGTCGAAGTTGCCGCCGTTCGCGACCGAATCAAGATGCGAGCCCAACATGATTCGCGGCCGGGTTCGGTCATGTCCGGGAAGCGTCATGAAGAGGTTCGCCGCGTGATCGCAGCGCTGCTCGAGCCCGAGCCTCGATGCTCTTTCCCCGATGACCTTGTAGGCGAACTGCTCGCCAGGCCCGTAGGTGTCACGGGTGACGCCAGGCCCTTTCGGGTCGAGACTGCCCGCACGCAATTGCTCGAAGAGCGAAGCGACCTCTGCCTTCTGAGCCCGCACCGCAGCCTTGATATTTGCACTCGAAGGGGACACCGTCGTCTCCGACACTTGCGAATTAGCGGCCCGCGTGCCGAGCCGCCAACATCTCATCACGCGCCCCGGTCCCGGAGCAATCTCATGCAATCGGACCTCGAAGGACAGGGCGCCCCTAGTCACCCGAAGCCGTGGCGCTCATAAGCGGTTGGTTCCTCGGGTTTGTCGATTTAAGTTCGCAATGTAAGCGCCGATGTATGCTCATGCGATGATGAGCACATCGGCTGCCGGCGGCTCGGCGTAGATCAGATCGATTAGATCGCGGCGGTGGGCGCGAGCGAGCGCGAGGGGGCACCCCGACCGATGCCCTGCTGGGCACTGCTCGGGTACTGGCAGTCTTAAAATGGATTCTGACTACTTCTTTTGGGTCGATGCCGTCGTGCCAAGGACGGCGCCGATGCGACGTGACTCTGCGGCATTTGTGAAGCGACAATGCGCTAACAGCACTACCTTGCGCTGCTCGGCCCGACGTAGGCCCTTGCCAACTGGGCTGACCTGGGGCGTAAACTTCGGATGTGGGTGATCGCTCGGCAATGCAAGCAGCACGACGAGCGGGCCAGACCGCACGTGCATTGGCACTGGCAGCCACGACGCACGGCAAACGCGCGCCATCGGGCGTAAAGACAAAAAAGGGAGGTTTTCACATGGATTCGATCAGGACGATGCGGGCCGGCGTGGCGGCCACGTTGGTGTTGGTGCTGGGGATGCCCGCGGGCTTGGCGCTGGCGGCCGGAACGTTGCGGATCGCGATGACCGCATCCGACGTGCCGATCACGACCGGCGCGCCGGACAATGGGTATGAGGGAGTGCGATTCCTGGGCTATCCCGTCTTCGAGGGCCTGGTGTTATGGGACTTGAAGGGCAACGACAAGCTGGCCGACATCCGGCCCGGCCTGGCCGAGCGCTGGGAGCAAGACCCGAACGACAAGGCGAAGTGGATCTTCCACCTGCGGCAAGGCGTGAAATTCCACGACGGCAGCGACTTCAACGCAGACGCCGCGATCTGGAACCTCGACCGCTACTACAAGAAGGACGCCAAGCAGTTCGATCCGCCGGGTGGGGCTGTTGCGCAGGCGCGTAACCCTTTCGTCGCGGCCTACCGCAAGATCGATGAGTACACGGTCGAGATCACCAACCCGCGGCCGCTCAGCTATTTCCCCAACATGTTACCCTACATGCTCTATTCGAGCCCGGCTCAGTTCGAAAAGACGGGATCGTGGGCCGAGTTCGCCAAGTCTCCCTCGGGCACGGGGCCGTTCAGGATCACCGAGTTTAAACCGCGCGTCAGCGTGACGCTGAGCCGGAACGAGAATTACTGGGACAAGGCCCGCGTCCCCAAGCTCGACCGCATGGTCCTGTTCCCCATGCCGGAGGTGACCACGCGATTGGCCGCCTTACGCTCGGGCCAGGTCGACTGGATCGAGGTGCCGCCGCCGGACGCCGTGCCGAGCCTGAAGGCCGCCGGTTTCGAAATCGTCACCGGCAGCTATCCTCACATGTGGCCCTGGGTCTTCAACCTGGCCAAGGAGGATTCGCCCTGGAAGGACGTGCGTGTGCGCCGTGCGCTCAATTACTGCCTCAACCGCGAGGGGCTGGTGACCCTGCTAAACGGACTGGCCGAGCCGTCGATCGGCGCTTTCAAAACGTCCGATCCCACGTTTCGGCGAACCCAAGGAGAACTACAAGTACGACCCGGCCAAGGCCAAGTCGCTGCTCAAAGAGGCAGGCCTCGGCCCCGACAAGCCCGTGAAGGCCAAGGTCATGATCTCGACCAGCGGCTCGGGCCAGATGCTGCCGTTGCCGATGAACGAGTTCCTGCAGCAGAACCTGAAGGAGTGCAACTTCGACATCACTTTCGAGGTGGTGGAGTGGGGCGCCATGCTTGTCGCCCTGCGCAACTCACCCACGGCGCCCCAGGCGCTGGGCTCCGACGCGCATGAACATCAGCCTGCCGCCCTCGACCGACATTTCCCAGATCGCGCTGTACTTCCTGTCCTCCAATGCGGCCCCTAACGGCCGCAACTGGGCCAACTGGAAGAATCCCGAATTCGACACGCTGATCGACCGGATCGAGAAGTCGACCGACAAGGCGCAGATTCTCAAGGACAGCCAGCGCGCGCACGCGATCATCGTCGATGAGGCGCCCTGGGCTTTCATCGTTCACGACCGCAACCCACGGGCGATGACCAAGAAGGTCAAAGGCTTCACCAGCGCACAGAGCTGGTTCCAGGACTTTACGACCGTGTACATGGATTGACCCCATGCGCGTCGCCGCCCAGCCTCCCTGCATAGGCCCCACCCTCCCGCACATGTGGCGGGAGGGAGCGGGAAAGCGGGAGCCGTCGCAACATAAACCTATCCACTTCGAGGTGAGTTGCCCATGTGGGCCTATACCCTCCGCCGCTTGCTCTATGCGGTGCCAATCCTGCTCGGCGTGTCGATGCTGGTGTTCGGCCTGATTCAGCTCGCGCCAGGGGACGTGGTCGACATCCTGGTGCCACCGGAGGTACCGAAGGAAATTGCCGACAACCTGCGCCGCCGCTTCGGCCTCGACCAGCCGCTACACATGCAATATGTGGCCTGGCTCAGCCGTCTCCTGGTCGGCGACTTCGGTATCTCCTTCTTCACCAACCGTCCCGTCGCGGAGGAGCTGTTCGGAGCCCTGGGCAATACTCTAGTGCTCGCCCTACCGGCAGCAGTGCTGGGCTTCGTACTGGGCGTGTTGTTGGGCGCGCTGGCCGCGTACAATCACGGCACTTGGCTCGACAAGCTGTTCTCCGCTACCGCCATTGTTGGCGTCAGCTTGCCGCACTACTGGGTTGGCATTGTGCTGGTGGCAATCTTTGCCGTCCATCTCAACGTACTGCCGGCGCAGGGGATGGGCTTCGAGGGCATCCCGACCAGCTGGGAGCACGTCAAGCATATGATCCTGCCGGTCGTCACCCTGTCGCTGATCCCGATGGGTGTCATCAGCCGGCTTGTACGCGCCAACGTGCTGGAGATCCTAAGCCGGGAGTTCGTCGGCACGCTGCGCGCCAAGGGCCTGCTAAACCGACGCGTGCTGTATCACATCCTGAAGAATGCAGCGCCGTCGGCGCTGGCGCTGATGGGCCTGCAGTTTGGCTATCTTCTGGGCGGGTCGATCCTGGTCGAGACGGTGTTCAACTGGCCGGGCTCCGGCGGGCTGATGAACCTCGCAATCTTCCGGCGCGATGTCCCGGTCCTCTCCGCGACCATCGTCGTGCTGGCGACCATCTTCGTCGTCATCAACATCCTGGTCGACGTGCTCCAGGCACTGCTCGATCCGCGGATGCGGCGGTAGGGAGGTTGCAATGGCCGATGCCGCCGTCCTGCCGGCCGACGCCGCGCTCAAGCGCGCGCAGCAGGGCAAGAGCTACTGGCGCCGCGTCTGGGAGCGGCTGCGCGCAGACAAGGTGACATTAGCGGTGATCGGGGTGCTGGTCGTGCTGCTGGTCATGGTGGTGTTTGCGCCCTACTTCACCCTGCACGACCCCTATGCGGGCTCGGTGCTGCGGCGGTTGAAGCCGGTCGGCACACCAGACCATTGGCTGGGCACCGACGAGGTGGGGCGCGATTTGTGGTCGCGTATGGTCTACGGCGGGCGCCTGTCCCTGCTGGCCGGCGTCGTGCCGGTGTTCCTGGCGCTGCTCATCGGAGGCTTCCTGGGGGTCCTGGCGGGATATGCCGGCGGCTTCGTCAACAGCGCCATCATGCGGCTGACCGACGTGCTCTACGCCTTCCCGTCGATCCTGCTGGCGATCGCCATCACCGGCATCCTCGGCTCTGGCCTGCAGAATACCATCCTGGCGCTGACCGTCAGCTTCATCCCACCGGTCATACGCATCTCGGAGAGCGTCACCACGCAGGTGCGTCATTTGGACTTCGTCGAGGCGGCACGAGCGAGCGGCGCACCCCCGCTGACCATCATGCGCTACCACATCCTAAACAACGTGCTGGGCCCGATCCTGGTCTACGCCACCAGTCTCATCAGCATCTGTATCATCCTGGCAGCGGGACTGAGCTTCCTCGGCCTTGGCGTCACGCCGCCGAGCGCAGAATGGGGGCTGATGCTCAATAATCTGCGCCAGGCACTGTGGGTGACGCCGTTGGTTGCTGCCCTGCCCGGGGTCATGATCTTCATCACCTCGATGTGCTTCAATCTGATGAGCGACGGCCTGCGCCAGGCCATGGACGTGCAGCTATGAGAGGGCCGGATGGCCTCCTTGTCGCGGACCTCAGTCCGGGTGCCAGCGCCGCGGCGCGCGAGCGTGCCGAACACCGGCCCTTGCTGGCAGTCGAGAACCTAACCAAGCATTTCCCTCTCAAGGGTGGGCTTCTGAACCGGACCAAGATGGTCGTGCAGGCCGTGGACGACGTGTCCTTCACCGTTGCGAGTGGCGAAACGCTGGGCATCGTCGGCGAGTCCGGCTGCGGCAAGTCGACGACGGCCCGGCTGCTGATGCACCTCATCGCGCTCGATAGCGGAAGCATAATTTTCAACGGGCGGGCGGTCGGCACGGCGGACGGCCTCAGCCACCGCGACCTGCGCCGGCAGATGCAAATGGTGTTCCAGGACTCCTACGCCTCGCTGAACCCGCGATTGCCGGTGGCGATGTCGATCGCGTTCGGTCCGTTCGTGCACGGACTAGCAAAGCCGGAGGCCTTGAAGCGGGCGATGGAGCTGCTCGCGGCGGTCGGGCTCGACCCGATCCAGTTCTCCAACCGCTATCCCCACGAGCTGTCCGGCGGCCAGCGACAGCGGGTTAACATCGCCCGCGCGCTGGCGCTTGAGCCGCGGATCGTGATCTTGGACGAGGCTGTTTCCGCACTCGACAAGTCGGTCGAGGCGCAGGTGCTGAACCTTCTCGTGGACCTGAAGGCGCAGTTCGCGCTGACCTACGTCTTCATCAGCCATGATCTCAACGTGGTCCGCTTCATCAGCGACCGTGTGATGGTGATGTATCTCGGCAAGTTGGTCGAGATCGGGCCGGTCAACCGCATCTATCGCGAACCGCAGCATCCCTATACGCAGGCGCTTTTGTCAGCGATGCCGTCAATGAACCCGCGCCGGCGCACGTTGCGGGCGCCGCTGACTGGCGACCCGCCGAACCCGATAAATCCGCCCTCGGGGTGCCGCTTCCGCACGCGCTGCCCGTTCGCGGAAGGCGTGTGCGCAGCGCGTCCGCCAGCATTGCTGGCGCCGCCGGGCGAGGATTGTCACGCGGTCGCCTGCCACATGCGGGTACCGGGTTCCGGCCACAGCCGCGCCGCCGCAGCGGCCTGACCGGCCGAAAGGAACGAGGATGGCCGAGGCCAAGAGCGAGCGCACGGTACACGTGGAAAGGGCAGACCAGCCGGCCGTCTCGGTCGAGGACCTGCATGTGCGCTTCGTCATGCGGGATGCCACGGTCGCCGCCGTCAACGGCGTCAGCTTCGAGCTTGAGGCGGGCCGGGTGCTCGGCATCCTGGGCGAGTTGGGCTCCGGAAAAAGCGTGACGCTGCGCGCGCTGATGCGCCTGCTGCCGGCAGCTCACACGCGCATCGACGGACGCATCCGTGTTGCCGGGCATGAAATCAGCGCCATGGACGAGGCGGCGTTGCGCGAGGTGCGTGGCACCAAGATGGCGATGATCTTCCAGGAGCCGATGATTGCGCTCGACCCCGTTTTCACCATTGGCGAGCAGATCGCCGAGACCATCGTGCGGCACGAGCGCGTGTCCTACGGCGCTGCCAACCGGCGAGCGCGCGAGCTGCTGGAGATGGTGCAGATCCCCTCGGCCTCCAGGCGGCTCAAGGCTTATCCGCACGAGCTGTCGGGCGGCATGCGGCAGCGGGCGATGATTGCGCTGGCGCTGTGCTGCCGCCCCTCAGTGCTGCTGGCCGATGAACCGACCACGGCGCTCGACGTGACGGTGCAGATCCAGATTATCCTCCTCTTGCGCCAGCTACAGCAGGAACTCGGGATGGCGGTCGTCTTTGTCACGCACGACGTGGGGGTCGCAGTTGAGGTCGCCGACCAGATCGCGGTCATGTATGCCGGACGTTTCGTCGAGGTCGGCCCGACCGAGGCGGTAATCGATAGGCCGGCGCATCCCTACACGGCCGGACTACTGGCCTCCACCGTGTTGGGCTCGGTGCAGGGCCAGCGGCTGGAAGCGATTACCGGTATGCCGCCCGACCTGCGCGCGCTCCCCGAAGGCTGCAGTTTCGCGCCACGCTGCCGCTACGCCGAGGACCGCTGCTGCGCCGCGATGCCGCCGGAGTTCGCCCTTACGCCGGAACGCATGACGCGCTGCCTTCGAGTGGCAGCGCGCGAGATCGATCTAGCTGGACCAACCCTCAGCGAACGCAACGCATCTATGGGGATGGACCGTGAGTTAAATTACGGCGCTCGAAGTCAATGCCGAACGGATGTGGGCTAAGACAGAACGGTGTGGCGAAATCGACCGCTTCCGCGACCCAGCAAGGAGCCATTCATGAATAAAGAGCTCGCCCAACTCCCGATCCACGCGCTGGCCACCAAGCTCAAGTCGCGCAGCATCTCTCCGGTCGATATTGTCGACACGTGCCTTGAGCGCATAGCCAAGCTGGATACAAAACTCCAGGCCTTCGTCGAGGTTTACGAGGCGGAGGCTCGCCTTGCCGCGGAGGCGGCCGACAAGGCCATCCGCTCAGGCCACGCTGTCGGTCCACTGCACGGCATTCCAATTGCCCTCAAGGACCTCATCGAGCTTGAAGGCCGCGTGGCGACGGGCGGTACGGCTGTATGGCGCGACCGTCGCGCCTCCCGCACCGCCACGCTGGCGCAAAAGCTGATTAGCGCCGGCATGATCGTCATCGGCAAGACGCATACCGTGGAGTTCGCCTTTGGCGGTTGGGGCACCAATCAGCATCTGGGCACGCCGTGGAATCCTTGGGACACCAAGACCCATCGCACCCCCGGCGGCTCCAGCAGCGGCTCAGGGGTGGCGGTCGCCGCACGCATGGTCCCCTGCGCGCTGGGCACGGATACCGGCGGTTCGGTGCGCGTGCCGGCTGCCTGGTGCGGCATCACCGGCCTCAAGACCACCATCGGCCGTATCAGCACCTACGGTGTGTTGCCGTTGAGCCCAACGCTTGACACGCCGGGCCCCATGACGCGCAGCGTCGAGGATGCAGCGCTGCTGCTGCAGGTCATGCAGGGTGCCGATCCACGCGATCCGCGCACCTTGGGGTTGCGCGATGTCGACCCAATGCCCACTTTGCGCCGTGGCGTGAAGGGTCTGCGCCTCGCGCGTATGCCGGTAGCCGAGCGCGACGGCGTTGCCGCCGATGTGCTCGCGGCCTACGACCGCTCAGTCGAGCAGCTTGCGGAAATGGGCGCCGACATTGTCGACTTGAACCTGCCCCAAAGCTTCCGCGCCTATGGCAGCGCGTCGGGTCGCATCATGGCTGCCGAGGCTTATGCGCTGCTCAGCCAGATCGTCGACAACAATGAATTACCCATTGACGAGGCGGTCCGCCCTCGGATACGGGCCGGTGCGGCAATCTCTTCACGCGAATACCTCGAGGTGCTGGCCGAACGCGAGCGTTTAAAGCTGCAGTTTGCGGCCGCTACAGCGCACGTCGACGCGCTGCTGCTCCCGGTGACCATGACGCCGGCCATTCCGATCGCCACCATCGACCAGAGCACAACGCCGGCGTTCTACACACGCTGGGTCAACTTCCTCGATCTCTGCGGGTTGGCCGTGCCCAACGGATTCACTACGTCAGAGTTGCCGCTGTCGCTGCAGATCGTTTGTCCTGGCGGAGAAGAGGCGATGGCGTTGCGAATTGGCTGGGCCCTGCAGAATGCGACCGACTGGCACGAGCGAGCCCCGGCCCTGGCCCAGTGACCCTAAAATCGCATGGGACAACAGGAAGTGACCGCCAGAAGGAGAGCTGGCCCCAAGGCATCTGGGCGGCCGTGCCGACACCCTTCCTCGCCGATCAGAGCCTCGACCTCGTTGGCATCTCACACAACGTCAGTTTATTCCGCGACGCGTTCGGTCTTGCAGGCATCTTCTGCAACGGTCTGATGGGCGAGGTCTGGTCGCTGTCCATCGCCGAGCGGCGGCAGGCGCTGGAAACGATGATCGCGGCCGCTAATGGGGCGCTGCCGATCGGCGTGGTGACAACGCACGCGAGCATTGCGGAGACGTTGGCGCTGTCGCGTCACGCCGCCGCGGCGGGCGCCGATCATATTGTGCTGATGCGCCCGGCAGGCCTCCTCTCCAGCGACGAAATCGCCGACTTTGTCCGACTGAACTGCGATGCGATCGGGTGCAAGGTCGTGCTGTTTGACAGCGAAGCGCAAGGCGGGGGATATCCGATTGGTGTCATTCGGCAGCTCGCCAACGAAGGTTGCATCCACGCTGTCAAATGCACGCGGAATGCTGATGCCATCACAGATCTCAGGCGCGAGTGTGGGGGAAGCGTTGCCATCTGCGACCCATACGAGGCTCATGCTCTGGCCAACCTGATCCGATTTGGGCATTGCGTCCTGTACGCCGATCCGGAGCCGTATTTGTACCAAGTCTCGGGAGTGCAGCTCATTCGTGGGTACTTCGAGGACCATCAGCGAGCTGAATTTCGCTCAATGATCGAGCGGCATAGGCGGCTCGAGCCGCTTCGCCATGTGTACGAGCGCTGGATCCAGATGCCGCTCATGAGAGGACAGCCGATTAACGCGGCCTTGAAACACTGGTGCCGTCGAATTGGACTGGCGGCGGGCCCTGTCCGGCGACCGCTACGCGAACTCACGGCGAGCCAAGCCGCCGCGCTCGATACCGATCTAGACGCAGCCTTCGCCATTGCGTTTGGAGGCCGGCAGGGGCCTATCATCTGAGGCGGCCCGTACGGCGCGATGCGCGACTTCGCACTGCCGTCCCGTCCGTTTTTGGCACAAACTTACCGATCAGCGTGCGCTGGGATCACTTCCGCTTATTGGGGGTGACCGGACGTAGGCGATGCAGAGCGCGGACGTGAACTTTTGACCCATATCAGACGCCGGAGCGCGCCACACGGATCGATGCACCTAGGCCATGTAGGTGGGTCATCGTCTCTGAACCAATGAGCTTGGGTTAACTGTCCTCGTCCCTACAGACTTTCAGCCGGCCAATATCAGCATAACCTCTGATGTTCAGGCCATGGCTTGAAATGGTTAACAATCCTGCCGGGGTTCTTGCGCGCGCTGCGGCTGAGGCCGATCGGCATGGCATGCGTCGCGGTGAGGGACGAGCGAATGCAGTATGCGCTGCAGCGCCGCTGGTACAGCAACCCTTTCTGCATAGCCCATGGACGTCCTCGCTTGCGCTCGCGGTAGCGACCGGCATTACATTTTTCTTGGGCGCGCACCTGGGCCTTGCCCAGCGGTGCGCCATGAGGCGTTGTGCATTTGGATCCATTGACTGCAGGAACCGGCTGTCGCCGGCTCACAATTCACGACTGCGGATCACGTATTGCAGCGCACGTAGGATGCGTTGACCTCCACATTGTGGCGAGTATGCGTAGTTCTTCGCAGCGGGAGAACGAGTATGGGTTTGATGATCGTCTTTACGTGTCCGCATACGGGTCACGATGTGAGTTCAGGCGTTCTGGTGGATGAGAAGACCGTAAGTCGACTGCCTGGGCACAAGATGCGGATGGCATGCAAAGAGTGTGGCCGCGAGCATGAGTGGTGGGTCGCGGAAGGGCGCCTGGGTCGAGTTGAGGATGTCCATTGGCCGGTGCCGGCGCGGATAGCGTAATGGAAGGGAACTGGAAGACGGCTGATGCATTCTAAGCCTGCGCCTTGAGTACAGCGACTTGGGTGCCAAGAAGGGGAGCGTCGACACCGCCGTGTCCGCTCCCTTTTCTATGTAACTGCGACAGCCGCCCTGGCGGCAGCGGCTCTCAGGACTTTCGCGGTTTTACGAAATCGGCGCGGATTGACTTGGTGATGTTGCCGGCGAACTTGATTGTGAGGTTGTCGCCCTCAATCGCCTTCACCGTCCCGTCGCCAAACATGGCGTGGAGAATCTGGTCGCCCATCGTGTACTCGCTCACGCCCGGAGCGGGCGATGAAGGTGCAGCTTCGGAGGATTCCAATGTCGCCTGTTTGGCGGCGGCAATGGCCTTGAGGGCCGAAGCGCGCTTGGCGCGCGGCTTGGCTAGTTTCTTTGCTTTTGCCATTTGCAACCTGCTCGGCGCGCTTAAAGCGGCCAGTGACGAACGAGGGCGCAGCGATGCCTGCCCAAGGGTATTGCTTTGTTTTACGTCCCCTGCGTTTGCCGTCAGGCACAGCGCCAGGGCGGGAACGGTCTCCATTCCCTCACGACGACGAGGCCTCGTTGCCGACGCATGACCTTGTGCCGCTCGTACCAGCTGCCCCTGAAGAGGCCGAACTCGCTCCACTGCGCATATGCCTTGGGAGACAGATACCAATACTTGACGTCCGGGCAAGGCGGACGGTGACGATGCAAGCCGCCTGCCTGCGCGACGCCGCCGGTGGTGACGTCCAGAGGCTGGAACACGGCTTTGCCGGCCCCAATCTGCTCTGCGGCTTCCCGCCCATCCTTCTCGTTGATGTCGGCGATGACGACGGTGGCGCCGTCGTCCGCAAGTCGGCGGGCGATCGCTAGGCCGATCCCACTCGCCGCCCCCGTAATGATTGCGACCTGATGCTCCAACGGTGGAGGCATGGCCTTCTCTCCTCAGCGTGCAGCAGGAAAGCATACAAGGGCGCCGGCAGCCGCGCCATTAGTCAGCTATCCGCGACTTCTGCTTGTGGCACTTTTTCTCCGTCGTGCACAGCTCGCCCGTATTTCCGTTTTTGGAGGTAAACCAGACGTGCTGAACCAACGAGCAGGACGGGAGAAGATGACCCAACTCGGACATTCCCCGCGGATGGTGGGCCGGTCTCCAACTTAGCCAGGCGCCTTGCCCACGCCTGCACGAAGAGCGAGTTGATTAACAACGTCGTGGGATCCGCGAGGTGATCGGCGACTGCACTCCTATGCGCATCGAACTCGGCCTTAGCTAAGCATCATGCACGACGCTTTTCGGTTGCCATCATTTGCACCCGCATCGGCTTCAGAACAACGAACGCCAAAATGGCCGCGACGATATTGAGCGCTGATGCCACCATATATACCGCTGTCCAGCATGTCGGTTCCGCCCGACCGAGTGAGGGGTTAGTCGCATGGCCCGGGGCACACGTGACGGCGCCATGCGCTCGTTTGGAACACGACGACGCTGGACTTCGGCGAGCGGTGCACCCTTTGCCCGTGCAACGAATGCCCACACGTCTTAACGCAGGAAACCTTCGATCTCGCTCTCCGCCCAGGCCAGCGTCTTCTCCATCGCCTCGCCCTGCGCGTGGCGCACGACCATCTTGGTCATCAGGGCCTGCGTGTAGATTTGCTCCGCGACGCCATGCGGGCTCGGCATCGCTGCGACGGCGAGGATCTGATCCCCGTGCGGATCGGGGTAGTGGTAGAGCGTGCCCTTCGGCGGCCCGATCTCGGCCCAGGTGGCAAACGTCTTGAAGTTGGCGTAGGGCGGGATGTCGTAGCCCTTGCTGGATATCACCATCGCCTCGGCCGATTCCTTTGTCGCCAGGTAGCGCAGCAGGCTCTTGGCGGCGCTCTTGTTCTTGGCGAACGACCAGATGCCCAGGGCGCCCTGCGAGAAGGAGGCATAGCGCCCTTTCGGGCCCTTCGGCATCGGGTGATGCCACGTCTGCTCGGCGATCTGAGGTGCGTCGCGTAGGGCAACGGCCCAGGCCGATGGCGGGTTCATGATCATCGCCGTCTTGCCAGCAACGAACAGCTTGTTGTTCGAGGCGTCATCCCAAGAGGGCGCGCTGTCCGGGAGCCAGGGCACGAGCCTCTTGAAATAGTCGAGCACCTCACGGACGTTGTCGGTCTTGACCGTGATCTTCGCCTTCTCGTCCACCAAGATGGCGCCGAAGGCGGCGAAAACGGCGCCAACCGTGTCGACAGAGTCATTCGTGGTACCCAGACCGATGCCGATTGGCACCCCCGCCTTGTGGCAGGCCTCGGCCGCCTTCAGCATGACATCGTAGGTCCAGCCGTCGGACTTCGGCGCGCCGCCCGCCGGATAGATCGCTTGTACGTCGATGCCGGCGTGCTGCTTGAGGAGGTCGATGCGCGAGGAGGGCCCCTTCATCTGAGCCCCGTAGATGTTCGGCACCGCGCGCCACGTACCATTGATCTGCGCTAGGTACTTGGCGACGCTCGACACGTCGCCATTGTTTTTGATGAGATCGGCCATGATGTCGTCGACCGGTTCCAACATCTCATGGTAACGCGAGGTCAGCCAGGATTGCAGGTAGAGGATATCGTGTCCCGACTTCGCCTGACCCTGGGCGGCGGTTGTCAGCAGCAGCTTGTTGCCCTGGCTAGTGATGAAGTCGACCGTAACCTCGACCTTCTCCTTCTCCGCCCATTCCCTGATCAGCTTTTCCATCGCCGAACTGGCGCCGGGAACCCAGTGGTCCCACATGCCGACACTGAGACTGCCGGCGGCGTTTGCGGTGCGCACGAATGGCGCTGCGAGCATTGCGGCTGAAGCGGCCGCGGAGCCGGCCACCATCTGGCGCCGACTTACGCGTTTGCCAATCATCGGGCGTCCTCCTCCATGACACGCCGTGGATCATTCCATGGCCAATTAGCCTTGGCCTTGAAGCGCAGCGATGCGTATGCGGCGCCTGGATTTGCTGATCCAATAGTGCACAGAATGAGCGCAATATTTGGACTTGCCTAGCCCCACATTGCCAGGCGGGCGGCGAATTTCCGTTACTTCCAGCTGGCCGGCGGTAACGAAGGCACGCCGGGGAGGCATGAGGAAGCAATGCGCTTGGGCAGCGGCATCAACCTGTCGCAGATGCTCAGTTCAGGAAGTGGCACCTTTCTCCCGTCGTGCACAGCTCGCTCGCATTTCCGCTTTTGCGGGTAAACCAGACGTGCTGAACCAACGAGCACGACGGGAGAAGATGACCCTGGGTGTGTAAAAAGACTGTCCTGGTTATGATTCCCCTGAACTTTGCGGGGTACTTGCTCCTTCTGAGTGACGTCCGCTGATCGAGGTGCTGCGATCACTCCTGCAAGCTGACCCTTGGGCTGAGCATGGGCATCGCTCAGGCCCCTTTCTCCGCACAACGATCAACAAGCGGGCCGCGGACTACAACTCTTTCACATGCCACGCTGACGCCAGGCCTTCGAATTCGACTAGCGCGAAGAAGTCTTCAGTCAGCCGGTGCATCAGATCGGGCTCTTCCAGGTTCACCAGATGGCCAGTCGCCGGTGCGACCGCCAGCCGGATTGCCGGGCTAACCTGCTTGAGAAACAGGCCCGCCTCCACTGCGGCGCCGTCTTCGTCTCCGACGACGACCAGCCCCGGCACCTTCATCGCAGTCAAATCCTTTTCCATGCTGAACAGTGAGGGCCTGCGAGCCATAACGTGGCGGGTTACGAAGGCGTTACCCTGAGCGGAATGCTTCATGAATCGCTGGCAAAATTCTGCGAAGGCGCGGGGGTTCTTGCGCTTGAGTTGAACACGGTTGGGTGCCTCGCATAGCCCATTCAATACTTCTGCGAGACTGCCCTCCTCGTAGAGCTTCGCGCGTGCCTCGGCTTTCTCCTCGAAATCGGCCTGGCGCGGGTCACCGCCGCTGCCGATGCCGATCATGGTGACCGACATCGCCATTTGCGGATAGCGCAGGGCGAAATCCAGAGCCGTACGCGAGCCCATCGAACAGCCGACGATGTGTGCCATGTCTAACCTGAGATGCCGCATCACCTCGGCAACGTCATCCACCGCTTGGCTGTGCGAATAATTCTCCGGCGAGGTCGGCACGTCCGACGGCGGGTACCCGCGCGCGTTAAACGCGACGCATTGATAGCGGCGGCTGAAGTGCTGGATCTGCTTCTCCCAGCTCCACAAGTCGCCGGAGAATTCGTGCACGAACACGATGGGCGTGCCCGAGCCGGCCTCCTCATAATACAGGCGTGCACCGTCAGACTCGACGTACGGCATGCTCGCTTCCCTTTTGATCGAGACCGGACTCTAACAGACCATATTTGATCATCGAGCGGCGCGGCCCGAATTCGTGAGGGTTGCCAACCGGTACCCACAAGGGTTGGCGTACTGCGCCATACTCAACCGCGCCCGTTAGCTTTTGGCAGATTTTGTTGTGGAAGTTGGTTGCCGTGAGCCGCGAACCGTGATTCACCGCACCAGAGGCGACGCGGCGGCGGGGGCTGGCGATGATGGGGCGGCTCGAGGGGGACCAGGGGCAGCTGTTCTATTCGTTCTGCCTTGATGACGTCGTCCCGAGCGATCATCGCGTGCGCGAGATCGCTGGGGTGCTGGACCTGTCGTGGGTGCACGGCGAGTTGGCATCCTACTACTCCAACCTTGGCCGACCCTCGATTGATCCGGTTCTCACCGATCTGCGCGCCACGTCAGTTAGTGGAGTGAGCGTTGAGGCCGACGCCCACATTGGGCGAGCCAAAAAGCCCATCTGCGCCGAACTTGCCAAATCAACCCAGCAGCCGAGCCTCGCCGTTCTCACAGCCAACTCTTCCGACAGAATCGGACATTTCCTGGCTTGCTACTGCCATTCCACGGCAGACCCAAGGCTACTTCCGCTTTCGATCGGCAAGCTTGGAGTCGAGCCAGTCACGCGCGAGGTACCAGCGCGTCACAGCAGGAACGATCCATGACTTGGCAGACGCCATCGGTATCTTGGGAAATTCTTCCGACTCGAATGCGCAGGGCCGGTTCTGCCGCCCGAGCATCCTGAGCGCCGACTGGTGTCCGAGGTAGGACATCATGGCAACGCCGCTGCCGTTGCATCCGACAGCGTAATGCACCCCCTCGTGCGTGCCCATGTGCGGGATATGGTCGTAGGTCAAGCCGACATTACCTCTCCAGCAGTGGCTAACTTTGAACTCCGCGAGCTCTGGCCAGATCTCGCACATCGGCCGGTGAAGGTGGGGAGCGGCCGCTTCCTCGCTCAGGTCTCGACCGCTTGCCCGGCCTCCAAAAACGACACGGGTCAAGTCAGGCGACAAGCGAAAGTAGGAGAGGCTGCGCTTCGTGTCCGAAATCATGCGCCCATGCGGATTGAGCTTGCCAAGGATTGCAACAGGTAACGCCTCGGTTGCAATAATGTAGCTCGCAGCGCCGACTACGCGTTCTCTCAGGAACGCACCGGCGGTGTCGCTGTACCCGTTGGTGGCTACCAGAACCTGCTGCGCTTGTATGTCGCCACGGGCTGTGTGCACAACGAAACCGCCGCCGTTTCGCTCGACTTTGAGCACCGGCATGTCACCGATGAGCCTTGCACCTCTGGAACGCGCATGGCCGCGCAGTGCCTTGTGATACTTGGCGGGATGAAGCCCGCCATAGTTGTTGATGAGCAGGGCGCCGAAATAGTGCTTGCCGCCAATTTCACCCGGTAGCTTGTTGCGCGGGACCAACTGCGTCGTTCCCGGTGCGTGGGCATCGAGTAGCTTGGCCCAGGTTTCAAGGCGACTGTAATGCCATGGGGTCACCGCGGCGATCAGCCGTCCGCATCTTTGATAGTCGGCATCCAGGTTATTTCGGCTGATTTGCTGCTCGATGTGATCGAGAGACGCCTTCGCATCCTTGAGCATGCGCTTCTGCTTCTCGCTTGGGTGGCCGGCAAGCGCTCCCGAGACGACAAACTTCTGCCCGCCGGTAACCATTCCACCGCTGCGTGTGCTGGCGCCTATACCAAGCGGGCCCGCATCCAGGACAACCACTGAGCGGCCCGCGTCGGCGAGCTCCGCCGCGGCAGAAAGTCCACAATAACCGCTCCCGACAATTGCAACGTCGGTGCGCACCGGTGGGTCGAACGAGCCAGGCGCTTCGGGTGGCGCCGCCTCCCACCAATACGGCGTGCTCTTGAAGTCCGCGGCGAGACAGGCCGTTCCGGGCATCGGCGTATCCTTCAATTCAACTTTGCAATCCCGAGAGTTTTTCTGGGCTGGATCACCCGGAGGGAGCAGCTATAGTTCGCCGACAAACAATCAAAGCAAGTATGGAGTATCGCTATGGTCTTGTGGAAGGTACCGAGCCGAGTGATCGCCGGATTGGTTTTCCTCGGAAGCGTACTACTCGGATCCGCGGCCACGGCACAGGCACAGGAGCCACCCAAGCCGCCCCAGATCGTCTTCAACGACTCGGGCGGCGACATGCAAAAGGCCATGCGTGAGTCCTTCTATAGTGAGTTCGAAAAGCAATTTGGTATTCGGGTTGTAACGACGAGCCCGGTCGATGCCGGCAAGCTCAAAGCCATGGTGGAGAGCGGCAACATCGAATGGACCGTGACCGAGATCGGTCCGGAGGAGGCCATGCTCGCCGAAAAGGAAGGACTGCTCGAGCCTCTCGACCGCAAGATAATCGATCTGTCGGACTACCCAAAGCACCTGCAGGACCGCAAGTACATCATGCCGAAAGGCGTGTATACGACGGTCTTGGGCTACCGCACGGATGCATTCCCCGAAGGAAAAGGCCCGACCTCATGGGCCGACTTCTGGGACGTGAAGAAGTTTCCTGGCCCGCGTACACTGCGCGACAGTCCGATCGACAATCTCGAGTTCGCGCTGCTGGCTGATGGCGTGGCCCCCGACAAGGTTTATCCCATCGATGTTGCTCGCGCCTTCAAGAAGCTCGACGAGATAAAACCGCACATCACCGTGTGGTGGAAAACCGGCGCGCAATCGGCGCAACTGCTGGTCGACAAGGAGGCGGTGATGGGTAGCGCCTGGAACGGGCGCTACTTCGTCGCCATCAAGAATGGCGCGCCCCTCAAGATCGAGTGGAACCAGGGCATGATCAAAGAATCCGCCTTCGTCATTCCGAAGGGCGCGAAAGATGCCTACTGGGGACAGAAGATGCTCGCGCTCATCACAGATGCCAAGGCGCAGGGTATTTACGCGAACATCATCACGTATCCGGGTCTCAACCTGAAGTCTATGGCGTACGTGAAGCCCGAGCTGCAAACCTTCATGCCGACGCATGCCGACAACCTGCCAAAGCAGGTATGGACCGACGCCAAGTGGTGGCTCGACAACGGCAAGGAAGTGAACGAGCGTTGGAGCAAGTGGATCCTTGCAAAGTGAACGATGCCCCGCCGCACGGAGTAACAGCGGCGCGTAGCCCGCTGCTGTCACTGTCGAGCGTCGTAAAACGGTACGACACCGTGCTCGCAGTTGCCGGGGTCGACCTCTCCGTCCGTGATGGAGAAATTCTGACAATTCTCGGCCCCAGCGGGTCGGGAAAGACCACGCTGTTGAAGATGGTGGCGGGCTTCGAACAGCCCGACGAAGGCCGCGTAAGGCTCGGCGAGCGCGACATCACCGAGGCCACGCCGGCCTCGCGCGGCATCGGCATGGTGTTCCAGAATTATGCGCTGTTCCCGCACATGCCGGTCGCGGAGAATGTTGCGTTTCCGCTCGAGATGCGGCGCATGGGGCAGGCCCAGATTAAAGAGCGGGTGGCGAGGGTCCTGGCACTTGTCGGACTTGCCGGTTACGAGAAGCGCTACCCGCGGCAATTGTCGGGCGGACAGCAGCAGCGCGTTGCACTTGCGCGCGCAGTGGTGTTCGAGCCGCCACTCCTGCTGCTCGATGAGCCCTTCGGAGCGCTCGACCGCAAACTAAGGGAACAGATGCAGCTCGAAGTGAAGCGGCTCCAGCGCCAGCTCGGCATCACTGCGTTGTTCGTTACGCATGACCAGGAGGAGGCACTTGTCCTATCCGATCGGATCGCTGTGATGAATCTGGGGCAGGTCGAACAAATCGGCACGCCGTTCGAGATCTATGCCCAGCCAGTCAACCGCTTCGTCGCTGACTTCATCGGCGAGTCCAATCTCTACCGCGGAACTGTCTCGGCAATGGCGCAAGACCAACTCACGGCTCGGATCGAAAGCGGGTTGACAATCACGGCACAGACGGCTGCGCCGCGCCCCGTAGGATCGACGGTCGGAATCGTGGTGCGTCCCGAGGCCCCACGCGCGCTCGGCGACGGCGAGACCGTGGACAACGTGGCGACCGGCTCAGTCACGGAAGTCGTCTACCTTGGCGATGCGATCAAGTACGTCGTCGCCCTCGACGGGGGCGCCGAGATGACCGTGCGTTGGCCATATCGGCCCAGCTCAGAGGCGCTGCCGATCGGCGCGCGCTTGCGCCTCGGCTGGTCGGCTGACCTCGTTCATGTCGTCGGGTGGGATTGATAGGGCGTCATGCCGGCCTCCCCTCAAATCGCCGAACGCCGGCGAAGCCGCATGATCCCGGTTCTGCGGGGCGAGCAAGGCCCGGTGATGGTGGGACTTCTGCCCGTGGCGTTTCTCGGACTCCTGTTTCTGTTACCCGTTCTGAGGTTGTTCTTGCTGAGCGTCGAAGGAGGGACCCTCGCCCACTTCGATAAAGCCGTTACGAGCGGTCTGTATCTGACTGTGTTCATCGAGACATTTCGCATCGCTGCAATCGTGACGTGCTGCTCGCTTCTGATGGCTTACCCCGTAGCCTATGTGCTGTCGACGGCATCGCCACGCTGGGTTCTGATCGGGTTGGTGTTCCTGATGCTGCCGTTCTGGACCAGCATACTGGTGCGCACCTATGCGTGGATGATCCTGCTCGGCCGCAACGGCGTCCTGAACCAGATGCTGCTTGGGGCCGGCATGATCGACAAGCCGGTGGCACTGATCTTTAACACCACTGGCGTCGTGATAGGCATGGTGCACGTGCTGCTGCCCTACATGGTCTTTCCGATCTACAGCGCCATGCTGCGGGTCAATCGCGATCTGCTTCTCGCCGCCGAAGGACTTGGCGCCTCCGGCTGGAGCGTGTTTCGTCGCGTTTTCTTGCCCTTGACGATGCCAGGGGTGATCGCCGGCACTGCGCTCGTGTTCATCCTCTCGCTGGGTTTCTACATCACGCCGGCCCTGCTTGGCGGCGGCAAGGTGATCATGATTGCCGTCTTGATCGAGCAGCAAGTGCGGCAGTTTTTGGAGTGGGGATTTGCTGCGGCGTTATCGTGCCTGCTGCTGGTAGTAGCCGTCCTTTTCTATGTGCTGCTGAATTGGCTGGGCCGGCGGGAAACGATCGCATGAGACCGGAGGCGCACAAATCGCGCGCGAGAAGCTGGCTCCTTCCAGCATTGCGCGTGTTCACAGGCCTGGTCTTTGTGTTTCTGATGCTGCCGCTTCTGATCGTCTTCCCGATCTCGTTCTCGTCATCGGCGTATTTGAGATTTCCGCCACCGGGCTACTCATTACGCTGGTATCAGGCCTATGTGAACGATCCCGTCTGGATCGACGCAACCATCAGGAGCCTGAAGATCGCCAGCCTTGCGACAGCGATCGCATTGGTACTTGGCACATTGCTGGCCTTCTCCCTTGTGCGAGGCCGCTATCGCGGGCGCGAGGCACTGAACCAGATTTCGGCCCTTCCGATCATCGTGCCTTCGATCGTCTATTCTATTGCGGTCTATGGGTTGTTCGCGAAGCTGCGGCTCATCGGGCTATGGCCGGGGATCGCGCTTGCCCACGCCGTTCTGGCCATCCCGTATGTGACCATCATCGTGGCGGCAGGCCTGAAGACCTTCGATGTTGCCCAGGAGCAGGCGGCGATGGGACTGGGGGCGAGCCGGCTGACGGCCGTCCGGCGCATCACGCTGCCGCAGATCAGGCCGTCGCTGATCTCGGCGGCCTTCCTGGCCTTCATCGCCTCCTTCGACGAACTCGTGGTGGCGATGTTCCTCGGCGGCTCGAATATGACTTTGCCGAAGAAGATGTTCGACAACATCATGATGGAAGTTGATCCGACGATCGCGGCCGTCTCCGTTCTGAAGATCACCCTGGTGACCGTTCTATTGGCGCTCGCCGCGAGATTCGGGGCTGGCGTGCGCCCGGCGGTTTGAGGTGCCGCCTACCGCCACACCCTGTCGACGCGGTCCCAACTACCCAGACGCGGGTCTGGCTTGAGAGCCTTCAGCACGTCCTTCTTAATCTTCTGGGACGGCGTTCGCGGCAATTCCTCCACGTACTCGAGATAACGCGGCACCTTGAACGCGGCGAGAGTCCTTGCCGCCTCGCTCAGGATAACGTCCGGCGTGACCTTGTCGCGGCTGTAGCCCGGCTTGAGGACGACATATGCTTTCACTTCCTCGCCGCGGTCGGGATCGCGGACGGGGACAGCGGCTGCATCTTCCACACCCTCGATCGTGACGAGTGCGGCCTCGACCTCCCGTGCGGCGATATTTTCGCCGGAGCGACGGATCATGTCTTTGAGGCGCCCGACGATGGTGAAGTAGCCGGTGCTGTCCTGAAAGAAGAGGTCGCCAGTACGAAACCATTCGCCGAAGAAGGAGGCCGCGTTTGCTTCCGGCTTCTTATAGTAACCTTTGAAGATGCCGGGCCCGCGGACTACGAGCTCGCCGATCTCTCCCTGTTCGACGTCGTTACCCTGCTCGTCGACGACACGGCACGCCCGGAACGCGGACGGTACGCCGCACACGCCCGAGCCCACCATGTGCGTCGCCTCGAACGGGACCGAGAGCGCCGAGCCGACCTCGGTCATGCCGAAGCCCTCGCGTGCGACGACGTTGAAGCGGCGCTGTAGATCGGCGTGGATCGACTTTGTGTGCCCGTAGGTTGCGATGCGGCGCAGGGCGCTCTTGCCGTCGTCGGGTTTCTCAGGCTGCCGGTAGACCAGCTCCGGAAAGATGCAGAAGTGAATTTGGTAGCGATGCACCCAGTCCATAAACCGAGTGATGCTGGGCTGCGCTGCGACGTATGTCGTCCCACCTTGCTCCATCGCCATCAGCGAGAGCCACTGCGGATCCATGTAGAAGAACGGCTGCGCAATCAGAATGTTCTTCAGCTCCAGCCCATCCCTGTGGGCTGCCACGCGGCCCATTGTGAGCCAGTAGAGCTGTGGCTGCATGCAGCCTTTGGGAAAGCCCGTCGTGCCCGAGGTATACTGGATGTTCATTAGATCGTCCGCCGTGACGCTCCACGGCGGCGCATAGCCAGACGTTCCCTTTGCCACGAGGTCATGCCAGCGATGCGCACCCGGGTCGCCCCCCTCCCCATGCACAACGATCCGCTCGTCCGTGAGAGCCGCCGGGCGCGTCTCCATGGCATTGAAAATCCCAAGCAGCGCACTGTCGATGACGAGAAATTCAACCTCGCTGTCGGTGAGGACATAGCCGAGCTCCGAGGTGGTGTAGCGCACATTGACGGGGACCATCACAGCGCCAAGCCGTGCAAGGGCGAGCCAGGTCACCGGAAACGCCGATATGTTCGGCATCATCACGGCGACATGCGTCCCTTTGTTGAGTCCGAGGCGGCTCAGCGAGCTGGCGAGCCGGGTCACACGATCAAATACATCTTGGCGCGTCAGCGTCTCGCCGGAATCGAAGAACACCCAGGCCACTGCAGCGGGGTCAGCCTTACAGAATCGTTCTAGCAGGTCCCCGAGATTGGCATCGAAGGGCTTTGCCTCCATCGCCGCTCGCCGGGCTCGATGAGCTGCCCACGCTGCTGCCTCGCTTGCTTCTGTGGTCTGCGTTTCAAACATGTCTTTGCGGCTTCCTCGCCATGGCCCGACGATGCAAAAGACCTTAGTCTGGCGGCAAATGGGCTGGCAATCCGGCTGTTGGCAACACGCCATTCGGATTGAATGAGGAGCGCACAATGATCGATTTCGGCAGTACGCCACCTATTCCGCAATTCAATCCCACCTCAAAGGAGCATCTCGCAAATTATCGCCGGGTGTACAAATCCAGCGAGGAACGAGCTCAGGGTGAGGCAGATCCAAAGGGAGCGCTCGCAAGCTATCTCGCGGCCTACGACGAGGCGGGCGTATCGACGGTCGTCGTCAAAGCGCGGGACGTCGAGACGACATTCGGGCTCAAGATCAAGAACGAAGACGTTTCCGACTTCTGCAAACAGCACACCGGTCGCTTCATCGGCTTCGCCGGCGTCGATCCGCACAAAGGGATAGCGGCCATTCGCGAGCTCGAGCACGCCGTGCGCGTGCTTGGGCTGCGAGGGCTCAACATCCAATGCTTCGAGAGCAAGGTCGCTATCAACGACCCGAAGCTTTATCCACTCTACGCCAAGTGCATCGAGCTTGGCATTCCGGTGAACATCCACGTCGGTATCAATTTTTCGACCGCGGCCTCGATGGAATACGGGCGGCCTGCACTCCTGGACCAGGTGATGATGCACTTTCCTGACTTGAAGGTGATTGCGTCACCCCCGGGCTGGCCCTGGGTGACGGAGCTCATCGGCGTAGCCTGGCGGCATCCCAACGTCCATATCGGACTCGTCGCCATGCGGCCGAAGTATCTCGCTGTCGCCAATTCCGGTTACGAGCCTTTGCTTCAGTATGGCAACACCGTCCTGCAGGATCGAATGATCTTTGGCACCGCGTGGCCGATGCAGCCAATCAAGCAGGCCATCGCCGACGTCGACGGGCTGCCGCTCAAAGACGAGACGAAGCGCAAGTGGATGCACGAGAACGCTGCGCGGTTGCTCGGACTATAGTCGCAAGAACGGGACCAAGATGGTACGAAAGATTGTAATCGTCGGCGGCGGGGTCATCGGCACCAGCATCGCCTGGCACTTGGCTCGCAGCGGCGCCAGTGACGTTGTTCTGCTCGAGCGCGACCGTTTGGGCGCAGGGACCACGTGGCACTCGGCCGGCAATATCACCTGGAGGCCAATTCAAAATCGCGACGAGCCGATCATGTACGCCTTCGAAGCGATTGACGCCGTGGAGGCTGCAAGCGGCCAGCAGACCGGCTGGCTGAAAACCGGACGAGTGTTCCTTGCCGATAGCGAGGCCACACGTCGCAGCTTTCAAGACATGCACGATGCCGCCATTGGGCGAGGGGTCGCTACTCGTTGGATCAATCCTGCTGAGGCCAAGGCTCTCAATCCCCATATTGATCCATCTGCCGCAGAAGCGATCTGGCTCAATCCTCTGAGCGGTCGCGTCAACCCTTCCGACATTACCACCGCTTACGCGACGGCTGCTCGGCGCGCCGGCGCAAGAATCGTCGAGAACTGTACCGTCACAAGAATTAAGACATCATCAGGCAGAGTGAGCGGCATTGAGACCAGTCAGGGGCCTTTCGCAGCCGACATCGTGATCGTTGCCGCAGGTCTATGGTCCCGTGCAATTCTTTCCGCCGTCGGCATTGACCTCGCACAATGGGCGGTCGAGCACTTTTACCTCATTGCTGATGTGGCACCGCGTCTTCCCCGCGAGACCCCGTCATTTGTCGCACCAGGCAGTCTCTTTTATGGACGCGAGGAAGTGGGCGGCATGCTCGTCGGCTTCTTCGACGAGAACGCGCGCACAATCGACCCTGAGTCTCTGCCCGAGCCATTCACCTTCACCCTGCTCGATCCGGACTTCGAAAAGATCGCGCCGTATTTCGATAGTGCCATGCGCATGTTTCCGATTTTGGCCACCGCGCCGATACGCCGTTTTATCAACGGGCCGGAATCCTTCACCCCCGACGGCCTTCCGCTGATCGGTGCAGTGGACGGAGTGGACGGACTGATCGTGGCGACGGCGATGAACTCGGCCGGCGTGACCTGGTCGGCCATGGCCGGTGACATCGTCTCCCGCCTCGTGACTGGCGAAACTCAGAGATTCTCCTTCGCACAGTACGCGCCCGATCGGTTTGGCGCGCGCGCGAGCGATACTGCATGGCTGCGCCAGCAGGTGTCCGGCATCGTGAGTGGCGGCTATCGTGGGGACAAAACGTGATGCCATAAGCTAACTGGTGCCCGGACCAACTGCCGACTTTTCCACCTGTGAACGGAGACCTTCCGATGGCCGGCAGTGACATACGCCACCGGGACTTCAAGGCGATGCCTTATTGGTGGGAGGCATACAGGCCGACGGCCGGCGATCTTGTCGATATCCCGAGTAAGGCGAGGGTGGCGATCGTCGGCGGCGGGTATGCCGGGTTGTCATGCGCAATCGAGCTTGCTGACGCGGGCATCGATGCTGTCGTTCTCGAGGCGGCAGAGCTTGGCTTCGGCGCCAGCACCCGCAGCGGGGGTGCGGTCAGCGGTGGCGTCAACATCGGCAAAAGTTTCACGGGAAGAACCGTCATCACCGACCCGGAGGTTGCCAAGGTCCTGCTGGCTTCTGCGTCCGACGCCTTCAGTCTGATCGACACGCTGATCGCGCGCGAGAGGATCGATTGCTTTTGGGAGAAGAAAGGCCGCTTCGTCGGCGCCTGGACGCCGAAGGATTACAAGCAGCAGGAAAAGCGGGTGCAGACCTTGAACGATGCCGCGAGCTCCGGCTGTTACATGATGCCATGCGATCGCCAGCGCGAGGAGATTGCGTCCGACTACTACTACGGCGGAATGGTCGTCGAGCGCTCCGGCAAGCTGCACCCGGCGCTCTATTACAAGGGGTTGTTGGAGGCCGCACGCCGCCGCAAGATTGCGATCTGCGCCAAAGCATCCGCAAAAAGCATCGAGGGCAAAGGCTCCGGCTGGAAGATCCGAACATCTCGCGGCGATCTGGAGGCAGGCGATATCGTCATCGCGACCAACGGCTATACCGGAGATGCGACGCCAAACCTCAAGAAGCGCCTGATCCCGCTGGCGAGCCACATCATCGCCACCGAGGAGCTGCCTGAAGACCTGGCGCGATCGCTGATTCCGAAAGGTCGGACACTGGCCGATACCAAGCGGGTTCTGTGCTACTACCGGATGTCTCCGGACGGAAAGCGCGTGATCTTCGGCGGCCGCGCGCGGTTTACCCCGGTGACAGCGGAAGTCAGCGCGCCCATCCTGTATCGCTTCATGACGGCCCGTTTTCCCCAGCTCAAAGGCGTCAAGGTCACGCACGCGTGGACCGGCAACGTAGCCTTTACCTGGGATGCGCTTCCGCACACCGGCAAGCTGGACGGATGCACTACGCACTCGGCTGCAACGGCAGCGGTGTCGGCATGATGACGTATCTGGGTCACCAGACCGCACGGCGGATCATCGGCGGCTCGAACACAACATGTGGTTTCGAGCTGGCGGATTTTCCGGATTTTCCACTCTACAACGGCAATCCGAACTGGGCTTTGCCTGGTGTCGGCGCCTACTATCGCTTCCGCGATGGCCTCAGTCGCGCAGTCGCTGCGGTGACAGATCGATAAACATTGTGCGGCATTCGGGGCTCCAACGACCAAAGCCGAGGTGACTCGCACGGTCTCCTGGTTTGCCTTTGAGCCAAGGGCTGAAATTGTGTTCCCTTGCCCCGAATGTCGTGTACATGAGCGGCGTTACCTTCGGGGATGTCGTGAGCACTTAAAGTTCTGCAACCCTCGCCATGCTTGGCGCCGTCTTTTTGTGGTCATCCGCAACGCCCACAATGAAGTTCGCTCTTACAGAGATTGCTGCTGGTGAATTCGCGTTTTTTGCGCTTGGCGCTCGCGGCGTTCGCATTGTGGCTGCTCGTGCTCGTCACGCGTACCCCTGCCAGGCTTCGGGTGTCGGCTGGCGTCCGTTGATCATCGTCGCCACCGGCCTCACCATGACAACCACACGGTCTGCAGTTTGTCCCGCAAGCCGATGGTCTCGCACCGCTGCGTGAGTGCGTGTTGGCAGATTTTGTTGCAGAAGTCGG
>CAWEBE010000036.1:0-97007 GCA_963806735.1 uncultured Alphaproteobacteria bacterium | reverse complement strand
GAAAGTGGCCGACGGGCAGGTCGATTCGCCGGCCTGATCAGAGCGACTGGAAACGCCGCAGAGGTTGCCGTCGGTGGAGCAGGAGAAATCGCTGTGACGGCGGTCGGTGGTTCGTGCACTTCGGCGCACCGGATGAGGCACGCGTCGGCCAACGAGATCGGGCGATTCGAATATTTCTTGAGAAGCGCCTCCGATGTTGGCCCAGTGATCCTCAGGGCCGTCAGGCCGATGCCGAACAGCCCCCGTGCGCCAAGGGCGACCACCGCCGCCGGACCTGCCGTGGGCGACCCTGCGCATCAGAAAGCACGCTTCCGCCACTACCGCCTCGCAGCACCGAAGCGGGGGCGCACACTCCGCAAACAGCCGGCGGGCGCGGTCGTGATTGACGTCGTTGGCCGACAGGAGTGCCACCAGTGGCCCCGTATCGAGGAGCACGCCTGGCGGGTTCACTCGCCGAAGCCTCCGAGGTGCTTGCCGTTTGTGGAGAGATCGCGCGGCCCGGACTTGAATTGCCCGGCGCTTCGTCCGGCCACGTCCAGCGCGCTTTGCCGCCGCTGCGCCTCCTGGGCCACCAGGTGGAGGCCCCGGCGAACAATCTCGGATTCGCTTTGCCCCGTCGCCTTTTTCAGCCGCTCCAGCGCCGCCCGGTCCGCAGCGCCGAGGCGCGCGTGGATGTCGGCTTCATGGGCTGAATGTAGCACAAACTCGCTGATGTGCTACATCGGCGCCCCCGGGACAACCGCGCCTATACTAGGTGTCCATGGCCGCGAGCACGCTCGTCGCGCACTTGCCGCGGGTGCGGCGCTGATGGCGCCGGTGATTCTCACCGCCGTCACATGGCAGCCGCCGCACGCTTCTCCGCCACGGCCGTCGCCGTCATCGTCGACGCCACGGTCCGCGATCGCGCGGCCGGCCCATGCCGTGCCTGGACGCCTCGCAGTTCGACGTGCTCGAAGACGGCGTGCCGCAGCACATCAGCTCCTTCGAGGCCGTGGACGTGCCCGGCTGCGGCCGGCGCCCGGCGCGAGTGCGCCCCCGGCTGAACAGCCGCAGCCGCTGGCCCGCGCCCTCTCGACGGCGCCGCTGGTCACCGCGCTGGTCTTCGAGGAGCTGGGCGATCAGGCGCGCCTGGCCGCCTGGCACGCGGCCAACGCGTTTGTCGAGGAGGGCCGCCGGCGGGCGAGTTCGTCGGTGTGTTCGTCGTCGAGCTGGCCGTCCAGACGATGGTCCCGTATACGCGGGACAAGGACGCGCTGCTCGATGGCCTGCGCCGAGCGGCGATGCGGCCCGGGTGTCCCATCTACATGCCGCCGGACGTCGAGAGCGCGGCGGGGCCCAGCGGCTGTGGTCGCAGGTCGGGAGCCGCCGCGGGACCCTGAAGAACCTGCAGACGGTGGCCGGCACCCTTGCACACATGCCGGGCCGCAAGAACATCGTGCTGTTCTCGGAAGGCTTCAAGGTGTCGACCCAGGACAATGCGGTCGACATCTTCCGGCACCTGACCTCCTCCTCCAACCAGGCCGCCGTCACGTTTCACTCGATCGACGCCGCCGGGCCGCGGCTGGGCCGCGTCAAGGGGCTGGGGCGGGATCCCACCGCGTATCTCGAGCTGGTGGCCCTGGACACCGGGGGCCAGCACGTGAGGGCGACCAACGATATCACTGGCGCCCTGCGCCGCGTCACCGCGGGCATGCGCGACTACTACCGCCTCACCTACAGCCCGACCAACACGGCGCTGGACGGCCGGTATCGCGCCATCACCGTGAAGGTGCGCGACCCCGAGGCCGTCGTCACCTCGCGCAACGGCTACCTGGCCAGCCCGCGCGCCGGGACGCCGATGGTGGCGCCGCACGACGTCGCGCCGCACGTGCTGCTGGACGCGGAGACGCTGCCGGCGGACTTCGCGTTCACCTGCGATGCGACAAGAACGTCCTCGCATATCGCGATCGGTGCCACCGTTCCGGCAGGCGCGCTCACGTTGGCCACCCGGCCATCGGGATTTGACGGCGGGCTCACGGTCCTCGCGCGCATGCGCGGCAAAGACGGACAGGTCGTCGCCGCATCGAGCGGACGTTCCGCTGAGCGGTCCGCGCGACCAGATCCCGTCCGCGGGCCGTCAGTTGCGGTTCAGCAAGACACTGCCCATCGCCGGCGCGGAGACGCTGGAGGTGATTGCCTACGACGTGCTGGGCGGGAAAGCGAGCGCGCGGCGATTCAAAGTGAAGGACCTGGAACGCGCCGCTAAGTATTATCGAGTGAGTGTGGCTGCGAGATTCTCACGGCTGAGGCGTCCCATTTCATGGAAGAGATGTGGCGTCCGCCTCGCTCACCACGCCAGTCGCGATGTAGGCCATGTCCGGCTCGACGGCGACGCTTCCTGTTGCCGCCACCGTCACCGTGCGCTCCATGCGCTTCTCCTGTGCCGAGGCCGCTGCGACCCCTGACCCGTCAGCAAAGCAAGCGCGACGAGCGCGATCGAGCAGCGGCACCTTTGCATTGCAGTGAACCCTCTACATCTCTGAGATCAAGAGCATACGGACTTTTGCGGCCGAACCATGCTGTCGTCAGCAGAGCATCGACGCGCACGCCAATTCTGATATAGAAGCACCGCGCTGGAACGTAAGGGGCCTTCGGGACCCGTCGCAACGTCAGTCTCCCCTAGTCAAGGGCCCGTAGCTCAATGGTTAGAGCCGGCGGCTCATAACCGTCTGGTTGCAGGTTCGAGTCCTGCCGGGCCCACCAGCCTGCTTCGCGCAAAGGCGACGTCGGGTGCAAAGTGTGGCCAGCCTAAATTCTGCACCGCGGCGAGGCGTCCGTTGCGCGCGATGGCGGCGCGGGCTATCGGCATCGCACGCTGCCGCCAGCCGGGTTCCCATGCGCACCCTGTCCGTGCTCCTCCTCTCCGACGACCGACCCGGCCACTATCATCTGGCGGAGGGGGTGATCGCGGCCATCGCGCGTGTCCGACCGGTGGAGATGTCCAGGCTTCTCGTGCGACGGCGGCGCTGGCTGCCCGGCCGGGTATTGGCCGAGCTGTTGCTGCGCGGTGCCCCTCCCCGATCCCTGCTGGCATTCGGATATGGGCTGGATACCAGGCAATTGCCGAAAATGGACCTCATCGTTTCGGCCGGCGGCGAGACGCTTGTTGCCAACGCAGCCATGGCCCGCCTCACGGGTGCGCCAAACATCTTCTGCGGCTCCCTGCGCCGCCTTCCGCCCGAGGCCTTCGCGCTGGTGGTGTCGTCCTATGCGCGCCACGCCGCGTTGCCCCGTCATGTCGTAGCGTTGAAGCCGAATGGCATCGATCCGGATACGCTGGGCCGGGCGAAGGAAGCAAGGACGTTGGGGCCGGCATCGCCGCCCAAGCTGGCCGGACTGCTGATCGGTGGTGACTCGGGCTATTTCCGCTATGAGCGCGAGGAATGGCAGGCCCTGCTCGCGTTTCTGCGCAAGAGCCACCTTGCGCACGGGACGCGATGGGCGGTCTCCACCTCGCGCCGCAGCCCCCCCGAGGTCGGCGACGCGCTTGCGGTCATGGCCGCCGAGCCCGACAGCCCCATTGCCGAGCTGATCGATTTCCGTACGGCTGGCCCCGGCACCTTGCCACGCGTCTTCGCCCGCGCCGAGGCGATCGTCTGCACAGAGGAACTCCAGCACCATGCTGTCGGAGGCGGTTTGTGCGCGGCTGCCCGTGGTCGGCGTGTCGCCGGCACGGCATGGGTTCAAGGACGAGGAGCGGGAGTATCGCGAGTTCATGCGCGCCGAAGGCTGGTGCCGCTTCCTGCCGCTGGCCGAGCTCACCCCGGAGCGATTTGTGGAGGAGCTGGGTGCGGTCGAGCCGCTGGCCGAGAACCACCTCGACCGGTTGGCTGCAGCTTTGCGCGAGCGCTTGCCACAGCTGTTTGATTGATCAAGAGTCTGCCTCCAGCAGAGCCACGCGGTCACCCAAGCGTACGCCGGCGAGTGCGGTGACATCATCGAGCGCCAGCGCCCATATGCTGCACGAAACAAGCTCATCCGAGCCCGGCCCACAGGCAATCAGGACGCGGTGCTCGGCCGCACAGACCGCAATTTCGCCCTGCTCCAAACGCCGCGTCGAGCTGCAATGCGTGGCGATCGAGACGGGCGCCTGAAACGCGAGGGCACCGCTCCACATCTCGGCCGTCGTGTAGATCGGCAGCATCTGCCACATCCGATCCGCAGTCGGGGTATCGAGAAGTCGGGCGCGGACGGCAATCGAGCCGGCGCGGATCAGGATCTCGCGCTTGATACGGTTTGCGGCCATGACCCAGGTAGATCGGAGCGCGCCCGGCCGGACACGGCGCCGCGCGGTTTACGCCGGTGGCGGGCCGAATACCAGAACGGCGTTGAGCCCGCCGAACGCGAACGAGTTCGACATGGTGTAGCGCACGGTCTGGGAGCGTCCTTTGTTCGGGACATAGTCCAGATCGCAGCCCTCGCTCGGCTCGTCGAGGCCGATGGTGGGAGGCACCCAGCCCTCGCCGATGGCCTTAATGCACGCCACCGCCTCGATGCCGCCGCCCGCGCCCAGCGGATGCCCATGCATGGACTTGGTGGAGGACACGGCCAGCTTGTAGGCGTGCGGGCCGAATACCTCCTTGATGGCGTTGGTCTCGTTGGCGTCGTTGATGGTCGTGGCCGTGCCGTGGGCGTTCAGGTAGTCGATGCTCGTCGGCGGCAACTCGGCATCGGCCAGCGCCAGGCGCATGGCCTCGGTCGGCCCTTGGATATCAGGGTTGACCATGTCCTTGCTGTCCGAGGTCATGCCATAGCCGACCAGCTCCGCCAGAATGGTGGCACCGCGGGCCTGCGCATGCTCCAGCGACTCGAGAACGAGAAGCCCTGCCCCCTCGCCGAGAACCGTGCCATTCCGCTTCTTGGCAAATGGGAAACAGCCCTCCGGAGACAGCACGTGCATGGCCTGCCAGGCCTTCATGGTGCCGTAGTTGATGACGCTCTCGGAGGCCCCGGCGATAGCGATGTCGACGACGCCGTGGCGGATGTAATCACGGGCGATGCCGATGGCGTGGGCAGCCGTGGAGCAGGCGCTGCAGGTGGCGAACGTGGGCCCTTTGATGCCGTACTCGATACCGACATGCGCGGAGGCGGACGAGCCGATGATGCGCAGCAGCGTGAGAGGGTGGGTGGCGCGCTTATTGTCGATGAAAAGGTCGCGATAGGCCTTCTCATAGGTCACGAGACCGCCGGCGCCCGAGCCGATGATGCATGCCGTCCTGTACGGGTCGGCGCCGGGCATCTCCAGGCCCGACTGCTTCACAGCCTCGTCGGCGGCAGCCGCCGCGAACCAGGAATAGCGATCGGCATGCAGGATGATCTTGTCGCGCTTGAAGTGCCTCAGCCGCGCCTTGTGGTCGAAATCCTTGATCTGGGCCGCGATCAGGATCTTGAGATCCTCGAGCGGAAACCCGCCGAGCTCGCTGACCCCGCACTTGCCCTCCTTCATTGCGGCCCAGAAGTCGGCTACGGTGGTGCCGATTGCGGTCACCACGCCGGTTCCAGTCACCACGACACGGCGTTTCGCCGTCGGTTGAATTGCCACGCTCGATGATCCTTGCTGGGGACGCGTCAAGTCCCTTACGTCGGCCTATGCCTTGGCTGCATTGGCGGCGGTGCCGGAGCCTTCAATCAACGCCTTGACGCGATCGACGACCGAGCCCACGGTCTTGAAATCGGCGGCCTCTTCGTTGGCATTGTACGGGATCTCGATCCCGAAGGTGTCCTCGATATCGAATACGATCATGGCCAGATCGAGCAACTCGATCTTCAGGTCCGTCAGGGCCGTCTGGAGCGAGATGTCGTCCCTCGGCTCCTTCATATGCTTCTTCAGGATGTCGATGATCTTGGCAGCTACATCATCCATTGCACTCTCCCACCCCGTGTGTTGCATACGCACAGGGGCCATCCGCTACGCGCTCGTAGTAGAGCACGGCTGGCCGTTGATCAAGCTGTGGCGTCACATAACCGTAAACAGCATTCAAGTCTAGATAAGCTCGCCCGCATCTAACTGCTGTTACAATCGAAACAGGTCTTGCCTCTGCTGGCGCTCCCGGGCGAAAGCGTGTTGAATAGTACAAGCGGCCAGCGACCCACTTGCATATCTGGAAACCGGCTCCAAGGGAGCCGCTGACGCCAAGATCCATGTCATAGCATGGGCGGACGGCTTGGTTCTGGCGGTGGGAGACGAAGAGGGGGAGGACGGCGGCTATGGCAAGCATGGAGTTGCGGCAGGGCGCCCCATCGGAGCATGGGCGCTACATCTGGCTCAACAGCTATCCGCAGGGGGTCGACTGGCACCAGACCTTCACGCCGGCCCCGGTCTACGAGCTCCTCGACCGTACGGCGCGCAACCACCCGCGCCGCGTGTGCACCAACTTCCTGGGCAAGTCGATCAGCTACCGCGACATCGCGCGGCTCGTCGACCGCACGGCAGCCGGGTTGCAACAGCTCGGCGTGGGGAAGGGGACCAAGGTCGGACTGTTTCTGCCCAACAGCCCGACGTTCATCGTCTACTACTTCGCGACGATGAAGGCCGGCGGCACGGTCGTTAACTATAACCCTCTCTACACGCTGGAGGAACTCGCCTTCCAAATCAGGGACAGCGACACCGACCTCATGGTGACGCTGGACCTCAAGATCCTGTTCGACAAGATCGAGGCCCTGCTCGAGAGCGGCAACCTGAAACGGGCGATCGTCGCATCCTTCCCTGCTCTACTCCCCAGCGCCAAATCCGTACTCTTCAAACTCTTCAAAGGTAAGGACCTGGCGCGGCCGTCGGCTTCCTCCGTTGCTCCCAAGATCCTCTTGGAAGCCGACATCCTGGCGAAGGCCGGCAAGCTGCAACAGGTCGCCATCGACCCACAGAACGATATCGCGGTGTTGCAATACACGGGCGGCACGACCGGCACGCCCAAGGGGGCGATGCTCACCCACGCCAATGTCTACGTGAATTGTCAGCAGGCCGCGGCGTGGGCACCGGACCTTGTCCCGGGACAGGAGCGCACGCTGGCGGCGCTACCGTTCTTTCACGTGTTCGCGATGACGGCCGTGATGAACTTCGCGCTGGCGCAGGGCGCCGAGCTCGTCATCATGCCGCGCTTCGTGCTCGACGACGCCATGTCGCTGATCACCAAGACCAAGGCGACGGTGATGCCGGGCGTGCCGACCATGTTCATTGCCATGCTGAACCACCCCAAGCTCACCAACTTCGATCTGTCGTCCCTCAAATTCTGCCTCTCTGGCGGCGCGCCGCTCCCTGTCGAGGTGAAGGAGAAGTTCGAAAGGCTCACCGGTTGCAAGGTCGTCGAGGCCTACGGCTTGTCCGAGACCAGCCCTGGCGTCACCTCCAATCCGATCGACGGGCCGGTCAAGGAGGGCTCAATCGGGCAACCGCTACCCGGCACCATCGTGTCGCTGCGCGCCCTTGACGACCCGACCAAGGAAGTCCCCCTCGGCGAGAAGGGCGAGATCTGTGTCAAAGGTCCGCAGGTCATGAAGGGCTACTGGAAGCGGCCCGAGGAAACCGCGGCCCAGTTCGTCGGCGATTACTTGCGCACCGGCGATGTCGGCATCATGGACGAGGACGGCTTCATCTTCATCGTCGACCGTATCAAGGACCTCATCATCTGCTCGGGCTACAACGTGTATCCGCGGCGCATCGAGGAGGCGATCTACGAGCACCCGGCCGTGCAGGAGGTCACCGTCATCGGCATCAAGGACCAGTATCGCGGGGAGGCGCCCAAGGCCTTCATCAAGCTGAAGGACGGCGCCCAGGCGACGAAAGCAGACATTCTGCAGCACCTCGAGGCGAAGATCTCTCGCATAGAGCTTCCATCGGAGATCGAGTTCCGCGACAGCTTGCCGAAGACGATGATCGGCAAATTGTCGAAGAAGGAGCTGAAGGCGGAGGAGGCACAGCGCCAAAGGAGTGCTTAGGCCAGACGGCAAAAGGGGGCAGCCATGGCCGATGCCCATGGGACCGACAGCGAGCGGCCGTACACGATTGGGGAGTTGGCGCGCGAGTTCGCTATTACAGCGCGCGCCATACGCTTCTACGAGGCGAAAGGCCTGATTGCACCGGCCCGCAAGGGGGTGGCCCGCGCCTATTCGCGGCGCGACCGGGCGCGCCTGACCCTGATCCTGCGCGGCAAGAACCTCGGGTTCTCGCTGGAGGAGATCAAGGAATATCTCCGGCTCTATGATGCCGATCCTTCCCAGGTGACCCAACTTCGGCATCTTCTGGTCATGATCGACGAGCGCCTGAGGGAGCTTCGCCGCAAGAAGGCCGATCTGGAACGCACCCAGCGCGAGCTGAAGACCATGCGGGCGCAAGTAGTGGCCGCGCTCAAGCGGAAGAGTCCCGGGGCGAATTGAGTGTCAGGCGGCCTGCCGCATGGCCGCGGCCCTGGCGCTCTCCATGATGGCGGCGACACCCATGCCGCCGGCGGTGCATACGGAGATGAGGCCCCGGCCGCCATTCTCCGACAGCAGCTTGGCCAGGTTGGCCATGATGCGCGCGCCGGTTGCCGCGAACGGGTGGCCGACCGCCAACGAGGAGCCTTTGACGTTGATCCTGTTGCGATCAATGGCCCCGAGCGGCGCGCCCTTGCCGAGCACGCGCTTGCAATAGACGGGATCCTCCCAGGCCTTGAGAGTTGCCAACACCTGCGCGGCGAACGCCTCGTGGATCTCGTAGAAGTCGAAGTCCTGCAGCCTGAGCCCGGCCCGGTCGAGCATGCGTGAGACGGCAATCGTCGGCGCCATCAGCAATCCTTCGCCGGCCACGAAGTCGTTGGCTGACGTTTGGGCGTAGGTGAGCCATGCCTGCACCGGAAGGGCCCGTTGCATGGCCCACTCCTCGGAGGCGAGCAGGATTGAGGAAGCACCATCAGTCAGCGGCGTCGAGTTGGCCGCAGTCAGGGTTCCGCGTGCCGAGCGATCGAAGGCCGGCTTGAGCGTCGCCATACGCTCCAAGCTGATGTCCTCGCGCAGGTTGTTGTCGCGGAACACGCCAGCGCAGGGCACGATGAGGTCGTCCATGTAGCCCGCGCGATAGGCTTCGGCTGCCTTCTTGTGGCTGTCGAAGGCGAGCTGGTCCTGCTCCTGGCGTGTGACTTTCCACTCCTGCGCCATCAGCTCGGCGTGCTGGCCCATGGAGAGGCCGGTGCGCGGCTCAGCTACGGAGGGCGGTTGTGGAGCCAGCTCTCCGAACGAGAAGCCTTTGAAAGCGGCGAGCCTCTGCCCGAGCGATTTGGCCTGCTGCACCTGCACGAGGCGCTGGGAGAAGCGCTTGGAGAATACGATGGGCGCATCGGAGGTCGTATCCGACCCCATGCCGATGCCGCATTCGATCTCACCGACGGCGATCTTGGCGGCGATGCCCATGGATGCCTGGAGGCTCGTGCCACAGGCCTGGATCAGGGTGGTGCCGGGTGTGGTCCGGGCCAGCTTGGTGCCGATGACGGCCTCGCGCGCGATGTTCCAGTCCTTGGAGTGGGTGACGACGGCGCCGCCGACCACCTCGTCGATATGTGCGCCGGCGAGCTTGTAGCGATCGACCAGCCCGTTAAGCGTGGTGGTCAGCATCTCCAGATTGGTGAGGTCCGCATAGAGCGTGTTGGAGCGGCAGAACGGGATGCGCACTCCCCCTATGACGGCGACACGGCGAAGACTTTGGCTCATCCGAACCGCTCCTTGCATGACAGCGCCAGGGGCGCGGGAGATCAGACCTATTCCGCGGCCGCGCGTTGGGGCGCCAAGCCCTCAGACTTCTCCTGCGCGCGATAGTGCAGCGGCCCGCCCCGGAAGGGCGCGAAGCCGGTGCCGAAGATGACGCCGGCATCGACGAGATCCGCGCTCTCCACGATCTTCTCATCGCGCACGCGCTCACACTCGGCGATCAGCGGCTCGACCAGCTCGCGGCCGAGGCGCTCGAGTTCCGCCTTGTCGAAGGCCGTGCTGCCCTTCACTGGCTTGCCGTCCTTCCACACATAGAAGCCCTCGCCCGACTTCTTGCCGAGCTTGCCGGCGGCGATCAGCCGCTCCAGTCCCGAGCCGTCCGCCGGCATGCCCAGGATCTTGCCGACGTGGGCGCAGATATCGAGGCCGACCGAGTCGGCCAACTCGATGGGACCCATCGGCATGCCGAACGTGCGCGCCGCCTCGTCGATCTTCTCCTTGCTGTCGCCGCGCTCCAGCCGCCGTATGGCCGCCATCATATAGGGCGCCAGCACGCGATTGACGACGAACCCCGGCGCGCTCTTGGCGATCAGCGGGAACTTGTCGATGGCGGTAACGAAGGCGCAAGCCTTGCGCACCTCCTCCTCGCGCGAGGAGGCGCCGCGGATGACCTCCACCAGCGGAAGCTGGGCGACGGGATTGAAGAAATGCACGCCCACGAGGCGGCCCGGATCAGCCAGGGCAGCAGCGATATCCTCAATCATGATCGAGGATGTGTTGGTGGCCATGACAGCACCGGGCTTGAGCTTGGTCTCGATGCTCTTGAACAGCGACTGCTTGACCTCGAGCTTCTCGACGATGGCCTCGATGACGATGTCGGCGCGACCGATGGACGAGCCCTTCGGGTCGGCGATGAAGCGGGCCTTGGCCGCGTCACGCAGCGCCTTGGTGCGGAAACGTCGCGTGAACAATCTGCCCTGCGCGTCCATGCCCTTGCGGATCTGCTCCTCGGACAGGTCCTGCAGCGTAACCTCCATGCCGCAGGCGACGCACCAGCCGGCGATGTCGGCGCCCATGACGCCAGCACCGATGACGTGGGCGCGCAGTGGCTTGAAGGCCACGTCCTTGGGCGCCTGTGCCTTCAGCATCTCCGACAGCATGAAGACGCGGCGCAGATTGCGCGAGGTCTCCGACACCATGAGAGGTGCAAAGGCGCGCGTCTCCTCGGTTTTCATCTGCCCGAAATCGCCGGCCGTGCGCTCGAAGAAGTCGATCAGCCGGAACGGTGCAGGATAGTGGGCCTCGCGTACCTTCTTGGCGGTCTCGGAGCGCAGCTTGCCGGCCAGGAGCGGGCGGATCGGCCAATGTCGCAGTAGAGCACGCCAGCCTCCGGCCGGCTTCGATTTACGCCCGCGCTCGATGGCCTTGCGCGCGGCCCAGGCCAAGTTCTGCGGACTCGGCGTCAGCTCATCGACGAGGCCCATGGCACGCGCGGCCGTTGCCCGCACCATGGAGCCGGTGAGCATGGTCTGCATGGCGGACAACGCGCCGGCCTGGCGGATCGAGCGCCAGGTGCCGTTGAAGCCCGGAAACAGGCCGAGCCGCACCTCCGGGAAGCCAAGGCGGGTGCCATCGTCGCGCGTGGCGATGCGCCAGTGGGAGGCCAGCGCCAGCTCCAGTCCGCCGCCCAGGCAATAGCCGTGAATGCAGCAGACCACGGGCACCGGCAGCGCCTCGATGCGGTCGAGCATGTTGAGCACGGGCCTGATCGCAGCCTCGACGTCCATGGTGGTGTGGAGTTGCTCGAACTCGCGCACGTCAGCGCCGACGATGAACCCCTTCTCCTTGCCCGACATGATGACGAGGCCGCGGAGCGACTTGGCGGCCGCCCCGGCTTCGACGCGCTCGACGATCGCGCCTAGCTCCTCGAGTGGCCGGCGCCCGAGCGAGTTCTGGCTTTCATCCTCCCGGTCGAAGACGGCCCAGGCGATGCCCTGGATGTCGACCTGGAAGCGCCAATCCTTCAATGCGCCGATATCGGCTGCCATGGCACGAGCCTCATTCTGCCGCCGCACGGGCGTTGTGACCTGCCGTCATGAAATGCGGCTTGATCTCCGCCGGGTCGAAATGATCGACCGCAATCACGCGTGCGGTCAGCTCCTCGGCCTCGCGCAACTGGGCCGCTTCGTCCGCGGTGATCACGCCCTTGGTGGTCGCCTCTCCGATCCAGTCGATGCCGTGATAACGGCGGATCGTGCCGGCCCTGATCGCGCGTTCGAGCTTGCGCTCGGCGCCCTCCGCAGCAATGACCTTCACGAGAGCAACCTCGAGCAGCCCGGTGGGATCCTTGGGATCCTTGGAGACATAGATGAAGCGCGTCAGCCGGTCGCGAACCGGCCCTGGCTCGAGCACGAGTGCGGCGACCTGACGTCCGAGCCGATCGCTGGCTGGCTTGTAGGGTGAGCCCAGCGGAAAGACGACGGCACGCATGAGAATGCGCGCCCACGTGACCGGGAAGTTGTCGATGGCCCCGCGCATGGCCTCCTGGAAGCGATGCAGCCCGTTGGCCGCAACCAGCGCGACGATGACGCGATCGCTGTCCGGCTTGCCGTCGTCCTCGAAGCGCTTCAACACACACGCCGTAAGGTAGAGCTCGGAGAGGGCGTCGGCCATGCGCCCGGTCAGCTTCTGCTTGGTTTTCAGCCCGCCACCCAGCAAGGCCACGGTGAGGTCGGCGACAAAGGCGAAGCTGCGGCTGCCGCGCCAGAGTTGCCGGTACCAGCGCGCGTTGCTGTCGGCGCCGGTTGGCGCAGTCCCAAATGCCCCGCCGGTGATGTTGTGGAAGAAGGCGCCGAAGGTATTCGAGACCGAGAAGGAGACATGATCGAGAAAAGCGCGCTCGAAGGCAGCTAAGCCGCGCTGGCTATCCGAGTCCTGGCAGGCCTGAATCTCTTTATAGAGATAGGGATGGGACCGGAGCGCACCCTGCGCGAAGGTGATGAGCGAGCGCGTCAGAATGTTGGCGCCCTCGACCGTGATACCCACCGGGACCATCTGATAGGCCGATTGCAGATAATTTGACGGCCCATCGCAAATGCCGCGGCCGCCGTGCAGGTCCATGGCGTCGTTGACGGAGCGGCGCATACGCTCGGTCGACTGGTACTTCATGATGGCCGAGATGACGGACGGCTTTTCTCCGCTCGAGACCATGGCCGCGGTGACCGCGCGACCGGCCTCGTTGACGTAGGCGGCCTCCACCATTCGCACGAGAGGTTCTTCAAGCCCTTCCATCTTGGCAACGGGTAGCCCGAACTGTTTGCGGATGCGGCCATAGGCGGTGGAGAACCGCAGCATGGACTTGGCGCCGGCTGCGGCCGACGACGGCAGCGAGATGGCGCGGCCCGCGGCCAGGCACTCCATCAGCATGCGCCACCCTTGGCCCACCATCTTGTCACCTCCGATCACCCAGTCGATCGGAATGAACACGTCCTTGCCCCAGTTCGGGCCGTTCGGGAATGCGGCCCCGCTCGGCAGATGGCGGCGGCCGATGTTGACGCCCGGGTGATCGGCTGGGATCAGTGCCACCGTGATGCCGATGTTCTCGCCCTTGCCGAGCAGGCCGGAGGGATCGAACAGGTGGAAGGCCAGCCCGACGAGCGTCGCGTTGGGGCCTAGTGTGATGTAGCGCTTGTCCCAGGACAGGCGGATGCCCAGCACCTCCCGCCCGTCGTGCAGGCCTTTGGCGACATAGCCCACGTCGCGCATGTTGGCGGCGTCGGAGCCGGAGGTCGGGCCCGTCAGCGAGAAGCAGGGAACCTCCTGGCCCTTGGCGAGACGCGGCAGATAGTAGTGCTTCTGCTCCGGTGTGCCGTATTTCTCGATCAGCTCGCCGGGGCCCAGCGAGTTCGGCACCATGACGATGGTGCACACGTCAGGTGAGCGCGAGGCAATCTTGCCGAGGATGAGGGACTGCGCCTGGGGCGAGAAGCCGAGGCCACCGTGCTCCTTGGAAATGAGCATGCCGAGGAAGCCATGCTTTTTGACGAAGTCCCAGATCCGCTCCGGGATCTCACGCTGGGCGTGGCGCACCTCCCAATCGTCGACCATCCGGCACAACTCTTCCGTCGGGCCGTCGAGAAACGCTCTCTCCTCGTCGCTGAGGCGGATCGGCGGCACCGCATGCAGCCGACGCCAATCGGGCGTGCCCGAGAACAGCTCGGCATCGAAGCCGATGGTGCCGGCATCGAGAGCCTGCTGCTCGGTGTCGGAGACACGGGGCAGCACCTGCTTGATCGTGCCGAACACAGGAGCGACGAGCCACTGCCGCCGCCAGGCAGGGACGGAAAGCGCGCCAAGAATTGCAGCTACCAGCCAGGCGATGCCCGACAGCAGGTCCGGCAGGGCACTTGCTGGGCCGCCATCGAAGATGCCGAACTGCCACGTGAGAGCGGCGAGTGCGGCCGTCGTCGCCCATGCCCACAGCGGTGCGCGATATATGGCCAACACGAATGCAGCGACGATGCAAATGCAAATGAAGACGAGTTCCGCCATGGCCGCATGCCTCCTGCTGCCAGCACACCGTCTACGCCCACGCCCCCTGAAGGGTGCCGCAGTGCTAAGCAATACTGCCGTAAACGTCAATTTTTCCGGAATATTCGCACGGGCTATTGCACTCTCCACAGAACTTCGCGTTTTGGAGTCTTGAATATAGTAAGGGGACCGGCGATTGCAGGTGACCGAAAGCGCTTCTCTCTACCCTGCCAGATGCGAGAGACGACACGTGCGGCATGAGACTACGAGTGCCGGGGCCATGTGCACCATTGTGGGGGCTTTGCTCCTACCGACCTCCCCTGCCTGGTGCGATGAGGCCAAGGTCAAGGCCTATGGCCGGCACCTTTCGGCGGAATGCAGCGCCTGCCACCGCATCGACGGCGTCGACAACGGGATTCCTGCGATTACCGGCTGGACGGTGCAGGAGTTCGTGACCACGCTGCGCTTCTACAAGGATGGCTCACGGCAGAACGCGGCCATGGCGTCTGTTGCCCAGTCGCTCGACGGCGCCCAAATGGAGGCGCTGGCTACCTATTACGGCTCGCTGCCCCAGACACCGCGCAAAAGCCGCGCATCCACAAAGTGATACGAGCGCGGAGCATTAATCCGCGCTCGCTCAACTAAGCTTGTCTCAGCCTTTCTTGGCCGCGGCCGGGTTGGCCTTGGCGAACATGTCGGCGGTAATGCCGGAATACCAGCCGACGCTCTCGGCGTAGTTCTGCTTGCGCAGGCCCGCGTCCTCACCCTTTTGCGAAACGAAAGACCCGGATGGGTCCAACTTCCCCTCTTTCGGCGCGTAGTTGGCCCCGACCTTCACGCAGTCGTCGGGCGCGACGAGCGACCAGCAGGTGTTGCGATAGCGGGCCGGGAACCTCTCCTTCTTGGCGAGGTCGGCGAGGATGTCATTGACGACAACCTTGGCCTGGCTGTTGGCCGAGAATGCCGATTTCGGCATTTCGACAGCTATGGCTGCATCGCCAAGGACATAAACATCCTTCACCTTCTTCGAGGCGAAGTTGTCGGGATTGATGGGGCACCAGTCACCTTCGGTGCACCCTGCCTTGACGGCAATCTCGCCGGCGCGCTGTTGCGGGATGATGTTGGCAACGTCGGCCTTGACCTTCTTGCCGGCCTTCGTGGTGATCTCCTTGGTCTTGGCGTCGAGGCTGACCACCGAGAAGTCATCGATGTCGGTGGTGAGGTTCAGCTCGATGATGTCCTTGTAGTATCTATCGAACGCTTCGATGAATACCGGCTGCTTCGAGAACGCCTTCTTCGGGTCCACGATCACCAGCTTCGATTTCGGCTTTCTGGTCTTCAGGTAGTGCGCGATCATGCAGGCGCGCTCGTAGGGACCGGGCGGGCAGCGGAACGGGTTGTTCGGCATCACCATGGCGACGGTGCCGCCGTCTTTCATTGCCTCCAGTTGACGCTTCAAGAGCTGCTTCTGGCGGGCGTCCGTATTGTAGGCGTGGGGCAGCGCTGCTGCCGCCTCGCGTGAGTAGCCGTTGATCGAATCGTACTTGATATCGATGCCGGGCGAGAGCACGAGCCGGTCGTAGGGGTAGGTGCGCCCGTTCCGCGTCCTGACGACTTTCTTGGTGGTGTCGACGTCAGTGGCGTAGTCATGGACCACCTTGACGCCCAGCTTCCTCAAGCCGGCATACCCGTGGTTGAGACTGTCCAGCGTGCGAAAACCGCCGATGTACAGGTTGGAGAAGAACGAGGACGAGTAGGTCCGGTTCGCCTCGATCAGCGTGACATCGAGCGCGGGCGCGTCCTTCTTGATGTAGTGCGCGGCCGTGGCGCCGCCGGCGCCGCCGCCGACGATGACGACCTTGCCAGCGCCTTGGGCGATGGCAAACGGCGCCACCAGGGACGAGGCGGCCACGCCGGCCCCCGTCGCCCCGAGCAACCTGCCGAACTCCCGCCTTGTGACCTTGGTCATGACTTTGCTCCCGGTTCCTTCAGCGCCGCCACCCTATTGCCGATGACTGACGTTCGCCACAGCTAGTCGAATGGAAGACCTCGGCGTGCTTGCATCCGGCACTGCTGCCGGGCTCCAGCTTGGAGCGTTCAGCCGCGCCCTCGCAGCCCCGAAAGGTTACCGGGGAACAGCCCGACGCGGTTTGCATCGGTGCATTCTAGTATGCTAACTGATCGCCACAACTCGGTGGTGACCGGGCTTCGGTTCCTGTTGGAGCTAGCGAGGCAAATGAAGCGTTTGCAAATCGTCGATCGGCGCGATTTCGTTCTAGGCGCGGGCGCGGGCGCGATCGCGAGCCTTTCTTTTCTTTTCAGCTCAGCGGGTGCACTGGCGCAGGACAAGCCTCCCGGACTCGAGGATGCCCTCAAGAAGGTCATGGGAGAGGCCAAGCCCGCCGACGGCAAGATCATGCTGGACCTGCCGGAGATCGCGGAGAACGGCAACACGGTGCCGTTCACGCTATCGGTCGAGAGCCCGATGACCGAGCAGCAGCACGTGAAGGCCATGCATATCTTCGCCAGCGAAAATCCACAGCTCGATGTCGCCACCTTTCGTTTCACACCGGCATCCGGCAAGGCGATGGTCGCGAGCCGCATGCGGCTCGCCAAGACCCAGGATGTCGTCGCAGTGGCCGAACTGAGCGACGGCAAATTCCTGATGGGCAAGCGCACGGTCAAAGTGACCATCGGCGGCTGCGGCGGCTGAGAATACAGGGCACCGGCGATATGTCGAAACCACGCATCAAGATCCCCAACTCGGCAAAGGTCGGCGACGTGATCGAGATCAAAACCCTGATCTCGCATGTCATGGAAACCGGCCAGCGCAAGGACCGGGACGGCAAGATCATCCCGCGCGACATCATCAACACGTTCGCGGTCTCCTATGCCGGCAAGGAGGTGTTCCGGGCCGCGCTGCAGCCGGGCATATCGGCCAACCCCTACATCGCGTTCTTCATGCGCGTGCCCGGCCCTGGCGAATTCGAGTTCACCTGGACCGACGATGCCGGCAAGACGGTGACCGAAAAGGCGGCGCTGAACGTCGTGTGACCTGCTGGGGAGGAAGAAGGATGTCCGACGAGCCTGTCGTCGCGCAAAAGGGCCCCTATCAGGTCGTACTCGAGGAAGGCAAGGCGTACTTCTGGTGCGCCTGCGGACGATCGGCAAAGCAGCCTTTTTGCGACGGCTCGCACAAGGGAACGAGCTTCCAGCCGCTTCGCTATGTCGCCCAAACCGGGGGTACATTCAATCTGTGCGGGTGCAAAGGCACTGACGACAAGCCGTTCTGCGATGGCACCCACAACATGCTCTGAGCCATCCCGTTGCCGGTCGGCGCGCCGCTTTATGCCGGAAAACGTTGCAAAACCGGCACACGAGGCGCTGTCCTTTGTCGGCACCCGTTGCTAGCCTTGCGCCAGGCGGCCGTGGCGGCGACCAACTCGCCCGGCGACGGCCGTTACATGAACTGACGGAGGGCGGGTCCGGCGCATGGAATATTTCATTCAGCAAGTCATCAACGGCGTGACGCTCGGTTCCATCTATGGCCTGATCGCCATCGGCTACACCATGGTGTTCGGCATCATCGGCATGGTGAACTTCGCGCACGGCGATGTATTCATGCTGTCAGCATTCATTGCGCTCATTTTCTTCCTGCTGCTGACTCAGTTGCTTGGAGTTGGATCGCTGATCGTAGCGCTGCTCATCGTCCTGGTGCTGGGCATGCTGATGACATCGCTGTGGAGCTGGGCCATCGAACGGCTGGCCTACCGCCCGCTCAGGGGATCGTTTCGCCTGGCGCCGCTGATCTCGGCGATCGGCATGTCGATTTTCCTGATGAATCTGGTGCAGGTCACCCAGGGACCGCGCAACAAGCCGGTTCCGCCCATGCTCAACGATGTCATTACCTTGCGGGAGGGGACCAATTACAGCCTTACCCTGTCGCTCAAGCAGGTGCTGATCATGGTCACGACGGTCGTTCTGCTGGCGGCGTTCTCTTACCTTGTGCAGCGCACGGCATTGGGCAGGGCCCAGCGTGCGTGTGAGCAGGACCAGCGCATGGCGTCCCTGCTCGGCGTCAACGTTGACCGGACCATCTCGCTGACTTTCGTCATTGGGGCCGCACTCGCAGCGGTGGCCGGCCTGCTCTACATGATCCATTACGGCGTCGTCAGTTTCGCGGACGGCTTCGTTCCAGGTGTCAAGGCTTTCACGGCGGCGGTCCTGGGCGGCATTGGCTCTCTGCCCGGCGCGGTGATCGGCGGCCTGCTCATCGGCCTAATCGAAACGTTGTGGTCGGCCTACTTCTCGATCGACTACAAGGATGTGGCGACGTTCGCGATCCTTGTCGTCACCCTGGTCTTCCTACCATCCGGAATTCTCGGCAGACCAGAGGTCGAGAAGGTCTGAGCGCCATGGCCAAGACCAAAGCCGGCTCCGGAACAGCACCCAGTGTGGTGACGGCGATCGTCGAAGCCGGAAAAGCAGGACTGGTGGCGTTCGGCCTTTGTGTTCCCATTCTCGCTCTGCGCACCGAGCAGAATATGGAGAACCAACTTGTGCTCCAGCCGCGCTGGAACTACGTGGGCATAGCGGTTGCCGGCGCTGTTCTCCTGCGCTTTCTCTATCTCATGAGGCCGCACCGTGGTCCACGGGTCAGCGCGCGCGCAGCCTCGCCGGTCACGGAGGGTGCCACGCGTGCATTCGCCATCGGCGGGCTCGCATTGCTCGTCGCCTACCCCTTCCTATCCATCCTGTTTGCGGGCAAGGCAGGAGCGATCAAGTGGATCGACAATTTCGGCATTCAGGTCCTGATCTACGTCATGCTCGGCTGGGGACTGAATATCGTGGTCGGACTGGCTGGGCTGCTCGACCTCGGCTACGTGGCGTTTTATGCGGTCGGCGCCTATTCCTATGCCCTGCTGGCGGCAAACGAGCCGATCAAGGAGTTCATGGCCGAGCTGATCGGGCCGAGCTTCTGGCCGCTCTGGGCCTTCTGGATCTGCCTGCCGGTGGCCGGCATCTTGTCCGCATTCTGGGGGATCATTCTTGGTTTCCCAGTCCTGCGGCTGCGCGGGGACTATCTGGCCATCGTCACGCTCGCGTTCGGCGAGATCATTCGATTGGTGTTGATCAACTGGATCGACCTGACGAACGGCTATGCCGGCATATCGGGCATCCCGCGGCCCAGCTTCTTCGGCATACCGTTCAACGCGTCGGACAGCGGCTTTGCCGCGGTCTTCGGGCTGGAGTTCACTCCGCTCTATCGCACCATGTTCCTGTTCTACGTGATCCTGGCGCTGGCGCTGCTGACGAACTGGGTCACGCTGCGCTTGCGCCGACTTCCCATCGGGCGCGCATGGGAAGCGTTGCGCGAGGACGAGATCGCCTGCCGGTCGCTCGGCATCAACACCACCAACACCAAGCTCACAGCGTTTGCCATCGGGGCCGGCTTCGGGGGCTTTGCCGGCGCATTCTTCGCCGCACGCCAGAATTTCATCAGTCCGGAGTCCTTCACGTTCATGGAGAGCGCCGTCATCCTGGCTATCGTTGTGCTCGGCGGCATGGGCAGCCAGATCGGCGTGGCGATTGCGGCGGTGGCGATGATCGCCGGCACCGAGATCCTGCGCGAGCTCGACTGGCTTAAGCAGATTTTCGGCGCCACCTTCGATCCCACTCAGTACCGCATGCTGATCTTCGGCTTTGCCATGGTCGTGGTGATGATCTGGCGACCGCGCGGCCTCATCTCCACGCGCGAGCCCTCCATTGTCCTCACCGAACGCAAGGCGATTTCGGGCACCCTGGTAAAGGAAGGACACGGCTGATGCCGGCGGATGGCGCGCCGCTTCTCAGGGTCGAGCATTTGACCATGCGCTTTGGCGGCCTCATTGCCGTCAACGACATCTCCTTCACGGCCAGGCATGGCGACATCACGGCGATCATCGGCCCCAACGGTGCCGGCAAGACCACCGTGTTCAACTGCATCACCGGTTTCTACAAGCCGACGACTGGACGGATGGTGCTCGCACCCGGCGGCGAGGCGCCCGATGCGTTGGTCGACAGGCTGACGCACAGTGGCCGCCGGTCCATCGCCGCCCCGCACGGCAGCATTTTTCTGCTGGAGCGGATGCCGGACTTCGAGATCGCCTCACACGCCAAGGTCGCGCGCACGTTCCAGAACATTCGGCTGTTCTCGGGCATGACCGTGCTCGAGAACCTGATCGTGGCGCAGCACAATTCGCTTATGCGCGCCTCGGGATGGACCGTGCTGGGTCTGTTTGGCGCGCCGTCCTACCGCAATAGCGAGCGCCGCGCGGTCGAGCTGGCCCGCTACTGGCTGGAGCGCATCGGCCTCCTCGACAGGGCGGACATTGCCGCCGGCGAGCTGCCCTACGGCGCCCAGCGCCAACTCGAGATCGCGCGAGCGATGTGCACCGAGCCGGTCCTGCTGTGTCTCGACGAGCCCGCAGCCGGCCTCAACCCGCGCGAGAGCGCCGACCTCAATGCATTGCTGAAATCGATCCAGGCCGAGCACAAAACCTCGATCCTGCTCATCGAGCACGACATGTCGGTGGTCATGGGGATCTCGGACCACGTCGTCGTGCTGGAATACGGCATCAAGATCGCGGATGGCCCGCCGGAGCATGTCCGCAGCGACGCCAAGGTCATCGCCGCCTATCTCGGCGTCGAGGATGACGAAGTCGCCAAGGCCGAGGCGGAGGTCGCGGGATGAGCGAGCCGATGCTCCAGGTCCGCCAGGTGAAAAGCTTCTACGGCAACATCATGGCCCTCAAGGGCGTCGACCTCGACGTGAACGAGGGTGAGATCGTTGCCCTGATCGGGGCCAACGGCGCCGGCAAGTCGACCTTGATGATGACGATATTCGGCAATCCGCGCGCCCGCGAGGGGCAGATCGTGTATCGCGGACGCGAGATCAGCAAGCTGCCGACGCACGAGATCGCGCGGCTCAGGATCGCCCAGGCGCCGGAAGGCCGGCGCATCTTCCCGCGCATGACCGTCTTGGAAAATCTCCAAATGGGCGCCGAGATCGATGGCCTCGCCCACTTCGGGGAGGATCTCGAACGCGTCACCATGCTGTTCCCGCAACTCAAGGAACGGCTGTCCCAGCGCGGGGGAACGCTGTCGGGCGGCGAGCAGCAGATGCTGGCGATCGCGCGCGCCCTGATGAGCCGGCCGGCGCTTCTGCTGCTCGATGAGCCGTCGCTCGGCCTGGCGCCGCTGATCGTGAAGCAGATCTTTCAGGTCATCCGCGATCTCAACGAGCAGCAGGGCATGACGATCTTTCTCGTCGAGCAGAATGCGTACCACTCGCTGCGTCTGGCGCATCGGGGTTATGTCATGGTCAACGGACAGATCACGATGACCGGCAGCGGCCGGGAATTGCTGGCTCGGCCTGAGATTCGCGCCGCCTATCTCGAAGGCGGCGCCCACTAGAGCGCGATCGTCTCATATGGAAGCAGTTCCGCTTCCATATGAGACGTGAATCGCGCTCTAAAACCTAAGTGTAGAGCAGGATTCACGCTTGGGCCGCGTCGCCTCGATTGGGGTAGGGTAATTCAATCCGAAGCGATCCTGCTCTAGGAAGTATCGGGGGCGCGACGTCCGCCGCATTGGTGTGAGCATAGTGGTGAACTCCGCCGCGCCGAAAATTCGGCTATCTCGTTCGATAGCCTGGGGGAAGAAGTAACAATGTCGGGTAGGCGCGTGAGACAGTTTTTGCTGGTGGTCGTCGGCGTTCTCGCCAGCGTGCTGTTGGCCCTTTGGCTCGCAATCGCTCTCCTTCAGCCTGGCCCGCCAGGCAGAATCGTGGTGGCGACCGGGGGCGCGGCAGGGGCCTACACTCAGTTGGTCGAGACCTGGAAGCGCGAGCTCGCCCGCTTCGGCGTCACGCTCGAGCTGAAGCCGGACATACAGGGGCTCGACACCCTGCTGGCTTTGACCGACCCCAACGGGGAGGTCGATGCCGGCGTGGTCAAAGGCGGGCTCGCCGGCAGCCTGCAGGGCAGGCTGGCGACCGCTTCCGAGCGGGCCGCGCACGACGTGCAGGTCGAACGGCTGCAGTCCGCCGGACGCCTGTTCTACGAGCCGATCTGGATCTTCTATCGAGGCCCCAACCTCGTGCGGAGCCTCGGAGAATTCAAGGGCCGGCGCATCATGGTCGGCACGGCCACGAGCGGCACCCGGCGGGTGGCGACGCTGCTCCTCAAGGCAAACGGCGTGACAGCCGAGAACTCACGGTTCATCGACCAGGACTTCCCCGCCGACGCCAAACCCCTCACCGGCGAAGGGGCCGACGTCGCATTCGTCTCGCTGCCGCCCGACGCCAAGAAGGTGCAGGATCTTCTGCGCGCACCAGACATCCTGCTCATGGATTTCTCGGCCGAAGCAGAAGCTTACATCACGCGCTTCCCTTTCCTCTCCAAGGTCGTCATGCATCGCGGCTCGGTCGAATTCGAGCCCGATATACCGTCAGCCGACATCACACTGCTCGCCAGCTCACCTGCGCTAGTTGTGCGCAAGGACCTTCATCCCGCCCTGGCCACCCTTCTCACGCACGCGGCCACGGCCAATCCCAAGCCGGGCTTCGACCGGTCGGGCGAGCCAGTCCTGTTCCACCGCGCCGGCCAGTTTCCCCATGCCAACGATCCCGAGTACGAGGTCGATCCCGACGCCCGGGCGCACTACAAGAGCGGGGAGCTGCCGGTGTTGCTGCGGGCCGTCGGACCCCTCAATGCGAGCATGGGCATTCCTTTCTGGGTCACCGCGTTTGCATTCCTGAACGCTACGAAAATCGTTCTGCTTGCCATTCCGATCCTGTCGATCGCCATCCCCCTCAGCCGGTTTCTGCCTGCGCTCTACACTTGGATGATCCGTCAGCGTCTGCTGCAGTGGTACGACCGGCTCAAGGAGCTGGAGTCGACACTCGACCACAATCCTACGCGCGCGCAACTCACCGAGGTTGACGAAGGCTTGAAGCGCATCGACCGCGCCGTGAGCCGCCTGCGCCTGCCGCGCCACTTTTCCGACCAGCTCTATCATCTCAGGAGTCATATCGACCTCGTCGCACAGAAGCTGGCCCCGAGGCAGGCGCCGCCATAACGGCGACGCTATTGATCCACGCCGCCCATGGAAGCATCATGCTCTCGTTAGCCGCGATCGATCGGAAACACGATAATGCCCGTACCCTTCTATGAGACCGGTCCGAACGGTCTGTGGGTCTTTGTCCTGGTCACGATTATTCTGGGAGGATCCGCCGCATTCATCTCGGGCCGCGCCATTGCCCAGACCTGGCGTCCATTTTGGCATATCCCCCTTTACATGCTGCTGCTTGCCGCCTGCGTGCGCTTCTTCCACTATGCTCTCTTTTGGGAGGTGCTCCTGTCCGCAAGAAACTACCTGGTCGACTTTGCCGTGTTGCTGGTGCTGGCAGTTCTCGGGCACCGCATTACCAGGTCGCGGCAGATGAAAACGCAATACGGGTCGATTCTTGGGCGGCGACAGGCCGGCTAGCCGACAAATTCGGCAGGCGCAGACGCACGAATTCAACTGAATCGACGTGACTTTGCCCCTTTTTGCGGGAATTATGCGCCGTCGGAGGCGAGGCCACTCGCCGAGCCTGAGCGACAGGTCAGGTGCTGACATTCAAAGGGAGTGCGTGAATGAACAAGCTAGTTTGGTCGGGGATTGCGCTAGCCGCGAGCCTCGCGCTGGCTGCGCCAGCCAATGCGCAGATCAAGATCGGGGTCGCCGGCCCGATTACCGGCCCCAACGCAGCGTTCGGAGCGCAGCTGAAGAACGGCACCGAGCAAGCCGTGGCGGATATCAATGCCGCCGGCGGCATCAATGGCCAGAAGCTCGAGCTGGTGGTGGGTGACGACGTATCCGATCCCAAGCAAGGCGTCTCGGTTGCCAACAAGTTCGTCGGTGACGGCGTCAAGTTCGTGATCGGGCATTTCAACTCGGGTGTGACGATGCCCGCCTCCGAGGTGTACGCGGAGAACGGCATCTACATGATCTCACCCTCGGCGACCAATCCCAGGATCACCGAGCGCAATCTGTGGAACGTGGCCCGCACTTGCGGCCGCGATGACCAGCAGGGCGAGGTTGCTGCGCAATACATCGCCAACAACCTGAAAGGCAAGAAGGTCGCCATCGTCCACGACAAAACGACCTACGGCAAAGGTCTGGCCGACGAGACGCAGAAGGGCATGAATAAGGCCGGCGTCAAGGAAGTCCTCTACGAGGGCGTGAACACCGGCGAGAAGGACTTCTCTGCGCTCGTATCCAAGATCAAGGCTGCAGGCGCCGATGTCGTCTACTGGGGCGGCCTGCATACGGAAGGTGGCTTGATCGTGCGCCAGATGCGTGACCAGGGCGTGCAGGCGGTCATGATGTCGGGAGACGGCATCACGACGGACGAGTTTGCCGCCATCGGCGGGCCGGGTGTCGAAGGAACGCTCATGACGTTCCCACCCGATCCGCAGAAGCGTCCAGAGGCCGCCGAGGTGGTCAAGAAGTTCCTGGCCAAGAACTTCAAGCCGGAGTCCTACACGCTGTATTCTTATGCAGCGCTCGAGGTAATTGCGCAGTCAGCGGCCGATGCAAATTCGCTCGATCCCAAGAAGGTCGCGGAAGCGACGCGGTCGGGCAAGAAGTTCAAGACTGTGATCGGCGAGCTCGGATTCGACAAGAAGGGCGATATCACGCGTCCCGACTATGTCGTCTACACTTGGAAGAAGGGCGCCGACGGCAAGATCACCTACGTGCAGAACTGACGGTTCTTGCAGAGATCTTATGCTGACGCACACCACCTTGGAGAGGCAGCCCAATGGGCTGCCTCTTTGTTTTGCGACGTGCCGCTATTTGGCTCAGGCGGCGCGCATCGGCGTTGTCGCCGCCGGGTTGCTCGGCTTTCTCACCGGCGCCGGCCGCGCGGACATCATCATTGGCGCTGTAGGCTCCGCTGAGCCGCCGGGCAACCCGGCGGCGGCCGTTCGGATCGGGGTCGAGTTGGCTGTTACGGCGCTCGTGGCCAGCGGGGGCGCCGACCGGGAGCCCATTCGCATCGTCACGGCGGACGACCAATGCAGCGCAGCGGGGGCAGAAGCAGCGGCGCGGACTCTAGCGACTGCCGGTGCAAGCCTGATCGTGGGCCACGTCTGCTCGAGCGCGGCGATTGCCGCGGCGCCCATCTATCGCGACGCGCGGATCGTCTTCATCTCACCGGGAGCACGCAATCCCAAGCTCACGGACGAACGCGCCGGGCCTAGTGTTTTTCGGCTGGCTGGCCGCAGCGATCGGCAGGCGGCGGAGATTGCAGCAGCTATCATCGCTCGATCTCCTGGCAAGAAGGCCGCGATCATCAATGATACCGAGCCGCAATCGCGTGATCTGGCCGACACGGTGCATCGCGCTTTGACCGCGGCCAACTTTCCGGTTGTTCATCGCGAGTCTTACACGCCTGGAGAGAAAGACCTGGCAGAGCTCGTGCGGCGGCTCAAGATTGCCGGCAGCGAGATCGTGTTCATGCCGGCGCAGCCGCATGATCTCGCCGTGATCCTCGCGCAGATGCGTGCCCAGGCCCTCGACGCGCATGTCATCGGCAGCGACCTGCTCGCTGTCCCTGCCATCATTCCGGCCGCTGATCTGGCAGGCGATGCACTCAGGGTGATGCTGCCGTGGACGCCAAAGCCCGCACCGGCCGCAGCCGAGCGTATTCAACCCTTGATGCAGCTTGGCCGCGAGGCGCGCACCGTGGCTCTGCAGGCGTTTGCTGCCGTAGAGGCCTGGGCGCAGGCGCGCGGCGAAAGCACTTCCAGCTTCGAGAAAGTCACGGGCGCCTTGTCCACCAAGGAATTTGACACCGTGATAGGGCGCCTCCGTTTCAACGAGCGGGGCGATGCCAGCATCCCCTCCTATGCGCTGCATGCCTGGCGCGATGGGGCCTGGCACCGGAGCAACTAAGTACCCTAGCCGAGTTTGCAGCCTTTACCCGTGTTGGACGTATAGTGCGTGAGCACTTCTACCCCCGTGAAGCCGCGCCATGCCTCAATCCTTCAACCTCATCACAGACGTTTCAGGCATCCGGGTCGGCAATGCGGACGACGCGCGCGCGGCGAGCGGCGTGACCGTTGTCCTGATCGAGGCGCCGAATGTCGCCTCGGGCGTGACGCGTGGCGGCGCGCCGGGCGGTCGCGACACCACGCTGCTCGAGCCGGAGATGACGGTGCGCGGGGTCGACGCGGTGGTGCTGTCCGGCGGGTCGCTGTTCGGCCTCGATGCAGCCGGAGGTGTGGTGAACTATCTGCGAGCGCAAGGCGTCGGCGGCAAGATCGGCACCATCAATATTCCAATCGCCGTGCAGGCCATTACGTTCGACCTGTTGAACGGCGGCAACAAGGATTGGGGGCGCACGCCACCCTATTGGGAGATGGGATGGACTGCGGCGGAGACGGCCGGATCGGGCCCTTTTCCTCTCGGCACCGCCGGTGGCGGCTACGGCGCCACGACGGCCAACCTGAAAGGCGGGCTCGGTTCCGCGAGCACGACAACGCGGTCGGGCTTCACGGTGGGCGCCATGGCCGTGGTCAATGCGGTCGGGATGGCGACCATCGGCGACGGTCCGCATTTCTGGGCCGCTCCCTATGAGGTGGGCAACGAGCTCGGCGGGCGCGGCCTCCCTTCCGCCGTGCCACCGCAGGCTCTCGACATGCGCATCAAGGGCGGCGCACCGCCGTCGACGACCATCGCTCTGGTCGCAACCGATGCCACCCTCACGAAAGCGCAGGCCAAACGCCTGGCGATCATGGCGGACGATGGGTTGGCGCGCGCCATCCGACCGGCGCATGCGCCGATGGACGGCGATACCGTTTTTGCTGCCGCGACACTGCGCAAGCCGCTGCGGGACGAAACCATCGACCTCACGGAAATCGGCCTGGCCGCGGCGGATTGTCTGGCGCGTGCCATAGCGCGCGGCGTGTACGAGGCGACCGCCCTGCCGTTTGCCAATGCCCTGCCGGCGTGGCGCGACAAGTTCGGCGGGAGCGTATAGCTGAGTTTCTTTCAGAAACGCGCGGCGCGGTAGGGCGTAGGATCGGTGAAAGGCGTTTCGCCCGTCATCATCTCGGCGAGCAGGCGGCCGCTCACCGGACCCAATGTAAAACCCAAGTGATGGTGGCCGAACGACAGCCACAAGCCCTTGTGACGGCCGGCCGGCCCGATCACGGGTAGCATGTCGGGCAGGCACGGCCGACGGCCGAGCCAGGGCTCGGGCTCGAGCCGTTCCGTAATCGGAAAGACCTCGCGCGCAAGCCGCTCGGTGCGCTCGATCTGCACGGGTGTCTTGGGGGCATCACGCAGGGCGAACTCAGCTCCGGTCGTCAAACGGACGCCCTTGCTCATCGACATCAGCGCGAAGCCGTTCTCTCCGTCGACGACCGGCCGGTTCAAGGCGGCGTTGCCGTCGGCGCGATAGTGCATGTGGTAGCCGCGTTTCCATCCCAGCGGGAAGCGATAGCCCAAGGGGCGGAGCACATCGTCGGACCAAGGGCCGAGTGCGACCACAACCTCGCTCCCCTCCCACCAACCGTCACGCGTGGCGATCCGCCAGCCAGCCGATGTGCTCTCCAGCGACCGGGCGTCGCCCTCGAGGAAGCGGCCGCCTTTGCGGACGAAAAGGTCGTTGTAGGCCTTGCCGACGGCGCCCGGATCGGAAACGGAAATCGGGTCCAGCATGTGGATGCCGCCGGCAAATCCGTCGCGCAGGTGCGGCTCCAGGGCGGCGATCTCGGACTTGCCGACCGTCACGGCGCTGACGCCGTATTCCACGCGCTCCTTCTCCTGGACGGCGATGACCTCTGCGAGCTTGGCTTCCGTCCGATAGAGTTTGAGATAGCCAGTGCGGCGGACCAGCGCCATAACACCCGCCTCGGTCAGAAAAGGCTCGTGCTCACTGATACAATGCTCCACAAGCGGTCGCAGCGCCCGCGCGCTCGCCGCCTTGCCTTCGGGCGTAGAGGCCAGCCAGTGGCGGAACAGCCAGGGCGCGACCGTGGGCAACGCGGAGAGATGATAGACGGCCTCGGGCGCGCGGTTCAGCGCGTAGTGCAGGATGGTGCCCAACTCGCGCGGGAACATGTACGGCACCACACCCTCGCGCTGGATGATGCCGCCGTTGCCGTAGGATGTCTCCTCGGCCGCGCCGCGACGATCAATGAGGGCGACCGTACGGCCGCGCTTCTGCAGATGCAGCGCAGCAGAGATGCCGACCATGCCGGCGCCGAGCACGATAACGTCAGATTTCATGTCGGGTGATAGCTCTGAAACCAAGCTCATGGGACGTTAGCGGGAGTACCACAGCCCGGAACGTATCACCAGGAAGCAAAACTTTCAGACGTCCTCGGCGAAGAAATCGAGCAGCAGACGAGCAAGAACCTCCGGCTGCTCTTCAGGGATGAAGTGCCCGCATTCGGGCACCACGGCGCCGCGCACATCGGTGGCGACGCGGCGCAGACTCTCCTCAGGCTCGCGCGCCCTGCCGAAAGCCTTGGCGCCGCCGATCGCCAGCACCGGCATCTGCAGCTTCATGCGCGCGACAACGGCGCGGTTGTCGGCGGCGTCTTGCGGGAGCGCGCGGTAGAAGGCAAAGCCGGCACGCATGGCTCCAGGTTGCCGATACGTGCGCAGGTACTCCGCCAAATCGTCTGCGCTCACCGCATCGGGCCGGTAGGAGAAGGTGCGATAGAACCAGGCGAGATAGACATCCTCCCGCCCTTGCGTGAGCGCTTCGGGCAGGTCGGGAGTCATGTGGAACTGATGGTGCCAGCGCCGGCCGCCTTGGGAGAAATCGCCGCCGTCGCCGGGAATGACGACATCGACGATGGCCAGGCGGCGCACCGCCTCGGGATGCTGCGTTGTGAGTGCGAAGGCCGTTGGCCCGCCCCAGTCGTGGCCGACGAGGAAGAAGCGCTCATGGCCGAGCTTGCCGTTGACGAGCTGCCAGATATCGCGCGCCACGGTCTGCTTGTCGTAGCCCTGGAGCGGGCGGGAGCTGTCGCCCAATCCGCGCAAGTCGGGCGCAATGACGGTGTAGCGCTGCGCCAATGCGGGAATGATGTGACGCCACTCGTACCAGGTCTGCGGCCAGCCGTGCAGGAGCACGACAGGCGGTCCGCTGCCCGCGGTGACGTAGTGGAGCAGGACCTCGTCGAGCTCGGCATAGGCATGCTGCACTGAGACTGCCGTGGTCATGCGAGCGAAGCTCCCGAGGTGGCCGGTTAGAGAGTGGGCCCCTGCTCCTTGACAGTGATACGCCACAGCGTGCGCGGCTGGCTGGCGTCGATCAGCGGAGCGGAGTGCAGCAACGAGCAGTTGTCCCAGATGATGACGTCGCCCGGCCGATACTTCGGCGTGTAGCAATACTTCCCCGCGGTCGAATGCTGCTTCAGATCATCCAGCAGCGCGCGGCCTTCGTTGTCGCCCATGCCTTCGATACCGAACGAGGAGCCGGACACGGCATAGAGCGATTTCCTGCCGGTGTGGGGATGCTTACGCACCAGGGGATGGCGCACCCAATTCATCTTCTGCTTCTGGTCCGCAGAGAGCTTCGAGGCCGCCGTGCGGCTCGTCTCGTCGAGATTGTCGCGATTGCCGTAGTGATGCCGGCAGACGAGGTCGTCGATGCGCTCCTTGGTGGCGTCCGGCAAATGCTCATAGGCCAGACGCTGATTGGCGAAGGTGGTGCCGGACTCGCCGGGCGGGATCTCCTGGGCGAACAGCAGCGTGCAGCGGGCGGGCACGTCCAGATAGGAATAGTCCGTGTGGAAGTAGGTGCCGCCATCGGCCAATCCAACAGGCTCGCCCTTCTCGTCCTTGCGGTTCGAGAGGATCAGGATGTTGGAGTCGGACTTGTGGTGGAACTGATCGATGACGTGCGGCTCGGCGCGGCCGAAGCGTGCGGCCATGGCAGCAAAGCTCTTGGGACCGATGCTCTGGCCCGGAATGATCACTACCAGATGCTCGTGCAGGGCGAGCTCGATGGTAGAAAAGGAGTCGTCATCGAGCCAGCGCAGCTCAAGGCCTTCGATCTCGCATCCGACGGCACCCGGCAGCTTGCGTACGGCGAGCTTGACCATGCGATCCTCTCTCAATCCTGCCAGGGCACGCCGCCGGCATAAGTCTTGTAGCTCACCGCGCTGAGCCAGCCCGAAGTCGATAGGCAGCAGAATGCCGGTGATCGCCGCGGCCTGGTCCGAGCACAGGAAGGCGATGGCGTTGGCGATGTCGGACGGCTCGGGCAGCCGATCCAGCGCATGCACGCTCATGATCTTGCCAAGGTCGCGCTGCCCAGCCTGGATCTTGGCCTTGAGGGGTGGGGTCAGGACGTAGGTCGGAGCCACGCTGTTGACGCGGATGCCGTGCCGGCCAAGCTCCACGGCGAGGAGCTGGGTCAGGCGCTGGATGGCGGCCTTGCCAGGATTGTAGGCCGGAAGCGGCAACGGCAGATAGCTGTTGATGGAGCCGATGGTGACAATGGCGCCGCGCTTGTTGGCGATCATCTGCTTGCCGAACACGCGGCACGTGTAAACCGTGCCGTGGTAGTTGACGCGCCACATGCGCTCGTGGGCGTCGAGGTCCATGTCCATGATCCCCTCGGTGTTCGGGATCAGGCCGGCGGATGTAACCAGCACCTCGGGGACGCCCAGATCTTTTTCGACGGCATCAGCGACACGCTGCACATCCGTGATGTCACCGACGTCGCATTTGAAGAACTTGGCGGCCACGGATTTCGCTTTGAGCTCGGCGACAACGGCCTCCGCCCTCACTGTATTCATATCCAGCACGGCGATGCTGTAGCCGTCCGCCGCCAGCCGGTGGGCCGTGGCCTCGCCGATACCGCTGGCGCCGCCGGTGATCACAGCCAAACGCTTGCTCATGAAGGAATGCTCCTATCTCAGAAATTCGGGCGAGATCAGGTTCGGCAGGAAGAGCGAGACCTTCGGCCACATGATCACCAGCGCCAGCACCAGAAGCATGGGAACGAGCATGATGCCTGTGTCCTTGATCGCATCCCTGATGCGGATGCCGGCAATCGAGCAGGCAATCATCAGGCACAGACCGTAGGGCGGCGTCACCAGGCCGAACGCGAGAGACACGATGCCAATCATGGCAAAGTGCACCGGGTCCATGGCAACCGCCTTCGATAGCGGCTCCAGGATCGGCGCGCAGATGATGATGGCCGGTATCGCATCGAGAAAGCAGCCGACGACGAGGAAAACAAATGCAATGAAGAAGCCGGTCGCGGCGAAGCCCATGCCCCAAGCGCTCACGCCGGTTAGGATCGCCTCGGGGATCTTGTAGTAGGCGAGCAGCCAGCCAAAGGTGCTGGCGGTGCCGACGCAGAAGAGCGCGATGCCGGCGAGCTTGCCAGTGTCCACCAGCGCGCCATACAGCCCCTTGAGGTCCATCTCGCGATAGACGAGCAGCGACAAGACGGCCGCGTAAAGCACGGCGATGCAAGCCAACTCGGTCGCCGTGAACCAGCCGAAGATCTTGCCGCCGATGATGATGCCCGGTGTCATCAGAGCCGGTATGGCCACCCAGGACGCGCACATCAGCTCGCGCCAGCTCGAGCGCGGATAGGTCGGATAGCCCCGGGCCTTGGCATAGGCATGCACGGTCGCCATCTGCGCCAGGCCGATGAGCAGGCCGGGGATGATACCGGCCAGAAACAGCGCACCGATTGAAACGGTGAGAATGCCGCCCCAGACAATCATCAAAATCGAGGGTGGAATGATCACCGCCAGTACGGCGGACACGGCCGTGATCGCCACCGAGAACGACAGGTCGTAGCCCTCTCGTGTTTGCGCCTCGATGAAGATCTTGGACTGGCTGGCGGCGTCGGCCGTAGAGGAGCCGGAAATGCCGGCAAAGAAGATCGACAGCACGACGTTGATCTGGGCCAGGCTGCCCGGGAAGTGGCCGACCATCGTGCGCGATAATTTCATCAAGCGGTCCGTAGTGCCGCCGACATTCATAAGATTGGCGGTCAGCAGAAAGAACGGCACCGCAAGAAGGATGAAGGAATTGTAGGCGTTGAAGGTCTCCTGCATCAGCGTCATGGTATCGAGCCGAGGCTCGATGATCAGGATCGGCAAGCACGCAAGCCCGAGCGCAAATGCTACGGGAATGCGCAAGAACAAACAGAAGAAAAAGAGGCCGAACAGGATCAGCGCGGCGCCTCCAGGTGACAGTACGGCGCCCGTCATGCACGGCTCCCGGTTGCGATCTTCACATCATTGAGCATCTGCTCACCCAGAAAGACCAGCCACGTCACACCTGTGACAGGCCACGCGATATGAATGAGCCAGAGCGGTAATTCGGCCAGCTCGGAGATGCGGTTCCAGGCGAAGCGCGTGAACTCGATGCCGGCCCAGACGAAGACGAGGGCGGCGATGAGCACGCCCACGCGCGACACCAGCCGCACCACAGCTTCCGCGCGAGGTGACAGCCGCGGCCAGACATCGACCTCGAAGTGCGTCAACTCGCGCACGCCGATCATGGCGCCGACCATGATGGTCCAGATGAAGAGGAAGCGAGCCATCTCCTCGGTCCAGATGTAGGACGGGATCAGCGCGGTATAGCGCGAGAAGATCTGCAGGCTGACCGGGATCACCAGGATCCCGACGGAGAAGACCAGGATGATCTCGAGCAGCCGGGCATACAGCGCCGTGAAGCGCTGCCAGAGATTGCGCGGCGGCATTGCCGTATCCACCATTTCTCTCCCCAATCCCGTTTCCTGCCTCAGCCCTGCGCCGTCAGGAACGGCACGGCGATTTGCAGAAACGCCTCGAGCTGGTCGTGATGCACCCAGTGGCCGGCGCCCTCGATGGAGACGACCTGCGCGCTCTTGAAGTGCCGGGCGCGGCCATCGTCGAGCGGATTGGAGGCCCAGCTCTCCTTGCCGTAGACCAGAAGCGTTGGACAGGTGATCTGTGTCCAGAGCTGCTCCACGTCGGCCTGCGGCATGTCGTAGGGCGGCCAGGAGCGCACATAGTTGTCGAATTTCCAGCTATATGTGCCGTCCTCGTTCTGGTTGACGCCGTGCTGGGTCAAATGCAGCGCCTGCTCGGGCGAGAGGTGCTTGTTCTCCTCCTGCATGCGCTTGAAGGCATCCTCGATCGAGGCATAACGGCGCGGCAACCGTCCGGCGAGCGCACGCTGCTCGGCAATCCAGGTGCGCATGCGCTCATCGATCGGCTTCTTGCCGCGATCGCGCAGAGCTTGCGGAGAGAGCCCCAGGCCTTCGATGGCCACGAGGCGTTTGACGTTATCGGGGTAGATGCCGGCGTAGCGCAGCGCGATGCTGCCGCCGAGCGAATGGGCGATGATGGTGAGCGGCGCGACGTTCAATTGGTGGATGAGCTGCGCCAGATCGTAGATGTAGCCCGCCATGCCGTAGTTGGCGCTCGCCGACCACTGGCTGTCACCATGCCCGCGCAGGTCGGGCGCGATGATATGCCAGTCGCGGCTGAGACGCGCCGCCACCCAATCCCAGTTGCGGCAGTGATCGCGCCCGCCATGCAGCAGCAGCAGGGGCGGCGCGTCAGGATTGCCCCAGTCCACGTAGTGCAGCCGCAGCCGCTGTGAAAAATAGCTGCGCGACGTCGGGCCGGCCGTAGCACCCATCATCAAGACGCCCAACTCCGAACACAGCGCTGGCCGGCCTTCTCGCGAGGACCGGCCAGCGTGCACTCCACCTTATTTGATGGCATTGATCTTCTGGTAAATGGCCTCCGCGCCGATCTCCTTCGCATAACCCTCCATGACGGGATCGACGAGCTTTTTCATCTCGTCACGCCCCTTGAAGGCGATCCGTTTCAGCTTGCCCGCTTTCTCCATAACCTCGAGCTTCTGCTCGTCCTCCGAGCTTTCCACCTTGCGGCCGTAGGCGCCCGCTTCCTTGCCAGCCTTGAGCACGGCTGCCTGCAGATCCGGCGGCAGGCTCTTGAACGTTTTGGCCGAGAAGCAGAGCGGCCGGATCGTGATGGCGTGCTGCGTCATGGCGAGGTTCGGCGCCACCTCGTAGAACTTCATCGAACTCGACGCCTGCAGCCTCGTTCTCGCCAGCGCTGATGACGTTGTTCTGGATGGCGTTGTAGACCTCGTTGTAGGCGATGACAGTCGGCGCCATGCCGGCGGCCTGGAAGGTCTTCGACCAGATGGGGGCGCCCTGCACGCGGACCTTGAGGCCCTTGATGTCCTCGAGCGAGGCCATGGGCTTGTTGATGAAGATGTTGCGGGTGCCGCCGCCGGCATAGCCGATCAGCATCACGCCGGACTTCTCCGCCACCTCATCGGCCACCGGCTTCAAGATGTCTGCGTCGAGCACCTTGTTCCAGTGATCCAGATCGCGAAACAGGAACGGGGCGTCGATGAACGGCGCGGCCTTGGAGAACGTGGACATGTGCGCCGGCGAGACGATGCCGTAGTCGACGGCCTTGCCCTGCGCCATGTACTCGAAATACTGCTTCTCGAGACCCAGAGCCGAATTCTTGTGCAGGGTGAAGTTGATCGGCTGGCCGTAGTACTGCTTCACCAGCTCCTCGAACTTCACCAGCGCTTTGGTGAAGGCATGGTCGTCGTTGAACTGCACGGCCCCGTTAAGCGTCACCGTCTGGGCCGAAGCCGGCGCTGCAAAGCTCAGAGCCGCGGCCAGCATGGCCGCGAGCGCTCCAAATAGACCTTTTCGGATCATGGTTGTCGTCTCCTCCATCGCCGGCGGGAATGCGCTTGCGCGCGAACCTTGTCGATGGCTCCCTGTCCAGGGCACCGGCTGCGGCGCACCATATCGCATGCTCTTTGCGCGGCATAGCGGTCGATGGAGCCGGCGTTTTGTACCTTTGGACTACGCCGCCTGCCCCTGGCCGCAGGGGGCCATCTCGGCTAGGCATCGGCCGCATGTCATCCCAGCGGACCCTCCCGGTCGATGCGATCCTGCCGGAGCTCAAGATTGCCCTGAACCGGGGCAGCTCTGCCGTGCTCGTCGCCCCGCCTGGTGCGGGCAAGACGACCCGCGTGCCCCTGGCCATACTGGAGGAGCCGTGGCTCGCAGGTCGCAGGGTGCTGGTGCTGGAGCCGCGCCGGATCGCCGCGCGCGCTGCCGCATCGCACATGGCCGGCTTGCGCGGCGAACGGCTGGGCGAGACCGTGGGCTTGCGGGCGCGGCTTGCCACCATGGTCGGGCCGACGACACGCATAGAGGTCGTGACGGAGGGCGTGTTCACACGCCTCATTCTCGACGATCCGACCCTCGGCGGTATTGGCGCGATCCTGTTCGACGAATTTCACGAGCGCTCGCTGGCCGCAGATCTCGGGCTTGCTTTGGCGCTGGATGCGCGGGCGGCCCTGCGTCCGGACCTGCGTATCCTGGTCATGTCGGCGACACTCGATGCGGCAGCAGTGGCTGATCTGTTGGGCGGCGTGCCGGTCATTCGGTCGGACGGGCGCGCATTTCCAGTGATCACGGAATACCCCGGCCGCGACGCACGGCGGCGCATCGAGGACGAGGTGACGGATGCTGTCGCGCGTGCCCTGCGCAGCGAGCGAGGCTCTGTCCTGGCTTTCCTGCCTGGGCAGAGAGAGGTGCGTAGGGTGGCTGCGCTTCTTACTGAAAGTCCGATTGGGCCGGATGTCGACATCGTTGAGTTGCATGGCGGCCTCGATCTGCGCGCGCAACAACAGGCGATTGCGCCCTCTCCGCCGGGGAGGCGCAAGGTCGTGCTCGCCACGTCGATTGCCGAAACGTCGATCACCATCGAGGGTGTGCGCATCGTCGTCGATTCAGGATTGCAGCGCGTGCCGCGCTATGAGCCCGATGTCGGCATCACGCGCCTCGACACGGTGCGCGTCAGCCGCGCCTCCGCAGACCAGCGCCGAGGCCGCGCCGGACGCACGGAGCCGGGGGTCTGCTACCGCTTGTGGGCAGAACCCGAGACCGCAGGCCTGCTTCCCTTCAATGTACCTGAAATCCGTTCCGCCGATCTTTCCGAGCTGGTGCTGGATTGCGCGGGCTGGGGAGAGAGCGATCCATTGCGGCTGAGCTGGCTCGATCCGCCTGCCAAGGGCGCGCTCGACGCCGCCCGAGCGGAGCTCGAAGCGCTCGGTGCGGTCGACGGGAATGCGCGCCTGACCGAACTCGGACAGCGCATGCGCGCGCTACCCTTGCCGCCTCGGCTCGCCCGCATGATGCTCGTGGCCAGTAAGCTAGGTGCCGCGGAGCGCGCGGCAGAAATTGCTGCTGTACTGATGGAGCGCAATCTGGGCGGCAGAGATACGGATTTGTCCGCACGCGTGGCGACGTATCGGCGTGACAGGTCCGAACGCGCAATCACCATGCGCCGGCTGGCGGCGCAATGGGCAAGAGATTGTCGCCCAGCCACGACGCAAGGGCCGACATCCGAGCTTTCGCCCGCGGACCTGCTTGCGCTCGCTTATCCGGAGCGCATTGCCAAGGGCGGCGGACGCGACGGACGCTTCCTATTGGCCAATGGGCGCGCGGGCTGGCTCGATCCAGCCGATCCGCTGGCTGCATCCGACTATCTCGCGGTCGCCGAGCTGGCCGGCGCAGCCGCCGCTCCGCGCATTCTGCTGGCCGCGCGCATGGATGAGAAAGAAGTCCTGCGTATTGCGGGAGATCGCATCGTCGAGGACGAGAGTATAACCTTCGACCCGGCGTCGGCGGCGCTCAGGGCGCGCAAAACCCGGCGCCTCGGCGCGATCGTGCTGGGGAGCGAGCCGCGTCGGGTAGCCACCCATCTGGCGAGCGCCATCATTCTTGCCGAGGGCGTCGCGGCGGGCGGCATGCATCGCCTGCCCTGGAGCAAGGCTCAGGCCCAGTCGCGGCAGCGCGTGGCGTTCCTGCGCGCCTCCGACGAAACAGGGAATGCGTGGCCCGACCTGTCGGATACGGCACTTGCAACGAGCGCGTCGAGGTGGCTGGCGCCATTCCTCATCGGCCGCACACGCCTCGCCGACATCACGAGCGAGGATCTTGCCGCCGCGCTCGATACACTGCTGCCTTGGGACATGAAGCGGCAGCTGGACGAAAAAGCGCCGACGCATTTCGAGGCCCCGACCGGCAATCGGGTTCCCATCATGTACGACGGCGACGGCGCACCCGTCCTCGCCATTCGCGTGCAGGAGCTGTTCGGCCTGAAGGATCACCCTGCCGTCGCGGACGGCCGTCTGCCGCTGACACTGCACCTGCTGTCACCCGCGGGTCGCCCGCTGCAGATCACACGTAACCTGCCGGGCTTCTGGCGCGGCTCGTGGCGCGAAGTCAAAGCCGAAATGAAAGGACGCTATCCCAAACACGTCTGGCCGGATGATCCCGCCAACGCCGCGCCGACCGCGCGCGCCAAGCCACGGGGGCGCTGATGCCGTGATGCGGCTTGCATCATGGGGCTGTATGCGCACACTCGACATCAAGACTGCAGCTCATGACACAGATGGGAACGACGCCATGGCCGAGCCGATCAGCATCCAGTTCACGCGGTTCTCAGCGTTCTACAGTCCGCTCATCGCCACCATCGCCGGCGGCTTCCTGAAAGAGGAAGACTTCGAGCCGAAGCATTCCATCGCGCCGGTCGGCAAATCCGCCATCGCCGGGCTTCTGGACGGCACGGTGCAGGTGGCGCAGTCGGCCATCTCGCAAGGCTTCGCGCCGCTCGAAAAAGGCGAGAAACCGCCGGCCGTGCATTTCGCGCAGATCAACGAGAAGGACGGCTTCTTCATCACGGCGCGGCAACCGGACGCAAATTTCACCTGGGAAAAGCTGACAGGGAGCGACATCCTGGTCGATCACGGCGGCCAGCCGCTGGCCATGTTCAAGTATGCCTGCCACAGGAAGGGCATCGACTTCAAAGCCGTGAAAGCGGTCAACGTACCGTCGGACAAGATGGACGGGGCCTACCGGAGCGGCCAGGGCCACTACATTCACCAGCAGGGCCCTGCTCCCCAGCAGCTCGGGCACGACGGCGTCGGACACATCGTGGCGTCCGTCGGCGACGCCATCGGCCCTGTTGCGTTCTCGAGCCTAGCGGCGACCCGTGACTGGCTCCGGACGGATGCGGCACGCCGGTTCATGCGCGCCTACAGGAAAGCGCGCAACTGGGTCATCACGACGCCGGCGGCCGACATCGCGGCGGCGGAGGCAAGCTTCTTCCCCGGCATTCATCGCGATGTGCTGACATCGACCATCGCGGCCTACCAGAAGCTCGGCAACTGGACACCGCATGTCGAGGTCACGCGGCCCGCGTTCGAGGCGGCGCTGGATGTGTTCCAGCACTCGGGCGGCGTGACGAAGCGGCACAAGTACGAGGACGTGATCGCGCCGCCGCCTGGGTGACACGGATCAGCGTGGGCAGTCTGCTGCTGGCTGCCGCTTTTGGCTCTGGGTCCCGGGTCGCGCGGGAATAGGAGGCAGAGTGCAGATCTGCGGCCCTGCCCGCGCTTGCCCGGGATGACAACTTTGGTTCCGCCAAAAGCACCTCGCATCCCTGGTTGTTACCCTGGCGTCGCGCCAGCCTCCGGCGCGACTTCGGGAGACGTTACGGCCACTCGTCACCCTTGCGCGTAGACGGGACGAACAGCGAGGACGGGAAATCGGCGGCGTAGCGCCGTCCCTTCGGACGTGGGTGGAACTCCGGCCGATGGCTCTCGTCCGGCTCGACCAGCCGCCGGTACAGATGCCACGTCGAGTGGCCCAACACCGGCATGACCACGGCCAACCCGAGGAAGAACGGCAGAGACCCGATCACCAGGCCGAAGGCGACGATGAGGCCCCACAGGACCATCGTCACCGGATTCCTGATGACCGCGCTGACGGAGGTGACGATCGCCGCAGCCAACCCGACGTTGCGGTCGAGAAGGAGAGGGAACGAAACCACGCTGAGCGAGAACGCTACAATGGCAAATAGACAGCCCACGGCATTGCCGACGACAATGAGGCTGTGTCCCTCGGGCGTCATGAGCACCCTGCGGATGAAGGCAAGCAGCTCTATCTGCTGGCGCTCACCGAAATTCGCGACGTAGATCGCGTGCGCGACGGCGATCCAGATGCCGAACAGCGCCAGCAGCAGCAGGCCGAGCGCCATGATCGGCCTGAAGGACGGCGAGTGGACAACATCGAAGGCGTGTCGCCACGATGTGTCCAGGCCCTGCTCGCGCCGCCGGCTCAATTCGTAGAGGCCAATGCCGGCAAACGGGCCGATCAACGCGAAACCCGCCGCCAGTGGATAAAGCAAAGGCACGACATCGTATCCGATCGTCGCACGGCCAATCACCAGACCTATGATGGGATAGATGAGGCTCAGGAACACAACGTGCGTGGGCATCGCCCGAAAATCCTCGATGCCTTTCAACAGGGCATACTTGAGGTCCATCGGCCCGATGTTACGAACGCGAGGCAGCTCGCGCACCGGCTCTGCAGGTAGAATGACATCCACGCGCGCCATGTCCGATCCTCCTGAACTTGAGATGTTCAAGGGGTCACGACGCGGCGCGACACAAAAGTTCCGATTTCGACCGCGGTCACGCTCAAGCCGCGACCTGCTAGTCAACACATCATACCGCCGGCAGGAAGGCTCTGGCAATTGTGCAGGAGATGATGTGGCTAATGTCTGATTCACTGCCGATTGCGGACGTGAAGATGTCGCTTCCCGAAGGATGGCGATGCGCCAGAAGCCGACCAGGGCACTGACACCTTGCCCGTGGGGAAGACCTGGCGATTGCAACAACCTCCTTTGAGGGTTTTCCCCGATTTGCCGCTCGAGGTGCGTGAATGACAATTCCTCCCAAACCGAGGTGGAATTCATGCCAGCGGCGAGTCTCAAATCTCTGACTGTAAGTCTGTTCAGCACCGCCGCGGTTCTCGCCATCTGCGCTAGCACCGGACAACTGCACGCGCAGGCACCAAGCACATCCGCGCAAGACGTGTTACCGAGGCCGGAGGCACCGTTTGGCGGCCAGATCGGCACGACCTACAGAGACTCGAAGGCAGATTTCCCCAAGCCGGTCACGGCCCCGGCCGGTGCCCCGAATGTCCTCATCGTCATCCTCGACGATGTCGGGTTCGGGCATGCCGGGACCTTTGGAGGCGCGGTGTCCACGCCCACCATGGATCGTCTCGCGCAGAACGGCCTGCGGCACAACCAGTTCCACACCACGGCCCTGTGCTCGCCGACCCGCGGTGCGCTGCTTACCGGTCGCAACCATCACAGCATCGGCACCGGCGTCATCATCGAGATGGGCACTGGTTTCCCCGGCTACACCGGCATCGTGCCGAACACGACGGCGGGCTTGCCGGAAATGCTGCGCCAGAACGGCTATACCACCGCCGCTTTCGGCAAATGGCACAATACGCCCGACAATGAGATTTCTCCGTCAGGTCCGTTCGACCGCTGGCCGACCGGCAAGACCTGGGGCTTCGAGTACTTTTACGGCTTCATGAACGGCGAGACGCACCAATACTACCCTGTGCTCTACCGCAACACCGACCCCGTGGCGCCACCAAAGACGCCGGAGCAAGGCTACCACCTCACGGAGGACTTGGTGGACGATGCGACGGGCTGGCTCAACCGCGTGAAGGCGACGAACCCGCACAAGCCCTGGTTCCTGTACTTTTCGACCGGCGCCATCCACGGTCCGCACCATACGCCGGAGGCGTATCGCGAGAAGTATCGCGGCAAGTTCGACGCCGGCTGGGACAAGTACCGCGAGGAGACGTTCGCTCGGCAGAAACAACTGGGAGTCGTCCCGCAGACAGCGACACTGACGCCGCGTCCCGCTGAGATCCCGGCGTGGGACTCTCAGTCAGAGGAAGCCAAGCGCGTCTACCGGCGGTTGATGGAGAACTACTCGGGCTTCCTCGACCACACTGATGAGCAGGTCGGCCGGCTGGTGCAGACCATCGAGAAATCCGGGCAACTGGACAACACCCTGATCTTCTACATCATCGGCGACAATGGCGCCTCCGGTGAAGGTGGCCTCGAGGGGACGGTCAATGAGGTGGCGAGCCTCAACGGCATCCAACTCGGGCTGAAAGGGTTGCAGGACAAGTTCGACGAGCTCGGCGGACCGAGCACGGAGCCGCACGTGCCCGTCGGCTGGGCGTGGGCGGCCGATACGCCATTCAGGTGGACGAAGCAGGTCGCGTCGCACTTCGGCGGCACCCGCAACGGTCTCATCGTGCATTGGCCAAAAGACATCAAGGCCAAGGGTGGGCTGCGCTCGCAATTCCACCATGTCATCGATATCGCCCCGACGGTGCTGGACGCGGCCGGGGTTCGCGAGCCTCAGATTGTCAATGGTACAGCGCAAAAGCCGATCGAGGGCGTGAGCATGCGCTACTCTTTCGGCGATGCGGCCGCCCCTTCACGCCGCACCGTCCAATACTTCGAGATGCTGGGTAACCGCGGCATCTACAAGGACGGCTGGATGGCGTCGGCCCGCCACGGGCGGCTGCCCTGGCAAACCGCGGGCGGCGGCAGCTCGTTCGATGACGATAAGTGGGAGCTCTACAAGCTCAGCGATGACTTCACGCAGGCGACCGATCTTTCGGCGCAGAACCCGCAGAAGGTCAAGGAGCTGCAAGCTGCCTTCCTCGAGGAAGCCAAGAAGTACAATGTGCTTCCGCTCGATGATCGCATGTCGGAGCGTTTCGATGCCTCCTTGCGGCCGAACCCGCTCGCTGGGCTGAAAAGCTTCTCGTATGGGCCAGGCACGACAAACATCAGCGAGTCGGCCGTCCTCAACACGCACGGCGTACCCTTCAGCGTGACGGCTGAGATCGAGACGGGCGCGGCGGGTGCAGATGGAGTGCTGGCTGCGATCGGCGGCATCACTTCCGGATGGACGCTCTACGTGAAGGACGGCAAGCCGGCGTTCGATTACAATTTCTTCGAGGTGGAGAAGTACCGGACGCAGTCGTCCGAAGCGGTGCCATCGGGCAAGTCCACGGTACGCATGGAGCTCGTGCCCGTGGAGCCTGGCCCGGCAAAGCCGGCGACTGTGAAGCTCTTCATCAACGGCAAACAGACGGGCGAGGGCCGGGTCGAAAGGACCGTTCCCTTCCGCTACAGCGTCGAGCCGTTCGATATCGGCATGGACAACGTGTCCGCCGTCTCGGACGCCTATAAATCACCGTTCCCGTTCAAGGGCCGCATCGAGCAGGTGACAATCGAGCTGAACCCGAGTGCCGGTGCGGGACGCGCCCTGAAGTGAGCAGTTGCTCTAGTCGAGCCAGCCGCCCCCGCTGCGAGGCTAGGCCCCGCGCGCGTCCTCGCGGATCATGGATGCGCCCTTCTCTGCGATCATGATGGTGGGCGCGTTGGTGTTGCCGGTGGTGACGGCGGGCATGATCGAAGCGTCGATGACGCGCAAGCCCGTCAGCCCGCGCACGCGCAGGCGGGAGTTGACGACGGCCATCGGGTCCTCGCCCATCTTGCAGGTGCCGACCGGGTGATAGATGGTCGTGCCAGCGCGACGAATGAAGGCTTCGAGACCGGCCTCGCTGGCGATATCCGCTCCGGGCGTGATTTCCTCGACCCGGTGCGCTGCAAAGGCCGGCTGCGCGAAGATGCGGCGTGCATGGCGGATGCCGGCCATCGAGACGCGCATATCTCCTGGCGCAGACAAATAGTTGGGGCGGATCGCCGGGCGATCCAGCGGATCAGGCGATTTCGCCATGATACTGCCGCGGCTCTCGGGCCGGGCAATGCTGACCGCAATAGTCGCACCGGGCTTCTTCTCCAAGGTGCCGAACTTGTTCTCGTCGTAGCTGGCGGGAGAGAAGAGAAGCTGGATGTCGGGGCTCGCCAGGCCGTCGCGGCTGCGGCAGAAGATCTGGGCGCTGGACACGCCGAAGGTCAGCGCGCCTCGCCCCACGGTCAGCCAGTTGGCGACCTCCTTGACCAGTCGCAACCCGCGCGAAAGCTCGTTGATCGAAACGGCATTGCGCATGCGCTGGGACACGCGCACGGCGTAGTGGTCGGAGAGATTGCCGCCGACGCCGGGCAGATCATGCACAATCTCGACCCCGATCGATTTCAGGTGTGCGGCCGGTCCGACACCGGAAACCTGCAGCAGATGCGGCGAGTTGATGGTGCCGCCCGAGACGATGACCTCGCGGGCCGCACTCACCTCACGCGGCTGACCGTTCTGCAGGAAGGCGACGCCCTTGCAGCGCTTGCCGTCGAACAGGAGCCTGCTGGCGGTGGCGTTGGTCTCCACCTTCAGGTTCGAACGGTTGCGTGCCTCGGCCAGGAAGGTGCGCGCGGTAGAGCCGCGGAAGCGGCCATTGCGCGACATCTGCGAGTAGCCGACGCCCTCCATCTGCTCGCCGGAGAGGTCGCGTGTAAAGGGGATGCCGGCCTGCTGCGCGGCCTCCACGAAGCGGTGCGTCAGCGGCAGAATGGTGCGGTAGTCCTCGATCAGCAGCGGCCCGCTCTTGCCGCGGAAGCGCCCGTCGCCCGGCGCGTAGCGCTCGATGGCGCGGAAGAATGGCAGGCAGTCCTCGTAGGTCCAGCCGCGGCAACCCATCTGCGCCCAGTTGTCGTAGTCGGCGGTGTTGCCGCGCACGAACAGCATGCCGTTGATTGAGCTGGAGCCGCCCAGCACGCGGCCGCGCGGCCAATGCACTGCGCGATTGCCGGTGCCTGCTTCCGGCTCACTGCTGTAGTTCCAGTTGACGCGCGGGTTGTAGAGCAGCTTGAGGACGCCGGCCGGAACGTGGATCATCGGGTGCCAGTCGCGCGGGCCCGCTTCGAGAAGCACGACGCGGGCGCCATCCTCGGAGAGCCGGTTGGCCAGCACGCAGCCCGCCGAGCCCGCGCCGACGATGACGTAGTCAGCCTGCATGGATTTCGGTCCCTAAATTGCGCGTTTCCTCTCCGCGCACTGTCCGCCTCATGGGAGGAAAGGCAAGGAAAAAGCGCAGGTGCGCGAACGCGACTGCCCATTGCCCGCCGGCGACCGGGCCCTCATCATGCTTCCGGTACCAGCTCAGATCCGGAGAGACGCACATGGCGGAGTCGACGTTCGACAAGGGTCGCAAACTGCGCGAGGAGGTGCTCGGCAAGGAGCACGTGGAGAACTCGTTCAAGAGCACGGATGAGTTTTCGAGGCCGCTGCAGGATCTCACCACGGAGGTGGGCTGGGGCGTGTTCTGGTCGCGCCCGGGCCTGACGCGCAAGCAGCGCAGCCTTTTGAACCTAGGCATCCTGGCGGCGCTGAACCGGCATCACGAGCTGGCGGTGCATGTGAAGGGCGCCGTCAACAACGGGCTGACCAAGGAGGAGATCCGCGAGGCGCTGATCCACGTCATTCCGTACGCGGGATTTCCGGCCGGGCTCGATGCCTTCCGCACGGCCAAGCGCGTGCTGGACGAGATGGAGGGCAAGAAGGCGGGTTGAGGCTTCAGGTGTCATCCCGGGGGAGCGCACGCGAGACCCGGGACCCAGAGTTGCACGACAGATAGCTGCCGCACGCGGCTCTGGGTCCCGGCTCGCGCGCGGGAGTGATGCAGGATTAGACTCAAGAGCGCTCCGGCCCGCGCGTCCGTGCGAAGCACGGCTCCGGCGCGATGCCGGGATGACAATCACCCAGACCCGATGGCCACAACGGAACCCTGCCCCGATCCCGCTGCCTGCAAGCCTTGGACTCAAGGAGAAAAATCATGTCACGCATCTCGATCAAATCACGTGCGGATTTGCCCAGGCAGCTGCACCCTCTCTGGGACAAGATGCAAAGCTACGGTGCGTTCGAGAACCAAGCCGGCGCGATGGCGCACCGGTCGCCCATCTTCAAGCACGTGTGGGGCTTGCTCACGGAGCTGGCCGAGGAGGGCGTACTCCCCAAGCGCACTCTCGAGCTATGCCTAGTCACCGTCTCCGAGCTCAACAAGTGCACGTACTGCGTCTCCCACCATGCGCCGAAGCTGGCCGTGCAGGGCATCTCGGAGGCGGGTGTCGCCAAGCTTCTGGACTACAAGGACCACCCGGAGCTGGACGAGATCGACAAGCTGGTCGTCGAGTACGCGATTGCGGTCACGAACAACTGGAACCGCACGCGGGACGAGATGTTCGTGCGGCTCAGGCAGCACTTCACGGAAGCGCAGATTGTCGAGATGACATGGCGGACAGCGCTGTGCGGCGCGTTCAACCGGTTCAACGACATTCTCCAGCTCGAAATCGAGCAGGGCGTGGAGGTGCGCGACGCGGCAGAGTGAAACGAGAGGAGTTGCGGCAGAGTGAGGCGAGGCTGAGACTTCCGCCTATCGGCGCGCCATCGCAGCCGCATCGCGAACGGCGAGATCGAGGACGCCAATGACGTAGGGCAGGAACGAGCGCGCGACCTCGAGGCGGAAGGTGTGCGCTCCGGTTCGCCAGAGCACGATCTCGGCTTTGCCGAAGAGAGTGCGGGAGCACGTATTGACGGGGAACGCCGCGATGTCGAGATCGAGGGGGCAGCCGACGCTCAGAACGTCCTCCGATCCCGGCCCGTCGAGCAGCAGGCCTTGGTTGCGGTCGCTGACCTCGACGAGCGCGTGGGGAATGCCGGCGAGCTTTTCGGCGATGACCGTTGTGATGCTCTGCGCTTCTTGAAACGGTGCGAGCAGCAGCCACTCGTCAGGACCGAGCCAGAGAGCGGCGCGAGAGTCCTGGCGGCGCGCCTGGCAAGGTTCGTTCGGAAACGCGACGCCGAAAGCTGCGCTGGCCTGCTCGCTAGCTTCGGCGGCGCCGCGGAAGATGAAGCGGCAAGCGGGATCTGCCATTGCCACGGTAGCGATGCCATCTACTCGCGGTAGCGGCAACGTGGGCGCATGGGCCGTCGAGCCTGATCCCTGCCTAGCCACTGAGCCGCTCTCCCTTGGGATCGTAGAAGACCGGCGAGACGACCTCGACCTCGATAGCTCCGTCGGGCATCGGCACATATAGGCGTTGGCCGAGGCGGATGCGGCCGTTCTGCACCAGCGCCAGCGCGATCGGCCGGTTGAGCGTCGCACTGTGGTAAGACGAGGTGACGTGACCCAAGGCCGGAGTGCCGAGCGGAGGCTTGGCTTCGGACGTCACCTGCGCGCCTTCCTCGAGCGGGGCTTCACTGTTTCGGACCTGGAGGCCCACGAGCTGCTTGCGGTCGGAGCGTTGCATGTCGGGACGCGCAAGCGAGCGCCGGCCGACAAAATCTTCCGCCTTGCGGCCGATCAACCAGTCGAGGCCGAGGTCGTTCGGAATTACGGTGCCGTCAGTCTCCTGGCCGACGATGATGTAGCCCTTTTCCGCGCGCAACACGTGCATGGCCTCGGTGCCGTAGGCGCAGCCGCCGGCCTTCACGACATTGGCTTGTATGGTCTCCCAGACGCCCAGTGCGGACCCGGCCGGCACGTTGATCTCGAAGCCGAGCTCACCGGTGAAGCTGACGCGGAAGATGCGCGCCGGGACGCCGCAGATACGCCCTTCACGCACGGCCATATGCGGCAGCGCTTTGTCGTCGAGATCGACACCCTCGATAAGCGGTGCGATAACCTCGCGCGAGCGTGGGCCCTGCACGGCGATCACGGCCCACTGCTCGGTGGTAGAGGAGAGCCACACTTTCAGGTGCGGCCACTCGGTCTGCAAATAGTCTTCCATCATGTTGAGGACAGACGCTGCGCCACCCGTGGTGGTCGTGACATGGAAGCGGTCGGATGCAAGGCGGGCGATGATGCCGTCGTCGATGACGAAGCCGGCCTCGTTCAGCATCACTCCGTAGCGGCAGCGGCCGACGCCGAGGTTACGCACGGCATTGACGTACATCCGGTGCAGGAACTCGGCGGCGTCGGGACCGACGACCTCGATCTTGCCGAGTGTCGAGGCATCGAAGATGCCGACGCTGGCACGCACGGCGCGGCATTCGCGGGCGACGGCAGTGTGCATATCCTCATTGACGATCGGGAAATAGCGCGCTCGCTTCCAGGTATCGACATCCTCGAAGACGGCGCCGTTGATCTGCGCCCAGGGACCGATCGGCGTGCGGCGGATCGGATCGAACAGATCGCCGCGCGCGTGGCTGGCCAGCGTGCCGAACGTGACGGGCGTGTAGGGCTGGCGAAAGGTAGTCAGGCCGATGTCGGGAACGGGTTTGGCCAAGGTGACCGACACCACCTCCAGCGCCGCCATGTTGGAGGTCTTGCCCTGGTCGGTGGCCATGCCCGTCGTGGTGTAACGCTTGACGTGCTCGATGGAGCGGAATCCTTCGCGCGCAGCCAGCAGCAGGTCGGCGGTCGTCACGTCGTTCTGGAAATCGACGAAGGCTTTCGGGCCGGGAACTGGCTGCGCAGCGGGTGGCCATGATGCCGGCGCCCCAGTACCCGTGATGTGGAAGGTGCGCGATCCCGCGAGGCCCGCTGCCTGCGCGCCCGCTGCCTCACCGCTGCGCAGAACATCGGCGAGCGGCCATACGCCAGCGCAGGCCCCGGCCGAGCGCTCGCGTTGTGCGAAGGCGCCCGGAAGATAGAGGCCCGTCTCGGCATCAAAGCGCAGCCGGCCGCGCGACTGCGAGAACAGATGCACAGATGGCGTCCAGCCGCCGCTCATCAGGAGGCAATCGCAGGGAATACGGCCGGCGTCGCGAAGGGTGTCTCCGTTTCTCTCGCCGACGAGCACCTCGCTGATCCTGAGACGACCGCGCGAGCCGATCGGCTCGGCACCGGTGCGGATGAGCAGTCCTGCTGCGCGTGCTTCTGTTGCAGCATCGCCGGATGGATCTGACCGTGCATCGAGGATCGCGGCGACGGTGACGCCCTGCCGATGCAGTGCGAGCGCCGTGACGTAGATGCCGTCGTTGGAGCCAGCGACGACCGCGCGACGGCCGGGCTGCACACCGTAGCGACCCAGGTATGTGCGGGCAGCATCGGCCAGCATGATGCCCGGCAGATCATTGTGCGGGAATACCAACGGGCGCTCGATGGCGCCTGTGGCCAGCACGACTTCCTTGGCGCGCACCTGCCACAGCCGCTCGCGCGGCAAGTCGGCGGCGGGTGACGCGAGGTGATCGGTGAGACGCTCCGCCAGGCCAACGAAATTCTGCGCGAAGTAGCCGAACGCCGTCGTGCGCGGCAGCAGGCGCACGCGCGGCCGGCTGCGCAGCTCGGCCAACGCATCCGCGATCCATGTTGCGGCGGGCTTGTCGTCGATGGTTGCCTCGGCTTCCGCGAGCAGCGAGCCACCCATCTCCGCCTGCTCGTCGGCGAGGATCACGCGCGCGCCGGACTCGGAGGCGGCAAGGGCCGCGGCGAGGCCGGCAGGACCGGCTCCGACCACCAACACGTCGCAATGGGCATAGCGGCTGGCGTAGTGGTCCGGATCAGGCTGCGCCGGCGCGCGTCCGAGGCCTGCGGCGCGGCGGATCAAGGGCTCGTAAATGTTTCTCCACATCCAAGGCGAGCGCCACGGCCCCATGAAGGTCTTGTAGTAGAAGCCGGCAGGAAACAGCGGGGCGAGCCAGCCGCTGACGGCGCCGAAATCGCGTGCCAGCGACGGCCAACGGTTCTGGCTGGCGGCATCCAAGCCTTCGTAAAGCTCGAGCTGGGTGGCGCGCAGGTTGGGCGTCACGCGCCCGCCGCCGCGCGAGATGGTGACGAGCGCATTGGGCTCCTCGGACCCGGCCGCGAGAATGCCGCGCGGACGGTGATACTTGAAGGAGCGGCCGACGAGATGGCGGCCGTTGGCGAGCAGCGCGGACGCCAGTGTGTCGCCGGGATGGCCGGTCAGCGTCTCGCCGTCGAAGCGAAAGGTGATGGTCCGGCTGCGGTCGATGCGGCCACCGGCTGGGGTACGAAACGCTCCACTCATGGCTGCGGCTTCGTCAACGCGGAGAGATCCGGTCTCGGCTCGCCGGCCTTGTAGGTGCGCAAGAACTTATCGCTCACCGTGTCGCGCACGGCGTTGAAGAAGCGGCCGCAGCCTTGCACGTGGCGCCAGCGCTCCACGTGCAAGCCCTTCGGGTTGGTGCGCATGTAGAGGAAATCGGCCCAGGCGGCATCATCGAGCCGCGCTGGATCGACGGCGCGCACGATGTGCGCCTCGCCGGCATAACGGAACTCGATCTCCGGCCGGTCCATCGCGCAGCAGGGGCAACGGATGAGCAGCATGCGATGCTCTCAATGCGCGACGGCGGCGGCGGCGGCCTCGTCGATGAGGCGGCCGGTGGTGAAGCGCTCGAGCGAGAACGGCGCGGCGATGGGATGGGGCTCGCCGCGCGCGATGGTGGCGGCGAAGACATGGCCCGAGCCCGGCGTCGCCTTGAAGCCGCCGGTGCCCCAGCCGCAGTTGACATAGAGGCCCGGCACCGGCGTCAAGCCGATGATGGGCGAGCGGTCGGGCGTGACATCGACGATGCCGCCCCAGTTGCGCAGCATCTTGAGGCGGCGGAAGGTCGGGAACAGCTCGCAGATCGCCTCCAGCGTGTGCGTGGAGATGTGCAGGCCGCCAGTCTGGCTGTAGGAGGTGTAGACGTCGGTGCCGGCGCCGATCACCAGCTCGCCCTTGTCGGACTGCGAGATGTAGGCGTGGATGGCGTTGGACATGACCACGCACGGCATCACCGGCTTGATGGGCTCCGACACCAGCGCCTGCAGCGGGTAGCTCTCGATCGGCATGCGCACGCCGGCGAGGCCCATGATGACCGAGGTGTAGCCGGCGGCGGCGACGCCGACCTTGCGCGCGGCGATGAAGCCGCGCGTCGTCTCGACGCCGGTGACGGCACCGTCCACGCCGCGCCGGATGCCGGTCACCTCGCAGTTCTGGACGATGTCGACGCCGAGGCGGTCGGCGCCGCGCGCATAACCCCAGGCGACGGCATCGTGGCGCGCCACACCGCCGCGCCGCTGGAGTGCTGCGCCGAGCACGGGATAGCGCAGGTCGCTGGAGATGCTGAGCGGCGGGCAGAAGGCTTTCGCCTGCTCCGGTGTCAGCCATTCGTTGTCGATGCCGGCGAGGCGGTTGGCGTGCACGTGGCGCTTGAAGACCTGCACGTCGTGCACATTGTGCGCCAGCATCATGACGCCGCGGGGGGAGTACATGACGTTGTAGTTGAGCTCGTGGGAGAGACCTTCCCACAGCTTCATGGCGTGCTCGTAGATGGCCTCGCTCTCCTCCCAGAGGTAGTTGGAGCGAATGATGGTGGTGTTGCGGCCGGTGTTGCCGCCGCCGAGCCACCCCTTCTCGAGCACAGCGATGTTGCGGATGCCGTGCTCCTTGGCGAGGTAGTAGGCGGTGGCAAGCCCGTGTCCGCCGGCGCCGACGATCACCACGTCGTAGGCGGCCTTGGGCTCGGGCGAGCGCCACTGCTCGGGCCAGCCGGTGTGTCCGGTCAGCGCCTGCCGCGCGAGATTGAGGAAGGAGAAGCGCACGCTGGGGAGAACCTCTGTGTGGCGTGCGTTGGCGCGGTTTTCTTGGCGCGCCTCCGGCACGACGCGCATCCTACGGGGGTGGGGTGGAGGGTCAAGGGAGGTGCGGGGCGAGGTTGTGCCGCACGCACAGCGGGTCCCCTCTCCCCACGTCTTGCATGGGGAGAGGGTTAGGGTGAGGGGCAGTTGCTCGCTCAGAGTGTGTAGCTGCCCCTCACCCCGACCCTCTCCCGCTCGCGGGCAGAGGGGGATGAATTGGTGGGCGTAGTCGCACATGCCGACGCAGAGTTGGCGAAGGCGCGTCTGGGTCCCGGACCATTTTTCTGGCGCGCCTCCGGCACGATTTGCGTGCACGCCTTCGGCATGACTTCCGCATGTGCGCGTCGCGGCAGAGCCGGGACGCGCACATGCGGGGTGGGGTGGAGGGTCAAGGTTTGTTGAAGGACTGCCGCTGCTCTTCTACCCGACCATTACTCCAAGACGCCTGGAATTGAGAAAGCTTGGGTTAGCGCATGAAGTGGGTGCATGGTCTAGGCTTTCTTTCTGGAAGCTCGTGGGGTCGCCGGCGCCATTCCCGTGTCTAAGGTATCGCAACTAAGGATGAGCTGACGGCCGTATTGGCGTGCCGCCTGCATCACGGCACTTTCGTTTACGTATCGAAGGAAGCTACCGGCGTGAATTGCGGCAACGACAAGTACTGTTGAGATGCTAGCTGTTGTAGTGCCTATCGAGGTGAGAGGCGCAAAGAAATAGAGCAAACCGATGCATGCAACGACGACGATGCCATTCAGGATCAGAGCATAAGGCTTCACGCCGAGCAGGTTTCGGCGAGCCCCGTAGGTCATGTTGTCGTTGAAAAGGATGCTGAACCTCTTTGTGTCGCGTGTGTTCTCACGGAGCCAGTTACCAGCTCGCTTGTAGTAGTCATCGGCTTCTTGTGGATTGGCCGCCTCCCGCTCTGGGCTTGGTGCAAGTTTGGCGAGTCTGCGAGAAAGGAAGGAGTGGAAACCCTCTTTCTCGATTTTGTTGAAGGCACCGTCGCTGTGACGAAGCATCGTGGTACTCGGCATCCCGCCCATCTTTGCAAAGAGGTCGGGTTCAAGCTCCTTGCCGAGACGTTTGGCCCTGTCCAGGAAGAGCCATAGAACAGCGAGCAAGCCCGTGCCGGCAATGGCGTGGGAGAAGCTGATGTCCTTCCAAGAGATGAAGGCGGCGAAAAGCGCCAATGCCGGGAATGCGGCCAGGACGGCAGGTACCAGTTGGGCACGGATGATGTAGGTATCGAGGAGTCCGATGCCGGTTTTCATTCTTCGACCTTGAGGGAAATGGCTCAGGCCGAGAAACGAACCATCCGTTGCGAAGCTCACGACCTTGATAGTGAGTCTTAGTCTGGCCTCTTGTGGCGTGGACAGGATAGCCCCGCCGCAAGAAGGCATTGCTCACCTTACGCCGCGGATAGAGATCGGCGTCGGCGCCGACGGAACAGAACGCTATTCCGCGCCGAGGATGTTGTCGTGTTTGCGGTGGGCCTAGCCATCGGTTCAAGACATACGGTGTAACGTTATGTCGACTTCCATGATGCGGCACCTGGACGAAATTCGGCGGCTTGAGCAAGCCGCACACTTCGGCATACGCCGCTGCTTCAGTAAGAGCGATCGGCCCTGCGTCAGCGGTTAGAAGCGCGGTGTGGTTCTCAAAGATGCCGAGCTGAACTACGCATGTCTCGTTGGATGGCTCTGTTTCGATGTTCTCTTCAAGCGTCTCGTAGTCCCACGCTTCGTCGGTCTCACCGATAAACTGACTGGGAAGAGCGGCGAATGGATTTGGCGTGGGAGTAGCAGTGCTATTTGGCGTCTTTGCGAGATGGGGGATGATGTCGATGTAGCGGCGCCGATTTGGAGCGAGCACTAGGAAGGGGCCGATCCATTGACCCTGAAATGCGTCCTTTATTTCAATCTTCCGGAGCAGGGCCTCAGTTTCGAGATCGATCAAATAGGGATGCAGATCACGCATCCGCTTTTCAAGATTGGCCACTGAGTCGAAGCGCGGATAGTGCTGAATGACCTCGGCTGCGTGTTGCCAGGGGCGGTTCATCCATAACGTTCCAACGTAGAAGGTCCTTAATACATCGATGAGCCCAGGTACGTGATCGTTGCAGGCATGGGAGACAACCATGTGTGTGATGCGTGTCCCTGGGCCGTGATAATGTTTCGCGATGTGGGCAATGATGTCTTTGGATGTTTCTTTGAACGCGCCATCGACTACGTGGACGTCGTATCCGTTCTGATTGTCTCCGTAGCGGATGCAGATTGCATCGCCGTTGCTGTTCCCAACCGGGAGGAAGTCGATTTCAATGAGCAATGTCGTTCCCCTAATAGTTCACCCGTCCGCGCTGCACGTGGCAGGCAGTTAGGCGCGCACGAAAGCGCGCTCAGAAATGGCCGCAGAGAAGCTGTGACGGGAGCAATGCGGTTCGAGAACAAATGAGGACCGCGTCGGAACTTTTCAACGGCGCGCATCAAAAATTTTCAACTTTAGTTGTAGGCAATGTGCTCGATCTGAATATAAGAGGCAGCGGCCGATTAAGGTCGCTGTCAGTTGTCCGTCATGCGGTGTCCTGCTCCTCTGTAGGTTCCATAGTGGCCTCATCGGATTCAGGATGAGGATTTCAATATCACAGCGGAATGTTGTCGTGCTTCTTCCAGGGGTTTTCGACCTGCTTGTGGCGCAGCATGTTGAGGGCGCGGCAGATGCGGTGGCGGGTGGAGCGCGGGCGGATCACCTCGTCGATGTAGCCGCGCTCGGCGGCGATGAAGGGGTTGGCGAAGCGCTTCTGGTATTCGTCGATGCGCGCCTTGATCTTCTCGGGGTCGCCGAGCTCAGCGCGGTAAAGAATCTCGACCGCCCCCTTGGCGCCCATGACCGCAATCTCGGCTGACGGCCAGGCGTAGTTGACGTCGCCACGGATGTGCTTGGAGCTCATGACGTCGTAGGCGCCCCCGTAGGCCTTGCGCGTGATGACCGTGATTTTCGGCACAGTCGCCTCGGAATAGGCGAACAGCAGCTTGGCACCGTGCTTGATGAGTCCGCCGTATTCCTGCGCCGTGCCCGGCAAGAAGCCCGGCACGTCGACGAAGGTGATGATGGGGATGTCGAAGCAGTCGCAAAAGCGCACGAAACGGGCGGCCTTGCGCGAGGCGTCCGAGTCGAGAACACCCGCCAGCACCATGGGCTGATTGGCGACGATGCCGATGGTGCGCCCTTCCATGCGGGCAAAGCCGGTGACGATGTTCTTGGCGAACGCCTCCTGGATCTCGAAGAAGTCGCCCTCGTCGGCGACCTTCAGGATCAGCTCCTTGATGTCATAGGGCTTGTTCGGGTTATCGGGGACCAGGGTGTCGAGGCTCGCCACGGCGCGGTCTGCCGAGTCCTTGGTGGGCAGGACAGGCACGCCCGACTTGTTGTTGGAAGGCAGGAAGTCCATGAGCCGCCGCATCTGCAGCAGCGCCTCCACGTCATGCTCGTAGGCGCGGTCGGCGATCGACGACTTGGTGGTGTGGACGCGGGCGCCGCCCAGCTCCTCGGCGGTGACGGTCTCGTTGGTGACAGTCTTCACGACATCGGGGCCGGTCACGAACATGTAGCTCGTGTCCTTGACCATGAAGATGAAGTCGGTCATGGCCGGCGAGTAGACGTCGCCGCCGGCACACGGCCCCATGATGACGGAAATCTGCGGGATGACGCCGGAGGCCAGCACGTTGCGCAGGAACACCTCGCCGTAACCGCCCAGTGCCGCCACGCCTTCCTGGATGCGCGCGCCGCCGGCGTCGAACAGGCCGATGATGGGGGCGCGGTTCTGCAGCGCCATGTCCTGGATCTTGATGATCTTCCTCGCGTGCGTCTCGGAGAGCGAGCCGCCGAACACGGTGAAGTCCTTGGCGAAGACGTAGACGACGCGGCCGTTGATGGTGCCCCAGCCGGTGACGACGCCGTCGCCCGGGATCTTGGTCTTCTCCATGCCGAAGTCGGTGGAGCGGTGCTCGACGTACATGTCGAACTCCTCGAAGGAGCCCTCGTCCATCAAAAGCTCGACGCGCTCGCGCGCGGTCAGCTTGCCTTTGCTGTGCTGGGCATCGATGCGCGCCTGCCCGCCGCCGAGCTTGGCTATGGCGCGGCGCCGCTCGAGCTCTTCGATCACGTCCTTCATGCAGATGCCCCGGTCTTGAAGACAGCCGACGATCGGCTCTCCTCAATCGACGCCGGGGACGCAGGAATTTCAAGAGCAATTTGATATATCGAGCCTTCGGCACTTCTTATGCTGGATCCCGAGACGGCTCGCCATCACGGCGGAGCCGTGCTCCGCACGGACGGCTCGCCGCTCGAGAATGACGGTAGTTGTTAGCCGAGTGGTCCAGTTTTCAAACTGAGGCTTACCGCAAGTTTGCGGCTTCAAGCGGCCGCGATGGCACAAGCCGTCGTCAGGCCGCGCCGACTTGGCGCGGGCGCTTGAAGAGGTCCGCCATCTCGCGCGCGCCCAGCTCGACGGGCGCGCCCAGGCTGTGATTGGGAGCAAGGCACCGGCCTATCTCCGTGAGCCACGCCAGCGTCTTGCCGGTGAAGCGGAAGAGCTCGATGCGCGAGATCATCATCTCGCTCCAGAAGCCGGTGCATTGAGCCTCAGCCGCCTGCTGACTGGACCAGCACGGCAGCACGAGCGCATCCCTGTGTGCATGCGACGTCGCGAACGCCGGCCCCATATCATCCTCCAGCACCCAGACCGCGCCGGCCCGCAGCGCCTCCTCGACGAACTGCCTGGCAGACTCGGCCTTCAGCCGCGTCTCGAGGTCCGCCAGCTCGAATTCGAGGTCGGCAGGCGTGCACGCCGACCAGTCGGGTCCGATCAGGCGGTTGAGAGCGCGCAGCTTGGGAAAGACATCCGCGAACACATTGCGCAGCGTGATCGGATTGAGCCGCGGCCGGGAGAACCGCGTCATCCAGCGGCCCGCCTCCTCGCGCGTCGACCACATGAGGTTCACCTCTGAGCCGCGGCGCATGCGTGAAGCCACGCGCGACAGACCCTCCGTCCCCGAGACCGTCCACACGATCCGTGATTGCGTGACGCGCCGGGCGAAGGTGTCCAGCGTGGCAGCATGGGTGCGCCGGGCCAGCTTGAGTTGCATGTCGCGCTCGGGTGCCGTTTGCCTCGATACCCCAGTAAGCCGAAGATTCGTTACCGGGTCATCAAGCATGCGCGCGCAATTGTGCGAAGGCTGAAAATTCCCGCTGCGTCAGCCCAGATGGCGCAAGAGGTCGGCCGCAGCACGCATGTCGGTCCAGCGCCGCGCGCGGCGGGCCGTGGCCTCGGCGTCCTCGCCCCAGCGCCCGATCTGCCAGTCCTCATCGACGTGCGCCGCGGACCACGCCGCTTCGGGCGAGAGGTGCCTGTGCAGGACGGCCAGTCCCAGAATGGCGGAGCCGGTGAGCGTGACCATGACGTGCAAGGATGCGAGCCGGAGGGCGTCCAGCGGCGCGACCGCCAATGCCACTGCGTCGAGTGCTTCCTGGCTCTGACGCACGGGCATGACTCCCCCGGAGAGCGCAAGGCGGATGCCGAGGCCGGAGTTCGCCCACACCAGAACGGGATCCCATGTCGCGGCTTGCAGGGCGACCAGCTTCTCGGGATCCTCGGCGCGATAGCACAGTAGGTCGCTGCCGGCGTATTTGACGATGTCCGCACGCACCTCGCTCTCGCGCCCCTCGACGCCATCCAGCACCGTGTTGACGAGCCGGGTGAGCGGCATGGTCGCCGGATTGATGACCGTGCGCTGCGCATCCCATTCCTCAGCGACGGCCTGTGCCAGCGCCGATGTCGGCAGCACCAGCTCGCGCTTCTTGGGCGTGCGCGCCGCGCGCGTATCGAGCAGAACGGCGAACCCGGTGCCGCGCGGTGCCACCGTGGCGCTCGTATAAAAGCGCTTGGGCAGCGGGCGCGGATCGTCCCGGCCGGGCACCTTGGGCGGGGGATCGCCGTTCACGCTCACGTCGCCACCTGCTGGCGGAACTGCGCCTCGATCGCCTCCATCAGATGATCGCCTTCATGCACGATGGCGTGCGCACCGGCCGCGGTCAGCCGATCGACGGCGTGATAGCCCCAGGCAACGCCGAGGGCGCGTACGCCTGCGCTGCGCGCCATCTCCATGTCGAAGGCCGTATCGCCGATCATGACGGTCGCCTCGGGCGCCGCGCCGGCTTCGGCCATGGCCTGAAGGATCATCGAAGGATGCGGCTTGGAGGGATGGTCATCGGCAGTCTGGATGGTGTGGAAGTGGCCTTGCCAACCTTCACGCTCGAGCAGGCGGGAAACTCCGCGCTTGGACTTTCCCGTGGCGATGCCGAGAATGTCGCCCCTGCGGCGCAGCTCCGCAATCGTCTCGCGCACACCCGTATACAGGGGCTCGGAGTCCTTGAATGCCTGCCGCACGAGGGGAAAGTGGTCGCGGTAAAGGTCCGCAAGCCGCGTTTGGTGTGACGCGGAATGCTCGGCCGCCAGAACGCGAAATGCCTCGGGCAGCGACAGTCCGACCACGCCCAGCACATCGAGACGCGACGGCGGCGCCAGGTCGAGCGCGCGAAAGGCGTGCTCCATGGCGGCCGTGATCATGTGCTGGCTATCCACCAGCGTGCCATCGCAATCGAAGATGACGAGCTTCATGGGAGGCTTATAGCATCGGCGGGACGCACGGGCACAGCTAGCCGCCTAATCCGCATCGTACCGCGCCGCATCGAGCCCCAGTGTCTCCCATGTGCGCCGCATGTGCTCGGGCAGCGGCGCGGTGACGTCGATCTTGGGCGCGCCGGGCCGCGGGCTCGGAATGACGAGGCGGCGCGCATGCAGATGCAGCTTGCTCTCCAGCGCCTCCGCCAACATGGTCTTGTCGCCCCCATACTTGTTGTCGCCGACGATGGGGTTGCCTATCAGCGCCATGTGTGCACGCAGCTGATGCTGGCGGCCCGTCACGGGCTTCAGCGATACCCAGGCGGCCTTGTGCGCGACGCGATCGATAACGCTGTAGTGAGTGGTGGCGTGCATGGCGCGGTCCTGCTCGCCGGGCAGCGCCTTGCGCACGCGGTCGCCATCGCCGTCGGTCGCCTTCACGAGCGCGGCCTCGACCTTGCCTTGCGGCGGCTTGGGGACGCCGATCACCAGCGCCCAGTAGGTCTTGGCCGCCGAGCGCGTCTGGAAGGTGCGCCCGAGCCTGGCGGCCGCGTCGCGATGCTTGGCGACGAGCAGCACACCGGTGGTGTCGCGATCCAGGCGATGCACGAGCCGAGGCCGGTCACCGAAGCGGTCCGCCATGCCGGCCAGGATGCCGTCGATGTGGCGCCTGGTGCCGGTGCCGCCCTGCACGGCGATGCCGAACGGCTTGTTCAGGACGAGCACGTCGTCGTCCTCATAGAGGATCATGGCCTCGATGAGGTCGCGGTCGGTCTTGGGCGTGGTGTGGGCCGCTGCGTTGGGCTTCGCCGTGTTGCTGCGCGCGGCCTGGGGCACGCGGATTTGCTGGCCGGTGGCGAGACGCAGGTTGGCGTCGGCGCGCTTGGAATCGACGCGCACTTGGCCCGTGCGCAGAAGCTTCTGCAGATAGCCGTGGCCGATGTCGGGAAAGCGAAGCCGGAACCAGCGATCGAGACGCAGCCCCGCTTCCTGCGGCGTGACCTCGATGGTCTCGACGGGCGAGGAGCCGGTCATGTGAGGGCCAATCTCGTCAACGCCAGCCCCGCGTATAGCGCCAGGATGGAGCAGGCCACCGAAGCCGCGACGTACACGGCGGCCAGAGCCAGCTCCTGGCGCTGCACGAGCACGACGAAATCCATCGAGAAGGCGGAGAAGGTCGTGAAACCGCCGAGCACGCCCGTCGCCAGCAGCGTGCGCAGCTCGAGGGAGCCTGAGAACTTGAGCGCCAAGGCCTCGATCAGGACGCCCATCAGGAAGCCACCCGCGACATTGACGAACAGGGTAGACCACGGGAAGCCGGCACCGAGCCAGCGGCCGAAGCCGACGTTGACAAGATGGCGCGCGGCGGAGCCGGCCGCGCCGCCAAGGGCTGCGAGAAGAAGCAGGCGCATCGATGCTGGCACCAAGTAATGATCTCAGCGCAGCTATAGCGGGTCGGTGGGGCGGTGCAAGGTGTGTGTGGATGGAATCAGTTTGAGCTTGTACTCACACATCTTGTCAGCCGCGCCGTGCCCGCAAAGCAGCGCTTTGGCATAAAATGGTGGGTTCTGGGCAAGGCGCTGCCCTTCGCCTTGTCTGATTCCGCATGCAAGGGAGAGAAACTTTCCAGCATTAAGCAGCCGATGCCGCTCCCATAGGAAGGAAGCATGAGTATCTGGAGACGCGTGCTAGGCATTGCAGGTTTTCTAGTAGTTTTTCAGCCGCTCCCATCCCCAGCGTGGGATGCGTCTAAAGAAATTGTAGGCGGCGAGTCCGGGCGGTGTCTCAACGCTGAAGCGAACCGTGGTTTTTCCTTCCTCAACTTTCGCCACCGTCACTTTGACTCGACCTACGAATCCTACCTCAAACCGTCTCCCGCCTTCTCTGTAGATTGCCTTTCCAAAGACGTAAGTGTGGCGCTTGCCCTTGACCACATCGTCAAGGTTTTCTGACCAAGAGAAATGGGATTAGGGCGAACGGTGATGATGCCGCCTGGGATCAAGTTCCTCGGCTTGAGCCTTTTTCTCCGAGGCCACCACGGGAGGCGGTAGTCCGGCACATCCGGCAGCGCGAAAACATGCAGGTATCGGAGCGTAGTCGTCTCGACCACAACGTCAGATTTTCCGATGTTTGTGATCGAGTAGTCGATCTTGCAACCGTCAGCCCCCGAATAATTTCTGACTGCGAAGTGTCCGAACTCGATGGACGGATCACTCAGGTCGTATGGGCCGCGTTGCCTGTAGAAATTATATTTGGCCGTTGCGGTTATGTTTTCGGGGTGCCGGAGGCGGAAGCGGTACTTGTCCTTTTCGACGTTATCAACCTCCACCTCGCGGCCGAACCCCACATCAAACGTATTCCCGAAAACCTCCGCGTAGGTGAGATGGCCATAAACAAAGTACTTGAGTTCACCCTTAAGGATTTTTGTGAGGGAACCCTTGTTGATCTTGTTCACGCGGTTTGGATCTTCGTCCAAGACAAGGCTGTCGCCAGCCACCAAGATCACTGACTGAAAAAGTTTTGGACTGTCGAGGAAGCTGGGACGGTCAGGAAGGTCAGTACCCATATGGTAGCGGCCCCTATAGCTCTCGATCGTCGCGACCGTCTGCCCGGCGTTGTGGATTTTGAGTTCTTAAGGTCTTGCTCTTTGAGGTCGAGGAACGCGCCCTGCGACAACTGCAGGGATTTTTGAGAGATGTCGGCGCTTCTAGCGGTGGCCCTCGTCGCCTGAGCGGTGAGCACCAGAGTGAATACGATGGCAAGGAATCCAAGTACGCCGACGCCGCTCTGGAAACGCGCCCACCAAACAGCGTCCTCGGCAGCCTTCGCCATCCGTTGCTGCTCACAGTAGTCGGCTGCGTTGTGGTCCTCGGGCTTGTCGCAGGATGGCTTGTAAACTGCGGGCTTGGACTGCTCTGGCTCGGGAATGACCACGGGCTGCCGTGGCTCGGGACTTGGTGTCGGCCTGCTCTCGTCGGTTTTGGGCTGCTGTGTTTGGCCGTTGCTGCTTGGGGCGCCGCCGCTCTCATCCTGTGGATGAGCTAGTCGAACGGGTGATGAGCAGCGCTATGGCTGCGAGCACGACTAGGCATCGTCCAGCCTTACGGTAGTGCACGCGACCAAGCATTGTAGAAAGAACTCCGCCGTGAGCCCTCCCCGGCTGATCTTATTGGCAATGTTCCGGTCGGTTTCCCGCGTGCCCATTGCCGTCAGCTTCTCAGCCAATTCACGGTAGCCGACTTACCTTAGTCGCCGAATCTCCATGCCCAGGGTAGGGTGGGCTGTTCAGCGCTAACGAGCTTTCGCCGCTAGCGCCGGGCGCGGGCGCCCTTGCCGGCGCCATCCTCGACGTCGGGGAGCACGCCATCCGCGTCGGGGCCCTCCTCCGCCTCCGCCGCCTCGTCGCCTTCGGGAGCGGCATGCAGCATCTTGTCGACGATCAGGCCGGCGCTCTGGCGGATCAGCCTCTCGATCTCGGCGGCCATTTTCGGATGCTCGGCGAGGAACGCCTTGGTGTTCTCCCGGCCCTGGCCGATGCGCTCGCCCTTGAACGAGAACCAGGCGCCGGATTTCTCCACCACGCCGGCCTTGACGCCGAGGTCCACCAGCTCGCCAGTCTTGGAGATGCCCTCGCCGTACATGATGTCGAACTCGACCTGCTTGAACGGCGGGGCGACCTTGTTCTTGACCACCTTGACCCGGGTCTGGTTGCCGACCGCCTCGTCGCGCTCCTTGATCTGGCCGATGCGGCGAATGTCGAGGCGCACGGAGGCGTAGAATTTCAGGGCATTGCCGCCCGACGTCGTCTCCGGGTTGCCGAACATGATGCCGATCTTCATGCGGATCTGGTTGATGAAGATCACCATGCACTTCGACTTGGAGATGGAGGCGGTGAGCTTGCGCAGGGCCTTGCTCATGAGGCGCGCCTGCATGCCGGGCTGCATGTCGCCCATCTCGCCTTCGAGCTCGGCCTTGGGTGTGAGGGCCGCCACCGAGTTCGACCACCAGCACGTCGATGGCGCCCGAGCGCACCAGCGTGTCGGCAATTTCCAGCGCCTCCTCGCCGGTGCCCGGCTGCGAGATCAGCAAATCCTCGACCTTGACCCCGAGCTTCCTTGCATAGACGGGGTCGAGCGCGTGCTCGGCGTCCACGAAGGCGCCGATGCCGCCCTTCTTCTGGGCTTCCGCCACGACCTGGAGCGCCAACGTGGTTTTGCCGGACGATTCGGGGCCGTAGATCTCGACCACGCGCCCGCGCGGCAGACCGCCGATGCCCAAGGCAATATCCAGACCGAGGGAGCCGGTGGAAATGGCCTCCACGTCCATGTTGCGGTCGTTGGCGCCCAGCCGCATGACCGAGCCCTTGCCGAAGTGCTTGTCGATCTGGGCAAGCGCAGCTTCCAGCGCCTTCTGCTTGTCCATGATGTCCCCTTCGACCACCCGGAGCTGTGGAGCGGGCATAAGAATCTCCTTATTCCATGAGTTGCGCGGTTGCGCAATTAACCCTGTTTGTACATGATTTGTTCTCGGGACACAAGACACCCACGGACGCGTTGGCCGAGCCTGCAGCAGGTTTAGCGCAGCGCTAACGCAGAGGTGCCGCAAGCACCAGCGCAAACATACCGCAGCTTTGCATCAAGCTGCGGTACCTCAACGCGCCAACTCCTCCTTCACCTTGGCGGCCAGTTGCGGCAGCGTGAAGGGCTTGGGCAGGAACGCGAACTGCTGGTCCGGGTCCAGGCTCTTGCGGAAGGCATCGTCGGGGTAGCCCGAGACGAAGATGACCTTCAACTCCGGATCGCGCAGCCGCAGTTGCTTCAAGAGGGTGGGGCCGTCCATCTCCGGCATCACCACGTCGGAGACGACGATGTCGATGCGCCCTTCCTCGCGCTCCACGACCTCCATGGCCTCGACACCGGTTGCCGCCTCAAGCACCTCGTAGCCCTGACGCTTGAGCGCACGCACGGCAAAGTTGCGCACCGAGTCCTCGTCCTCCACCAGCAGCACGCGACCGGTGCCGGTCAGATCACGGGGACGCTCGGGCTTCGGGCGCGGTCCAGGAGCCGGCTCCGCCGCTTCGGGAATGTGGCGCGGCAGATAGAGTTGAAACGCGGTGCCCTTGCCCGGCGCGCTCTCAGCAAAAACATAGCCGCCGGTCTGCTTGACGATGCCGTAGACCATGGAGAGGCCGAGGCCCGTACCCTTGCCCACCTCCTTGGTCGAGAAGAACGGCTCGAAGATCTTGGCCAGGATCTCCGGCGTCATGCCGTGACCCGTGTCCTCGATCTCGATCAGCACATACTCCCCTGGCGTAACCCCCTGCGACTGCAGCTTCAGGCTCTCACGCTCGGCCACGTTGTGCGTGCGGATAACGAGACGACCGCCATTCGGCATGGCGTCCTTGGCGTTCACCGCGAGGTTGATGATGACCTGGTCGAACTGGCTGCGGTCGGCCTTCACGAACCACAGATCGCGCCCGGAGACGATCTTCAGGTCGATGTTCTCGCCGATGAGACGCGTCAGCATGATCGAGACGTCGCTCAGCTGCTCGCCGAGCTCGAGCACCTCGGGCTGCAAAGTCTGACGGCGCGAGAAGGCAAGCAGTTGCCGCACCAGGCCGGCGGCCCGGTCGGCGTTCTGCTTGATGTTCATGATGTCCTTGTAGGCCGCATCCGTCGGCCGGTGCGTCTGCAGAAGCAGGTCGGAGAAGCCGATGATGGCGGTCAGCACGTTGTTGAAGTCATGCGCTATGCCACCCGCCAGCTTGCCCACCGCCTCCATCTTCTGGCTCTGGGCGTACTTGAGCTCGAGGGCCTTCTGCTCGGTGGTGTCGATTGCGTAGAGCGCGGCGACCTCGCCCTGTCCGCGCGCCTCAGAGATCGGGCCCATGTAGAGACGGCGCGTGTACTGGCGCTCGGGTCCGAAGGAGATGTCGGCCGGCTCCACTTGCGCGCGGCCCGCCAGCACCTGCGCCAGCGCGCCCTGGATGGCGCGGCTGGCGTCAGCGTCACCGAGGCTGGCGAACAGGTCGCCGATGCGCCGCGCGCCGGGCTTGCCGCCGTCGAGGAACATGCGCTCGAAGGCGGCGTTGGCGCTGACGATGCGGCCATCGGCCTGCAGGGTCGCCATGCCGAACGGGGCCGAGTGGTAGAGGCGTGCAAAGCTCACCTCGGCGCCATTGCCGTTGTCGGCTCCACGAGAGGTGCGATCCAGGACGAGAGCCGTGATCTCGTCCGGCCCGGATGATACCGACTTGGCGATGACCAGCGCCGGCATGCGCGCGCCATCGCTCCCGACGAGATCGAGATCGAGGCTGACGGTTTGTTTCGGCGCCTGGGCCGTGCGGGCCCGCAGCAGAGCCTCACCAGCTCCGGCGAAAATTTCCCCAAGCCTCAGTGCGCCAGATTTGACGGCGACTTGATCCAGATGGAGCCAATCTTCGAGTATGGGATTGACGTACGTGATCACACCGTCCGCCCCCGCGACCACGAGGCCCAACGGCATGGCCTCATAGCGGGCCAGAAAGGCCTCGGCCTCGCGCAGCGCTTCGGCCTCGCGTGCACGTTCGCCGGTGATGTCCGTGATGTGCCAGAGTGTGAAGCTCGCGCGTTCATTCGCGCCGAGGCTTGCCTGCAACGGCTGCACCCCGAGCCGGACCCAGCGCGCCGACCGCGACCTGATCTCTGGCGTACGCACGCGGAATTCCTCGACGTGCACCTCGCCACGGTCGGCAGCCCGCATCAAACGAAACAGGCATTCAGGCGCCATCGGCTCACCGGCGAAAGCCTCATCGAACGGGCGTGGCGCACCATCGGAGCCGATGCCCACGATGGCCCGGAATGTCCCGTTGGCATAGACCGTGCTACCGTCGGGTGCCGTGACGTGGATGCCCTGCCCAATATGCTCGGTAGCGGATCGAAGCAGCGCCCCGGTGTCCACCTCATCGCCGAGACGGATATGCCCCGCGGCGAGCCCAAACAGGAAGAATGCGCCCACCATCGACAACACAGCGAGGCACACGAGCACGAACGACTCTGTCACCCTGGCCGACAGCAGCATGAGGACAGCGAGGCCACCGGCCGCCAATGCGGCTATGCAGATGGCAAGCAGCCAGTGCCCGAGCTCCGGCAGCTGGCGATCCGCCGTAGCCGGGTGCTCCGTTTCGGTCCCGCTCATGCCGCGAAACCTAACCTGATTCTGGCTCGCGATAGCTTGGATTGCCCGGTTAATCAGGATACTCAGCACGCAACAACTCCCCACACATCGGCACCACGCGAGCGCCGTCCCAAATCCAGGCATCAACAGATCGATCATTAGGGTTAAAATGCTCCTAAATCCGGGGTATAGGTCCGCGACTTACAAGAGGTGCTTGCGGGCCGTGTGCAAATCGTGCGGGAAGATCGTGACAAGGGTAGCTGGAGGCACAGCTCTGGCTGTGAAGCGAAATGGCTGATTTCCTTTTCTATCTCTTCCTGTTCGCGCTGCTCGCAGCCCTGGCCGTAGGAGGTGCCTGGGTGCTGCGCAGCTATCTCAACGGCGTGTCTCCGGTTGCCGCGATATTCGGGCCGCGACCAGAGAAGCGTCTGGCGATCGTCGAACAGTCGGCGGTGGATGGACGGCGGCGGCTCCTGCTCGTGCGCCGCGACGACGTCGAGCACCTGATCATGACCGGCGGACCCGTCGACGTAGTCATCGAAACCGGGATCCACTCATCGCGGGCGGCGATGGCTGAGCACGAGCGGGCTGCCCCCGTGTTTACGCGCGAGCCCCGGGGGCTCGGCCAGCCGGCCAGCGAGCGCGCCGCCGAGTAGATCGCTTTTGTCGCGCATGTTTCGGCTCCGGAACACGGTATAGAGCGCACGCAAAACTGCGGGATGCGATGATCGGGATGTGGCCATCGAAGGCACAATACTCGGGACCGACGCCGAGCCACCGGTGCGGGCTTACAGCGGTCGTGCGGATGGCGCTTGCCCTTTGGCTGGTCATCATTTTCGCTCCGGCGCTCGCGCTTGCTCAACAAGGTGCGCCAGCAGAGACCGCCCTGCCTTCCGAAGTGGCGGCACCCATCGACCGCCTGACAAAAGGCATCGAAGCGGCCGAGAAAGCCATCCAGCACCTGACCCAGTTGGAGGAAGAGCTGGGGCGGCTGCGCATCGATGTCGAGTTCGATCCTGAACGACTCCAGCGAGACAGCGGAGCAACTCCGCCCTCGCGTTGCGGCCATCAGAGACCAGATCGACAAGCTCGGTCCGCCACCCGCGAAGGATGCCCCTCCGGAAGCCCCCGCCATCGCCGCCGAGCGGGCTCGCCTCAATGTGGAGGCAGCCGCCCTCGACGGGGCCATCAAGTCCACAGAGCTCACCTGGGTTCGGGCGCGCCAGCTCATCCTGCGCATCACGGATATGCGCCACGCCCTCTTTACCCGCAATCTGCTCGAACGCCAGTCCAGTCCGCTGCTGCCTGACCTGTGGCGCCGCGTTGCTCATGAAGCGCCGATCGTCGGCCATCGGCTGCGTTATCTCGGCTATGACTGGGCGAGCTGGGCCGCCCAGAGGCAACAAGGCATCGGCGCCCTGCTGGCTGCTGCGCTGCTTCTCTATCTCGTTGCCAAGTATGCCATTCAGCGTGTTACGCGGCGGCCGCCGCGTGAGCCCGCGCCGGCCTTCGTCGAGCGCGCGGTTTCCGCGGCCTGGACAGCGCCGGCACGCGCCGCACCCGTTTTGCTCGCAGGCCTCCTGCTCTATGTCGGCCTCGACACATTCGATTTGTTGTATCAGCCTTGGGATGGGCTTGCGGCCGGCCTGATCAAGGGGCTTCTTCTCTTCATCGCCATCGGCACGCTGCTGTCCACCGTGTTCGCGGTACACGAGCCGCATTGGCGCCTCTTCGACCTGTCGGATCGAAGTGCGCGGCGCATTTGCCGGCTGCTGCAAGGGGTCGCCGGCGTTTATGCCCTCGATCTTGCGTTCACGGAAATGACGCGGTCGTTCTTCATGCCGCTTGCGTTCACTATTCTGCAGTCCCTCATCTCGGACCTCGCTTACGTCGCCCTGCTCGTCGCGCTGCTTCTCACGCGCTTCGAGCCGGCGCCGCCGCGGATCACCGAGCGTCTGTCCCGGCACGAGCCGCGCTGGCTGAAAATCCCGCTGTGGCTCATCGTCATCGGCATCGTCGCCGGCTCGCTCACCGGATACGTGGCCCTGGCCAGATTTGTCGCCCAGCAATTGGTCATGACCGGCATCGTGGTGTTGATCACGATGTTGCTCTATCTCGCCATCCGCGCCTTGACGCGGGAGCCCGCGGCGGAGGGTCACCCGTTCGGAGCGATGCTGGAGAACCGGTTCGGGCTCGATCAGCCGCGCCGGCATCAGCTCGCGCGGCTGACCGAGCTCTCCCTGGGGCTGGTGCTCGCCGTGTGCGCCCTGCCGGTCCTCATGCTTCAATGGGGCTTTTCCGGCGCCGATATCCGCGACTGGTTCAGGTCGCTGTTCTTCGGCTTCGAGATCGGCCAGTTCCGCATCTCGCTGGCTCGCATCCTCATCGGCCTCGTGCTGTTCACGCTGCTGCTGCTGGCAACACGGCTGTTTCAGCGCTGGCTGCGCGACCGCATGCTGCAGCAGCCGCGCATGGACCCCGGCATCGCCAATTCGATCGATACCGTCGTCGGCTACACCGGCATCGCCGTGGCGGCGCTGCTGGCCGTCTCGTATGCGGGGTTCGACATCACCAATTTGGCGATCGTGGCCGGAGCGCTGTCGGTCGGCATCGGCTTCGGGCTGCAGTCGATCGTCAACAATTTCGTGTCCGGCCTCATTCTTTTGATCGAGCGGCCGATCAAGGTCGGCGACTGGATCGTCGTCGGCAACGAGCAGGGCAACGTGCGGCGCATCAGCGTGCGCGCGACCGAGATCGAGACCTTCGACCGGGCCAGCCTGATCGTGCCAAATTCAGAGCTGATTACGGGCCGCGTGCTCAACTGGACGCACCGCAATCTCGTCGGCCGGGTCGTGCTCAAGGTGGCCGTGGACTACACAGCCGATCCCGAGAAGGTCATCAAGATCCTCGAGCGATGCGCCGACGAGCATCCATTGATTCTGAAATCACCGCCCCCGAAGGCCAGCTTCGACGGCTTTGGCGCAAGCTCTCTCGATTTCTCCTTGCGCTTCCTGCTGGGCGATCTCAACCGCTCCTTCGATGTTCAATCGGACGTGCGCACGATCGTTCTCAAGGCACTGCGTGCCGAGGGCATAAATATCCCGGCGGCGCGGCAGATCGCCCCGCCACCTCAGAACCTCGTGCTCAAGGTGGGTGTCGCCTACTCGGCGGACCCCGACAGAGTGACCGACATCCTCCTGAGATCGGCGCATGCACACCCAGCGGTGCTGCAAGCCCCCGCGCCCAAGGCGGTGCTGGAAGGATTTGGCGCCAGCTCACTCGACTTTGCGCTGCACGTGGCGATCGCGGACCTGGGCCAAGCGCTCGACGTCCAATCCGTGCTCAGGACCGCAATTCTGAAAGCCCTGCGCGCCGAAGGGATCGAAGTGCCCTATTCCCAGCACGACATTCACTTGCGCGATCTGGATGGCGTACGCGGCGCCTTGGCACGGCTGGGCGAGCGCAGCGCCGCGGCCTCCGCCATGCAGGACAAGGAAGAGGACGGTCTCCCCAGTGCCACTCGGCCGGAGGCAACCAAACGCTGAGAAGGGGTAGCAGCAGGGCCCGGTTAGTCTTCCCGGAACACTCGCTCGCGTCGCTCGTGCCGCTCTTGCGCCTCGAGCGAGAGTGTGGCGATGGGGCGGGCATCGAGGCGCTTCAGGCTGATCGGCTCCCCCGTCTCCTCGCAGAAGCCATAGCTGCCATCCTCGATGCGTGCGAGTGCGGAGTTGATCTTGGAGATCAGCTTGCGTTGGCGGTCCCGGGCCCGTAGCTCGAGCGCCCGGTCGGCCTCGAACGTGGCCCGATCCGCCAGATCGGCATGCTGAGACGAATCCTCGTGCAGCCCCTGCAGGGTTTCGCGGTTCTGGCGGACGATTTCTTCCTTCCATGCGAGCAGCTTGTTGCGGAAATAGATCCGCTGGCGCTCGCTCATGAAAGGCTCACTCTCGTCCGGCTTGTATCCGATCGGCAGGACGATCTCAGAGCGTCTCGGCTCGGCCTTTTTTGCGGCGGCTTGCGCCCGTGGCCTGTTTGCGATGGCTTGCGCCCTTGGCCTGATAGCGGCTTGTCCGTTGGACTTCGACACCTTCACCGTGACATGGGCCCCATTACGCCGACCGTTGAGTAGCTTGCCCTTGGTTTTGGCAAGGGCCTTCTTGCCGGGTTTCGCCTGTTTGCGCTTCCGGGAGGCCATTCTTATTCACCTGCTTGACCCGTAGGTCCCCGAGTCGCCGCACTTGGGCGCTCTATCTAAGCCGCTGTTTTTCCAAGTCAAGAAAATAGCGCTGGGGTGCAGGAGCAATATGTCAGGTTGGCAATTTCATGACGTTTCTTGCCGGCAAATTTCGCTGCGACAATGCTTTAGCCGCACCCCTTGCGTGCGCCAGGGCAGTGTTTCGGACGCTTGCCGGCAGGCGCCCACCCCCCTAATCTGCGGCGGTTTTGCGCCCGCCATCCGAGAGCTCAATGAAATTCCAGGGAACCAAGTCCTACGTCGCCACCGACGATCTGAAAGTGGCGGTCAACGCTGCCATCACGCTCGAGCGTCCCCTGCTGATCAAGGGCGAGCCGGGGACGGGCAAGACTGTCCTGGCGCTCGAGGTAGCCAAAGCGCTGCGTACCCCTCTCATCGAGTGGCATATCAAGTCGACCACCAAGGCCCAGCAGGGACTTTACGAATATGACGCGGTTAGCCGCCTGCGCGACAGCCAGTTGGGCGACGAGCGCGTCAAGGACATCCGCAACTACATCAAAAAGGGCAAGCTGTGGGACGCCTTCACGTCCCAGGAGCGGCCCGTCCTGCTCATCGACGAGATCGACAAGGCCGACATCGAGTTCCCCAACGACCTGTTGCAAGAGCTCGATCGGATGGAGTTTTTCGTCTACGAGACGGGTGAGACGATCAAGGCACAGCAGCGGCCCATCGTCATGATCACCTCCAACAACGAGAAGGAGCTGCCTGACGCCTTCCTGCGGCGATGCTTCTTTCACTACATCAAATTTCCCGATACCGAGACCATGCGAGCCATCATCGAGGTCCACTTCCCGGGCCTCAAGGGCCGGCTCGTGTCGGAGGCGCTCAAGATCTTCTACGACGTGCGCGAGGTACCGGGGATAAAAAAGAAGCCGTCCACCTCCGAGCTGCTCGACTGGATCAAGCTCCTGCTCAACGAGGACATCGGTCCCGAGACGTTGCGCGAGACCGACCCCAGGAAATTGATTCCGCCCCTGCACGGCGCGCTGCTCAAAAACGAGCAAGACGTGCATCTGTTCGAGCGGCTGGCCTTCATGGCGCGGCGCCAGGGCCAGCAGGGCTGACGCGCCTGCCGCCTCGCCACGGCACGGCCCCAAATCCTGCGTACGGCTGCCCGCAGTGCAAGGGAGGCGCGTGAATGGCCATTGCTCAACCGCCCGTGCTGGGCGGCGATGATGGAAGCACGGCGAACATCGCGGAGGCCGGCGGTCACGGGGGCAAGCTCGCAACCGTCTTTTCGGCTGCCGCGCTCGGCTTCTCCGGCTTCAGCTTCTACATGAGCGCACTGCAGGCACCAGACTTGGCGGTCTACATACCGCCGACCATCCACTACGCACGTGACGGGGGCGGCGACGTGGAGCTGTTCGCCATCCCCATCACCATCGCCAACGAAGGAGCACGCAGCGGCACTGTGTTGTCGGTCGAGCTCGAGGTGAAGAGCATCAAGGATCAGAACACGAAGCGCTACTACAGCGCGTTCCTCGGTGAGCACCCGCGCAATGCCGATGCACCCAACCGGCAATTTGCTCCGCTCAGCATTCCGGGCCGCGCCGTGTTCACGGAGACGGTCCGCTTCTATCCGGCCGGCAATCCTCTGCCCAAGCTCGTCGAGGAGGAGGGCGAGTACGCCTTCACCCTCAAGCTGAATACGGCCACACCCTCCGAGCCCTCCCTGCTCGACCGGATCGCCGGACGCACCGCCTCCGAGCCGGTCGTATTCCAGATGACGCTGCCTTGGATCTCGGAGCAGCAGCTCGGCTTCAGGCGCGCCACCATCGCCATGCATGCCAAGGACTGGAAACCAACGGTCAGCGCCGGCAAATAGGCCAGCGGAACGGCCTTGCGCATGGGCAAGTCGCGCGCCACGTTCCCAGCGCCACTCCGGCAACCTGCAGGATCGATGCGTTGGCCACATCGGCAGTGACCCTCTCCGCACTCGGAGCGCTCAGGAGCGCGGGCGATTTCCTCGCCGATCTCGTCACGCCGACAATGCGCCTGGGCGTCACCGGGCTCGCGCGCGCCGGCAAGACCGTGTTCATTACGGCGCTGGTGCGCAACCTGATCGAGGGCGGCCGACTGCCCTTCTTCGGGCCGGTTGCCGAGGGCCGCGTGCTGCGAGCGTACCTGGAGCCCCAACCAGACGATGCCCTTCCCCGCTTCGCCTACGAGGAGCATCTGGAAGCGCTGGCGGGCGATCCGCCCCGATGGCCGGAAAGCACCCGCCGCATAAGCCAGCTTCGAGTGACGATCGAGTACGTGGCCCGCGGTGCGCTCAAGCGCAGCCTCGGCGTCAACCGGTTGCATGTCGATATCGTCGACTATCCAGGGGAATGGCTGCTGGACTTGGGGCTGGCTGGCCTCAGCTATCGCGACTGGTCGCAGGCGGTGCTGTCACTGGCGCGTGAGGACCGGCACTCGACACTGGCGGCGCCCTGGCTTGCCTACGTCGATGGGCACGATGCGCAGGCGGCGCAGGACGAGCGGGTGGCGCTCGCGGGCAGCCGCCTCTACGCGAGCTACCTGGAAGCGGCGCGCCGTGCCGATCCACAACTCTCTACGCTCGGCCCAGGGCGTCTGCTGATGCCGGGCGACCTCGAAGGCTCACCGCTGCTGACCTTCACGCCCTTGCCCGTCCCAGCGCATGCCGGCATCCGGCGCGGCTCGCTCGCGGCCATGATGGAACGGCGCTATGACGCGTACAAAGCGCACGTCGTGACGCCGTTCTTTCGCGACCACTTCAGCCGCATCGACCGCCAGATCGTCCTCGTCGACGCGTTCACAGCACTGAACGGCGGCGAGACGGCGCTGGCAGAGATCGGTACCGTGATCTCCGCGGTCATGACACCCTTCAGAACCGGCGCCAGTATCTGGCCGATGTCGCTGCTCACCCGGCGCATCGACCGTGTCCTGTTCGCCGCCGCCAAGGCCGATCATGTGCATCACTCCAGCCACAACGAGCTCGAAGGTGTGCTCGCGCGCCTGGCAGGGCCATCGGCTGATCGCGCTGAGCGGGCTGGCGCCGAGGTCAAGTTCATGGCGCTCTCTGCCCTGCGCGCAACGCGCGAGGGTGAAGTCAAGCGATCCGACCATTACCTGGACTGCATTGTCGGTACGCCGCTCGCGGGCGAGGCTATAGCCGGACAGACGTTCGACGGCCGCACGCAGGCCGCTATCTTCCCGGGGGACTTGCCGTCGGGTGCCGCCAGCGGGTCCGCCGGCGTCGCAGTTGCCGGCGCCCGGCCCGACGTGCGCTTCATCCGCTTCCAGCCCCCGCGCATCGCGCGCGATCCTTTGTCCGGCGCTCCATCGCCATGGCCGCACATCCGCCTGGACCGTGCGCTGGATTTCCTGCTCGGAGACCGGCTCGCATGACCCCGGCTGCCAACCCGCGACGACCCGAAGCCTTCAAGCTGGACGAAGTGGCGTTATCTGAGGCGCCTGAAGCGGACGACGTGCCCGCGGCACTCGAGAGCGATAGCACCGGGCTGTCGCCGCCATCGGCGATCTCGACCGCCGAGCGCTTGCGACGTGGCATCCGCTGGGGTGGCTTGCTCGCGGCTGCCGCCGGGGCGCTGGCGAGCCTGGCGCTGAGCCTATGGTTCGCGCGTTTCGCCTCCGTTGCGCTGGCACGGCAGGATTGGATCGGCTGGATCGGGTTCGCGCTCCTGTGCATCATGCTGGTCGCGGCATTAGCCATCGCACTGCGTGAGGTGGCCGGCTTCTTCCGTCTCGGGCGCCTCGGCCGGCTCAAGCGGGATGCCGCTGCAGCCCTGCGCGAGAACAACCTGGACCGTGAGCGGACAGCGATCCGGCGTCTCACCCAGGCGCTCAGCTCACGTCCGGAGCTGAGATGGAGCCTCGCGCGCCTGCGCGACTATGAGCGCGACGTGCGCGACCCCGGCGATCTCGCCCGGCTCGCCGATCGGGAGCTGCTGGCCCCGCTCGACGCGGAGGCCCGGCGCGTCGTGGCGGGCGCCGTCAAGCGCGTCAGCGTGGCAACCGCCATCAGCCCGGCCGCAGTCTTTGCCGTCGGCTGGGTGCTGATCGAGAACCTGCGGCTCCTGCGCGCGCTCGCCAGCATCTACGGCGGCAGACCGGGATGGATCGGCACCGCCCGCCTCGGCCGCATGGTGCTCACGCACATCATCGCCACAGGTGGCTTGGCATTGACCGACGACCTGATCGGCCAGTTTCTCGGCCAGGACCTGGTGCGCAGACTGTCGCGCCGTCTCGGTGAGGGCATCTTCAACGGTGCGCTGACCGCCCGCATCGGCGCGGCGGCCATCGAGGTCATACGGCCGCTGCCATTCCTCGAGACGCGCCCGGTGCGCGCCCGTGATTTTCTGCGCGAGTTGACCCGGCGCAGCGCGGCAGAGCCCGGTCGAGAGCCGGCGGCGGGATCGGCCAGGGCAAACTCGAAATGACAATCGGCGCCCGCGTCAGGGAGCGCCGATCCGCTTGCGCCGAAAATGCCTGGAAGAGCCCTTAGTTCAGAGCATCCTTCAAGGTCTTCGAGGCTTGGAACTTGGGCACGATCGAGGCCGGAATCTTGATCTCCTGCTTGGTCGCGGGATTGCGGCCTGTCCGCTCCTTGCGCTGGCTCACCTTGAACGTGCCGAAACCCGGCAGGCGAACCTCTCCTCCGCTCTGCATGGCCTTCTGGATGTGCGCAAGCATGGCGTCCACAGCCTCGCCAGCCTTTTCCTTGGGAAGCGCAGCCGCTTCGGCCACGGCGTCGATCAGGTCCTTTTTGCTCATGTGACATATCCTCAGGTGAAATCATTCGGCCGCAGCATCGGGCGAAAAAGCACCGCGCAGCCCTCTGTCGGCCGTCGCGCCCGCAACGGCGTCGGCTACCAACGATTAATGGGCGGCCCCGTCAAGCGGAAAATCCCCGGAAATAGGCCCGAAATCGCGCAATTGTGAAGGATGGACCGCGAACGAAACTAGAATACTGAGAAGCCCCGACACCGTATCGCGTCGGGGCTTCTCCTTCGTTCGGCAAGACGCTTGAACTGACCAGGGTTCAGTGCGCTGTCGGCCGGCTGCCTGTCTTGTCATCACCTGCGGCCACCGCACTACTTCCCTCCTCCTCCCATGTGATGGGATCGGGCATGCGCACCAGCGCATGTTTCAGCACCGCATCCATGCGCGGCACCGGAATGATCTCGAGGGCGTTCTTGACCTCATCGGAGATCTCCGACAGGTCCTTCACGTTCTCCTCCGGGATCAGCACACGCTTGATGCCGGCCCTGAGCGCCGCCAGCAGCTTCTCCTTGAGCCCGCCGATCGGCAGCACGCGGCCGCGCAGCGTGATCTCTCCGGTCATGGCCACGTCCTTGCGCACCGGGATTCCGGTCATCACCGAGATGATGGCCGTCACCATGGCGACGCCGGCTGACGGGCCGTCCTTCGGTGTCGCACCCTCCGGCACGTGCACGTGGATGTCCTTCTTCTCGAACATCGAGGCCGGGATGCCGAAGTCCACCGAGCGCGAACGCACATAAGCGCTGGCGGCCTGAATGCTCTCTTTCATCACGTCGCGCAGGTTGCCCGTGACCGACATCTTGCCCTTGCCGGGCATCAGAACGCCTTCGATGGTCAGGAGTTCGCCGCCGACCTCGGTCCAGGCAAGGCCCGTAACCACACCCACCTGGTCCTCGAGCTCCGCCTCGCCGTAGCGGAACTTCGGCACGCCGAGATAGTCTTCCAGATTCTCGGCCGTGATCTCCACCGACTTGACCGAGGTCGCCATGATGTCCTTGACCGCCTTGCGCGCAAGCTTGGCGATCTCGCGCTCGAGACTGCGCACGCCAGCCTCGCGGGTATAACGGCGAATGATCTCCTTGAGACCCGCGTCGGTCAGCGTCCACTCGCCCGCCTCGAGGCCGTGCGCCTGCTGCTGGTCGGGGATCAGATGCCGCTTGGCGATCTCGAGCTTCTCGATCTCCGTGTAGCCGGCGAGCCGGATGATCTCCATGCGATCCATGAGCGCCGGCGGGATGTTGAGGGTGTTCGCCGTCGTCACGAACATTACGCTCGATAGATCGTAATCGACCTCAAGATAGTGATCGTTGAAGGTGTGGTTCTGCTCGGGATCGAGCACCTCGAGCAATGCCGCCGCCGGATCACCGCGGAAGTCGGACCCCATCTTGTCGATCTCGTCCAGAAGGAAGAGCGGATTGGTCCGCTTCGCCTTCTTCATGGATTGGATCACCTTGCCCGGCATCGAGCCGATGTAGGTGCGCCGGTGACCGCGGATCTCCGCCTCGTCGCGCACGCCGCCGAGCGACATGCGCACGAACTCGCGACCCGTAGCGTTGGCGATCGATTTGCCGAGCGAGGTCTTGCCCACGCCGGGAGGACCAACAAGGCAGAGGATCGGTCCCTTGAGCTTGTTGGTGCGGCTCTGCACCGCAAGGTATTCGAGGATGCGCTCCTTCACCTTCTCGAGGCCGTAGTGCTCCTTGTCCAAAATCTCCTGCGCCTCGGCCAGATCCTTCTTGACCTTGCCCTTCACGCCCCACGGTATGGACAGCAGCCAGTCGAGGTAGTTACGCACCACCGTCGCCTCGGCCGACATCGGGCTCATTTGCTTGAGCTTCTTCAGCTCCGCGAGCGCCTTCTCCTTGGCTTCCTTGGAAAGCTTGGTGTTCTCGATCTTCTCCTCGAACTCGGAGATGTCGTCGCGCTCGTCGGAATCGCCGAGTTCCTTCTGAATGGCCTTCATCTGCTCATTCAGATAGTACTCGCGCTGGGTCTTCTCCATCTGGCGCTTGACGCGGCTGCGGATCTTCTTCTCGACCTGCAGGACCGAGATCTCGCTTTCCATCAGCGTGTAGACGCGCTCCAGCCGCTCCGAGATCTTGGTGATCTCGAGCACGTCCTGCTTGTCGGAGATTTTGATCGCCAGGTGCGAGGCGATCGTATCGGCCAGCTTGGAGTGATCATCGATCTGGCTGATCGTGCCCAGAACCTCGGGGCTGATCTTCTTGTTGAGCTTCACGTAGCTCTCGAACTGCGACACCGTCGAGCGCGCCAGGGCTTCGATCTCGTCCTTGTTGCCGGGGGTCTCGCCAATCCGCTCCACCTCCGCCTCGAAGTAGTCGGCGTTGGCGGTATAAGTGAGAATGCGCGCGCGCGCGGTGCCCTCGACCAGCACCTTGACCGTGCCGTCGGGCAGCTTGAGCAGCTGCAGCACAGAGGCGAGCGTACCGACCTTGTAGATCGCGTCCGGAGCCGGATCGTTGTCGCTGGCGTTCTTCTGCGCGGCAAGCAGGATCTGCTTGTCCGAGCGCATGACCTCCTCCAGCGCATTGATCGACTTCTCGCGGCCCACGAAAAGCGGCACGATCATATATGGGAAAACCACGATGTCGCGCAGCGGGAGCACGGGATAGAGCTCCTTGCCGCCAGCTTTCTCTTTCACTTGTTTTTCTTCGCCCATGATCCTGCTTCCTGCCTTGGTTCCCCCAGACGCACTCACACGGTCGCGTTCCGTCCCACGCTCACCGCAGTGTATCGCAACAGGCGGGGGTGCTGCGCTCCAATTCCTTGCCGCCACCGCTCTTCCACAGAGAAAGACCTTCTCCGAGGAGGAGAAACACCTTCTCTAAGCGGCTGGTCCGAGCCCGAGAAGGAAATGGGAACACCGCCCGCCTCACACAAGTCCTGAGAGCTTGCGCTCGTCAGGCGTAGGCCCGGCACCAATCAGGCGCTCGACCCTTTTTCCTCAGCCCGTTCCGAGTAGATCCGGAGCGGCCGCGCACCGCCTTCGACAACCTCTGGTCCGATCACAACTTCCTCGACGCCCTTCAGATTGGGCAGTTCGAACATGGTATCGAGCAGTATGCCTTCCATGATGGAGCGCAGTCCGCGCGCTCCCGTCTTGCGCTCGATCGCCCTGCGCGAAATCCCCCGCAGGGCTTCCTGTGTGATCGTGAGCTGCACGTCCTCCATCTCGAACAGGCGCTGGTACTGCTTGACCAGCGCATTCTTCGGCTCGGTCAGGATCTGGATCAGAGCCTTCTCGTCGAGATCCTCCAGCGTCGCGATCACGGGCAGACGACCGATGAATTCCGGGATCAAACCGAACTTCAAGAGATCCTCGGGCTCGACGCTACGCAGGATGTCGCCGGTGCGCCTTTCGTCCGGCGCGATCACCGTCGCGCCAAAGCCAATCGACGAGCCCTTGCCGCGCCGGGCGATGATCTTCTCCAGGCCCGAGAACGCTCCGCCGCAGATGAAGAGAATGTTGGTGGTATCGACCTGCAGAAACTCCTGCTGCGGATGCTTGCGCCCACCTTGCGGCGGTACGCTGGCGATTGTGCCCTCCATGATTTTCAGCAGCGCCTGCTGCACGCCTTCGCCCGACACGTCGCGCGTGATCGACGGATTGTCCGACTTGCGGCTGATCTTGTCGACCTCGTCGATGTAGACGATGCCGCGCTGGGCGCGCTCCACGTTGTAGTCGGCGTTCTGGAGCAGTTTGAGAATGATGTTCTCGACGTCCTCACCGACATAGCCCGCCTCGGTGAGCGTCGTCGCGTCGGCCATCGTGAACGGTACGTCCAAGATTCGCGCCAGCGTTTGCGCCAGCAGCGTCTTGCCGCAACCGGTCGGCCCGACCAGCAGGATGTTGGACTTCGCCAGCTCCACGTCGTTGCTCTTGGCCGCGTGATTGAGGCGTTTGTAGTGGTTGTGCACCGCAACCGACAGCACGCGCTTGGCGTGGTCCTGGCCGATCACATAGGAGTCGAGCACCGAGCAGATCTCCTGCGGGCTCGGCACGCCGTCGCGCGACTTGACGAGTGTGTTCTTGTTCTCCTCGCGGATGATGTCCATGCACAGCTCGACGCATTCATCGCAGATGAACACCGTCGGCCCGGCAATCAGCTTCCTGACCTCATGCTGGCTCTTGCCGCAGAAGGAGCAGTACAACGTGTTCTTTTCGTTGGGCATCCGCTTTTCTCACCACCCGCGCCAGGCACTCGAAGGCGACCGGCATTCGCGCCTGTCCCCTATGCAGGATCCCGGCCATGGCCTACCGTGACCCGATCCGTGAATCCGATTAAGCCGATCTCAGCATGCTACGGAAGGGCAGATCAAGATTGCCTTAATGGCACAATCCCCACCCTGATCCGCGCGCGGCGCGATTGCAACAATCGTGTGTCACCGTGGCCGCACCAATCCTTGGCAAACTGCGTGCAACGCCCCCACCTGCGTCACTCTAGCGCGGCGATTAAGACCGCTTTTAGAACTGTTAAAGCCCGGCTCAGTTTCCCTTGCCGGTGATCGCCAGCTCGATCTCGTCGCGCTTCGTCAACACCCGGTCTATCAGCCCGAAAGTCTTGGCCTGATCGGCTGCCAAGAAATAATCCCGATCCAAGGTTTGCTCAATTTTCTCATAAGGTTGACCGGTGTGCTTAACGTAAACCTCGTTGAGCCGGCGTTTCATCTTGATGATGTCCTCGGCGTGCCGCTCGATGTCGCTGGCCTGGCCGGAAAACCCGCCCGAAGGTTGATGCAGCATGATGCGGGCGTTGGGCAGCGCGTAGCGCATCCCCTTCGCACCAGCAGCAAGCAGCAAGGACCCCATGGAGGCCGCCTGGCCGATGCACAGCGTGGCGATGGGTGGCCGAATAAATTGCATGGTGTCGTAGATCGCCATCCCCGAGGTCACGACCCCTCCGGGCGAATTGATGTACATGGCAATCTCTTTCTTGGGGTTTTGTGCCTCCAGAAAGAGGAGCTGCATGCAGATGGATGAGGCCATCTGGTCTTCGATCGGGCCGATCACGAAGATGATTCGCTCCTGCAGCATGCGCGAGGGCAGATCGTAGGGCCGCTCGCCGCGGGCGGTCTGCTCGATGACCGTCGGCCAATAGGTGGCAGTCGGGGCGGCGGAGACTGGATCCGTCATGGGCTCACCTGAAAGTTCAAAATGAAAGGCCTGCGGCCGGCATAGGCGTGTCGGCTACTTCTTCTCGCCATGCTCGTGGCCGTGCGCGTGCCCCGGCTCATGATCGTGGTGATGGTGGCCATGATCGTGATCATGGCCGTGATGATGGTCATGGTCATGGTCGTGATCATGGTGATGTCCGTGAGAATGGGCGCCGTCGTGCACGTGCGGGAGATCGGCTTCGCCCTCGATGGGCTTCAGCAACTCCTCACGCGAAACCTTCCGCTCGGTGGGGTTGGCTTCCGACAGTATATAGTCAACGACCTTGTCTTCGAAAATAGGTGCCCTGAGCTCGGTCAGCGCGCCGGGCGTCTTCTGAAAATATTCGTAGACCATGCGCTCCTGTCCGGGGAAGCGGCGCGCCTGCTCGAACAGCGCGTTCCTCAAGTCCTCCTGCGTGACTTCGACCTTGCCTTTCGTGCCGATCTCGCCGATGACGAGGCCGAGGCGCACCCGCCGTTCGGCGATCTTGCGATACTCCTCTCTCGCCTGCTCCTCGGTCTTACCCTCGTCAGCGAAGGTCTTTCCAGCCCGCTTGAGGCTCTCGTTGACCTGATTCCAAATGGTCTCGAACTCGTTGTCGACCAACGTCGGCGGCAGGGCAAAATCGTGCGCCTTGTCCAGCGCATCGAGCAGCACGCGCTTCAGCTTCACACGCGCCACCTGATCGTACTCGCGCTGGATTTGCGCCCGAATTCTGTCTTTCAGCGTCGCCAGCGTGTCGACGCCGAGGCCTTTGGCGAAGGTATCGTCGATGTCGGGCTTTTTGGGTTTGCCGACCGCCTTCACCTTGACCTCGAACTCGGCTTCCTTGCCGGCTAGCTCCTTCACGGCATATTCGGCCGGGAACGTTGCCGTCACCCGGCGCTCCTCGCTCGCTTTTGCACCCTTGAGTCCGTCCTCGAAACCCGGAATGAAGCCGCCGCCGCCGAGCACCAGCGGCACGTCCTCGCCCTTGCCGCCCTCGAACTCGGCGCCGCCGATGCGGCCTACAAAGTCGATGGTGAGCTGGTCGCCGTCACCAGCAACCCTGCCCTCCTCCGTCTCATAGCCCGTGTTGCGCTCCGCCAGCTCTGTCAGCGCTTTATCAACCGCCTCGTCGGTGACGTCGGCCGACAGCCGCTCCAGATTCAACTGCGGGAACTCGACGAGGTTGATCTCCGGAAGCACCTCGAACGACATGGTGTAAGCCAGATCGCTCTTGCCGGTGATGACGCTCTCGATCTCGGTCTTGTCCTCCGTGAGGTCGATCTTGGGCTGGAACGCCGGGCGCTCCTTGCGGTCGTCCAGCGCCTTGCGGCTCGATTCCTCGAGCGCCTGCTGCACGACCTCCGCCATCAACGACCGGCCGAACACCTTCTTGATGTGCTGGACCGGCACCTTGCCGCGGCGAAAGCCCTTGAGCTGGACGGTGTCCTTGACCTCGTCCAGGCGCGCGGAAAAGCGATCGTTGAGCTCGTTCGATCCGACCACGACCTTGAGCGTACGCTTCAGACCGTCGGTGTTGGCTTCCGTGACTTGCATGCTGCTTGGCTACTCGCTCGTATCTGACAACCCGCGCATTCCCGCCTCCGCGCGACCCTTGGTGCGAGCGAGAGGACTTGAACCTCCACGTCTTTGGGACAACGGCTCCTAAGGCCGTCGCGTCTACCAGTTCCGCCACGCTCGCTGGCACGATCCGCGGGTCCGGGGCCCGGCAACATGTGCCCGCCCGCGGCCATGGCTGTCAAGTTGAACACAGCCTGGCCTGGGACAGGCCACGTTCGGCCAAAACGATGTCCGCCCGGCCGCTGTGACACAGAACCGGCCAAGTTCCCAGGATCAATTGTGAAAGACGCGTCGATTCGCGTGGCGGGACCGGACGATCTGCGCTGATACGGGGGACTACGATGCTTCCTGCCGGCCGACATCCGTGTATTGCGGTGCTTGCTTGCCTTACGTGCGTGCTTTTCACAGCCCCAGCACCGGCCCAGCTGCTTCCGGCCGAGCTCGGCACCGTCAACCGCGTGCAAGGCGAGGCAACCATTCTGCGCGGTGCTCAAACCATGCCGGCGCTGGCCGGGCAACGGGTCGCAAGCGGCGATACACTCAGCACGGCCGATGACTTGCGGCTACTCCTTATATTCGCCGATGGCACGCAGCTGACACTCGGCGAGCGCGCCGAAGCCTTCATCGACCACTTCGTCTACAATCCGCTCAAAAAGAGCGGCGCCGCCTTCGTCGACGTCGTCAAGGGCGCATTCCGCTTCACGGCCGGCCGCATTCGCGAGTTCAATGACAAGCGCATCGAGGTCCGCACCAGATCGGCGACGCTCGCCGCCGACGGCAGCGACTTCTGGGGCGGGCCGATCGACGACGCCTATGGCATCCTACTGATCACCGGCCGGATCGAGGTGCGCAACGACGGCGGCAAAGTGGTGATGCAGAAGAAGCGGCTCGGCAGCACCATTGCGGCGCCGGGCATGGCGCCTGACATGCCGGTGCCATGGGGCAAGGACAAGGTCGGCAAGGCGTTTGCCACCGTCGCGTTCCGCTAGCTCGATTTGTGCGCACTCAATCGTTGAGAATGGCGAGACCGGCCACGTAGGTCCCCGGCAGCAGCAGCGCCCAGGCGAGCTTCTCGTCGAGGCCGAGCCAATCCCAGCCGTATTCGCGCAGCAGCACGAAGCCCAGCCAAACGATTGCGATCAGAAATACCGTGCGTGCCATCTTGGTGCTCTTTGCCTCGGTCCGAGCCGGCCGGAAAGGTTCCGGCAAGGCTCGCGAGGAGAGAGACGCAAGAGGCGGGCCACCCTCCGCAAGATAGCGGACAGAGGCCGACAGTTAACTGCGCGCGGGCGCAAACGCCGGCGCCTTGACTACTTCCAGGCAGATGCACCCGAGCCGAAATGATAGCGCAGGCCGATCTTGATCTCGTGCGCGCGCATGTCGTCGATCTCGAGCCGTGCCAGGATCGGGTCGCTGCCCGAGCGGACGGAGCCGAGGTCGATAAACCGATAGCCGATATCCAGAATGGCCCTTTCCGTCAGCTGATAGGCGACCCCGGCCATCAGCGACCAGGCAAATGCCGTGTTGTCGCCACCACTCTGGCTGGTCGGCCCGGCATCGCCCTGCACATCGCTCATCCGGTGATAGGCGACACCCACGCCGGCGCCGACATAGGGCACCATGCCGTTGAAATTGCCGAGATCGTAATAGCCGTTGAGCATCAGCGTATAGCTTCTGACATCCGCCGTCAGATGGCTGGTGGCGGGGCCCGGCAGCACCACGTCGCCGCCGAAATCGATGGCTTGGCGCAGGCCGAGCGTCACGTCCGCGCGCCAGCCGAGCGAGCCCGAGCCGCAGCCGGCGCCGATCTCTCCGAACCAGCCATTGCCCAAGTCTTCGCCGGACAGGTCCGGATCGGGGTTCCCGGCGTATTGGCCGGATGTGTTCTGGGACCAGGCGTGGCCTACGTCTGCGCGCCAGTAGCATGGGCCCGCAACGGGCCGTGCCGGTGCGCTCCAGCCGCTGTCTTTGAGCGAGGGAACGCTCAAATCGGCCGCCTTGGCCGGCAGGACGCAGCCGACGGCCGCACTCATCGCAATGCAGATCACACCCGCCTTTACGAAAGCATACATGGCGACACCTTCACGATCGGACCTCCGAGAGGCCCACTGACACATGTGCCGGATAATGCGCCATTAGGGTTAAGTGCCGGTTAAGCGGCGCCCCGCTTTGGCGAGGAGACAAACGCCTCCAGCCCCGCAGCCTTGCGGCCCGAGGGTAGGACGAGGAAAGGCAGAGCCGGGCATCGTTCAGCCGGTCGACCTTTGCGCTTGCGGGCTCAACGATGCCCGGGCCCAGGCCATCTCCGCGCCCGCTGCGACGCTCCGCTGGTCTGGCGGCCAGCCGCAGCAAGGGAAACGGACGACGGCTCCCGGATCGCAGGCTGAGGCGCGCCACTGCAGAACCAGCGCACCCCGGTGATCCGAGACCGCATCACTATGAGAGCAGCCACGGCAGCGGGGATTACTTTTTCTCTGCCTGGCTCCAACCAACCATCAGGCCTCGCCGATAGCGCAACATTGCCTCATGTTAACGGGGCCATTGCGCTATGCTTGCGGCAACGTTGCGCTATCGTTGCACCAGCATTGTCCTACGTTAACCGCCGTTGACCGGAGTTAACCGCCACTCGCACACATTCGTGCATTTGGCACCGACTTATCCCCGCCGCCGCACCACGCCCTATCCTCGGCGCATGCAGAACGAGGACCGCGAACCGCCCATCTCGCGCATCGGCTACCGCGTCTACGGCCTGCTCGGCCGCCGCGGCGGTGTTTTACGTCTCCGCCCGCTCCTGCGCGACAGCGGCCTCGATGATGGCCAACTCAGAGCCGCCATCAACGAGCTGGCCGACCGCTATCGCATCACCGTCACCTGGCGCAAATCCGTGAGCACGTCCGACCCCACCCGCCGCCGCGTCCTCGCCGACGTCGAGCGCATCACGCTCACCCGCCTCGGCCGCAACCTGCTCTGGCGCACCGCCATCGGCGATTGAGTCGTGTCGCGCCGAAGGCGCGCAAGGAAAGTCGTGCCGAAGGCGCGCATCAAACAAGCGCCGAAGGCGCGCAAGCAAAAACGGGCGCACCTCCCCACGCACGGCGCCGACGGCTGACGCAACCGTGCATGCGAATGCGGAGGCTAGCTCACGCCGCCATCAGCCGCTCTAGCTCCGTCTCGAACGCGAAGCGTAATTGCGTGGCCTCGTCCGGCGGCAGCCAGTTGGCCATCTGTGGAAAAATCACGCGATAGAGCGCGGCCTCGCGCGCATCCCATGGTTCGGCCGGCGCCGCCCTTGCCTTGGCAAGAACCTGCATCAGCTCCGCGCGCACGCTCTCCGGATCGGGATCATAGTTCTGCGCCGGAGGTGCCCCGAACATGTCGAGTTGCGACGCCGTTGTGGTGCGAGCGGTCTGATCGGCGTCCATCATGCCTCATCCGTGCGAAACTGCGAATCGCGCAGATGATGATTGATTCGCCTGCCTGGGACGACCGCCGCAGCGGCTTTTCCACGGCTCAACGGCCGCCAATAGCCTGCGGCTCTCCAAGTGCACCCGCAGCCGACAGGGTCGCACGGTCGAGAAGCCGCCCCGCCAGAATCTCGTCAAGCAGCTTCGCCTGCTGCGGCTCCAGCAGGACCAGGCGACTAAGAACGTTGAGTAGGTCCAAGAGATCGCTCGTGTACTCGTGCGGCCAGTGCTCGGGCTGGATGTCGCCGAGCGGCGAGGGCGGGCGGCGGTCGCCGATGATGGGCCGCTTGCGGTCGCGCTTGCGATAGCTGAACCACTGCTTGAGCACGCAACCAATTCGCCTTTGTCGCTTGCAAGACTTGTCGGCCGAGTCGCATGAGCGCCCAACGGCTTCGACACAATCTTGTTGATATGACGGTCTCGGTCCCGATGAAATAGCATTTCCTTTCTGTTCTGATCGTCTTCTCGACGAAGAGTATCCCAGCGTCTTTCAAGACTTCCAATGTCTGGCGAAATTACCCAAGTACGGTGCGTCTTTACGCCGGGACCAGACCAATCAAGCAAGTCCGACAGTAGTGGAAAGCTGGCCCACGCCTCACCTCTTTCAGCCAAGAACGGCTCACGCCAACCGCTTGATCCTGTCACCCAAGCCGGTCCGGCAAGGGACAATTTCGCGAGGGCCGCAAATTTCTCTTGCGCGCGATGACCGAGAGGAAGCGTCGTAAATCTTACTTGAGCCGGCGTATCAGGATCTTTGTTTGGTGCACGGGCTGCAAGAACAATAGATATCTCCTGCTGAACATCTTGAAAGATGCGCGTTGATATCTCCGGTTGATGCCCTTCTGGCGAACAGTCAACTACCCAGATGCCGGTGCATTCCCGACGGAGGTCTTCGCGCATTTTTTCGAATCCCTGCCCGCTTAAGTAAGCCGACGGGGTAATGAAGCAAACGATGCCAGAGCGAGGGTGCTCTTTGCCACCTGTCGCCGCATACCAACCTGAGCCGAATACTTTGAGTGATGCCCATCTCCAGAAGTAGATGTAGAGGTTCTTGAGATGCTGGGCGTGGGCGCCGATGCCCCATTCTGGGGGTGGCATCCAATAGTCCAACGGTGCGGCAAGCTTTCTGTTCCTATCGCTTCCGTGCTCAATCCAGCCACCAAGACCCCCAGCCTTGTTTTTGTACGGCGGATTGCCGATGACGACGGTGATCGGCGTCTCGCGCTTGATCTTGTTGGCCTGACGGCGTGACTCGCCGATGGGCGCGACCATCGCCGAGAACTGCGTCTCGGTCGCGTAGGGATCGCCAAGCGTATCGGTGACATAGAGCTGCGGCGTCGCGACACTCTTGCCTCTGCCGTTGCCGATCAGGCTCTGCATCTCGGCGATCAGCCGCAGCTGCGCCACGGCAAACGGCCCGAACTGCAGCTCGAAGCCGAAGATGCGGTCCACCGCTGCCGCAATCGCTGGCCCGACCGCGCCCGGTCCTTGGTCCTGCTCGATGGTGCGCAGCGATGCGCCGCAGCACGCCCAGCAGGAACGTGCCAGTGCCGACGGCCGGATCGCAGATGGTCACCGACGGCGCCGCCAGCCCCTCGCGCCGGTTGAACAGTTTCGGGTCGCGCAGCGCCTCGTCGGTGAGCCGCACCATGGCGCTCACCACCTCGGGCGGCGTGTAGTAGGAGCCTGTCTTCTTGCGCAGCGTGTTGTCATAGACCTCGAGGAAGTCCTCGTAGAAATAGAGCCACGCCTCGGGGTCGCCCTTGCTGACGGTCGGCCAGTGCACCTCGTTGAGAACGCGCCGCAGCGTGTCGAGCGAGGTCGCCAGCGCCTTCCTGATGTTCTCGTCGTCGACCAGCAGCCGCAGCGCCGTGCCGATCAGCGTGCTCGACTTGCGCAGCTCGTTGGCGGCCGTGTCGAGGCCTTTGTCAAGGGGAACGTCGCGCACGCGCGCCACCAGCAGGCCGAAGGTGACCGCCTGCGCATATCCGTCGGCGAACTGATCGTTGCTGGCATCGGGGAACAGCAGGTTGCGCCATTCGCCGGCGAGCGAGGTGAGGCCGGGATTGTTCTTCTCCAGCTCTTCCGCCACCTCCTCGCGCAACAGCCGGCACAGCCGCGCGCTGATCTGCGCCAGCTGCTTTGCGTTGCGCGGCGCAGTCGGTGTCCAACCCAGGAAGCCCGAAAAGAGCGCGAGCAGCGCCGGTGGGGCGGCGAGCGCGGCGCCCGATGTTTCCACATTGCCGTCGAGATGGACAATGGCCCCGTCCAGCTGCCCGTCGTGCCAAAGGCTGAAACTGTTGCCGTCGGTATAGACTAGGTTCGGCAGTGTCTTGAGCTTGGTCCACTGCTTCTTGTCGTGGTCATCGCTGAACTTACGCGGGTCGGCACCCTTGCCGGGTGCCTTGACTTCGATGAAGCCGATGAGCGCCTGCTTCAGGGTGACGGCGAAATCCGGTCGGGTCGAGAGATGAGAAAGAGTGCTCTCGCCAACGAGTTCAATGGCGTTCGCGGGCAAACCTGAAAGTTGGGCGATGTCCTTGACCAGTTTATCCAGCGGCGTGCGAAGCTGGTCCTCGGGCGCTCCTGTCGCGCCCGCGTTGGCGAACCTGCGCTTGGTTGCAGCCCCGAACGCGGAGACAATCGCCGCAAGATCGCCTCCGTTGCTCATGGCCCACCCCTCGGTTTCTGATTCGGAACTATTCCGCGCCCTGTGGCTTCGATCAAGGCAGGTGTTTATTCTGCCGAGCGAACACGCGCGGCTCGCGACACCAGTTGCCCCTTTTCCGCCCGGGCGGCAATACACCCCCTACCCCGCCCGCCTTGCGACTTGCCCGCGCCCCGTTCTAGTTTGGCCGGCAGCCAACGGTAGGCTGCCGCTGACAGGAGGAGCGTCCCCTTGACCACAGCAGACAGCGTCGTCGCCGCCGTCGGGCGCACGCCGCTCATCAAGCTGAAGCGCGCCTCCGAGGCGACCGGCTGCACCATCTTCGGCAAGGCCGAGTTCATGAATCCCGGCCAGTCCGTCAAGGACCGCGCCGCGCTCTACATCATCCAGGATGCCGTGCGGCGCGGCCAGCTCCGCCCCGGCGGCACGGTCGTCGAGGGCACCGCCGGCAACACCGGCATCGGCCTCACACTCATCGGCAATGCGCTCGGCTTCCGCAGCGTCATCGTCATTCCCGAAACGCAGAGCCAGGAGAAGAAGGACGCGCTGCGCCTGCTCGGCGCCGAGCTGATCGAGGTGCCGGCGGTCCCCTACAAGAACCCCAACCAGTACGTCCACTATTCGCGGCGCCTGGCCGAGGCACTGGCCAAGACCGAGCCCAACGGCGCCATCTGGGCCAACCAGTGGGACAACACCGCCAACCGCCAGGCGCACATCGAGACCACGACCGAGGAGATCTGGGCCGATACTGGCGGCAAGGTCGACGGCTTCGTCTCCGCGGTCGGCTCCGGCGGCACGCTCGGCGGCGTCTCCGACGGCCTCAAGGCCAAGCGCAAGGACATCCAGATCGCGCTCGCCGACGTGCCGGGCGCCGCGCTCTACAGCTACTACACGACCGGCGCACTCAAGGCGGAAGGCTCCTCGATCACCGAAGGCATCGGCCAGGGCCGCGTCACCAAGAACATCGAAGGCGCAGTTGTCGACCGCGCGTATCTTATCCCTGACACGGAGTCGGTCCCGATCTGCTTCCAGCTCCTCACCGAGGAGGGCCTGTGCGTCGGCGGCTCGACCGGCGTCAACGTCGCCGGCGCAGTCCGGCTCGCCAGGGAGATGGGCCCCGGCCACACCATCGTCACGCTGCTTTGCGACTCCGGCACGCGCTATCAGTCGAAGCTGTTCAACCCGGATTTCCTGCGCTCCAAGAACCTACCCGTGCCGCAGTGGCTCGCCACCAAAGGCCCGCCCGTGCCGCAGGTGTTCGTCGATCCGGATGCGTGAGGAAGCCTTCCGCAGGTGATGGGTCCTCCCGGACCTCGCGCGGCCAATCACGCAGTGGACTGACTACCCCATATGCGCCGCCGGTGGGACCGTACCCCGCAGCCCGATGCTGATCCGGAGGCAACCTCTGCGGCCATTAACTGTGCCCGCCCTACAGACTTTCAGCCGGCCAATATCAGCATAACCTCTGATGTTCAGGCCATGGTTTGAAATGGCTAACAACCCTGCGGGGTTCTTACAGCGCGCTGCGGTTGAGGCCATCGGCATGCGTCGCGATGAGGGGACGAGCGAATGCAGTATGCGCTGCAGCGCCGCTGGCACAACAACCTTGTTCTACATAACCCATGGATGCCCTCGCTTGCGCTCGCGATAGCGACCGGCATTGCATATTTCTTAGGCGCGCACCTCGGCCTTGCCCTTCTCACGCAACCGGACGGCGTGGCCGTGTTCTGGCCCGCTGCCGGTATCGGCGCGGGAACGCTCATTGCGTTAGGACCCACGGCACGCTTGCCAGTCATCGTCGGGATCGTGGCTGGCTCGGTCCTTGCCAATCTGATGGGCGACCGCAATCTCGCGGCAACAGTGGCCTTCACGCTCTGCAATGTTGGCGAGCCCATTCTCGTCGCAGGGCTGGTCAATCATTATTTCGGTCCACGGCTCAGACTCGACCAAGTGCGAAAGGTGCTTTTCTTTTTTGCAGCGGCGGCGGTCGGCGCTGCGGCTGCGGGAGTGGGCGGAGCGACGGGGTTCATCCTCTTCCACAACTCGGGGACGCCGTTCCTGGTCACTTGGTGGAACTGGTTTGCTTCCGCCGCTCTCGGCGTCATCAGCGTTGCACCCTTGGTGATTGGGCTCGCCGGAGTCTGGCACGAGAGGCCCACAAAATCGGAGCTGGCGGAAGGGCTGGTCTTGCTTGCGGTCCTGGCGCTCGTGAGCACGCTGTGTCTCGCTGCGCCTGGAGACCACTGGTTTACGGTTTTGCCCGTCGCCTTGCTGGCGCCGCTGGCGCTCTATCTAGCAGCTCGCTGTCGCCCGCTGTTTGCCGCAGCCACCGCTTTCATCCTCGCACTCGTTATCGTCTGGACCCTCACGTTCGGCATCGGCCGTCTGGGTGATCCCAGCATCGCCCTTGTCACCCGCATCCTTGCGGCTCAAGCAACCTTGTTGGCCCTTTGCGGGTGCATACTGGTTTTCTCTGCGCTGTTCACGGAGCGGCGGCATCATGTGTTCGCGCTGGAGCGCAGCAATCGCCGCTTACAACTGGCCCTCGATTGTGCCGAGCTTGGCACCTGGAGCCTCGACCTGCAAAACCGCCACTTCGACAATGACGTGCGCGATCGGCACATTCACGGGCATGGTCCCAACGCGCCGCCGCAAACTCTTGCCCAGATGCGGGCCCAGGTGCATCCGGACGATCTTTCTCACCTGGACGCGGCGTTTGCGGGATTGAAGGGTGCTGGCGGCCACTGCAGGGCCGAGTACCGTCTCAAGGCTCGCCCTGGTCAGGCGCCTGCCGATCCAGAGTGCTGGGTTGCCATCGGGGGCGCCGTCGTGTGCGATGCCGCCGGCCGCGCCGTGCAGCTGCTCGGCATCACCCACGACATCACCGAGCGCAAACATGCCGAGACACGGCTGCAGGAAAGCGAGCGCGCGTTACGCGACTTGCTGGGGGCGCTGCCGGCCGCCATCTACGTGACAGACGTTGCCGGTCGCATCACATTTTGCAACGACGCTGCGATCAACCTCTGGGGCGGCAGGCCCAGGCTGGGAGAGGACAGATGGTCCGATTTCGCCCGCTACTACCACGCCGATGGCACACCCATGACGTTGCAAGATTGCCCCATCGAGATTGCCCTGCACCAGGGCCGGCCCGTTGGAGGTCGTGAGGCGATTCTCGAGCGCGTAGATGGCAGCCGCGCTTGGATCGTTCCTTATCCAACGCCGCTGCGCGACCGCACAGGTGCGATGGTTGGCGCGGTCAACATGGTCGTCGACATCAGCGAGCGCAAGCAGGCAGAGCAGATGCTGGCCGAGCGCAACGCACAGCTTGCTCTCGCCGGCCAGTTCGCCCTGGTTGGGACATTCACCTTCGATGTTGACGCGGAGCGAATGCAGGTTTCACCGGGCTATGCGGCCATGCACGGCCTGCCCGCGGGAACCGAGGACATCAGACGTGACTATTGGCGCGCGGGGGTTCATCCCGACGACCTGTCCCGTGTGGAGGCCGGCGTCAAGCAGGCCATAGCCGCCCGGCGGCGCGAGCACTATTGCGAATACCGCATCTTGCGTGCTGGCGGCGAGGTACGATGGATCGATTCGCGCAGCTTGATGTCTTACGACAGCGACGGTGCCGCGCGCGTCGTCGGGGCCAATATCGATGTCACGCAGCGCAAGCAAACAGAGGCTGCGCTCGAGGCGCACAAGGCCAGCTTAGCGGATGCATTGGCAGCCGGCCGCGTGATGGCCTTCGATTGGAATGCGGTCACGGGTCGGTCTTGCCGCAGCGACAATGCGGCTTCGATATTGGGGATTGAGGACAACCAGGGGAGCAGCTCAACCCACAATGCCTTTCTCAGACAGATTCACCCAGACGATCGAGGCAGCCTCAAAGCAAAGATCCGGGAGCTCTCTCCCGGCAATCCCGCGTATGCCCTGACTTTCCGCTTCTACGATCCGAACGGCGAGCAGGTTTGGTTGGAGGAGACGGGCAAGGGCGAATTCGACACGACCGGCAAGCTCCTGCGCGTCAAGGGCCTCACTCGAAACGTCACAGACCGCAAGAAGGCCGAGCTGGTGCTGGAAGAGCGCAACGTGCTGCTCGCGCTTGCCGGAAAGGCCGCTCGCGTCGGCAGCTTCGCCTACGATTTCGGTTCCGATGTGATGCAGGTTTCCGAGGGTTACGCGGCCTTGTATGGCTTGCCTGAAGGACAAACGGTATCGCTCCGCAACGCCTGGCTCGCCCGCCTGCACCCGGAGGACGTTCCTCACGTTGAAGACATGCGCCGCCGAGCCATACGCCAAGGCCTCAGCGAGTACGGCTTCGAGTTTCGCATTGTTCATCCAAACTCCGAGGTTCGATGGATCGAGGCGCGTATTTTCATCTCGTACAAGACCGACGGCTGCCCACTGCGCGTGCTCGGTGTCAACATTGACGTGACCGAGCGCAGGCGGTCGGAGGACCAGCAACGTGTTCTGGTTGCCGAGCTCGACCACCGTGTGAAGAACGTCTTGTCCACCGTTGTCGCCATCATCGCTCAGACCCGCGAGGGCCATGCGTCGTTGCCAGACTTCACGGCCGCACTCGAGCGCCGGATCAAGGCACTGGCCAGGACGCATGAGTTGCTGAGCCAAAACCGCTGGGTTGGCGTGTCGTTGAGCGACATCGTTCGGCGCGAGTTTGCACCCTATGAAGTCGGCAATGCGCAGATGCGTGGCCCCCATGTGACGTTGGCGGCGGAAGCGGCTCAGGCCATGGCCATGGTCGTGCACGAGCTGACCACCAACGCTGCAAAATACGGGGCACTGTCCAGCCGCAACGGGCGCGTGGAGCTTCGCTGGTGGTGGTTGCGCAATGGCTCGTCCGGCCGGCTCGCCATCGATTGGCAGGAGATCGGTGGCCCTCCCGTTCAGACGCCGAGCCAAACAGGTTACGGCACAACCATCGTCAGAGAGCTTGTGCCCTACGAGCTCAATGGCACCGTCGCTCTCGACTTTCCGCCGGACGGTGTCCGATGCCGAATGGAAATTCCGCCCGAGTGCATCAACAAGGGCTGCTCAATGGTCCCAAGCCGGGCTCCCGCCGCGCTGAGGTGACGCCCGAAAGTCATATCCGCGACACAGGCGGGGCCCATGCCGGCGTCGCTGGTCATTGGGGTAGCAGACCGGCATATCTCATGCGGCCACCACTCGGCCGGATCACCGCCCATCGCTTCCCATTGCAAAAACACGGATGCGGCGTGAAGGTGCGCCGAGCGCCGCCAGCTTTCAGAAGGCCCCACCGATGACCGAGCAACTGTTTCGCGCCGACGCCTACCTCGAGCAGTGCGAGGCCAAGGTGGTCGCCATCAACGAGCGCGGCGGTATCGTGCTCGACCGCACCGTGTTCTACGCCTCGTCCGGCGGCCAGCCCGGCGATATCGGTGTCCTCGAGGTGGCCGGCAGCGGGGCTTGCCCCATCGCCACGACGGTGTGGGATGCCGACAAGACCACCATCGCCCACGTCGCGCCTGAAGGCGCCCCGCGCCCGGCGCCGGGTCAAAGTGTGCGCGCCCGCCTCGACTGGGACACGCGCTACAAGCACATGCGCATGCACACCGCCCTGCATTTGCTGTGCAGTCTGGTCAAGTTTCCCGTCACCGGCGGCCAGATCGGCGCCACGGAAGGTCGGCTCGATTTCGACATCGCCGATCCCTCCGGCGTCGACAAGGAGCGTCTCACTGCCGAGCTGAACGCACTGGTGGCCGCCAATCATCCCGTCTCCGAGCGCTGGATCACCGATGCCGAGCTCGAGGCCAACCCGCATCTGGTGCGCACCATGTCGGTGAAGCCGCCCACGGGCACGGGCAAGGTGCGCCTCGTCGTCATCGGCGAGGGCGGCGCCGTCGACCTGCAGCCCTGCGGCGGCACGCACGTGCGCGCCACCGGCGAGATCGGTCGCCTTGCCATCGCCAAGATCGAGAACAAGGGCAAGCAGAACCGCCGCATCCGCGTCGTGTTTGCCTGAGACGCAGCAAGTATGATGAGCAAGCGGCGGGCATTGGCTGCCGCTTTTTACTCTGGGTCCCGGATAACCGCGCGGGGATTTTCGTCCTTCCATAACGACGCCCTGCGATCGCGCGGTTTCCGGGATGACATTGATGTGTAAGCCGCTGCCAAAAAACTAACCTGTCATCCCGGGCAAGTGCGAGCCTGGGCGATCCTTATGGCTACTGGATCAGCTCTCGCGCGACCCGGGACCCAGAGTTCAGGCGGCAGCCAGCCCTGCAACCAGTAGTGATGACGCCGGCGCCCAGGACGGATACAAACGCGCCCAGAAACATCGGTAACGCAACAATCGAGGAATCGGGAGAGAACCACCCATGCCGCGCCAACCGAAATGGCTCGTCGAGACGCAATGGCTCGCCGACCATCTCAACGCCCCCGACGTCATCGTGCTCGATGGCTCCATGCACCTGCCCACGGCCAAGCGCAATGCGCGCGCCGAGTACGAGGCCGAGCATATCCCAGGCGCCATCTTCTTCGACATCGACGCGATCTCGGACAAGAGCAACCCTCTGCCGCACATGCTGCCCTCGCCGGTCCAGTTCGCCAGCCAGATGAAGAAGATGGGCATCGGCGACGGCCTGCGCGTCGTTGTGTACGACTCGGAGGGTCTCTACTCGGCCGCGCGCGTGTGGTGGATGCTCCGCACCATGGGGCACCAGGATGTCGCCGTGCTGAACGGCGGCCTGAAGAAATGGAAGGCCGAGGGTCGCGCGTTGGAAAGCGGAGAGCCGCCGCTGCGCACGCCGCGCCACTTCACGCCGCGTTTCAACGCGGGCCTCGTGCGCGATGCCGACGAGGTCAAGGCGCTGATCGGCGACCGCAACGTGCAGATCGTCGATGCGCGCGCCGCCGGCCGCTTCGCCGGCACCGCGCCCGAGCCCCGCGCGGGCTTGCGCTCGGGGCGCATTCCGTCATCCAAGAACGTGCCTTTTACCAACCTGCTCAACCCCGAAGGCACCTTGAAGGACGAGGCCGGACTGCGCGCCATGTTCAAGGCGGCCGGCGTGGCGACCGAGCGGCCGGTGGTGGCGAGCTGCGGCTCCGGCGTCACCGCGGGTGTCATCGCCCTTGCGCTGGCGGAGCTCGGCGCCCCCGATGCCGCCGTCTACGACGGCTCCTGGTCGGAATGGGGCGCGCGCCAGGATTTGCCGATCGAGACGGGAGCGGGGTAGGATTGCATATGATCGCCAAGCAGCTCGAGATTGTGATCGAACGGATCCGGCGCCTCCCCGAGGAGCGACAAGCCGCCGCCGTTGAGGCCCTGGAGGTAGTTGCCGCGCAGGCCGACACACCCCTCATCCAGACCGAAATCGAGGGCGTGAGGCAGGCGCAAGACGACGTGCGCCGGGGCGAGTACGCTAGCGATGAGGACGTGAGAGCGTTCTTCGGCCGCTTCCGCGCGTAATGCAGGTCCGTTTCTCCCGCCTGGCGCTCTCCGACCTCGAGGACATTGCCAGCTACATCACGGCGCGCAATCCATCCGCAGCGCGCCGCGTCATCAATCGCATCGAGGAGCTATGCTTCGCTCTCGGCGAGATGCCCGGCCTCGGCCGACCGTCGGAGGTGTCCGGCGCGCGCAAGCTTCTCGTGCCGGAATGGCCCTACAAGATCATCTACGAGATCGCCCAGGACCCACATCACATCGTTATCCTGCGCATCTACCACGGGGCGCGCGACCTGCTCTATTGACACCCTGGTTCGCGCCAGAGACGCGCACTCACGCTCTATCCTTTCTCCGCCAGGACCTGCCGATCGCGACGGGAGCGGGGTAGGGCGCAACGTAACGCCTAGCCTCCGCCCTCCGCCCTACCCCATCAACGCCTCCGCCACCGCCGCGAAAGCCGGGAGCGTCACAGGATCGTTGTTGACGTTGCCGGCAGCGGGATGCGAGGCGTAGCGCGCGATCACCATCTCGGCCCTGGGATCGACGTAGATCGACTGGCCGTGAATGCCGCGCGCCATGTACGCGCCATGCGCGTTGTGGCTCACCCACCACTGGTTGCGGTAGGACCAGCCGGGCAAGGTCGCATAGCCCGCAGGCGTGAATTTCTTCGGATCGCCACCCTTCGCAATGTCGTCGACGACACTCGCGGGCACGATCTGGCGGTCATTGAAGTAGCCGCGATTGCGCATCACCTCGCCGAAGCGGGCTAGATCGCGCACGGTCGTGTTGAGGCCGCCGCCGCCACTCTCGATGCCGAGGCGGTCAACGGTGTAGTGCGCGTCCTCCTCCGCGCCCATCGGCTGCCAGATGCGCGTTGAAAGCTGCGCGGAAAGCGACTGGCCTGTGATGCGGCGGGTGATCCAGGCCAGCACGTCGGTATTGATCGTCTTGTAGGCGAACACGCGGCCGTGCTCGCCCTGCTTCTGCTGCCTCGTCAGGTATTCGAGCAGCGAGATCGGTGGTGCGCCGGGCTCTGGCGGCGCCATGCCGTTGGCGCGCCGCATCGCCCAGACATCGGAGCTCGTGTCGGTGTAGACCTCCGTGTATTTGAGGCCTGTGGTCATATCCATGACCTGCTCGACGGTCGCATCGCCGAAGGCGCTCGCCTCGAGCTCGGGCACGTAGGCCTTCACGGGCGCGGCCGGATCGAGCCTGCCCTCGGCGACGAGAATACCGGCGAGCACACCGGTGAAAGACTTGGTCACCGACATGGCGATGTGCTGCTGGTGCGGCTCCAGCGCACCGAAGTAGCGCTCGAAGACGATGCGGCCGCGATGCAGGACCGCGATGCCGTCGGCGTAGGTCTCGGCGAGCGCCTGATCGAACGTGATCGGCCGGCCGTCCATCGTCGTGAGCTTCACGCTGCCAATGTCCTGCTCGGCACGGGGCAGCACCGATGCCGAGCCTGGACCACGCCAGACCCTGACCGTCGGCACGAGCTGGCGGATATTGCTCCACGCCCAGCGCAGTTGCGGGAATCTCCGGAACGATCCATCGGCGAAAGTGACCGCCTTCTCTGGCGGCGGCGGAAACCCGCTCATCCACCCGAGCACGCGAGGATCGCTGTCTGCGGCATTCGGCGGCGCAGCGGACGTCGGCGTCGTCATCCAGTCCTTCCTCCGATCGAGTGCAACGATGATACGCGAGTGCGATCATCGAGAAATTCGCCGGTGCCCGCGGCGGGTCCGTGAGCGAATTTATCGATCTGAATCACACCAGGGTCAGGACCTATTGAATCTCAGGATAACGCGATGACCGCCTCGAGCCCAGAGCGGCCGTTTATCGGCCAGTCGGTGGCTTGCCAGTGAAAACCGCCAACTGATCGGCGAAAGCACGCTTGTAGACGGGCCGCGCTTCGCCGCGGGCGACATAGGCGGAGAGGTACGAGGAAAAAGCCGCGAAAGCCACAAGCCGCACTTTTGACTTGTTTTTTGTGATCGAAAAGGTCGCGCGCCGCGCATCCATTCATTACTGCCAAAATCGCATCACTTCAGATGAGACAACACCAGACCCTCAACCCGTCGACGTGTCGACCCCTTCACCTTCTAGCCATTTTCAGGCACTACCGGATCGATGGAGAGGGAGCTGTGACTTCGCGTTGTTCAGGGTCATCAGCGAGGCAAGACATGCGACTTTTCATTGCAGCCATTGTCGCCGTGATCGTCGGCGGATGCGCTGGTGGTGGCGCTACCACTGAGACCGCAACATTAGGAAAAGGGTCAAGCGACAAGAATTGGTCGCAGGACGCCGTCGGATCTGGAGGTGGTGGCGGCGGCGGATATTGAGCTGCGCCATCGAAGGGTTCGATCTGTCAGACATGTTGACAGAGCGTGTGAGCTGTACAGTGCGGACAGCATCGAGCATCTCTTCCAACCTGCAAAAGCGCAACGAAAGGCGCACGCATGAGCACGAAAGACACCTATCTCGCGGTCTTCCTCAGCAACAAGACACGTCCGCGCTGGCAGGCCTGGTATGCGATGTCTGACGACGAGCGGCGCGCGAAGGACCAGGAAGGGCTCGCCGCCTTGAAAGCCTGGGACGAGAAGCATCGGGACGTCATCGTCTACGAGGGCGGGCCGCTAGGCCCAACCAAGCGCACGTCGCGGGATGGCGTGGCGGAGGTTGTGAATGAGCTGACCGTTTTCGTCGTCGTGCGTGCGCCTTCCCATGAAGCCGCGGCGAAGATGTTCGAAGGCCATCCGCACTTCACGATCTTTCCTTGCGACGCCGTAGACGTGATGCCGATTCTTGGCCCCAATCTCGGCGCGTAGGCACGCGCTTCAGATGACCGGTTCTTCTGCGCAGCACCCACTTGCTCGCTCACCGCAGCCTCCCATATTTGATCGCCCCCGATTCAAAATGATTGCTAAGCGCAAAAAGCAAGGCCGCGCGGCGCGCTCCCCGACAAAGTGGCGACGTCACCTTGACCGGCAGGGCCTTGGGAGATAACCGGACCTCGTGTGAACATCGCGAAAGTGCCGCGATTGACCCCGAGCAGACCTTGCGCTCTCATCAACTCTTAACCTCCACGCGTGTGGATTA
>CAWEBE010000035.1:0-17420 GCA_963806735.1 uncultured Alphaproteobacteria bacterium | reverse complement strand
TCCGACAGTTTTCGCGGGCAAAGCTGACTACTGGCCCTAGCGGGCCCGATGCGTGCTCATGACCCCCTGCAGTCATGGACTATCGATCTAACGCCGCACCCGCTGCTGAACCGAAAACGGCCAAATTTGCTATGAAGTTTTGGCGACGAGCACACTGTCTGCCACCTCGAACGGTGGAATGGCTTCAATCCCGAGGCCAGCAGCCTTGAGCGGTTCTCGCATTGTTGTGCTGTCCGCTCGGGTCCGCCGGCCGTGCGCACCAATCGTCAGATCGATCAATTGGTTTGCCTGTGCAGCAGGGTGGGCTGTACGATCTCCGGCATGACGCGATCGAGAATTAGCACCGTCGCGTCTAATGACAGCGGCACGTCGGCAGACCCCGGGACTCACAAGCGGGAAAGTGTTCGCGCAAGTTCATCACGCGCCCCCACTAAGATAGACAAGAAGGAAAGTCGCAACGAGTGCAGCCAAGCTCAGCGCGAGCAAGACGGCGTCACACTCCGTATCGAAACGGTCGGCCGAAATAAACTGGGCTCGCGTGTAGCAGCGTGGTGGACGCCGGCGAAAGGGCAGGTCCTGGTGGTGATCGGCCGTCATGACGGACCTCCCTCAGGGCTTCTCGTCACCGTTGGCCTTGAACCTGACCAGTTTGACGCGATTGCACTGCGGCGAGACCAAGAGCCTTGAGCTTGCTGAAAGTGCGGCACGTTCGATGACTGGTCGCAGTTGAGTGCGACCCTAGGCGACGCGCGAGCGCGCCGTCTTGTCCTCGATAGTTTCAACTGTCTAGCGTTGCAGCGGGTGTTTGCCGGCAAGACGATCCTGGCGCCAACGCAAACAACCGTACCGCTGCACGCGTTGCCATTTCCGCACAAATCCGAGAGCATCGTTTGCACATCCGGACCGCTGGCCAATTGTCTGATGGACAGGATGCGCTCCGGCGCAACCGGCCTCAAAGTCGCTTTCGGCTATTGGCTCATTCCCCGGTAAGCGACCCACTTCGAGGACGCCGTCAAGGCGGGCAAGATTCTGCTCTGGATCAAGGTGGCCGATACCGATGAGGCACGACGCGCCTATCAAAGCCTTCTGGCCTAAAGTTCCGACGCGGTGGGTTCACGATCTCGTTCTGCCGGGCAGCTAACGGCTCCGGGCACATTCTAACGAACACTGGCCTCGAAGTTTCTTCGGGGCATTTTCTTCTCGCGTCAATACGGTAGTCCAAACGCGAATTGACCTGCCTCAACAGCCGGTCGGTGTTTTCCGCTTGGCAGGCGGCCGAAGTTTCCGCTCAAGCGCGGGAACCACGATAGGCAGGGCGCTGCGCAAGTGCCGACGCAGCTTGCGTGGCGGCATCTTGACAAGGTCCTGGGGCAATTCCGCTCTGATACGCTCGCGCACAGGTTTGGGGAATGCGGCACGCATATCCCCAAGCGTAACAGGCGGCGCGATCAGGATGAGATGCTCAAAGCGCCCTTCTGCAAGACTTGCGCGCAAGGTGGCAGCCACCTTCTTTGCAAATTGCCGCTTCAGCTCGCGATGCGGATCTGTGCGTCCGTCCTTGGCATGTCGAGCGCTGCCCACGGATTCAAAACTGCGCCCTACACGGTCCCGCACGAGCTCATGCGTTGGCGGCAACTCCGTTGAAAAATGCATATCCTCCACGGGATGCAGTTGAGGGTCACCGGCGGCAGTTTCAATAGCCGCCACGTGTGCGCCATCGGCGACAACTATCCAGGTTCGGTCGAGTCGCATTGCAATACCTCCCATTCATGACCCGTCAGCAGGTGCGATGGCAAATCGGCTCAAGTGTATCCCAACCAGCGCCAGTATGTCGCTCCGAGCAGCATCACGAGCATGACGGCGATCACCGTTAGCACCGAGCCGGTGCGGACGAAGTCCTTGGCGTCGAACGTCTCTGTGCCGTAGGCCACCATATTCTGCGGTGCGTTGACGACAAGGATGAAACCAAAGCTGACCACGAACTGTAGCAACATCGTCATTCCCACAATGTTGATACCGGGCGTGGACACACCCTGAAGGACAGCGATGACGATGGGGATCATGGCTGACGCGAGCGCCGTCGCACTGGCAAACCCGAGATGAATGATGGTGAGAAACAGCGTCATGGTGCCGAGGATGAAGAGCGCACTTGCGTACTTAAGGCCGAATTGGGCGACGACCAGATCCGCCAGCCACACCGCACCTCGGGTTTGCAGGAGCGCTGTCCCCAGGCTGATGCCGATACCAAACAACACGACAGTACCCCAGGGGATCCTGGGTTGCGCCTCAGACCACGTCATGATGCCCACGCCCGGCAGAAACATCAGCGCCACAGCGGCGATGGTCGTCGACGACGTATCGAAGCGATGCAGAATGCCTTCGGTCGCCCAGAAGCCTACAAGCGTCAGCGACAGGGCCAGCAACTTCTTCTCCGACGGCTTCATTGGTCCAAGCGCTGCCAGGGACTTGCGGATCGCCTCACGTCCTCCGAGAACTGCTTCCACCTCGGGCCGCATCATCCGCGTCATCACGAAATAGAGCGCCACCGACATCAGCAGGGCGAACGGTGCGGCGGCGATGAACCAATCAAGCCACGTGATCGACCTCTGGAAGGCCTTTTCAATGAAACCGACGGCCACCAGGTTCTGAGCGGCCGCGGTCTTGATGCCGACGTTCCAGATGCTAGCCGTTTGTGTGGTGGTGATCATCAACATGCCCGCAAAGACGCCATTCTTGTTAACGCCGAATGCCGCGATGATCCCAAGCATGATTGGCACGAGGCAGGCCACGCGCGCCGTTGTCGACGGCACCAGAAAGGCCATCACGAAACCGACCAGGATCGCGCCCAGCACCACGTTGCGCGCCTCGGCGCCAACGCGAGAAAGGATTACGAGCGCGATCCGCCGGTCGAGGCCTGTAATGGACATGGCGGCGGCCAGGAACAGGGCAGAGGCGACCAGCGCAAGGGCGGTATTGGCAAAGCCGCTGAATGCGAGCGCCAGGCCGGCGCTGGTGCCCATCGTAGTGTTCGGATTGGCAGGGTTTGGAGACAAGCCGAGCAGGAACGCCATTAGCACGGCGATGACCACAGCCGAGACGGCATAGTCAAGCGCCTCGGTCATCCAGACGATAACGGCGAACGCGAGAATGGCCAGCATGCATTGCCCGGCTGGCGGCAAGCCCGAAGGCGTGGGCAACAAAAGCACCGTGAGAAGCGCGAGCGCCGCGGCAGCCAGCCCCCAATGCGTGACCACCCAGCTTGTCTTCACGCGCTCGAATACGACGCTTGGCGCTTCCGGCGGGCGTGCGAGAGACATGGCGTCCCTTTCTCTGCTGACGGCGGAAAATCACCTGTCGACACAGGTGCCGCCTTGAGCGAGATCAAGGGGCATGCTGCAGAGATTGCTCGCGCATTCGAGGCTCGGTTGATTGGGTCGCATGTTTCGCCAACTTTTCATGGCCGGGCATTAGACCCCACGTATCCATACACTCCAGCCATCGAATGTGTGGGCGTTCCACTATGACATTCATGGCGATCCAAATCATGACGAGGCCGGGTATCGCTTTAACAGTCACGCCTTCGTGGCCTTGACGCCATCCACTAGGCAAGCTCGACGACCGATACGACGCGAAACGTCCGCAACACGCCGTCCTGTTCGGTGATCGACACGTACTCGCCGGGCTGTGCGTGGGAGCATCATGCATAGCCGTCGATAGGCTGACGACAATCGGGAAGGTTCGATTGCGACACCTAGTGACCAGCGCTTTCCGCGAGTTTGGCTTGATCGCCCAGGCGAGTCTCACGCGATAAGCCCAGTGCGCGAGCAGGCAGACTGAGGCGCTGACATGGAGGCGCGACAAAAGTCGGCATCGTTATCGAGGGCACGTCCCAGTACGCGCCAAAGCGCACCAGACCATGAAGATCTGCCTCGTTGCCTCGCCGAATGCCGCAGCGGAAGAAGGCCGTGATGCGCTTGTCGCTCGGTAATGAGCGGCGGGAGGCTGTCATGAGAAAAGCCAGCAGGACTGAGCCGGATCGGCGGGAGCTACGCTCCCTGGCGGAGGCGTTGGAAGGCCGCGTTGATGCGCTGGAGCGGGGTGCCGGACTTCCACCCATGCAAAAGCGCCGGCTATGTGGAGAGCTGGCGGCTCGTATGACACACGTCCACCCTGGAGAACCGGTCACTTGGTCGAGTGGTGGGACTGCTCTGCCTGCAAGGAGCGGAATCTGCGCGTACGACGCGCCGCATGCGGCAATCGCGCCGGCAAGCCTAGGCAGTCGCTGCGTGCTCATAGATGTCCTCTTCCTGCGCATTGTGGACCCGCACCAGCGCCTCCGCGGCCTCGATCACACGCTGCGCATCGCGCACAAGATAGCGGTCTGCATCTTTTGGCGAGAGGTCGGCCGTCAGGCGGTCGAGCAGGCGCCCCAAGTGCATAATCTCCCGGTGCGCACAACTCATGGCGCCGAGTCCGTGACTATCGCCGAGAAACTGGGCCAAGCGCGGATACACATCGCTCTCGTCTGCGCGCTCGTGCGCAATGATCTCCTGCACCACGCGATTGGCTTCGGTGATGAGCTCGACTGCTTTATGGCCATCAGCGTCGTCGAGCGCATCGGCTAGTTCCCGCAATCGGTTGAGACGCGCGTCTAAACGCTCGTGCGCCTGGCGCAGGGTGAGGGCCGTGGAGGGCGGCATGGGCGTGTGTCTCCATCTGCGACCTGGCGATAGCGCGCGCAGTGCATTGAGGATGACGGCGATGTCGATTCCTTCTTGGATCAAAGCTCCGGCCACAGGGGAAAGCAAACCAACGGCCGCAAAGCCCATTGCCACTGCTGAAAGGGTCATGCCGACGACGATGCTTTGCAGCGCGATCGCGCGGGCACGCTTGGCGATCACCACCGCGTCGGCAACCCGATCGAGGCGATCCACCAGGATCACCACACCGGCCGCTTCCGACGATGCACTGGCCCCGCGGGAACCCATGGCAATACCGACGTCCGCAGCCGCTAGCGCTGGTGCGTCGTTGATGCCATCTCCCACCATAAGGGTGGTCGCTCCAAGACGCCGTTCTGTGGCAACTGCGTCGACTTTATCGGAAGGCACGCGCTCGGCCAGGACAGCATCGAGATCGAGCCCGGCGCCGATGGTCTCCGCGGCATCAGTCCGGTCACCGGTGACCATCACAATGCGCGCAACACCGATACGGCGTAACATCTGCACCGCACGTGGGGTTTCGCGCCGCAACTCATCACCCATGAGCAGCGCACCAATCACACGCCCATCGACCGAAATGAACACGCTGAGCGCCGATCGCCATGTCGCGCGTCGCAACACACGCGCGGCCCAGTCCTCCGGCTTGCGACCCCGGAACACCATTTGATGGGAGCCGACGCAAACGCGGCAGCCAACGACGTCACCTTCCAGGCCCGAGCCCATAACCTCACGAATGTGCTCCGGGATTTCGAGGGCAAGCCCCCTCGCGAGCGCCGCCTCGACGATGGCGGCGGCCACCACATGATGCGATGCTTGTTCAAGAGACGCGGCGAGGCGGAGCACGTCGTCTGGTCTTTCCCCGGGCGCGGCCTCAATGGCAATCAGACGCGCCCCACCGACCGTCAGCGTACCCGTCTTGTCGAACATGACCGTGCGGGCGCCGGCAAGCGCCTCAAGTGCGCTGCCACCCTTGATGAGGATGCCGATACGTGCCGCTTGCGACATACCCGCTATGAACGCTACTGGCGCCGCAAGGATCAAAGGGCAGGGCGTTGCCGCCACCAGCACCGCCAATCCGCGAATGGCATCGTGCGACAGGATTGCTGCTGCAGCTGCAATGATCACCGCAATCGGCAGCAGCAAAAGCGCGTATCGGTCGGCCAGCCGGATGAACGGAGCCTTTGCAGTCTGCGCGGCGGTCACGAGACGTACGATGCCGGCATAGGTACTTTCCCCCGCCGTCGCCGCAGCGCGCATCTCAAAGGTTTCCCCGGCGTTGACGGTTCCGCTGCGCACCCCTTCGCCTTTGCCGCGGCTGACAGGGATTGGCTCCCCTGTCAGGGCTGCCTCGTCGAGCATGGCCCCTGCGCTGGTGAGGACGCCGTCGACCGGGGTTATCTCACCTGCCAGCACCAAAATCGCGTCGCCGACGGCGACGGCCTCGATTGGGACATCCTGTACCCCATCTGCCCCGACGCGATGCGCGACCCTTGGCGCCCGGTCTATAAGCGATCTAAGCTCACCTTCGGCGCGGCCAACCGCGAAATCCTCAAGCGCGTTGCCGCCGGCATACATGACGGCGACGACGACGCCGGCCAACGTTTCTCCGAGAAAGACGGCGGCGGACATGGACACGAGCGCGATCGCGTCAACGCCGACCCGCCCGGCCGAAAGATCGCGGATCATGGAAAGCAAAAGGCCCACGGCGACGGGCACCGTGCCCGTCCCCCACGCCCAGGTGGCAGCTCGCGGATAGCCAGCAACCCAAGCGAGGAGGCCAATGGCGAGTGCGCCGGCGGCTACCGCAATCAGCAGGCGCCGTCCAATGCGCTCAGTGGGCGCCTGAAGCATGCATGCACTCTTGCTATTGCTCCGCCGTATTGCAGGCGGCAAAGCCATCACCCGGCATTTCAAGCTTCAGTGCGGGGCAGGCCTTGATCCAGAACAATCGCAAGCCCTCGCTAACGGCATGGTCGGTGAGATCAAGTATCTCGCCTCGTACATGTGGGGCGCCAAGAACTAGTGGCAGGTTGCCGTTGTCGGCGACATCACAGTTGGCAATTTTTGTCCATGCGTTATTCCCGCGCTCGCCGGCAACCAATCTCGCCTGTGGGGCGACGCGCGACCGGCACCACCACCCTCGCTGCACGCGCACCCCGGCCTTCCTCGGCGGATTCATCCTTTTGTTTGGCGCATGCATCGCCGCTGGCTGCACGTCAGGGCACGGCCCAGCCCCCAGGGGGTCACGATGAGACCATTAGGACGACCGCGCGCCGACAGCGCCAAGAAGACTGTAAGGGACACTCAAAAAAAAGCGTCATCACCGGCGGGGAGGTCTGGGACCGATGTCTCGGCATCCAGAGTAGTGCCTAGTGAGACATCATCACTGGAACCGACATGCGTGCCAGTACGTGGCGGCTGGCACCCCCGAAAACGAGTTCGCGGAGGCGCGTGTGGCCATAGCAGCCCATGACGAGAAGATCGGCATCGAAGTCTTTCGCACAAGCCAGCAACGTCTCGCCCACGCCGGCTCGTGGGGCCATCTGTTCGGTGGCTTGGCACTTCACGCCGTGGCGGGCAAGGGCCGCACAGATATCCGCGGCCGGAATGTCCTGCGCCAGCTCGCGCTCCGATTGCGGGTTGACCCAGACCACTTTCACGTCCTCGGCGCCTTGCAGGAGCGGCAGCGCATCGAAGACGGCGCGCGCCGCCTCGCGTCGCGCGTTCCAGGCGACAAGCACCTTGTCGCCGATCCGCTTGTGCACGCCTGCATTCGGTAGAATCAACACTGGCCGGCCGCTCTCGATGGCCAATCGATCGGCCACGTCAAGGTGCTCAGTGCCCGCCCAGTCCGAGTCCGTCTGACTGGCAACCACGAGATCGGCGGCCCGCGCGTATGGCAGAACGCACTCCGCGACGCCGAAGGTGCCGGCCTCGTCCTCCCGCCACTCGGCGGTGAACGCGCGCCCCTGCGTCGCTGATTCGAATGCCGATTTCATGGCCGGATTCTCCGCGCGGTACAGTTCACAATGGGCGTCGATGACCATTGGCGGCATGCCTGGTCCGTCCGCAACCACCGTCATGGGTGGAACGACCGACAAGGCGAGTAGGTGCGCCTGAAATTTCTCGGCCAGGTTCACGGTCGTTGCCAATAGCGGCGTGATGCGTCGCCTGTCATTGCAGTGCATCAAAATAGTCTTGTAAGACATCACAACCTCATGACGTGACGCATTAGGAAGCTTTTCCTCACTAGGTTTGACTTCAGATCAAGACACAAGCGCTGCTAATGGGCAGGTTTGCGCTGCCGCTCCGCACCCGCTTTCAATAGCATCACAGGCGCCCGATCTCGAAATCCTCACGTCCGTCGCCCGTCGCAAGCACCACTTGGCCTAGGCAGCCGATTGCCCCGATCAGAAGACGAGAACCCTGTCGGCACTGGCGGTTGCGGCTGCCAGCTCGTCCATGGTGCTGCGCTGGCCCCCGTCGATCAGCTCAGCCTGCCCGTTGCTGCTAAGCACACGCTTTAGCATGCGCTCGACATTGTAGTATCCGTCGGGCGTTGCCTGCTGGGCCTTGGCCGCTAGTACGGCATCGCCCATCAGGAACACGGTTATCTGCGCCGATGCATCCTGCTTGACAACTGCATGCGCCAGCCACAGCGCATTGTAGATGCGCTCCGTACCATAGGGAGGGTCGTTGAGGATTAGCAGGATCTTCATGGCATTCTCGACCGGTCTGGAACGCTCGCGCATGCTGAGATGGGCCTTTAGCATTTGGCGCCATGTCGGCATTGACCAACATCAAAGGCAGGCTCGGCGTAGGGTTTCTCTGTTCGGTTCGGTGCGCCGCTGGCATCCGTTTGCCGAGGGGCCTAATGCGGACACGGGCACGGTCGTCGGCAAGTCCACCCGAACCCAGTCGCTCAGCGCCGCAAACGGCTGGCGAGCCGCGCCGCACCACGTCGGCCCGCCCACGGTGCGCGCGCTCGCGCGCAAACTCGACGTCGATCTGAGCCTCGTGCAGCCGCGCGGGCCTGACGGTACGATCACGCGTGCGGATGTCGAACGGGCCGCCAAAACATCGGAGACTGGCCGGCCGGGGAGGATGCGACGATCCGGCTTCTGTAATTCGAGTCCGGCCGTCAAGCGCCAACCTGCGTCCCCCGTCCGGCACGTCGTGGAGATTGATCTGAAGCGCGCCCGGCAGCGTATGCCGTTCTGCCATCCGGGACAGCATTCGGTCCACATTTGCTCTAGATCAATTCTGTGACCTCGGCACCGTAGCACCATCTGGCAAATGCAAGAGCGACCACCTGCTCGGGAGGTGGCCAGGCCTTGGGCGCGTCCAACTCAGCACCTTGTCAAGGAGATCATTCGATGCCTCCCCACTGCGATACAATGGATGGGCCTGTGGTCAGCGCGGCTCGCAAGGCGTTAGAAGCGGAAGATGTCAACTTCGCCCTGGCCTATGTGCCTGAAAGCGGCGAAGCCGAAGTTAGATCGGCATTCGAGAAAGTGCTGCGGGCCCGCAAGGGTGACCCGGCCGCACGCGAAGTGGCCGATCTCTATTTCTTCGAAACAGTGGTGCGCGTCCATCGGGCCGGGGAAGGCGCCCCCTACACCGGGCTCAAACCGGCCGGTCTGGGTGAAGGACCCGTCATCCCTGTGGCCGAGAAGGCGATCGAAACCGGGTCGCCGGATGCACTGATCAAGACGCTTACCAATACGTTGCGTCAGGAGATGCAGCATCGTTTCAAGCACATGATGCATCTGCGTGACTATCCCCCCGACGACGTGGCACGGGCGCGCGAGTATGTGGAGGCCATGCTTGGCCTGCAGGTTTACGCCCACAAGCTCTACGGCGCCATGAAAGCGGACCCCCACGAGGCCCAGCACGGCCATCATCATGGATGAGTTCTGGCCATCGTAACTTCAAGCGGCACGGACGAACCACGCGAAGCACCTCCTCGGTTGAGGAGGGTGAAGCCATGTTTGTCAACATCGAGCAGTTTCCAAAGATCGCGGACGAAAAGGACACCGAATTCCGGCAGCGGTTCGAGGATTCGAACCGGGCTTACGCCAAGCACCCCGGTTTCATCCGTCGGATTCTGTTGCAGCCACGAGAGGGCGGCAACTATGTCGCGATCGTGGAGCACGAGAGCTACGAGACGTTCATGGCCATGCATACCAGTTCCACGCAGGCAGACTTCCGGCAGAGAGTGCAAGCAATCTTCGAAGGCAATCCTGGACCCACGTTCTACGATGTCGTAACTGGCTGATCTGGCACTGCGGTTACAGAGGGGCGGCCGTCATGAAGGGGGCCGGCGACTTGCGGGGCATCGTGTTCGCCCTGGTGGCGTGTGGGGTGGTGTTCGCACTCAAGCTGGCGCCTACTTTGTCACTGACGTGATGGTGCTGCTGGCCAAGGCGCTGCATACGCTGAGCGACATCTTCATCTCAGGTTACCTGCTCATTGCCCTGCTGTGGTCGCGGCGAAGGCCGACGAGGTGCATACGTTCCGCTACGGGCGCGCCCAGAACGTGGCTGCGTTGGTGGCCGCGACGTTGTTCATTTTCCTTCACCAGCTGCACGTTGTTTGAGGAGTCCATCCCGCGCCTGTTTCGGCCGGAGGAACCGGAATACACTCATCTTTGGCTGGCGCTGACGGTGATCCTTGTCTCGATGGTCATTGCGGCGGTACCGCTGGTGGCATTACTGCGTCAGAAACAGCGGGGCGCCTCGGCCAGAGCGCAACTCATGGAACTAGTGAACGACCAGCTGGGTCTCGCCCGGCCCGCTCTTCTGTTCGAAGTCGGCCTAAGGGCGCGCTCCATGGTCGTGCCGCCGCAGGTGGCAATCAGGTGCCGGCCGCATCGGCGAGCGCGTCGTGATGCACAAGGGCGTAGCTGCCATGCGCCGTGCGCTACGCTGTCCTTGACCTTCGACCCCCGCGTGGTCACAGGCGGCGAGGCGGCGCGCTTTCTCGTTGCCTTGAAATCGGACCTCGAACGGACGTCCTGATCACGATCCGTCGTGCGTCCGGCGCATTTTAGCCAGCTGCTTCGGCCGGATCCTTGCAAGCTTGATCGCCCATCGATCAGATGAGCCCTGCAAGCAGCCATGTCGACAGCGCCGCCACTAGCACGCCAGCAAACAGGGCGCCACTGATCGGTACAAGGCCAAGCAGCGCCCGCAGCGGCGCAACGACGAGCGTCAGTGCCTGCAGGGCGACCCCGAGCCAGACCGCAAGGTGAACCCAGACATTGGTAAGCGGCGCGACTCCGACCCGGCGCGCGGGATAGGCGAACACAAGCTGCAGCACGGATTCGTAAAAGAACAGCGAGGTGCGGGTTTCCTCGAGTGAGTAGCCAAACAGCGGCAGCGCTGCGATGATCGCGACGCCGACAAGCGCCTTGGCGAAGGCGCTGGTTACCACGAAACGCAGAGACGCGGCATCGAGCAGCTTGGCGGATGATGGCCGGGGCGGCCGATCCATGACGCCGGGATTGCGGTCGATCGCCATGGCCAGCGCTGGCGGCCCGTCGGCAACGCAGTTGATCCATAGCAGCTGCACCGCCGTCAGCGGCAGCAGGAACGTTCCGCCGGCGGGGTCCTTGATCCCCAGCAGGAAGGCCAAGCCGAGGCCCGCAGTCATGAGGAGGATCAAAGCTAGGTCGGTCGAGAAGAAGAAGCGGATGAATTTCTGGATGTTCTCGTAAATGTTGCGCCCTTCCTCGATGGCAGCAACGATGGTTGCGAAATTGTCGTCCATGAGCACGACGTCGGCCACTTCGCGCGAGACGTCGCTGCCGCGCTGGCCCATGGCGATGCCAACGTCGGAGCGCTTCAGGGCCGGGGCATCGTTCACCCCGTCGCCAGTGACCGCAACGATCTCACCCAGGTTTTTCAGCGTCTCAACCAGACGCAGCTTGTGCTCGGGGGAAACGCGGGCGAAGACGTTGACCGTCCGAGCCGCCTCGCCCAGGTCGTGGGGTGAGAGCCGGTCGAGCTCCTCGCCTGTGAGCACTCGGGCTGTGCTGATTCCGATGATGCGGCCGACCGCCTCGGCTGTTGCCGGATGGTCGCCCGTAATGATGAGGACGCGGATTCCCGCGGCTTTGGAGCGACGGATGGCGTCGGGCACCTCGGCGCGCGGCGGGTCCCACAGCAGCACAATGCCGAGGAAAGTTATCATCTCCTCGCTTTCCTGCTCGCTGCGCGCTAAAGCCACCACCCGATGACCCTCTGCTGCATATTTCGTAACCTTGGCTTTCCAGGCTCGCCTTTGCGCATCGTCGAACGTACTGCGTGCAATAAGAACCTCCGGCGCGCCCTTGAGATAGCTCACGCGCCGGCCGTCCTCTTCGACAGTTGCGCGCATAAACTTGTAGGTGCTGTCGAAGGGCCGACTGGCGACCCGCGGGCGACTTTGCAAGAGACGACCGGCGTCGATGCCTTGGCTCGTCGCATAGTCGAGCAGGGCGACTTCCAACGGGTCTCCTGCACCCGTGCCGATCTCCGCGTCATTGGCCAGCACCATGGCCTGCAATGCGCGAGCCGGGTCGGTGGCGTCGAGAGCGCGCACATGCATGCGGTTCTCGGTCAGCGTGCCGGTCTTGTCCGTGGCGATCACCGTGACCGAGCCCAGTGCCTCCACGGCGCTCAGCCGGCGTACGATAGCCTTGCGCCCGGCGAGCCGCTCCACTCCGAAAGCCAGCGTAAGCGTGAGCACTGCAGGAAGCCCTTCGGGGACCGCGGCCACCGCGAGCGCCACCGAGAACAGGACGACCTGACCCAGGCGCCCTATGCCTTCCACCACCACGCCCCCGATTGTCAGAAAGAGCCCTAGTGCGAGTATGGCGAGGGCAACCTGAGTGCCGAATTCACTGAGCCGGCGCTCTAGCGGCGTCTTGCTGGCCTCTATAGTGGCGATCATCGTGGCAAGGCGACCCATCGTGCTCGTGGCGCCCGTGCGGGTCACCTCGACATAGCCGTTGCCTTTGACGAGGAGGGTACCGCTGAAGAGCTCGGCGCCAAGGTCCTTGTCGATGGGCAGCGACTCCCCCGTCAGGATTGACTCATCGGCGGTCACGCGTTGGCCCGCTGAGAGCGTGCCATCGGCTGGGACCCGGTCGCCCGCCTCGACGCGCACGATGTCACCGGGAACGAGATCCTTTGCTGGCGCCTGCACGAGGGCGCCATCTCTCACTACCCAGACGAAGGGCATGGCGAGCGCCTTGAGCCGGGCGAGGGCTTCCTCAGCCTTGCTCTCCTGGTAGACGCCGAGACCTGCGTTGAGGGCCAGGATCAGTCCGATGGCGACGGACTCCATGGGCAGCCGATCGGCGCCCTCCCAGAGCCAGAGGCCAAGATCTAACATCAGAGCAAGCAGCAGGATGTAGATGAGCGGGCTCTGAAACTGGCGCAGCCATCGCTGCCACAGCCTCACACGCACGGACTCGGGCGGTGCATTCGGACCAAATCTGGCTAGTCGCTCCTCGGCCTCCCGGCGGGCAAGGCCACGCTCGAGGGGACTGTGCTTGGATGCGATCATGCTGCCGCGGCCTACTCCGACCCGTAAGTCTGCACACCAACCACTTGGAATGTAATGCTCACCGAAAATATTACGCAGTCGAAGTCACGCACAGCCTGGCTGGGCATTCCGGCGCGTGAGCCCAGACGTTGCTGGCAACCTACCTCTGCAACACGTAAGTGCCGGGCGCCTCCGATAGCGGTGGCAGACCCTGCTCGGGTGCGCCGATCGTGGGAGGTGCCGTACTCGAGGTACTGCCGGTCCATTGGCACGTGCTTCCTTGCTCGCTGATACGCCCATACCTTGTGTCCTTCCTGCCCCGGCAGATTGAAGCCTCGGGGTGGCTAAGACATTGGACTCGCCTAGCTGTGCACATGATTGATTTCTATCAAATGAGTCTGCGCCTATCCGGCGAGCGGTCGGATCCAAGCCTACCATTGCAGTGTGGACTGGAGCGTTGTTATTGCCGGTTTCGTGCGAGCTCGTAGAGATAGCCCAAAATGGCGGCTACATCCTCCTCGGAGAAGCTGATCTGCGGCATCTCCTTGTGCCTGGAAACCATTCCTTCCAACAGCTCCTCCTGCAGCTCGCGGGTGGGATATCGGCCGTAGATATTGCGCATGGGCGGGGCGGCTTTAAGGGGGCTCTCGCCGACAGCTTCGATGGAGTGGCAGCGCGCGCAGTGCTTGTGAAGGATTGCCTTGCCTTCAGCGCTCGTGTCACCCGCAACTGCCCCTGTCGCCCAACACATCGCCAAGGTTGGCCAGAAGATGTACTTCGCCACGGGCAAAGCCTTCGTCCTCGCACTTCCCTTGTCACTCATGTCGCGGCTCTGCTGGGTTGCGTGGCAGATAGTCCTTCAAAGCGTGAACCATGCTTGTTGCTACGATCGTATGTTCGGCTCGGCACCACGCCCCAGCCTCTCGGCCGCGATGCCATCGTCAAAAGCGGGCAATATGATTGTTAGCTTTTTGATGAACCCGATTGCCGCCGTGGAAGGGCATTTTGAGCTAAGGCCACCGTCGGAAGATTACCAGAATAGGGCTTGGGCGCGCCGAATGATTTGACCTCCGTCAATGCTCGCACGTATCGAATGTGAGCGGTTCAGAGTCCCGCGCGCGGAAGAAAGGTCGCAACGATGCCCTACGCGTCGAATGATGATCTACCCGCAAGCGTCAAAAACCATCTGCCGGAGCACGCGCAAGACACCTTCCGCGAGGCCTTCAATAGTGCCTGGCGGACGTATGGTGCTCGGGAGGAGATCGCACCGCGTGTCGCGTGGGCGGCCGTGAAGAAGAATTACCGCAAGGTCGGCGATGATTGGGTGCCGCACTCGCATTTGTCAGGGCGTGAGTGATGCGAAACGACACCTATGGAACTCAGACTGGAGAGTGCAAATGGCTCAAGAGAGCAAGAAATCGAGAGGATCAAAACGCGCAGGCAGCGCTCACAGCATCTACTCGGCGCGGAGGGATACCGCCCAAGCCGGTGCTGGCGGTCACGTTCCTAGCGAAGCAGCACGTATGGCATACGAGGCGGCTCGAGCAATGATGACGGAGCGCGACAAGTACAAGGCCGGTTAGCGGTCAGTCATCCACAGCGCGCTTGGGGCTGTGCTCCACGCTGCTAAGTATGGTCATAAGAATCCGCACTTCCCGTGACGGCGGACACATCAGTCAGGACAGCTCGGGGTCAAAAATCGGGCTTCAGACGCGAGTGTTGATCTCATTCCGATGACGCGAGTTCGGCAATTCGGTGCCAACATTGGTCGAAGGTCTCGCTTGCCGCTGGCCAGAATTGGCTATGCTCGCAACCACCAAAAGGCGCGGTGCGAGCGGGGCAGTTTTTACTTATCTGGGAGCGTGCGTGCGTAGCCCAGTACAGCGGCTGCGTCTTCTGCCCCGAACACCCGCAAATTTATCATCTCAGAGCCGGGGTGCCCGTTGACGATCTTGTGCAGGACTTCCCACGGGTTATCTCGCGCCTCCGTTCCAACAAAGGCAGGCTTCGCGGCAGGACCGAAATTCAATCTCCAGCCGTCAAAGCCGTGACATGCTGCACAGGTTGCCTGGAAGATTCCCCGTCCGCGTTCACGCACGCCGTCGGGGGACTGGTCCGTTGATTGGGCATCACCGGTCGCAGCATGGATATGCTTGTCGACATCAATCTGCCCCCGGCTCACAAAAGCGGAGAGCCGCATGAGCTCGTCGTCTCGGATCATCGCAGTTGTGTAGCCATGAGGGTCCGAGCGCAGCAGCGCGGCGATCTCCTTGGGGTCGCGCCCCTGCGCGCCCCGGATCCCCTTGATCCCCGTTGCATGAGACCCCTGCGCGTACCGTCCGTCGCGCCCTTTGTAATCCCAGCCGTGGCACTCCTTGCACCGCCAGCTGTCGGGTCCAGGTGTCTTCCCCGTGGTGGGATAGGCACTGTGTGTCGTCTTGGGCTTTGTGCGTCCAAGCGCCTCCCACCAATTGTCGTACATGCGACCACCTGAGGACAGAGCCCAACTGTCGGCAGCATCGGTTGGAGCCCCGTGAAGGAACTTCAAATCCGGCTTCGAGCTCAGTTGCTTGCGCGCATGGTCATGAGTTGCCTGCTGCGCCACAGCAAGTGCCGATGGTAATCCAACCACCGCCATGGCGACGACGATCGTCACAAGGAGCGAATTATGATTTCGCATGACTTCCTCCATTATCGCCGTTGGATGAGGTCTCATGTCCGCTGGTGGCACGGTCGCGCGGTGCAAGGGCCGTCAATCTCGGTGATGGCCCCGGTGCATCAGATGCATCAGGGGACAGGCCAGCAGCAAGAGATAGGGCACGGCGAGCAGCGTGTGGTTGAGGTGGTAAGTCAGCAGGTAGGCTCCGACGGCAGCGGCCGCGACGCAAACGAGGAGCCCCGTTGGAGATCCAAGAAAGGCACGAACTCGGCTCATGGTGGCCTCCACTCAGGTTTTCTCGGATCAGGCAGTGTCGAGCGGTGGAGGACGGCTGCCTTGTTCTAGGTCAATCCAAGGGGCGCGAGCGATGGCGAACCATTGCACCAGCGTCGGCAAGGCAATCCACTGCAGGAGCGGGCCCTACGCCAGTGGCAATGGTGGGAACGGTCGGCATCAGCTCCGAATAGGCCCAGCTGCGTCGTACGCTGACGTTGAGCCATTCGCTGTAGCAGCAGGCGCAGGGCGATCTGTCGCTGGAGTCCCGGCGCGGAACTATTACCACGCAGCAGATATTTCCCGGCCCCTACTTTCATTTTCGGTTGAGCGCGAAACATCACTCGAACTTGACCTGCACGGTTTTGCCACTCGGCAGTGTGATCTGGACGGCGCCCTTGACCCTCCCCGGCAGTGGCACGGAGGAGGTTCCGCTCAGTTTGTTGGCGCTGTCCGCCGTGAGCTCGATGCGCTGCGGCTTGCCGCCGACCACGAAGATGCCGACGCCCTTGTGCCCCTGCGCATCGACCGGTTTGTCCTCCTCATCATGCAGATAAACCGTCAATGCAGTGTCCTTGGCGATCATCTCCACGTGATAGACGCCGGCGTCGACCTGCCGCCCGCCGTTGGGGCCGTTGCTGGGGCCATGGGCGAAGGCTTGCGTTGCGATCGTTGCGAAGGCCAGTGGGATAACGATCGTTTCATGGATCACTTCCAGTTGTGGCTCAGTAGGCACGCGTGGAACGAGCCATGCCGTCCGGCTCAGCGGCCCTCGGGTCAGCGAGCAGGCGCAAGAGGGCCTTCTCGGCGAAGCGCAGGAACAGGATCGGCGTCGACACGGCGTCGAGCAGTGTGGCGCTGATCAAACCGCCGAAGATGGTGATGGCCACGGGGTGCAGCACTTCCTTGCCCGGCGCCCCGGCGTCGATCATGAGCGGCAGCAGCGCCAGGCCGGCGGCGAGCGCCGTCATGAGCACGGGGCGTCATGCGCTCCAGGCTGCCGCGTACGACCAGCTCGCGCCCGAACGGCATGTTCTCGTTTAGGGCCAGATTGATGTAGTGGCTGATCTTGAGGATGCCGTTGCGCGAGGCGATGCCGGTCAGGGCGATGAAGCCGATCATCGAAGCGACCGACACGATGGGCTTCTCGAGTTCCAGGAGCGTTTTTGCGGCCCGGCGATAAGCCGCGATCCGGTAGCCATGCTGCACCTCGAGAACGTCGGCCATCTCGCGCACCT
>CAWEBE010000034.1:0-20627 GCA_963806735.1 uncultured Alphaproteobacteria bacterium | reverse complement strand
TCCACGATCAGCCCGTATGCCTCGGGCCGGCGGTGCTTGGCGAAATTGAAGATCGTGGATTTGTACGAGACCGTGAGGTCGAGGTCGCAACGCGCCACGGCTAGCTCGTCGCCGAGGGTCGAGCACATGGCGACCGTCTCGCCGGAAGGCGCGATGATCTGCGACTGGCCGATCTGCATGACTCCCTCCTCGACGCCGCACTTGGCGACACCGACCACCCAGGTGCCGTTCTGGTAGGCGCCTGATTGCATGACCAGCGTGTTGTGGAAGTTGGCGAGCGCGTCGTGCTCGGGCGCCGGCGGATTGTGCAGCGGCGTGTTGTAGCCGAGCAGGATCATCTCCACGCCCTGCAAGCCCATGACGCGGTAGGTCTCGGGCCAGCGGCGGTCATTGCAGATGCACATGCCGAGCACGCCGCCATAGGCGCGCCAGACCGGGAAGCCGAGATTGCCGACCTCGAAGTAGCGCTTCTCCAGATGCTGGAATGGCCGGTAAGGCTCGTGCTCGGCGTGACCGGGCAGATGCACCTTGCGGTATTTGCCGACGATCTCGCCGCGCTTGTCCACGAGAATGGCGGTGTTGAAGCGGCGCGTGCGCCCGTCCTCGTGCGTCAGCTCGGCGTAGCCCAGATGAAAGCCGATGCCGAGCTCGCGCGCCGTGTTGAAGAGTGGTGCTGTCTCGTTGGACGGCATCTCGCGCTCGAAGAAGCTGTCGATCTCTGTCTGGTCGGCCATGTACCAGCGCGGGAAGAACGTGGTCAGCGTCAGCTCGGGATAGACGACGAGATCGCAACCTGCGGCTTTCGCCTGGCGCATCAGGGCGATGAGCCGCTGTACAACTCGAGGCCGCGTTTCCGAGCGGGCGATGGGACCGAGCTGGGCGGCGCCGACAGTGACGATGCGAGACATGGGTCCTTTCCTACATAGCCTCGGCTACCGGGCCGTCGCGCAGATGGCAGGCGGCGAAGTGACCGGGCTTGACCTCACGCATGGCCGGGCGCTCCGCTTTGCAGCGATCGAACGCATAGGGGCAGCGGGTGTGGAAGTGACAGCCGGGCGGTGGTTTTATGGGGCTCGGCACGTCGCCTTGCAGGATGATGCGCTTGGTCTTGACGGTGGGATCGGGGACCGGCACGGCCGACAGCAGCGCCTCGGTGTAGGGATGCTGCGGAGCGGCGAACAGCGATTCCTTGTCGGCCAGCTCGACGATCCGGCCAAGGTACATGACCGCCACGCGGTGGCTGATGTGCTCGACCACGGCCAGGTCGTGAGCGATGAACAGGTAGGAGAGGCCGAAGTTCTTCTGCAGGTCGATCAGCAGATTGATGACCTGTGCCTGCACCGAGACGTCGAGGGCCGAGACAGGCTCGTCACAGACGATGAGCTTGGGTCTGAGGGCAAGGGCACGCGCGATAACGAGGCGCTGGCGCTGACCGCCGGAGAACTCGTGTGGATAGCGACCGAGCTGGTCGCGGCGCAAGCCCACGTTCTCGAACAGCTCGGCGACGCGCTCGTCGATTTCGCTGTTCAGCAGGTTCTCGAAGTTGCGCAGCGGCTCGGCGACGATGTCGCGGGCGCGCATGCGCGGGTTGAGCGAGGAGTAGGGATCCTGGAAAACCACCTGCATGGCGCGGCGCCGCTCGCGCATGCTGCCGCGGCTCATGGCCTCGATGCGCTCGCCACGCAGCGTGATCTCGCCGGCGGTGGGCTCGATCAATTTGAGGATGAGCTTGCCGGCCGTGGATTTGCCGCAGCCGGATTTGCCGACGAGGCCCAGAAGTCTCGCTGTCGCCGATGGAGAAGCTGATGCCGTCCACGGCGTGCACCTTGGCCGTGGCGCGTGCGAGCAGCCCTTTGCGCACCGGGAAGTGCTTGGTGAGGTTCTTGACCTCCAGGACCGGTTGGGAGGGCGGCTTCATGCAGCGACTCCCAGCGCTCGCGGCGACTCCCAACAGGCCGCCCAGTGGCTGGGGCTTTTTTCCTCGAGCGCCGGGTAGGCCTCTTTGCAGCGCTCTGTCGCCTGACCGCAGCGCGGCGCGAAAATGCAGCCGGGAATCTTTTGCACGAGCGAAGGCACGACGCCGCGGATCTCGGCGAGCCGTTGCTCCCGCTCGATCCTGCGAGCGAGGAGTTGAGGCGCGGCATCGAGCCGAGCAGCGCTTTCGTGTACGGGTGACGAGGATGCGCAAACAGGTCCTGGACGCTGGCCTCCTCGACCTTGCGGCCGGCATACATGACGACGACGCGCTGGGCCATCTCGGCGACAACACCCAGATCATGCGTGATGAGAATGATGGCGGTACCGGTCTTGGCACGGAGCTGGCGCATGAGGTCGAGGATCTGCGCCTGCACCGTGACGTCGAGCGCCGTGGTCGGCTCGTCGGCGATCAGCAGCTTGGGATTGCAGGCGAGCGCCATGGCGATCATGACGCGCTGGCGCATGCCGCCCGACAGCTCGTGGGGATACTGCACGAGGCGTCGCTCGGGCTCGGGGATGTTGGCCAAGCGCAGCATTTCCACGGCGCGGGCCTCAGCCGCCTCGCGCCCCAGCTTCTGATGCAGTGCCAATGTCTCGGTGATCTGCCGCCCGACGGTCAGCACCGGGTTGAGCGACGTCATCGGCTCCTGGAAGATCATCGAGATGTCGTTGCCGCGGATCGAGCGCATCTCGCGCTCGGAGACCTCCAGCAGGTTGCGACCTTGAAAGCGGATCGACCCGGCAATCTTGCCGGGCGGCTGGGCGATGAGCCGGAGGATCGACATGGCGGTGACCGACTTGCCGCAGCCCGACTCGCCGACGATGGCGAGCGTCTCGCCGGCTTCCAGGCTGAGCGAGACGCCATCGACGGCGCGGTTGATGCCCTCCGGCGTGCGGAAGTGCGTCTGCAGGTTCTCGATCTCGAGCAGGGCCATCGGGCCTAGTGTCCTGATCGCGAAATTCGTCGCACCGATGCGGGCTTCTCGATCATCGGGCTAGAGCCTCTTGGCCATGCGCGGATCGACGGCGTCGCGCAGGCCGTCGCCGAGCAGGTTCACGGCCAGCACCGTCAGCGACAGGAATACGGCCGGGAAGAAGATGATGTAGGGCTTCACCTCCCAGAGCGCACGTCCGTCAGCCATGATGTTCCCCCAGGATGGGGCAATGGTCGGCGGCACGCCGGCGCCGATGAAGGAGAGGATGGCCTCGGTGATCATGGCCGAGGCGCAGATGTAGGTCGCCTGCACGGTGACGGGTGCGATGGTGTTGGGCAGGATGTGCCGCAAAATGATCATGGGCGTGCGCGTGCCGGCGGCGATCGCCGCATCCACGTAGGGCTGCTCGCGCAGCGACAGCACGACGCCGCGCACGAGCCGCGACACGCGCGGGATCTCGGCGATAGTGATGGCCACGATCACGTTTTCCACGCTGGCCCGCGTCAGGGCCATCAGGGCCACGGCGAGCAGGATGGACGGGATCGACATCAGCCCGTCCATGATGCGCATGATGAAGCCGTCGGTCCAACGCACGAAGCCCGACACCAGGCCGATCGCCAGTCCTGCGACTGCGGCGAGGATCGCCACCGAGAAGCCGACGATCAACGAGATGCGGGCGCCGTAGAGCACGCGGGCGTAGATGTCCTTGCCGAAGGCGTCCGTGCCGAACCAATGCTCGGCCGAGGGCTCACGGTTGCGGTTGGCCGGCGCGATGGCGTTCGGATCGCCGGTGCCGAGCAGCGGGGCAAGCACGGCGATCAAGACCAGGATCAGCAGCATGATGCCGCCGATGGCCATGGTCGGGTGCCGGTAGATGAAGCCGGAGAGGCCGCGGCGTTCCTTGACCGGCGGCAGGATGTCGGGCAGTGGCGCGGCGGCTCCCGGAATTACGATGGTGGGCGCGCTGTCCTGCATCAGTACTGGATCCTAGGGTCTAGTGCCGCGTAGGTGAGATCGACGCACAGATTGACGATCACATAGACGAACGAGAACATCAGGACGATGCCCTGGATGACCGGGTAGTCGCGCCGCACGATGGCGTCGATGGTCAGGCGGCCGAGACCGGGGATGGCAAACACACTCTCGGTGACGACGGCGCCGCCAATGAGCAGGGCGACGCCGATGCCGATCACCGTGACGATCGGCACGGCGGCGTTCTTGAGTGCGTGCACGAAGAGGATGCTGCCCTGGCCAACGCCCTTGGCCTTCGCCGTGCGCACGTAGTCCTGGGAGAGCACCTCGAGCATGGTCGCGCGTGTGATGCGGGCGATGAGGGCGATATAGACGAAGCCGAGCGCGATGGAGGGGAGGATCAGGTTTTCGAGCCAGGGCCACAGGCCTTGCTTGATCGGCGTATAGCCCTGCGTCGGCAGCCATTCGAGGTAGAGTGCGAAGAAATACGAGAGGAGATAGCCGACCACGAACACCGGGATCGAGAAGCCGGCGACTGCGAACGCCATCACAATGCGGTCGAGCCAGCCGCCTGCCTTCCATGCGGCGAGAATGCCCATCGGCACGGCGATGACGATGGCGAGGATGAGGGTGAGAAGGGCCAGCGACAAAGTGGGCTCGATGCGCTGGGCGATGAGCTCGGTCACGGGAAGTCCGGTGAACATCGACGTGCCGAGGTTCTGGTAGCGCACGATCTGCCACGACCACTCGGTGAAGCGGACAAGGAACGGGCGGTCGAGGCCAAGCGCGGTCCTGATCTTCTCGACATCCTCGGGGCTGGCCTGATCGCCGGCGATGACGGCCGCCGGATCGCCGGGCGCGATATAGAGCAGGCTGAACACGAACAGCGCAACGATAGCCATCACGATCAGGGTCGCGAACAGCCGTCGTACGATGTAGGTGAGCATGGAAAGCCCTCGATCCTCCCCGCCATCGGCGGGGAGGGCCAAGCCGTCTGGATCTTAAGTTTTCTTGACGCCCCAGAACCACGGTAGCGGACCGTCGCCGACGCCCTCCAGATTGCTGCGCCAAGCCTGGAACGTCTTGTAGAAGCCGGTTGGAATCCAGGTCACGCTTTCCATGGATGCCTTGTTGATGGCGGCCATGGCGGCCTTCTCCTCTGCCGCTGATTTGGCGTCGAACCACTCCGCGACGCCCTTCTCGACGTTCGGATCGTCGGGCCAGCCGAACCAGGCCGGGCCTTTCTCTCCGCCGGCCCGTGCGGCGATGTGGCCGGCGGGATTGGCGGCGTCGGCGCCGCCATGCCAAGTGTGGAACATGCCCCAGCCGCCCTGGCCGGGCGGGTTTTTGGAGGCGCGGCGCTGGCCGACCGTGCCCCAGTCGGTGGCGACGAAGTCGACGGTCATGCCGATCTTCTTCAACAGATCGGCCGTGACCTCACCCATGGCCTTGAGCGGCGGCTGGTCCTGCGCCACGAGGCACGTCACCGGCAGACCGCTATATCCTGCCTCGGCGAGCAGCTTCTTGGCGCCGTCGACGTTGCGCGGGCCTGTCAGCACCTCGCCACCCGCATCGCTGAAGGTGGCGGTGCCGGGCGTGAACACGCTGCCGAGCTTGCTCCACAGCGTGGTGTCGGTGCCGACCACCGCGCGCATGTAGTCTTCCTGGCTGAGCGCCATCTGCACCGCGCGCCGCACCTTCACGTCATTGAAGGGGGGATGCATGTGATTGAGGCGGAAGGAGCCGATGTTGCCGAGTGGGTCGGCGATGTCGACCTTGATGTTGCGGTTGCGCTTCAGCACGGGCACGAGATCCGTGAGCGGGGTCTCCCACCAGTCGATCTCACCCGACTGCAAGGCGGCCGATGCCGTCGCCGGATCGGGCATGATGACCCACTCGACGCGATCCACATTCATGACCTTGCCGCCTGCCCACCAGTCACCGGGCTCGTTGCGCGGGACGTAGTCCGTGTTCTTCTCGAACGCCGCGAGCGCGCCGGGCTTCCAGTCGGCGCGTACGAACTTCATCGGGCCGGAGCCGATGTACTCCTCGATCTGCTTGAACGGATCAGTCTTGGCGATGCGCTCGGGCATGATGAAGCAGCACGGCGTGCCGACCTTGCCGAGCGCGAACAGCATCTTCGGATAGGGCTTTGCCAGCACCCATTTCACCGTAGTGTCGTCGACGGCGGTCAGCTCCTTGTTGATGGCTTTGAGCATCTGGCCCATGGCGTCGCGATTGGTCCAGCGCGTGATCGACGCCACGACGTCCTTGGCGAGAACCTTCTCGCCGTCGTGCCATTTCAGACCAGCACGCAGTTTGAACGTCCAGGTCAGGCCATCGGCGGAGACTTCCTCGCTCTCGACCATCTGGCGCTTGGGCTCGAGCTTGGAATTGACGCCGTAGAGCGTGTCCCAGACGAGCTGGGAGGCGTTGCGCACGACGTACTGGGTGCCCCAGACGGGATCAAAGTTCGCTAGATTGGCCTGCGGCACGAACTTGAGGGTGCGCGCGGCGCCTTGCGCAATAGCCGGCGCGGCGAGCCCGCCGGATGCCGCCAGTGCACTTGCGCTCAGACTGGATTTGAGAAAGCTCCTGCGATCCATGAATACACACTCCCCTTGATGAGCCGGTGGTCGCTGCGCAGGCTATTGCCGTGCTGTTGATCAGAGAGCCGCAACGCCCAAAACGGCGGCACTATTGCTATTTCAGTACCCCTGCCTTGAACTTAGGCGACACTTCGCCGGTCGGATCGGCCTGTGTCAAGGCACGACATGCGAGCAGCCTGCTGCCCAAATGGGCATGCGCTGTCATCGGGCATTGGGGCAGGATGCGCCGTCGCGAACACCCCATCCCAGCCATTGCAGGAGAGCGTCCATGGCTTCATCGCCCCAAGCCCCCACCACCGTCAAAGACCCCGGCAGGGTTCGGGAGCTGGGACAGGCTATCCGGGATCGGAAACTGTCGCCGGTGGAGCTGACACGACGGTACTTGGATCGGATTGCGGAGGCGGATCCGCATGTCCAGTGCTGGCGCCAACTGGATGCGGAACGCGCCCTGGCGGTGGCCGAGGAGCGGCGGCGTGAGGCCGAGGCGGGACACATCCGCGGTGTACTGCATGGGATTCCGGTGGCGGTGAAGGACATCATTGACGTCGAGGGGCTGCCGACACGGGCCAACAGCCGCTCGCGGGCGGACATCGAGCCGGCGGCGGCAGACGCCGAGGTGGTGCTGGCGCTCAAGGCGCAGGGCGCGGTGATCCTGGGCAAGGTGCACACGACGGAGTTTGCCTTCTTCGATCCCTCGCCCGCGCGCAATCCATACAACCTGGCGCATACGCCGGGCGGCTCCAGCTCGGGGTCAGCGGCTGCGGTGGCGGCTGGCATGGCGCCCGTCGCCATCGGCACGCAGACGGTGGCCTCGGTGAACCGGCCGGCGGCCTACTGCGGCATTGCGGCGTACAAACCGAGCTCGCGCAGCCTGTCGACGTTCGGCATCACGCCGCTGGCGCCGTCCTACGACACGGCAGGCTTCTACGGCTGGAGTGTGGATGACGCGGTGCTGGCGTTCGAGGCGGCGGCGCCGGCCTCGATGGGGCTCGGAGCAGGGCCGGGCACTAAGGAGAAGCTGAGCATCACCATTCCGGAGGACGAGCATACGTCCGACATGAGCATGGAGATGCGTGCTGCGCATGCGCGTGTCGGGGAGGAGTTCGCGACCGCGGGCCATCAAGTCGAGCGCGTGCGCTCGCCGATCTCGTTTGCGCGGCTGCATGCGTTGCAGCGATCAACCATGCTGTACGAGACGGGGCGAGCGCTGCGCACTTTGCTCGACGCGCCGGCAGGCAGCGTCGGCGAGAAATTGACAACGGCCATCCGCGAGGGGCTGGAGATCGCGGGCAGCTGCTATCTCGACGAGCGCGGCGAGATCGACGCCATGCGCACGGCGTTCTTCGCAACGCTGAAAGCAGACGCCTTGCTCTGGCCGGCGGCACCGACGACGGCGCCGGAAGGCCTCGGCTGGACGGGCGAGCCCAAGTACATCGCGCCGTGGACGGCGCTGGGCGGCCCGGTCGTGACGATGCGCGCCGGGCTGGCGTCGAATGGTTTGCCGCTGGGCGTTATCGTCGCGAGCCGGCCGGGCAGCGATGCCGAGATGTGTCGGTGGGCCCGGCGGCTGGCTGAGGCGATCGGGAGCTAGCTAGGCGACTGGGGCGCCGCTGACCGCCTGTCAGCCCGGCACGGTGCCGGCAACGGCCCATGCGACCGCAACATATGACCGCGGTCCGTCCGGCTCGCCGTCGATGTAGGCGGCGCGGACCGCGTCGCGCAGCCGGTCTTGCTGGGCTGGGCTGAGGGTCGCCATGTACTGTGGGCCAGGACCGTCCTTGCCGAGATAAGGCGTCCAGTAGTCGTCGAATGAAGCAAACTCCATGCGGATGGCTAGCATCGTTTCGCGGACGTCGATGAAGCCGGCCGCGCGCCAGGCGGCCGACAGCTCTCCGGGGCGCGTCATGGGTCTGGTGAAATTGCGTGCGCGGAACTCATTGCCTTTCGGCTCCAGAGCGGCGGCCGCGTCGAGAAAGATTCGCTGCGCGACCAACCCGCCTCTCGCATCCCACACGGCTGCGGCGACGGTCGCGCCCGGACGGGCGACGCGGCGTAGTTCTGCCACGGCCTGCTTGGTGTCGGGAACGAAGTGAAGGACGAGCAGAGAGAGGACGCGATCGAAGGCCGCATCGGCAAAGGGGAGAGCGCAAATATCACCAACTCTGAAGGTGATGTTCGGGTTGTGATTGCGCCCAGTTGCGTGCTCGACGTACGCGGGGGAGAAGTCGATCCCTTCAATCCGCAGATTTTTCGCGCGTTGCGCAAGGGCGAACGTCAAGCTGCCCGTGCCGCAGCCGGCGTCCAGGATCGTTTCGCGATTGCCGTAGCCGGAGAAATCAAGGAACGGCTCGGCCAGGCGGCGGCTCCACCGGCCCATCTGGAGCTCGTAGCCATCGCCACTCACAGCTGTGAACGTCGACGAGGTCATCTTCACATTTCCGTTTCGATCGCCATGGACGTGCGGGGAGATGACGGTGCGTAGCGCTCAAGCCAGCGCCGCCAGCAGCTCCTCGAGCGCACGCGTCGCGAAGGCGCGCATGTTGGGCTGGCGGTCGGCGCTGCCGGTGCGCAGTGTGAGGGCGCGCTCGACGGGACCGCTCAAGCCGATGCAGGTGTGGCCGGCCGGGTCGCCGTAGCGGTTGCCGGTGGGGCCGGTGGCGCCGGTCTCCGATAAGCCCCAGGTCGCGCCGTGGCGCTCGCGGACGGTGCGGGCGAGCAGGGCCGCATAGGGCTCGCTGGCAGCGCGCATGCCGGTCATGTCGGCTTCCGAGATGCCGACCAGCGCGCTGCGCGCCTGCCGCGTGTAGACGACGGCGCCGCCGAGAAAATAAACAGAGGCGCCGGGCACCGAGAGCAGGGCCGCGGAGATGAGGCCGCCGGTCGAGGACTCCGCGATTGCGATGGTCTCCCTGCGGTCCTTGAGGCGAATGGCGATCTTGTCGGCGAGGGGAAGTAGAGTGTCCATGGGCGTGCGCTCCCGAGTAGAGCTGGCAGCGTGCCCGTAGAGAGTGGCGCTGGCAAGGAGGAAGGTGCGATGGCCATTCGCGCACTCGCGTTCGACACCGGCGGCACCGTGCTCGACTGGCATGGTGGTTTGAGCCGGGCGATGGCCGAAGCCGGCAACCGGCGCGGCGTGGACGCGGACTGGGCAGCGCTCACCAACGAATACCGCAGGCGCTCGCTCGCCACGATCGTCAACCGCATCGGCCCGCGTTTCAATTTCGACGACGTGCACCGCGATCAGCTCGACCGCGTGCTGGATGACAACGGCCTGCGCGAGCTGACCGCGGCCGATCGCAACGAGATATGGCGCACGTGGTTTGCGCTCGACGCATGGCCGGATTTTCCGCCGGCGTTGAAGCGGCTGCGTGTGAAGTATCCGTGCGTGTCGTTCACGCTGTTGACGCCGGCGCTGGTGATGGCGGTGTCACGCCGGAACGGCATCGACTGGGACTGCATCATCTCGTGCGAGATGCTGGGCGTCTACAAGACACGGCCGGAGGCGTATCAGAGTGCGGCTAAGCTCATGCAACTGAAGCCTGCGGAGATCCTGATGGTGGCGTGCCACAACTTCGATCTCGATGCGGCACGAGGCGAGGAATTCAAGACGTGCTTCGTCAAGCGGCCGGACGAGTGGGGGTCGGCGGGGCCACCCGACCCGGTGCCGAACGCAGCGTGCAGCATAGTGGTGGACGGGTTCGCGGAGCTGGCGGATCGGTTGGGCTGCTAGTGTGATGCTCGAGAAATTCGCCGCTGTTCGGCGCCGCTGCCCTGGGCGGCGAGGTGGCGGGCTTCGCCGAGCACGGCCATTCGGGTTTCGATCGATGCGGTCGACCTAGGTCACGGGAGAGCCACAGATGGCCTTACCGCTGCGATTACCTTCGTCGGCAGCTCGGCTATAGGGGATCAAATCGGAAGCTGGTTCCCGAGCGCGTGATACGGCCAACGCCCGGCGAATCCAGGTGGGCTCCTGCAATGTAGTACTTGTTGTCAGCGGCCAGAGCCATTATCCGCAGCCGGCACGCACGTGCTTGCTCCTGATCGCCATCGTATTCCCAGGTCAGCTCTGGCTGTTCGAATTGTATTGACGGTACGTGCACAATGTCGCCCCAAACCACAACGGTTTCACCTCCGCTTGTGACGCGGAAGCATGTGTGTCCGACTTCATGGCCGGGGGCGGCTATAGCTTCAATATTGGCGCCAATTCGTTGCCCGCCCTCGAATGCTTCTGCGCGTTCGTGAAAACGTTGCAGCCTCGCCTCGGCGCCGAACATGTCGAGCTCTTCCTTGGGGACGAGCAGGCGAGACAGCTGAGGAAATGCATCGTGGCCATTGGGAAGGATCAGCCCGTGGATATGGTCCAGGTGCGTGTGGGTGAAGGCAATCGTCCGAACCCTGGCGACAGCGATGTTCGCTTCGCGCAACGCGTGCGGAAGCAAGCCCATGCTTGGGTGCCAAGCGTTCGACGCGCCCGTATCGATCAACGTGACATCGGTTCCATCGTCTAGCGCGAAGGCATTGACCGATAGTCTCAGGTTGCCGTCGACAAGGCGCACCTGCGGTGGCAGGTCGTCACCGAATACTTTATTCCCGGGTTGGCGCAATCGCGTGGGCGGCATGTCGACGTAGCCATCACGCAGAGAGGTCATGGTGAGCGCGCCAATTTTGTAGGATGTATAGTTGTTTCCAGAGCTACGACGTTGCATTTGCCGTCTATCCGTTTGGTTGACTCCCGGCTCGAGGCTCGGACCAGGGGTCCTGCGACAAGGACGAAACCTTATGACATGGACAAGGCCTAGAACTTGAGGCGAGGCAATCGCTCTGCCGCGCGCTTCATGTCGGCGAGATCGGCGGCGATGTGGCTTTTGACAGTGCCGAGAAACAGCCAGCCGACGGGCGCCATGATCCGGGCGACGAGCGACGTCGGCGTACCCTCGAACACCACGCGCATGCGCGTACCGTTTCCGGTGGGGTCGAAGGTATGTACGACGCGATAGGCGGTGCCGTGCGAGTGCGCGGTCAGCACGAGCCGATGCGGAGGCGCAAATTCGGCAACGGTCATCTCCTCCGTGGCGCTCTTGCCGAACATCTTGCGGGTCTCACGAAAGCGGGTGCCGACGCCGACGGGACCGGATGTCAGCAGCTCAATCCTTGCGATGGCGGAAATGACGTCCGGCCAGCGGGCGATGTCCGCGGCAATGGCGAAGACCTGGGCCGGAGCGGCGTCGATGGTCGTCTCGAGATCGATCTGCATGGGCCTTGTCGCCGTGCGTAGTCCAGGGACGCCTTGTTTGACACACATGCGATACTAGATGCACGTCAGCAAGGAGCCACTAGTCATGCAGCGCGTACAGACGCAAGGCGTGCATCATATCACGTTCGTCGGGGCCGACCGGCAGACCTCAGTCGACTTCTGGGAAGGCGTGCTCGGCATGCCGCTGGTGTTCGAGCAGCCCAATCTGGACGATCCCGAGCAGAACCACCTCTACTTCGATCCCGGCGACGGCCGGCTGGTCACGATTTTCACGAGCGAGACCTGGAAACCGGATCGCACGCCCAATCCAACCAGCATCGGCAACCTGCATCACCTGGCGTTCACGGTGTCGCGCGCGGCCTACACGCAGGCGGTGGCGCGGCTGAGGGAGCGCGGTTTCGCCAGCTCCGGCGAGATCGACCGTGGCTTCATGAACTCGATCTACTTCCGCGATCCCCTGGGGCAACTCCTGGAGCTGGCGTCCTACAAGTTCGAGCCTCCGACTGGAGCGACGCACGCGGATGTGCTGCGCGAGGCGCACAACATTCGTGTGGCGCGCGGCGCGACCAACATCGGCGACGAGCACCTGGCGGATGCGATCGAGCTGTTGTCGCGCAAGCCTGCGCCGAGCAAGGGTGTCACGTAGCGGTCTGGTTCGATCATGTGCTCCACGTCTTTGAGTTCGCCCTCCCCTTCATACTGGAAGCATGTCTTCGACATGACGGGGAGGGTCGCCCTCAACGCACAGCGTCTCTATCAAAGTACTGTGTAGACGTTGAGGGCGGGGTGGGGAGAAGAAGCAGGCGCAACGCTTGTGTGTTCTCCCCACCCCTAACCCCTCCCCGCTGGGGAGGGGAATAGAAAGGAGAGGTGCTCGCGTGGGCCGCCGTCGGGATCAAGGCAGAGTTTAAGTGCTTTGTAGGGCTGTAGATCGAGATTGTGAGGAGAAGCAAATGAGCTGGCAGCCAGGGCAGGATCCCATTCCCGGCGACAAGTTCTCCTGTGACGCGATCGAGCAGGTGATCGTGCCGCGCACGCGTGATCTGGGTGGCTTTGAGGTGCGCCGTGCGCTGCCCTCGGCGCAGAAGCGCATGGTGGGGCCGTTCGTGTTCTTCGACCAGATGGGGCCGGCGCAGTTCCTGCTCGGCAGCAACGGCATCGACGTGCGTCCGCATCCGCATATCGGGCTCGCCACGGTGACGTACCTGTTCGAAGGCGAGATGTGGCATCGCGACAGTCTCGGCACGTCGGCGACGATCAAGCCCGGCGCAGTCAACCTGATGACGGCCGGGCGCGGCATCGTGCACTCCGAGCGCGAGAGCACGGAGGCCAAGCAGGCGACGCGCAATCTGTTCGGCATTCAGGCCTGGGTGGCGCTGCCCAAGGCCCACGAGGAGATGGCGCCGGCGTTCGCACATCATGGCGCCGACGAGCTGCCGCGCATCACCGGTGAGGGCAAGCGTGTGCGGCTCATCATGGGGTCCGCGTACGGTGCGCGCTCGCCCGTCGAGTTTCCACACGAGAGCTTGTATGCGGAAGCGGTGCTGGCTCCGGGCGCGGTGCTGCCGCTCGATCCGGACTACGACGAGCGCGCGGTGTATGTGGCGTCGGGCGAGATCGACGTGGCGGGCACGCGCTTCGAGGCAGGACGGCTGCTGGTGTTCAAGCCGGGCGACCGCATCTCCATCCTGGCCACGGCGCAGTCGAGGTTGATGCTGGTCGGCGGCGAGCCCATGGATGGACCGCGCCACATCTGGTGGAATTTTGTCTCGAGCTCCAAGGAGCGCATTGAGGCGGCGAAGGCGGACTGGAAAGAGAAGCGCTTCGCCATCGTGCCCGGCGACGAGCAGGAGTTCATTCCGCTGCCGGAGTAGAGCCGGCGTCGCGAGGCCTTGACCCCGCGGTCGGTCGCGCGCAAGCGAGTGCAGCCTTGCTTTTTCACCATTAGTGCCTTTCTGGTTTGGGGTGAATTGGGCTGCCGCGTGGGCTCTGGGTCCCGGGTCGCGCGCGGGAATTGACGCCGCGTGTTTTTGGCCATCGTGTCGGCCCGCGCTTGCCCGGGATGACACCGAGCACGGCTGCGCCCCATCATTTGCCGTCATCCCGGCCAAGGGAGCGCGTCATGCTTTGCACGCCTCCGGCACGACTGCGAGCCGGGACCCAGGAGTTTAGAGCAGGATCGCTTCGGATTGAATCACTTTATCCAATTGAGACGTCGCGGCCGAAGCGTGAATCCTGCTCTACACTTTAGGTTTTAGAGTGCGATTCACGCCTCACATGGAAGCGGCAGTGCTTCCATGTGAGGCGATCGCGCTCTAGGTAAGCGGACCCGTCATGGACGCCACCCGCTGCTTCCATCCAAGTCGGAAAGGCCCTAGTGGAAGCGAAGGTGGCTCCCATGCCCATGACGGTTGAGCCAAGGGAGCCTTTTCGTCATCCGCCCGATCAGCGGAAGCGGAGTTCCCTATAGCCGTCCCGAGCCGTTTCGTCGGTCTTCTTGCGGAAATGCACACCGTTGCCATTGTAGCCGAGCACGCGGCGTTCCGACCGGCCATCGACGTTGCGGTTGACGCCGGTCTGCCAGGAATTGATCTTCGACGAGAGCAGCCCTTCAGAGGCCTTGATGACGGTGTTGGTCCACTCCGCCACATGCTCGGGCCGAGTTTCCACACACCCGTAGTTGCCCTCCTTCATGAAGCGCAGCAAGCCCGCCTGGAAGTTCACGCAGTGCTCGATCGCCTGCGGGATGTTGCCGCGCGCCGTATGCGGCCCAAGCACCATGAGCATGTTGGGGAAGCCGTCCGCGAGCATGCCCAGGTAGGTGCGCGGCTGGCCGGCGGCCCAGACATCTTTCAGGCTTATGCCATTGGCGCCGCGGAAATCGATGCGATCGAAGGCGCCCGTCACGCCATCGAACCCTGTGGCATAGACGAGGATGTCGAACTCGTGCTCCCGCTTGGTCGTCCTGACCCCGTTTGGCGTGATGCGCTCGATGGGCTCTTCATCCTTGATGTCCACCAGCAGGACATTGTCACGATTGTAGGCCTCGAAGTAGCCGCTCTCGAGCGGCACACGCCGCGTGCCGAAGCCGTGGTCCTTCGGGATCAGCTTGTCCGCGACGGCGGGATCCTTGACGCGCTGGCGGATCTTCTTGGCGACAAAATCACTCATGAGCGCGTTGGCCCGCTCGTCCGTCAGGATGTCGCGGAAGTTGCCCATCCAGATGCCGAACCCCGGCTCGGCATAACGCTTTTCCCAGAACGCCTCGCGCTCCTCGGACGATACGTCCAAGGCATTGCGGGGATCGGCCTGATGGATGAACCAGGATGATGTCTGGCGGCAGTGGGCGTAGATCTCATCGTAGCGGGATTTGATCGCCTCCATCTCCGACTTGCTGATCTTGGAATTGTGCAACGGCGCCGCCCAATTCGGCCGCCGCTGAAAGACGGTGAGCTGCTTGGCCTGCTTGGCGATCTCGGGGATCGCCTGGATGGCGGTGGCGCCGGTGCCGATGACACCGACGCGCTTGCCGGCAAAGTCCACCGGCGTGTGGGGCCATCGCGCAGGATGATAGGTCGGCCCCCGGAAGCTGTCGCGGCCCTCGATCGCCGGCATGGTGTAGGCCGAGAGAATGCCGATCGCCGTGACCAGGAACTGCGCGCGCGCTTGCTCGCCGCTTTCCAGAGTGACTGTCCAAGTTGTCGTCGCGTCGTCCCAATGGGCTGACTTCACCGTCGAGCGGAACTGAATATCGCGGCGCAGGTCGAACTTGTCCGCAACGTAATTCAAGTACTCCAGGGTGTCGGGCTGGGGGGAGAAGTGCTCCTTCCAGTCCCATTCCTGCATCAGCTCCTTGGAGAACGAGTAGCCGTAGGTCCAGCTTTCCGAATCAAAGCGTGCGCCGGGATAGCGATTCCAGTACCAGGTTCCGCCCACATTGGTGCCAGCTTCGAACACGCGCGCGGTCATGCCCAGCTCCCTCAGACGGTAGAGCATGAACATGCCGGAAATGCCGGCGCCGATGATGATCGCATCGACGTCGGTGGCCTTTCCCACCGGTCGTCGCTGCGCAGCCGTCTGCGAATTGATCATGGGTTTCTCTTTGATTGTCCTTGGGGTGAGAAGGCGAGAGGGCAGGCTATTGGAGCATATTGCGCGTCACCGATCGCGTCCTCACTGGGGCCGGCACATTGTGCTAGCGTATCGTCCCTGGCGGCGATGCCGGGAGAGCGGTAGCAGCATTCAGCGAAGGCGACATGGCGACGAATATCAAGCGGATCATCTATTTTCATCCCCGTCTTGATGCGACGGCGGCAGCGATACGCGGCAAACGCTCCGACATTGACATGTTTCGCCGCGACTTCGCCGGTCCACCGGACGAGAACTGGACCGATATGAGCCGTGCGCACGGATACCATGCGTGCGCTCGCACAGAAATGCGGGAGCCCTGGTTTCCGGACGCCAGGCTTCTTGCCAAGGCGCCAAATCTCATTGCTGTCTGCTCCCTGGGCGCTGGCTATGACGTGATCGACGTCGATGCCTGCACCAAAGAGGGCATCCTGGTTTGCAACCAATCCGGTGCGAACAAGGAGGCGGTCGCCGAGCACGCGGTGGGCCTCATGCTCTCGCTTTCCAAAAAGATCATGGAAACCGACCGGGCCATCCGGAGGGACAACAACATCGAGCGCTTCCGCTATGTCGGCACTGAGCTGCTCGGCAAGACGATCGGGATCATCGGCCTCGGAAATATCGGCTCGCGAGTGGCCGAGATCTGCAAGACTGCATTCCGCATGACTGTGCTCGCTTACGACCCGTATCTTTCGAAGGATAAAATGGCGGCGCGCAACACCGAGAAGGTCGAGCTGAAGGAGATATTGCAGCGCGCCGACTACGTCACCATGCATTGCCCGCGCACGGAAGAGACGTTCGGCATGATCGGGTACAATGAACTCTCCCTCATGAAGCCGACCGCGTTCTTCATCAACACGTCGCGCGGCGGCACTTGCAGGGAAAGCGACCTTGCGCGGGCGCTTGCGGAGCGAAGGATCGCCGGCGCCGGCATTGATGTGTTTCTCGAGGAGCCGCCGCGGACGGACCATCCGCTGATGGCTTTCGACAACGTCATCGTGACGCCACACAACGCCGGCAGCACGCGTAAATCCCAGGCAAACGTCGCGATCTACGCCTCGGACCAATGGATCGACATCTTCGATGGCAAGGTGCCGCCGCGGCTGGTCAACAAGGCCGTATGGCCGAAGTATTGCGAGCGCTTCCAGAAGGTCCTCGGCTTCAAACCAGAGCTTATGCGCGAAGAGTGATCGGCGACGATGGGCACCTCACCGGATTAATATCGCTCGATCTGAGCGGTCGATCTTTAGACGTCGACCTGAGATATTGGATCTGCCAAGGAACTTTAGCGACATTAAGTCAGCGCGGTGACACGCCACGGACTGGAGTCGACACGCTCAGGCCACAAGCGAGCACGTGCAACGTGCCGACCTCTGTAGGTGGGCTGGGCAGCAAACGAGGACAAGCAGATGTTCGAAAGTTTCACCAGGACCTACATCGAGGCGGGTGAGGCGCGCATTCATCTGCGTCACGGTGGCTCTGGGGCACCGCTGCTGCTGTTGCACGGCAACCCTATAACTCATGTGAGCTGGGGCAAGATAGCCAACCGGCTGGCGCAGAACTACCACGTGGTTGCGACGGATTTGCGCGGCTATGGCGACAGCTCGGCGCCGGAGCCTGATGCCACGTGCTCCAACTACTCGTTTCGCGCCATGGCCAACGACCAGGTCGAGGTCATGCGCCAGCTCGGGCATGACCGGTTCTTTGTTGCCGGCCACGACCGAGGCGCCAGGGTCGCGCATCGCATGGCGCTCGATCATCCCGAGAAGGTGCGTAAGGTCGCTCTCATCGACATTCTGCCGACACTGCATATCTGGGAGAACACGTCGAGGAAGTGGGCACTCAACTCCTGGCACTGGTCGATGATGCCGCTGGACAACGGTTTGCCCGAGCTGATGATGGGCGCCATTCCGCCTGAGGTCTTCATCGAGAAAAAGATCTCAAAGAAGGGGATTGGGCTGTCGATCTTCGACCCCGAAGCGCTGGCGGAGTATGTCCGCTGCTTCAACGCCAAGACCATCAAGGGCTCATGTGCCGACTATCGGGCGGCAGCGACCGTCGATCTCGATCTTGACCGCGCCGACCGCGATCGCGGCCGCATGATTGCCTGTCCCGTCCTTCTGCTGTGGGGAGCCAGGAGCCACACGGAGGGCGTATTCACCGATGTGATCGGCATCTGGCGCAAATTCGCCACGGACATTGTCGGCGAAGGGCTTGATGCGGGTCACTACGTCAACGAGCACAGGCCCGACGAGACACTGGGCTGGTTCCGACGCTTCTTCGTTTGATCGCGCACAGGGAGCGCGCGCTATCGGCCTGCAACGGAAGTGGTGAGTGACCAGTGGGGAGTGGATGCCACCAAGCCGCCGCTTGGTGCGCACCGCCAACATTTTGGCAATTTTCCGGCGACGACCTTAAACAATCAAAGGCTATCTGGGTGCGGACGACGAGTGGGCCGTAAGACGATTGACAGGCTCGTATTTTGACTTCGATACTTGAAAACAACAAACAAATAGCGATTGGGAGGATTTGATGTCTGCTCGCCTCAGCGCATTGGCTCTTGCCGTCCCGCTCGCCGTTTCTCTCTCCCCACCAATCGCTGCCCAAGAGCAGAAGGGCACTCTTATCTTTGCCGTAGAGTCGCTCGCTGCGCAGACACTGGACCCGATCCTGGAGGCGCGGCCAGGCAACGCGACCTACCAGGCCGCCATGTACGACAGTCTCGTCGGCTTCAATATTGAGAAGGGCGGATTGGGACCGGGCGTGGCTGAGCGCTGGGTTCTGTCCGAGGATGGGCTCTCCTGGACCTTCCATCTGCGTCCTGGTCAGAAATTTCATAACGGTGACCCGCTGACGGCGCACGACGTCAAGTTCAGCCTCGAGCGGCAGATGGCGCCCAACTCGCTCGCTGCGGCAGCAGGCTCGATGCGGCGCAGCTTCAAGAGCATCGAGGTGGTCGACGAGTTGACCGTGCGCGTCAACACCCAGGGCACCCAGATCGGCCTGCCGGCTGCCCTCAGCCGTGCTGTGGCGACGGAAGGCGCCATAATGCCGAAGAAATACATCGAGACGGTCGGCGAGGAGGAGTTCCGCAAGAAGCCGATCGGCAGCGGTCCATGGAAGTTTCTGCGCAGCGTGCCGGGTGACCGGCTCGAGTTCGAGGCCGTGGACTATGCGCACTGGCGAGGCCGGCCGCACTTCAAGCAGCTGCACGTCCTGCAAATCCCCGAGGAGTTCTACTCGTGTCGCCATGGCGCGCACCGGCGAGGCAGCGATCGCTTCGATCAGCCCGGAGAACATGCTCAACGCAACGCGGGGCGGTCTGGAGGTCATAGCGGTGCCCGCTACGATGCAGGCCGTATTTCAATTCTGGGGCACGTTCCGTCCAGCGGTGAAGGATGATCCGGTTGCCAATGTGCGCATTAGGCAAGCCTTGTCGCTGGCGATCGACAGGAACCAGATCATCGAGCACGTGATGGCAGGAAAGGCGCAGTTGCCGCGTCCCTATTCCACCTTCGAGTACACCGAGAGCCTGAGTGTCGATCGCTGGAAGAAGTGGACGGACGAGGCCTATCGCTACGATCCTGTGGTGGCGAAAAAAATCCTGGCGGAGGAGGGCCGACCCAACGGCTTCGAGCTCAAGTTTGCCAACACCGCGCTGCCGGGCACGCAGTTCATGGTCGACATCGGCACGGCCATCGCCGACATGTGGAGCAAGATCGGCATCAAGGTGACGATCAAGCACTACGAGTGGGGAGCCTTCCCGCCGCTGCAGCGGGGTGATCAGCCGCAGCTCACGGGCTGGTCCTCAATGTACCGCACGGCCGGCCGTCCCGACGCCCCGTGGCGCTACTACTCCGCCTTCGCTCCTGACAGCTCCGAGCGTCTGCTGGGCGACAAGGAGAATTGCCCGGAGCTTTGTCAGAAGTTTCTCGACACCTACAAGAAGCTGCTCGACGAGCGCGACCCGGCGAAGCGCACGGCGCTGAATGACGCCATGGTGGAGCTGATCGCGAATTCCTGGCTTGTCGTGCCGATCATCGAAGGCATGGGCTATTACGCGGTGAACTCGAAAAAGGTCGGCCAGTTCGCGCCAATCCCGGGACGGCATGAACTTGGCGATGTGTACGAGCGCATTCCACGGCCGGAGCAGCAGCCCTGGAAGAAGTGAGGTGGGCGCTGGCGGGCGGTCCCGAGCCGCGCACTACCGCAGCCCTGGAGACTGCCGCTCATGAGTCGCTTCATCGCCCGCCGACTGTTGCAAGGCTTGGTGCTGGTCTGCCTCGTGGCCACCGCAGTTTTCTTTCTTGGTCGCCTGACCGGCAACCCTGTCGACCTGATGCTGCCGGAGGATGCCACGCCCGAGGACCGGGCCGCCATGATCAAGACGCTTGGTCTCGACGGGCCGCTGCACTCTGAGTTCTTCATTTTTGTCGGCAAGGCGCTGCAAGGTGACCGGCATGTCCATCCGCATGCGCCAGCCGGCGGTGGATGCGTTCTTCTCGCGCCTCCCGAACACACTAGCCATCATCCCATGGGCGATTCTTCTGGCCATGAGCGTCGGCATTCCGCTCGGCGTGGTCGCCGCCCTCAATCGCGGCACCTTTCTCGACCGGACGGCGCACATTGCTGTGCTTGGCATCGCCACCCCGAGCTTTTGGCTCGGCGTCATGCTGATCTTTATTTTCAGTGTTGAACTCGGCTGGCTGCCCTCAGGACGCATGGGCGGCCCAGCGCACTACGTGTTGCCGG
>CAWEBE010000033.1:0-25081 GCA_963806735.1 uncultured Alphaproteobacteria bacterium | reverse complement strand
GTTGCGCACGGCGTAGCGCACCAAGGCCGCCGAGGACGTGAGGTCGAGCTTGCGCAGGACCGAGGCTCGGTGCACCTCGACCGTCTTGACGCTGATATTGAGGACCTGCGCGATCTGCTTGTTGCTGTGGCCCTCGGCGACCAGTTGCACGATACCGCGCTCTCGGCTGGTCAGAGGCTGATCGAACTGTCGCGCATGCGTCAGAAAGGCTTTGAGCAGACCCTCGCACGCCTGGCTGGCGAAGTAGGGCTTGTGGGCCGCCAGCGCCTGGACGGCCGAAATCAAGTGCTCCTCGGCATCTGACTTCAGCACATAGCCGCGCGCTCCAGCCTCTAACAGATCACGCAGCAGAGTTTCATTGTCGTGCATGGTGAAGATGAGGACCTCGACGCTTGGCACACGCAGACGGATTTGCCGTGTGACTTCGATGCCGCTGATCAAAGGCAATGCGTGATCGACGATGGCTACGTCGGGCTTGGTGGCGATGGCTTTGGCGATGGCTCTTTGCCGTCCGCCGCTTCAGCGACAACGCTCCAGTTGGGATGGTCTTCAAGGATGCGCCGCACACCCGTGCGCACCACGGCGTGGTCATCAGCAATCAAGATACGGGTCATGCCAAGGTTCACGCATTGGACGCGCTGGGACCAATCGGCAAAGGCCGTGGCATCAGACTTAGACCATCAAAAACCAATATGGGGAGCAGGGACGTGGCCTTGGGTTAATCGCAGCCCTGTGCAACTGGGTTGATGCAGACGCACTCGCGCATTGTGCCTTGGCTGAGCGCCGTCGTTCCATCCGCTCGCTGCCGGGGGAGCCGGGGAGTTGGCGCTTCGCTTTCTTATGCCTAAATCAAATTGTGGCGAATGGCGTAGCGCACCAATGCGGCCGAGGAGGTGAGGTCGAGCTTGCGCATGATGGTGGAGCGGTGTGTCTCGACCGTTTTGATGCTGACATTGAGGACAGCGGCCGCCTCTCTGTTGCTGTGGCCCTCGGCGACCAGCTGAACCACAACCTGCTCGCGGCCAGTCAGGATCTGCTTGACCTTGTCCGCCTCGGTCAGGAAGTTCTTGAGCAGGACCTGTGACGCCCTGTCCGTGAAGTAGGGCTTGTGCTCGGCCAGCGATTGGACAGCCGAAATCAAATGCAGCCCGGCATCCGACTTCTGCACGTAGCTGCGCGCTCCAGCGCTCAGCGCCTCATGCAGCAGGCTCTCGTCGGCGTGCATCGTGAAGATGAGGACCTCGACCGTTGGCACCCGCCGACGAATTTGGCGTGTGGCGTCGATGCCGTCGAGCAAGGGCAGTCTATAGTCGAGGATGGCCACGTCGGGTTTGGTGGCGATGGCCTGGGCGACGGCGTCTTTGCCGTCCGCAGCTTCGGCGACAACGCTCCACCCAGGCTGATCCTCGATGAGGTGCCGAACGCCTGAGCGCACCACATCATGGTCATCGGCGATCAGGATGCGGGTCATGGGAGGTCACGCCATGCGAAGCTCATCGAGCTAGGCTACCGGAAGGACTTGGCCAGCGCCCATCAGGACAACCCCCTGTTGGCATTAGGTTGAAATTGAGCATTGCCGACCGTGATCGCCGGGCCTTGATTGCGATGCCTGGACAGTTTCACGAGCCAAATTCAGGTTGTTTACCGATTAACGGCGCTGGGCGGTCTCGATAGAGCTACATGCCGTAGAGCCAGCACACGCGCATTTCCCGCTCGTTTCCCCGTCCCTCCCCTGTGACTGGAACGTGCCTTCAGGCATGGTGCAGCTCTGCTTTTTTCCACATTGCAAGTCTCACGACCGAGTCACCTCCGCGCGGCCCGACAACTACCACGCGGTCGGCGAACGATGGCGGATTGCATCAGGCTCCAGGCTCACGAGAATGTGGCCACGTCGTCCCCCCACGGCTCCAGGGCAAAGAACTGCTGCGACGCGAGCATCTGCTCCTGATCGACTTCGATGATGCGCAGCATGTCGCCTTCGATGATCCAGGTCTGGCAGTCGGAGTATGCAATGAGGGCGTGCTGATCGACGACATCCGTGTATGTCTCTCGATCCGCTGACGACAGCTCGCGGAAGCTCAAGCGCGCCATCTCTTTCAGGGGTGCGGGATGAAACCGTGGTGTCATCGACATCCTCAAAGGGCCAAACCGGCATTAGCGATACGACATTTCCATGGCTGCGGGTCGCCCGGGGCCGCGCCACTTGTGTAGGACCCGCGACATGGGACCAAATCGATCCGATGGGGTAAGTAGTGAGACAAGATGAGTTGCGGTCACCCTGCAATGTTCGATTCCGCACATTAGCGCAACGGGCGCGGAGAAACGCGATGATGGGCAACGTAGTTGTGGACAGGATTACGCCGGGCCGCATCAGCATCGGCGACGCGCCGGGTTGGAGAAGAAGTCCAACCGCACCAACACGCCGCAGCGATAGTGACACCGGGATATAATGTGTACTTTCACAGGGCGGCTGCATCAGTACCGAGTTAACGGCGATCACGCCGCCGACCACGTAATGCTTTCGTAACAGCTTCAGGGGATCAGGTTCTGGCGTTGCGCTTCGCAGGCGGCGTGGGCGCGATTGCGCGCCCCCAGCTTCGCTTGTGCCTTCTTGATGTGGCTGCGCACGGTCTCCTCCCCCAGCGCCAGCGCCTTGGCGATCTCACTGGCCTGTTGTCCTGTTGAGACCAGGCGCAGCACGGCGAGTTCGCGCGGCGTCAGACGGGCGCGCGAACCGATGCGCTTCACGTCGGGACCAGCCATGCTCCAGGCGTTCGGCGGCCAAGCTGCTGGCAGCCTGCAGCCAGATGCGCGAGGCAGGCGTCAGCACGTTGGACAGATCCCTCTTCGACCAGAACGCAATCAGCCATCGCCCGCCCACCGGACAATCGAAGCTGTCGCGCATGCCGTACTTGAGCGACAGCTCGCCCGCCCATCGGTCAATGCCAATCGGTTCGAGCATGCGCAAGGTTTCGCTCCAGGTGAACGAGGTCAGGCCGCTTTTGGCCAAGAACAGTCTGGGCGCGAAGTGGGTCGGCGCGAGCGCCACATACTCGTCCCACCAGCCCTCGGGAACGTCCTTGTGCAGGAAGACGGATTTGCCGAGGCGGAGCGCGTCCCAATCATTCGCCTTGAGCGGAAACCGCAGTGCGCCCAGAACGCTCAGATGCGGGTTCGTGCAGAGCGTGACATGGTGCAACGCATCCAGCACTTCACTGGGTGTTTGCAGGGTACTCGTCGTGCGCAAAAACTCGAGTAACACAGCTTGCATATCGGCGGAGCCGTCGCTCCGCGCGGAACGATTACTCAGCTCGACAGCATTCTTGTGCGATAAACCCATCCTGCCCTCCGTTCACTACGACAGGCGGCAGGATGACCTCCATGTGCAAAATCGAACATTAGGTGAAACCCGCGACTTCGCTTTGTCTGACCCCATCGGATAGTTTTGGGTCACATGTCGCAGTGTGGTTTCGATGCAGCCGCGCCCACCAATCCCTCAGTGGCCCCCTCACACATAGCGTGAAGCGTTGGACACCTGCATCTAGGCCGCCAGCATTACATCTTGCATGGTGGCAACTAGCTCGTCTGCCCCGAATGGTTTTTGCACAATGGCGTTGGCCTTATCCAGCGACGGGTTCAGCCCGGCATAGCCGGAGAGGACGATGACAGGCAGGCCACGCTGATGCAGCCAATCGACCAAACCCCAAGACATCTCGCCCTTGAGATACAGGTCCACCAGGGCAAGCTCGGGTTTCTCATCAACAGCCAGCCGCTCGGCCTCGGCTATCTTGCTCGTCGGACCAGTGACCACCATGCCACGGTCGCTGAGCATAGACTTCAAGGCCGTCGCGATCTGCCAACTGTCCTCGACGATGAGCACGCGCACACCCCGTAGCGGATGCGTGCCAACTTGGCTCGATGCGCTCATTCGGGGTCTCCTTCTTGGGGTCGCTGTGAAAATCTAGACGCGAGTCGGCGAAGGGAGCTGGGAGTATGGTCACTTGCGTCCACGTTTGAGCTTCTCAGTGGCGGCCACCTCAGCCCGTTCGGCCTCAATGCGCATGATGTCCCGACGCATGCGATCATGGCTCATTCGCATCTTGTCAGGTTTGGTGTTGCGTCCTGCGGCGGGCTTGGCTGTGAAAGCTCTCTGCGGGCGAGCCATATCGGTAACTCCTTCGTGGGAGGTCACATGCGCGGGGCGCAACCTTGTCGCTCTCGGTTGGAGTAACCTGCTAGCGGGCGAGCGCAGGCCAGTTGCAGTTCAGCGCCATGACCTGCGCCATACAGCGACCACGTAATCAACGAGTGCCTCTTCGATGCGCGCCTTCAGTCGGCGTAACCTCTTCATCCCAATCCTCGCTTTCGCGAGCGGCAGATCGGCAACGTCATCTCGACGTGCAACAACGCACCCAGCGGCTGCTCGCGGCGCACCGCTCATCAGATCGATATTGTGTCGATAGGGGTCGCCATCCCGGCGACAGTTCGCGTCCGGTGGGACGCGGTCTTCGAGCGAGAACATGCGCTCTCGCAATGTCGCAATGTATTAAATCGCACTTTTCTTGTTCGCGCCAGATAATTTGTGGCCAGACGATTAACGCCCGATGCAAGCTTGCATTGCGCAAGCTCACTCAGATGCAAGAGTTGGACGGAGAGCTTGGGGCCGCCAAGGCGCTTGCCCTCGCGACGGGCACGCGCAAGAGACTCGCGGCACTCGGCTACCTGCCGATGGGCGTCTTCAAGCTCCCTGTACAAGTCGGTCATTGCCAACTGCCGCTGTCTGCGTGAAGCGCCGACAAGATCGCAGGATGGTGGCGGGATCGTAGGGCTTCTGGAAGAACAGGCTCTCCGGCACCAGCCGTGACGGATCGGGCGCGTTCCCTGAGACGTAGATGATCGGCATCGTCGGCTGCGCCGCGCGAAAGGCCTCCGCCACATCCCAGCCGGTCAGCGCGCCCTTCAACTGGATGTCGGTGATGACAATATCGATCTGCTGGCCCGCCTTGAGCATGGCAATGGCCTGCTCGGCACTATCGGCTTCAAGGACGCGCCAGCCCGTATCTTGGAGATAGCTGACGATGAGGTCGCGTACCAGCCACTCGTCCTCGACCACAAGCACCCGCTTGCCGTGTGCTGAGCACCGGCCATATCCTCTCGTTGCGCTGGGTTTAGGCGACCGCTGCGAGCATCCGGCTCGCCGTGATAGCGGCCCTGTAGGCCTCAACGGCCACCTCCCGCCCTGGTTCCAGAGAAAAGTATGAAATCGCACAATTGACGGTAGATGGGGTGCTCCAGCGGGTGTAGGCTCCGCACATCGTCCGGGCGAACCTCCAGGACGCGGACGGCAGAGAGACGGCTGGTGCTCTCCCTGTACCAGGGAGCGAGCCATGCCTGAGCCCGTCACACGCGGCGATACCTCCAATTTCATTCTCAAGCGCTGCTCGGAGAGTGACTTCGGCTTGCTGCAACCCCACCTTGAGACGATCCGCATGCCCGTGCGCAAGATACTGGAGGCCCGCAACCGCAGGATCAGGACCATCTATTTCATGGAGAGCGGCTTCGCTTCGGTGGTGGCCGATGGAGCCAACCGGCCGAGCATCGAGGTCGGCATCATCGGCCGCGAAGGCATGAGCGGCCTGGCCGTGGTCCTGGGCGTGGACCGTCCCGTGCATGAGACCTTCATGCAGGTCGCCGGTGCCGCCTTGTGCCTTGCCGCCGACAGCTTGCGAGGAGCTATCGACAAGAGCCCCTCGCTGCATCGCGAGCTGCTCAAGGCCGCCTATGCCTTCCAGACCCAGGTCACGCACACGGCGCTGGCCAACGGCCGCAGCAAGATCGAGGAGCGGCTCGCCCGCTGGCTGCTGATGGCCGATGATCGCATCGACGGTGACGAGCTGCCGCTGACGCACGAGTTCTTGTCCCTGATGCTGGGCGTGCAACGCTCGGGCGTCACGCTGGCCGTCCAGGCGCTGGAGCAGGACGAGTTGATCGCGGCACGCCGGGGCCGGATCAGCATCCTCGACCGCGCCGGGCTGGAGAAGAAGTCCAACGGCACCTACACCCCGTCAAACTGACTACGCCAGGGGAGCCCCCGTTCAAGCCGCACGACCAAGTTCAGCTCTGGGTCGGCGTGCCGACCACGCGCCCGCACGGCACGAGCAGCAAGGTCTGGCCATGCTGGTCCTGGATTTCAATCTGGGCGTCGAAGCTTGCGGCCTTGCCGTTGCGCACGGCATCGCTCAGGGCTTGACGTGCCCCTTCGACGGCATGGGTCCTGGCTGTCTCTAGGTCCGCAAACTCTTCCGTGGGGCCGTTATCCGACAGGAGCTGTCCACGCTCTCGAACCTTGATGAGATACAGGGGCATGCGGCTCCCCGATCAGCTCCACCGTAGGCTGATTGTAACGTTGGCAGCCCAGCAGCGGTTCCAAGGATGCAGCAGCCGTTGGTGCCATCGAACTCCCCGGTGTGGCTGCGCAACGTGCGAAATCAGACCAACATTGCGATTGTGCACATTCCTCAAATACGCGACATCACCTGGAGGGTTCGGACGTTTGCGGCTGAAACGGCTGGCTGCGCTCTCCCTGAACCAGGGATCGAGCCATGCCAGAGCCCATCACACGCGGCGATATCTCCAATTTCGTCCTCAAGCGCTTGTCAGATGACGACTTCGGCTTGCTGCAACCGCACCTTGAGACGATCCGCCTGCCCGTGCGCAAGATGCTGGAGGCCCGCAACCGCAAGATCAGGACCGTCTACTTCATGGAGAGCGGCTTCGCCTCGGTGGTGGCCAATGGCGCTACGCAACCGAGCATCGAGGTCGGCCTCATCGGCCGCGAAGGCATGAGCGGTCTGGCCGTGGTCTTGGGCAGCTGACCGTCCCGTGCATGAGACCTACATACAGGCCGCTGGCAGCGGCTTGTGCCTTGCCGCCGACAGCCTGCGGCGGGCCATCGACCAGAGCCCCTCGCTGCATCGCGAGCTGCTCAAGGCGGCCTTATGCCTTCCAGACCCAAGTGACGCAGACGGCGCTGGCCAACGGCCGCAGCAAGATCGAGGAGCGGCTCGCCCGCTGGCTGCTGATGGCCGATGACCGCATCGACGGTGACGAGCTGCCGCTGACGCACGAGTTCCTGTCCCTGATGCTGGGCACGCAACGCTCTGGCGTTACCTTGGCCGTGCAGGCGCTGGAGGCGGACGGCTTGATCGCGGCACGCCGGGGCCGGATCAGCATCCTTAGGCGCGCCGGGCTGGAGAAGAAGTCCAACGGCACCTACACGCCGCAGCGGTAACGACGCGCAGTTTGGCGACGACACACTACCGGACGTGTCGATCACGCACCGCGTGGCGCAGGCGGCGTTAGGATGCGGGCAATGCCGCGAATGGGACGTGGCCGCTACGACGTGGGTGGGAAGTAGCAGGCCAACACCATGCGGGGGAGGCACGTTCCGGCAACGGGGGGATCGAGGAAACGAGCGAGGGAAGCTCGCGTGTTGGCCTTGCCGGGACCATCGTCACGAATTGGCGTCATGGCCAATCAGGGTATACCCGGAAATTTCACGGGGACATTACCGAACACGACGGATGACTTTAGTCGCGTTGACCAACGCCGAGCCCAAATTAGGCCGCGCGCGGGAAAAAAACGGCAGGGAGGACGCTGACCATGGGCACGGTTGTCCCATTTGCAATAGTGGCGCGCACTTACTGAAATCGAGATCGAGTATTTGATCGACGCGGTGGCGGCCAAAGGCTGTGCCGACCGTGAGCAGGCAGCCACGCTGCGCCGTCAAGGCGGCCACGCCGTCGCCGCTGCTTGGGAGCGACAGGCGGTTGTTGCCGACAGGCTGCGTAACCTGCTCATGGAGAGTAGGTCGATTGAGGCTTATCGGTGAGCGCACCAAGCCCTAAATGTTGTCGATGATGAGCAGCATGTCGAGGGCTTTGCGCTTGATCTCGCTCACATCCATGCTGGCGTCTGATGTGACGCGGTCGACGCACTCGGCAAGCCTCAAGCGCGCGCGCTCAGCCGCAGCTTGATCATAGCCATAGCGGGCGGCAAGCAGGCTCCAAGCCTCCTCGAAAGCCTGATGCATGGCCTTGGCCAGAACAGGCGCACGCGACGCACTCTTCAGCCGCAGGAAATCTGTCGCCCGCATGTGCCCATCCCCTCGTCGCGAAGCTGCGCAGGGAGCAAAGCCGGCGCTGGGAGTACAGCCCGTTTGTGTTGCGCGTATGTCGGGCGCTATTACTGGAACGCCGCACAAGGTGAGCCGTTCCTCGGCTAAGTGCGATTTCGTACAAATCGTCCGTTCACGGTCTTCGGATCGATCTTCGATGCCACGCGGCCAGACGACGACACGATGGACGGGACGTGTCATCGACGCGCGCCGTGGTGCACGGCGTCACATGTGGCAGCGAATAGATGCCCGGTTCGGCGGCGCGATGATCGATGCCATGCGAGAATACAAAAAGGGTCGGATGCTTCCGCCTCTTCCTGTCCGCCCGAGGTAGCTGAACGCTCAGGTCTGATGAAGCGTGGCGATTTTACGTGCCGTTCGAGCCACGCCTTATGGGATGCGCGCCGGGATTGGCAGGTCAAGCGGTTCGACGGAGGTGATCAGGCGCGACTTCGTCGGGTCCCAGACGTGAACACGCCCACATTCGAGGCATTTCACTTCGACTTTGGCGTTCGATGGATGCGCGCTTCGGTTTTTGCGAACAATGCCCGTTGAGACCTCGTGTCCAGTCTCAGGGCAACGGAACATCATCACTATGCCCATGCTACTATCCTACTCCTGTTGGAATGCATGGGCGCAGCTAAACGGCGTAGTGTCCGTGGTTCAAGGCGCTTGTCGTGCGCTGCGCAAAAGGGTGCGTACGGAGCGGCGACGCAGGTGAAACGGGCAGGCTTGCGCTAACAGGAACCCCAGGCGGTCGAACGCGTTTCCTCATCGGCGGTGAAGTGGGGGAAAGCAGTCCCGCATGTCCGACGAGCACATCCCAGAGGAACGTTGGCGAACCCTTGCGGAAGAGGCCTTTTTCCTCTCACGGAGCCTTTCTGATCCTACCGCCCAACGCATCATGCTGCGGATTGCCGAGGCCTACGTTGGTCTCGCAGACCGCGCTAAGCTTCAACACGAGCAGAAGAAGAAGCTGAAGAGAGGCTGAAGCCTCGCTGCGCGCAGCGAGGAACCTCACGGTTGCGCGGGTCGTTGTCCCAACACTATGTCTACGGAACTCAACAGCCCGGCGCATTGGCGAAAGCGCGCTGAGGAGACCCGCCGCCTCGCCAACCACTTGGCCGATCCGGTCGCCAAACAGACCGTGATGGAGATTGCCCAATCCTACGAGGAATTGGCGATCATGGCCGAGACACGCGCTCTGAGCACACCGACAGCATAAACTGCCACTGACGCCCGTGACGGGCGACTGGGGGAGCATATGCGTGCCCGGCAGTTTCTTGAGCGAAAAGCCGCGTCCTTTCCGCCTGCCACGCGCGACGCCATGCTGGAGGCTCTCGACGAGGCCTGGAACATCATCGCTCGCACCAGCGGTAGCGATCCCAAATTATCGAGGCTCGGCGACTGAAGTTGGCCGAGTGCGTCGCCATCGTGACGGCCGCCGACCTGACGAACGTCGAGCAAATTCGGCGGATGGCCATTCACATGCTGCGGATCATCGAGCAGCAGCCGTGAAGCGGCGTGCGACTTTCTGCTGGAGCTGACTATGCCCCAGCCCGCAGCGCGCTGAACACAGTGGCCGGGTTACAGCCGAGATGCCGTGCGATCTCGGTCGGCGTCATGCCTTCGGTGCGTTTCTGCTGGATGACGGCCGGATCGAAGCGCACCTTGCCGCCCTTGAACACGCCTTTGGTTTTGGCCAGGACGATGCCTTCCCGCTGACGCTCCCGGATGCGCCCGCGCTCGAACTCGGCAATGCCCGCCATCACCGTCAACATGAGCTTGGAGGCCGGGTTGTCGGTGTTGGCCCAGGGCTCGGCCAGCGACACGAACTTCACACCGCGCTCGCCGAGCTTGGTGATGATCGTCAGCATGTCGAGCGTCGAGCGGGCCAGCCGGTCAAGCGGGCGAGGTCTTCGACGCGGTCTGGACCCGAGTCGAGCCTGACTTTCGACACTTGAACGCACGCAAGCTCGACTCTGTGCGCGTCGCGCTGGCAGGTGCCGTGCTCGCCTATACGCGCTTGGGCATCCGCGATCCCCTTGTGCTTCGCGCCATGGCGCTCGGCATCATGAAGCGTCCTGTCAAAGCCTGATCGGCTACCGATGTGCCTTTGCGGGGTCAGATCGCACATCGGATGAGGCACTCCGCCACGGTTGAGGGCGGAGTGCCTCGCTCCAGAACACCGTCGAGTTTATCTAATGCCGGGCTCGCGCCACGTCCTTCGCGGCTGCCTCGGTTGTCTCCGCGAGACGTTGCGCCATGCTCTCGCCCCGCTGGACCACTTTCTCGGACTGCTTCTGATACTGCTCAAACGCGTTCTGATACTGCTCAAACGCGGTTTCGAGATACTGCGCGTAGATTTGATGCGCTTCCGGCAGAGACTGGCACCGCATGAGCTGGCGCGACACCGCCACGTCTTCCTTGATGCGCCGGTGCACGAAATCCATCCAGTCCTTTTGCGCGGTTGCGACACTCTCCAGGAACGAGCCATTCATCTCGGCCAAGATCGTAGTCATCGGGTTTTGCATGAGCGGCGGCCATGCCACCATGCCCGCTATTGAGTTCAACATTTGTTGGTGCTTTGCTTGTGCCATTCCTCTTCTCCCTTCGATTTGCTGGGCAGCTTTGAACATGGCAATCGCCTGCACGCGCCAACTGGCCAGAGGAGCATCGCCGTGGCAGAAGCGACCAGGGGCGCTCAAGCGCGCAGCACGAACCACGGCAAAGCTTTCCTATCCGCCTCGCCGTGCCACGACTAGGCAATGCCCGGTCGTCGCGTGCACTAATGCGCCGTGCTTTGGCTGTGCTCGCCGCCCGGCTCCGAATCGCCTTTAGTGCGTCGGCGGCCGGATCAGTGCCGTTGGCCTTCACCGCCATGTCGCCAAGCGACAGAATGCCGACCATCCGCTTCTCGCGGTTCAGCACCGGCAGGCGGCGCACCTTGATGTCGGCGAGGTTGCGCGAGACCTCCTCCAGCTCCTGGTCCTCGAAGCAATAGAGCACCTCCTGGCTCATCACATCGCGCACCAGTGTCTTGGGACCCTTGCCAGCCGCGACGGCGCGAATGGCAATGTCTCGATCCGTGATCATGCCGATCAGCGAATCCTTGTCGGCCACGGGCAGCGCGCCGCAATCGGTCTTGCCCATCAGAAGCGCGGCTTGACGAATGGTGTGCGTGGGACTGGCAAGTTCCACGTCGGTGGTCATGGCCTCTTTCACCTGCATTGGATTCCTCCTTTGCATGCAATACGCCGCAAACACGGCACTCAGAGGCGAAACGCGCTGCATCGCGAGAGGTTCGTGCGGGAACCCACGACCAAAACAGCGGTGTGTGGATATCACTGGTGCGAAATTTATAATTTGTTGACCACTTGCTCTGACGCCGCTGTTTTCCTATGTTTCCTTGGATAACAATTCAGTGCGCAATGGAATCAGAAAAATGGCAAAGGTTGGCTACGCGACGGTCTCTGCACCGCACCAGCATCTGGATCGCCAGATCGCCGCATTGCGGGCAGAGCGGTGCACGAAAATTTCGCGAGAAGGCCAGCGCCAAGGACATCAAGCAGCGGCCACAGCTCGAAAAGGCCATCGACCAACTCGGCAAAGGCGACGTTCTCGTGCTGGCCGAATGGGATCGCGCCACCCGCTCGATGCTCGATGGCATCGCCATTGTCGAGCGTGTCCACGTGCGTGACGCCCTGATCAAATCCTGGACCGGAGCTATCTCGATCTGACGACACCCATTGGCCGGGGCTTTATCGCCTTCCTGAGCGCTTTGCGGAAGACGAGCGCCAGCGCATCGTTGGCCTGCCAATGAAGGCCGGGCAGCGGCGCGCCGGCGTGGGGCGCGCTTCGGGCGAAAGCCAAAGTTGAGCGAGCACCAGCGCAAGGAGGGTGAACAGCGATGATGCCCCAAGCCGCATCGAAGGCCTTGATGCATGGCCTTACCGGTGACGGGTGCGGCGCGACACACTCTTCAGCCGCAAGAATTATTTGTCGCCCGCATGGACGGCAGCGGACACGTGATCGGCTCAAGGCTCGATCAGCTTATTGCGAATGGCGTAGCGCACCAGTGCCGCCGTGGAGCCCAGGTCAGCTTGCGCATGATGTTGGCGCGGTGCGTCTCGACGGTTTTGATGGTGATATCGAGTATCTGCGCGATCTGCTTGTTGGTGTGGCCCTCGGCGACCAGTTGCACGAGGCTCTGCTCGCGGTCGGTCAGAGGCAGCTCGACCGGCTCTTTCGGTCAGGAAGGTTTCCGCAGGACCTGTGACGCCCTGTCCGTGAAAAAGGGCCTGTGCTCTGCCAGCGCCTGGACGGCAGAAATCAACTGCTGCTGGGCGTCTGACTTCAGCACGTAGCCGCGCGCGCCAGCGTTGAACGATTGACGATGAGTCCTCGCTGTCGTGCATAGTGAAGATGAGGACTTCGACGCTTGGCACACGCAGACGGATTTGGCGTGTGGCCTCAATGCCGCTGAGCATGGGCAGCGCATAGGCGAGGACGGCCACGTCAGGTTTGGTGGCGATGGCCTTGGCAACTGCGTCTTTGCCGTCAGCAGCCTCAGCGACGACGGTCCAACCCGCATGACTTTCGATGATGCTTCGGACACCCGAGCGTACTACGGCATGATCGTCAGCGATCAGGATGCGGGTCATGGCCAGCACGCCCATGCAAAGCTTGCAGGGTCAGTCTGTAGGCATTTCTGGGGCTGTCTATCGGCACAATCCCGCAATGGTGCTGGTCAAGTCTGTAGGCCGCCCACGAGTGATGACCTGCGCTGTTGGTTCTGACCGCGGCGCCCCTGCGGGTTTGTCACACACTGGGATCGGGTACTACCCGAATGGTGAGGCTCGCCGTCGAGGCAGACGATGGCTTTGCTACGCGGTGACCACCTCTCTCAACGCAAGGGGGAATGATGATCGCCTGACGTACCCCACCACCAACCTGGAGGAACACAGTCATGTCAGGACGTAGACTTACATTCCTAGCCCTGGGACTCTCGGCATTGGCGCTTGCCGCCTCCGTGCCAAAGCTTGCCATCTCCGCGCAAGAACGAACTCAACTCGGCGCTCTCAGTGCCAGCGAGGGAATTTACGTCGATCGGAAGAGTTTTGGCGTTGTCAGGGGAACAGCCAAGACCGATCCGGCGGCGCAAATCATGAAGCTTGGAGCGCAAGAAGTGAAGGAGGGTGCCATCATCATTCGCGCCGGCGACAAGCTCTACCTTGTGGACGCCGATCCGGCCGCAAAGAGCATGTATGGTGGCTGGGCGGCGGACGCCTTCGGCGGAAATTAGTCGCGACAACCGAGAGGGCTACGGCAATCTTTGCGCCGTAGCCCTGGTCCTCAAGGAGGGCCAATGCGACGGCCCCAACACCTAACCTATGCCTTGGCCTTTGCGATTTTGGGTTCGTCACTTTTGACGCCCCAAATGCTGAGCGCAGCGGACGCGCAACCCAACAGAATACGCATCGAATACGTCGTTCCGAAGTCGCCCGAGCACCAGCCACTATACGAGATCCTCAAACAACGTCACACGCTCGAGAAGTTGCAGGAGATTTATAGTGCCTTTCAACTACCCACCGATTTGACGCTGAGGACAGCGGAATGCAACGGGGTCTCAAACGCCTGGTATCAACGCGGTCGCGTGACTGTGTGCTACGAGTATCTGAACGACATCTGGAAAGTGATGCCGCAAGAAACCACTGCGGCGGGCATCGCGCCGGTTGATGCGCTCGTGGGTCAGTTCTTTTATGTGCTCGCCCACGAGATGGGGCACGCCATGTTCGATCTGCTGGACGTGCCGGTGTTTGGGCGTTCCGAGGATGCAGCGGATCAATTCGCCACCTACATCATGCTGCAATTCGGCAAGGATCAGGCACTCAGGCTCATCACGGGTGCCGCCCACTCCTACCAGAAGTACCTCCTGCATCCCAAAGTGACAGCGCCACTGGCGGCGTTCTCGGATGCACACAGCCCCCCGGCGACGCGGTTCTACAACATGGTGTGCTTGGCCTACGGAGCCGATCCTGTCCTGTTCGCCGACTTCATAACCAAGGACTACCTACCCCAAGCGCGCGCCAGCGGCTGCAAGAGAGAGTACGGCGAAGTGGCCTATGCCTTTGCCAAGCTCATTGCGCCGCATTTGGACAAAAGCATCGCGCAAAAAGTGCTGCAAAAAACGTGGCTGCCTGACGAGAAAGACAGGCCTAGGCCACATTAGCCACACTCATCGGTCGCGAGCCGATCGCACCGCGGACTCCCTGACCGCGCGCTCACCCCGGATGACACTTCGCTCCTGGGGTTAGCGCGTCGCAGTGAGTGGCCAGAGTCAGGTCCGCGTTAGCTGCCGGGCCGGTTCTGGCAGCGGACCTTGCAGGCTTCACGAGACTTCTTCGTGTTCAGGCACATCCTCATGCAGGTCTCGATCTGCGCCACGGTTTCGGTAGGCGATGCGATCTGGGCCGTGCTGGGAATTGTGTATGCGCCGAAGGCGGCAGCGCCGACGAGGCACGCGAACAGGAGCTTCTTCATGGAAGGGTTCCTTGCAACAGATGGTGCCGCGTCTGTGGCCTAGTCAAGCGCACATTCGACAGGGCAAACATCCGCACAAACCCTGGTTAACCCTGATGCGATTCACATCAGCCGGATAGTCTGATCCGCTCGTTAGAGGGCCGGAAGTCACTCGAAGAGCCGGTAATGGCGATCCATCTATGCGGGCCTTTTTCATTTGGCACTGGAAGACAAAGGTGTTCTCGGCCTTCCACCCGCCGGGCGGTCCGTGGCCAAAGAAGTTGTAGCCCCTCGGGCAAGTCTGGTTGGCAAAGGCCTCGGCGTAGGTCCTGGCCCCCCGCTCGATGATCGTCGAATCCTGCACTAGACCACGCACAGGGGTGACGATCAGCATGGTTTTGCCGTCGTTGCGCTCATGGACACGGTGTTGGAAGAGAAGCCCACCGCTGAGTGATGCACCAGCTGAGCAGCTGGCCATCGCGAGGCCTATCAAGAAGAGAGCAATGGTCTGGTGGCGCATGATCCGTTCCGGACCGGAGCAAGAGATTCCACCCCACGACCCTCGCGGCTACGAGGAGGTTTTCGAGCCGCGAGGGCCTAAGTCACGCATGTCTGGACACAGACACGCGCTCGGGCCGGGCAACAGAGAGGGATTGATTAACCGACCCTGCCATACAACCCTGCCCCGGTGAGCGCCGTTTCTAGGGGTGAGTCAATGGTCGGATGCGAAACCTGAGCGCCTCACGCGGCAGGTCCTCGTTGTCGTGTATGGTGAAGATGAGGACCTCGACGCTTGGTTCACGGTGTCGGGTTGGTGCGTGGCCTCAATGCCGTTGAGCACGCGCAGCGCATAGTCAAGGACGGCTTTGTCGATTCGTCACTGATCGCGCGCCTGATGTGTATAACGCTCCGGCGTCACCCTCGCCGTGCAGGCGCTGGAGGCGGAGCGGTTGATCGGGAGAAGCCGGGGCCGGATCAGCATCCTCAAGCGCGCCAAGCTGGAGAAGAAGTCCACCGGCACTTACACGCCACAACGGTAGACCATGCGGCGCCGACGACATCCTCAAGCCTGCGGATCAATGGTGCGCAGCGGGCGCCTGCATAGATCGAGCGATGGAACCAGTCATTCCGGCAGCGTCCCGGCGCGCTGTGTCGAGTCGGATGATCTCGGCGCCGCGTCCCGCTGGTGCACGGGTGGAAGCATAATCTCCTCTCAAACCTTCATGCGGCGGGAACGGCCAACGGGGGCTTGTCGTTTTGGGTCAGCCGGTTACGAACGAGTTGTGCCATGACAGATACGGAATTGAGCCTTGCGCTGCACGAGGCGGCCCGGAGCATGGGGGCCGCAAAAACGGCGGCCGCTCAAGGCGATTGGGCTAAGGCCGAGCAAGCTCTGCTTGCAGCGGAAGAGCTAAACAACACGCTACTTCGTGAAATCGGGCTCAAGCTGCGGATCGAGGCTCGTGACGAGGCTGCTGTTGGCAAGCGAGAAGCAACGGGGGCTTTGGGCGGCATTGAAAAGGTGGTGCCCACGACGCATGCCAGAGCGGAGCACCCTCATTTGGCGCGTCGAGAGTGTGCTTTGTCGTGCGTACGGTCGCGTCCAAAGTCGTTTACCTGATGTTGCTTGTGATGCTTGTTGTCGCCGTGGTCTTCGCCTGGAGGCCGAGCGCGTCGCGAGAGGCGCGGCGGGCGGTTGGAATGACCCAATACCACGTCGAGCGGCAGCTAGAGGAACTCAGGTCACCGTCGAGGCTTTTCGCCAAGGCAGCAACGGTCCCCTTGAGAAGGCATTCGATCAAGGATCGAACTCGATGACGGGAATGCCCTGACACGCTCTATCAGACCGCTATTCCGCCGGCTTCCGGTCACAGCGGCTCCGTCGCGCGGCCGATTGTGCCGTGCGATAGGGCGTGAATTAGCAAACTCCTTCCAGCGGCCACGCCAAGCTTGAGCTACAAGTACTGCCTGCAAAATTGAGAACGGTAGGCATATCGAGGGTATGCATCTATTGTGTGACACGGGTAGTGGTTGAGGAACAGGATGGCGACGCGGACGACACTCAACATTTCGTTGCCGGTGCAGCTCGGCCAATTCATTGAAGAACGGATCGCCTCCGGCAGATACAGCTCCGCCAGTGAAGTCATCCGAGCCGCGTTGCGACTGCTCGAAGAGTGTGAAGGTTACCGGGTGCCGCCTGCTGTAGCCCGCCGTCACAACGGAGGCAAAGCGAAACGATCTGCCCGCAGATCTTGACGCATCGGAGAACGCCTGGTGGTCGAGCAGCTACAAAAGGTCCCAACCGGCATCGCCGGGCTCGATGAGCTGACACGCGGCGGGCTACCTGCAGGCAGACCCACGCTCATATGCGGCGGCCCCGGTTGCGGCAAGACCCTGCTTGCGACCACCTTCCTTGTGCGCGGCGCGATCGACCACGGGGAGCCGGGCCTCCTGGTTTCTTTCGACGAGCGGATTGACGACCTTGGCGTGAACGTCGCCTCGCTTGGCTTTGATCTGCCCAGCCTTAAAGAACGCGGCCTGCTCGCGACCGACTACGTCAAAATTGAGCGGCAGGAGATGCATGAGACCGGTGAGTACGATCTCGAGGCCTTGTTTATCCGCCTCGATTACGCGGTGAAAAGCGTAGGCGCGCGTCGCGTCGTGCTCGACACGATCGACACGCTGTTTGCGGGCATTCCCAATGAAGCCGTTGTCCGATCCGAGCTGCGACGCTTGTTCGATTGGCTCAAGGACCGAAAGCTCACGACGGTGATAACCGCGGAGCGCGGCGAAGGAAGCCTGACGCGCAATGGGATCGAGGAGTACGTTTCCGATTGCGTGATCTTGCTCGATCATCGCATCATTGACGATCTCTCGACCCGCCGGCTGCGGGTTGTGAAGTATCGCGGCACCTCACATGGAACAAATGAGTATCCCTTCCTGATCGACGCGCAAGGAATCACGGTCGTACCGATCACCTCGATCGGGCTCTCCCATGTTGCCAGCGACGAGATCGTGTCCTCCGGCTTGCCGGAGCTCGACGCCATGCTTGGAGGCAAAGGATATTTCAAGGGAAGCAGTATTTTGCTGAGTGGCGGGCCGGGGACCGGCAAAACAACCCTTGGGGCGCACTTCGCCGAAGCCACGTGTCGCCGCGGCGAACGGTGTCTTTACTTCAGTTTCGAGGAAAGCCCGAGCCAGCTGGTCCGAAACATGCGATCGGCCGGGATTGACCTGCAGCCCTGCATCGATCAAGGCCTTTTGCGCTATCAGGCCTCACGTCCAAGTGTCGGCGGTCTTGAGATGCATCTCGCGCTCATGCTCAAGACCGTCCGGGATTTTCGTCCCGCCGCGGTTGTGGTGGACCCATTCTCGGCCCTGGTGGCAAGCGGGGCCCACTACCAGGCCCACTCCATGGCATTGCGTTTCACCGATTATTTGAAGAGCCATGCCATCACGGCTTTATACCTCAGCCTCGAAGACCCGGACGGTGCCACCGGTCTCGACGTGTCCTCCATCATGGATACGTGGATCGTGCTGAGGAACATGCGCTCGGACACCGATCTTTCGCGTCGGCTCCATATCGTCAAATCACGAGGCATTGCCCATTCGAATGAGGTTCGGCGCATGGAGATCACCGGGGGAGGCGTACGTCTGAGCGATCTTCCCCAGACCAAAGCTCACGCTGGCCAAGAGAGATAACGATGCCGTCCGAAACCGAACACTGGGACCTTCGCCTTTACGTTGCCGGCCACACGGACAAGTCGCTCCGGGCCATCAACAACCTTAAGCGCATCTGCAAGGATCATCTCGAGGGCAAGTATACGATCGAGGTGATCGATCTCATCGAGAAGCCGCAGCTTGCCGCCGGTGACCAGATCGTTGCCCTGCCGACCTTGGTGCGCCGTCTTCCCGAACCGATAAAAAAGATTCTCGGAGACCTTTCCAACCAGGAGCGCGTTCTCGTAGGACTGGATGTTCGGCCAGCAAGGTTGAAAAGCAACGAAAGACCTCCTGTGGACGCTCCGCGTTACGCGCTGACACTTTTTATTACCGGCACCACGCCGCGTTCGGTGAAAGCGGTCGAAAACGTGCAGGCGTTCTGTGGCCGTGAGCTCGAGGGGCGCTACGAGCTGGAAATCGTCGACCTTTATGCGAATCCAGACAGGGCTCAACCGGCCAACGTGATCGTCGCGCCGACGCTGATCCGGCACGAGCCTAAACCGGTGAAGCTCCTGGTTGGCGATATGTCCGACACCAGACGACTGCAATCGACCATCATGGTCTGAAATGTCCTCCCGTGAGCATACCGAGCTTAGAGCGCCTTCGGCGCGAGTTGTCTGAAGCTGAAGATGCCCTGAGCGCCATTCGCACCGGCGAGATTGATGCCATCGTCGTGCAGGGCAGCACAGGACCAGTTGTCTACACGCTCAAAGACGGCAGATACCCCGTACCGTCTGCTTGTTGAACAGATGCGCGAAGGCGCGCTCACTGTTTCTGGTGAAGGCACCATCATCTACGCCAATGCCGCCTTCGCACGCATGGTGGACATTCCGGCGGAACGGCTGCGCGGCGCCGACTTGATGGAGATGATTGCCGACGCCCCCGATCGGGATTTCTCGCGGCTGTTCGCCGGGCCTGGCAGCGCGGGCAGAGACATCCGGTTGCGAACCAGTCGCGGGGCGTTGCGGAACGTCTACTTGTCGTCGGCACCGCTGACGATCGACGACAAGCAGGTACATTGCGTTATCGCCATCGATCTGACCCGGCAGGAGCTGCGACGGCGCCATGAGGCCATTGTCAACTCATCGCCGGATGCCATCTACAGCCTGGACCCGGACGGCACCATCACCACCTGGAACCACGCTGCCGAGCGCCTCTATGGGTATGCGCCGGACGAAGTCATCGGCCGCAAGGTAGACATACTGTTTCCCACGCAAGGTCTGGGTTTGGACGTCGCTTCGGAAAGCTTTGCCGCGGCCAAGCAATCCCAGCACGAAACCGTGCAGATCACCAAATCCGGCAAGCGCATCGATGTGGCGATCAGCGTCGCGACATTCGCCGACGCCGATGTTCCCGGAGGGCATCGCGATCATCGCCAGGGATATCAGCGACCGCAACAAGGCCCAGGATCACATCAAGTTCTTATTGCGTGAGAGCTCGCACCGATCAAAGAACTTGCTTGCCGTCATCCAGGTCATCGCCTCGCAAACAGCGCGCGCCGCCGACACGCTGGACCAGTTCCAAAGCCGCTTCAGCCAACGCTTGCGGTCCATGGCCCTCTCTCACGACTTGCTCGTGAACGAGGACTGGAAGCGCGCAAGTCTGCTCGACCTTGTTCGTCTGCAATTGGAGCCGTTCGCGGACCCTGGATTGCTGCTGAAGATGGAGGGCCCAGGCGTGTACATCTCTCCGGAGGCCGCGCAGCACATTGGGCTCGCCCTGCATGAGCTCGCGACGAATGCTTCGAAATACGGGGCCTGGTCGGTTCCCGCGGGAGAGGTCAGCGTGAATTGGAAAGTCTTGCCTGGGCGGCGACTTGCAAGTGAGCTGGCGCGAGCGCAATGGTCCTCGCGTCGAACCGCCGTCGCATAAAGGGTTCGGCAGCACACTTACGGAGAAGGTCGTAGCGCAAGCGCTGAGACGCCAAGGTTGCGATGGATTACAGGCCGGACGGCCTAGCTTGGACTATTGAAGTCCCGTCACATTATGTGCTCGAGACCATTTAATTGGTCGCAAACTCCAATTCGACCGCACCCATATAGCACCGCCACGCCGGTCCGTCTGATAGTGGGGCTCGGCTCGGTGATGCTCGCTGTGCAACAACTCCGGCAAAAATTGGAGGTATAGCGGACGAAGTAATCTTGGCGGCTCCCTCCCGTTCGGTCGGCCACGCCCTATCGCGCGGCACAGGTGGCCGCGCGACGGAGCCACCTCGGCGTCTCCGCCCATTCGGGTGACGCTCGTTTCCGCGGGAGTGCGTTGAGGAGGCGCAGAATTCCTTCGACCGTCGCGTCTGCTAAGGGCGGTCGTCCAAGCTAGCAGCACGCGAGCACCATGGTGCTCAGAGGGATCGTGACGGACTGACCACCCAGAGAAGACCGCCCGAACCAAATGCGTCGCCATTCTTGTTCCGCCCCGGCCCGCGCTTCTCTCCGGAGTCGGCTCGCGGCCGCTCCATGATGGGGTCCGGTGTGGTGGTTGGTCGTCCAAGCTAACAGCGCGTGCAATATGGAGCCCACACCGCACAGGGATCGCAACGGACTGAGTGACGAGGACGCTGTTCGCGGGCGAGAAGCGACGGCGGCTGCACGCGGCATGGGAAAAGGCATTGGCCGCGGGGTCACCAAATCAAAGCCAAGTCTAACGCTTTGACAGCCTGACCTGTGAGATCGTGCAATCGTCTCGTGCCCCGAAGTTCAGTCCCACCTGGCAACTTGCGCGCTATTTCGATGAAGCGCTCCGAAGGCGCGCTTGATAGTGCTCACCTTGCGTGACGTAAGCCGCGACGCTTCTCTCATGCTGAGAGTGGCGATTGGCGTGAACCTTCGCCAAAGAACAATTCCTTGGCCGCCAGGAGTGGCGATAGCATCTATCTCATTGAGCAATTGTTTGAACTGATACGGCAGCGATCTTTCAAACGCTTGTCGTCCGACCACCCTCACCCCCTTGTATTGAGTTGAAGATACATTCGCATCGGACCCGCGTATTCGCCATGCCAATCCTTTCTCCTGGAGAAGTTCGCGGGCGCTATGTGCGCCTGCAATGACACGTGATTTTTTTGGCCGGACGGTCGGTTTCCCGGCTTGCATTTGGCCCACTTAAAATGGCCAAAAAGAACCCGATCGAGGTCGTTGCCTATCTGCGGACCAGCTCGGCCGCCAACCTCGGCGCCGATAAGGACAGCGACAAACGCCAGCGCGAGGCCATCGCGGCATTCGCAAAACACAATGGCTACGTGATCGCGTCCGAGTATTTCGACGCCGCCGTATCGGGAGCCGACCCGATCGATGATCGGCCTGGTTTTAAAGCCCTCATTGAGCGCATCGCCAGCAATGGCGTCCGAACCGTCATCGTGGAGGACGCCAGCCGCTTTGCGCGGACCCTGATGGTGCAGGAGGCCGGCATTGCCATCCTCGTTTCCATGGGAGTCCGCGTCCTGACTTCGCGCGGCGATGATCTGACTGACAGCGACGACGAAATGCGGGTCGCCATGCGTCAGATCGCTGGCGTGTTCTCCCAGCTCGAGAAGACCCGCCTCGTCAAGAAGCTGAAGGCTGCCAGGGACCGCAGGAGGGCCACGGGAGCCCGTGTAGAAGGTCGCAGGAGTTGTTTACAGCGGCTTCGCGACTCCAAAGCTATAGAGGCTGCGGAAAGCTTGGTGGCCGCTGTAGGACTCGCCAAGCGCCTCAGACGTGCTAGCCCTGTGACCGGCAAGCGAATGAGCCTCAGGAAGATCTCGGCCGAGTTGGCCAAGGCCGGCCATCTGAACGAGCAGGGACGGCCCTACAACCCCAAAAGCGTGCTGGCTCTAATCAACAGTCCGCGGCCGAAGTCGGATGCCTGATCCTCGCATGCGGGGAACCGGCCCTTTTTAAGAGGGTGCAAAATTCGACTCCACCCGCTCGCCCCGAGACCTGAAGTGGAATCACGTTATCTGCTGGAGACCGGGCACTGGACTTGGGGCCGGTGGGCGGCCCTCACTGATGCACTGAGGCGGAATTTCCATTCGGCATGGACACCGTCCGGCACCAAGGCGAGATCGACTTTGCCGCTAAGCTCGAACGGAACAAGCTCCCGGATGATGCTCATCCCGTAGCCAGTTTGGCTCGGCGGCTGAACGGGAGGACCATCGATCTCCCGCCATTCGATGGCGAGCCGGCCGGATGAACCATTGCGCAGCCACCACCAGCGAAGCTCGACGCGCCCGCTGCGGTTGGACAATGCCCCGTACTTTGCGGCGTTGGTGGCCAGCTCGTGCACAACCATGGCCATGGCCTGGGCCGCTTCCGCCTTCAGCTCCACATGGGGACCATCGATCTCCACATTGCCGGAAGTCATAGGGCGCAAGCTCACGTTGAACGATGTCGTGCAACGACACGCCAGTCCAGTGGCTGCGGCTTAGCAATTCATGGGTCTTCGCCAACGCCTGGATCCGGCCATCGAGTGCGGCCACAAAGTCTGGCAAAGATCTTCGTCCCTCCTGGGTCTGAGCGATGATGGCGGCAACTGTGGCCAGCGCATTTTTGACGCGGTGGTCGAGTTCAGCAACCAGCAGGTGTTGCTGTTGCTCCATGTGCTTCCGCTCGGTTATGTCGATGCTGACACCGAGCACCCGCTGCGGGTGGCCGTCGCTTCCGTACGAGATGAAACAGCGCGTCTCGACCCAACGCACCTCCCCACCGGCACGTGTGATCCGATACTCCACGTTATATTCGCGCCGGCGCGCACGGAACGATTGGCTACGGACTTGTTCCACCCACTCACTGTCGTCGGAGTGCACGCCAGCCAGGCATTGGCTGCGGGCTATCTCGGTTGTACCCTCAGGAAGGCCATGGATGGCCGCATAGCCCTGAGAGATCTGCATGATCTCAGTGTCGATGTCGTACGCAAAACTGCCAACCAGAGTCGCTTTTTCCGCTAACGCGACTTGGATATTGCGCTCTTCCAGAACCAGCTCAGACTTCTTTCGCTCGGTGATGTTTCGGGTGAGGCCCTTGATGCGCAGCAGTCTGCCGGTCGTGTCAAACTCGCCCTTGGCCGTCTCCTCCAGCCAGACCGGTCGCCGTTCGGACCGTAGAAGCGGAAAGTCAGAGCATACGAGGGATTGCCGGGAGAGAGCTGGCGGATCTTTGCTTTGACGCTGCCTCGATCGTCTGGATGAACCTGTCTGAGAAAGTCGTTGCGGGCTGAACTGCTCCCCTGGTTGTCCTCAATCCCCAATATCGAAGCCGCATTGTCGCTGCGGCAAGACCGACCCGTGACGGCATTCCAATCGAAGGCCATCACGCGGCCGGCCGCCAAGGCATCCGCCAGACTGGCCTTGTGTGCCTCGAGCGAGGTCACGTGGTGCCGTCGCTCCGTGAGCAGCGCAGAGACAACCAGCATGCATGCGCAAAGGGCCAACAAGCCTGCTTGAACCGCAAGGATGCGGGTGCCAAGGGGGATGCTGGCATCACCCAGACGACCGATGCCGAACGTGAGGGTACAGACCATAACGAAAGCGAGTGTGAATACGGCCGCTGCAGCGAACACCGGGCGACAGCGAGCTGCCAAACAAAGCACCGGAGGGGCCAACAAGGTGATCGGCAGGATCGCAAACCACCGGTCGCCAGGCGAGAACAGACCGATCATGCTCACGAGCGCCAGAACCGCGAGCAAGAGCAACCCTTCTGCTAGCTCCGATTTCGCTAGCCGGTCATGCAGTGTCGCGATGAGCCCGATCACAAAGGGCGCAACGCTGATGACGCCGATTGCGGCGGAAGCAAACCAGTTCCACCACGTGATCAGGAACGGCGTCTCTGAATTGTGAAAAAGGATGAACCCCAGCGTCCCGCCAACGCTCAAAACCGCAGCCCCAATCGCCGCTGCGGCAAGAAGGCCTAGCACGTCGCGCACGCTGTCGAGACTGAACTGTGGGCCGGAATGACGCTCGATCAGCCATGCGATGAGGAGGCATTCGCCGGCATTGCAAAGGGCGAAGACCACACTTGCCGCGAGATTGCGGTCGCCCATCAGGTTGGCAACGACAGTTGCCGCCATGATCCCGATGGCGACTGGCCACCGGGCCTTGGGTCCCAAGGCAATGAGCGTTCCCGCGGCGATACCGGAAGCGGGCCAGAACACGGCCACGCCGTCCGGTTGCGTGAGAAGGGCAAGGCCCAGGTGCGCGCCCAAGAAATATGCAATGCCGGTCGCTACCGCGAGCGCAAGCGAGGACATCCATGGGCTATGCAGAACAGGTTGCTGTACCAGCGGCGCTGCAGTGCATACTGCATTCGCTCGTCCCTCATCGCGACGCATGCCGATCGGCCTCAACCGCAGCGCGGCAAGAACCCCCGCAGGGTTGTTAACCATTGCAAGCCATGGCCTGAACATCAGAGGTTATGCTGATATTGGCCGGCTGAAAGTCTGTAGGGCGGGCACAGTTAACTCCCCAACTCACTAAGGCTATAGTGACGAACCGAGAGGCCGCTGCAGGACTTGCCACGCCCCAGGAGGGCAAGCCCTGTCACCGGCAAACGTATGAGCCTCAGGAAGATCTCAGCCGAGCTGGCGAAGGCCGGCCACCTCAATGAGCAAGGCCGACCCTACAATCCAAAGTCCGTGCTGGCCCTAATCAATGGACCGAGGCCCAAGTCGGATGCCTAATCCTCGCGCGCG
>CAWEBE010000032.1:0-55664 GCA_963806735.1 uncultured Alphaproteobacteria bacterium | reverse complement strand
GGTGCAATCAGGCAAAAGTATCGATGAGATCCTGCCGGTTGAGGCTGCCATTCCAGCCGTGGAACAAGACCCGATTCAGACCCGACTGACACTTGGCCGGAGCAACTCCAGCGCGCATACGACAACCTCCTAGCTATCTTACGCATGCCCATGGCGGAGACGCACCTTTGGAGGTTGGTCCTCAAAGAGCAAGGCCTCGCTGCGCCGAACGCCTCGGACTTTGAGAGGCAATTAATGATCAGCTTTGCGACGCAACGCATCACCGAACTCACCTTTGATTTGCCCCGCGACTTACTGGCCCCAGCTGCAGAGACTTGCCAGTGGCTTATGAGCCAGCAGCCGAAACCGGCTCATCGGCCCACCTCAACCATGAACGCAGTACGATTCAGGACAGCTAGCGTTGCCGCGGCGAAATTCTCCAGTCAGCAGATAGGGCCTGGACCCGCGAGGGAGTGGGTTGCAGCGACTTGAACCGGGCTGAACTACGGCTCGGCAAGGGGGCTCTGTTTAAGCCGAGAACGATTGAGAACTGGTCAACCAAGATGGCGTACGAGCCCAACCTTCTCAAAGGAATGGAGATCTTTGCGGCCTCTGTGGCCTCTGCGATCTCGGAGGACGTGCCGACGAGTATGCAGCCGAGGCGGCCATGCGGACCGCCTTCACGACTGAGTATGTAGCCAGGGCGGCCATGCGGACCGCCATCACTTTCGGTCGGCAAACTCGGTCAGACAAACTCGCGGAAAAAACTCCTTAAGGGGGGCTGTAAAGGAGTGAGGCAGCGCGAGATACCTTGGCGCTTCCTGCATCTGAGAGGATGCCGAAGAGCGACAGAGGTGAACCGTGGACCACCAATACAGCTCAGCCAACTGGCGCCTGCTGCGCATTCGCGCTGTGTGCGAACTTACGTCCCTCAGCCGGGCCACGATTTATAGGTTGGTTGACGATGAGAAGTTTCCGAAGCCACTGAGAATTTCGACCAATCGGGTCGGTTGGTGCGAGCGATCAGTCGTCGACTGGATTGCTTCTCGTGGCTCGTAACGTCAAGGCCGCCAATTCGCGTCAATCGAACGACATGCTTGCGCGAAAAATGCCCTGCGGCGAATTTGGGCAACTCCTTGCGGCGCTGTACAGCACGTCCCGGCTGCAGCAGAGATGCCATGTCTCAAAGCATGCCGGAGGCAACCCATGAGCGCCGAGGCAATCGCGAGAGCGCTCGGCGGACAACGGCTTGGTTCCACGTGGATGGCGCCATGCCCATCGCACGAGGACCGCAGACCGAGCCTATCAATTTGCGAAGCTGAAAACGGAAAAGTACTCATCCATTGCCATGCCGGCTGCAGCCAGCGTGACGTCATCGCAGAGCTTCGCTTGCGAGGTATTTGGCAACCTGATGCATGTGGCGCCATTCGATACTTCAAGAAAGTGCACGACGAACGCGGTACCCAACCTAACGTCAGAAGCGAGGCGCGAATCAGGACGGCACTCCTGATCTGGCAGGATTCGCAGCCTGCAGATAGGACGGCAGTAAGTACCTACCTCAACTCGCGCGGTCTCACTTTGCCTGCTCCAGTCTCCGTTCGCTTCCACCCCGGGCTGAAACATACTTCCGGCGGCATCTGGCCGGGCATGGTCGCGCTGGTGACGCACGGCTTTCACGGCAAGGCAATTGCCATTCACCGTACGTTTCTTGCGCGGGACGGAAACGGAAAGGCGCCGGTCGACCCCGCAAAAGCGATGCTCGGTCCATGCCGAGGCGGGGTAGTCCGCTTGGCCGAACCCGGGTCGGTCCTGATGGTCGGCGAAGGCATCGAGACGTGCCTCGCCGCCATGCAGGCGACCGGCCACGCGGCATGGGCGGCGCTCTCAACGTCCGGCCTTCGCACCCTCGACCTGCCTCCGCCTATGCGCAATGTGATCGTGCTTGCCGATGGAGACGATCCGGGTGAAACGGCGGCTCAGCAAAGCGCATCGCGCTGGAAGAGCGAAGGCCGGCGCGTGCGGATTGCGCGCCCTCCGCGTGGACTAGACTTCAATGACGTATTGCAAGATCGCGCCTCGTGCCAGATCAAGGACGCGCCATGACGTCCAAGGGGGAATACCAAATTGCTGATGCCATTGAAGGCGCCGAGGAGGCTTGCGAGGCGCCGACGCAAACGCCCAATCAAAAACCGCGCCTGCTGATCGAGAGTTGCAGCCCGGACCGGACACTGCCTGCACTGCGGGACATTCTCGCGGCAGCTGGGGGACTGTACGATCGAGGTGTCCCTGTGCGCCTTGTCTACGATTTGATCCAACATGGCATGGTGGCACACACGCTCACGCCGGATGGGCTCGTGTTCATGACGCACACAGTGTGCAGGCCCTACGTCCTCAAAGTAAAGCAGGACGGAATTGCCTGCGAGGTCGATGCCCGCCTGCCGCGCCCGTTTGCCAACATGTACCTCGATTGGCGCGGAGGCTGGCAATTGCCGGTCCTGAATGGCATCGCAACGACTCCATTGCTCCGGGCCGACGGTTCGATGAGGAGCGCGGAGGGTTACGATCCGGCTTCGGGCATGTGGTGCGAGAATGTGCCCGATCTCACGGCGCTCGTTCCGGAGCGGCCAAGGTGTGACCAGGCCGAGCGCGCGCTTCGGCTATTGCGCGAAACATTTAAGACGTTCTGCTTTGCCGATGCTGAGACCGTTTTCGATACCACGGCTGGTGTGCCCGTGGTGGACCTCAGCCGGCCGCCGGGAAGGGACGAGTTGTCGTTTCTGGTCGCACTTTTGACTGCCGTCTGTCGGCCTAGCCTGCACTTGGCACCAGGCATCCTGTTACGCGCTGCACAAGTCTCGGGTGCTGCGGCTGGCAAGGGCCTGCTAGCCCGCTGCGTGTGCATTGTGGCTTTCGGCCGCGAACCGCATGCCGTCACAGCGGGCGGCTCGGAGGCCGAGCTGGAAAAGCGCATTGCGGCTGAGCTGGTCGGGGGCAGCCCGGCCCTATTTCTCGATAACCTGAACAGCATCGCTATCAAGTCCGATCTACTGGCGAGTGCGATCACCGAACGACCGGCGCGGGTCCGACTGCTCGGCAAAACGCAAATGGTGCCCTTAAACGCGTCCACGCTGGTGATTCTCACCGGTAACGGCCTCTCCGTCTCAGAGGACCTCGCCCGTCGCTTTGTTGCCATTGATCTCGATCCGCGCACCGAGGACCCGGAAGCGCGAGACTTCAAGACGGACATCCACGCCGAGGTGACAGCCCGACGCAAGGAGCTGTTGGCCGCGCTACTGACCATTTGGCGGTGGGGCAGGATCGCGGACGGCATTCGACAGGGGCGTCCATTCGGCAGCTTCGCGCAGTGGTGCGAGTGGGTGCGTGATCCATTGCTAGCCCTTGGCTGCCAAGATCCGGTTGAGCGGGTGAGCGCCGCCAAGCAACAAGACGGGCGCCGACAGGTTATCGCCGATGTGTTTGATGTCTGGTGGTCAAAACATGGCAATCAGCCGATCCCTGCGAGCGAACTACATCAAGACGTGAGTCATGTCGTAGACCCACAAGGCCGCGGGAGACAGTACGTCGCTTCGCAGCTCCTGAGGCTTGCCGGCACGCGCATGGCCGGCTTTGTGCTCACGCGGCAACAATCCGCTGGCAAATGGGGAGCAGCGACCTATGCCTTGAAGAGGGCGGGAGGCGACGAGGACCATAGGTACCATAGGGGGCATAGGACCGATGGCGCACCAGTTGCTGCCGGCGCGGCTAGGGATGCTTCAGCGACCACCAATGAACCCATGCCCCCTATGACCCCTATGGTTTCCCCCGAGCTCTCGCCACCGGCGCCCAAATGGCGGAGACGGTTGTGAACGCAGAGCAGATCCTCAGGGCCGCGCACACGGCCGGCGTCACCGTGAGGCTCGACGGGGAAGCCCTTATTCTTGAAGCCGACGACGAGCCACCGCAGGCCGTGCTGGAGGCGCTTGCGCGCTCCAAGCCTGCCATTGTCGCACTCCTCACACCGCTGGACCGCAATTGGACCACTGATCAAGTTCCGCGCAACATCATCAACCGCTTCACCGCCACTTACGATGGCGAGGAGATCTTCAGTGCCGAATTATTTCCCGGCGTCGCGGCCAATCCCTTCGTTGCGTTCTCGACCATCGCCACCGTGTCCGGCGACATCGTCTTCGCGTGGACCGACGACCCCGGCGCCACGCACACCGAGACGGTGAAGATCAAAGTCGTCTAGCGTGATGATCGAGAAATTCGCCGGCGCCAGCATCATGTCTCCTAGCGAACTTATCGATCTGAATCACACTAGAAATTTATGATGTAGAGCAGGATTTACGTTTCGGCCGAGGCGCTTCGGGTGAGGCAAGGTGATTCCATCCGAAACGATCCTGCTCTAGTGCGCCGCGTGCGCGCAGGCAGTCTGGGTGTCGCGACTGCCGCGGCGGTCGCGCTCGCCAGCGCCGCGGCGCTCAGCCAGTCTCCACCGATCGCGCCCGCCGACAAGCGGCCCGGCAGCGCTTTCATCTCCCCGGAATTGAAGACGCAGCAAGACGACGAGGGCGTCAATCCGGGCATGCTGTGGGTGGCGGAGGGCGAGAAGCTGTGGGCCTCTCCCGCCGGCGCCACCAACAAATCCTGCGCCTCCTGCCACGGCGAAGCCGAGGCCAGCATGAAGGGCGTAGCAACGCGCTATCCGCAGGTCGACCGGAGCACCGGCCAACTTCTCAATCTGGAGCTGCGCATCAATCAATGCCACACCGTGCGGCAGAACGTGCCGGCGCTTGCCTGGGAGTCGCGCGAGCTGCTGGGCCTCACCAGCTATCTCGCCTACCAGTCGCGCGGCCTTCGCATCCGCGTTTCCATCGACGGGCCCGCGCGTCCCTACTTCGAGGCCGGGCAGACGCTCTACACTACGCGCCAGGGCCAGCTCAATCTCGCCTGCAGCCAGTGCCACGACGCCAACTGGGGCCGGCGTCTCAGAGGCGACACCATCAGCCAGGGGCATCCGACCGGCTTTCCGATCTACCGTCTCGAATGGCAATCGGCGGGCTCGCTGCAGCGACGCCTGCGCGCCTGCAATTTCGGCGTGCGCGCAGAGATGCTCGACTACGGCGACGCCGACTATCTCGCACTCGAGCTCTATCTCGCCTGGCGCGCCGACGGCCTGCCGATCGAGACACCCGGCGTGCGGCGTTAGCTCAGGTCTTTTCTGCGCGCTCTGCCTGACCGAGTGGACCCAGAAACTTCGCCAGGTCTTCCGTCATGTGGTGCACGTGCTCGGGCGGCTCGGTCCACTTGCGGATCTCGAGCTGCACCGGGTGATCGTAGTAGCTCGAATGCACGAGCACGGTCGTCATGCCGAGCGCATGCGCGGCTGCCAGGTTGTGCGGCATATCCTCGAACATCGCCGCCTTCTCCGGATCGACCCCGTGTAGCGCCAGAAATTTCTTGTAGGGCCCGGCCTGGGGCTTGGGCACGTACTCGGATGCAACGATATCGAAGATGTCCTCGAACAGATGCAGTACGCCGAGCTTTCCCGCCACGCGCTCCGCATGGCGCCGCGAGCCGTTAGTGTAGATGAGCTTGCGGCCGGGCAATTTCTCGATGGCCGCGGCGAGGTCGGGATGCGCGTCGACAACCGACAGATCGATATCGTGCACGTAGTCGAGGAACGGCTTCGGGTCCATCTTGTGCACGAGCATCAGGCCAGACAGCGTAGTCCCGAACTGGCGATAGTAGCTCTTTTGCAGATGCCGCGCGTAGGCATAGGGCACGCCGAGAAAGCGGGCGATGAACTCGCCCATGCGGTGATCGACCTGCGCGAACAGGTTGCATTCGGCCGGATAGAGCGTGTTGTCGAGGTCGAACACCCAGGCGCGCGTCGCCTCGAAGCCGCGGCGTGCCGCGGTTTTACCCTCCCCCCTCGTGGGGGAGGGTAAGGGAGGGGGGATCCCAGAGCGTTGGATGCCGGGGTTCCCCCCACCCCTAACCCCTCCCCACCAGGGGGAGGGGGATCTCCGCGTTTGAGGTCCATCAGCCCTTCTTCTTTTTGGCGCCGCCGACCAGTGTGCCGACGCCGTGCTCGGTGAACAGCTCCAGCAGCACGCAGTGTGGCACGCGCCCGTCGATGATGACGACGGCCTCCACTCCAGCCTCCACCACCTCGATGCAGCCCTCGATCTTCGGGATCATGCCGCCGGTGATGGTGCCGTTGCGGATCATCTCGCGTGCCTCCGGCACCGACAGATCGGTGATCAGATTCTTGTCCTTGTCGAGCACGCCGGCGACATCGGTCAGCAGCAGCAGGCGCTTGGCCTTCATGCGTGCCGCCAGCGCGCTGGCGAATGTATCGCCGTTGATATTGAGCGTCTGGCCTTCGCGCGAGACGCCGACCGGCGCGATCACCGGGATCAGGTCGGACTTGGAGATCACCTCGACGATGTGCGGGATTGACCTCTACGGGATCGCCCACGTAGCCGATGTCGACCGCCTTCATGATGTTGGACTCGGGGTCCGGCATCTCGGTGATCTTCTTGGCCAGCATCAGGTTGGCATCCTTGCCGCAGATACCGACCGCTTTGCCGCCCTGGCGGTTGATGGCGGAGACGATCTCCTTGTTGATGGCGCCGGCCAGCACCATCTCGACGACATCGACAGTGGGCTTGTCAGTGACGCGCAGGCCGTTCACGAAATCGGACTTGATCTCCAGCTTCTTCAGCATGGCGGCGATCTGCGGGCCGCCGCCATGCACCACGATCGGGTTCACGCCCGACTGCTTCAGGTAGACGATGTCCTTGGCGAAGGCGTCGGCCAGTGCCTGGTCGCCCATGGCATGCCCGCCGAACTTGATGACCACCGTCTGCTCGTCATAGCGGATCAGGTGCGGCAGCGCCTCGGCCAGGATGCGCGCCTTGTCCTGGGCATCCACCTTCACTTTGCCCGCACCGGTATCGGCCTCGCCCAACTTCGACATGGCAACCCTCTCGCGCCGCTCGGCGGCGCGCAAAACACCGGAACATCAGGGCACTTATAGCGCGCCGGCGGAGGGTCTCAATGGCTTAGTCGTGCGGCCTCTCCCTTGTCATTCCGGGGCGTGGTCCGAGAATGACCTCGCAATGGGGGCGCTTGCGCAATTTGTGGGCAGCGCGCACCCCGGCGGGATCGGCTAAACTTTGGCCTTGAAGTGTCCGTAGACGCGAGGCCTCGTGCGGCCATTCGCGGTCGGACATCGGCGCAAACCGAAAACAGGCGGTGTGAGCCAGGACGGGGTTGGGGATTGGAATGCCGCAAGCGCTTGCGGACGAGCTTGGCAGGATACCCTTGTCGCGATCGCTGGCGACAACGATCGTGCGTGCCAAGGACCACGCCAGCGCCAAGGGCCATCGCCTCGTTACGCTCGAGCACCTGTTGCTGGCCCTGATCGAGGACGAGGAGGCCGCGCCCGTTCTGGTCGCCTGCAAGGCCGACCTCGAACGGCTCGGGCAGGACGTGGCCGGACATCTCGCGCGGCTGGAACGGGACCCGCCCGGCGGTCCATTTCAGCCCAACATCGCGCCGGAGCTCAAGCGCATCGTCGAATATGCTGCGTCGGCGGCCCAGCAGGGGCGCCGGTCGCAGGTAGACGGCGCCATTGTGCTGGCCGCCATGATCGGCGAAGGCCAAAGCGTAGCCGCCGGTTTTCTCAGGGCGCAGGAGCTGACTTTCGAGGACGTCGTGCACACGCTGCAGCAGCAGGCGCAGGAGCGTGCCATCGGCGCACAGCAGAACGGCGCCGTGCCGCCCTCGGCGGAGGACATCATCGCCAGCGCGCGCGAGCGGATCGCCGCCGCCAGCCGCGGCACGGGCGGCCGTGTCACCCCATTGGCTCCAGATCCGGGAGCCCGAAAGCCTGCAGCTTCCCAGCAGGATGCAGGGCTCGGCGATCGCGCCCGACCGCCAGTTTTTGCGGAGCGGCCGAGGGAGCTGCCCGCGGGAATCCTGGCGCGGCCCGCCACTCAGCACGATGCCGGATCGACCAGCGCCGAGGCCCCGAAGCAGGAGCCGAGCCAGCCCATCCAGCAGGATGCCGGCGCGACGGGCACGGCGCAGGCGGAAGTCTCCGAGCAAGTGGCGGCCCGGGCTCCGCCTCCCTTGCCCCAATCCCCGCAGAAGGAAGACGTGGCGGCCGATCCGCCGCCGCGCGCGGAAGCCGAACCCATCGACAGCGACGAGCAGCCACCACTGCCCGACTGGATGAAGGCGCGTCAACTCAATCCCGGGCATGGGCCGGCCGGCGGCCCACCTCCGCCACCTCCCCCTGTCCGCAATGAGCCCAAGCCAGCCCAGCAAACATCCCGTTCGTTGCGAGCGGCACTGGATGGCGTCTCTCAGCAGCCGACACACGACGCCGCAGATCCCGGAAATCGTCCCCCGCCGACGCTCGACGCAGCGCCCCGGCGGCCGGCAGCAGCGCCGGCCCGCGTTCCTCGCCTCCGTGAGAAACCGGCTGTGGAGCCCGGCCAGATCGTCGAGAATATTCCCCGCCGCATGCGAGTCGGCATCACCGAGACCGTCGAGGTTCGCATCGGACACGCGGGCGCCGACCTTACCGACGGTCTGCAAGGCAGCGGCGCGCCTGTGCGCCACGATGCTTTCATCACCAAGGCCATGAGTGTCCGCCTTCGCGCTCCCGGCGGCGGCTTCATCATCGACTCTGCATCGCCGGATACGCAGTGGACCCAGGCGACCGTGGGGCCGCTCGCCAGCGACTTCGCCGCGTGGCGCTTCTCAATTACGCCGACCCGGCGCGGCGCGGCGGTGCTGCAGCTCGTCGTGGCAGCCAGGGTCCTCGGCCGCGACGGCATCACGGCCGAGACTGCGCTGCCCGAGCGTGTGATCAGCGTGCACGTGCGCACGAACTATGTGCGGGCAACCATGCGTGTGAGCGCCTGGCTGGCCGCGCTGGCGATCGGCGGCGCTGTCGGCCGGATGGGCGAGGACGCGCTCGCCTATGCGCTGAAGCTGATCAACGGTATCGGGGCCGCTGGTTAGCGTCTTTCTGTTTGGTCGAGCTGCGAGCGCCATAACTCTCAGCGCTGCGCCCCCGGCCGTCGCGTCGCAGACGCAGACGAGCCGGGCCGTTCCCCGTTCATGAACTGCACGGCGACTGGTGCGCGGAAAGATCTCGGATAGCCGCGCTGGAGCGCGGCTTCCGGGACCGCAAAATGGAGAGGTGGTTTTACTTCAATCGGAAAGGCATTAGGTCACGAGCGCTGGCGCACGAGCCGGGCCACGACCGCGCGCAGCTCGGCGATGCCGGTTGCCTTCTCCGAGGAGGTCGCGATGATGTCCGGATAGGCCGCCGCATGGCTTTGCAGCGCCTCCCGCAGACGACTGGCCACCGCCTCGAGCTCGTGCTCCTTGATCTTGTCCACCTTGGTCAGCACCGCCTGATAGGTGACCGCCGCCTCATCGAGCAGCCGCATGATGGTCTGATCGGGCGGCTTCAAGCCATGCCGGCTGTCGATCAGGAGAAATACGCGCGCCAGGGTCGGTCGTCCGCGCAGATACGCTCTGATCAGCTCGGTCCAGGCCTCGACCTTCTGCTTGGGTGCCTTGGCGAAGCCGTAGCCCGGCATATCCACGAGATAAAGTCGCACGCTTTGCGTGAGAAAGAAGTTCAGCTCCTGCGTGCGCCCCGGCGTGTTGGATGTGCGCGCCAGGCCCTTCTGCCCGACAAGGGCATTGAGGAGGCTCGACTTGCCGACGTTGGAGCGGCCCGCGAACGCGATCTCTGGACGGTCCGCCGGCGGCAGGAACTCGAGCGCAGGCACGCTCTTGAGGAACTGCCAGGGCTGCGCGAACAGCGCCTCGCCGGCGGCCAGCAGCTCCGCGTCGGTCTCCTCGCTCGTCACGGCGCTGCTCATTTTCTGCCGAGCTAGGAGCCCTCAGGCCCGGTCCTCGCCCGCGGCCTTCGAGCCGGCATCCTTCGCGCGCTGCGGATTGTCGTTGGACGGGCGGCCGATCACGCCGGCGCCTCGCTTGAGCAACCCACCCAGGGAAGGCAAACCGGGTCCCTTCCCCTTCATCCACTTCTCGACCCCGAGGTTCTTCCAGAGGTGCACCTCGGTGCCGTTCTTGCGCATGATGGCGTACTGCTGCAGGAGCGACAGAATGTTGTTCCATGCCCAGTAGATCACCAGTCCCGATGGGAACGACGCCAGCATGAAGGTGAACATCACCGGCATCCAGTTGAAGATCTTCTGCTGGATCGGGTCTGGCTGCTGCGGGTTGAGCTGCATCTGCACCCACATCGTGATGCCCATGAGGATGGGCCACGCGCCGACGTGCAGGAACTCCGGCACCGCGAACGGCAACAGGCCGAAGAGATTGAACAGCGACGTCGGATCGGGCGCGGACAGGTCCTTGATCCAGCCGTAGAACGGCGCATGGCGCATATCGATGGTGACGAACAGCACCTTGTAGAGCGCGAAGAACACCGGGATCTGCAGGACGATCGGCAGGCAGCCCGACATCGGGTTGATCTTCTGCTTCTGGTACAGCGCCATCAGCTCCTGCTGCTGGCGCGCCCGGTCGTCCTTGTACTGCTCCCTCAGACGCTCCATGTCCGGCTGCAGCTTCTTCATCTTCGCCATCGACTCGTAGCTCTTGTTGGCGAGCGGGAAGAATGCAGCCTTGACCAGCACCGTCGTCGCCAGGATGGCCAAGCCGAACGGCGCCGTCAGGCCTATCCCTGCGAACAGGCCGGCCAGCCAGTTGATCAGGTGGAACAGCGGCTTGGTGATGAAATAGAACCAGCCCCAGTCGATCAGCCGGTCGAACTTCTTGATGCCGTAGGTCTGCTCGTAGCCCTCCACGATATTGACCTGCTTGGCGCCGGCAAACAGCCGCCCTTCGGCCGTGGCCTTGCCGCCGGCCGGTACGGTCAGGGCCGTGCGCAGGTAGTCGGTCTGAAACGCCTCTTTCTGGTTACCGTTCTTCTTGATACCCGAGAAGTTGGCCCGGAACTCCGCGCTCTGGTCCGGAATGAGAGCGGCGGCCCAATATTTGTCGGTGATGCCGAGCCAGCCGCCGGTGGCCTTGTCGATGGTCTTGCCGCCGCCATCCTTCAGCATGTCCGAGTAGGCGAACTCCTGCAGCCCGCTCTCCCCGATCACGCCGATGGGCCCTTCGTGCAGGATGTAGAAACCCTGAATGACGGGGGTACCGAGACGGTAGATCCGTGCATAAGGAAACAGCGTGACGTCGGCGCCGGTCTTGTTCTCGACCTCGTCCTCGGTCGTGAACATGTAGTTGGCGTCGACGCTGATGCGACGCTGGAACTTGAGGCCCTGTCCGCCGTCCCACGTCAGTGTCACCGGCCGCTCCGGCGACAGCGTCGAGCCCGATGCGACCTGCCAGACCGTATCGCGATCCGGCAGCTTCAGCGTCAATCCGGCGCCCGCGACCCAGCCCTGCTCGGCGAAATAGGGCTCGGGCGAGTCGGCGGGAGAGAAGAGGACGACATTCGGGCTGGTCGGCTCGACCTTCTCGCGATACTTCGCCAGCACCAGATCATCGATGCGGCCGCCCTTGAGCGCGATCGATCCCTTCAGGCTCGGTGTCTCGACGGCGACCCGGGGCGAGGCTTTGAGCGCGGCATCGCGCGTCACGACCGGCGCTCCCGGCTGTGCCGCACCCGGCACTGGCGGCGCGCCGACACCAGGAGCCTGGCCGGGCACACCCTGGCTGGCCTGGCCGGGCGCCGACTGCTGCGGGTGCTGCGTCTGCTGTTGACGCGCGCGTTCCTGCTCCATCTTCGGACCGGCGTAGAACACCTGCCAGCCGAGGAGAACGGCAACCGACAATACTATAGCGAGAAGAAGATTTTTCTGGTTGTCGTCCTGCTGCATCATGATGTGTTTTCCGTGCGCGCGAGCGCTCCTTCAGTTGCGTTCGCCGCCGCCGCGCGGCCTGACAGCCAGTCCGGGCGCGAGACGCGGCGTACCATCGGAGGTCCCGCCTACTTTGAACGGCTGTCCCCGATGCACCCGTCCGAAGGCCGTGGCCAGGTCGCGCTGCAACAGCGCGAACGGACAGGTGAATGCGCCAGCCCTTGCAATCAGCACATAGTCGTGTCCCGGCTGCGCGAGCCCTGGTGGCAAGGCCCTGACAGCTTCCTTGAGCCGGCGCCGCACACGGTTCCTGACGACGGCGCCGCCGATCTTCTTCGTTACCGTGAACCCGAAGCGGGGATCGTCCACCAAGCCGCCCTTTCCCTCCCGGGTTTCTGCGCGGGGTTTCGTTTCCAGCACCAGGGTCTGCGTCGACCAGCGCCCGCCGCCACGGATCCGAACGAACTCTGCCCTGCGCTTGAGCGTAACGATCCGCATCGTCTCAGACGGGCAGGCGAATGGTGCGTGTTGCCGCCGCCTGCGCCCTTGTTGACAGTCCGATGTCAGGCAGAGAGGCGCTTGCGCCCCTTGGCTCGGCGACGAGCGATCACACGCGCGCCTCCAGGTGTGGCCATGCGCTTGCGGAACCCGTGCCTCCGCTTGCGCACAAGCCGGCTCGGCTGATAGGTCCGTTTCACCGCTCCAACTCCACTTCTGGCCGGAAATTACCGTCCCAGCTCGGAATTCATGACATAAGCACATGTACCCGCCCGCACCCTGCGGCGGTGCAGCGCGGCCACAATGGCTCTCAATCTGGGTGCGGCGCTTATAGGGGCCGCCACCAACCAAGTCAAATGCCCCAAAGAGTTGGGGTTTGCTCGCCCATAACGGCTTTTCACACTCGGCTGCAATCGCATCAATAGTGCTTGATGCACCGTCCGAATTGCTCTGCCGCTTGCTATTTTGGGGTGGGGCATGGCCGCCACGCACAGCCGGCGTGGAGGTCGCAGCAGGAAGCAAGTCCCTCCGATCGCGGGGTGCGGCTACGATTGGACGTGAGGACCATGCCAGGTCACGACGGAAATTCAGAGGACGCGCCACGACATAAAGGGGCGCAAGCATTGCCGCAGCAGGGCACAACGCGGGGCGGGGGGCGTGCCTGGGCCAGACGTTGGGTTCCCCTCATCGCGCTCGGCGCGATCATGGCGCTGGTCTTCGCGATGGGCTGGCATCGGCAGCTCACTCTCGAGCACATTGCTGCGCACAGGCAGGCCCTCAAGTCGTTTCTCTCCACGCACGCCGTGCTGGCGCCGCTGATCTACGCGGCCATCTATACGGTCGTCGTTGCGCTTTCGCTCCCTGGCGCGCTCGCCCTGACCTTGACTGGCGGCCTTCTGTTCGGCTGCTTTCTCGGTGGGATCCTCGCAGTGATTGCTGCAACCTTGGGCGCAACCGTCGTGTTCCTGATCGCGAGATCGAGCCTCGGCGACGCATTGACGCACAAGGCCGGACCCTGGCTCGCCAAGCTGCGTGCCGGCTTTCAGAAGGATGCGCTCAGCTATCTCTTGTTCCTGCGCCTCGTCCCCGCCTTTCCGTTCTGGCTCGTCAACCTGGCTCCGGCCCTGCTCGGCATTCCGCTCAAGACCTATGTGATCGGCACCTTCATCGGCATTCTGCCGGGCACCTTCGCCTTCGCCTCGGCCGGCGCCGGGCTCGACAGCATCATCGCCGCGGCCAAGGCGGAGCATGCGGCGTGCGTGACCGCCAAGGGCGCGCAGCTCTGCACGCTCCACATCAACGCCGGATCACTGGTCACCAAAGAGCTGCTGCTTGCATTTGTGCTATTAGGTTTCATCGCCTTGATTCCGACCGTCCTCAAGAGGTGGAGAGCGCGCAATGCAGCGGTCCAGCCTGGTTGCTGACAACACCATCGGCGCACACGCGCCGTTGGCCGACGCTGCGTTCAGCGACGAGATCCGCGCCGATCTGTGCATCATCGGCGCGGGCTCCGGCGGCCTGTCGGTGGCGGCCTCCACCGTGCAGCTCGGCCTCAAGGTCGTGCTGATCGAGAAGCACAAGATGGGTGGCGACTGCCTCAACTACGGTTGCGTCCCTTCCAAGGCGCTGATTGCGGCGGGGCGGCGCGCGCATCTCATGCGCACGAGCAGCGCCTTCGGCATCGCCGCCGTTGCACCCACGATCGACCATGCCGCGGTGCAGGCGCATGTGCGCAGCGTCATCGCTGCCATCGCCCCCAACGATTTGGTCGAGCGCTTTACCGGTCTCGGCGTGCAGGTCATCCAGACCGCCGCCGCTTTCCTGGACAAGAGCACCGTCGTCGCCGGCGACAAGCGCATCAAGGCGCATCGCTTCGTCATCGCCACCGGCTCCTCGCCAGCCATTCCGCCGATCCCGGGCCTCGACAGCATCCCTTATTTCACGAACGAAACGATCTTCGACAACCCGCAGAGGCTCGATCATCTGATCGTCATCGGCGGCGGCCCTATCGGCCTGGAGCTCGCCCAGGCGCACCTGCGCCTCGGCAGCCGGGTCACCGTGCTCGAGGCCTTTAAGGCGCTCGGCAAGGACGACCCAGAGCTCTCCGATGTCGTGCTCGCCCGTCTGCGCTCCGAGGGCGTCGACCTGCGCGAGGGTGCCAAGGTCGAGCGCGTCGACCAGCTGCCTGACCGCGGCATCCGCTTAACCATCGCGACGGCGGCCGGCATCGAAGTATTGGACGGCACTCATATCCTTGTGGCGACCGGCCGCAGGCCGAACGTGCAGGACTTGAACCTGGAGGCGGCGGGCATCAAGTACGACCGGCGCGGCATCCAGGTGAACAAGGGTCTCGTGACATCCAACTCCCGCGTATTCGCGATCGGTGACGTGGTCGGGGGGCCGCAGTTCACCCACATGGCCAACTATCACGCCGGCATCGTGTTCCGGCGCGCCCTCTTTCGCCTGCCCGCCAAGGTGCGCGACGATCACGTGCCCTGGGTCACATTCACCGACCCGGAGCTGGCCCAGATCGGCCTGACCGAGCAGGCCGCGCGGGAGCGGCACGGCAATATCAACGTCTATCGTTGGCCCTACCATGAGAACGACCGCGCGCAGGCCGAGCGGGTGACGCAGGGCTTCGTCAAGGTCGTAACCGACAAGAAGGGCCGCATTCTCGGTGCCAGCATCGTCGGCGAGCATGCCGGCGAGCTGATCCAGATCTGGTCGCTCGCCGTATCACAAGGGCTCAAGATCACGGCCATGACGCAATGGGTGTCGCCCTACCCCACCCTGGGCGAGATCAACAAGCGGGCGGCGATGGGATATTATGCGTTGGCGGCCGGCAATCCGCTGGTGCGCAAGGTGGTGAGGCTGCTGCGCAAGCTCGGCTAGTGCGATGATCGATAAATTCGCCAGAATTCGTGGCTTGTCTATTAGCGAATTTCTCGATCTGAATCACACTAGCCCTGTAAACTTGCCAGTATCCTTTCGATCGCGAAGTTCGTTCAGCGTCTGCCGCAAGATCCGACGAACTGCACGATCGGGACACTGGAGCGCGATCGGCTCACATGGAAGCACTGCCGCTTTCATGTGTCCGCGCGTAGCGCGGCTCCGCCGCGACACGTGAATCGCACTCTAAATGTTAGGTGTAGAGCAGAATTCACGCTCCAGATGAATTGCGAATGCGATTCCATCTGAAACGATCCTGCTCTAGCGAACGGCTCGAGGATCTGCATTGGACCAGAAGGTCGAACCTGCAGAACTCCCGGCGCGGGCGCCGGGACCACTCGCAGGTGCGGTTGCGTCCGCGCCCGTGCTCGCGCGCGGCCTGGGCTTGTCCGCCAAGCTGCTGCTGCTCACCCTCCTGTTCGTCATGCTGGCAGAAGTGCTCATCTTCGTGCCGTCCGTCGCCAACTTCCGCATCAACTGGCTCAACGACCGCCTGACGGCGGCGCAGCTCGCGTCGCTCGCGGCGGAGGCCTCGCCCAACGGCGACGTGCCTCAGATGCTGCGCAACGAGCTGCTGCGCACGGCACAGGTCAGAGCGGTGGCACTCAAGCGCAACGATCAGCGCCAGCTCATTCTCAATTCCGATACGCCGATGGCCATCGACGCGAGCTACGACCTTTCGCCATCGACGGCGTCGAGCTCCGGTATCTTGGGCCGTATCGGCGTCATCTGGGACGCGCTCGAGGTCATGTTCGGCAGCGGCACGCGTACGCTGCGGGTCGTCGGCCGTCCCGGCGACGGCGCCGGCGACTTGATCGAGGTGGTCCTGCCCGAGGCACCGCTCAAGACTGCCATGATGCGTTTCGGCCTCAACATCCTCGCCCTTTCCGTCATCATCTCCATCATTACCGCTGCCCTGGTCTACCTCGCGCTGAATAATCTGCTGGTGCGCCCCATGATGCGGATCGCCGACAACATGCAGCGCTTCAGCGGACATCCGGAGGACGCCAGCCGCATCATCATTCCCACCGGGCGCAGCGATGAGATCGGCACGGCCGAGCGCGAGCTGGCGCACATGCAGACCGAGCTGTCCTTACTGCTGCACCAGAAGAGCCGGCTGGCGGCGCTCGGCCTGGCCGTGAGCAAGATCAATCACGACTTGCGCAACATGCTGGCGAGCGCGCAGCTCCTGTCCGACCGGCTGGCATCGATCCCCGACGCAACGGTGCAGCGTTTCGCTCCCAAGCTCATCGCCTCGCTCGACCGCGCCATTGCGCTGTGCAACGACACGCTGCGCTTCGGTCGGGCGGAGGAAGCCGCGCCGCACCGCGAGCCGATGCTGCTGCTGCCGCTCGTGGCCGAGGTCGCCGACAGCCTGGGGCTGCCGCGCGAGGACATGGTCGCCTGGCAGGCCGAGATCGATGCCGCGCTGCGCGTCGATGCCGACCGCGACCAGCTCTATCGCGTCCTGTCCAATCTGGTGCGCAACGCCCTGCAAGCGATCGAGTTCCTCCGGCAGCGGCACCATCACCGTGGTGGCGCAGCGCAACACGCAGCGCGTGCACATCATCATCCGCGACGACGGGCCGGGCGTGCCGCCGCGGGCGCGCGAGCATCTGTTCCAGGCTTTCCAAGGTTCGACGCGACGGGGCGGCACGGGGCTGGGCCTGGCCATCGCGCACGAGATCATTGCCGCGCACGGAGGCACGATGCGTCTCCTCGACACGCCTCGGGGCGCAGCCTTCGAGATCGAGATTCCGGATCGCGACGGTCAGCGTTGACGCGGCAGCACGACTTTCCTCGTTGCCGGCGCGCAACACGAAAAGCCTCATAACACCGTCCGGAGCTCCTCACGCGGCGATGGGTCATTGTTCCATCGCCCCAGCACGGCCATTCTGACGCCCAAGCCATTCCAACTTTCCGCAGCGTTGCGAGAGCGAAATTTTTATTTCGCAGGTGCGTGGGAGACCTGCCTTGAAGCGAGTGATTTTGTGCCTGGACGGCACCTGGAATAATGATGCCGCGCCCGCGACACGGACGAACGTCTTCAAGCTGCATCACGCCATCGCCAAGACCGACGACAAGGGCATCCAGCAAGCATCGCAGTACATCGCCGGCATTGCCTCGATCCAGGGCGAGACCGCGCAATTCCTGAAGGGCGCGGTCGGCTACGGCATCGAGGAGCGGATCAAGGAAGCCTACGAGCGGCTTGTCGAGAGCTACGCAGACGGCGACGAAATTTTTCTTTTCGGATTCTCGCGCGGCGCCTTCGAGGCACGCAGCCTGGCCGCCTTCATCACCCTCTTCGGGGTCGCCAAAGCAAAGGGGGCCCTTGCTTTCGACAAGGCGTGGTCGCTCTATCGCACGCCCCCTCGGCGACGCAAGGAGGCCTTGCTGGCCGAGCTTCGCTCCGCGTCGCACTATCCCGTGCGCGTCAAGTGTATCGGCGTGTGGGACACGGTCGGCAATATCGGCAATCCGTTCTACTCGGGTGGCTTTATCGGCCGCATGTTCAAGTTCCATGACATGCGCCTTGCCAACACGACCGACGTCGCACTGCATGCGCTCGCCATCGACGAGATGCGCGGACCGTTTCGGCCGTCGCTGTGGTCCATGCCGAGGGGTCAAGCGCTTCCAGAGCACCAGCATGTCGAGCAAGTCTGGTTCCCCGGCAGTCACTGCGATGTGGGCGGGGGCTTTCGCGAGACGGCGCTGTCCGACGTGGCGCTGCTGTGGATGGCAGAGCGCGTGACGGCAACAACCGGTCTCGCCTTCGACAAGGACGTGCTGGCCGGACTGGCGCGGCCCGATCCGCTTGGCGCCCAGCATCTGTCGGCGACCGGCTCGATTTTCCGCTGGAGCAAGGTCTTCCCGTTCATCCGGCTCGTGAAACAGGCCGTGGCTGCCATACCGCCGCTGCGCCGGATGCTGATCGGCACGTGGCGCTCGGGCAAGCTCCCTCGCGGTCAGGTGGCGATCAACGAGAGCCTGCACGATAGCGTTGTGCAGCGGTTCGGGCAGCGGGTGATCGAGTTGCGGGACGGCCGCTCGCACATGATCACCTACCGGCCGTTCAACCTCGTGCCCGTCGCGCCCGAGCCGCGGGCGCCGGCGGCCAAGCCGGCCACCGATAAACCCCGAAGGGTGAAGGTCTTCACGGTCCACGGCACGTTCGATCATGGCGCCGGCTGGGACAACTGGGTGCCCGAGGACAACAAGAGCAACATAACCCCAGCCTTCATCAACCGGCTGAGCGAGCAGCTACGCGAGCGCGGCGTGGCGCTCGATGAGCTGGACCACACGCAGTACGACTGGTCCGGCGGCAACAGTCACGAGGAGCGCCGGACGGCGGCAATCGGCCTCAAGAAGGCGATCGAAGCCAAGCTCAGCGAGCAGTATGCCCGTCACGGCAAGGACTACTACGACGCCGCCTACATCATCGGGCACAGTCACGGCGGGACGATCTCCCGTCTCGCCATGAACCTGTGGGACAAGGGCCACGACTACTACGATCCCGTGCTCAGCAAAGACCGCGACGAATTCCAGCATGACGATCAGTGTCCGACATGCATGCGGGCCCGCAACGGCAAGGTCGGCCCCAGCAGCGTGCCTCGCCCCGATGGCGTGATCACCTTCGGCAGCCCATTCGTCACATTCGAGAAGCGGCGGTGGGGTTTGCTCACCGCCTACATCGGCGCGTGGGTGTTCCGCGCCCTGTCGCTCATCCCCGCGGCGGCGCTCTATGCGGTCTACAAAATGGACCTCATGCCTATACTGGTCGCGATGTCGCTGCCGGACAAGGTGGAGCTCGGTCTCAAGCTGGGCTTGCCGTTGGGCCTCTACTGGCTGGTCGCCAGCTATCTGCCGCCGGCAATACTCGGCCCCATCGAGCGATGGTTCGGCAAGGGTGGCGCTCTCTTTGCCATGGCCGCCGCCTTCCAGGCAATCAAGCTCACGACCATTGCCGGGGTCGCTGTCTACTACGTCGCATACGCGATCGGCGGATGGCCGAAGGCTGCCCAGTGGCTCCCGTTCCTGGGTAGCGAGGCGCTCCAGGCATGGATCTGGTGGTCGATCCCATTCGTCGTGTTCTGGCTCCTGGCCGTCACCTTGCCTGGCCGCCTGCTCGCGTGGATGCGCCGCCAGGTCGTCTCGCTGAAAGAAAGCCTGCCGAAGAAGTTCGATCCCGGCGAGGACCGGCCGGTGCCGTACCTGAGCTATCTGACGCTCGGCGACGAGGCCAGGCTGCACTTGAGAACCTTCGGCTTCATCACGTGGCTCGTTCAGACGCTGGGCCTCGCCACAGTCAGCGTCATGGCCTTCGCCATCGTCCTGGTGCCGCTCATTGCCGTCGAGGTCCTGACGTATTTTCTCTCCGAGGGCGGCAGTCTGCTCGGCCGCGTCGGGCTTTCGCCGCTGAGCTCGGAGCGGGCCCTGCAGGACCGTTTCATCACGATGATGGATTGGATGACCTTCTTCCCGTCGCTGTTCTGGTCGGGGCTCATGGGTTACTCGGCGCAGCTCAATCTCGGTGCTGTCGAGCACAATCACGCCGTCGTCGGATACATGCCGGGCGCCATGGTCGCCGCGATCGCCATCATTTTCCTGCTGCTGATGCCGGTGGTGCTGCTCCTGCTCGGTATCGCCTATCTGATAAGCCTGCGCCTGCGCGGCTCCGGCCTGGTCTTCGGCAGCGAGAAGTTTGCATGGACGATGGCGAACCACATCGCCATCACGCCGCACGCGAACCAGAACACCTCCATGCGCAGGATATTTCTGGCGGCGGATGCCTGGTGGCGCCGGGACTATGCGCACTGCTACTATTACAAGAGCGACCGGGTGATCGAGGACGTCGCCAGCTACATCTCCGACTGGAGCAAGCATGCGCCGACGCCCACCTGGCCCATCGGCGCCTGGACCGCCGCAGCCGCACGCTGGGCCGTGGTGCTGCTGTTCGTGCTCAGCATGTTCGCCGTGTCAGTACCGATCGCAGATGCATTCGCACGCTGGTCCGGCAGCAAGCCGGCATCGACAGAGGCACCGGCTTCGGAAGCCAAGCCCGAGCCGACGCTGATCGAAGGCGAGATGGCATCATGCTGGAGCGACGTCCATACGGTGACGGTCCAATCCGCCGAGCAGCCCGAGGCCAAGGCGCGCAGCCAATGGCAATCCGAGGTCACGCAGAAATACGGTGCCGAGTTTGCCGGTTGGGAGAACAAGGGTAGCGGAATGCTCAGTTGTGGGCCCGCGGCCTGCGAGATCTCCTACCAGCCGTGCAAGCCTCGCTCGATCGACTGCAAGGACACACCTCATGCGGTGGAGATCGCCTTCGAGCTCCCGCCCGGGCTCGACGCCGAGATGCGGTCCAACATGGCATCCTCGGTCGTGTCCACCCTGAAGGACCGATGGGAGGCCGAGGTCAAAAGCAAATTCGGACCGGAGTGGGCCGACACCTGGTTCAATTTCCAAACCATGCGCGAGCGCCGCCCGATCGAGGAGGGCTGCAAGGGAGAAGACTTGGAAGCTGGGCGGACGCGCCATCACTGCAAGGTGGCAGCGACGGCCTGCAAGAAGCCTCCGCCGATCCCGAGCCGGTAGCTGGCGGTTTGCGTTTGTCCGGGCGCGACGAGGAAGCGGAACGGTCCACCGCCTTGACACGGGAGGGGCGTTCTCCCATGTCGGGCCGAAGAGCAGACCGGTATCGGCCGACATCGGCGTGACCGTTCTGGCTTGACAATATCGGTGCGAGGTTATCTATGCCTGCCTCGGCTGCGCGCGCGAGACACGTCCCGTCCGGCCGAATGATGCTGCAATGTCACCTCGAAGCGCTGTCGGCGACACGAGGTCGATCAGCTAAGGCAAGGGTGATATAGTGCAGGCGATGGGTTGCTGATGAAGTCGCCAACCTGTTGATTCTAAATAAGCGCCGGTAGCTCAGCTGGATAGAGCACCAGACTACGGATCTGGGGGTCGTGGGTTCGAATCCTTCCCGGCGCGCCAATGAAATCAATATGTTAGCGCGCGCCCGCCACCCGACTGAAGCAGCTGGGGGCAATCTGGGGGCAATCCGAAGCAAGGCGTCTCCGCGTAGACCGGTGTAACCGGATATCCCGCGCTGCCAACTGCAACCTTCCGAGGAAAAAAAATGGCGACGAAAGCCGATCGAGGCACCAAGAGAACATGTCAGGACGCTTCGTGCGCCGTCCGCTTCTACGACTTGGCTCGTGATCCGATAAAATGTCCGACCTGTGGTGCTGTCTACCAGATCGTGGTGAGCCCACCGGTCGCCGAGCGCCGGCCATCGAAAGCGGCCGGCATTTGTACCCGCGGCTCCTGAACCAGCTCGCGGAGGATGCCTTGCTCCAAGAAGCTAGCGCTGATGTGGCCCTAGAAGATCCTGGCGACGACGTCCTTCCCGAAGAAGATGATGACGATACCGATCCAGCGGATTTCGCTGGGGAGCCAGAGAAGGAAGATCGGTAGCGGCCTCCTGATCTCACCTGACCTCTGCCTGGGCTTCGGCGTAGCGTCTACGCAGTCACGTCAGAAAGGGTCAACGCCAGCATGGCACTTTCACCGGTCGCCGTCCCGCCCTACAAGACTGTGAGGAACGTGCAATTCGCCATGCTGCACGGCACGGTGCTCGTCCCGATCGTGGTGTTGCACGCAGCCATAAAAGCCATTGAACCCTCGCGCAATTGGTCGGGCGACTATCTCACGCGCTTTGAGAAGCACAGGTCCGCGTTCGAACAGATCGCGAGCAACAAACACGCGCGCGGGCAAATCGAAGATGATGGATCGATTGTCATCCAGGCGGGCGATCGATAGGCCTTCCTGCCTTGTGGAGCTAACCACCGGCCGCATCCTTGAGGTATGTCCACAGGCCAGTGCCAGACCCGTAGTCCGTAGCCGGAAAACCGAACTAGAGTGCGTCTTCTTCTCCTACGTATGCGCTGATGGTCCGAATGCCCGTGCTCCCCTGTGCGGGCCTTCTCCTTTCAACTAGGCCGTGAACTCGTAAATTGGCGGCTTTGATCAACAGCCTGGCAACTCTTAGGTCGCGTCGGATCTTTGGTCCGCTCATGCCCCATGACCGGGCGTCAGCGCGGCCGATCGCAATGTCGCAGAAGTGCCACCGAACAAAGGCGCTCGCGCGCCAGCCTGCGGCGTCGGGGTGACGGTAGCGGCATGAATGGGACGGGATCGGTCTGGGTGATTGGGGCGCGGTAAGGAGTTGGGAAGTGCCCGGTCTTGAGGATCGCGGGGTGAAGTCACTTTCGAGCTGGCCAAGACAACCAACGTGAAGCGATCGCAGCGCGATTGACTTCCAAGTACGCGACCGTCGCGCGGAGTATGCGTTATGAGTTTGTCCCGCTTCGCCTGTGATCCGCTGTTGGCGCTACAACCTCAAACGCCGCCACTTTCCCCACCAAGCACCGGGCGCAGCTGGTCAATCCACCGATTGACAATATGCGTCTCCCACCAGAGTTCGCCGTGTCGCTCCTCTGCTTCTTGGAGGACGGTTCGCAACGCGGCAATCACTGCATCAACGTCTTTCGACCCCAAACGCTCGCGGCATCCGCGGCAACCACCTTCGCCTTACTTCTCTTGCAAGGTCTGGACGTATTTGACGAGCGCGTCGATCTGCGCACGCGCTCGTTGCTCGACGATCTTGGGACGGTCGCCGGATTCCGCTGCTCTGTAGCGATCTCCCCAGACGGGCATCTCTCGCGATCCATGCGCGGCAACCGCTGCGCGCCCGTCAATCATTTCCGCCACCTTCCTGGTTGGAAATATGCCGCCATGTGCCTTGCTGATCTGCGTCAGGTCGGCGGGACGTGTTTTGAGCGTCTTTGCCAGCGTTCCATCACCTCGCCCGTCAACGCCGTGGCATGCCATGCAGGCGAGCTCGTATTCGATGATGCCCAAATGTTCGTCCTGCGCGCTTGCCGCGCTTGCTCCAGCACATGCGAGCGCAAGCGCCAGTATCCGCAGCACCGGCCTTGTGGCACGTTCTTTACGGCTACCCACAGGCGCAACCTCCCTACTTCCCGATCATGCTCGTCGCGCCGCCCCTGTCGTGCTCTCCGCGCGTCTTCGGCCCGTACCCGACGCAATCCTTTATGACGCTGGCGGCCTCCATCAGCTCTCGATGGCTGCCGTAGGGAGCGCTCTCAAAGAATGTGCTGAAAGGCCTGCGCCTCGCGTCGAACACCACGATGACCCTGGCGGGGCCGTTCGCGCTCTCGTAGCCATACACGATCGCGTTCTCGCCAAGACTGAAGCTGCCTGGATGGCCCTCGAACGCTTCAGCGGCGCACGTGCGCCCCTCGTCGAGCGAGAGTTTTGCGCCCTCATCCGCGCATGCGGCGAGTAGCGCCACGAGGAGCACTGTTAGACCACGCCCCATCCTCAATCCTCCTCCCCTAGGAGGTAGGCAGATCAGAGGCGGGCAGCAAGGTGCATGGCTCCCGCCTAAACGGCCGCTCGATTCACGTATTGGAACACCGACTGGTACAGATCCTCAAGCCGACGACGGCCCGAAGCTTGTCGATCTGCAATTCGCCAAACGAGCAACCCCGACACCCCGCTGGCAAAGATAATTCAGTTCAACCACTTCAGCCGCTGTCCGACCTCACTCGAAGGTGCCTCTTTGGCGGCAACCTCTTTCGACTTCACCGCAACACGTTCGCTGTTTCGAGCCAGCCTAAACAACCAACGTGAGGCGATCGCGTCGCGATTGCTAGCAGCGTATCTTGGGCCGTCGGCACGGAGCGTGACGCCAATGCTAACCGTCGCGCCCCATGATCGGACGTCAGCGCGGCCGATCGCAATGTCGCAGAAGTGCCATTAGCTGAGATGGGAACCATCTCGGAGCCGCAGATACCGAAAGCGGTTACAGTTACACGCCTTCCATCAAGTGAGACAACGGCGGTCACCTATTCCGTAGCGGTCGCAGTCGGAGGCGCCTCCTCAAGGAACTGCTGCACGGTGCGGAAGAGCAGCATCCGGTTCTTCTCCGAGAGCATGTAGTGCGTTCCCTCGCTCAATACGGTAAGACGCTTCCATTTGGTGCTGGTCAGCAGTGGAAAAAGGGTCTGCGCCATGTAAGGCGGCGAGTCGTGGTCCCATTCTGCGACAACGAGCAAAACGGGCGACGTGATCCTCGCTGGATTCCAATATTCCTTGGGCGGAGTTGCGAACCAATACTCTCGAAAGTCCTGAACGACACCGTTTGGCGCGCGCAGCGTCTTGCCCCCGCCCTTAGGATCGGTTGCAAAGGTCGCATCCGCCCATATGTCGAACCAGCCCGACGGAATGAGCGAAGCCTTCTTGTCCTCGGGTACACCTGCTAGCCACCGCGCGAGTATCTGGTCGCGACTGACTACTCGGAAAGCTCCGAGCTTGCCTCCAGTTTGTGCAGGGGAAGGTGCCGTGCGCAGCCAAAACGGCGCGAACAGAGCGATGCGCTCGAGCTTGCCCGGGTTGTCCGCTGCGAAACTAGCCGAGATGGTGGTTCCCCAGGACCAACCGATGAGATTGAGCTTGTCGACAGCACGTCGTTTCAAGATGTAGTCGACCACAGTAGCGAGTGCCTTTACTGCGTCGGTGGTGCGCATGAACGGTGCGTTTTGATCTGCGGGCAAATCCATTGCCGCCGGGCGGGTCGACCGCCCATAACCAGGCAGGTCGAGCGCGTAAACATCGAAGCCACGCTCGGCCATGTAATCCATCCACGACTTGCCGGCCGAAGTAGACGTTGGCTGGCGTGAGATTGTCCAGGCTCTCATGATAGCGCCGATGATTGTAGTGTTCGACGAAGTCGGCGACGGCGCGCTCGAGATCACCGGGAAGATAGTAGTTTTCGAGCAGGATTCGGCTCTTCAGCGAGAGGTGCCATCGCTCGATCTTGCCCTGGGTCATGGGGTGGTAGGGTTTGCCGCGCGTGTGCTTCATGCCCTGACCTTCAAGCCAACTGGAGAGATCGCTCGCGACGTAGGATGGCCCGTTGTCGGAGAGCAGCCGCGGCCGACGCTCCGGCGAGAGGAGATCAAACGCAAGACCATCGAGCAACGACGCCGACTACATCTGCAAACCGTAACCTGAAAACCAAATCGATGGGCCCGATGCTCTCTTAGCCCAGAAGCTCCGTTGTCCCGAAAAGCCTGACGACGGACAGCCTATCAACTCAGGAGAGCGATGTTCGTTTCACTCAATTGGGAACACTGACACTGCTTGCCGGTTGACACGACTTGTCGGTGTAAACTGGCGGGCTGTGCCCGGATGGAAACACGGGCTTCTCGCTCTCCTACAGCTGGAGCGCGAACATGCCAGAGGTTCATCAACTTGCCGAAGGCGGCACTTACGATCCTGACACCCTTGATATGTTGAGCGACATTCTCGCCGACGCTTGGATCGAAGTTGGTCATGCTTTCAAGACGCCGGGATTGGTTGAAGATGCTCGTAACTCCATAGCCAAGACGTTGCTCTACCACGCGCGACTTGGCCTTCGTGATCCCAACGCACTGAAGGCCTTGGTGATGCAGTCGTTGAGACACCACTACCCGAAGCTTGTGATCTGAGCCGTCAGTTGAGGGGGTCTGCGTCGATCACGGCTTCGCGTGCTGTCACAGATAAAGCCTGAATCATGTGGGCATCCCTCGCTGCGAGCTACAGGCTTATCCAGAAGCTGGGCACTGATGCTGCCGATCTGGTGTGACATCGCTGATCGTCAAAGGTTAAAGCATGCGCCTTAGGCCTCCGGATCAGCCGAACATCTCCTGCTGTTCGGCGCGCGATTGCACGCCGACGCGTGCTGAGCTGCGCAATGGTGAGTGGTGAGGCGATGAGAAATGGCGTCTGGGTGAAGATCCCAGCGTCAAAGCTCAATCGTGAGGAAAGCTATGATGATCAAGCGCACATCTGCTTTCCGACCCATGAAAGTCTGTACGCGCCGGAACACGTATTCAGTTTCGTGGCTCCCGGGATTGCGGGATGAACGTCGAGGCAGTCTTTTCCATTTTGTGCGGAACGACACAGTAGCGGCCACGTTGGCCTACTAGGCGCATCAACAGCGCCGCTCATGATCATCTCAAGAACTAGCGCCTTGCATCATGCAAGGCGCCCTTTTGGGGCTGGGAATAGGAGGATTTATGGGAGTAGTACTTATGTTCATTTGCCCTGAAACGGGGCGAGAGGTGCCGGTCCGAATAATGCGCGGCGGAGAGCGGCTGAAGAGTATCCGTGCGCATGAGTTTGAATTCGCGTGCTGGGAGTGCCGTGGAACCCACTCGTGGACGATTGGGGAAGGACGCCTCGATCAGCGGGAGCCCCCTCCGGTGCCGAGGGTGGCGCGGATAGCGTGAACGCAAAAACCACCTTGCGGCAGCTTCTGCAGAACAACGGGTCTTAGGGAAACACCTTATCGGCTCTTCCATGAAGATAGCATGGACGAGTGGGGACAACGGCTGGGGATATGTGGATAGCCGCGCGCTACCGCCGTAAGGCTCTTTCGGCGGCTGTCACGGCACGATGGTCCTGGGTGCCGCCTACAGTGCGAAGAAGTCGCCGACCGTTCGACCGGCGGCGATTTTCCTTTGATGATGACGGGGATCTGGAGCGTAACCGCGCGGGGGGCGTAACGTGCTTATGAGTTCACGCCCTGGTTTGCCATTCCCTTTGGAATGTGTGGCGTCCAGAGATAGCGAATTTCGACGCGGTCGCCGTTCGTGATCCCAAGAACCTTGCAGCCAAATTCTTCTATGGGAAATGCTCCACTCGTCGCATTTTCCTGTACTACGACCCAGGCACGCAGCGGCGCCGGATTTTTCCCGAGAATCTCGACCAGGTCGTCCTGCTTGACACCAAGCTTGTTCGCGTCGGCAGGCGAAATCTGCAACACCCGGCGATGGCCCTTGCGCCCGATATAGGGCTTGAACGCCGAGTCGAGCGCCGCGGTAAGATGGAAACGCTTCGATCGCTTCTCTTCTCGGAGCGCTTTTGTCTTCTCGGCGTTTACCTTGTTGTTCACATCGAACACAACGCCATAGCCCTCACGGGCGCGCTTTTCCGATACGATGCCAAAATCGACGTCCGCGCGCACGGCCTCCGGATCGCGATCGAGCGGATCACCGTATCCGCCGCCGCCGGAAGAACGAATGATTACGACATCATCGCGCCAGATCGGGTGCCCGGTCACTTTCCCTGGCGTGTCGAAATCGATCTCGTGTCCATCGCGGCGGATGGACAGATGATATTGGCGACCCGCCCCGCCACCGAACATGCCGTAAGGGGGGATTACGCCACGATCGCTTAAGACGGAATAACTTGCTTCCTCGTCGAGCAGCCGTACTTCCCGGCGCAAACCGGTGCCGCCGCGCTTCATGCCTTCCCCGCCCCCGTCGAGACGTAACTCACATTTCTCAACCAAGAGAGGCATTTCGTTTTCAACGAACTCGACGTTTTGGATCGTCGGAAGGTTGCCAAAATCGACGTTGGCGAACGCGCTCGAACCGTCCGACTCCTTGAAGCCTCCATTACCTCCTGCCGGAAACTCGTAGTAGACATAAGGCCGATTGCGTCTCTTGTTGTAACCACCAATCGCGTTCGGGAACGAACTTCCGCAAAGATCACCAGACACGAGATCTGGAATAACTTGCGCCAAAGCGCCGAGGCCGACCGACACGCCGCGCTTGCGTACTTCGCCATGCGCCCCGGCCGGCGCATCGAGTTTCACACTGAAAATCGAACCATCCGGTGCCTTGAGCGTGATCGGGCGGAACGCTCCCTCGTTCACGGCGCCGCCTGGATCAAGCGTGGACTTGACCGCGACGAAAACCCCGGCGCCTGCCACCGCAAGCGAGCAATTCACGACGCCCGGCACTTGCGGATTGGTGCCCTCAAAATCCGCGGTGATGTGATCGCCTTTGATCGTCATCTTCAGCTTGGCGATCACCGGATCAAGGGCACCGGCGTTGAAGAACTCCAGATAGTCTTCGTAGAAATAATCCCCATCCGGAAGCTCAGCGATGCGTTCGCGCAGGCGCTGTTCGGTGCGGTCGAGATTGAGGTTCACCGCATTGATCACCGTCTCCCAGCCGTACTTGGCGATGAGCCTGCGAATTCGTTGTTCGGCAATACGGCAGGAGCCAAGCATAGCGTTAAGATCGCCTTCGCGCTCCTCCGGCACACGCATGTTCGCCATAAGAAGAGCGAGGGCGGATTTGTTCGGCTTGCCCTCGTCCCAGATCTTGATCGGCGGGATGCGAACGCCTTCCTGATAGATATTGGTGGAAAGGCCAGAGTAACTGCCCGGGACCATACCGCCGACGTCAACCCAGTGCGATCGCACCGCTGGGAAGATGATGAGATTGCCCCTGTCGTCAAACAGCGGAAACAGCAACGTGACGTCGTTCAGATGTGTGCCACCACGGTACGGATCGTTCAGAAGAACCACATCTCCCGGATGCAGGTCGCCTACAAAATCCTCAAGGGCGCAGCGCACGCCCCATGGCAGGGGCAGCACGTGGCCGGGATGGTCCCATGACTGCGCAATCATCTCTCCCTTCGGGCCGAACAGGGCGCAAGAGAAGTCATCAAACTCGTAGATCACCGACGAATAGGAAGCGCGTATAATGTTTGCGCGCATCTCGCGCACAACTGCGATCAAGCCTTCGCATATCACCTCCAGGGTGATGGGGTCGATTGTTGTGACAACCTGGTTCTTGTCTTCGTTCATGACGCGATGCGCTCCATCAGCATATCACCATACGTGAGAACGCCAACTTTCCAGCCTGGCGGCACGATCGTGGTCGCACCGTTTTCGTCGATGATGGCCGGCCCCTCAATGCTCTGCCCCACCATGAGATCTTCACGCTCGTAGAGCGCGGTACGAACAAATCCTCCGCCAAAGAACACCTCGCGGCTTCCGCACGATTTCGCCGGTGCCGAACTCTTCGGCCTTTCCGGCAGTTGCGGCTTCGGTACGGTTCCCAGCGCAGCAACTCGGAAATTTACGATTTCCGTGGGATCGTTAGCTCTATGACCAAAGCGTTTGAGATGCACCTCGGAGAATGCTTCTTCCAGTGCGCTGCAATCGTCCATGGCTTTCGGCACTTCGACCTGCAGTTCCCAAGATTGTCCGAGATATCGCATTCCGATCGTGCGACGCATTTCGATCGTGCTCTCAGGAATTGCTTCAGCCACGAGCGCTGTCTTTGCTTTGGCTTCAAGCCCGGCGAAGATTCTTTCGATCTCGTTCCACGATGAATTGCGCACTTGAATGGTGCGAGTGAGGACGTGATCGCGGCGAATATCGGAGATCAGAGAGCCAAATGCGCAGAAATTACCGGGGCCGACCGGCACAAGAACGCGCGTCATTTCAAGCTCGTCCGCAATCGCACTTGCGTGCATCGGGCCGGCACCGCCGTACGCGACGAGTGTGAAGTCGCGCGGGTCGTGACCGTTCGCGACCGAAATGTGCTTAATCGCGCTTACCATGCGCACCACCGCGATCCGCAGAAGTCCTTCGGCGAGTGTGTTAGGATCCATGCCGCCAAGTTTCGATGCCAGATTGCTGATCGCATCGAACGAGGGCTTCTTGTCCAGCGCTATCTGGCCTGCCAGACGATTTTCTGGGCTTAAGCGGTTTAGCAACAGGTTGGCGTCGGTCACGGTTGCTTCAGTGCCGCCCTTACCGTAGCAGGCGGGACCCGGTGCTGCGCCTGCGCTTTGCGGGCCGACCATCAAGATATTGCCGCGATCGATCCAGGCTATGCTGCCACCACCCGCACCGACCGCGTTAATCGCGATCTGCGGCGTTCGATTTGCATAGCCGCCTATGAACTGCTGATCGGTGACCGGCACATTGAGATTCTCGATTAGGCAGACGTCGGTCGATGTGCCGCCCATATCGCAGGTGATCATGTTCTTGATCCCGGTGAGACGGCCGAGATGCACCGCCGCCGCGACTCCTCCTGCAGGGCCGGACAGGACTGTCGTAATCGGCAATTCCGACGCCCGTGCAGCAGTCGAAACGCCGCCGTTGGAGGTCGTAACGTATATCGAACGCTTATAGCCCCTGCCCTGTAGCTCCCGCCTAAGACTGTCCAAATAGCGGGCCATCAACGGGCCGATGAATGTGTTGAGGGCTGTCGTGTTGAAGCGCTCATATTCTCGGAATTGGGGGAGCACATCGGAAGACAGGGAAATGTACCAGCCGGGCAGTGCCTTCCTCAGCGCATCGCGGGTCTTCTGCTCATGGTCCGGGTTAGCGTAACTGTGCAGAAAGCACACCGCGACGCTTCCTTGCTCGCCTTGATTGCGGAGCTTGGCGATCGCCGCGTCGATGCTCTGCTCGTTCAATCCCTGCCGGACAGTACCATCATAGAGGAGACGCTCCTCGATCTCGAGCGTGCGCGTGCGCGGGATGATCGGACGTTGCTTGAGCGACTTGATGTTGTAGAGCACCGGACGATTGGTACGCGCTATTTCAAGAACGTCGCGGAACCCCTTAGTGACGAGCATCCAGGGCTCGGAACCCTTGCCCTGCAGGATCGCGTTGGTGCCAATGGTCATGCCATGCACAAACCTATCGACCTGCGACATTTCAAGGCCAAGCTGCTCGACAACGTCCATTACTCCCTGGGTCGGATCGTCCGGTGTCGATGACGATTTGGCAAAGATGAACGCCTGCTTGGCATCGTCGTAAGCAACGCCGTCCGTAAATGTTCCTCCCACATCGACGCCAATCCACCACATTCCCGTCTCCGTTGTCGCCTACCGGCCGAGATAGTTGCGAATGACCTGCGGATCGGACGCAAGCCGCTTGCCTTCGATTTGCGCGCCGATCATGCCGTTCGACAGGATCAGCGCAGTCTCGACGAGCACGCCGGCAACGCCGATATTCTGCTCGACGAGAAGAATGCCCAGGCCTGATTTGTGCAGCCGCTGGATGATGGAAACCATGTCATCGACCGCGCGCGGGGCGAGGCCCGCGGAGGGCTCATCCAACATCAGCATCGAGGGCCGCGCCATCAGCGCGCGCCCTATCGCGACCATCTGCTGCTCGCCGCCGCTGAGCTGGCCTGCGCGCATCCGCTGCTTGCGAGCAAGCGTCGGAAAGAATTCAAAAGCGTTCTCAAGGAGAGGGTTTAATTCGGACTTCGGCCGCGTGACGCCGCCCAGAAGAAGATTGTCGCGCACACTCATCCCGGGCCAGACGAAACGGCCCTGCGGGACCTGAACGAGCCCCGCCGCCACGATTCGATGTGGCTCAAGCCCGGCTATGGCCGTGCCGTCGAAAACCGCCGTTCCGGCTCGAGGCCAGACTAGACCGCTCAAGGCACGCAGGATTGTAGTCTTGCCCGCGCCATTTCCACCGATGAGGGCGATCGCGCGATCCCTTCTCACAGTGAAGGAGACGTCGCGTACCACCTCAGTGTTTCCGTACCAGACGTTGAGGTGCTCAACTGCCAGCATGCCGGCTCCGCCCCAGATATGCTTCAGCCACCTTCTCGTCACGCCCCACTTCGTCAGCCGTGCCTTCGGCAATCTTCGTGCCGGAAGCAAGAACGGTAATACGATCGCAAAGCGACATGATCAGACGAATCACATGCTCGACGATCATCACCGTCATTCCGCGCTCGTCACGAATACGCTTTATCAGCGCTTCGAGGTCCTGAACGCGATCGAGGCTAAGGCCGACCGCCGGTTCATCCAGCAGAAGCACTCGTGGCTCGCCGACGATTGCGCGCGCAATCTCGATCATGCGCTGCTGACCGAACGATAGCTCCCCACCGTCGCGGTCGGAGAATTTTTCCATGCCAACGAAAACTAACGCCTCGTGGGCCCTTTCACGCGCTTTGGCCTCGTCCTTGCGGAGCGAACCGAGAGAGAGACCGGCAGCGAGCAGTCCTGTCCGGATGCACGAATGGTACCCTGTCATCACATTCTCTAGGACGCTCATCCCGCGAAAGAGCTGTGTGGTCTGGAAAGTTCGGCGCACGCCGTGTGCGGCGATGGTCGAGGCCTTCAATCCGACGATGCTTTTGCCATCGAGCAGAATTTCGCCGCTGGTCGGTTCATTTACTCCGGTCAGCAGGTTCATCAGCGTGGTCTTGCCTGCACCGTTCGGTCCGATGATGCCGCGAACCTCGCCCTGCTTCACGCTGAGATCGAGTTCGTGGAGGGCAACGAGTCCGTCGAATTTCACTGTCAATTTGTTGGTGACGAGGATCGTCATGGCCGTCGAGCCTTGCGGTGGAAGGGCTCTCGCCAGTTCCAGATGCGCTTTTGCAAAAGGCCGACGACACCGCCCGGCATGAACAAGATGGTCAACAGGATCATTGCGCCGAAAGCTATTTCCTGCAGTTCCTTGAACGCGCGGAGCCACTCCGACATCCACACCATGACGACCGCACCGAGGATTGAACCTGCGACCGATCCAAGCCCGCCGACGACGATCATCGCGAACTGAACAATGACTTGAGACATGTCGTAGGTTTCAGGAACGACCAGACCCAGCAGGGGGGCGAACAATCCACCTGCCAGGCCGGCAAGTGCCGCACTTAACGCGTACGACAATGTCTTGAAGCGCGTGACGTCGACAGCAAGCGATTCCGCGCCAACTTCGCTCTCCCGGATCGCTACAAACGCACGACCAATCCGCGAGCGCATAACATTGGAAACGAAGATCACCACCAAAATCGCGAGCACAAATGAAACATAGTAATGCGCGATGTCGGCGTTCACCTTGAAGGGATAATCAACGGGAGTTACCCGAATGCCCGTGGGCCCTCCTGTAACGCGATCCCAATGCAGAAATATCCAAAGCGCGGTTTGCGCAAACGCGACAGTCGCCATCGCAAGATAGAGCCCGGAGAGCCGAAGGGCCGGCAGAGCAATCAATGTGCCGATTAGCGTTGCGGCAACGGCCGACAATGGAAGCGCGAGGGCAAAAGGCACTCCGTACCAAGTTTTCAGCGCCGCCATTGTGTAGGCACCGACGCCGAACAGCGCAGCATTGACAAAGGTCAGCAAGCCAGTGTGGCCGATGACGATATTTAATCCAAGCGCCAAAATCACGTAGATCGACGTGACGTTGCCGACATAGAGCAGGTAATTATTCGCAAACAGGGGAAGAGCCGCGAAAACCGCAGCAATAACCAGCAGAACACTTCGCGGGCCGAGGATCAGCGTCAACATCTTCAGGCTCGGCGTACTTTGGCGCCGCCAAGCAGACCCGTCGGTCGAATAACAAGAACAGCTATGATAACGATGAAGGAGGACACTTCTTGAAAGGCGGTGTCGATGTATCCACCCGCGAGGGCTTCGCTGACGCCGACGAGAATTCCGCCGATCACCGCACCGAGCATACTGCCAAGACCTCCCAAAATGGTCGCGGCGAAGGCCTTCAGCAGGAGCGTAAGCCCGATGTCAGGCGTCAGCAGCGTAAGTGGGGCCATCAGAACTGCGGCAGCACCGGCAAGCGCCGCGCTCGCTCCCCATGTTAGCGTGTAGACATCCTTCACGCGGATGCCGACGAGATAGGCGGCGGTCTGATTTTGCGCGGTCGCCTCCATCATCTTGCCGGCCATCGAGTAACGGAAGAACAGGCCGAACACCGCCATTAGAGCGACGGCGCTGGCGAGGACGACGAGCTGCTGCGGCAGGATAGGGATGCCGCTAACGAAAATCGGAGCAGGATCGACGATTGCCGGAATACTGAGATATTCGCCCTTCCCGCCCCAGAAAAAGCGACCGATGCCCTTGAGAAGGTAGGAAAATCCGACGGTCGCGAGCACGAGCGTCAGCCCCGGCGCGCGGATCAGCGGGCGATAAACGACGCGATCGGAGATCACACCCAGCGCGAATGTGAGCGGAATGGTTAGGAGAAGCGCTGCGACATACGGAAAATTGGCGAATTTGATCAGAGAATAGGCGAAGAACCCGCCCATCATGAATAGTTCCCCGTGCGCGAAATTGATATGCGTTGTCGCCCTGTAAACCAGCACGAGACCGAGCGCCACAAGCGAGTAAAGCGCTCCGGTGGTCAATCCGCTTGTAAGAAGAAAGGGCAGCATCTCAACTCGCGTTGCAGGAAGGCCGAAAAGAAAGGGGCACGCCGATGACGCGGCATGTCCCTTATTGATCACTGCAGATCGGTCGAACCAACGTTCTTGACCTCGCCATCCTTGAAGCCGAACCACGCCATTGAGCGATAGCACTGATGGTTGTCCGGCTTGCAGGTGATCGGACCCGCATAGGCTGTCGACGTCACCGACAGGGTCTCGAGCGCCTTCGTCAGGCTTTCGCGGGTCAGTTCGCGGCCAGCACGCTTGAGCGCCTCAACCATGAACTCGCCGCTGGCGATGCCGAATAGATGCCATACCACGAACTCATCACTCGGGTAGTACTTCTTGATGAGCGCGCGCCAATTCTGCACGCCAGGCTCTGTTACGGCAGGTGTCGGAAAAAGAGCCTGAAAGTTATCCAGCGCGCCCTTAATGCCGACCGCCTGATCCATCGCCTTTAGGTCGCCGATGGCCGATCCCCCGAATACCATCGGCTTGTAGCCGACCTTGTACGCATCGCGCATTAGAATAGTGGCAGCCTTCGGGAACAGAAGCGCGATTACCCCGTCGGCTCCCGACTGCTGAAGCTTGAGCGCAACCGCGGTCGCGTCGCTCGGATCGGGCGACAATTCCTCGTCGGCGACCGGCTTGATGCCCTTCTTTTCGAACGACGCGAGGAGCGGCTTGTAGCGGCTCTCCGCCCACGCGTCGCGCTGCTTCACAATTGCAATCTTCTTCGCGCCGAGCGCAATTGCGCGCTGAAGCTCGCCTTCGGTTTCCATCCAGCCGGCAAGCATCGTGGTGAAGATGAATGGTTTGACCGGGTCCGTCAGTTCCGGCGCGGTCGAGGCGGTGATCACCCACGGGATCTTCGCGTTCACGATTTCTGGCAAAGCGGCCAGGCTCGCGTTGGAACAGCCGCCGCCGTGGATCATGAACACCTTGTGTTCATGGATCAGCTTCTTGACGGCAGGCACCGCGAGATCCGGCTTACACACATCGTCCTCGCGAACGTAGCGGATCTTGCGGCCGTGAATGCCACCCGCAGCATTGGCTTCGTTATAAACGGTCTCGACGCCGTCATAGATCGTCTTGCCGTTCATGTAGAGCGGCCCGGTCAGCACGCCGAGTGCGCCGATCAGGATTTCGGTTTCTGTGACGCCCACGGTTTGCGAATTCGCCGGTGCGCTGAATGCAAGCGTCGCCACGACGGCGAACGCGCTAAGAGAACGATGAGCAATCATTACAACCACCCCATCTGCGTTACGTCTCTACAGTCCATGAAACTCGACCTTCTTCTTTTCACGAAAAGCAGCAACAGCTTCGGTAATCTCTACTTTCCAGCGCCTGCTCGATCTTCGCCGTGATCGTCCCCTATTTTTTCGGCGCTGCGTTGCCTTCGCTGAGGCTATTGATGATGAACTTCATGCTAGACAGTGAAAACGGCGAATTGGGCGCAAGCGTCGCCGCGAGACGCCTAGCGTCTTGAAGCACTTCACCATTGCCTAATCGGGACACCCTCATGGTCGCTAGAAATTGGAAGAGACAGATTATTCGTATATAGATCAGCCGGTCCAGCCCTTAGAAATGACTAGCCGGATTGACACCAGAGCCGCGGCGACGAACGACACCAAACGAGATGGGCAGGGACAAGACTTCGCTCGAATCTGACGGGATTATTTGACCGGCATGGCTGACCCTGAGCTTGTCGTGGTGACCGGAGGATCGAGCGGCATTGGCGCCGCGACCGCTGCCGTCATCGCCGAGGCCGGGAGTCGCGTGGTCGTTGTAGACCTGAACATCGGAGATTGCGCGACGCATTCCCGCATTTCTGTCTTCGATCAGCCAATTGATGTATCGGATGAGGCAGCGGTCGCCAAAGCCGCTCAGGCGGTCGAGGACAAGTTCGGACCAGTCTCCGGTCTCGTCAACGCCGCGGGCATTCTAGGTAAAATGCACCTTGCCGAGAATGTGCGCATCGACAATTGGAAATCGTGAATTCGATGTCGACCTGCGCGGTACATTCATTTCCGCGCGCGAATTTGCCCGCGCCATGGTGAAACGCGGGCGTGGCGCGATCGTGAATATTGCGTCGACCGCCGGCATGGTTTCTGCGCCTGTTCACGCATATGCCGCGGCAAAGGCCGGCGTAATCCAGCTCACCGCGACGCTCGCAGCCGAATGGGGACCGCGCGGCGTTCGCGTCAACGCAGTATCGCCGGGGTTCACACGGACGGCGGCGCTTGAAGCCGGCATACGCTCGGGTGCCCTTGACCCGATTTCGATGACACGGCATGCAGCGCTGGGTCGCCTGGTCGAGCCGTGCGAGGTCGGCCGCGCGATCGCGTTTCTGATTGGCCCGCAGAGTAGTGGCATCACCGGCATCAATCTTCCCGTCGACGGCGGCTGGCTTTGCGGCTCGCCCTGGGAGGCCTATGGTGGCCTTCGGAAAGGTGCCGATGGCCAAAACCGATCTTGATGCGAGTTGGCGTGCAGCTGCGCGCGCCCACTCTAGCGCTATGTAACAGGCAGGGGCAATTGTCGCAGTCTTCGAGACTGCGGCCGATTACGCGCGTAGCGCATGGTGCGGGGCTCCCGATGGCACCAGAACACGCGTCGGCATGGCCAGTTCTGCTCCCGCGATGGTTTAATGCAGGCGTTAGCATAGGATGCTGTTCGGTACTCCTGTGCGATAAGCGAGCCGAACGACCTGAAACCAGTTGAGTGTCCAAGGCGAGGAACATGATGGGCCGCAAACTGGTGAATGCCATCTGTCGGACTTTTCCCGGTGCCGAGGTGTCCGATCCGTGGGGTGGAGGCCACGACGCCTGGAAGGTCGGCGGTAAGCTGTTCGCCTGCATCGGCGCCGTGATGCAGGGCGTCTCGGTCAAAACCGACAGCATCGAAACGGCGCAAATGCTGATCGACGCCGGCGTCGGCGTGAAGGCGCCCTACTTCCACCGCTCCTGGGTCAACCTGCCCTGGGGTACAGCCAAGGACGAGCTTCGGCACAGGCTCACGGCATCCTACAAGCTGGTCCGGTCCAGCCTGCCGAAGAAGGTGCAGGCTCAGCTCAATCCGTTCGAGTGAGCGCAAAACGCCGACAGGTACCCTGTCGGTCTATGCGCTCTTTGCCCTCCTGGGCACGAACATGAAGAGTGTTCCGATGCGCTCATAACCCACGCGCGGATACAAGAGCGCGCCCGTGTGACTCGCGGTCAGCACCGAGCACTTCGCGGCGGCAGACACCTGTTGCTTTCGCGGTCGCGACCCCACAACAACGACGCCTCTCATCATGTGCCTTGACACTCCAGTAGTTTCACCGCGCTTACGGTGACGCGCCCAACGTGGGTCACTTGCGCGCCACGCCATGCATCTACGATGGCCACTGACGTTGATACCGCATGAAATGTCCATAGTGATGGAGGCGCCCGAATGATCGAAGGTTCTTGTCTTTGCGGCGCGGTCGTTTGGAGCTGTGCAGGGACGCCTGAATCCGCCACCGCTTGCAATTGCACGGCCTGCCGGCGCTATGGCGCCCTTTGGGCTTATGACTACGAAGGCGAGGGGATTCAGGTCTCGGGCCCAACTCGGCCCTATATCCGGGGGAGGCACCTCGGCTTTCATTTTTGTCCGGACTGTGGCTGCATCGCTTATTGGCGTGGGCTCGCCCTCGATGAGAAGGGCCGCCGTCGCATCGCCGTCAACTTGAGGCTCGCGGAACCAGGGGCGATCGCCGGCATCATCATCGATCATTTCGATGGACTTGAAAGCTTCAAGGACTTGCCGCGCGACGGTCGATGCGTCGCCGATATGTGGTTCTAGGCCACGAGCCGACTGCCGGCGGCGGTCCGCTATCCCGCGCGCCATGCCCCTCTCAGAGCCGGGACGCCGCCGCTCGTCCTGCAGTCCAATCGGCAGCTCAAGCTGCACGACCGGATGCTCCTCCAGATTTGAAACCGAAATCGCCAGCAGTGAGATGGTCTTCTCGTGTGGGTGGCTAGCGAGCAGCCCGCGCCAATTCCTCGGCGGCCTCGGCGAGCATTCTCGTTGCTAAAATGGGAGCCGGCAGGTCCAACGACCAAAGCCGAGGTGACTCGCACGGTCTCCTGGTTTGCCTTTGAGCCAAGGGCTGAAATTGCGTTCCCTTGCCCCGAATGTCGTGTACATGAGCGGCGTTACCTTCGGGGATGTCGTGAGCACTCAAAGTTCTGCAACCCTCGCCATGCTTGGCGCCGTCCTTTTGTGGTCGTCCGCAACGCCTACAATGAAGTTCGCGCTTGCAGAGATTGCTGCTGGTGAATTCGTGTTTTTGCGTTTGGCCCTCGCGGCGTTCGCATTGTGGCTGCTCGTGCTCGTCACGCGTACCCCTGCCAGGCTTCGGGGTGTCGGCTGGCGTCCGTTGATCATGGGGCTGCTAGAGCCTGGTCTCGTCACGCTTCTCGTCGCCACCGGCCTCACCATGACATCTCCCGTGAGCGGCTCTGTCTTCTGGAGCCTCCTGCCGCTGCTTATGCCTCTGCTTGGCCGCCTTGTGCTCGGTGAGCCACTAGAGTTGATCGTGCTGCTTGCCGCCGTGCTCGCCTTCGTCGGAACCATGATCTTGGTGTGGGGGCAAACTCATCATGGCGGAGGCAGCCTGATGGGCGATCTCTTCGTCACGAGCGGTGTGCTGACTTCTGCTATCAGCGGGCTGCTGGCGCGGCGAAACGCGCAAGCTGGGGCCAACCCATTGGCCACATCGAGCTGGCAACTCACCGCAGGGTGCGCAGTCGCCGCTGCACTTTGGTTCGGCCTATCAGGCAGCGGCGGGCACGCGCACGATGCAAGCATCCAATCAATCAGCGCGCTCATCTATCTCGGGCTAGTGGTATCCGTGGGCGTGTACATTCTGTCGAACTATGCCACAGGCTACATTCCAGTCGGGCGTTTGAGCCTGCTGACTTGCCTCGGTGCGCCTGTGGGAACGGCCATATCAATGGTATTCCTTGGCACACACGTGAGCGCACTCGACGTCGCAGGCATCGCTGTTGTGGTGTTCGCCGTGGCCCTACCTTCATTGGTGGGCAGAAGAAGAGTTCTTTCACCCGAAAGTTGAGCCGACGGGTGGCGCTCTCCTGGCCAGACAAGACCGGGGCATTCCCTGTCTGTCCGATACATGTCGCGATGTGTGCTGCGTCAAGTGCCCGCCCTTTCGCGGCGCCCATCAATGGCTTCGGGTCATCTTCTCCCGTCGTGCTCGTTGGTTCAGCACGTCTGATTTACCCCCAAAAACGGAAATGCGAGCGAGCTGTGCACGACGGGGAAAAGGTGCCAGAAGCCGCCGTTCGCACTCACGAAATGCGGCTTTGATGGTTTAGTGGCGCCGGAATTTGTTCTAAGTTGTGCCACTGCTCTCGGACGCGAGGAAACAAAATGGGCTACCAGAAAATCGAAGTTCGCAAGCTCACCCCCAACATAGGTGCCGAGATCCGCGAGGTGGACCTGTCCAAAACGCTGGGCAACCTGGAGTACGAGGAGATCCACCAGGCGTTGATGGAGAACCTTGTGATCTTCTTCCGCGATCAAACGATCACCGTGGACCAGCAGAAGGACTTCGGCCGCCGGTTCGGCAAGCTGCATATTCACCCGGCCGCGCCCAAGGGGCTGGAGCAGCACCCTGAGATCCTTGTCATCAAGGCCGATGAGAACTCCAAGCGCGTAGCCGGGGAGGAATGGCACTCGGACGTGTCGTGCGATCCCGAGCCGCCGATGGGCTCGCTTCTTTACTTGACCACGGTGCCGCCAGACGGTGGCGGCGACACTATGTTCGCCAACATGTACCGCGCCTACGAGACGCTGTCCGAGCCGGTACGAAAGATGCTCGAGGGGTTGACGGCGATTCACGACGGTGAACACGTCTACCGCGGCCGGTACGGAATGAACGACGAGGGCAAGGTGTTCCCGCGGTCGGAGCATCCGGTGATCCGTACGCACCCGGTGACCGGCAAGAAGCTACTCTTTGTCAATCGTGGCTTCACGACGCGCATCGTGCAGCTGAAGCGGGACGAGAGCGCCGCCGTACTTGAGATGCTCTACCGGCATATCGAGACACCGGAGCTGCATTGCCGCTTCAAGTGGCAGCCAAACTCGATCGCGTTCTGGGACAATCGCTGTGTCCAGCACCACGCCTTGTGGGACTATTATCCGGCCAAGCGCTATGGACATCGCGTGACAATTTGCGGAGACAAGCCCTTCTAAACCGGCTGAACGTCGCAGTAGTGTGTGTAGGAGAGAGTGTGCGGTCCATCTCTCCGCATCATGACATCACCGGTCTACCCGCGCAGCCGGACGTCGATCTTATTGGTATTTGGTCGCGGCACTGGCTTGGCACAGTGCTGTGCGAGGCTGAAGCAGATTTCGCATCGCACTATTGCCGGCGCTGTTGCGTCGGTGTGTTGTGGCGAGAGAATCCAACTTGGAGGACGCAGTATGAAAAAGTTCATGGTTCTGTTCATGGCTTCCAGCGCTGACTTCGAGAAGGCGATGAAGAGCTCGACGCCCGAACAGCAGAAGAAGGGTATGGATGGCTGGATGAAATGGATGGAGAAAAACAAGAAGTCGATCGTTGAAGGCGGAGCGCCCCTCGGCAAGACTAAGCGCGTCGATGCCAAGGGAACCTCGAATACGAGGAATGGCGTTGGAGGTTATTCGATCGTCCAAGCGCAATCCCACGACGCGGCCGCGAAGCTATTCGGCAAAAGTCATCCCCACCTCCAGATGATGCCCGGCGGGTGGATCGAGATCGTCGAGATCATGCCGATGCCGGACATGTAGGAGAGCCATGCCAGATACCATCCTAGATGGCAGTGGAGAGCAAACGCCCGGTCGTCGGCTCCTTGAGGGAACAGACTTGGAGATTGCCTACAACCTCCTGGGCGACGACCTCGTGGTGCGCGTGAACAAGGCGGGCGTGCAAGTCTTCGGTGTGGTGCTGGAGAACGCCGCCAAAACGATGACCGCGAAGCAGCTACTAGAATTGAAGACGGAGAAATCGGATCTTGTGGTCTCAATCGCTCCCCGCGCAGACACGGTTGCCAACGTGGGATTTGCGCTTGGGCGGGTGGCCAGCAAGCTGATCAAGGCGACGCGGGAGAAGGTGGGCAAGACCTAGAGAAGGAGCGTGGTGCTATAGTTTATTCGTATGCACCAGGGGAACGGTGGCAATGTGCGAGAGATTGCAACAGGAAATTTGAACGCGTGGAAAGAAGCCGGCGTCGTCAAGACGCTCAAGTATTGTTCGGCCGAGGACACGGAAGTTTGTGCCCCGTGCAGGCAGCATCACGGCACCATCGTAATGAGTGCTGACGGATGGATTGGCGGAAATCTGCCGCCGATAGATGCGTATGTGAGCCTCCGATTTAAATCTATCGAGGCCGCGACTTGCTAGTTGGTGCTCAATGCCAATCATGATCGGCAGATATTAGATAGCTACTTCAATAACATAGGTGTTCGCAGTTTCATCCTGTCCGGCGCGCCATCTCGGTATAAGACTGCGAACACCAGCAGCAGCCGTGTCTACGCCCGCCGCGCCGACAAGTGTCCGCAACAGTTCAGTTTTCGTGCCGAGGATTGCAAATCCCACTCGGACAGACGACCTCGACGCGCTGCGCGACAGCCCGCAAATGGTCCGCCAATCTGGCATTGATGAAGACGGCACGCATCAGGCGCAGGCCACCCAGCCGCGGAATGTGAAGCCGACATAGAACAGGCTGATATTCGAGAAGCCGGCTTCGCGCAGGATCACTTCGTCCGGGGGCGTGAACGAACCCTGCATCAACGCAATCACAACGCTACCTGATCGATGCTGAGATGCGGGCCTCCTGTACGTGACTTTTCTTCTTGGATCGCTTCCAGAACACGCCAGGATAGCCTTTGAGCGGAACCAGCGGCTCGCCGGCGTAGGCCCAGTCCTGCATCTCTTCGATGGCGATATGGTAAATCGGCTGACGGCCGGTGCGGCTCAGAAAGAGAGCGCGCGGAATGTTGATCATGTGCCGCGAGCGGGTGCGCTCGTAGACTAGGGGCGTGCCGCAGCGCCGACAAAAGCTGCGCACTGCGCCCGTTTCCTTCTCCTCGAAACGGTTGATCTCGCGCTCCCCCGCAGTGATTCGAAAGCGCTTACGCCAGGTGCCGACGTAGGTCGCGTACACGGCGCCATGCGCAAGCCGGCTGGCGCGGCTGTGATCGTGCCAAGCCCAGAACGCGGGGTACTCCATCTCGAACTGCACGGCCCCGCATAGGCATTGGCCGGTGACAGCTGGGCCGCTCGAAAGCTTCCGGGATTTCATCGGTTGCGTGCCTCCCTCGTTGCAGACGTGCTCGACCTTGGGCGTGGATCGCCGCAGCCCCGTGAGGGAGTGGCACCTCTAGCGTGCGAGCGTCATGTCGGGCGCACGCCGACACGCCTGGCCAGCAACGAAAGAAAAACGGCAACGAGAAGGATTGCAGATGATCCACTCGAAGACAAATCGCGTGGGGTGTTCACCGTGGCCTTACGGATCGCGACACTTCGTAGCTTCAGTTTGCGGTGCCCACAACCTCCCGGTAGCCGAGCGCCGGCCATCAAAACGGCCAGCATTTGTACCCGCGGCTCCTGAGCCAGCGGCGACGAAGTAGGCAACCTAGGCGCACTTGACGGATGAGAGGCGCGATTCATGATGGGTTTTCACTTAGCGTTGGATTGCGATGGCTTGGGGAACGGCATCAAAAAAAAGACCTCATCTCCACTATGACGCTGACAGACCCGCGGACGCTATCGCGTCGCAAGCCCAGGCGAACGTGGTGTCGAGTCGTGACGATGCGTCTTTCGCGGCGACGGCAACACCAATGCACAGAAGCTCCTAAGATGGCGGATTTCTGAATCTGATGCGTTCGGATCGCGACCGAATTGACCACGATACTTTTCTTTCCGCGATTCATGCGCACGAAACTAGTGCTCATCGCAGATGACATGACGCAAAGTGCCCCGGGCTGATCTCGCGCAGGGCTGGCTCCTCCACGCGGCAACGGCCCATCACATAGGGACAGCGCGTGTGGAAATGGCAGCCCTTCGGCCGCTTCACCGGGCTTGGGACGTCTCCCGACAGAATGATCTGCGACTTTTGGCGCTTGGCGGCCGGGTTGGGGATCGGCACAGCCGACAGCAGCGCCTCGGTATAGGGGTGAAGGGGATTGACGAATATGTCGCGTTTGTCCGCGAGTTCGACGATTCTTCCCAGATACATCACGGCGACGCGGTGGCTGATGTGCTGCACGACCGCGAGGTCGTGCGCAATGAACAGATACGACAACCGGTACTCGTCCTGCAGATCGATGAGCAGGTTGATGACCTGGGCCTGAATCGAGACGTCGAGCGCCGACACGGGCTCGTCGCCGATAATAAGGCTCGGGCCGACCGCGAGTGCGCGCGCGATGCCGATGCGCTGCCGCTGTCCGCCCGAAAACGCATGGGGAAAATCCGCCATCTGCTCGGGCCGCAGGCCGACCCGCTGAAAGATCGCGGCGACGCGATCCGCGATCTCGTTGCGCGGGACGATGCCGTGCACCGACAGCGGCTCAGCCACGATCTCGCCCGCCGACATGCGGGGATTGAGCGACGAATAGGGATCCTGGAAGATCATCTGCATTTCGCGGCGCAGCGGCCGCAGCTCCGCCTTGCCGAGATCCGTGATGTTGCGCCCGCGCAGCTCGATCGCCCCGCTGGTCGGGGGAGTCAGTCTCATAACGGTCTTGCCGATGGTCGACTTGCCGCAGCCGCTCTCGCCAACCAATCCCAGAGTCTCGCCCGGACGGACCTCGAAGGACACGCCATCGACAGCGTGCACCTGTCCGACCACGCGCGACAACAATCCGCGCCGTACAGGATAATGCTTCTTCAAGTCGCGGACGACGAGAGTCGGCCCGACTTGCGCCGACGCGGCTGTCATGCGGCGGCTCCCATCACGCGGTCGGAATGCCAGCAGGCCGCGAGATGGCCCTGCCGTTTCTCCTCCAGCGGGGGCGACACGCGGCGGCACTCGTCGGTGGCATAACGGCAGCGCGGCGCAAAGGCGCAGCCGGGAGGCAGGTTGCTCAGCGCCGGGACGGCGCCTTGGATCTCGGTCAATCGGTGGCGCCCGGCACTCGGCTCTGCCGAGAGGTCGAGATGCGGGATCGAGCCCAACAGGCCGAGCGTATAGGGATGGCACGGAGTCGCGAACAGGTCATCGACCGGCGCTTCCTCGACCTTTCTGCCCGCATACATCACGACGACGCGATCGGCATTCTCGGCGATGACGCCCATATTGTGAGTGATCAGGATGATCGCGGTCCCGAGTCTTTCCTGCAGTTCGTTCATCAGGTTGAGGATTTGCGCTTGGATCGTGACGTCGAGCGCGGTCGTCGGCTCGTCCGCCAACAGGATTTTCGGATTGCATGCCAGCGCCATCGCGATCATCACGCGCTGGCGCATGCCGCCGGACAGGTGGTGTGGATAATCGTCGATATGGTTTTCGGCATCCGCGATCCGCACGAGGCGCAACGCCTCGACGGTCCTGTCCAGCGCGTCGCGTTGCGACAATTTCTGATGCAGCATGATGGCTTCGCTGATCTGGTGGCCGATCCTCATCACCGGATTGAGCGATGTCATCGGCTCTTGGAAGATCATCGAGATATCGTTGCCGCGGATCCGGCGCATCTCGGGATCGGTCAGCTCGAGCAGATCCTTCTGCTGGAAGCGCACCTCGCCGCCGACGATCTTGCCCGGCGGGTCGGGCACAAGCCGGAGGATCGACAGCGCCATCATGCTCTTGCCGCAGCCAGACTCGCCGACCACGCCAAGCGTCTCGCCTTTCTTGAGCGTGCAGGAGAAGCCGTTCACCGCTCGCACGACGCCAGTGCGGAGCATCAGGTGCGTGTGCAGATCGTTGACTTCGAGAACGGTCTGCGGTGTCTCCGGTGCGGGCAGTCGCGCCGTGCGTTGCGACGGATCGATTCCAATCATCGGATCGGTCATGCCTCGCAGTCGCTGCCGCAGATGAAGCAAGCCTATCGCACGATCCGGCGAGCGTCCACGCGCCTGAGCATCGGCTCCGGCGCGTTGCTCGCGCCGAGAGCATTGCCGGTCGAATTGACGCAGAAAACCCATTGATGGGAGCCCAGGCTGCGCCTAGCCTTTGTCGCTGACTCGGCTGGCGCAAAGGCGGATTCGGTTGCATCATTGCGGCCTGCGCGGCAAGGAGACGATGCTCCACCGGACAGGAAGCCAAACAGGGAGAACTTTCATCATGATCACCCGCAGGAAGCTTCTCCTCAATTCCACCGCCGGCGCGGCCGGAGGATTGTTATTGCCGCGCGGAGCCTTCGCGCAGAGCGCACCGGTTGCCATCAAGCGTGGCGGCACGCTGACGGTCGCGATTTTCGCCGATCCGCTGTCCTGCGATCCGCATTTTACCGGAAACCTGCAGGGGCGCGCCGCAACGCGCGCCATTCACGATACGCTGTTTCGCGTGAACGAGCAGGGACGTCTGGCGCCCGGGCTTGCGGAGTCCTGGCAACAGCCCGACGAGAAGACCTTCATCTTGAAGTTGCGCGCCGAACTCAAGTTCCACGACGGCACGCCGCTCGATGCGGCGGCGGTGAAGTTCAACATCGACCGCATCCGCGATCCCAAGACGGCCGCTGCCGGCGGCATCCGGGCGGGCGAGATCACGCAGCTCGACACTGTGGAAGTGGTCGATGACCGGACCGTCAAGCTGACGCTGAAGGCGCCCTTCGCGGCGTTCCTGATACCGTTCACCGACGTCACCGGCGCGATCGCATCGCCGGCCGCGATCCAGAAATGGGGGCTCGAATACGGGCTGCACGCGGCAGGGGCCGGCCCGTTCAAGCTGGTCGAATACCAAAAGGATAACCGGACGGTCCTTGAGAAGAATTCCGATTATTGGGACAAGGGCAAGCCGTATCTGGACCGGATCGTGCTGCGTCCGATCCCGACCGACAGCACGCGGCTCGCCGAACTGCGCGCCGGCGGCGTCGACATGGCCGAGGCGCTGCCGCTGCAGGATATCCAGCGACTGCGGCAGTCCAAGGAGATCATCGTCTCCGAAAAGGTCGGGTATCGTTGGGAGTATTTCGGCTTCAATCTGCGCGACGAATATCCGGGCAGGGCCAAGAAATTCCGCCAAGCCTTCCAGTGGGCGATCGACCGCGAGGCTCTGCATCAGGTCGCATATTTTGGCACCGGGTCGATCGGCTACGACGGCATCTTGCCTGGCAGCCCCTATCACGATCCGAACTACAAGCCGTTCAAACGCGACATGGACATGGCCAAGCGCCTGCTCGACGAGTCCGGTATCAGCCGCCCGGTCGTCATCAAGGCGCCGCTGCAGCCGGATCCGGTCAAGCAGCGCGCCGGCCAGGTATTCCAGGCGACGGCCGCCGAGCTTGGCGTCAAGGTTGAGATCGAGCAGATCGATTCCGCCGGCTACCGCAACACGCTCGCGGCCGGCAAGCTTCCGATGGACCTGTTCGGATGGTGGGGCTACCGAGCCGATCCGGACCAGTATCTCGGCATCCTGCTGCACTCGACCGGGTCCTATGCCCGCTACAACGGCTACAGCAACCCCAAGATGGACGAGTTGATCGTCGCCGAGCGCACGGCGCGCAACGATGAGGATCGCCGGAAAGCGTTCCGGCAGATATCAGACCTGATGAACGAGGACGCCGCCTACGTGCCTTGGCACTACGGCTCCGACTTCAAGGGCCTTTCGTCAAAGGTGAAGGGCTTCGTGCACTGGCAGGACGCTATCATCACCTTCCAGGACATTTATCTGGAAGGCGGAGCCTAAGGGGCGGCGTCAGTTCAGATCGGCAGCGTCAATGGCGGTATATGTCCTCAAGCGGCTGATCGCCGCGCTGCCGGTCATCTTCCTGACGACCGCGATCGTGTTTGTGTTGATGCGGATGCTGCCCGGCGACCCCGTCCTGATGCTGATCGGCGAGGCGCAAGGCAACGTCAGCGACGAGGCGATCGCGGCGATGCGCAAGCAGCAGGGGATCGACCAGCCGATCTACGCGCAATACATCGCTTGGATCGGCAAGCTCGCGGCCGGCGAGTTCGGCCGTTCGATCCTGTCCCGACAGCCGGTCTGGGATATCCTGCGTCCGCGCATCCTTCCGACCATGCATATCGGCCTCACAGCCTGGTTTCTGGCGATCCTGGTATCGGTGCCGCTCGGGATCGCAGGCGCGCGGGCGCAGAATTCCTGGAAAGACATGCTGGGGACGATCGGCTCGCTGATCGGCGCGGCGATGCCGTTCTTCCTTACCGGCGGCTTGCTGATCTACGTGGTGGCCCTGAAAGGGCGGCTGCTCCCAGCTTCAGGCTACGTGGCGCCTTTTGTCGACCCTTGGGCGAGCATCAAGACCACGATCCTTCCGGCGCTGACGCTGACCATATGGCTCTCGGCGTCGGTGACGCGGCAGGCGCGCTCGAGCTTCATCGATGTCTTGCGGCAGGCCTACATCAAGACCGCGAGGGCCAAGGGACTGGCCGAGGGCCGCGTGGTCTACGATCATGCCTTGAGGAACGCGATGCTACCGGTGGTGACGATCCTCGGCATCCAGCTCAGCTCGCTGTTTAGCGGAACGGTCATCACGGAGACCATCTTCGCAGTCCCCGGCGTCGGACGGCTGCTGGTCGATTCCATTCTCAGCCGCGACTATCCGGTGGTCCAGGCGGTCGTGCTGTTCCTGGCGCTCACCGTGGTGGTCGCCAACCTGATGGTGGATATCTGCTACGGGCTGCTCGATCCGCGCACGCGTAAGTCATGAAGACGCCGGTCTTCCAGGAAGTGGGCGGAAAGCTGCTGCAGTCGGCGATCAAGAAGCCGTGGCGTCTGCGCGCCGCGGAAGGGACGGGCCGGCTCCTGCGCCATCGCATGGCGATGATCGGCCTGACGATCGTGGTTGCGAGCCTTCTGACAGCGATCTTTGCGCCATTCATCGCGCCCTACGAGCCGAGCGCGATGGACTACCGCGCGATGCTAAAAGGCCCGAGCGCGGCGCACCCGCTCGGAACCGACGATCTCGGCCGCGACCTTCTTAGCCGGTTGATCTACGGCTCGCGCGTATCGCTGAGCGTCGGCGTGTCCTCCGTCCTGATTGCCGTCGCCCTCGGAGTGCCGCTCGGGCTGATCACCGGATATCTCCGAGGGGCGATCGACGAAGTGCTGATGCGGGTGCTCGACAGCGTCATGGCGTTGCCGGCGCTCGTGCTGGCGCTCACCATCGCGGCCGTCCTGGGGCAGGGGCTCATTAACGGAATGATCGCTATTGCGATCGTACTCGTGCCGGTCTTCACGCGGTTGGTGCGGGGGCAGGTGCTGTCGGTGATGCACAACGACTATGTGCAGGCCGCCCACGCGGTCGGCGTTCCGACCGTCTTGATCCTGGTGCGGCATATCTTGCCGAACGTCATGAATCCGGTGATCGTCCAGGCGTCGCTGAGCATCGGGTTCGCCATCATCCTGGAATCCAGCCTGAGCTTCATCGGGCTGGGCGCACAGCCTCCGACCTCCACCTGGGGAAACATGGTGCAGGTCGGATTCCAATATCTGGAGATCGAGCCCGGCTTCGTGCTGGCGCCCGCCACAATGATCTTCTTGGTGGTGCTCGGGTTCAACATGCTGGGCGACGGCTTGCGCGACCTGATGGACCCGATGTCGCTTTCGCGGTTGTAAGAAGGAGAAGGTGATGCTCGTTCGCTGCGCCTATTACGTCGGGTCAGTCGATCCGAAGGACCAAAAGACGTTCGACGACTATGTTCTCAACGTGCATCTGCCGATGGTGGCAACGTGGCCGCGGCTGCGCCGACTGCGGCTGCTCAAGAACAACGGCAAGCCCTATGAGGGCGAGCCGCCGCGCTACTATCAGGTCTTCGAGCTGAGCTTCGACAGCCAGGAAGACATGGATTTCTGCATGGCTTCGGAGGAGCGCAAATATTGCCGGAAAGTCTCGGCGCAGGATATCGCGAAGTTCAAGGGCCTGTTCAAAGGCGAAGTTCACCACATCAATTACAAGTCGATCGACTTTCCTCTGAAGCCGGCCTCGAAATAGGTGTTAGGCCGGCGCCTGCGTCTTGCGAAGCTCGAGCGCGCGGGGGACGACCTGCTCGGCGAAGGCCCGCAGGACGGACGAGACGTCCTGGCCCGGTACCGGATGCGGCCGGATGGTGAGCTGCGTGACGCGCGGATTGAGCGCCCGCGCCAACTGCGCCGCGACGCGCTCGGGATTGCCGGCCAGCACCATCAACTCGACGATCTCCGCCGGTAGGTGCTGCGCGGCCTTTTTGGCGCCGCCGCGCTCTTTCGTCTTCGCGAGACCGACGAATTCCTGTGGCAGCTTCAGTCCAAGCTCCTCAAGATACTCCCAGTGCGGATACTGCCCGTAGACGCGGGCCGCCGCACGCTGTCGCATCACGTCAAAAGCCGCCTCGTCATCGTCCGCGATCGCCGCCTCAACCCGCAACCCGATATCGATCGAACCCGGCGCCCGCGACGCCTTCGCCATGCCCTCGTCGAGCTGACGAAGGTAGAAATCGAACGCCTTCGGCAGAAGCGTGTTGGCGATCAGGACGCCGTCGGCGATCTGGCCGGCGAGCCGCGTGATCTGCGCCCCGTGAGTGGCGAAATAGATCGGTATGTCGACGCGCGGTGGCTTGAAGGCGAGGCGGCCGCCATCAAGCGAGATGACTTTTCCGGTCTTCGTCACTTCCTCGCCCTGCAGCAGCGCACGGACCATCTCGACCGTCTCGCGCAACGCCGCCACCGGCAGCTTCTTCTCGAGGCCGAGCTCTCGGAAGCCGTGCCCTCCGGTGCCGAGGCCGAGCAGCGCCCGGCCATTGGAGAATTCGTCGAAGCTTGCGATCGCGCTCGCGGTGGCGGAGGGATGCCGCGAATAGGGATCACTGACGCCTGGCCCCATCAGCAACTTGTTGGTCGCCGCCGCAACGGCCGTCAGCCCGACATAGCATTCTCGGGAGAAGCGGATGTCAGTGTACCAGAAGTACTGAAAGCCCAAATCCTCGCTCAGGCGGGCGAGGTCGACCAGTTGCGCCGTTGGATATTCGGCAAAGAGCAGGACGCCGAGCGCAGGCCGCATTACTGGCTATCCGGCCTTCTTCTCGGCGCTAGCGCCGCTCATCTCCGGGGCACCGCCGATGACCCAGTTCTCCTTCGCGATATTCTCGAAGATGACGTGGACGCCGTCGCGCTTGGAACCGCCGATGCGGACGAGGGCATCCGTGATCACCTCTGCGATCTCGCGCTTCTTGGCGACAGAACGGCCCTCATAAAAGGCGACGCGGACAACCGGCATGTGCAAGCCCTCGATTTTGTTGATGACGTTCATTGAGGCACGGTCCAAAAGCTAGCATTCCCGGTGCGTCTCCGGAAGAGCTGTACGGCAAAGCTTCTAGGTTGCTCAATCGCGTGCTGTTGCAGCCTTTTGCGAGGATCATCCAGGAAGACTTCTCCCTAAAGGTACGCTCTTGGCGGGGGCACAGAAAAGAAGCAGGAGAAACGCCATGACAAGACTTTCGATCCTTCTACAAGTGATGGCCGTGGGCGCCGTGTTGGCGCTCAGCATTGGCCGTACGCCGGCCGTTGCGGCCAATCACCCAGGCGAATGCGGTGAATTCAAGTATTGGCACCATGGGCACTGTGAGGATGCCAGGTTGAAGTCCTCGGACAAGCCATGGATCGCCTCGGTCTTCTGACGGACCAGCTCTCAATCGCCAGCGCCATCCCGTGCAGCTGCGGCTCTTACTGAGCAGGATCGGGGAGGGGCGATGGGCTTTCGCCCGGCCCACGCTGCAGCCGCGTTAATAATTACTCGCGCAAATTGACTTTCTTGGAGACGTCGAGCCACAAGGAGACCAGATCAGCCGTCTGCGTCTGGTGCTCCTCTGGTGTATTGCCGATGACCTGAAAACCGAGGTCGGCAAGCTTCTTGGCCGTCTCCGGTTCCTGCATCGCCGCGACGAACGCAGCGCGCAGTTTCTGGCGCAGCTCCAGCGGCGCCTTGGCCGGAGTGTGAACGCCCCAAACGCTGGTTACATCGACGCCGGGCAAGCCATCCTCCGCCAGCGTGGGCACATTCGGCATCGAAGGATCGCGTCGCGACCCGGTGAGGCCGATCGCCCTGAGCTTGCCCTCCTCAACGTGCACACGCGCCGAGCTGATGCCGCCGAATTGCATATTGACGTGGCCACCCAGCAGCGAGTTCATCGCCTGCCCAGATGATTTGAAAGGCACATGCAGAAGCTCGGTGCCAGCCTTGAGATTGAACATGATGCCAGAGAAATGCGTCGAAGATCCGATGCCGCCGGAGGCGAAGCTGACCTTCTTCGGGTTGGCCTTGGCGTATGCAATCAACTCCCTGGTATTCTGGGCCAGCAGTGAGGGATGGGCCACCAAGATGACCGGCGATTGCGCCAGCATGGTCACTGCCGCAAAATCCCGCACCGTGTCGTAGGGGAGATCATCAAGGATCGAGGGATTTTGATAGAGCGCGTTGTCGGCTACGAGCAGCGTGTGTCCATCTGGCTCCGCCCGTTTCACGAGCTCCGCTCCAACGACGGCGGATGCGTCGGACTTGTTTTCCACGACGATCGGTTGACCGAACTGCTTCTGCAGTCCCGGAGCCAGGAGGCGGGAGAGGATGTCGGTGCCGCCGCCGGGTGCGCGCGGCACGATGAGGCGGATCGGCTTTGATGGAAACGCCTGAGCGCGCACGCCTGCCGCCGGCAAGGTTGTGGCAAGGCCGGTGGCACAGGCTCCAACCAGAAGATCGCGCTTGCTAATGGCCGTCCGTGCCATGTCCTGCTCCCACTCGGGCTACGCCGGAAAGTCAACTACAGAACTCACATCGCTGCGCCACTGTGGCGCTGCAGGAAGGCGGCCAGATCGCGCGCACAACGGTCGGGCACCGCATCCGTAATGTTGTGCGGCAGGCCTGCATACACGACCATCTCATGTTTCGGCACTGCGCGCAGCACAGCGTAATGCTCCGGCGATTGGTTCGGATCGCCGCCAGGAATGACGAACAATGAAGGACAGCGAATGTCGCCGATACGACCGGTGAAATCGACAGACGACATCATGCGCACATAACGCGCCAGGAACTGCGGATCGTTCTGGGCTGCAACGTCGAGGAACCATTCGATGAAGTCGGGATCGACCTTCTCGACGTCGAAGCGTTGACGGATTGTGCGCTTGAGGAACGCGCGCACTCCTTCCGTGACGAGTCCCCGCATCCAGTCCTCATAGTCGGTATGGCCGACGGAGGCTTTGAGACCGGGAATTGCAGCATAGGCGGCCAGAGCCCTGATGCGGGCGGGATAGGAAACTGCAGCATGCATGGCGACGATGCCGCCCGCGGACGAGCCGGCCACATGCGCCGACGCAATGCCCAGATGATCCATGAGCTCGACGAGATCGCGCGACAGCCGCTCGATCGACAGACCGTCCAGCCCAGGCTTGTCCGATGCACCATGGCCGCGCATGTCCCAGCGCACGACGCGATAGCGACCGGCCAGATGTGGTACCCAGGCGTAAAGGCGCTCATGCGTGCCCATGGCGGCGTGCAGCAGAATGAGCGTTTCCGTTTCCGCTTGGCGCCACGGTGGCGTGTAGTCGTCAACGACATAGCGCAGCGAAAGCTCGTCACTAGTACGGAAAGTCGAAAGCTCGCGTGTCACGACCCGAGACCTCCAAAGCGACGGTCGATGAACTCTCGCAGGTCGTCAGCACAGCGGTCAGCCATGAAATCCCAGACGTTATGCGGCGCGTTCTCGTAAGTTTTCACCTCGATACCGGCGATTGACTCGCGCATGCGCTCGAAGCCGCCATAGTCGCCGATCTTACCGGCGCCCGGAATGACGAGGAACGTCGGGCAGCGGATCTTGCTCAGCTCGGCGGACCAGTCCTGCTGATCCATCAGCGCGATGAAGCGCGTGACGAACGGCACGTCGTTGCTGCCCGCCTGATCGAGGAACCATTCGACAAGCTTCGGATCGCATTGGCCGATAGGAAATCGGTCGCTGATGGTCTCGGCCAGAAACGCTCTGAAGCCTTTGGCTCTGATCTGCGGCAGCCATTTCGGCGCCTGGCCGCCCTTGAAGCCCGGGGTCGAGCCATAGAGTCCGAGACTTTGCACGCGCTCGGGGTGATCCATGGCAACGCGCATGGCGAGGTATCCTCCAGCCGACGCGCCGGCGAAGTGCGCTTGTTTCACGTTTGCTGCGTCGAGAAACTCGAGGACGTCCAACTTCAGGCGCTCGATCGTCAGTGGCGCGGACTCGAGCGGGACCTGGGACTTGCCGTGGCCACGCAGATCGAGGCGAGAGATGCGAAAGTCGCGCGCCAAACCCGGGATCCATGAGAAGAAGCGGTCTTTGCAGCCCATGGCTGAATGCAGCAGCACGAGGTTGCGGGGCAGCCGCCACGGATCGGAAAAATCATCAACGGTGTAATCGAGACGTACACCGTCGCTGGTCATGAAACTCGGCATCGCTTCCCACCCCGCGGCGGACTTGCATTGGCGGCTCGATGGTAGCGGCCGAGATACGCCGTGCATACAGGTTATGAGCATGTCTTTTGCTGAATGTTAGATGTTCTTCGCACGTTCGAAGCTGCACCGGCGGCAGCGCCTCAGTAAGCGGACATGGATCAGAGGTGACTTGGTTCGCCTTTCAAATTTTACCCGACGGTCGGACTATCCGCTGACGCCTGTGAAGCGATCGGGGCCGTCAGCCAATAACCGCCGCAGGCACCTTCGCCCACCACCACTCCCCGGGTGATGCTGCTCGAACCCTGCTTTCGCCACGAGTTCTTGCGGGTCAGCGAATTTTTTCGGCGCACCGCCCTGCCCGTTCGAGAGCACCGCGCTATGCTCGACGCACATCGGACAAACCCGAGGAGGTCCCATGGCACGGCTCGAGAGTAAGGTCGCGATTGTGACCGGAGCGGCAAACGGCATCGGCCGGGCGATTGCCGAGCGTTTTGCGGCCGAAGGCGCCGCCGTCGTGCTCGGCGACATCGAAGGTGAGGCACTCGCCCGCGTAACCGCCGGAATTGTCAGCAAGGGCGGCAAGGCCGAGGCGGTGGCGGACGACCTCACCGAGGAGGCGGGAACCACCCGCCTGATCGACAGGGCCAGCGCCAAACACGGGCGCATCGACATCCTCGTCAACAACCTCGGCGGCTCACGCAATGCCAAGATCTGGGAGATGCCGCTCGCCGACTTCGACTTCGTGCTGCGCCTGAACCTGAGGAGCACATTCCTCGTCACTCGTGCCGCCGTGCCGTACATGATGAAGCGCCGGCAGGGGCGCATCATCTGCCTGTCGTCGGGGGCCAGAGAGGGCACGCCGTGGACCGCCTACTACCAGGGCGGGGCCGCCTACTCGATGGCGAAGGCCGGTGTGCACGGCTTTATCCGCGACGTCGCGCTGGAACTCGCCGAGTACAACATTACCGTCAACGCCGTGGCGCCGGGCCCCATCGACACGGAGCGGACGGGGCCAGGACTCCGCCGGCTCGATGCGACGGTGGAGAGGAGCCCGAGTAAGATGACACCACTCGGCCGGCTCGGCACCGCGGACGAGGTGGCTGCTGCCGCGCTGTTCCTCGCCTCAGACGAGGCCTCTTACGTCTCGGGCCACACACTCGCCGTTGCCGGCGGTCGCTGAGGCACGGGGACAGGCCGTTGGCCACGTCGCTGCGCTGACCGTTTGCAGCCTGGGCTGCTCACTGGCACGATCGCTTGACCCTCCGGGCCTTTTGCGTGTCGTTGACAGCCGCTCACGTTAAGGTTGGCTAAGAGCCGGCCACGTCGGTCCAGAGAGCCCCTGGCCAAACGCAACGCAAACCGAGGATATCGCATGGCTCGCGTCTCAATCTTGAAATCCCCCGACGAACTGACTGGCGAGGCCCGACGCATCGCGGAACGGATCGTCGATACGCGTAAATCGCTGGAAGGTCCCTTCTCAGTCTGGATGCATGCACCGGAGTGGGCCGAGCGTGTCGCCCATCTGGGTACGTTGGTACGCTGGGAGGGTACGTTGGAGCTGCGACTGCGCACGCTCGCAGCACTGGTCGTCGGCCGTCACTTCCAGGCCCAATATGTGTGGGGCATCCAGGGTGTGATCGGCGCTGAGCGAAACATTCCCCAATCGACTATCGACGCGATCCGTGAC
>CAWEBE010000031.1:0-111347 GCA_963806735.1 uncultured Alphaproteobacteria bacterium | reverse complement strand
TGTGACCGGGGCGCGCCCATACAGGTCATCAATCTCAGACTAGTGATCGTCGGGGCCAGTCCGAAACCCGAGTTTCCCAAGCGTACGCCGGTCGGCGGCACGGCCAAATCGGCCCACGAGCTCGAGGTTTATCTCGATGGCAGGCACACCCGGATACCGCTCTATCTGCGTGAGCAGTTGGAGACCGATCAGACCTTCGAAGGTCCTGCAATTGTGGCGCAGGCGGACTGCACCACATGCATCCCGGCTGGCTTTTCCGGTAGCGTGGATGCCTATGGACACCTGATTTTGAAGCTCGCTCGCTGACCGAACACGTTCAACCGACCCGGAAGCGAAAACATGGCACTCGACAAGGTAATGCTCCAGATCCTGGCCAACCATTGCTCGGCAGCTGCCGAGAGTATGGCCAACACGCTGCTACGCACCGCGCACTCGACCTTTGTCAAGGAAACGGAAGACTTCACGACTGGCCTCGCCACGCCCTACGGCAAGACGATCGCCTCGCCCTATGAGCTCGGTGCGACCTGGTTCGTCGGCCTCGACTACGGTCGTGCCATCCGGCTCATAGATAAGTACGAAAAAGACGACATCGTCATCACCAACGATCCCTATTCGGGGTTTGTGTGCACCCATTCACCCGACACTCACCTGTGGAAGCCGGTCTTTCACAATGGCGAGCTCGTCTGTTTTTCTGTCACCCATGTTCACAACACCGACGTCGGTGGTGCAGTTCCTGCGTCGTTATCGCGCTCGCTCACGGAGGTGCATCAGGAAGGCGTACGCCTGCCGCCGGTGAAACTCTACAAGAAGGGCGAGTTGAACCATGAGGTTCGCGACATCATGCTCACTAACGTGCGCATGCCGGAGCAGAACTGGGGAGATATGAAGGCGCAGATTGCGGCGCTGAATACGGGTGAGCGCAAGGTGCACGAAATGATCGCTCGCTTCGGCATCGAGACATTCAAGACCGGCCTTGACAGCCTTCTGGACCACGCGGAGGCGCAGTCCAGGCGCGTCATCCGTAGCATTCCGGACGGCGAATACTTCTTCGCGGACTATACGGATGAGGACTCGGTTGGCGGCAACCCGTGCCGGATCGCGCTCAATCTGACCGTGAAGGGTGACGAGCTGATCTTCGACTATTCGGAGTCCGACCCGCAGCTGAACTCGTCGCTGAACATTCCGACCGGCGGCGACGGGCGGCACGCGCTGCTGATGGTGGGGACGATCTACGTGCTCGGCCTGCTCGATCGGACTCTGTATCTCAACTCGGGCGCGCTTCGGCCGTGCCGTTCGATCCTGCCGAAGGGCTCGATGGTCAACCCCGAGTTTCCGGCCGCGGTCGGCATGAGGACATTGACCACGCTGCGCCTGCAATCGGTGATATTCGGTGCGTTCGCTCAGGCTCTGCCCGACCGGATCCCTGCAGCCTGTGGCGACGGCGGTCCACTACTGAATCTCCGCACGACCGACAATCGCACCGGCCGCAAGATCATGGCCAACCTGAACCCGATTTCAGGCGGCGGGGGAGGAACCTCGTTCCGCGACGGAATCGAGGGCTCCGGCGCCAACTTCGGCTTCCTCAAGAACACACCGGTGGAGATCAACGAGGCCGAGGTCCCGGTCAAGATTTTGAGCTACGGGCTGGCCAAGGATTCCGGCGGCTCCGGCAAGTATCGGGGCGGACTAGGCACTGAGATGGAATTCGAGGTGCACGCGCCGCACTCATTCGTCACCGCGCGCAATCGCGACCGCTCGCACTTCGCACCCTGGGGGCTCAAGGGTGGCCGGGCTGGCAAGACGTCCGCCTTCTGGCTCAATCGTGGCAGCAACCGCGAGGCCAACCTCGGCAATACCGACATCCTCACCACCGAGCCGGGCGACCGCATCTATATCAAGAGCGCGGGCGCTGGCGGCTGGGGCAATCCCTGGGAGAGGGATGCAGCGCGCGTGGTCGCCGACGTGGAACGGGGCTTCGTCTCCGAGCAGGCCGCCGAGGAGGAGTACGGCGTGGTCATTCGCTCGGGTCGGATCGACGAGGCTGCAACGGCGGCGCGGCGCAAGGCCATGGCGGAGGCGGATCCCAAAGACTTCTTCGGGTTCAACGCACATCGCATCGGCTACGAAAAACTCTGGACAAGGGGAGCCTATGCTGAGCTGATCCGCATCGTCGGCGCCTTGCCGGTGCATTGGCGCTTCTTCGTCAAGGGTAAGATGTTCGAAATCATCAACCGGATCCCGGCCGCGGAACGCACGGGCGGCGTCGAGCAGGTGCGGAAAGCCTACGCGGGGCTGGTTGCCGAATATCCGCAGCTCGAGACGCTGCGCCAGCAGGCTGCCGAGTAAGTTTCACTAGGCTGATTCTCAGCTATGCCGATGTCTGCGCACCTCGATTGGACGTGAGCACGTGCTGGGCGCCGATGTAGCCCCAGGTCATGTTGGGGCCGATTGTCGTGCCGGCGCTAATGGCGCGCGTGCCGATCGGGTTTGCCATCGCCGCGCCCGCGCAATAGAGGCCCGCGATCACGCTGCCATTGCGGGCGAGGACTTGGCTATGCTCGTTGGTGCGCAGTCCCCCCTTGGTTGAAAGCACGGATCGGTTGAACGATACGGCGACGAATGGTGGTTCGAGGATGGGCCGCATGGTCGGCCGCCCGCCCGATTTGGCGCGCTGATAGACCGTCTCGCCGCGATGGAAATCCTCGTCTCGCCCCAATGCGCAAAGCGTGTTGAAGCGCCCGACCGTGGCGAGCAATGCAGTTGCCTCGATGCCGATCTTGTTGGCGAGCGCCTCGATGCTCGCGGCTTGTCTGATCCAGTTCGGGTCGTTGCGCGCATACCAGCGAATGGCTAAGCGCATGAAATTGGCGTCGCTGATCAGCCAGGCGGGAAGATGCAGCGGGAATCCCGTGCGTGGGTCACGGCGGTCGAGCGCTTCGCCGAGGTCGACGGCAAACTCGCTGACGAAACGCTGGCCGCTACGATCAACTACGATCGCGTTCGGCTCCATGTGGAACGGAAGCGGCAAGGCCTGCAGCTTGCCTTCATATATCGTCGGTACACAGGGATAGATCAGCGCCTGGTCCATGTGGGCGAGCTGCGCGCCGACGGCTTCGGCCAGATGCAGCGCATCGCCCTCGTTACCGCTTGGGCTGCCAAGGAGACCGACCGGGCCCGGAAAGTGCCGGGAGAGAAGCTCTGCGTTCCATTCAAACCCGCCGGTTGCTAGCAGGACCGCGCGATGCGCCGCAATCCGGCGTGCCCGGCCGCGCTGCTCGAAGACGAGACCGGTAACGCAGTTTGCGTCGTCGACGATCAACTCGGTGACCCGCACCTCCAGCTCAATCCTGCAGCCGTGATCGAGACAGCCGCGCAGAAGTCCAGTGATTAAAGCCGTACCCTTGGCGGCCGATCCCGAGATCCATCGTTGGGCGAGACGAGGCGCAAGCGCCAGTACGGTATGGATCGGCCGCCGATAGAGATCGCGCTCACTTGTCTCTTGGTAGGTGAAGATGTGGGGTAAGGTCGATCGCCGCACGTGCGCAGCATATGGCCCGAGGATCTGTCTCGGGAGAGGCAGCGGCGCGGTCATGCGGCCTCTGACTTTGGCACCCGGCGCCTCGGCGAACACATCCGGTTCGGAGGTGAGCGCGAAACGCAATGGCGTATGCTTTTCGACGAAGGCAAGCATGCGGCTCGCTTCGCTCGCAAAACTTTGCCACAGCCGATCCTCGGTTTCTCTCCAACCGTCCGGAGCTGTTGCGCGCAGATAGGCGAGGGCCTCCGCGGGGCTGTCCGCGATGCCCGCCGCGGTCGCGTGGTGATTCGCAGGGATCCATGCCGCCGCACCAGACATGGCGCTTGTACCGCCGAGCTTGGCAGTTTTCTCGACGATTGTGACTGACAGTCCGGCGACGCCTGCCGTCAGCGCAGCCGTCAATCCTGCCGCGCCTGAGCCAACGACGATCAAGTCAGTGGCATGTTCCTCGCTTTCCATACGGGTTGTCATGTCCGATGTTTTGCTGGCCGCGCGGTACAGCTAGAGATAGATACTGCGGACTATGTCCTCCTCGCGCACAGTGGCGCCGGCAGTCATATCGCCTCGCTCGGTGACGCGGCCGTCGCGCAAGACAAGGAAGCGGTCGGCGACGGATAGCGCAAGTCGGATATTCTGCTCGACCATGAGCATGGTCACACCGCGCTCCTTCAACGCCTGCATGATGGCAGCGATCTCCGTTACGAGGCGCGGTGCCAGGCCGCCCGAAGGCTCATCGAGTAGGAGGATCTTCGGCTGGGCCATAAGCGCACGGCCGAGCGCTACCATCTGCTGCTCGCCCCCAGACATGAGATGGACGTGGCGGTGCCGCAAGCCGCTGAGCCGTGGAAAGGATTCGTAAACGCTGGCCAACAGCTTGGCGGTCTGCCCACGGCGCACGACCGCGCCGAGCATCAGGTTGTCCTCGGCCGACATGTCGGGAAAAAGGTCGCGTGATTGGGAAACTTGGACGATCCCGCGCCGGAAGGTTTGATGTGGCCGCTTGCCGGCCAGCTCTTGGCCGCTCAATTTTATCGAGCCTGCCATCGGGCGCACGAAGCCGCTCACCGTGTTCAAAACCGTCGACTTGCCGCTGCCGTTGGCGCCCAGCAGCGCGACCACCTCGCCTTCACGCACGCTGAGATCGACGCCGAACAGGATCTGCTTCTGCGTGTATCCGGCCTCTACGCCGCGCACGGTGAGCAGTTCGTCAACCATGGCCGAGGTATGCCTCCAGCACATTCTTGTTGGCTCGGACCTCCTGCGGCGGTGCATCGGCGATCTTGGCACCGTAGTTCAGCACGATGACGCGATCGGAGATGCTCATGACCAGTTCGATAGCGTGCTCGATCAGCAGGATGCCGAGTCTGCGTTCCTTGGCCAGCCTGCGAATGATGACGCCAAGCTGCTCGCGCATCGCCGGCGCGAGGCCCACGGCAGGCTCATCGAGCAAGAGAAGCGGTGGGTCGGTGGCCAGTGCGCGCACGATCTCGACCATGCGCTGCTGCCCGCCAGACAGCTCTCCCGCAGGATGATCCTCCAGATGGCGAATGTTCATGAGGTCGAGCAAGCGACAGGCGCGCTCGGTTGCGGCCCGCTCCGCGGCGCGCGCACGCCTGGTGCCGAGCAGGAGCCCGGTCAGGCTGCTTTCAACCGTGACGTGCAAACCGGCGAGGATGTTCTCGAGCGCCGTTAGCTCGGCGAACAAGCCCCCATTTTGGAACGTGCGACGAACGCCGCGAGCAGCTATCGCGTGTGCTGTCAGGGATTGGATCTCCTGTCCGCGAAAAACGATGCGCCCTGCCGCAGCCTGCACGTTGCCGGTGACGGCGTTAAACAAGGTGGTCTTGCCAGCGCCGTTCGGGCCGATCAGTGCGCAAATCTCACCAGCGTCGATGCGAAAGGATACATTGTCGACCGCATTGAGGCCGCCAAATCGCACGGTCACGCCGGAAAGCTCGAGCAACGCTGTCATGTCATTCAGTCATCGTAGTACCGATCCCGGAAGATCGGGTGCAGGCGCGCCAGTAGACCCGCAAGGCCACGTGGCATGAACAGGATCACGAAGACGATCAATAGACCAAAAATCATCTCCTGAAAGCCCGGCCAGCCGGCGAAGATCTCCGGCATAGCGGTAATGATGATGGCGCCGAGAATAGAGCCGGTCAGGCTCCCGAGGCCGCCGACCATGATGATGGCAAACTCGAGGATCAATTCGACGAGATTGAACGATTCCGGCGAGAGATGACCGATCAGGACGGCAAACATGGAGCCGCCGATGCCGACGACAAACCCGCTCCAGGCAAAGCCCAGGACGAAATAGCGGCTGGTGGCAATGCCCATCGCCGCTGCTGCCGTCTCGTTGTCCTTTATGGCCATGAAGGCACGGCCGATGCGCGATCGCAACAGTCGATCGGTCGCGATCGCCGTGATGACTGCAATGGCTAGGAAGACGTAGAACTTGTGCCACTCGGTGTCGAGCTTCCAGCCGAAAAAGTCCGCGGCCGGAACGGCCATTCCCATCGAGCCGCCAGTTAGATTCTCCAGCCGGATATAGCTCCACCGCATGAGTTCGCCGAAGGCGAGCGTCATGATGGCGAGATAGAACGAGCGCACCCCACGCAGCGCCGGTATGCTCGCTGCGCAGCCGGCGAGCCCGCCCATCACGCCAGCCGGAATGATCGTGGCCCACCACGGAAGGCCGAGCTTGAGCATGAGGATGCCCGACGTGTAGGCACCGATGCCGAAGAACGCCACGTTGGAGAAAGCGAGTTGGCCTAGATTGCCCACGACCACGTTGAAGCCAATGCCAACAGGTATGTAGACGAGCATCAGATTGACGACATACTGATGGTACTGATTGAGGAAAAGCGGCAGCGGTAGGAGCGCGATCGGGAGCAGCCAGAATACGCGCCTGCTTGGAGTCGCGCGCGCCGACCTGCTGAGCGGCATCGAGTTGGTTGGAACGTCCTCGGGCATCGTCGCCGCTCAGATCCGTCGCGCCGCGGTCCGCCCAAACAGTCCTTGAGGGCGAACGAGCAGCACGAGGATCGTAACGACATACGCTGTGATGTCGATGAAGGCCGTGGAGACGTAGAAGCCCAGCAATTTTTCCATGACGCTGAGGAGAAGACCGCCGACAATCGCGCCGTGCAGCGAGCCGAAGCCGCCCAGCGTCATAGCGGCGAAGCCGCGCACCAGAGTCCAAGTTCCCATGTCGGGCGTGAGCGCGACCGTGAGCGCAAGTAGGGCGCCGCCGACGGCGCCGAGCGCCGTGCCGATGCCCCACATGAGGCCGTGAAACGCTGGCACATTGATGCCGACGAGTGCAGCGCCGCGCTGGGACTGAAAAACCGCCTGGACCACCTTCCCGGTCGGCGTGAGATAAAAGATCACGAACAGTGCCAGAAACAGCAGAAAAACCACTCCTGAGATGACGAGGTCGTCCATGGTGAGCACGACTTGGCCAAGCAGAAAGGTCGTCTGCTCGTAGGGCCGGTCAAGCATGAGCGTCTCGCGGCCGAATTCGAGGCGGGCGGCACCCCGAACGGCATTGCCAGCGGCCAGTGCCATCATCGCCAGCGACAGATGCGGCCCGGTAATGATTGGCAGAACGAGCACACGATGGAGAACGAAGCCAAACACGAACAACAGAGCAACCGACATGAGCAGCGCCGGAACGAAAGGCAACGCAATGGCGGTGCTGAAGACAAAGATCGCGTATGCGCCTGCTGTCACCAGGTCGCCGTGTCCGAAATTAACCACCGTGGTGGCGCGGTAGACGACGGTCATGGAGAGTGCGATGAGCGCATACATCATGCCCGTGGCGAGGCCACCGACGATCAATTGGGGCAGCACCGACAGCACGCCATCGCCTCCTCGGGCGCAGACAAAGACCGATTGGCGGTCGATCGCTGCCGGCCGAATGCAGTTGAAGTAGGCAGTTAAGGTCGCCTATCTTATCGGCGGCTCAGTTAGGAGCAACGCTCAAGTGGCTGACATGACGTTTGCTCCTTCCCAACGCGCCTCGGCGCCTCAGTGTCCATGTGGCTTAGGGTTGGTGACGCCATGACAATCAAGAGCGTTCTCGCAAGTCTGACGCTTGTTTTGTCGATGATCTCTGCTGGCTCGGTTCGAGCCGACAATACGCAAGGTATCTCAGACACGACCATCAAGATCGGCAATCTCGGTCCATTTACTGGTCAAGCCGCGGCCTTCAATCCGCTGAACTTCGGACCTGAGGCGTACCTGCGGTACGTCAACGAGAAGGGCGGCATTCACGGGCGCAAGTTCGAGACCGTGTTTGCCGACGACAGCTGCAACGAGGCCAAAGGCATCGCAGCCGCCAAGAAGCTCGTCTACGAAGACAAAGTATTCATGATTATGGGCAACCCGTGCAGCGGCGTCGCGATGGCCATCAAGCCGACGCTCGAGAAGGAAGGCGTTCCGTGGATGGGGGCCTCGGCCAATCCCAAGCTCACGCGGCCGCCGGTGCCAGGGATGTTTCACGTCACCTATACGGGCATCGAGTCCGGGTCGAACATGGCGCGCTTCGCTCTGTCCATACCCGGCAACAAGAAGATTGCTTTAGTCGCGCACAGCAACGATTGGGCGCATGGCTACTGCAATCCCGCCACCGACTACATCAAGGCGAACGGCGGCGAGGTCGTCGTAAACGCGGCGATGGAGAATGGCTCGACGGATGCCACGGCGCAGGTGTTGCTGGTCAAGTCGTCCGGTGCCCAGGCTGTGCTCGGCTGCCTCTATCAGCCCGAGCTGGTCGTACTTATTCGCGACATGAAAAAGTATGGCGTCAACGCGCCGGTGATCGGCGCGCTCGGAGCCGATTTCGACCAAGTGATACAACAGGTGCGAGACATCTCGGCGGTCAGGCAAAGGTTCTTCCAACCCTACCAGTTCAACGAGAAGATCGGCGAAGGCTCGCTGAAGGAGTTTCACGATATTTTCGTGAAATACCTGACCAAGGACGAGTTGCCCAAGGTTGGTCCGCCGACAAACTTTTACTATTTCGGAGTGCCCGTCGCCATTGCGACAGTGGAGGCGTTCCGCCGTGCGGGTCCAAACCCTACGCGCGAGAAGTGGATCGCCGCCATGGAGACGCTCGACAAGTTCGATACTCGCGTACTGGCCGATACGGTGACCATAACGCGTGACAATCACGTCGGCGTCAGCGCCATGAACGCAATCGGCATTGACGACAAAGGCGAGTCTACTCTGTACAAAGCGTTCGGCGTCCCGCTGACAAAGTAGGCAAAGTCAAGCCGACCTGACGGGCGAAACGAGCGGCTGCGGGCGACATGGCGAGCTTAGACGGAAAAGTCGTCTGGATGACGGGCGCGGGTACCGGCATCGGCAAGGCCGGCGCCATGATGTTTGCGCGAGAAGGCGCCAGCGTCGTGCTGATTGGCCGCCGTCGCGACAAGCTCGACGATGTAGCCCGGGAGATTGGCGCCTTCGACGGCAGGGCCGTCGTCGAACCCCTCGATGTCGGCGACCGCAAGAAGGTTTTGGTCGCAGCTGCGCGTCAGCTCGACTATTTCAAGCGTGTCGACATTCTGGTGAACAACGCCGGTCTCAATGTTGCTAACCGGCGCCTCGACGAGATCACACCTGAGGACTGGGATCACGTTCTTGCCGTAAATCTGACGGGCGCATTCAACATGGTGCATGCCGTGCTCCCGAGGATGCGCGAGCAGCGCGACGGCCTTATCATTAACGTTGCGTCGACGGCGGCCCGCCGGGTGACCGGCATCGCTTACTCCGCGTCCAAGTTCGGCATGCTGGGTATGAGTCTCTCGCTGACCCAAGAGGCCTGGAAATTCGGTGTCAGGTCGTGCTGCCTTTGTCCTGACGACGTGAACACACCAATCATGGAGCGGCGCAAGGTGAAGTATCCGCCGGAGGTGTTGGCTCAGTTCATTCAGCCGCGAGATTTAGCGGATGCCATGCGCTTCGTGGCGCTTCTGCCGCACAACACCTCAATTCCCTAGATGGTCATCTATCCGACCAACATCCGGCCATATACCTCGGCAGAGTCGGGTATCCCTGCGTAGATTGTGATTTCGGCAACAGCGATTGATCGCCTACCGATCTCGCGTGCGGACGCCGGCCACCCCTGCCAGGATCTGTCGTATGTGCAAACGCCACCATTACGGCAAGAGCCCACCGATCAACTGCCGTTACGGGGGCTCGCAACCACGGAGAGTTGATTCTGGTTTGTGTCATCTAGACTGTCGCAATTTCTGCGCTGAACTCCGTCCCCAAAAGTGTGCGCAGGGCTAATTCCAAGCTCGTACTCAATCGTAACCTCTTACCGGCGCGGTGCCCGTGGTTTTGGCCGCGCTTCCTGCGATGCGACCATGACAATGGAGTAAATCGCAGCCTCTTTCACAAGCGACACTTAAGGGCATGACAGCGGCTACAGCCGAAAGGAAGGCAGTTCGCGACGCGGAGCGCGCGCTCTACCGTGCGATGGTCGAGAAGGACTTCGAAGCGATCGAGAACATGCTGACCAAAGACCACCTTTACGTTCATTCGACCGCGGTTACGGAGTCGAAGGCGGGGTACCTCAAGGGGCTCAAGCGCGATCTCTACGACTACAAGTGCGTCACGAGCCGCGGCGTGAAGACTCACATCCACGGCAACGTCGCGGTCCAGACCGGCATCTGTGACATGGCAGTCAGCACGGCAGGGAATCCAGTCGAACTAATCCACCTGCAATTCGCACTTGTGTGGGTGAAGAAGGCCGGCCTCTGGCAGCTGCTCCTCCGCCAGGCAACACGCATTCCAAGTTAGCCCTTACGGTGCAAAAGGCAGGTCCAGCTTTTTCGGCGTGTTGCGGATGAAGAAGTCTCGCGTGAACTCGATCGCCTCATGCTTGAACTTGTCGCCCTTCCATGGCGCGACAACTTCGGTATGGGGCGCGAGCTGCGCTACCTCGTAGGAAACCTCGACCGGATGCATGTTGTCGTCACCCGGCATCAGCAGCATCGGGAGCTTATAGGACGCAAGGTACTCCCGCGGCACCCCGAAAAGGAAGTCGCCCGCGAACATCTGCCTAGTGAACTCGGGCAATTGGCTGCGGTCAATCCGCGGATAGCCCCTCACCCGCTCGATCCAAAGGTTGATTTCCTCGTTCACGAGATCGCGGTTACGGCCGTTGCGTCCAAGCCCGATCGGGTTCTGCAACACCAGGGCAGTGGCGAGTCCGGGGCGCGCCTGCGCGAGCGCCAGCGCAAACGTCACGCCAATGCACGCGCCCATGACATGGCAGCGTGTAACCTCGAGGTGATCGAGCAGCGCTAGTGCATCCTCGACGTAGCTGTGCCAGCCGTCGGAAGATCGCGCGGTGCCACGCGATTCCCCTGCGTTGCGGACATCGTGAGCTATCATCTTGAAGCGGGACGACATTGCTGCAATCGGATCAAGAAAGTCCTGCGGCTGGCCAGGATTGGCCGGATTGGTTCGCCAGCGCTCGATGCGGGAGCTCAGGAACCCCGGCGCGAACAGAAAGATCGGATAGCCCTCTCCATGCACTTCATAGTGAATATCGCTGTCCTTTAGCTGCAGAAACGGCATTCGGTAGGTCCCAGTCTTTGCGTGTTGGCTTGCGCTAGCAGATTGTACAGACACGTGCTCGCGCGGTGTATAAACTCACCCGTGTCGGGCACCTAAAGAAAAGCCGTTCGCTGCGCGGAAGACGAATCCGCTGGGAGACGTTCCAAGCTGGGGATTGCACACCCGATGTCGGAACAGATCGTCGAAACCGAGGTTTCTGACAGCACGAAGCTCGAACGTCAGTATGGACAGCTCCCGCCCCCGTGGCGGCAAATTGATCGCGCGATTGTCCGCCTCACCGAAATCACCCTGTTCGTGGTCGGCATCCTGTTCACGTTCACTATCACGCTGGAGGTCGTATCGCGCTATTTGTTCAATTTTTCGATCTTCCTGGTCGACGGCGCTTCGCGCTTTCTGCTGTTGTGGTTCTTTCTTTTGGGCGCAGGCCCTGCATTGCGCTATGGCGGTCACGTCGGATTCGAACTGCTGGTGAAGTCACTGCCCGCGGCAGCGCAACGTCATCTCAGATTGTTCGCCCAACTTCTGACAGTGATTTTCTTTCTTCAGATGGTATGGGGCGGTTACGTCGCGCTCGGCCCCGCCGCCGCACAAACCGAGCCGGGCCTCGAAATCAGTTTGTTTTGGGCCTTCCTCGCAATTCCCGTCGGCTTTGTGTTGCTGACCTATCACATGATTGTTTTGATATTTCTCGAAATCAGCCGCCCTGCTGGAGCGGTCTAGTCGCCATGATGATCTTCCTAACGGTCGGCTTCTTCGTCTTGACCATCATCGGGGTGCCGGTCGCTTTCGCAATGGGGCTCGTTGGCGCCACCTGGATCCTGTTCTTCGAAGGTCTAGAACCGACAATCCTGGCGCGAAGGACCTATTTCGCACTGGGCTCCTTTCCGCTGCTTTCCATACCGCTCTTCATCATGCTCGGCTTCCTGGCGGAACGCACGGGAATGCTGCCGCAGCTCGTTACTTGGTTACGCATGATGTTTGGGCGGGCCCGAAGCGGCATGGCACAAGTCAATATCGTCTCTTCGGTGTTGTTCTCGGGCGTCAGCGGCACCGCTGTATCCGACGTCGCAAGCCTGGGCCGCATTCTGATTCAGCTCATGACACGCGCCGGTTATCCGGCCGCCTATGCAGCGGCACTAACCTGCTCGACAGCAATGCTTGCGCCAATCATTCCCCCGAGCGTCGCGATGATTATCTATGCGCTTGCGGTCGGCAATATCTCGGTTGCCGCCATGTTCATGGCGGGCGTCGTTCCCGGGCTGCTGTTCAGCGGCGGGTTCATGGTCATGGCTTGGTACACGACTCGCAAGAATAATTACGGCAAGACCTACGAGCGCCCGAGCCTGAAGGAATTCGTCGCCCAGACGCTGCGGGTGGTTCCATTCCTCGTGCTGCCCGTCATTATTGTCGGCGGCATCCGCTTCGGCGTATTCACGATCACCGAGTCGGCAGCGATCGGCGTTTCCTACACGCTGCTCTACGGTTTTCTCAAGAAGGATCGCTTGACGTTTCGCGATGTATACGACGCGACTGTTTACAGCTCAGTTGCGAGCGCGGTAGCGGGCGCCCTGCTACTCACAGGCGCGATCGTCGGCTGGATCATGACCTATAACGGTATTACGCAGACCGTAGCGGATTTCCTGCTATCGGTCACAACGAGCGGCACCGTATTCCTACTGCTGGTGGCGGCCATCGTGACGTTTATCGGCACGGTCATGGAGCCGGTCCCGATCATGATTGCCTTGGCGCCCCTGCTGGCGCCGATCGCAAAAGTCTACAACGTCTCTGATATCCACTTTGCGCTGGTTTTCGTCGTGACCAGCTTGATCGGAATGGTCACGCCGCCGGTTGGCATCGTTCTCTTCATGGTCTCGTCGATCGCCAATGTGAGCCTGGAGCGGCTGTCGATCGTAATATTACCTTTCGTACTTTGGATGTGTGTGGTGGTGCTGCTGATGATATTCATCCCCGATATTACGCTTTGGTTTCCGCGGTATCTCGGGCTGATCAGATAGGTGGAGAAGAGACCACAAGCCAGGGGTCGATGCAGGCCGCGCCAATTTGAACGGCCAACGACAAGGAGGAAACGATGAAGGATATCTCAAAGACGGGAAAGGCGATTCAACGCCGGCAATTTCTCAAGCTTTCTGCAGGGGTAGGCGCAGCTGCTACGCTAGGCGTCAGCGCGCCGGCGATCGCTCAGGGAGTCAAAACGTTCAAATTCGGCCACATGATGCCGGCCAATGAAAACCTGTATCACCGGGCGATCATGATGTTCGCCGAGGAGGTGAGCAAGCTGTCGGACAAGAAGCTCAAGATCGACGTCTTCCCCGCCTCGCAGCTCGGCCCCATTCCTGAGATGCTGCAGTCCGTGCAGGCGGGCGCTCAGACCTTCGGCCTCGCGGTGCCTGCTTGGTACTCGAATTTCTTCAAGCCGATCGATGCCTTCACACTGCCCTATCTGATTCCCTCGGCGGAGAAACTAAAGGTCGGCCTCGACGGCCGGCTCGGTAAGGAAATCGAGAAGATGGCCGAAAGCGCCAACTTCCGCATCCTCGGGTACATGCTGCTCGGCTCCCGCCACATCGTCAACAAGGTGCGCGCAGTTCATAAGCCGGACGACTGCAAGGGCCTGAAGGTCCGCGTCATCAACAGCCAGGTCTATATGCAGACCTTTCGTGCGCTCGGTGCCAACCCGGTCGCCATGGACCCCTCGGAACTTTATCTCGCCCTCCAGCAAGGCGTCATCGACGGGTTCGAGTATCCGCTGCCGGACTTGCTGGCTTTCAAACTTCATGAGGTGGCGAAGTTTATTTCCCTTGATGCGCACACCACCGACTTCTTCCTGATGGCGACCAACACTAAGAACTGGGCCAACTTCTCGACCGAGGAGAAGGAAATCTTCAACAAAGCCATGAAGACTGCAACCGAATGGCAGTGGTCCAAGCAACCGCAGGACATCAGTGATGCGCTTGAAAAGCTGAAGACACTGGTTGCGGTGAACGAAATCACGCCGGAGAACAAGAAGCTGTTCATCGAGGCGACGCTGCCAGTCCACAAGCAGTTCGAGGGCTCGATCGGCCGCGACTTCCTCGAACTGGTGTCAAAGGAGATGGGGCTCTAGGTTGCGATGGACGAGGCGACGCTGATCCGCGCTTTGATCATCTGCTGCTCAGCCCGGCGATCGCCTCCGGCCTGAAGGACGCAGGCGTTGATCGGGCAATCAGGGTACGCGATGGTGCCAGCGATCATGCGCCCGCATGGATCGTCATCGAGCGCCCAACCATCCGGCACGGCCTCGGACCTCAAACGCGCAAGTGAGCGGGTCCACTTTTGCTCATCTATTCTGTCCGACGGAGATCGCTTGTCGGGTTGCGCGGTCAAATCGAACAATTCTTGAGTTCCGGGCATGACCGCGGCATACAGATTGGCAAACTGCGTTCGCGTCGTTTGGTTGTGCGTGCGTCGGTAGTCGGATCCATGCACAGTGAAGCACAAACACGAAGGCGAACTTTCGCGCATCTTGGATGTCGCGCCCCGCCAGCCTATGAACGTGGCGCCGACGGCAAGCGCTCGTGGTGGCGCCGAGCCCTCGAGCGCGGTGTTCCTGCTCGGCGCTCCTGAGGATTTGTCGCTGCTGCTAGCGGGCGTTGTCGGGTTTGGATAACATGACCCCGCGCCAATTCTACCACGGCACCCCGGGCCGACATGAAACCGGGAGACCTGATCGCGGGCCCTACGTCCCACAATTTGCGCGGTCGTTCCGCAGCGCGCGATTGAACGAACGCCCCTGGTTCAGTCGCCGCGATATTGGCGAGCTCTGGTGCAGCCAGCAACGTCGTCGGCTATCATAGCGCGCTCGCGGTGGAGCATGGCATGCCGGTCGAGAAGACAGATACGCTGGTCGTGGGCGGCGGGCAGGCCGGCATTGCCATGAGCGAACATCTGAGCGCAAACGGCGTGCCACATCTCGTGCTGGAGAGAAACCGGATTGCTGAACGCTGGCGCACGGAAAGATGGGACTCGTTGGTGGCCAACGGTCCCGCCTGGCACGACCGCTTTCCAGGTCTCACTTTCAGCGATGTCGACAACAGCGTTGGGTCGGACAAATTTGCACACAAGGACACCGTAGCAGATTATCTGGTCGCTTACGCGGAGAGGATTGCGGCACCCGTCCGGTGTGGTGTCGAGGTCTTGAAGGTCGAGAGGAAAGTCGGGCAGCGCGGCTTCCGCATAGAGACATCTACGGGCGTGATCGAGGCCCACAACGTTGTGGCCGCCACAGGTGCGTTCCAGCGACCGAGCGTGCCCGCCATAGTGTCCGCCGAGACAGGCGTGCTGCGGATCCACTCGACCGGATACCGCAACCCGGCACAGCTTCCCGAAGGCGGAGTGCTGGTCGTCGGCTCGGGCTCCTCAGGGACTCAAATCGCGGAAGAGCTTCTCGAAGCGGGGCGGAAGGTCTTTCTTTCGGTGGGGCCGCATGATCGCCCGCCTCGCGCCTATCGCGGGCGCGACTACTGCTGGTGGTTGGGCGTTCTTGGAAAGTGGGATGCGGTCACCCGGGAGGCCGGGAAAGAGCACGTGACGATCGCAGTGAGCGGAGCCGACGGGGGCCACACAATAGATTTCCGCCTCCTGGCGACCAAAGGAATGATCCTGGTGGGCCGCACGGAGGCTTGCAGAAACGGCGTAATGCGGTTCGCGCCGGACCTCGTCGAAAACCTCAAGAAGGGAGACGAGAATCTGCTCTGCGTGCTGGACGAGGCCGACGCTTACGTCGCACGAAATGGGCTCGATCTGCCGGAAGAACCTGAAGCGCGTCGTACCGCACCGGATGTGGACTGCGTGAAGAATCCCATCCTCTCGCTAGACCTCGCCGTCGCCGGCATTGCGACGATCATCTGGGCGACCGGTTTCACGACGGACTACGACTGGCTGAAGGTCGACACCTTCGACGAGAAGGGAAGGCCTCGGCACCAGCGCGGAGTCTCGGCGGAACCGGGGATCTATTTCCTGGGCTTGCCCTGGCAATCGCGCCGAGGATCCAGTTTCATCTGGGGTGTATGGCACGACGCCAAATATCTCGCAGACCAGATCAAGATCCAACGTGACTACATCGCTTATCACGAAGCGGCAGCACGCCGATGAGGCAAAACTTCCTGCCGGCCGCTATTTGACGCATGAACGTCGCGGAGGCTCAGATGGCCCATAAGCGCATTCGCAAGTTCAACACAAAGGATACATATCCCGAGCAGAACCTCGACAATGATCTGGCCCACGCGGTGGTGACGCAAGGGGGCAAGATCGTGTGGTTGCGCGGACAGTGCCCGCAGAACCTCGACGATGCTGTCAACATCGACAGCCATGATCCGGTGCAGCAGACCCATAAGGTCATGCAGAATATAGGGCAACTCATCGAAGAAGCCGGCGGCAAGATGGAGCACCTCGTCAAGATCGTGGTCTACATAACCGATATTCGTCACCGAGAAGCTGTGTATCGTACGATGGGCGAATACATCAAAGGCGTGCATCCTGTTTCGACTGGCCTCGTGGTCCAGGCGCTGGCCCGACCCGAGTGGTTGGTCGAGATCGATGGTACGGCCGTCATTCCGGATTGAACACCCAAGCGAACCTCAGAGTGAACGGAAAGTAAGGCCATGACCTTCTCGTTGGTCGCCCGCTGTCGGGAATCCGGCATGTTCGGCGTCGCTGTGGCCTCGTCCTCGCCGGCGGTTGCGGCACGCTGCGCCTATGCGCGGGCAAGTGTCGGCGCTGTAGCCTCGCAGAATGTGACGGACCCTTCGCTTGGTCCGCTCGCTCTCGATCTCATGCAAGGCGGCATGAGCGCCGAGGCCGCGATCGCAGAAATCAAGAAGCAGGGCAAGTTCATCGATTATCGGCAGGTGCTCGCGGTCGATCGGCGCGGCCTGACGGCCATCCATTCGGGTCCGAATTCCCTCGGCATCTGGGGTGAAGCCCGGGCCGAAGACGTCGCATCGGGAGGCAATCTACTGGCCAACGATGGTGTGCCGCAGGCCGTGGTGGACGGCTTTCTCGCGAGTTTCGGCCATCTGGGCGATCGCCTGATTGCCGCGATGCACGCCGGGTTGGCAGCCGGTGGCGAGGCTGGCCCGATCCATTCGGCAGGACTCAAGGTCGTGGATCGCGTGAGCTGGCCAATCGTTGATTTGCGCTGCGATTGGACGCAGCAGTGCCCGATCGAGGCGATTGCAGCCCTCTGGGACATGTATAAGCCGCAGCTCGACGCTTATCTTCAGCGCGCCCTCAATCCGAATGAAGCACCAAGTTACGGCGTCCCCGGCGATGAATGACGTTTTGTGCAAACCGATGCGTTAGCAAGCACTCGCAGACGCGGTCATACGGTCGGTGATCTTTCGGCTTCCAGAGGTCATGGACTCGTGTGGTGCCCGTCTTTAATCGGCGAGGAAAACTTGTCCGATGGCCGCCTCGGGCGTCCCCATCCTGGCACCGAACAACGGTTCGTCCGCTTCCCGGAGCCGTCGGCAGACTTCTCGGCCCATGTCCATCTGTATGAGCGCAAACTGCTTATCAGGCGCTCGGGCTTCTGGCGCGCGACAGCATGAAGTCGCTTCAGGAGCTAGCAGACGAGGCATTTGCTGATCTGTTGAAGAAGCACCGGAGGCCGGTCACGCTGAAGCAAGCTCTCAAGCAGAGCGCACAGCAAATGCCTGCCAACGATCCAGCCCCTCGCGTCAAGCCAGCCAGCAGGCGCCGGCGCTAGCCCGCTGTCCACTGGCCGCGGCCTTTCGCGATGACGCTCTCCGTAAATGAGATCGTGCCAAAAACTTGACGGCGCCACGCGCCGCATTCGAAAAATACTGCTATGCGTGGGTTGAAGGGGGGACAGCCAGATTCCAATCTATGACTATATCGTCGTCGGCGCCGGCTCGGCTGGAGCCGTCGTTGCGAACAGGCTTTCGGCCAATGAACGCAACACCGTCCTACTTCTGGAGGCCGGTGCCGCCAGTCATCCCTGGGCCCGTGTTCCAATTGGCTACACCAAGCTCCTGCACAACGCGGCTGTCAATTGGTGCTACGCGTCGGAGCCTGAGACCAGCACCCATGGTCGAAGGCTTCCGGTGCCCCGTGGCCGATTGCTTGGCGGCTCCAGCTCCATCAACGGCTTGGCGTTCGTGCGGGGTCAGACGCAGGATTTCGATGGCTGGGCGCAATTGGGGAACCGGGGATGGAGCTACGACGACGTCCTGCCCTTCTTCAAGCGCATGGAGAGCTACGATGGCGGCGATGACGCCTACCGTGGGCGCAAAGGTCCGCTACGCATAACAAATCCTGACAAGCGCGACCCACTCTACGGCGCACTGATCAGAGCCGCTGGCGAAGTCGGCATCACGTACAACGACGACTACAACGGCCCCAGGCAAGATGGCATCGCGATGAGCCAGGCCACCATCGCCAAGGGTCGGCGCATGAGTACGGCTCATTGCTATCTGGACCCAATCCGCAAGCGCAAAAACCTGCGCATCGAAACGGATGCACTGGCCGAACAACTCTTGCTCGACGGCAAACGGTGCACCGGCGTGCGCTATTCCGTGCGCGGCGAGCAGCGTGACGCCCATGTCTCGCGCGAGGTGATCGTGTGCGCCGGCACTATCAATTCGCCACAGCTGCTGGAGCTATCTGGCATCGGCCAACCCGAGCGCCTGCAACGTCTGGGCATCGATGTTCGTCACGCCCTGCAAGGGGTGGGCGAGAACCTGCGCGATCACTACGCTCCCCGGACACGGTGGGCCATCGGTGCGAAAGGGGTCACGTATAACGATCGGGGGCGGGGACTAGGCTTGGTGCATCAGGCGCTCCGCTACCTCGTTCGCGGAGATGGCATGCTCGGCATGGTGGCAGCGCCGATCCGCGCCTTTGTCCGCTCTCGCGAAGGCCTGGATGGACCCGACATCATGCTTGGCTGGGTGCCCATGCTCTACGAGCCCGGCCCCAAGCTCTCCCGCCAATCCGGCCTGACATGCTATGCCCACCCTATGCGACCCGAAAGCAAGGGTCACATCCATATCACCTCTGCCGATCCGCGCAGGCCACCGGCCATCAACTACAACTTCCTTTCGTCTCCCGTCGATGCAGAACTCACCGTGCGCGCCGTCCGCATTGCCCGCGCCGTGATGACCGCGCCCGCCATGAAAGACTTGCGGGTGAGCGAGATTGCCCCCGGACCCTCGCAAACCACGGACGACCAGCTGCTGGAGTGGGTGAAGCTGGTCGCGGAAACCACCTACCACCCGGTCGGAACCTGCAAAATGGGGACGGATCCCATGGCAGTCATCGACGATCAGCTTCGCGTGCGCGGCATCCACGGGCTTCGCATTGCGGACGCCTCCATCATGCCGACTTTGACATCGGGCAACACTAACGCGCCGTCGATCATGATTGGTGAAAAGGCGGCGGACATGGTGCTGAGGCACGTCGAGGTCTAGGTACTGGCCGAACTCGATGCGCTTTCTGATCGATATGCGGGTTCTCGCAAGATCCTAAAGATCCTGCAGGCTAGGGAGTGGGCACAACGCATACTTTGCGAAGGGTCCAGCTTAGGAAGCTTCGCAGCTTCCAAGATGAGTAGCCAGCCTTTGTCCCCGGCGTTTGCGTACTGCATCACAGAATCCCGGCTTTGCCCCCAAGTCCGCGAGTTCTGCCACGCTCATGATGGCCCACCGATCGACCATGCGAGTGGGTGCCGATCCGTCCATTTCGAATGCAAGACCGAGGCAGTGGCTACCATCGTGCAGCCGAGGCTTGTCAAACATATACACAATGCGCAACGGCATTCGGTCGGCCCGGTCCGCAATGATTTCAGCCCATCGCTCTAGCTGTTGAGGGGTGAACTCGGTCATGACTACTCCTCCACGGGTTCAGCGCGTGGGAGGCGGTTTGGCCGTTCCCTTAAAAACAGACGGCCGCCGATCTAGACTCAGAGTTTGCAGCCAGTGAGCTCTCAAACGACCATTTGGTCCAGCTGGAGGAGGGTGGTCGCCTACCTCACATCGAGCACCAGCTTGCCACGGAAATGCCGCGCCTCGCTGATCCGCAGCGCCTCTGCGGCCTCACGCAGCGGAAACACGCGTGTTTCCGGCACACGCACAGCACCTGTCGCATGCAGATGAACGATACGCTCAAGGTGTGGGCGATCGCGGCCAACGGCAGGGCGCAAAGACTGTACATCAGGTCGTGGCGAAGCCGGAGCCTTGGCTCCCGAAGCGATGAAGGCCGCGCGTCCGCCCGATCTCACGACTGAGAACGAGCGCATTGCCACCTCTCCGCCGACCGTCTCGAAGACCGCATCGACGTCCTTCACTACGCGGGTGAAGTCGTCCTTGTTGTAGTCGATGACCTGATCGGCACCGAGGCTCTTGACGTAAGCGTGGTTGGCTGCACTGGCGGTGGTGATGACACGGGCACCAATATGCTTGGCAAGCTGGATGGCAAATCCAGCGACGCCACCGGCGCCGCCCTGAATGAGAATGGTTTCGCCGCTCTTCAGCTTGATCGTTTCCTCGATTGCAACGAGCGCCGTCAGGCCCGTGAGCGCTAGGGCCGCGGCATCGACGTGGGAGAGAGAGCCCGGTTTGGCGCAGAGAATCGCGGCCTTCTCCCCGACTTTCTCCTGGTAGGTGCCATCCCGTCCGCCCGCCAGTACGCCGAATACGGCGTCACCAACCTTGAAATCGCCGACGCCAGCGCCCAACGCGCTCACCGCGCCGGAGAAGTCGCGGCCAAGCACATACGGGAACGTGGCAATGGGGGCATACGCACCCTCGAGGACCTTGATGTCGGCGCCATTGACACTCGCCGCGTGCACGTCGACCACGACCTCTCCCGCCCCGGCCACTGGGTCGGGCAGGTCCCCGTAGCGCAGAACGTTGGGATCGCCGTGGCGATCCATAATGACGGCCTTCATGAGACGTGCTCCCTAGTTGGCAGGATCATCGTTTCGGAGGTGATTATACAGAAGCCGATATGGTGAGATTACCGCATCCTCAGCTTGGAAAAGTCGCCTCACTGAGCCTAAGCGATCAAAGTTGCTTCATCCGAGAACCGGAGACAAGTTTCGTCACGTTTGGTGATGCTACCGGGCAGTAAGACCGTGCTTGTCGCGGCGACACCTCGTAAGCCGCCATCTCACCCATGCGGAGCCAAGACCCGAGCCGGCGCACCGTGTCAGCGCATGGCCTTGGCCAACGGCCGTTGCCGCAATCATGGCGGTGCCTCCACAGGACCGACGAGTGCAAACGAGCAATCGGAAACTCTCCCTTGGCGCAGGTCAGGTCTCGCTATGGTTTCGCAAACTATCATCGCGAATGGAGGCACTTTACACATCAACCAAGTGCGCATGGTGCAACGCCACACGATTTTCCCATCAAGAGGTAAGAAGTAACCTTCCCGAGGATTGTCGTTGGCTGCCATGCAAGCCTCCGATGTGAAGCTGTTCTTACGGCAAGAAACCAGGTTTCGAAGATCACCACTGCTTCCCCTGACCATGCGACGCGCACTTTTGACTGCGCCCATTCTCGGCTAGCGTGACTTGGTAGAGAGGCTGGCACGCCGGAAGAGCGACCGGAACATTGCCAACAAGATCAGCAAGGGCTCGGCGCTTGTCGTGCGCTGCAACCGCACGTGAAAGGGAGGTCCAGCATGGTAGATCGATTGGCGTGCGCTGCCATTATTGCTTGCGCGCTTGGCGTCTTCAGTCCCGTGACCAGCCAGGAGGCCAAAACGAGTACCGCACTGACGGAACAGATGCGCTCGCTGCAGGATGAACTAGCCAAGGCCGTGAGCGCACGTGAGGCGTCGGAGCGCGCCGCCGCCGACTTGCGCAACAAGCTGACTGCTGCCGCGCAGGTCGCCAGGGATGGGGCTGTGGCCCTGGAGCTTGAGCGAGCACGTACCGAGGTGGCCGAGGAAAAGCTGCACGCTCTGCAGGCGAAGGTTGAACAGCTTGAGGCCGCAATTACCGAGTTGGCGAAGATGCGCGTGCGTTTGCTGCAGGCGGAAACGGCAAAACCTGCACCGCGCGTCCTAGAGGGATCGGATCAACCGGCTGCGATAAGGGAATACCGCGAGCTGCGCGAGATGCAACGGCGGTATGAGGGTCCCACGCCGTAGCTGGGCGCGCTGATGGCCAAGCGAAAGCCGTCCAGCATCGGGGAGGCTCCATGTCGAAACGGATGGCGATCTACAGTCGTGTCAGCACCGAGCGGCAGACTGTCGCCAATCAGGCGTCCGAGGGGGGAGATTCGATATCCCTAGTTTTGGTTTCTGTTTCAGAACGCTATCTGCGCCACTGGCTGATATCCCCCAATAAATCACCCAATGATCAAGGCAAGCAACGGTGGTTGCGGGCGGCCCGCAACCACCGAGAATTGACTTTTGTTCCGTTTAAGCGGCGGTTGATCGCCAGTCTGGGGGACTGGGGGTCGGGAGTTCAAATCTCTCCGCTCCGACCAATACTTAGTGCAATTTCTAACAATGCAGAGATCGTTCGGGGGCAATAGCGGGGCAATCACAAACTTTCGAAAGTCGGTTGATCCCACGCCCCTGTGCGAGGCGCGTTCAAGATTCTCGAGATGCAAAAGAGGATAGGAGGCCGAACTTCATCCTGGTGGGGACGAGGGAAGTCGGTACCGAGGGTCAGCATCAGGCCGGGCGTGAGCGTGCTCTCCGTCCTTCGCCATCTGAACTACAGTCCATGGTTCGCGCTCGCTGAGTTCGTGGATAACGCAATCCAGAACTTCATCGAGAACAACGAGAGGCTGCAGAAGCTACACGGGCACTCGTCGAAGCTGCGTGTCTCCATCGAGGTGGACGCCCCATCTCCTGGCCGGATAACCATAAGGGACGATGCAGCGGGCATCGGAATCGAGGCGTTCCCTCGAGCATTCCGTCCGGCCGTCATACCTCCCAGTCGAAGAGGGCTGTCTGAGTTCGGCATGGGCATGAAGAGTCCTGCGTGCTGGTTTGCACCACATTGGCGAGTGCGCACGAAGGCGCTAGGCGAGCACGTTGAGCGAACGGTGCGCTTCGACATCGCAACGATTGTCAAGGATGAGCTTGAGGAGCTCGCGCTCGAGGAGCAAGCGGCCGACGCAGACGCTCATTTCACTGAGGTTGCTCTCGAGGACGCGCACCATGTTCCGGTCGGGCGCACTCTTGGGAAGATCAAGGAGCATCTGTGCGACATCTATCGCGTGTTTTACGTGATGACACCCTCGACCTTCGGTTCAATGGCGAGCAGCTCGCATATGTCGAGCCGCAAGTGCTGGTAGCGCCATATTACAAGGACGAGGGCGGAGGGATCGCATCTGGAGGAAGGAGATATCCTTTGACTTTGGACACGGATTCGCAGCGAAGGGTTTCGCGGCGCTGAGGGACCCGGGCAACTATTCGCGCTCCGGTTTCGCTCTGTTTCGACACGGGCGCTTGATCCAAGGAAGCGGCGAGGATGGGTATCGACCGACCCTGCTCTTCGGCACATCAGGCAGCAGCAGCTATGCCCGATTGCGATTGTTCGGCGAGCTCCATCTGGAGGGCTTCGAGGTAGGCCACACCAAGGATGGCTTCCGGTGGGACGGGAATGAGGAGCCTTTCCTCGAGCTTCTCAAGGAGCACCTCGATAGCGATGATCTTCCATTGCTGCGGCAGTGCGAGCACTACCGGTCTTTGGCATCGAGGAAGGACAGAGTGAAGGCTGCGACGCAGGACCTCTTGCAGGCATCTGAGGCGATCGTTGCCGCGGCCGCGACAGTGCTGCCGAAGGTGGCAAAGCTGAAGCCGGTGGAGACGCAGACATCACCGCTGAAGCCGCAACCCGCGCGCAGACAGATGCCGAGAGAATTGATGCGCTTCTAAGGATCGCGGCAGCGAAAGCCTCCGAGGCTGACGTGCCATGCGGCCACGCTTGGTGCCGTCGATGACCATTCATCAGGTCTCCCCATAATTGGGGATAGGGCTTGCGAGGATGCATTCGCATATGCGCGGTCGTGGCCTGAAGCATGAAATGCCTCCTGCAATACACCACGCGGTGGGCTGCCCGGCTCCCGGGGGAAGTCAGGGCTCGACCGCACCTACGACTGGACTGCCCGGCGGACTAAGTCAGGGCACGTTCCATTCGACCAAGGCCGCGCTCGGACTTGATCCGTGCGCGGCCTCTTGTGCATCCCAGCGCGTGCGCGGCCAATGGCTGTCAGGAACCGATTGCCGCCTGAGCCCTTATCTGCGGACCGCTGAAAAGATGAGCCTGAGCCATGAACGCCAACAGCCTCGTTATTGGACTGACAATTTTGTTTGGGGTGCTCGGCATCCTGGGACTGGTCGTCACGCTTGTGGCGCTGGAGTGGACCGCTGGGAAGAGAGCTAGACGCTCCGAGGACGACGGCGGGCGGTCCGATCCACCACGCTCACGCAAATCCGGTGGAACCCGGAGCGCGAGCACGGTCGAGAAGTGTGCTTCTTAGAGATCCTGAGTTGAGTGAGATGTCGCTTGTGTTGAAGGACCAGGAACGTCGGTCGATAGGTTGCAACCGACACAGAAAGCCGGAACCAGAGCAGAGCCCAGCGCCTAAGAGCAGAACGTGTCTGATCTGCCGGGAGTCATTCCAAAGCGCATGGGCAGGCGAACGCGTGTGCTCGCGCTGCAAAACCACATCCACGTGGCGCGGCGGATGACATGATGCCGGGTTCGTAGCAACGCCAAGCACGTTAGCGCTTGGTCGCCTGGGGTCCTCTCCAAGGCGCTGGCGGCCTGCAAGGCATCTTTCGATGTGTTAATGACGATGCGATGGCTGTTGGCTCCGGGCTCAAGGTGGAGTGTGGAGAACAGCACAGCCACATCCTTGTCGCCGATGCCGAGATACCGGCCCACGCTGATGACGGCCGCAGCCTTTTTGCCGTCCGGCCGTATCAGGACATCTTTGATGGTGCCGAGCCCTTCGCCCGTCCGACTGTAAAGCTCTTGACCGATGTAGGCATTGGGGGATTGGGCCATGGACACCCAGTTGTCGAGTGTGCTCCCGAGATCGATAGGCTGGTGCTCGGCACCAGACGCGATGCGCCAGGGCTCAGAACTGGACTGAGCGGTGCTGACCCGCTCGACGGCTTGGTGGGCACTCGGCAGCAGAGACCAGAGCAGCCCTCCAAACAGGAGCACACCGAGAGCCCAATAGGGCCAGTCCGCGCTGCCAATCTCGTCAACGATCCGTCGCTTGCTGGGTTGATCGTATGCTGTGCGAGACGTGTCGTAGGTGATACGCAGCTCCGGTGTTGCAGTCGAAGCGATGCCCTCGTAGACGCCATCCTTGGCGAGGGCGTCAAACAGTCCGGTCGGCATGGCGCGGACAATCTGGTCCTTCTGTCCCGCCAACAAGCGAGCCACGCCCTTGGTGCCCGGATTGGTGCCGCGTTGCTGGCCACGCAGCACACTCAAGATGACCAGCGTGACCAGCCCTACCACGAACTGCATTGATCTTGGACCGACACCGACGAACTGGCACAGCGCCGACGCCAGCTTGCTGGACGCGCTGGCACCCAGCAACGACGCCAGCAGGGCGCCTCCTTGCGACGCCGCCTGCTCCGATCGCAGGCGCTGGTTGGTAAGGCCCTTCAGGAAACCTTTGGTCTGATCTGCTGCGGCGCGCGTCAACCTGCGGGCGCCAGGTGGTGTCTCGGCGACATTGACCAGAGCGCTCAGGATCGCAGGCACTGCCGCCTTCACGGCTCTCTGCGTGCCGGACCCATCCAAGCTGGAAGCGGATGCGATGTTCACAACCACTTCTGGCGTCAGGTGGCGCGAAACCGCTGAGACGAGGTTGTAAGGCATGGAGCAAACCGTGTTGATGATGTCGAGCGCCGCAGCGTTGTCGTCATTGCATTGCGACTGGAACCAGAGAGAGAGCAATCCGGGCTAAAGAGGGGCAGCGGGACCAGGGATATTGCTGATGTTTTGCCGGGCGAACCCTGAATCGCTCTCGCACCGGCAACCGCCGGCCGGGTTCTCGATCACATCGCCGTCCAAGCCGATGGCAACGCCCTGACGGCCTTCCGACCGCGTGGCGGGCGCTGGTGGCGTTGCGGGATGCCTCGGTGGCGTGGCCAGCGCAGTTCGAGCTGGTGCGGCAGTCGCATTAGCCGCACCTGGAGCAGCGCTACGACGATGCCGTATTGCGCGCCGCCGATCTGGAGCAGCTGCAGCGCATCGCCGCGACCTCCCCCTCAAGGCACCCTGACCGACCTGACCTTGGATCCGCCCAGCGCCACCTCCGATGAGGCCGGAGCGCCGCTGCTCGATGAGGATTACCTGATCCTGTCCACCATTCACTCGGCCAAGGGCCAGGAGTGGAAGGCGGTGTTCGTGCTCAACGTGGTGGACGGCTGCATCCCCTCAGACATGGCGACGGGCAAGACCGAGGAGATCGAGGAGGAGCGGCGGCTCCTGTATGTGGCCATGACGCGGGCCAAGGATCAGCTCGTCCTGATCGTGCCGCATCGCTTCTACCGGCTTGGCCAGTCCCGCACCGGCGACCAGCACCTCTATGCCTCACGCAGCCGGTCTATTCCAGCCGGCATTGCTTGTGAGTTCCAGACGTGTGGCTGGCCGCCTGCGGCGCACGGCATGCGTCAGGTTCAGGGTCGACCGGGTGTGTCGGTGGACCTCGCAACCCGAATGCGCGGGAGATGGCGCAGCGGCACCTGACGATAGCGTGTGCGTGCTATTTGCTGAAGGGGTTGTCGCGGCAGCCGCCATAGAACACCAGACTTGCCCGCCGTCCCTTTACAGAAGCGGCAATCTCGCCAAGGGGCACGCCGTAGGTCGCAAGCGGAGCGCTACCTTGCGCCACCGGATAGTCTCCCAAGAGCAAATGGATGTTGCCCCTGACTTCGACGCCATGGCCGGTGGTGTACAGCAGCGCGACATCGGCTGCGCTGGAGCGAATTGCAAAGCTGTCCAATGCGGCTCGCAACTGGGCGCTATTCGGGTCAATCACCGTCTGTGTCTCGAAACCGGCCTGTCGTAGCGCCCCGGAGACACGATCGGCATCAAGTCGGGCACCCGGCAGCGACTGGGCGCTATCCGACGCCGCATAGTCGGAGATCACCAGCACCAGGGCCATGCGCGTCTCGCCGACACCCACAGGCTGGATGCGCCACATCGCGGGTTCCGCGCGCGACGGCACATCAGCCTGCTGAACGCCCTGGCTCTTCTGAGCGGTCAATTCTGACAAGGTACGCGGCAGGTCTCCCAGCTTCATGCCAGGGCGGGCCAGCAGCTCGATCAAGGCACTGGCAAACGGATTGCCCCCGCCCTCACTGGAGTCGAGCGTTTGCTTGCCCGATTGAGAAGCCAGGAAGATGAGGGGCTTCGGCGGCTCGGACGCATTTATCGGAGCCGCGCCGACGACAAGGAGCGCCAGTATTTTCAACAGCCCCCGCATCAACCGTCCCCCTCTGCTCACGATGAGCCTGCACCTCGGGATCGCAAACGCTTGTAGGCTGCGTGCCGCAACAGGGCAGCCCGGTCCGAGCCGCTGGCTTCCACGCCATGTCGCAAGTGACTGGATACCAACCAAACTCTTCTCACGTTGTCCCCATCGGACGGCGCCCTGGAAGCAATTGGTTGCGTGGGGTACGCAGTCCGGCATGATGATGGTGCTATCGTTGATGCAATGATCGCCCGGAGCCGAGCCGATGAAGGTGCCGCACCATGACCGATACGACTATGTTCCGTTCCCCAAGCGCAAGACCTTCGAATGGCCCGGTAACAAGCGGCTGGCCTTCTGCATCAACAACAACATCGAGCACTTCGCCTTCATGGCCGGCCTCGGCGTCGATCAGGCGGCTCCCGGCTCGCCGGCGCAGAACCAGCGCAATTACGGCTGGCGCGACTACGGCAATCGGGTCGGCATCTGGTATTATTTCGATCTGCTCGACGAGTACAAGTTGCCGGCCTCGCATAACGTCAACTCGACTGTGCTCGACGCATGTCCGGAAATTGTAGCTCGCATACGTTTGCGCGGCGACGAGTTTATTGGGCATGGACGGACCAACTCTGAGCGGCAGGATACGCTCTGGGAAGAGGACGAGGCTCGGTTGATCAACGAGTGCACCGAGACGATCGCAAAGCACGCGGGCAAGCCACCGCAGGGCTGGCTCGGGCCCTGGCTCGCACAAGGCCGCGTCACGCCTGATTTGCTGCAAGAGGCAGGCTACACCTACATGATGGATTGGCCGGCCGACGATCAGCCCTTCTGGATGAAAACCCGCAAGGGCCGAATTTTGTCGGTGCCGTACCCTGTGGAGCTGAACGACGCGCCAGCTATGGTGACGCGTCAGCACACGGGCGTGGACTTCGAGCACATGATCAAGGATCAATTCGACGAGATGCTGCGCCAGTCGGAGAAGTACCCACTGGTGTTTGCCGTTACGTGCCATCCGTTCATCGTGGGACAGCCATTTCGACTCGCAGCGCTGCGTCGCGCGCTTGATCATGTCCTGCGGCACCGTGACAAGTTGTGGCTGACGACGCCGGGCGAGATCGCGTGCTTTTGCAGAGAATTGCCACCGGGTGTCGTTCCGGGGTCGTGACGCCGCAGACCAGCCGCGCGAATGAGCGCAGCACTATCCCTCAAATTTCACAGCCTGACAGTTTGGGAGAACCGCGATGCAACCAGGGAAGAGATTGGTTGGCAAAGTTGCCATCGTGACGGGAGGTGCCTCTGGCATCGGCGCCGAGACGGCGCGGATGTTTGCTCTGCACGGTGCGAAAGTGCTGCTGACTGACACCAACACGGCGCTAGGGAAGGGCGTCGCCAATGAAATTACTGAAAGGGGCGACACGGCATCTTTTGTCACCCAAGATGTGTGCAGCGAGGCAGAGTGGGCGGCGATCACGGCGGACGCCGAGAAGAGGTACGGCCGCGTCGATGTGCTCTGCAACATCGCCGGTATATCCGGTCGCGACCCTAAGGTGAACATTCAGACAAGCCTTACCGCCGGACCGCGCCTCGCCGAGCAGACGCTGGAGCAATGGAACAAAGTAATGGAGATCAATGCGACAGGTGTGTTCCTCGGTACTAAGGCCGTCATCCCGGCCATGCAGCGTGGCGGGGGCGGCTCGATCATCAATATCTCTTCCATCTGCGGCATTGTCGGCTCGCACGCGAATGCTGCTTACCACGCCTCGAAGGGTGCGGTCCGCATCTTCTCGAAGGCGGTGGCGATCCAGTATGCGCCCGACAAGATTCGCGTGAACTCGGTGCATCCGGGCTTCGTCGACACGCCGATGACCAAGCCTGGTCACGCAAATCCTGACGTGGCTCGCAAACGCATGGAGGCAACGCCACTCGGCCGCTTTGGAACACCAGCGGATATCGCGGCGGGCTGCCTCTATCTCGCCTCCGATGAGGCATCATGGGTAACCGGCAGTGAACTCGTCATCGACGGCGGCATGACCGCAAATTGACGGTAGCGCAGGGACGGGGGCATCAAGCGCGCAAAGATGAGCCGGTCGCCGAGGGTTCGACTTGGCCACCGACTGTCCGCAGAAGGAACGAGCCATGCTGGAGACCATCCGTCACGCCCTGACGCAGCTAGGCGTGTTCACAGCTCATCCCACGGCGTTCCTTATCGTCGCGCTCTACACGGTTCTCTGGGCTATCTTCCAACCGCGAACGTTCGACTGGCATGCAGTCGCTACCCTTGCAACGTGGTTCATGACGTTGCTGATCCAAAGGGCGGAGCATCGCGATACCCAAGCGATCCACGCCAAGTTAGACGCGTTAATTCAAGCCCAGCCAGGCGCCAGCAACGCTATTGCGCGCATCGATAAGCGAGAGCCGGAGGAAATCGAGCGTCACCGTGATCGCAAGCCGGCAAACGAACAGTGATCCTTACTCGGGCTCGTCACGTGCCGTTTGAAATATTGAAAGTCGCGCACCAGCTCAAGGAGGCGCTGGCCGAAGCCACCCCTCGGCCGACGCCCCCAAACGACGACAGCTCTGGGTTGCGCTGCGCCATCCCTCACCCAAGGCAATGGCATCACGGAAGCATGTGATGGTTTGCGTGGCGCTGAGAGTGCCCGCGCACAGCGCCAGCGCATTGTCGGCCTTCCAGACACTGCTGCCGCCCCAGGCTACTTGGCCGCTCATGAGCCGGTCGTAGCAGCGCGCCGGTTCGACGGACGAGCCCGCTCCGGCGCAGAGTTGTTTTAAGCTTGCCGCATCCCAGAGCTTGGGTCCGTTGGGATGCACCCTTACTTTGCCCTGCGCAGCCAACGCGCAAGGGCTCAATGCGGGCGCCGCTGCGTCGGCTGCAGCGCTAGCGCTGAGCGCCTGTTCGACGGCCATTGCGGCCTCAAGCTGTTCAACCTTCGCCTGCAGAGCGTGCAGCTTTTCCTCGGCCACCTCGGTACGTGCTCGCTCAAGCTCCAGGGCCACAGCCCCATCCCTGGCGACCTGCGCGGCAGCAGTCAGCTTGTTGCGCAAGTCGGCGGCGGCGCGCTCCGACGCCTCACGTGCGCTCACGGCCTTGGCTAGTTCATCCTGCAGCGAGCGCATCTGTTCCGTCAGTGCGGTACTCGTTTTGGCCTCCTGGCTGGTCACGGGACTGAAGACGCCAAGCGCGCAAGCAATAATGGCAGCGCACGCCAATCGATCTACCATGCTGGACCTCCCTTTCACGTGCGGTTGCAGCGCACGACAAGCGCCGAGCCCTTGGCATAACCTTGCAGCGGCTCTGCCGCCGCCCCCACGTGCGCCACCGGTCGCTAGTCATGGAGCGCAGCGTGGCCATGCAGCGCTGCGCGCGCCTGCGCAGCGCTGTCGCACTCGACCATGCCCTCGCCTAAGATCGCCATGCTCGGCACGATCCTGGTCCCAATCGATACACTAAGGACTTTGGCGAAAAGATGTACACGGTCGTTCAGCTAACGAACGATGCATTGAGCGGGTTATGCGCAACGCCCGAAAAACCGCATGCGTCGACCAATACCTGCTGCTAGGCGCTTGTAGGCCAGTGTGCCGCCAACAGCTCGTCACCAGCGGCTCATGGCGTGGGCTGGACTCTGGCCTCTTCTGTCATTAGAACAAACAGCGAACATTACGGAGGTCGGACATGGACAACCTGGACATCCTGCGGGCACGGGAAGAAGAGGTGGGCCGGGAGTGGGAGTGGCTGCACGACGTGATCCATCGGGTCGCCCGCATGCGCGCGCAGCACGGCGAGACGCAGATGTTCCGCATCTCGCAGGAGCAGGCCCGCATCGTCGGCCAGCGACGGGTCGAGTTGCGACTGATGATGGCCAAGCAGGAAGGGTCCGTACGACCGCGTGCATGCGTCTGATCAGCATCGGAGCCCGAGATACGTATGGTCTACCGCAAGGGCGAACTCACGAAAGCCCGCATCAATCGCGACTGGCCGCATCAATTGGCCCTGCCCGTGGAATTCGCGACCGGCAAGAATTACACGATCCTCGACCGCTTCTGCCGGGGTTTGTCCGTTTGCCCCCGCCAGCAGCACTACTGGCGTGATGGTGTCGAGCACATCGCCTACTGCTTCCGCGAGCGCTTGGACGCCGAGTATGTCCAGGTGTATTTCGGTGGCGAGTTCGTGGACCCGGATGATCTTGGGCACTGGTCGAGGTTGAATCGCCACCACCCTGGCACGGTTGCTGCCAGACGGTAGCGCTCCTAAATCAAGTTCTGGTGCCAGTGGGGTGTCCGTCATGGGCCACGTGAAATTGCTTGCTCTCATTGCGCTGTGCTCTGTCATCTGTGGCTGCTCCACGAATGTCAGAACCGGATCGATTGGCAACTCGGGCCTTCGTTTTGAGCATCGGACAGAAACGCTAAGCGGACGTAAGACAGCCCTGACTGTCATCGGGACGACCGACGCCATACGTGACGGAGTGATTATTGATCGGGAGGCGCAGGCTTACGCGGACCGGTACGCGAAACAAGCTTGTCCAAAAGGATACGAATTCTACACAGACGCCCCTGTCATTAGCCGTAGCAACGAGCGCAACGAGCGCACCTTCGTGTTTGGGTGCAGGTAGGCAGCAGGATGAGCAGCGTTGTCAGCTATAGCCACTCGCCTTACATCCTTGCTGATGTGCGGTCGCATCACACAGAAGTCGTCACCCGACATGCTCCGGCTCACCATCATCATGGGCACGCCGGACGATCCGCGCGTGGCGAAGGCCAAGAAGCAGCGCGAGGAAGAGACCGACTGGACGCCGAAATACAATGGCGCACCGGGGCAGGAGCATTGGGTCATCGGCCAGAAGCACAAGACCGGCGAGCGCTCACTGGATCGGCTGTGGTGGGGATTGATCTCATACTGGAGCAAGGAGCCGGGTCGCAAGCCGATCAATGCCAAGGCCGAGACCGTTGCCGCACTGCCGATGTTCCGTGACGCCTACAAGTCGCGGCGCTGCATCGTGCCGATCGACAACTTCTTCGAGTGGAAGGCCATAAAGGGCGCCAAGGCCAAGCAGCCGTATGCCATCGCCATGCAGGACCGCCAACCGTTCGGCGTCGCGGGCATTTGCGAGAACTGGAAGCGCCCTGGCACCGAGGACTGGATGCGCACATTCTGCATCATCACGTGTCCGGCCAATGCGTTGGTGGCAGAGATACACGACCGCATGCCGGTGATCTTGCCGCCAGATGTGCAGGACCGATGGCTCGCTTGTATCGAACCCGATCCGCGCGATTTGCTATTGCCGTATCCGCCAGAGCTGATGACGATGTGGCCGATCTCGACGCGCGTGAACAAGCCCGACAACGATGACGTGTCGATCCTGGACTTGGATGAGCAATAGGGAAGGTCGAACCAAGTCTAGCAGCTCAGTTTCGGAGCCACGCCGCCCTCGGGCGTACCCTCATTGTGGTAACGCCGAATGCGCGCCCAATAGAGGGCACCTTGGCACATCGGACAGGGCGTGGCGGTCGAGTACACGTCGCAGTCAGAGAGATCGCGCGACTTGAGCCGACGCGCCGCATCGCGCACTGCGAGCAGCTCGGCATGGGCGGTGGGATCGCTGTGCAACACAACGTAATTTCTGCCCTCGCCTACGATCACCCCCTCGCGCACGACCACTGCCCCATACCCCTGATCGCCTTCGCGCACGGCCTGGTCACGAAGCGCGCGCGCCCGATCAAGGAATCCGGCCTTCGTCCTCTCGCTCGGCTGCACGATGGGCGATGACCCCGGTGCGGTCTGCGCAATGGCTTTGTCAGAACGCGTCAGGAGAGTGAGGGGTGCGAGTAGAAGCGTTGAGAGCAGAGTACGTCGGCCGGGATGGGGCTGCGTCATGCTGAGCCTCCCAATAGGTGACATGAACACCAAAATCTCGCCACTATTTCGTTAAGCCGCAACGGGAGTAAAGGGTGCAACGCTGTCGCCGGTGAGTGGCTCGACGAAAGAGCCATTGGTGCAAGCAATCCCACGGTTGCGAGGCAAGCTATCGCGGCCCTTCAACTACGCATGGATGTTCTGCCCGGTAATGCGAATGCCGTAGGCAAGTTAACGCCACGAGCGCCGGCACGTTCCTGCCGAGGGCCAAATGCAAGCGCTCCGCAACGGCGCATGCTCTGGGCAGACCGCAGACGACGGGGACGCATTGGTGGCCGTGGCTTGCTCACCCCGCGAAACCTTCTGAGCAAATCGAGGTTTTCCTTTCACACCGCCAAAGCAGGCGGCACAACATCGAAAGGACATTTCATGAAGACGTTGAGTGCATTTGTGCTGGCATTCGTGCTGGCGACCGGCGCCGCGATGGCGCAGGGTTCCGGCGGTGCAGGTGGCGGTACGGGGGGTGGCACCGAATCTGGCGCTGGCGGCACCAGCACCGGCAAGGAAGCTGGCGCCATGAATCCGACGCCGGAGCAGTGCGCCAAGGGCTGGGACTCGTCCATGCGCATGAGCCAGACGGCGTTCAATGCTGCTTGCAAGAAGAACTAGCTGTGCTCTCTAGTGATGCCTCAGGCGGGCGCTTTTCCAAGGGTGCCCGTTTTGCATGGTGCCATAGCCAAACGAGAATCCGTCTTGCACGCAGGAACGCGTCTCTCATGGCTGCCAGTTATTCGGCAGGCCGGAAAGGGGCGGCGGTAAAGGTAGGATCGCCTGCGGCGTTTGTAGCTAGCAAAGGAGGCTGAAATGGTTCGCGGCGTCAAAGCTGGCGAGCCCGACAACGATACGTGACGCATCATCGACGCCATTATCTTCCTGTCTCTGCTTGTTGTGGTGGCGCTTGTTTGGTCGGTGAGCGGTCTGAATTCTTAGATCGCATCTCGGAACCAACAATTCTCCGAGTGAGTTCTTGACGGGGTCTTGATGGTACTCGGCCTGTTCTACCGCTGGGCGGCCAAGGAGGAGCCCGCAACAGGCGGCCCCGTCAAGGCCATAGCTGACGGTACTAAGACCCCTCTAGACGTGACGGCCTCGATTCTCGCGGCCTCAACGTCCTGCATATCGCCTACATCCAAGTGCTGGAGAGCGTTAAATGGAGTGGCAGTATCGCAAGGTTGACATTGAGGCCTGCCCACAGGACCGACGACATCGACTGCTCAATGCGTTCGGCACAGATGGCTGGGAGCTAGCGGTCGCCATGGGCAATAACACAATGCCTATCTGAAACGGCCGCGCGAGCCAGCCAAGCGGCCAAGGCAACGGCAGATGCCGCCGCAGCGGCAAGATCAAGCTGGCGCAGGCTGAGTGGCGTTACATCCAGCGCCCACAGTCACCGCAAGAGGAGGGAGGGACTTGGCGGGTTGGTCGAACGATTCCGACGCGGTGGTCTTGAGGATCTCATTAGATCTTGGATCGGGACCGGCACCAACAAGCCCTTCAGCTCTGATCAACTGCAGCTGGCTCTCGGTCCTGAAAAAGTGGATGAGCCAACGACACCGGGCTGCCGCGCCAGGATCTCCTGTCACAACCGACGCGCTTGCTGCCGGAGATCATCGATAAGCTCACCCCCAAAGGGCAGCTCCCAGTGCAAGAGGAGTTACGCATTGCCCGCTGAGCTGGATGATTTAACGGCTCTCGAACGGCACAGATAACCAACGCCGCAAGGCGATCCCTGATGGCTTTGGGTATCGTTGCTTTGGGACAGGCTACTTCTCCCCGGGCTCATTGCAGTGAAAGGCGGAGCCTTGGCTAAACGGATGGCGCCGACCGGCCTGCAATCTGCAAACGCAGGAGTTTGCCGGCACCAGAGGCACCGGACCCGTTCCTTCTGCATCGCTGCACGCCTCAAAGTCCAGCGACACAGGACGTGTGCTGGTGTGATGAGCGGCCGTACGGCAGCGCCCATCGCACCAACCAGCGTCAGCAATTCCTTCAGTGTAACAGCGGGATCCCGAGAGTTCCGCGACCGGTGTTCATAGCTCAGTGCAATCCCTCATCCACGGGTCGGAACTTACCCTTAGGGGTGGCGTTGTTCCTGCAATACGCAACACGTCAAAGGAGGTTGTATGACCAGGTTCTTGTCCATCGCCGCGATGGGCGCTGGCCTTATGTTGGCAGTTCCCGTCAGCGCCAATGCAACACCGCTATCGCCGCAGGCACCCGGGGCCGAGACGGCCATCGACAAGGTCCACGGCTATCACCGCAGCTGCCGGTACGGCCACCGCCACCAGCGCGATGGCGATCGCGTTTCGTGCGGGTACCACTATCGCGATTCCGCCCCCAGCATTTACCTCAACCTGGGCCGCGATCGTCACCGCCATCACCATCGACACCACGGTCGTCGTGATCGGCACTAAACTGTAAGGACTGAGTGTGAGACGTTGTCCTTATGGGGCGCTTGGTTTCGGCCGGGCGCCCTTCCCTCGTGCATAGCTGCGTTTCCATCACGAGGCCGGCCAACCAGCTTTCCAGCTGCTGTTTAGCGACATCTCGATAGGGCTTGGGTGCCAGTGTCCCAGGCCTCCATGCAAGGCTGCACGTCACTGCCCGCTGCACCTTCCCTCACACAAGCAATTAAGAAAGTATCCTATTTATCGAATGATTTTTCTTGCGCCCGGAACGAACGTGCGCGACTGCGCTTTTGAGATAGCTCTCTTCCGCTCATCCGTCCGGAGACGCTCTTGCACTCTCTGAAAGCGTCGATTGCCGTCGGTTTGTGCCTGAGTTCCAGCGTAGCGTCCGCCCAGACCATGCAAACGCCTAACCCCCAACAGCCGCTCGTCGCCGCCGCCAACAGCTTCACTGGAGGGCAGGTGCAAAAGCCCATCGAAAAGGCCGGCTTCAGTGAGGTCAAAGGCTTGAAAAAGGACGACCAGGGTATCTGGCGCGGCACCGCCAAGCGGGGCGACAGGCAGGTCAATGTAGCCTTGGATTTCGAAGGCAGCGTCGCGGCCAATCAGTAAAGGGTACAGCTGCTATGACAACCAAAGTCACCCACTTGTATGATGACTACGCTCAAGCCCATAACGCGGTGCGCGATCTCGAAGCGGCCGGGTTCTCGTCAGCCGATGTCAGCATCGTATCTGGCATCCACGACAACCGGGAAGGGATCGACGATGCCTCCGGGGCCGTAGCCGGCGCCTCGGTTGGCGCCCTCGCTGGGGCGGGCACCGGTCTTCTCACCGCTCTTGGTGTCATCGCCATACCTGGCTTGGGGCCATTGGTGGCAGCTGGCGTGCTGGCTACCACACTTGCCGGCACTGCCGCTGGTGGCCTCCTCGGTGCTCTGATGGATTGCGGCGTTAGCGAAGAGGACGCTCATGTCTATTCCGAAGGCGTACGCCGCGGCGGCACCTTGGTCACGGTGCGGGCGCCCGATGATCGCGTCGCCCTGGCGCACGACATCCTCAATCAGCACCATCCGGTCGATATCCCGGCCCGGCGCCGCTCTTATAACGAAGAAGGGTGGAGAGCCTACGATCCCGATGCTCCGGGATATACGCGCGATCAGGTGCGCGCCGAACGTGACCGCTACCGACGATAAGGCCTTGGTTTTTCCGCCACCAGCGCACTGAGAAAGGCCGCAAGCTCGACCGGATACCCGTCCTCGGGCGACCCGCTTTCCCCGACGAGCCTGGTTCGGCTGTCGAGGTCCCAGCCCATGATGAAGATCGTTCGCTGCGCCGTGATTGCCGCCTGCCGCACGGCCGCAAAGTACGCCGCCGCATCGATCGGAACGGAGAACCTACCGGCCCTTTCCACCCGCCACACATTGGCGCCGGGCTCGAAGATCGACCGTTGCGCGAAGCGCGCCTGGAAATCAGCGCCTTGCTCCGGCGACTGCGCCTTCACGGGCAGCACGGCGTAACCTCGGTTTGTTGGCATTCGATCCGCACGAACGCTTGATTCCTAATGCAGTTCCAGTTGGCTCGCGTCAGAGCTACGTGAACAAGCAGGCGGCGTGGTTGCATGATGTCAGGTTTGAAAGGCAAACAGCGCGGCATCCGGATCTGTGCGACCGGTCAAGTAACCGAGCACAAGCTGCGCGGCGAGGAAGCCGTAGCTGATCCCGTTGCCACCGTAGCCGAGCACGGCCAGGCAACGTGGCATGCCCGGCACGGGGCCTATGCTCGGCAACCCAGTGTCGCTCTCGCCAAACGTGCCGGACCAGCTCCACTCGGCATCGGCCTCCAGCCACGGGAGCAACGCTTCGGTCTTCGCCCGCAAGGCTCTCACCTTGTCGTGCCTCAAAACATCGCGCTGCTGCTCGTCGTCAATGTCCTCGTCCTCGCCGCCGACAATAAGCCGGCCGTCCGACGTGCTGCGAATGTAGAGATATGGGTCGGACGCTTCCCAAATCACGGCTTCGCCCGCGACCCGCAGCGCTTCAGGTTGGGGGCGGGTGGCGAACGCCCAGGTCGAGGAGCGGCGATGCCCGTGTGCGGGCACACCTCTCGCCAATTCGTAACCGGTAGCGAAGACCAGCGCCTTGGCCTCGATCTCGACACCCTCGCTGGTCGCTACCCCGACGTACTGCGTCGACGGCACGACCTGCGTGATTTCCGCAGGTGCGTGCAGCGCCGCCCCGCGGCTCATTGCGACGCGCAGCAAGCCGTGCGTCAGATGCACGGGATTGACATCAGCCGCACCCGTGGACATCAGTGCGCCGTCTCGGACCAGGCCGCATTCCATCAGCAGGCTGGCGCAGTCGATAAACCGGGATGGCAGCCCAATCGATTGTCGCAATCGGCCTTCCTTGGCCAGCGCCTCGGCGCCGAGCAGATCTCCCGCCAGGTACAGAGCCTTGCGCGAGCGGTATTCGCACGCGATGGAGAGGCCGCGCACTAGTCCGGCCAAGCCCTGCACAGCCTCGTAGGATCGAAGCCAGGCCCGGCTTGCACGCTCAAAACCGATCTGGTCGACCAGGTGGAGAAGCGGCGTGTCGATCTCGAACTGCAGTAGTGCGGTGCTTGCAGCCGTGCTGCCCTCGGCAGGTAATCGGCGGTCCAGGATAACGGTGGACAGGCCGGCAGCCGTTGCAGCTTCCGCCACGAGGGCGCCCGTGATGCCGGCTCCGACTATCAAGACATCGGCTTTGCGCGATCGGGCAAGGCGACGGCTCTCGGCCGTTCGCGTCGGATAGGCTTCCCAGACAGTCGTGCCAGTACGCAGGTCTCGACGCTCAATAGCGGCATCAGCGCTCACACCGACCACCTTCCGTATGCCGCCGCCAGCCATCCAGTCCGGTCTGCGCCCGCATCAGACCAGATTCCGGCTCGGTTGATAGCTGAGACCAACCTGCAAGATGCGTTGCAGCAGGTCTTCGTAGCTCACGTGGATATGGCGTGCCAACTCGGCAAAATCCTCGTCGCGCGCGATCTGCGGATTGGGGTTGGCCTCGAGCAGATAGGCGCGACCATCTGCGGTGACGCGGTAATCGAGCCTGGCGTAGCCGCTCATATCGAGAAGTCGATAGATCTGCTTGGACAGGGAGGCCAGCTTGCCTGCCATCTTCTTGCTGAGCTTGGCGGGTCCAGTTTTCAACCCGATCTGACGCTGGTATTCGGGATCCCATTTGGCGCGATCAGACGCGATCAGCGGCTGCTCGGAATTCCGGCCGGACATGGAAAACTCCCAGGGGGGCAGCGTCTTCGGCCTGTCGTTGCCAAGCACGCCGACGTAGATCTCACGCCCTTCGATATACTGTTCGACTATGGCCGGCGAATTGACCGTGCGGTGGATGAATTCCACCCGCTCGTGCAACTTGGCATCGTCATTCACGATCGAGGCGTTCGATATGCCCGCCGATCCCTCCTCGGTGAGCGATTTGACAAAGAGCGGAAAAGCCAGTGAGGGCGGGCGCTTCACGCGGCGTCGCAAAGGAAATACCGCAAACTCAGGAACTGCCAGGCCATCGTAGGCCAGAATCTTCTTGGTGATGGCCTTGTCGCGCGACAGGGTCAAACCGCGCGGGTTGCAACCTGTGTAGGGCTGCTTGCGAAGCTCGAGATAGCTGACGACATGTTGGTCGAATTGGCCGACGCCATCAAACTCCTCGACGAGATTGAAGGCGATATGAGGATTGAAGGCGTCGATAGCACCACGAATGGCGGATAATTCATCGGAGACTCCGATCGGCCAAACCTCATGACCTAGAGCTTTGAGCCCGTTCAGAACGTCGAACTCGGTCTTGCGCAGCTCACGCTGTTTCTCGCTCAGGTCGCTAAGCTCCCCCTTCGGCAAGAGGCGCGCATCGGCCAGCAGGATGATCCTGAGTTTGCGCTTTGCTTCCTCGGTCATAGGGGAAGCCTTTGTCCATCTTTGAGAACACTGATCGTGGCGCGCGTGACCAGCTTGATGAGCGCTTCAGTAATTTCGTCAGGCTGCCGGGTGATACGCAGGTCGAGGGCCCTTGCACGGCGCGCGAAGCGGCGCAGGATCTGATCGACGACATAGGCGGGCACGCCAAGTGGGTCGCTCGCCTTCCGGCGCACAGGCACACGCAGAGATCGCAAGAACTGGCATGCAGTCGCGTAGCGGCGCCGGTCGCCACCCGTCGCCGGGGGGAACAGACGCTGTAAGGCACGATCATACTGGGTCGCATTCGCGACGCGATAGAACGCCCGCTTCTCGCGATAGTGCTGCGCCAACGTGCGTTCATTCTGCTCCAAGATTTCAACCGGCGCTGATTGGCTCCGGAGAGGCTGCCGGCCGGCGAACCTCGTCATCCAATTTTCCACCTGCTGCAGCTTCCTCAGCGCCGGCCATCCGTGGTAGCGCGCAGCCCACCGCTTCGATCCGAGCCAGACCGCGAATGTCTCGGCAAAATCCTCGACAGGATGGGCTTGCGCGTACCAGGCGTTCAGATTGACGACGTATTCACGACTGACAGGCTCCACGGAATAGGACGTGGGGTAGGGCCGGCCGGGCGAGCCAAACACGCGGGCGTAGTCCGCACGCCGATGCAGTTGGAAGGCTTCATCGATGGCATGGCCCGTCTCGTGACGAAGGATGCGCATGCACTCGTGATCGGCGGCTCCTTCCGCCTCGAACATCATGTCACGCTCGAGGCGAACGAGACGCGGATGAGCGAGATAGAAAGGAATAGCAAAGCCCACCACGCCATCCGGATTGAACCATTCCTCCGATAGCCAGATTGTTGGCCTACACTTGATCCTGCGACGGCCCAGCTCTGCGAACAGTCGCCGCACGCGGACTGCAACCGGCGTATTTGCCAGACCGATGGGAAGTTCGCAGAAACGACATCGCAATAGATCGCTATCCGGCAAAGTTGCTAGATCCCGCCTCGCGAGCCGGCCTCGCTTGATTCCGGGCTGATCGGGAAGCACTGCACTTTCGCGGTCGTGTCGCATGATGGCAGCGGCAAGTCAGCCTGATCCTCTGTGGCGAGCATCAACCCTGAACCCGGCGCACAAGTTCCACATTGGCTGATTGGCTCTCAGCGCACGGGTTAACGACTGGAAAAAAGACGACTCTGCTCGTTGTCATGCTCAGGTCGCTGCACAGCACAAGATCAAGGCCTGTCCGTCGCGTCCTGGCGCAGTTGCCTCCACCCGGATAGACCCAGCTTGCGCAGCACCTCGGCAATGTGCCTTCGACCTTCCAACGGATCGCCGTGGGCCACAGCGACAAGCAGATCGGGAACTTTCTGGCTTGATCCTGCTTGTGGCCGCGAGGGTTCTTTTGCAGGAATTTTGCTCTGGTCCGGAACAACGCCGCGCGGCCGGTGTTTCATTGCCAAATTCGGCGCACTCGACCCTCCCGACCCCTTGTGCGCCAGAGGGATGCCCATCCCCCGGCATCCCAGAAACCCCACGGTCCGCCCCGGCCGTGGGGTTTCTCATCGCCCGATGGCCGGAACGAACATGCTCAACAGCCGGCGCATTGGCGGAAGCTAGCTGAGCAGACACGCCGCCTCGGCAATTACTTGACCAAACAGACCGTGATGGAGATTGCTCAGTCCTACGAGCAATTGGCCGTCATGGCTGAGACACGCGCTCTGAGCAAGCCGACAACATAACCTGCGTTCTGTGACGACGAGAACGGAGGTAGGCGCCCTCGTCTGTGCGGGCTGACGAGCGCTCTACCGGGAACTGCGCAACATCAAAGCGGTTTCCCTCATGAAAGCTGTGATGCACGCGTTATTGAGCGCCTCCCATGCCCGAACACCACCCAAAGCCGCCTTTCCCCAGGCAGAAGCAGAAGATGCCGGGCTTGACCTCGAGGATGCAGCCGATCGCCGACCACGGCGAGAAATCCTATAGGGGCTCGGGACGGCTCAAAGGCAAGAAGGCGATCATTACCGGCGGCGACAGCGGCATCGGCCGCGCCGTTGCCATAGCCTATGCCCGTGAGGGAGCCGACATCCTGGTCGCCTATTTCAATGAAGACGAGGATGCACGCGAAACACAAAAGCTGGTCGAAGCGGAGGGCCGCAAGGCCGTACTCATGCCCGGTGACATCCAGGACGCCAAGCACTGCGATGCGATCATCGAGCGGACCGTGGCCACGCTTGGCGGCATCGATATCCTGGTCAACCATCAAGCGAGCTTCAAAGCTATCGAGGACATCTCCAACGAGGAGTGGGAGCTGACCTTCCGGGTCAATATCCACGCCATGTTTTATCTGACCAAAGCCGCCGTGCCGCATATGCAGCCCGGCAGCGTTATCATCAATACCGCCTCGATCAACTCTGACCAGCCCAACCCCACCCTTCTTGCCTACGCCACCGCCAAAGGCGCCATCTACAATTTCACGGCCGGGCTAGCGCAACTCCTCGCTGACAAAGGCATCCGCGCCAATGCGGTGGCACCTGGACCAATCTGGACGCCGCTCATCCCCTCGACGCTGCCCGAGGACGCTGTCTCAAAGTTCGGCGAGCAGGTGCCGATGAAGCGACCGGGCCAGCCGGCTGAGCTTGCGACGGCGTTCGTCATGCTGGCCGATCCGCTCTCCAGTTACGTCTCTGGCTGTACGATTGCAGTCACCGGCGGTCGCCCGATGCTTTGAGGAGAACGATGATGGCCAAGCCGATGAATACCCGTGAGGCCGAGGAAAAGGCCAAGAAAAAGCCCGGCGGTCAGCAGCACCCCAATCCGCCCAAGAAAACCGACACCAATAACCCCGAGCGCAACCCGCGCGATCAGAAGGGACGCGGCGGCAGCAAATAGGCTCAGAGTCTGATGAGAGCCAAGCCGGTTTCCGCATCCTTGGTGTTGCGCAGATGCGCTGGGCTCTCGGTCACGATGATCTCGAGCGTCGGGCGCACGCGAGCTTGCTCGAGATGCCCGGCAAGCGCGGTTCCGTCTCGTTTGCCAAGCACCGCATGCACGTGAATGCTTGGCTTTCCGTCGGGGCCCGTCGCGACATCGCCGACCAGTGAGGCAACTTCCACCTGCTCCTGCACTTCGATGGGTTCGTACTGCTTCGACTCCCAATCGAAGTAGGCAAGTCGCGCCTCGCAAAACGCGCCGATGGCGGTGATTTGCGCACCGCCTAGCCGCTCTTTCGCGGCGAAGGCGTTGAGGCATGCCATTGCTTCATCATTGGTTTGCAAAATGACGGCAAAGGTCCGCTTGCCATCCGCCTCGTGCAGCAGCTTCGTTCTCATCGCCCGACTCCGGAGCTCACGGGCAGCACTCACTGCCCCGTCGAATTTCTTGTGCACGGGAACGTCTTGCCCTGCGCGCCCGTTCCGTCCCGCACAAGGAGCAAGAACCGATGGCCCTGACGTATCCTCAGGCCGGCACCGCTTCCCCTGCTTACGCCTGGGGGCTTGCCTATGCCTGGTCGGGGTTCGCGATCATGTGGGCATTCTGGACCTGCTTCGCCGTCTTTCTTGCCAGTCCGCCCTGGACCAAGGAGCACTGGCCGCTCCCGACTATTGATAGCGGAGGTCTAGCGCTTCACCCCGCTCTCGCTGCCCTCATCGATCTCGCGCTGATAGGGCTTTTCGGCTTGCAGCATTCGGTGATGGCGCGGCCATGGTTCAAGACACATGTGGCAGGGCGCTTGCCGCCTGCTTTCGAGCGCTGCACTTTCGTGCATGCTGCCAATCTCGCGCTGTTCGCGCTCATCCTGTTCTGGGAGCCGATCCCGATCGAGATCTGGAATGCGGCTTCGCCGTTGAGGGAAATCCTGTGGGCCGCCTTCGCCGCCGGCTGGCTCATCCTGCTTTTCGGCGCGCTCTCCTTCGGCGTTTTCGACCTACTCGGCATCGAGCAGATGCGTCTGTGGTATCGCGGCTTGCCGCCGCCGGCGCCGCGCCTCAAGACCGGCCTTCTGTATCGCTGGCTTCCGCACCCGATGTATGTCGGTGTTCTGCTGGCGATGTGGGCAACACCACGCATGAGCCTAGGTCACCCTGCTCCTCGCTACAGGCATGACGGTGTATGTCTTGATCGCCATGCGATACGAGGAGCGCGATCTCGTCGCTCACTTTGGCACCGCGTACGCGCGGTGGCGCGCCCCGGCTGCCCGTCACCCTCGTCAAGCTGGCTGAACCATTGCGGTTGTCGGATGGGGCATGGATCATCGCGCCCTTGCCACCCAAGGCACCTGCCTGCTGCGGGAACGTGGTGCAGCCAGTGACGTTAATCGCGGACACAACCAGCGTCCCAATTTTGTGAAGTGGAGTTTCCCAGTACCTGGCGAAGGAGCGCCATAACTTGCCTTATGGGCTTGGCCCTGCTTGCGCCGATGCCTAATTCGCCGAGCCATTCACGGAGCTGAGGGACCGGCACGCGGGAGCAGACGCGTACGTGCCTCCCATCACCACCGAGCGTGCTCGCTCCTCTGAAGACGCCGACAATGGCGACCGCTTCGGTCTCAATCCAGCCGGAGGACCGTGCGAAAGGGCCTACCGCCGCGCGCTTACGGGAAGCCATCGCTATGAGGAGTATATGCGCTTGGAGCAGAGCGGATAGATAGGAAGTAGGCGCGGCGGCTCAACGGAACCTAGTGCACTGTTCGTGGTTTCCCAGGGATAGGCGTGCGGTCGTCGCAATGGGTCGGAGAATGCAGGTCGTCTATCAAATGATACCGGTGATTGCTGAGGTTATTTCTGGGCACTCCCCCGGCACGCCTGCTCGCGCAGAATTCGTAAGCGCATGCGTTCGGGGTGACTGGACGCAGGTGAAATCCATGGTTGAAGGCATGCTTGCTGAGCCCTGGCACTTGATCGGACATCAGGGAAGCCGGCTGCGCGAATTCCTGGCTTTGCTGCAGCTGGCGGAAGGTATTATGGCGCCGATAGATTGCGCCAATGGAATGGCGTACACCTCAGGCGCGAGCGTATAGCAGCGGATAAAGGTTAGTTCCCCATATCGTAATCTGGAACCGGGAACTCAAAGGCGACCGTCGCACTTCATATGTGCGTTCACAACGGGGAGCGGCATGAGACCTTCAATCACGGCCTGCGTGACTTCAGCCATTGCGATTGTCCTGCTGGGCCAGCCAGCAACCTCGCCGACCGTGGCACAAGAAGGGGCCTGCGCTCAGACCGTCGGCAATGATGTTTTAAAGATGCAGCGGGCGCCAGTGCTTGAGAGCGTTCTCGGCAGAGAAGTCCGGACCAAAGAAGAGGGTATGGGCAGGATCATTGATCTCCTTGCAGATCAAAACGGTTTAGTGCAAGCGGCGGTCGTCGAGCTTGGTGGCTTCCTCGGTATCGGCACTCGCAAGATCGCTGTCGAATGGTCCGCTCTGCGCTTTGACACCGGTGGTAAGCAGCCGGTCGTGGTCCTCGAGATGAGCCGAGACCAATTGCGTCTGGCACCGGAATACAAGTCGGGCGAGGCGATCATCGTGCATAAGGCGGGGAACTAAGGCGCCAGTTGACAGCCGATAAGACGGGAGTCCAGTGCGTGCAAGATCCGACCGCGGGATCGGCCCACGCAGCGAGCGCGCCCTCGCCAACAAGCCAACGCGGACTGGATTGGTTCACCTTCTTCGTCGCTAATCTCCAAACTGGATTTGGCCCCTTCCTGTCCGTCTATTTGACTACGCAGAAATGGACGCAGGTCGACATCGGCCTCATCCTGTCGGTCGGTAGCATTGCCGGCCTCGTGGGGCAGGTGCCCGGCGGATGGGCCGTCGATGCGGTACGGTCCAAAAAGCGCGTGGCCGCACTCGCCGTAACCGGCATCGGCATCAGCGCCCTGCTGATTGCCGGCGCCCCGCTGTTCGTGACGCTTCTCGGCGCCAAGCTTCTGCACGTCGGAGCCAGCTCAATCCTGGGGCCGGCCATTGCCGCCATTACATTGGGTTTGGTGGGACATGCGGCGATTGCAGTGCGCCTCGGTCGTAATGCGCGCTTTGCGGCAATCGGCAATGGCCTCGCGGCCGCCGCTATGGGGGCGTGCGGGTATTTTGTGTCGGCGCAGGCCGTCTTCTACGTGACCGCCGCGCTCGCGATACCGACCGTGCTTGCGCTATCGCGAATACGCGAGGCTGAGATCAATTCCGTCAGGGCGTACGGGGGCCTTTCCCTGGGTGATCGGCATCGCGCCTCCCCTATTGCCGAACTCCTGCTCAAGCCGTCGCTGCTGGTACTCATGACGTCCATCATGCTTTTCCACGCTGCCAATGCAGCGATGCTGCCGCTCGTCGGCAGCGCTATGGCCGTCCGCTCCAATCAGTGGGCAACAGCGCTCGTAGCGGCGAGCATCGTCGTCCCACAATTCGTCGTCGCCGCAATCTCGCCGAGAGTAGGGCAACTAGCCCAAAGCTGGGGCCGGCGGCCGGTCTTCCTCCTGGGGTTCGCCGCGCTGCAGCTCCGCGGGGTTGTCCTAGCATGGACGAATGACCCTTACGCGATTGTGGTCGTTCAGGCGCTCGATGGCGTTTCCGCTGCAGTGGTGGGGATCCTTGTGCCGCTGATCCTTGCCGACGTCACGCGCGGAACCGGGCGCTTCAACCTCACGCAGGAAATCGTCGGCAGCGCGGGTGGCATTGGCGCAGCCGTGAGTGTGATTGCCGCGGGCTATCTGGCAGACACTTTCGGTATGGCCATAGCGTTTCTCGGCATGGCCGCCATGGCGAGTTGCGGTTTTCTTCTTTTCCTGTCGGCGATGCCCGAAACAAAGCCCGTAGCTGAGTAGTTTCGCCAAGGCGCCTCGGGTGTTTCCCCGATGCACAAGGTCACGGCGCCCGATGCCGGGGCTTTGAGCACTGAACACCAGTTGTCGCAGGCGGAAACCCAAGGCGAACTTGAACGTTCCCTGCCATGGGCCGACTAAGCCCACCGTCGATTCGACGCTGCGCTAGCGCGGGGATTCAGCGACCATGGATGACCTAAGCGTGTACGCCAAAAGGCCCGCGGCCTTCCTTGCGCGCTACGTCAAGCTGCACACAATGGCCCACACCGTTATTCTGTCTGCGGTCACGCTCGCGGTTCTCTGTTCGGTTGTCACCCAGTACGCGGTCAAGCTTCTCGTTGACACGCTGTCGCAACCTGAGCCAGAGCGCGCAGCGACCGAGGCGTGGCTGGCCTTCAGCATCCTCGTCGCGTTGGTTGCCGCCGACAACCTGCTGTGGCGACTGGCGAGCTGGGTTGGCAACTCGACTTTCGTGGCCGTGACCGGCGACTTGCGTCGCGACCTCTTCCGCCATCTGACCGGCCATGCGACGAGCTACTTTACCAGCCGTCCACCCGGCGCGCTCACCAGCCGTATCACCGCAACGTCAAACGCGCTCTTCACAGTCGAGAACATGGTTGTGTGGAATGTTCTACCGCCGTGCCTTGCGACGGTGTGCGCCATCGCCTTCGTCGCCACCGTAAGCTGGGCGATGGCAGCCTGCCTCGTGCTTGTCGCCGGAATTGTCATTGCCGTCATGTTTGGCCGAGCTGCCGCAGGCAAGCCGTTACACCACAAGTTTGCCGATCGGGCAGCTGCAGTCGACGGCGAGATCGCCGACGTGGTTGGCAACATGGCGATTGTCAAGTCGTTCGGCGGCCTGCTTCGCGAACACCGACGCTTCGACGCCACGGTCGAGCAGGAGATGACGGCGCGGCGGCAAAGCCTGCGATATCTTGAGCGCTTGCGCATCATGCACGCGCTCGTCACGGTTGTGTTGACGATCGCCCTGCTGGCGTGGGCGATCGTGTTGTGGAGGCGCGGAGCCGCAACCACCGGCGACGTCATTCTCGTGTGCACGCTCGGGCTGGCTGTACTGCACGCAACGCGCGACCTTGCCGTTGCGCTGGTCGACGTCACGCAGCACATGGCCCGCTTCTCGGAGGCTCTCTCCACTCTGCTGGTTCCACACCAGTTGTCCGATCGTCCAGGTGCGGCCACGTTAAGGGGACGCAGCGCCAGCGTCACATTCGAGGACGTCACGTTCGCCTACCCGGACTGTCCGACGATCTTCAAAGGTCTCCACTTCCACATCGGCACCGGGCAGCGCGTGGGTCTTGTCGGGGCATCGGGTTCCGGCAAATCCACGATCTTCGCACTGCTCCAGCGCTTCTACGACATTCAGTCCGGGCGGATCCTGATCGACGGGCAGGAGGTGACCGAGGTCACACAGCAAAGTCTGCGCGGCGCCATTGCGATGGTGCCTCAGGACATCTCGCTGTTTCACCGTAGCCTCATGGAGAACATCCGCTACGCGCGCCCCGAGGCCAGTGACAGCGAGGTGTGGGAGGCCGCGGCTGCTGCGCACTGCTGCGAGTTCATCGCGGAGCTGCCGGACGGCCTCGACACCCTGGTCGGTGATCGAGGCCACCGCCTATCTGGAGGGCAGCGGCAAAGGATCGCCATTGCCCGCGCCTTCCTCAAGGGGGCGCCCTTGCTGCTGCTGGATGAGGCGACATCCGCCCTCGACGGCGAGTCGGAGGAACTCATCCGTGATGCCCTTGGCCGCTTAATGCTAGGCCGCACCGTCATCGCCATCGCGCATCGCCTGTCCACCGTGCGCAGCTTCGATCGCATCCTCGTGCTGGAACGGGGACGACTGGTGCAGGACGGCTCGCCGGAGAACCTCATGCGCAGCGATGGCGTCTATCGCAAACTAATAGAGTCCGAGGTGAGCCGCCTGGCTCACTCGTCTGCACGGGCCGCTTAGGAGGAAGCCGATGATTGGGCGGAGCACTGTCGATCACATTTCTGCCGCTCAGGCGGGCAACCACTCTGCAACCCGAGGAAACCCACGATGAGAATCGCGCAGATTGCACCCTTGATGGAGAGCATACCGCCGCGCCTTTACGGCGGCTCGGAAAAAGTCGCTTCGTACCTGACCGAGGCGTTGGTGGCGCTGGGCCACAAAGTAACGCTGTTCGCGAGCGCGCAATCCATCACGGCCGCGGAGCTGGTGCCCTGCTGCGCCCAGCCGCTGCGCCTCAATCCTAACGTCCGCGACATCATTCCTTACTACATGCTGATGCTCGACAAGGTGCGCAGAATGGCGTCCGAGTTCGACATCCTGCACTTCCACATCGACCAGTTCCATTTTCCAATCTTCAGTGAGACCGCCCATCGGACGGTGACGACGCTGCACGGTCGCCAGGACCTGCCGGACCTAGCGCATCTCTATCGCGGCTTTCCTGAGATGCCGCTCGTTTCCATCTCGAATGCGCAGCGGGCGCCGGTTCCCGATGCGAGCTTCATCGCCACGGTCTATCACGGTTTGCCGCGCGATCTGCTCACGCCGACGCTTCGCCCACGCGGCGGCTATCTGGCATTCATCGGTCGCATCTCCCCCGAAAAGCGTGTTGATCGGGCAATAGCAATTGCACGCGCGGTGGACCTGCCGCTGCGGATTGCCGCCAAGGTCGATCGCGTCGACGAGACCTATTTCCGCGCAGAAATCGAGCCGCTGCTGAAGCATCCCGACATCGACTTCATCGGCGAGATCGATGATCGCCGCAAGAGCGAGTTCCTGGGCGACGCACGCGCATTGCTGTTCCCCATTGACTGGCCAGAGCCATTTGGCCTCGCCATGATCGAGGCGATGGCATGCGGCACGCCCATCCTCGCTTTCAGAAATGGCTCAGTGGCCGAGGTGATAGATGAGGGCGTGACAGGGCATATCGTGGATACGATGGATGAGGCCATCGAGATGCTCGGCCGGGTCCTGGCGATCGACCGCAGTCGTGTGCGCCAGCGTTTCGAGGAGCGGTTTTCCGCTATTCGCATGGCACAGGACTACGTGACGATCTACGGGCGACTGATCGGAGAGCCCGCCAAACAACCTGAGCAGTGCGCAACGCCTGCCCGGGCGGCAAAGGCGAACGGCATCCGAGGCACTGCCCCTTGACGACCTGAAAGGTGCGTCAAAAGTCGCTCGGGCGGGACGAAGCTTGCTCCTCCTGCCCTGCACCGCGTGCCGCCGCGCTACATGCCAGGTCCACAAAGCCCAGCGGCTCGACCAGGATTGTGCTTCGACCGGGTCAGCCTGACATCCTCCTTGCGTGAGGGCACAAGAGCGAGGAACGTTGTCGACGGCTCTAACAGGGGTTGTTCATTAATGTCTACCCTGAGAAAAGACCCGGAGGCTGCGATCGTGCCGGGCGAAGCCCCGTTCTATATCCCCGCCACCGGTTCAACGGCTCGGCCGCGGGTGACACTCAAGCACGACGACACGTTCGCCGTGTTCGACAGTCACGGCGACATCGGTGCGACAGTCGGCAGCCCCGATGGCGTCTTCGCCGGCGATACGCGCTTGCTGTCCCACCTGGAGCTGCAGATCAATGGCACCGAGCCTCTCCTACTCGGCTCCGCGATCAGAGACGACAACCTCAACTTCTACGTCGATCTGACAAATCCCGACATCTACGAGAACGACAGGATCGTCCTGCTGAAGGACACCGTTCACATTGCGCGCACGATCTATCTCATCGACGGGTCTCTGCGCGAACGGATCGCCCTCACCAATCATGGAGGGCAGGAGGTTGAATTCACGCTGTCGCTGACATTCTCCAGCGATTTTGCGGACATCTTCGAAGTGCGCGGCGTTCGCCGTAAGCGCCGTGGCCAAGCCTGGTACCTGGTACCGGGTGCCAGCCGCGTCGTTCTTTCCTACCGCGGCTTGGATCGGGCTATACGCGAGACCACGCTGACCTTCGAGCCGCCCCCTTCATCGCTGACGGAGCGCGTTGCCACCTATTCGGTGCGGCTTGCCCAAGGGGAGAGGCGGACTATCTTTGTCACCGTCTCCAGTGGCGGATGGCAGTTCGGATCGACGGCATCCTTCTTCAAAGGCCTCGCCGACCTGCATCGGCAGCGCCGATCCGTGACGCGCGCAGCAGCGGCTGTGGAGACATCCAACGATGTCCTCAACGAGATCCTGTGCCGCTCGATGGCCGATCTGCACATGCTCGTCACCTCCACCGCGGATGGACCTTATCCCTACGCCGGCATCCCCTGGTATTCCACGACGTTCGGCCGCGACGGCATTATCAGTGCGATGCAAATGCTGTGGGCCGATCCCGCCATTGCCAAGGGCGTACTGCACCGCCTCGCCCGCCTTCAGGCCACGGCCGAAGATGCCCGCACTGACGCCACTCCGGGCAAGATCCTGCACGAGATGCGCGGGGGCGAGATGGCAGCGCTCGGCGAAGTGCCCTTCAGCCTCTATTACGGGAGCATTGACGCAACTCCTTTGTTTGTGGTGCTCGCTGGCCTCTATGCGCAACGCACCGGCGACTATGCGCTGGTGCGCGAGATATGGCCGGCGATTGAACGGGCGCTCGCCTGGATTGATCGCTGGGGTGACATCGATGGCGACGGGTTCGTCGAATATGCGCGAGCGGCCGAGACGGGCCTTGCCAACCAGGGCTGGAAAGATTCGCACGATGCCGTATTCCATGCGGACGGCAGATTGGCGGAAGGCCCGATCGCACTCGCCGAGGTGCAGGGATATGTGTACATGGCCAAACGTCTGGCCGCAGCTTGTGCGAACAAATTGGGCCTAGCGGATCGCGCCACGGCACTCCGGCGAGCAGCCGAAGCGCTGCGGGTGCGCTTCGAGGAAACGTTTTGGTGCGAGGACATCGGCACCTATGCGATGGCGCTCGACGGCGCCAAGCGGCCCTGCAAGGTCCGCACCAGCAACGCCGGGCAAGTGCTCGCTTCGGGGATCGCTCGAAACGATCGCGCGCGCCGTGTTGCACACGGTCTCCTGCAAGCCCCATTCAATTCGGGGTGGGGGATTCGCACGGTCGCAGCCGGCGAGGCGCGCTATAACCCGATGTCCTATCACAACGGCTCTATTTGGCCGCACGACAATGCGCTCATCGCTTACGGCCTCGCCAAATACGGCAGCAAGAACGGGGTTAATCTCATCTTCGATGGTCTTGTCCGGGCCACCACTTACATGGATCACCGGCGCATCCCTGAGCTCTACTGCGGCTTCCGCCGCCGTCGCGGTCGCGGGCCCACCATCTACCCCGCCGCATGCTCTCCGCAGGCCTGGGCCGCCGGCGCCCCATTCTTACTCCTGCAGGCCATGCTCGGCCTGGAGTTTGATCCCGAGGGGCGCAGGATACTGCTCGTCAATCCGCGATTACCGACGTTCGCCAGCAAGGTGACCATTCGCAACCTCACCTTAGGCGGGGCCAGCGTCGATATCGCCATGCGCCAGGACGATCATGCCGTTTCACTGCAGGTCCTGCGAACCGCTGGCGACCTGCACGCCGCGTTGATCTTCGATGAAAGTAGGCGCCCAAGAGATGCAGACTGAAGCTTTCAACCACCTGCCGTTCGATTACTACAGACACACAGGAGCAGGGGAACACGTGGCGCCAAGGCAAGGCAGTGGGTCACGTTAGCACAAGCACAACATCGAAGAGCGGTGCTGGTCACCGCCAAGACATACAATGGGCGAGACAGGCTGACGCTCACGAGCACTTTGGGCATGTCAGCGTTTAGAAAGGAGACGCTTCTGCATGCTCACCGTGATAGGCGAGTCAGTGGCGGCACCACAATGCCGTCAAGCTGCATTCCTCGCTCGGCTATCGACGCCACGCTCGGTGACGTCTTACCGCTGGAGAAAGTGCTCATACTTGAAATCGAATGACATCGGCTAAGACCTTTCACAATTGGAACGAGCGGGCAGAGGCCGGGAGGCCGGACAGGAGTCGACAGGATCCGCAGCGCACCATTTGAAAAACAGGTTTGCTCCAGGGATTCGAAGCGCGTCGCCCGCTCACACTTTGCTAGTGAAAAAAGGGGTCGCCGGGGTGCGACTATTTGATGCAGCCTGCGCCCTAGGCCTTTGGCCCTTCCGTCATCGATGCCGGTCACTCATAAGATCAGCGGCCATAGCTGCCAGCCATGCCCGCACCTCGGTCGAGCTGGCGAAATCCGCCTGGGCAGCAGGAAAATGTTCCCCGGCAACCCGCAGACCAAGGCCACCGTGGCGAACCGCGGCCGCCAGAGCCGATTCATCAGGCACGTCATCGCCGATCATGATCGGTCGGCGGCCCTTGAAAGCGGGCATGGCCAGCAGGGCCTCTAGCGCAGCGCCTTTGGACACGTGCTTGGGCACCACCTCGATGACACAGCGCCCCGGGCACAGAATGAAGTGGTCTGGGCTGTCGGCCAGGATGGATTGCAGCGCGGCCTCGATCTGCGGCTCTGCCTCTGGCGCCAAGCGGTAATGCACGGCGATGGAATAGATCTTCGATTCTATGATGATGCCTGGTGCCAAGTCGTTCAAGCGATGGACAGCCGCGGCTATGATCGGATCGATAGGGCCAACCGTCAACAACACCTCGCCGTCTGCTGCAGGTCGCAACTCCGCCCCGTGCACCCCGGCCGCGGCAAGCCGCAGCGGATTGAGAAACCGATTGATCTCCACAATGGGGCGACCCGTCACAACCGCCAGTGCGCCTTTGAGGCCGGCGGAGACCTTGGCCAGGAGAGGCACCAGGTCTTGCGGTATCTGTACGAGGTCTGGGGCCGAGGCGATGTCGATCAGCGTGCCGTCGAGATCGAGGAAAATGGCACAGTTCGTAAAGTCGTTCATTGGCACCGCAGGTAGCTCCGTGGCTCGCAACAACGCGGTCCGCAGGCTTACCCTTGGCGCATACCTGCACAAAACCAAGGCTTGATCACCGAGCCGAACCTTTATCCATCTTAGGCGCCCACGGGCAGAGGGGATATTCGCACAATCCTGGCTGGCTGAGCGGACGAGACCCGTATGGCCGTGCTCCAACGGCGGCCAACGCGAGTCTCTTAGTGCATACCTTTCGGAGCGAAGATGATCTTGTGCGGCAGGAGGCCGTACTTGACCACTTCATCCGCGGTCAACGGTCGGACAGCTTCGACCGAGCCCTGACCCGTAACCTGCGCTGCATCCCGCACCTGGCCCTCGGCTTCGCTCTTGTCAGCGATCATCGCGAAATAATGCTCGTCAGATGTTCCCCACACTCTCACGACTACGAGCCAACCCGGTGGAGTTGTGTCGGACATGTAATAACAACATGCAACAATGAGGCACAAAGAAGAACAGCGGCCGTTGAAACGATGCGCCGTCTAGGTCCCCGAAGGTCAGGCAGACGATTAGGCTTCTGCAGGACAGGGCGTCAAAGAACCTGGGTTTCATGGTTTCCTTTCGCTCGTCGGACAAGTTAAGCGCCCCACGAGTCGTTGTCGCTGCCGCCCGGTTGGTTCAGTCCTGCGGCCATGTTTTGAAAGCTCACGTTCGCGCGTCGGTCCGCGCAACATTCGTTCACACGTTGTGAATGGCTCCCCATAGCCGCTTGCTCTAGATGGCGGCGCATCAGAGGGAAGTTCGCGGGGGACTTCTATGTCGGACGTTGAGATGGCATTGCTAAAATCAGTGGCATTGCGGCCCAGCCGCCATGTCGTGAGAAGCCTGCAGCCCGTGGTGGAGGCGTTGGTCGAGGCTGGCTATATCAGCGACAGTCCATCAGGTTGGATGGCTACAGCTCGAGGTTGCGCCCTGATCGAGCAGGAGCGCACATCGGATTCGGCCCCGGTGCGTCGATAGAGCCTAGTCACAGCGCTGCGTCACCACATCGGAGCAGGTATGGGAGCGCCGTTCTGAGGCCGCCACGTGGAGTGCGGGCGCGGCTCATCGCTTCGAGGCTGCGAGAATGCCGATACCGGCACATAGTACCGATAGCGTTCGGTGACGTGATGGCGCTCGATCATCTGCAAGGCAGCTTCGCGCTTCCTGATGCGTGCGCCATCCCGGTCAGCGGAATATGCTGGCATAGAGACAAGCGATCCTACCAACAAAGCAATGATACACCGCATTTGAGCCTCCAGCATCTTCTGGGGCGATAACAAACTTGGAGGCACCCGGGTTTCACACGAAGGCGTCCACGATCCCATCGTAGAAACTCGATACGCTTTCGCACCGAGATCGATACGTCAAGACTGGAGAGAAGTGGGAACAAACGCTAGCAGACATTCTGCCGTGATCTGGTGTGCTCTGATGGCGCACATCATCGAAAGCGTTCGTGGAACCCACGGCCCAGCATTCCGTTACGTGCAGCGATGGTTCTCGAAACCGGGGTCGCTTCGTCCCGAAAGGCATCGGCTTTCGAGGCCAGTTGGATTGTGAAAAGAGTGGTCATGGGCAATCAGTCTTTCGGTTTTCCGGTCCATCAGGCGCAAAAGTGCGTCCCTGACGAGCGCCACGCCCTGCATAATGTTGCTTTGAAGGTCGCCGCCAAGCATTACACGCACGAAGAGTTTCGGGCCCTGGAGCGCGATCTTGAGGCTGGCCGGATCGACGTGCGCGTGTATGACGACGGTTTGATCCTCATGCGCGTCGTGAATTAAAGCGCCGGCTTGATTGCCCGTTGCAACCGATAGCGCTCTCAACTCGGCAGGAGTGACCGGTCATGGCAATCATCACGACGGGGCTGGCAAACTTCATGATCGTTGTGATCATTGGTATCGGTCGTTACTGGCTTAACGCTCGAACAACTCCAAGGCGCGCCTACGTAGAGCCTGGCAGCTAAACTCTGATCACAGGTTGAAGGACGGGTTGCCAAAAGAAAGGCGCCGCAAGCGACGCCTTCCTAGTGCAAGCACGCACAACCCTACAGGTTTTCGCAAGCCAGATTGAACTCAGCCTCTGTCACGCGCATGCTCGGGTCCCAGCCTTGGTTGCATTGCTCCGGTGTCGGCATCGCGCCGATCTCTCGCCCGGTGCTCTGCCCTCCGGGGATTGCCTCGCCTTCGGCAAAGGCGGCGCCTGCAGTTATCAGCATGGCGAAAACGACTGCTGTAACGGTCTTCATTGGAATGGCCTCTCTGTGACGTTGCTACTGTCCGCGTTGCGGCTATCGACATAACGGTGCCACGTGCGACGAGTTCGAAATCGAGCAGACACAATCGTGTGAGTGTGGCGAGCATTGGAGCCTGGGTCGGCGCCGAATATGAGAAACCGTGGGTGAACCGATATTCCATTGCGGTCTCTTTTTTTGATGCGCGGCCGATTGGCCAGCGCCCGCGATATCAGCACGCTCAGTAGCGCCACCACAATGGTGCGCGCCCGTGTGCCAGCTTTGCTCCCAGAGCAGAGATGACGGCGGTGCGAATAACGTTGCTGAGAAGGCCCTAGGTGCCTCACGTCGATGACGCACGGCGACGAAGCCGGTCATAGTCTGGGCGCGGCTCACGCACATTGGCGCTGCCATTGGGCTGCGGCGGTACAGGCTCACTTTCGCCGATGTCTGCACGTTCAGAGCGTTCAGGCTGGTTTGGCCAATACAGCAAGCCGATCAGGCCAACGAGAATTGCCAACGGCCAATTGCGCGCCAACAGTCGCGCACCGCCCAATGCTGCGGCGGTCCCTCCTGGAATGCTGAAGAGCGCACCCAAGGCGGCAATCGGTGCTTGCACCATGGCTTGCGCCGCCGCATCGCTTACGACCTCGCCAGTGTCGCTCGCCTCGGCCGCTTGCTCGGCCTCTTCCTCTATTTCCTCCTTGACCGACACGACGGCGGCGGCAACGACGCCCACCACGGCCAAGGCGCCGGCCACCAGCCAATAGGCTGTGATGTGGCCAAAACGCTCGACCAGCATCATCGTGCAGGCCGCTAGTGCGAAGCCGGCGGCAACCACAAAGGGGATGGCGACTGACGCGCGCGCTACGTACTGCAGGAGAAGTGTGCTGACCGCGGACTTGGCGCTGTTGATCAGGCCGGCAAGCATGGCCCGTTACGATTTCCAGAGGGCGCCGAGCACGAAGCCCAGGGCTGCAGCTACCGCCAGGGTCGCCATCGGCTGGTGCTTGACCGAGCGGTCAACCGCACCCTTGAAGTTGCCGGCGACCTCGCCCACGCGCTCGGTGACTTCGCGGCCATGCTCGGTGACGCGGTTCGCCAAGTCTTCGGCCTGGTCCGTCACCTTCTGGAACTGATCCGAAGCCTTGTCCTTCAGATCAGAGACGGGATCCGATCCTCGTGTGTGTGAACTCTGGGCCATGGCGTTCTCCTCGTGGGGCTAAGACGAAGTGAGAACGCAGTAGGCCCCAATTGGTTCACCTCATGTTCGTGCCGCACCGATTTCGTCGTCCACTCTGGCGCCGCACGGGGCCCCACCCGATGACTTGCCATGGCCGCCGTCGGTCCTGTCGTCGGCGTGCTCCAGCTCGGCGTTGATCTCGCCACCAACCAGTACGACGATTGTGGACAGCCACATCCAGATCATGAAGCCAATGACGGTACCCAGCGAGCCATAGGTGGCATTGTAGCTGCCGAAATTGGCCACGTACCAGGACAGGACCCACGAGCCCACGAGCCACACCCCGCTGGCTAACGCGCTGCCCCAGGTCACCCACCTCCATCGCGGTGCGCTCCGGTTAGGGCCGTACCTGTAAAGACTGGCCAGTCCACCCAAGATGACCAGATACAGAAAGGGCCATCGCAGCAATGTCAGCAGAGCTGCGCCCGACTGGTCGGTAATGCCCAGGAGCTTGAGCGCGACCGGGACGGCGACAATGGCGGCCAAAGCCAGGAGGACCAGCACCATGCCGCCGACAGTGAAAGCGAATGCCTGCAGCGTTAGAGCGATGAAGCTGCGTTTTTCCTCCTGTTTGTAAATGATGTTGAGGGCATCAAAGATTGCCTTGGTGCCAGCGTTGGCGCTCCACACCGACAAAGCCAAGGTGACGAGGAAAGCCGCTCCAAGCGTGCCTTGCCCCTGCGCGGCAATCCGATTCACCTGGTCGCCAATGACCTGCAAAGCGCCCTCCGGCAGAAAGCCGGAAAGCAGAGCCAGATGATCGGTGATGGTCGAGGTATCGGCGAACAAGCCGTAGAGCGACACCAGAGCCGCCGTGGCCGGGAACAGGGCCAGCAGGGCGTAGTAGGTGACGCCCGCCGCAATCAGCATCACACGGTCCTTCTGGATGCTCTCGTACACGCGCCAGGTGACATCGAGCCAGCGTTTCGCGGCTGGCTTATCGGCGTCATCATAGCGTGCGCTCAGTTGCTCAGCGGCAGTACGCACGTGCGCCCCTCTGCTGTGTCATTGCGATCTTCTTGGCTCAGATGTCGTTTCTCACAACACGACCTCGGGACCTCCAAAGGGCTCCGAGCACGAAGCCGACAACGGCCGTCACAGCCAGAGTTTCTCGAGGACGCTCCTTGAGGGATTTGTGCACGGCAGAATTGAGGTTGCCGACCACCTGCAAAAGCCCCAATGCATCACCTGTTCGCGCCGGCCTTTCGACGTTACCGACGTCCGTGGCCGGGAGGGCGCTCCATCGAACAAAGCGCGCACAGGGTTTTGCGGTTCGACCCGTTCACGCTCGATTTGACGCGCGGGTATCTGAGGGCGGGCGAACAGGACGTTGACCTGCGGCCCAAGGCGTTCAAGGTGCTGTGTCACCTCGCAGAGAACGCCGGCCGCCTTGTGCCCAAGCAACAGCTTTACGAGGCGGTATGGCCCAACGTTGTTGTGTCCGATGACTCGCTCGTGCAGTGCATCGGCGAACTGCGCCAGAAGCTCGGCGACCACGAACACCGTCTGATCAAGACGGTGTCCCGTCGCGGCTATCTGCTCGACGTGTCGATTTCGTCGAGCGACATCCCTTCTGTCCAGGTCGTCGAGCCCGAGACCAGCGCGGCGGTCGAGTTTCCGTCGTCAGCTCCGCCATTGCCCGATCGGCCGTCAATCGCCGTTCTGCCCTTCACCAATCTAAGCGGCGATCCGAGCCAGGATTACTTCACCGACGGAATCGTTGAAGATATCACCACCGAGCTCTCCAGGTTTGCCGGACTGTTCGTCATCGCCCGCAACTCCAGTTTCCGGTACAAGGGCGAAGCGACGGATGTCCGCCAGGTCGGGCGCGAGCTCGGCGTGCGCTACGTGTTGGAGGGCAGCGTACGGCGGTTCGGCGATCGTATCCGCGTTGCCGCGCAGCTGATCGATGCCGAAACCGGCGGTGCGGCCATCTATGGGCTGAGAAATTCGACCACGACTATGCGGCCATTTTTGCTCTGCAGGATGGGATCACGGAGAGTGTGGTCGCCGCGATCGAGCCCGAGATCCTAGTTGGTGAAGGCCGGCGTGCGGCCCGCCAAAGCCCGACCAATCTCGGCGCCTTCGATTGCTGCATGCGGGGCATGTGGCATTCCAATCAACTTGGACCTCAAGACAATCGGCATGCCGAGACCTGGTTACGCCGCTCGATCGCGCGCGATCCTAAGCTGGCCCGCGCTCATATCATGCTCTCACGCGTCTTGTCGGTCCGTTGCTGGGCCGGCTACAGCGACGACATCGACGGCGACCTTCAGGTCAGTCAAGCCGCCGTGGAGCGCGCGTTGGCCCTCGACGATCGCGACCCTGCGGCTAACTACGCGCTTGCGATCCTGAGCGTGATGACCCGGCGACACGAGCGGGCGCTAGGCGCGGCTCTGCGAGCGATTGATCTCAATCCGAATTTCGCGCTTGGCTATTTTGCCCTCGGCGAAACCCGGATCTTCATGGGTCAGTTCGCCGAGACGATTGATCCAATGTTGCGCTGTTTGCGTCTCACTCCGCGTGACCCATTCGCATCGTTTTACGTCAGTCTGATTGCGCTGGCACACTACCACCTCGGCGACTACAAGGAGGCGCTTCACTACTCCGAGCGCGCTCTGCAGAGGCGACGAATCTACGTGGTGCTGCGGACCCTGGCCGCTACCCTGGCTCAGCTCGGTAGAGCGGCGGAGGCGCGTTCCGTACTCGCCGAAATGGACCAGATGAAGCCGATCAATGTAGTACGCCATTGGGAACTTACCTGCCCATATGCCGATCCGGCTCACGAGGGGCATCTTCTCGACGGCCTGCGAAAGGCAGGCTGAGTCGAGTTGGAGCGCACTCTCCAGGTTGGCTAGAACGATCCGTTCAGAAGGGAAGGTCGTCGGCTATTGGCACGGACCGGTGCAATGCGCGCGACGCACGCGAGAGGCACTCGCGGCCACGAGGTGCCTCAATTCAAGTTGTCGAGTTGCGCCGCAGGGAGAGTGGGCGCCTATGCCGTTCGCGCCGGAAGCGGCACGCGTCCGTCGAAATCATCTGTGTCGATAATGCGCGCCTGGGTCGTATCCCAGACGTGCGTGCGCCGACATTCCAAGCATCGCGCGGGCGGGCCAGGATCTGGACGACGACAGCGGTATTCGCGCAGGACGACTGAACAGTGTATGGGCCTGGATATTCCCCTCCTTCAGCGCCGGGGCCTCCTTCGACCGGGACGTTCAGGCTCGCTCAGCTGGGCCCGTGGTGGGGAGAGAGGTGGGTTTCGTCGGTGTCTCTGCAGACGCCCCAGGCGTCCGTCTCATCTATCAGCTTCAGGCCCCATGACTGACTGGGCGATACTCCTATTTGAGTAGCTCAATAATTCCCCGCTTGGCATATCGACGCGCTAACGTCAATTGATCAGCCCGCATACCATCTTCTGCAATGCGTGAAGCATAGAGATGCTCATGTTGAAGTCAGTGCGCGTCCCGGTTGCGACCCTGATCGCAGGTATTCTCGCGTCGCCGGTTGTTGCCCAAGAATGGATGCCTGGTCCCAAGTCACATCAGGTTGACGTGCAGGCCGTTAAACGGCCTCCGCCTGCGAACAGGCGCAAGCTCGAATCGCACGCAGCGCGCGGCTCCAAAAAGACGGTGCCGGAAAAGCGAGTTCACAAGCTGGCCATCCAGGTCGACGAGAACAACCCGCAACTCATGAACCTCGCGCTCAACAATGCCAAGAACGTCGTCGACTACTACAAGGCCAAGGGAGAGGATGTCGCGATCGAGATGGTCACGTTCGGCCCCGGGCTGCACATGCTGCGCGATGACACGAGCCCGGTGAAGCAACGCATATCGGCCATGGCGCTCGAGGCGCCTAACATCATGTTCATTGCCTGTGGCAACACGCAGACGAACCAGAGCAAGCAAGAAAACAAACCGATCTCGCTCATCAGCGAAGCCAAAGTGGTGCCGTCGGGTGTCGTCAGGCTGATGGAGCTCCAGGGCAAGGGCTACGCTTACCTCCGGCCTTGAACTCTCTCCTCCAATAAAGGCGACCCTCTCGCCGGGGCCGGAAATGCGCCACCGCAGATACGGGAGGGACAGCGGTCCCTGCAAATGCCAGCTTCCCAGGATTTTGTACATCATACAAAAAAGGTTCGATCGATGCGGCCTGCTCTCATCTGGTTGTGCGGCTTGCTGCACGGCTCTTTCGTGCTAGCCGCCGGTGTCGTGGCGCAGCCGGCGGCACCGCTCGGCCGCTATGAGGCGCAACTGATGCGCGAGATCAATAGCGCCACGATCGGCCTTGCCGCGGGTCTGCCTGAGGGGGCACCACTTCGTTTTGCTACCGAGCTCGCGCGCGTCGTTGACGATGGCACAAAAATGCGCGTTCTACCGATCGTAACGCGCGGACCGTTTGAAAACGTGTATGACCTGCTCTATCTCCGCGGCGTCGATGCGGCGATCGTCAATGGAGATGTGCTCGAACACTTCAAGAAAAATTCCAAGATCGCCAGCATCGGCAAACGCATCCACTATCTCACCCACTTGTTTCCTTCGGAGGTGCACGTTTTTGTCCGCCCCGAGATAAAGAGTTTGGAAGATCTGGTCGGCAAGCCTGTCAATTTCAACACACACGGGACTGCTGCGGCCTACTCAGGGCCGATTATCTTCGAGCGACTGGGTATCAAGGTCGCTGCGCAGTTCGTACCACATCCTGTTGCCATGGCCGAAATGGCCAAGAGCGACAAGTTCGCCGCCGTCGTCTTTGTCTCGGCCAAGCCGCTTGATCCGTTCGTGCGCCGTAAGTGGCCGGAAGGCTTTAGGTTCCTACCCGTTCCACTCACCGAGAAGCTGGAAGAGTATTACTTGCCAGCGCAGCTTGAGGCGGCTGACTATCCCGATCTCATTGCGGACGGCCAGTCGATCCAAACGATTTCCGTTCCGGCCGTGCTGGCCATTTATGCATGGCCAAAGCACAGTGAGCGCCACCAGCGCATCGAGCGCTTCATCAACTACCTGTTCGAGCGCTTGCCCAAGCTGCAAAAAGAAACCGGATACCATGCAAAGTGGCGTGAGCTAAATCTTGGCGCGACCGTGCCGGGTTGGCAGCGCTTTGCAGCGATGCAAACCAAATTGGACGCAGCCACAAAGCCTGAGGGAAAAGCTGTCGAGCTCGCTCCTCGAGCCGGCAAGGGAGTTCAAACGTCTTCTCGCAGGACGTCGGGGAAATCGCGACCCGTAAACGCTGGGGTACCGAATAGGTAGCTCTTCAATGGTCGAGCAGGCATGCATATGGACTGAATTTACTAGACGACGACCGTCGCCACGCACGTTGTTCTATTTGTTCTTGGCTATGATCGCCTGTCCGGCAGGCCTCGCTGCACAAGAGGCTGGGCCAAGTACACAGATCGTTGTCCCGCGGTCCCTGACGGTCGAAGCCCCCGGAGAGATCAATGTTGACATTCGTCTCGTGGCACCGCGCGGTGTAGTACCCAATTACTCCATCGTGATCCGGGGCCTGCCGCCATCCGTCAAGCTTTCGGCGGGTGAGCCCATTGGCAGCGACACCTGGAAAGTGCCGGTGCTGGAGCTGTCCGATCTCAAGATGACACTCTTGGCCGACGCTGTGGGCACGTCTGAAGTTGAGTTCACACTCGTGACCACCCGAAATGTGATTCTTGCAAAGGCTAGCTCCGAGCTGATCGTCGAGCGTCCCGCTGTAATGGAGACGCTGCCGGCCCGTGGTGCAGAAGAACAAGCCGAAAAGAGCTCTCCGGATCCGCTAGGCCGTCTCGCGGCGGCTGCGGAGGCAAGGAGAGGTGAAGCAGCTGAGCGGCTTGCTAGCGCACTCGCGCGTGCTGAGGACGCAAGAAAAGCTGCTGAAATCCGAGAAGAAGCGCGCAAGGCCGCTGAAGCCGAGCAAGCAAGGAAAGCCGAGGAGGCGAGGAAGCTTGCCGAAGCCGCCAAGGCCGAGGAAGCAAGGGCTGAAGAGGCAAGGAAAGCCGAGGAGGCGAGAAAGCTTGCCGAAGTCGCCAAGGCCGAGGAAGCAAGGAAAGCTGAAGAGGCAAGGAAAGCCGAGGAGGCGAGGAAGCTTGCCGAAGCCGCCAAGGCCGAGGAAGCAAGGAAAGCTGAAGAGGCAAGAAAAGCCGAGGAGGCGAGAAAGCTTGCCGAAGCCGCCAAGGCCGAGGAAGCAAGGAAAGCTGAAGAGGCAAGAAAAGCCGAGGAGGCGAGAAAGCTCGCCGAAGCCAGGGCGGAGGAGGCAAGGAAAGCCGAGGCAGCTGAAAAGTTGGCCGCCGCTCAGAGGGTAGAGCAAGCGAGGAAAGCCGAGGAGGCCAGGAAAGTGGCGGAAGCCGCCAAGGCCGAGGCAGAAAAGAAGGCTGAGGAGGCGAGAAAGCACGCCGAAGCGAGGGCGGAGGAGGCAAGGAAAGCCGAAACAGCTGAAAAGTTGGCCGCCGCTCAAATGGTAGAGCAAGCGAGGAAAGCCGAGGAGGCGAGGAAGCTTGCCGAGGTCGCCAAGGCCGAGGCAGCAAAGAAGGCCGAGGAGGCGAGAAAGCTCGCCGAAGCCAGGGCGGAGGAGGCGAGAAAAGCCGAAGCAGCCAAGGCAAAGCAGACAAGGGACACCGAAACTCAGGCCCAATCAATCTCAGCCCCTACTGGCGGGCCCGTCGCTCCTCTGCCCGGGCAACGACATGATCCCAAATCAACGCTGGTCGGCCCCACTCAGGCGCCATCCACTGCGGAGCGACTCCAGTCCGAGAGGCTGTTCATCTTCGGTGAGCGCTACCGCGCCGAGGGTAACATCGTAGTAGCGCGCCAATACTTTTTGCGCGCCGCTCACATGGGGCTCGCCAGCGCTGCCTTCAAGCTCGCCGAAACCTACGACCCATACGAACTTGAACGTCTCAATGCACAAGGCCTGAACGCTGATTTGGCTGAGGCCAAGGGGTGGTATGCGCGAGCAGCTGAATTGGGCGCAGAGGACGCCAAAGCCAGACTTGTGCGAATGGGCGAAAAGTAAGCCGATTGCCACGGCAGCGCTCCTGAGCCTGTCGGCTTCTTGACTAGGGCGTGAACTCATAAACAGTGGTCAGATTCCCAAGGATCAGTGCCCCGAGCTTGGGCAGTTCGTTGGGCTACCTGTAGGGCGCATCGAGCTCGAGCGCTTTCGAGATCTCGCGCTCCCACCGGTCGCCATTCGCGAGCAAACGCTCCTTGTCGTAATAGAGCTCCTCACGCGTCTCGGTCGCGTACTCGAAATTCGGACCCTCTACGATAGCGTCGACCGGGCAGGCCTCCTGGCAAAGGCCGCAATAGATGCACTTCACCATATCGATGTCGTAGCGGGTCGCGCGCCGCGTGCCGTCGTTGCGCCGGGGTCCCGCTTCGATGGTGATCGCTAGCGCCGGGCAAATCGCCTCGCACAGCTTGCAGGCGATGCAGCGCTCCTCACCGTTGGGATAGCGGCGCAATGCATGTTCGCCACGGAAGCGGGGCGAGAGCGGACCCTTCTCGAAGGGGTAGTTTAGCGTCTTCTTTGGGGCGAAGAAGTAGCGCATCGAGAGGAAGAACGCCGAGACGAACTCCTTGAGGAAGAGCGAGCCGATCACCTGTTTGGCCGATGCCATTACCAACCCATTAGGTTAAAAGCATTCGTGCTGCCTAGCTACGGTTGGGCAATAGGCAATTTTTCCAACACCAGGATCGAGCGCCCGCGCAGTGCGGGGAACTCCATGTGGCGACACCTATGCGCGGCTAAGCGCAAATGCCAGCGGCGGTCTCTTTGATGTAGGCCGCAGGGTCCTGAGCCCTCGATCAATCCTCAGCGCGCAACAAGCGTGATGATCGACCGGCAGAAGCCATGGACGCGTAGCTGGGACGGTCATGGTGTTGCGTATGGTCGGAAAGTACGCTCTTTCTCGGGCAATGTCACTGCGTGTAAGGCGCTACCCCGCCCTCCGTCCAGCGGAAGAACGGACCCGGCGGACATCTGCTAGCGTTGAAGCATCTCACCACGGTCGCGGTTCGCCTCGCGTATGGTTGGTCGCGGCGCGTGGTCGGCTATGCCATTGGGCGGCGTGTCGATGCTCGCCTTGTGCTCGCTGCGCTCAAGGCGGCAAGCCGGCCGGCCAAGTTTCCCATAATTGCAGTCCCAACTCGACGAAACAGGGAACGCTTGGAAATATCAGGTCGGGCTCCGTAAGAGAGCCACAACCGAAGGAGAGGAACAGGCACATGTGTATGACGAAAGTTCTGGCGTTGGCAGCGACCGCGTTGCTGGCGCTTCCACTGTCACAAGCCGTCACATCGGTTATTGCAATTGGCCAAACCGGCGTGGAAAGCCGCGTCACCTACACAGCCGGCAAGAAATCAAAGAAGAAGGTTGCGTCGTACAAGCCCTGCGGTGCGTTCATGTACCGCAAGGATGGCAAATGCGTGGATGCGCGCACCGCAAAGAAGTAGAGGCCCTAACGACCTCGGCTCACGGCCCGGCAGTTCGAGCGGTGCGGTGTGGCGTTCTCGCCGACGCCGGCCGCCGTCATCGAAACCTACGCCAACATTGCTGAGGCCGCGTACGTTGCTGAACTTCACCGAGGCGCAAGCGTTTAGCAGACGCCGCCGACCTCCGGCGGCGGCTGCTGGATAAGGTGGAAAAGTAGGTCGGGCCTATGAAGGAGAAAGTGTGGCAGTTGAGACATTGGACTGGCGTCGTCGGCATTATCCGTTCAATGCCGAACAGTCCGTAAATATCCTCGGGGAGATCGGCCCGTTGTTTGCGATGTTCATCGTAAACGGCGTGTATGGCATCGCCGCCGGGACGTGGGCCTTGATCATCTGCACGATGCTCTCCCTCCTCGTTACGTTGTGGGTGCTCGGCCGCCCACCAATCATGCCGTTCATCGCCGGGGCGGTCAGCCTCACGTTCGGGACGCTGACACTCATTACCGGCGACCCGATGTGGATACAGATCAAGGTGACCCTCTTCAACGCACTGGTCGCTCTTCTTCTTTGGATGGGTCTGCGGTCCGGGAAGAACTTTTTCCGCTTCGTGTTCCGCAAAACATTCCATTATACGGAGCTAGGTTGGTACAAGCTCACTCGCAACGCCGCGCTATTCTTTCTTGCTACTGCCGCCGCTAATGAAGCGGTACGTCTCGGCTTTGCCCACGCGCACATCATCGCACTCAACCGGGTATTCACAGGGATCGACATCTGGATTCTCTTTAAGATATTCATCGTCATGCCTGTTACAGCCGTGTTCTTTTGGTGGCAGGCGCGGCTCCTGCAGAAGCACCGTGCCCCGATCTGACTGCCTACCCAGGCTGAATCCTTGATGCGCCGATGATTTGCACCAATCGCCTCTTACGGGGCTGGGTGCTCGATCCTGATTACGTCCGCACCAAGCAAATGGCGGCCAGCTTTGGATATGGATAGTAGCGAATGCCGCCAAGGCCATGCTTCCTGGCCGGCCCTGCCAAGGCGCAGATCGCTATCGTGCACACCAGTGCGGTGCAAACAACGTTACGTGTCATGACGCCCCAACTCGCCCATTTCAGGCTTGTCGGGAAAGCATGGCAGAGGCGGGTTAAGGTTAGTCCGTATGAAACTTCTAATTTTCGATAAAGGCCGTGCGTTTTCAGATCAAGCGTTTGTGCTCAAGCGTTCACGCGCGCGGGGTTCAAGTCGGCCGGTACATACGGCTGTGCGGTCTGCGCAAACCACCACGAGTGATGATTGTGTCCTAGAACGGCAACGGATCCTCTGGCGCGGTCGCCGCTGCCACGGATAGTTCCGTTTGCCGATCCTGGATGTCAGCGCTTTACGACTTTGCACTCAGTGACCGCCGGATTGTTGCGAACGTACTTGCTGCGCCACACGCCCGTTGAATCGCACGCCGTCTTGGCCTCCTCGCAATTAAGATCCGACGCCGAAAGCTTGTTCTTGGTGCGATAGGCGACACAAGTTTGCAAGGCGCTGGCACACGTTGTGGTGGCTTTGCAGTTCTCAATCGCGCCCGCAGGGTTTGGAAGCAATAGTGCCCCAACGGCTGCTGCTAGAGGCCAAGGCTTGAGCATTGGCATTCGCCGTGCACGCCACCACGCCGTGACGAGGCTCTGCGTTCCGGTTTTAGCTGGCATTACGAGCTCTTCTTCTTGCCGGTGACCTCGTCCCACTTGTCGCCCAGCTCCTTCTTGATCTCGTCCACTTTCTTCCACGCGTCGTCTTTCATCTCGACAAAAGCGGCGCCCTTGGCATACTCGGTGTCAGGCAGATCGAATGTGGTCATGAACGGGCATCCGCCGGGACTCAATTGGGCGGCAGCATAACGCACCCGGGGTCGTTCCAGGAGCCGCTCCCGGTCCCACGCGGGCAATCGTCGCGTCCTTATCCATGCGGCATTGATGAGGTGTCCAAGGTGATCCCCTTCCAGAAGGCCAGCTGAGCCGCACATGATGGTTTGCGACGGACAGCTGCATGAGGATGGAAGGGATCAGTACCGCCCAGCGCTCTCCCGCAGCAGCTCGCGCAAGCGTAGCGGGTTGGAGATTTCCAATGTCAGATATCAAACGCCTAACAGATCTATCTAACCCCGTTGCGGTTGCGATTGAAACACAGCTGTCGCTCGCATCTACGGACGCCCGCGATGCTCTCAAGGATGTTTGGGTTTTGGGGTACTGCCTCGGCATGTTCGACGCTACAGCCCAGCGCTCCAATCTCGACCAAGACACCGAAGGCCTTGCCTTGATCACCATCGGCTTCGCCACTCTCCTCGACGACCCGGCCTCCGGTGCACAACGGCTCAAAAAGGCATTGGACAGCCAGGAAGACCAGGACTTCGCATCTGGCGCGCAAACGGGCGGCAACGATCTATTCTCTTGGGCGGGAGAGGCCACACTCGCGCCCATGTCCCTGTTCCAACACCTGATCGCTGCTGACGACACAAAACACTGATAATCGAGGTAGTGCCGGTCGCCCACATTCTCTGCGATATCGCGCGGCTGCCGCTGAGCCCGCCGATGGAGGAGCTTCTCCAGCAGCTTCACCGCGCCGAACAAAAAGAAAGGGTCGCGCCTATCTCTTCTCCCGGCTGCGCTCCCACGCGAGATACAGCGTGGTAACGATGGCCGTGAGCAAGGTCATGCGGGCGACCCCTCGCATGCTGGCAAGCTGACGAGACTAACGTTCAACGACACCTATGACGACGCGGGTGCGCGGATTTATCAGCACAATCTTCTCAGCAACCCTGGCGAACATCACCGTGCTCATCTCAGGAATAGAGCTTGTAACCTTCTCGGGCAGCGGGTTCAGCGCGGAGAGGGCAACCGCTGTCGGCACTTGAGCCCCCACCCGAGCAAAGTCTGCATCCGGCGTCGCGCCTGCACTACCTTCATTGCGCACGGCCTCCGAGATAGAGCGACGCTGGTCGTCGGACAGATGCTTTAGCGTATAGGCAGCAATAGGCAGTGCATCGTCCGCCGCCGTACGGGCCGAGAATTTTGCCGGTGCCGTATCGACATCGGTCGGGGCTCCCGGCGCTGTCAGCGTGCCGTTTTCAAAAGCAGCCTTCTCATCCCCCACAGTACCTTCGATCTTGGCGCTGGGTTCCTGTGTTCCCGCACGGGTCGCTTCAGACCTATCTGTGGCTGGCGGTACGGTGTCCTTGGCCGTCTGATTGGGGCCAGCTTGCTGTCCTGAGGATTTTGGATCGACAACCGTCTTGGACGACCCGTCCGGTGCCGACTGCATGCCGAGTGGGGTTTGTCCCTGGGGACTTCCTGTACTTCCAGTACTATGTGGCGAATACCCAGGCTGTTGTGGCGCACCCTGCGCCAAGGCCAGCGCCTTCTTGCCATCGCTGGGCTCGTGAGTGCGGTGCTCGATGCGAATGCGCTGGCTTAGTGAGCCGACGCTGCCCGCCTTGGGATCGGCTGAACAGCTCGCAATCGCAAGGCCTGTCGCTACCAGAGCTATGAGCTTCAGCCGTTGGCGTGGGTGCATAGTCTGCTCCCATGAGGCGGCTGAAGATAAATAAATTCTGTCGCTGTGCTCCTAGGCTTCGACGATGCACACAGGAAAAACCGGGATGGTGCTCACTTGCGTCTGGCTGCGATTCGTCGTGCCATCAAGATCGAGGAAAAGGGCACAGCGCGCGGCATCGTTGAGCGGAAGCGGCTCGCAGATTGGGTCGTAACGCAACCCGCCGCCCTCCCTACCGCATGGCCTTTGGAGCGAAGATGACTTTATCGGGCAAGAGGCCATGCTTGGCCGCTTCCTCTGCGGTCACCGGCCGGATCGCCGCAACCGAACCTTGCCCAATAAGCTGTGCTGCATCCCGCACCCGTTCTTCGGCAAGAGCCTTATCCGCCGAGCATGGGTGCATGACTATTCGAGTATCTCGCTCTCCCTAAAGGCGCATCCCGTCGAAAGCGCGTCACTGAAGCGAGAGCCGAGCTAACTAACGAGGCGGCGTGGGCCTACCTGTCGCCGATCCTCGAGGAAAACGGCGGCTGGGCCATGTTCATCACCACGCCGCGTGGCCGCAACCACGGCGCCTCGTTCTATGAACGTGCGCTGAAAACGCCAGGCTGGTTTGCCCTTCGCCAGGGCGTCAATGACATCGGCATCTTTAGCCCGCAGCAGCTCGCCAACATCAAGGCCGAGCTGGTCGATCTGTACGGCGAGGAGGACGGCGAAAACCTATTCAACCAGGAGTACCACGTCAGTTTCGACGCAGCGATCCTCGGCTCCTACTACGGGAAGATCTTGGCCGAGCTCGACCAGCAGGGCCGCATCGCCTCGGTCCCCTACAATCCGAACTATCCCGTCTATACATCCTGGGACTTGGGCATCGACGACCTGACGGTGGTCTGGTTTGTTCAGCTCATCGGCCGCGAGGTGCGCTGGATCGACTACTACGAGAGCCGCAACCGAGGCTTGATCGACAGTGCGAGGATCATTCTCGACAAGCGCTACCTCTACGCCGAGCACTATTGCCCGCACGACATTGACGTGCGCGAAGAGACCACGGCAATGACGAGAAAGCAGTCTCTTGAGAACGTCGGACTGCGACCGATTCGTGCTGGCTCTCAGATTGGTCCGGCCGAGCGCGTCAATGCGCTGCGCAACATGCTCAGGATTTCAGTGTTCGATGCCGAGAAGTGCAAGAAGGGCCTGGAGGCGCTGCGCCACTATCATTCCGAGTGGGACGACAAGGCAAAGACGCCGCGTAAGACGCCAAAGCACGATTGGTCGAGCCACGCGGCTGACTCCGCTGGCGAGATGGCGGTGCAGCTTTACGACGTAAAGGCGGCACTGAATTCGCGGCGCCAAGTCGTGGCAGGCGACTATGACGTGCTGCGCATCGGCACGCCTGGCTACGCTGAGCAGCTAGCTCGCGGCAGGCCGTGGGATCCGCCTGGCGAGTACGACGATCGCCCATGGCTCCGGCAGGAGACGGCCGGCATGGATTGGGACCCCCTGAGATAATTCCATCAGCTGTCCTGCGTGGCGCTCCGTGCTGACAGCCGGGCACCATCGTTTGCCAAACAAGGTACTCCGATAATGAAATTCTCTCCGTCCCCAGCTGCACCGAAGGAACTATTCCCGCGCGTCGAGGTTTCGCTCACGGCGTAGAAGCTCGAGCCGCGCAAAACGGCCAGTTGGTTTTCGCCTGGAGACTGTCATGGATACCACCACACTTCTCATCATAATAATTGTCCTGCTCCTTATCGGGGGCGGCGGTTTCTACGGTCGGGGGCGCTGGTTCTGAGTTGCCAGTAGTGAGCCTCCCCCGTTCGTACGCTAGGTCCGGATAGAAACCACGGCAGTGGGGCCTAGGTTCTCTTGTCGGTCGATATGATTGGTGGTCACGGTGACACCCGCCATTTCGGTTTCTTTCTTTAGATCCGAGTTCAATGACTTTCTGTACGCCCCGATCGGCGCGGACAGAAATGAAATGCCGCTCAGTGTTCTTTCAGCGCTGACGCGACTGAACCTCGATCCGTGGAAGGAGGCAGCTGAGTTATCCGAGCTGCCGAAGGGCACCGCCAGGCAGAGATTGGCTGCGTTGATTGCGCGGTTGCCTGGCGGACGATGGGCATCGGCGGATTCGGGGGCAATTGCGGATCGCTTAATTGAGCTCTTGCCGCGCCATGGCCTTTCCAAGGTGTCGTTGGCTTCAAAGGGCCACGGCCTTCGTGGGATGACCGGTGCCGCAGTCACAAAAATTCTGAACTTTGCTGCGCTAGGGGTCGCTGCCCTCATCATTGCAGCAAGCCGTGAACCATTATCGCGCGGCGATCATGCGGACGCGCCGGCCTTCAGCAACGCCTCCCCACCGCAGACGCCATCGCCGATTCCATGACGGACCTTGATGAACACAATTTCCGGGAGATTTTCGCTCAATCGAGCAGAAACCTCGGGCGCCGGGTGAGCCGAATCGTAGGCACACCGGGCACGCCTGGGAACAAACAACCTTCGCAACTGTTGGTAGTGGACCGAGGCTGACTACGGAGGTCCCAATGTCGAAGAAGATCGTTTTGGCTGCTGCTACAATGCTGGCGTTTTGTAGCTCTGCAGCGTTTGCGACGGATTACTATGTGGTTCAAGACAAGACCACCATGAAGTGTAAAATAGTCGAGACGAAACTTCCTGCAACTGAGACAACGTGGGTGCAGGTTGGCCCATTGGCATTCAAGACCCGCGAGGAAGCCGAGAAGCAGAGCACCGTAATCTGCAAACAAAAGATCAACTGACTTCATGGAGAACCCCGTCTTATCGGCGGGGCTTTTTTTGCGCTCCGGCCAGTGGTCCAGAGACTCGGTTAGCAAAAATGATAAATTAGTTAAGCACAGTCGCGCGCCGACGCACAGGCCTTCGACCCAGAGTGTCGAGAGGAGTTAGTATGGCCGTTCTCGCATGGCTCCGGCGCCTCATCGTGTCGATCGGGATTGGCGGAACGAGCTACGCCATCATGCTAGGCATCATGGTATTATCGGTTGTTTATGACCAACAACTCGAACCGATCATTGCGGTTGCCTTTGATACGGGGCGTAGCATCGTCGGAGCATTTGAACTCGTTGGTGTCCGGGAGTCACTGGGGACAGGTGGCGGTGAACCACCTGCGCGAGCGGGTCAACATGACCCATGTCGTGCTCTCCATTCCGGCTATCGTCATCGCCGCCATCGTCGTTGGCATTCCTTTCAACTGGCTTCTCGGGGGGACACGGACCGCGGCTCAGCGGATTGCCATAGCGCTCGTGAGCGTCCCGGCCACCGTCGGGCTTGCCGTTGTGCTGTTCACGTTCAACGCCCTAATCCCGGACGCGTATGCGGGCCTCCTCCGCTTCGCCGACTGGATTTGGCAGGCGTCCTACGTCATCATGGCGCTGTGCAGTGTGCTCGCCTCGTTTATCGTCACCGCGCTCTTCGCGTTAGCATCGAGACCGAGACAACCTAGTGCTCGGCCGCCCCGTAGGCTTGTTTCGTAGACACGATCGGCCGATCAAGCGGCCAAGCCATGGTGCGAGTGACTATTCCGTCGTTCCAGGACCCTCTGCATCTCGATTAAGCGGATGCGCTCTGGGCGAAGTGCTCCATTGTGCATGGGTTCGTTGCCACGCGCTTTGGATGCTTTCAGCCTGCACTAGAGTTGGAGCTAGCGCAGGAAATAGGCGTAGACGAAGAGACATCCCGCCGCGATCGCTGCCAGCGCAAGCGAAATGAACAGCACAGACACTGTTGCTCGCGGTCCTGTTCCTTGGCGAATTTCAACAGTCTCTCGATTAGGGTGATCAACTGGCTTGCTGTCTTGCCTACGAGGACAACAGCGCGCAGATGATTAAGTTCCCGTCGTGTGCCGCAAGGGTACTCGCTAAAGCCTCGGTGCAAATGGGGTCCGTCCTGCTTGTTTACTTCGGTTGCGGTGCGAGAGTTCAGGTGACTTCCCATCCCATCGAGTAGGAACAAAAGCCTCAGGGTGCTGAGTTATGGAGTTGGGATCACTCGGCAGAATGGATCCCAGTTCCTACCCAGCGAAAGCGTCGGTCAAACTCACGGGACCGGCGCTTTTTCTTCTTCAGCCCTTGGTGCCGTTGCTACTTAATGCCGCTTCGCCTGCGTTCTTGCCCGCGTCGCTTCGCTCCCCCTCCGCCAGTCGGAGCAGCGGGATGACCGTCGGTAGCGTTTGCTCGAAACGCGGGAATCATGCACCGCTCAACGCGGAGGCAGCCTGTTCTTCTCCGATGCTTGAAGCCTGGACCTCTGGTCCGGGTTTCGCGTTTTTTTGCGGCCGCTACGCTGGGCGCTTGCAACGCTGGATAGCGAGCGGCGCGGTGGGCGGCGCCAACTGCCATGCCAGAATGAAATGCGAGCGGGATATCAGGAGCCTACGGGTGAAAGGCATAGCTCCTATCCCTTTAGAGGCTGAGGCAAGCTATATCCAAAACGGGATTCGATGAATGTTTCCCTTCGCCGTCAACCAGCGTACGCTTCGCGGCGGCAAGCGTGGGATTACTTCATGACAGGATGGCTTGTAGCCGTGCGGGTATGGAACATGCCTGACCAGCATTATTACGCTGCCGTCGCCGATCGCACCGAAGCGGAAGACCTGGTACGCGCTTCAATTGACACGACGGGCCAAGTGTCGGTCCAAGCAGTCCGTGAGCTCACCGCGGACGAAGCGCAGGATCTCGAGCCGGGCAACGTCGCCCAGGCTCCAATAGATGGCACTCAGACGTAAGCGAGATATGGGCTTTTTGGGGTCCTCGCCATCGCGTTTCATTTCGTCGATGCGTTCTTCCAGAATCATTTTGTTGTGCGATCAGCTGATCGTTCGGCAAACATGGCGGTAAGGGTGCGGCCTTATCGCCGCTCACGTGCCCGAGATCGTGCCGCAGACATTCTCGATGTCGGTGCGGCCTTCGTCGATCGTGAAGCACCGGGTCAGGGTCGAGTGGCCGCGCACTAAATCGCGGCGAACGTTATCGACGGCCCCCATGCGCTTATCCGACTCTGCAGCGAGGGCGCGAAGAATTGCCGGTCCTTGCAGCAGGCAGACGCCGTGGTCATTGGCCAGAATGCTGCGACTGCGAGACCGGTAATCGCTCCGATCAGAACGCCGAGGGCCGCGAAGAGCGCAGCGTGGAACTTTTGCATGCTCTGAATCGTAGACTGGGCAGAGGTCTTTTAAGGCCAGAGGCGTCAAATGCACTTCCTGAGCAGGCAGAGATCGATCCGGAGGCGCGAGCAGCCTCGGCCGGATCAAGCGAAGAATGAGGACTTGTTCACGATCTACCTGGTCGTGGTGGGTATCGCGCATTCCTGGGGTTCGTCATCCCGGTAAAGGCTGAGGAGCTACGAGATCGTCATAAATGGCAGGCTCCTCCTGCCCTTGTCGCGGATATACTAATACGTGAAGCTGTCGATGGCGACGTATCCGATCTCCGTTGCCTGAAAGCGCGTACTCACGTGCTGGAATCGGTCGGTGTGGATGGGGAACGCGACATCGAACGGATGCGCCACGACCTCGCCGCCGCCACCGATCGCTTTTGAGCCGATGGTGTATCGTCGACGCCGTATGAAAAGCGCACGACGCTTGTATCGCAGTCTGCCAGGCGCTCATGCTGGCGCTGCACGGTTTGAGCTACGTGTTTAATGCGCTGACCCCCACGCCAAAATAAGCACTACGATACCGAGAAAGATTATTCCGCCCACCGTGCGCGGCATATTGCTGTCGGGCACGCCAGCCTTAACCTCACGAGAAGGCCGGTTCTTCAGTTCGTCGCTGTACTCAACGCTTGCCATATAGAATGTCCCATAAGAGAACCCCGCCGAAGCGGGGTTCAATTTGCTTACTGCGGTACCGACGGTGATTTTGCCGGCGGCTGCACTGATACCGCTGGCCGATCGGCATTCTGACCAACCTGCGTATTCGGAGTGTCAGACTTGCTGCTGAAGAAAAAAATGCCTGCGAGCAGCAGCAAACCCAGAGCGATGAATGGCCAGTACGAGCGGTCCCTGTCTCCAACTTCTCGAGTTTCGGGCCTGGGATCGGTCCCGAGCGGATCCTGGACGAGCGGATCTTGCAGCGGCGGAGTGGGCCGTGAGTTGTTCAGAGGATCATTCATAACGGGTCTCCTTGTTTATGCTGCTGATAACCGACGCGCAGGGGCTTGGTTGCATGCAGGAAAGTTCCAAAATATGGACTTGTCGTTAGTCGTTTGCGCGAACAGCTTCTCACCACGATTTCGAGACGTGGTGGAATACAAGGTCAAGGAGATACGGCGACGGCCCGCTGTTGCCGTCCGCGGCAAGGAAGTGGCAACGATTTGCGGCGCGCGAGCCGCGGCCTATAGCAGCTCTTCCAGTGCTGCGACGACCTTCTCTGGCGGCGCCGGCTTGGCCACGGTCGGTCCGTGCCGGCACGCGCCTTCAGCGATGTCATAGCCGGTGTAGTTCACAAAGGGGATGCTGCGCTCCAGCAGCCGCTCGCAGAGCGCGCGGCTGTCACCGTCCGACAGAACATGATCGACGATGGCTCCGTTGATGCCGGCTTCGACGAGTGAAAAGGCTTCCGCAAACTTGTTGGCGGTGACAACTTTTGCGCCTTTGCCCTCAAGCGTGGCGGTGAGATCGAGCGAGAGTAGGAACTCGTCCTCTACCAGCAGAATGGTCTGACCCTTGAGTGACATGAGCGCCCCCCGTTTCCGCAAGCGTAGCGCGCGGATTGCTATCTGCCTGTGACAGTTAGGCACCTATCCACCGTGCTGCACGACGGCGGGATCTCGAGAACGGAGAGCGAATATTTAATTTGCTCAGAAACGGCGGAACCGGGCATCAGGGCGGGTGTTATTTCAACATGATCTGGTGACGTGCCCCTCGTAGTCATCAGATAGGCGCGCTCTTCCTCCTTCCCCAAGGGAGCGCGTTCGGATAGCACCCACGTCCCCCCGGCGTGGGTGTTTCTTTTTGCGGGGAATGCGAAGGATCGCGACCGAAGGGCTCGGTTCACGACAGCCTGGTCGCCACCGGCGAGGCGCCCTAATGCACGAGGGCTTCGCGAAAGGTCACGACATCGAGAACCTCACCGTCCTCGTCACAGATCTCGTAGAAGAAGCGCAGGCTGCTGACCTGATATTCTTGCGGCGTCGCATCGAAAGCGGCGCGAATGCTCTGGAGCACCTCGGCCTTGGCGACGTCGAGGTTGACGAAATCGATGGGCGTTTCGGCCGGACGGTGTTGGCCGTTGCCTTTGAGGTTGAAGTAGTACATCGGCATGCCGCGGATAACGCGGACGTGCGCGCACGGGTTGCAAACAACCGGGTTTGCCGCGTTACGCGACGCCGGCACACAAAGATGCCTCCATTCTGCGTCAGCCCGGCTGCAGGCGTTCGATTGCGTTTGCGAGATCGTGCGTGCGGAACGGCTGCGGAGCCGCAGCTCGCTACGGTACTCGTCGGCAATGCCCCCGGAGGAGTAGCCGCTCACAAACAGGAACGGTATTTTCCGCTCGCGCAGGACGGCGGCAACCGGGAAGCTCACGTCCCCGCCGAGGTTTGATGTCGAGGATCGCAAAATCCGCCTCCCACTCGCGGGCGAGCTCCACCGCTCTATCGAGGCTGGTTGCGACGCCGACCACCTCGCATCCGAGGTCCGCGAGGACGTCCTCGATGTACATGGCCACCATGACCTCGTCCTCGACAAGCAGCACGCGGCGTTTGAGGGTTGGAACTGCTTGCTTGGGTCATCTGGTAGCCATTTACCCGGCGCCGCCGGGAAGCGGTGCGTCGACCACGCAACACAGGCCGTCCGGCGCGAAGTCGAGCCGCACTGTTCCATTCAGCTCCGCCGCCAGGCCACCCTCGATCATGCGGGAGCCGAAACAGGCCGCTGGAAACAGCTGCGACGGTTGTTTGTTCCCGAGACATGCCCGTGTGCATGTTATGGATCAAGCGTTGTGTATTCGAGGGAAGGCCTTTGGTCTACGCTCCGGGGAGGCAGCATTGCATTCGATTTTTCCAGCTTAGTTGGGATTTTGATCGCGGCAATGGCCCTCCAGCCGCTGCTAATGGGACGCTGGTTCTCGCTGAAGCGCGTCCAGGCCATCCGGTGCAATCGAGAAGGGTCGCGGCTCTCGCCGGATCACGATGATCCGCCTGCAGCCCGAACGTATCACCTGGCCTGCCTCCCAGATGTGATACCGGGACCTAAATGCGAATCCGGCTATTTCCGAAGTCTCAGCAGGAGATTTGGACATGGCACGGAAGGGGAAGTCGACGGAGGAGATCATCGGCTTCTTGCGTGAAGCCGAAGTGCGGCTGGCGCAAGGGGAGACTGCGGGCAAGATCTGCCGGGGCGCAGGGATCTCGGAGCAGACCTACTACAAATGGCGGCGCGAGTACGGAGGCCTGAAGATTGATCAGGCCAAGCGCCTGAAAGAGCTCGAGCGCGAGAACGAGCGTCTGAAGAAGGCGGTCTCGGAGCTGACGCTGGACAAGCAGATCCTGAAGGAAGCTCTGTCGGGAAAATACTAAGCCCTCCCCGCAAGCGGGCGTGCGTGGATCACGTGCGCTCGCAACTGGCCATCTCCGAGCGACGCGCATGTGCGGTTGTCGGTCAATCGCGCGCCACGCAACGTCGCAAACCAAAGCTACGCGACGACGAGGTGGCGCTGACCGAGGCGATTGTGCGCCTGGCGAGCAAGTACGGGCGCTACGGCTACCGGCGCATTCGGCAGCTGCTTGTGGAGGAGGGCTGGCACGTGAGCGTGAAGCGGGTCTATCGCATCTGGCGGCGGGAAGGGCTGAAAGTTCCAAGCAAGCAACCCAAACGCGGGCGCCTGTGGCTCAACGATGGCTCCTGCATCCGACTGCGGCCGGAACGGCCCAATCACGTGTGGTCCTATGACTTCATGCAGGACCGCACCGAGGATGGGAGGCGCTTTCGCATGCTAACGGTGATTGACGAGTTCACGCGCCGGTGTCTGGCCATCGTCGTGGCGCGCAAGCTCAGGTCCGACGATGTGCTCCACTGCCTCACGGATCTGTTCGTTGCCGATGGGCCACCGGAGCATATTCGCTCCGACAATGGTCCCGAGTTCGTTGCCCGCAACGTGCGCGGCTGGCTTGGTCGGATCGGCGTCAAGACACTCTTCATCGAGCCTGGCAGCCCGTGGGAGAATGGCTACTGTGAAAGCTTCAACTCGAAGCTGCGTGACGAGCTGCTGGCAGGTGAGCAGTTCTCGACGCTCTTCGAAGCGCAAGTGCTGATCGAGCGCTGGCGACGTCACTACAATACGGTGCGGCCGCATTCCGCGCTCGGCTATCGCCCACCGGCGCCCGAGGTGATCTTGCCGCCAGCGTCTACTCCGGCCTACGCTGCGCTCCGGCCAGCCCAGACGCTGGCCACGAGCGGCCGGATTCTAACGTAATCCTTGGTATCGCTACGTGGGGCAGGCCAGAGTGTCGTGACCTTTTCCGGGGTTGCGCCGGCCAGGTTCAAGGCGAGCGCGGCCGCTGAGATCGAAGTTGCCGCAGACGGAGCAGCGGGCATGCTCTGGCGCGCGATGGAAAAGCCGAAGCTGCTGGAAACGATGGCGCAGTGGAGTTGGCTGGTCGAAGAGGGTGTCGGTCCCACTGACCTAACGAAGCGCGGGAAAGATGACCGCGCCATTGCCGTCTATTTTGTGTTTGGCGACAAGTCGGCTGGGGCAAAGGGTCCGATGGCTTTGCTGTCGTCCAGTACGGTGAAAGCGCTTGTCTATGTCTTCGGGGGCGACAGGCCGCGCGGCTCGATACTGCCGAGTCCGCATATGGGGCGGCGCGGAAGGTTTATCATTCTGCGGGCCGCCAATGCGCCTCGTCGGCAATGGCTGAATGAAAACGTGGATCTCGTCTCGGACTATGTCCGCGCTTTCGGCGAGCAGCCTCCCCGCTTGCTAGCGTTGGCGATCTCAAGCGATTTGGACGATTTGCGCGGGCGTAACCGTGCGCGGCTGCACGGCCTTAGATTCGGCGATTGAAACATCTTGGAGGCGGTCAAAGCGCCGCCGCAGGTTTGCAGGTTCAAATCTCGTTGAGCTGAGCGTTCGAGCTTTTCCTGCACGCCGAGGCGTGTTTATCAACACCGGCACTACCATCGTTACCTTCTTCATGGTTTTCCTCATCCAAAACAGGCCAGCTTCCTCCGAATCGTGGTCACTTCAGCAACCACATCCTTGACACTTGCGTGCCAGTGGAGAAGCCGTCCACAGCATCAGGAACTGCCGTCGCGACCGGCAAGGTGGTCCTACGTCAGCAAGCGGCCATCGCCACAAGTCGGTCCCATTTTACTCCACCTTGAAATCTTTCGGCTTCCAATCCGGCTTTGGATACTGCAGGCCCATCGCCTCCAAGGTCTCGCGCACGATGGCAGCCACTGCCGTGTTGCGCGCCCATTTGCGGTCCGCCGGAACAACATGCCAAGGCGCCCAGGCGGTGGAGCATCTGTGCAGCATCAGCTCGTAGGCTGCCTGGTATTCGTCCCACAGCTTGCGATCCTCGAGATCGCCCGGGTTGAACTTCCACCGGCTCTCAGGCTCGTCGAGCCGGGTTTGCAAACGCTCCCGTTGTTCCTCCTTGGATATGTGCAGCATGAACTTCAGAACGGTTGTGCCGTTCTCTACGAGCGTTTTTTCGAACGCGTTGATCTGTTCGTAGCGCTGTTCGATAGCCATCTTGGGTGCTAGCTCGCGGACGCGGCCAACCAGCACATCCTCGTAGTGCGAGCGATTGAAGATGCCAATGAAACCGCGGCTCGGGCAAGCGACATGGGCACGCCACAGGAAATCGTGCGCCAGTTCCGCCGCGCTAGGAGAGCGGAATGATGTGACCGTGACGCCGAGCGGTCCTGTCTGGTTGAAGACGTGCCGCACGGTGCCGTCCTTGCCGGCAGTATCGATACCCTGCAGCACGACCAGGAGTGCGCGCTTGCCCTCAGCGTAGAGCTTGTCCTGCCATTCGTTGATAGCGGCGCCATCTTTGACGCTCTGATGTTCGGCCGCCTTACGATCCGGGAAGGCGGATGCATCGTCTGCATCGCGTTTGTCGAGATGGGCACGCTCGCCAGGCTCGATTCGAAACTGCGCCGCAAAGTCTTTTGCCATGGTTCGGTCCTGATTGGTCCGGCCACTCATTGCCGCGATCCCGTGCCCGCGCTACCCCCCGCAACGATAGCATCGCGCGCCACCGGCAGCTCCAAAATACCGATAGGAAGGATGCGTGGACCGCCTTGCAATGTCCGCTTGAGCCCCAAAGATAGCGACCAGGACGCAGCGCCGACCGTCGCCATCAGGATCGAGGGAGATTGAAGTCTTCTGCGTAGTGGAAGCCAAGGGGGCCGCTGATTAGGAAACCGCCGATGAATGCGCCGACGATGCCAACAACGAGATTGGTCGACAGCCGTGGTTGCGACCGGTGATCCGCTTTGCTGGCGTCGTTGGCTTCAACCTCGTCGAGCAGTTGCCGCTCCGGAAGGGCTTATGCTCGACCAGGTTCGCATCCCTAAGTCGACAATCTGCCGCTGGGATGAGTTATATCGCGAAGCGCTCAAGGCCCTCGCCGTTCATTGCGGCCGCAGGTTGAGCCAATCACCACCGGCCGCCACGGGAATGGTCGCCTGCAAGGATGGCTTTGTTCTCATGGAACAGGAAGAACTTTTTCGGCGTCTCGCCGTCGCGCTGGCGATCGGATTGTTGATCGGACTTGAGCGGGGCTGGCGAACCCGCGACGAGACTGATGCCACGCGCACCGCAGGCCTGAGAACGTTTGCCCTCACCGGCCTGCTGGGCGGAATAAGCGGTGCGATATCGGCAATCAGCAGTCCGCTGGTACTTGCCTCTAGTCTGCTGGCCTTCTCTGTGGCTTTCGTCGTGTTCAGTTATCTCGAAGCAACGGCAGAGCGCAATTTCAGCGTGACCGGAGTTGTGGCCGGCATCCTCACCTTCATGCTTGGAGCTTATGCGATGCTCGGCAATCAGACCGTGGCAGTGGCCGCGGCGGTTGCGATGGCAATCCTTCTGGCACTGAGAGAGCCATTGCATGCATGGGTGCGGACATTGACATGCCCCGAAATGCGCAGCGCGTTAACGCTGCTTGCCATGTCGTTCCTTCTGCTTCCAATCCTTCCCAACAGACCTGTCGATCCGTGGAATATCATCAATCCCTCCGAGATCTGGTTGCTTGCAATCTTGGTCGCGGCTGTATCGTTTGGCGGCTACATCGCTGTCCGCGTCCTTGGCGAACGCAAGGGCATCGCCATGGCTGCGATTGCGGGCGGCGTCGCATCGTCCACGGCGACAACGCTGTCTCTCGCACGTATTGCACGTGAGTATCCGGAGAGCTGGCGGCTGCTGGCAGGAGGCATCTTGCTGTCTGGACTTACCATGTTCGTGCGGATCGTGGTTGTGGCGGGTGCGCTTAATCCAGGCTTGATTGAGAGGTTGGTTTGGCCGGCTGCATCGGCGGGTTTGGTCTTGTTGATCAGCAGCGTCCTCCTTCTGCTCGGTGGTCGAGCGCAGAACGCCGAAGGCCCTGCGCTGGAGTTGAAGAACCCATTCGACCTGGCAACGGTCCTCAAGCTGGCCGCGCTCATTGCAGCAATTATGCTAATCGTCAAACCCATATCGGATATTGTTGGTAAGAATGGCCTGTTACTGCTGGCAGGCGTGTCCGGCATCGTTGACGTCGATGCATTGACACTCTCCATGTCACGCTTGGCGGGTGCGCAGGTGGAGACTGGCAATGCCGTTGCCGCCATTTTGATGGCGGCCGGCGTCAACACCGTGTCGAAGACCGCGATAGCAGCCTATGTGGGCGGCTGGCGTGTGGGCAGGGTGGTAGGCTTCGTAAGTCTACTCGCCCTCATCGCGTTGGTGGCTACGTTCGCCGCCACTCACGGGTAGCATGCCGCCCGAACAACAAGACGGACCAAACGCATGAGCCGCCTACCTACGCATCCCGAAAGTCATTTGATCCAGCGCATCGGCTGGCTGAGAAGGTCTTTTCCGCGAAATGACGAGGCCCGCAAAAATGGGCTAAATCGCGCTCACGGTGGTGACAATAGCATGTCGCAGGGCGCCTCGGACAACATATGCAAGGCTAGCTTCCCGATTTCGGTGCTCATCGCCAGTCTGCCTTTGCTGTGCGTGCCCATCACAAGTAGATCGGCCCACTCACTATCGTGGCGCACGGCTACATAGGGATTGTTTTCAGCCAAATTTACGGTGAGCTTCTTGGTCGATGTTGACGTTGTCGTGGCTTTTCTGACTGCATGCTCTAGCTGCGCCCTAATGTGCTCGTTCTGCTCGACGATGCCCTGCCGCCTTACATCGTCGAGGCCCAATGCGGCGCTCTGCGGCCACCAGGCGTGGGTGATGCGAAACTCTGCGTCGGGGCACAGCGCCAAGGCGGCGCCCAAGGCTCGAACCGCAGCCTCCGACCCGTCGAAGGCAACAAGGACGCGGGAGTAGCCGCCATGTCCAGCCTGCTTAACGACCAGCACCGGGCGGTCCGTGAAGCGCGCCACGCGTTCCGCCGTCGTCCCCAGGAACAAGTCTTGACGCCGCAGCTTTGCTGGCTCTCCGACGACAAGCAGGTCAGCGCTTCGCATGATGCCCTCAACAATGATCGTGCTGTAAGGATCGCCGCTGAGGACAAGTGTGCGGATTTCTCCCGTGCCCGGCCGCGCTTGGATGCGACAGACACTCTCATTAAGAAACGTCTCGATTTCCGTTTGCAAACCTATTCTCAGAGCCTCCGGTAAGCCCGCAGGTAGGACATGCAGCAAAGTGATCGTGCATCCCTGGGCGAGGCCAACGGCTTTATCGAGTGCCCGCTCCGACCTGTCGGTTAGGTTTGTCGCCACCAGGATGTGCTTGATGTCCATTGAGGCTTTCCCCTCGTGAAGTGTTTTCGCAGCGCCTTCTGTCGAGGTGTAGGTTGATACCAAGATTGAAACTCAGCAACCATTTCTCAGGCAGTTGACGAGCGATGCAGCTAGTCGGCTTATCTCGGGATAAGAGCGACCGTTATTGGCCCTTACATCGCTGCTCGTGAGCGTCTTCGGTTCGCCGAGGTTTCTGTCTTGGCAAATGCTCCCATCCAGCCTACTGCCAAGCACGTCTGCCATTATTCACTTTGATCGTCTGGCTCTTTAGGATGAGTACGCATCCCTGAGACAACACCAGCTGGACCCAGGCGGCGATCAAGTTCCAGCATAGCAAATGCCGTCTAAGCGCCAAGAAGAAGGTGTCGCGGAAGGCGTTCGGCTGGATCAACGGTCTCTCGGGCGCAGACTGATAATGTAAGCAACTATGTCGTCTCGATCGCTTGTCCCAAGCACGAAGTTGGGCATCGTCTCGTGGGAGGTTTGCAGCGCGGCAGCAATTGCCCGCCCGGTCATACCCGGAGTTTTGGCAAGCTCAAAAAAGCTTGGTGCCTCAAGATGCGGGGATACCCCTTCATTCGGTCCAACGGCGTGGCACTGCGTGCAAAAGGTTTGCACATAAGATCGGCCCGCCCGTGCATCCCCGGGTTCCTGCGCGTGGACGCACGGTGCCGCGACACTCACGGCGACTACGGCTGATCCTATCAAGGTACGCATCCCGTTTTCCTTTGCTATCTCTCGTCGCGGCAGCGAAGCGCGTTGGTCATCGAGGCACTCCGGACTTGACAGATGCGTCTTGCATGTACCCAGCCTCAACCCAAATGCACCCGATTGCCGCCCAGGCGGGAACTGCCACCCGAGAGCCGGTCACGATGACATTCTTGTTTGAGTGCTTCCGCGCGTGACCTTGATCGCATGCTGAGCTGGCTTTATCCAGCCGCATGAAGCTAATTCAGGAGCAAAATGCTTGTGGCGGCCTGCTTCGCCTCGAACCCCTGGGCTACGAGCCGCCCCGTTGAGGGGTCGGCCATCATCACCACGCGCGTTTCCGCGTTCATTCAGAATCGGCCAAGTCAACCATCTGAAGTCCCATCTTGGATGGGGGAGGTGGATGGCCGCGAGGCGTGCGCCATTCTCGTACGCATGATTGCGATGGCACCTGCCGCGATCTCAGCGAGGCCTGCCGTCACAATGCCGAAAGTCCGGCAGCGAGCGCCAACGGCAAGGTCAAGCCGTCGGCCATGCCGATCAGTACATAGCGGACCGACGCCGATCCGGTGAAATCCTTCTCCACATGCGGTATCGTGGGGATGATTGGCACGTTCCCTCTTGGCTTGATCCTGGTACGCCCAGGGTGTGGGGCGTATCTGCGTGAGGATCACAGCAATGGCGGACCCATATCACACCCTGGGCGTCAGCCGTGAGGCCACGCAGGACGAGATCCGCAAGGCCTATCGTCGGCTCGCCAAGAAGAACCACCCGGACTTGCATCCCGGCGACAAAGGGGCGGAAGCCCACTTCAAGGAGATCGCGTCGGCCTACGATATCGTCGGCGACGAGAAAAAACGCGCGCGGTTCGACAGCGGCGAAATCGATGCATCGGGCGCCGAGCGCCAGCAGCAGCCGGAGCGCGAGTTCTACCGCCAGCACGCCGAAGCCAGCCCCGGTTTCAAGTACGAGCGCCGCTGGGAGGGGACCGGGCCCGACGAAGAGGACGATCTGTTCGCCGGGATTTTCGGCAGGCGGGGCGCCAGGACGAAGCACCGAGGTTCGGATGCCGGTTACACCTTCTCCGTGGAGTTCATCGAGGCCGTAAACGGAGCCAAGAAGCGCGTCGTCATGGCCGACGGAAAGACGCTCGATATCACCATTCCCGTGGGCTTGAAGGATGGCCAGACGCTGCGCTTGCGGGGTCAGGGACAGCCGGGCTTCGGCGGAGGAGAACCGGGCGACGCGCTAGTGGAGATCCACGTCAAGCCGCATCCGCTTCTCCGCCGCGAGGGCAACAACATCCGCTCGACGCTGCCCGTGACGCCCGGCGAGGCGCTGGCGGGGGCCAAGGTGCGGGTCGAAACCGTATCGGGCGCCGTCGAGCTTGCCGTCCCGAAGGGGTCGAACACGGGCCGGATCTTGCGGCTGCGCGGCAAGGGGGTGCCGTCGGCCGCTCACAAAGGGGATCATTTGGTGGAACTGCAGGTTGTTCTCCCCGACCATCCCGATGACGAGCTTGTCCGCACCGTCGCGGAGTGGGAAGCCAAGCATCCCTACGATCCTCGCAAGAAGCAGGGGGATCGGTCATGATCGGCGAGCAAGAGCTTATCGAACTGATAGGGCGCGTGGAGGCGGATGCGCTTCGGCGCTGGGTCGATCTCGGCTGGGTTCTTCCGCAGCACGACGGCGACGACTTGCGGTTCGATGACACCGACGTGGCCCGCGTTCGTCTAATATACGAGCTTCACTACGAACTGCGGATCGAGGAAGACAGCATGTCCGTGGTGTTGTCGCTGATGGATCAGCTCTACCAGGCTCGGCGCTCCCTGCACACGCTCCTGTCCGCGGTCGAGGCACAGCCGGAGGACGTCCGCGCCCGCATCGCCGCTTTCGTCAACACCAAGCGGTAAAGCCCAAGGGTGTCAAACGGCACAGAAGTGGCGATCGCAGTCGTTTGGACGGAGGTACGTATGCATGACATCGCCCGAAACGTACCCGTCGAGCCCTCGTGGAGCGCCAACAGGCGCCGCCGGTCATAAGTGAATTCGCGATGGGCACCCCCGTCCAAGTGCAACGGATTTAAGGTCACCTAAGCAATGCGCTCGCGATCATTACCACGCAGGTCGCAAGCCCAGCTGCTTGCATCCAGATCGGTACCGTCACATGTGCTGTATCCGACTGCACACGACGATAGCGAAGTCGAAGCAGTGCAAGCGGCCCGCCCGCTCTCGGCATCGGGGTGCCATAGGATGATCGTTGAAATGAATCACTGAGGGGCCGTCCACATGCAAATTACCATCGAGCACGTCGATTTGATTGGGACCAGATCAGCGGATCACATCAGGGCCAGCGGTCATGTGCCGCGACAACAGGCCGGACACATGACTTGCACCCGACCGCAAATCGCACGCAAAATTCCTCTTGCAACGCGGGCGTCGTCCACACATGAACCTATGACCTTCAGGTTATGAGCTGACGGGTCCTGGGCTGGGTAGCAAGATAGGGGGCAACCCATTGATTGCGCACCCGGATCAATGAACCGTCGGAGCTACGCTACCGCGACACTTCTTGAATTTCTTGCCTGACCCGCATGGGCAGGGCTCGTTGCGTCCAACCTTCGTCGACCGAACGGGTTCTCGACGTGACGGGCGAGCCCCCGGGTCGCGCCAATAGGCAGCGATGATCTGCACAATCACAGGCAACTGATCAAGAATCTCGGCACGCATCTCCGGGGTAATGCGATCCTCGAAGATGTCCGGGTCATCCCGAACGAGCGCGAAGATCGACAGGATGATCTCGGCCGAGCGCCTATCCTGGAATATTGACTCCCAGCTGGCGCGACCCAAGTCGACACCGACGACGAACCCTTTTGCCCAGCGCTGGCCCCGTTCGGCGTCACCGAAGTGATCGATAAGAGGAGCGTGTGGCGCGTCTGCATTGCGACGGGCTGCGATCGCGTTCCAGTGCTTCATCAACAGGTCCATGAAGTACTGCGCCTGCTCAAGGCTTTCCCAAACCGGACCCTCTCCATCATCTGTGCCCCAGATCTCGGGCAGGTATTCCGAGGGCATCACGGTCGTGGGACCGATTACGAGGGCGGTGAGCAGGCCGTCCAGCATCTCAAACGTCATCGCGCTATTGGGTGCCTGCCGGCTGACGAGAAACCCGGCCAGCCAATCACGTTCGTCGTCGGTCAACCGAATTGCTTTAGCGGGATCGTCGTCGATGAGGGGACAGCCCTCCATTGCACGCTCGGTCCGCCACTTCGCTAGGGCTTCGGCACGCTGATCGACCCAGGCGACTGCCTCAGCTGGATCGTAGATCGGCCGCACATCCAATTCGTCGAAGATGCTCGGATCCGTCGGATTGGCGGCTGCTCTGTTCAGTTCCTCGAGGCTTTCGGCGCGCTCCTGCTCTGAGTTATACTTATTGATCACCTTGGACCAGACACGACGCAATGCCGGCTCGAGTTGCTTGGCGCCAAGCTTGGTGACGGCTTCTTCCCAGCCCCACCACACGCAGTCGCCATCATCAACCAAGTGGTCACGCTCTAGCCGTTCGAGGAACGCAAGCGTGCGCTCGCGTGGGATACGGCCATCGAACGTGAGACGAGCAAGCACGTCGAACAATGCCCACTTCGCATCCGGCACCAAGTCGGCATGCTCGCTCATTTCAAAGAGGGCATCTGTATCGCCTTCCCAGGTACTGAGAAGCAAGCGAGTGAGACTGGTCGAGGCATGGTCCGGGAAGAGCCGGTCGAGGTCTTCTTCGGGGAGCCGCGCGATCGCAAGAACATGCTTGAAGAGGTCGGGGTGCTTCGCGGCGGCCAGGATATACAAGCCGTAGAAGAGCAGCGCATTCTCGTCAGGGAGCAAGTAGACACCACGGCAGAGCTTGCCCGCAGCCGCGAAGACGGAATGTGCAAGCTCGTTCGCCTTGCCAACGCAGGCGCGCAATGTTTCCGAAGGAGCGCTAGAGGACGACCTGAGGGCGCGCGTGATCTCATCAATGGTCATGGGGCGCAATTTTAGTTGAGGCATCACGCTCGCGCGAGCTTGGCCTACGCGCGTCCCACAGCTTTCATCCATTCCTGCCGGTCCGCAGGCGCCCGAACCCACGGCAGCTGTACCCCCGGATAGCTGACCAAGTTGCTGCACCGCCATGATCTTCGGCTCTGTGCCAATTCCTGACTCATGCACCGCAGCAAGGCGCGGTCGCGGACTAAAAGACCAAGATCGCATTGCCGCTTCAATGGAGGGTTCCCCGGCGCGAATTCGCTGTTGAGAGAACTGCTCACTGGCAGTTCCACAAACTCATTCCGTTGCCGTTCTACTTTTGGCAAAGAGTGCAATCTCCAGATTACAGACAAGACCTGTGGGTTCGAAGTGCTGTTCGAACTTGACGCCGGTGCTCTCGATGAGCTGGCTGCCAAAGCCGCGACGCGTGGTAGGTTTCACTGGAGGACCGCCGGTTTCGCGCCAGGTGATGTGCAGGCTAGGCGGGTTGTCAGTCCCGTTGACGCGCCAGGCGAGTGAGACCGAGCCGGCCGGCGCGGACAACGCGCCATATTTACTGGCATTGGTCGCGAGCTCGTGCAGAACCAAGCCGAGCGAGGTGGCGGTCTCCGGTTGAAGTATAATCGTGGGGCCTTTGAGCTCAAGGCGTGAAGCGTCTTCCGAAAGGAATGGTGCAAGTTGTTGACGTGCAAGCTCGCCGAATTCAGCGCCCGACCAGTTGGACGTGGTCAGGATGTCGTGAGCGCTGGCGAGTGCTTGCAGCCGGCCTTGGAAAGCGCGGGCGAACTGCTCCGGCTCGGGCGTACTGCGCAGGGTCTGCTGGGCGATCGCTTGGATGATGGTAAGAGAGTTCTTGACGCGGTGGCTCAGCTCACGATTGAGAAGGATTTCGTGCTCTTCAGTTTTCTTGCGCGCGCTGATGTCGCGCAGTGTTGCGGAGATGCCGATTGGCACGTTGTGCTGCGACAAGATCGGCGCAGCTCTGATAGCCACGGGCACCAGGTGACCGTCCAAGTGCCGGCTCGCGGTATCGAAGGGCTCAATTTCCCCGCCGCGGCGGATATGTTGCAAGATACCGAGTAGCTCGTCTTCGTTTCCAGCTGGTGAAAGGATCGAGATGTTGCGTCCGATCATTTCTGCGGGCGCGTACCCCAACAGGTGTTCAGCCCCCGGGCTCCATGTATTGACCACGCCGTCGAGGCTCAGCCCAACGATGGCATCCCCTGAGGAGCGCGCGAGAGCCGCGAACCGGGCCAACTCAGCGGTGGCCACCGTTATCTCGTTGATGTCGACGAAGGTTACGACCACGCCATCGATGCGGTTGTCGACGGTGCGGTAAGGCCGGATACGCATGAGCAACGTCAAGGTTGCGTCATCTTGCTTGATCTGGACCTCGCGCTCGACAGTTGCCAGTGTGCGCTGCACCTGGCTCACGTCGGCATCCAGGTCGGCGTCGATCAATTGGCTGACGATTTGACTGAGTGGGCGTCCGCGGTCGCCCACGCGCAGAGGAAAGATCTTGGCAATGGCCGGCGTGTAGTTTTTGATGCGCAGATCCTGATCGAGAAACACGATGGCAATCTCGGTGCTGTCCATCAGGTTTTGCAGGTCGCTGTTGAGCCCTGTCAGCGCATCGTTCTTGGTGTGCAACTCGGCGTTGACGGTCTGCAGCTCCTCATTGATTGACTGCATCTCCTCCTTGGCGGTTTCCAGCTCCTCGTTCGAGGCTTGCGCCTCCTCGTTGACCGACTGATATTCCTCGGTTGCGGACTTAGTCTCCTCAATGTGGAGCTCCAAATCGTGGGTGGCGTCCCGCAGCTGAGCCTTAATCTCGCGCAACTCCTGCTCCAGTGCTTGGGAGCTCGAGACGCTTGTCGGTGCCGGCGTCTGGGTTGCTGCGGTCTGATTGAGGTCGATGTCGCGGAAGGCGACGACCCATAGCCCCGCTTCACTCCTCTCGCTGAGAGGTTCGACGATCAACGTGACCGACCGGCTCTGGCCGTCGATCCTGACGCTCAGGTTCTTGCGCACCACCGAATGCTGTTGGGCGCGTGCCTCCTGCAGCGTGGATCGCACCGCCTGCCGCAGGTCTTTGCGCAGGATGTCGAAAAGATTGAAACTTGCCGCGCCGGGGGAGGGTTCGAGATATTGGCCGGTTTCGGCTCCCGAGAATCGGATGATCTCATCGTGCACATCGATCACGACGTATGCCGGAGAGAACGGCTGCAGCGTGCGGCGCGCGCGCTTATCGATGGCATCCTCGGCCAAGGGCGGCTGAATCGCGTTCCGCTCGATCGGCGCGCTCACCGACCGAGTGGACGGGATATTGGGCTGGGTCGCGCCGATGTCGCGCCGCTGGAGGATTCGGTGTTTCTTGTCGACGACCGCGAACAGGTTGGCCTCGCGCGTGGCACTCTCCGAGGGCCCTAAAAACAGGTAGCCGTCGGGCTTGAGGGCATAGTGGAACGTTTGTATGACGCGGTGTTGCAAATCGCTGTTGAGATAGATCAGCACGTTGCGGCAGGAAATGAGATCGAGCTTTGAGAAAGGCGGGTCCTTGATGAGGCTGTGCACCGAGAACACGCACATGTCGCGGATTTCCTTGATCGGGCAATGATGATCGCCGTCTGTGGCAAACCAGCGCTGGAAGCGCTCGGGAGAGAGGCCGGGCGGCAGCTTGCGGTAGCGCGCGGCGCGTGCGGCCGCCACCGCGGTGGCGTCGAGGTCGGTGCCGAAGATCGTGATCTTGGGGGAGGCATTCTGCTCCTTCGCTTCCCGTAGCATGATCGCGATGGAATAGACTTCTTCGCCTGTGGCGCAGCCGGGCACCCAGATGCGCACCTGATCATCGGCGCCCTTGCCGGCGATGAGTTTTGTGATAACCGTCGCCAACGCGTCGAAGGCTTCGGGGTTGCGGAAGAACTCGGTGACGCTGATCAGGAGCTCGCGGAACAGAAGGTCGAGTTCGGCCGGTTCGGCCTTGAGATGCTCGATGTAGGCTGTGACGCTCGCGATTTGCAGAACCTGCATGCGCCTTTGGATGCGGCGCGCCAGGGTATTCTCCTTGTAGCCGCGGAAGTCATGACCGGTTCGTACGCCCAAGAGCTTGGCAATCGGCCCCAGGTACTCCTTCGCGTCCTCCCGGGTGCCTTCGCCGTCCTTGCGCCCAACGACGTCGTTGAGATGCCGTTGGTAATCAATGAGCTTGCTGGGCATCGCCTCGATGGCCACGACGTGATCGACGAGGCCGGTGGCCGCGGCACTCATCGGCATGCCTTGCAATGCTTCGTGATCGACATCGGCCTGGGCTAGCGTCAGCCCGCCATGCTCCTTGATGGTTCGCACGCCCAGGGTGCCGTCGCTGCCGACGCCGGATAGAACGATGGCGACCGCCCGCTCACCCTGCGCTTCGGCAAGAGCGCAGAAAAAGGTGTCGATTGGCCGCCGGTACTGGCGTGACGGCGCCGGCTTCACCACGCGCAGTACCTTCTCCTCGATCGTGAGCGTCGCGTCCGGCGGAATGACGTAGATGCAATTCTCGGCAACGGCGATGCCGTCCTTAGCCTCGACGATAGGCATAGTCGTCTGGGGCTGCAGCAATTCGACCAGCATGCTCGTGTGCTGGGGGGCGAGATGCTGCACCAGCACGAACGCCATACCGGTGTCGGCGGGCATTTGGGTGAAGAATGTTTTGAACGCGGCGAGGCCACCCGCGGAGGCGCCGATGCCGACAATCAGGCGGACATCATTGTGAGAAGCGGGTCCAGGTTGTTCGTCGCGCGGGTCGCTCGCATCGTTTGCTTTCATCGGAGAGTTCTGTTCCGGATCATCCGAAGCAAGTATACGCTTCGTCATGTGTGTGCCCTCGGCGTCAAGCGGCTCTTGACGGACTCGTGAGAGCAGGCGCACGGTGCCTATCGCTTCAAAGCAAGCGAAAGCGATATCCCGCGCCGCAGGCGAGCTCGCTTGTGGTAGTCATCGCAACCGTTCCCACGCGTAGCCAGGCGCCTCCCACGTGATGAACGCTGACGTTAACACTCGTTCCGCTAAAGCGCCAAATCCCCATGATAAGGCACCGCTCTCCACCGAATAGGCGGCCTAACAACGTTGCTGCCGCTCAACTCTGGATTGAACGAACCGTGGGGGCCTGGGCGACGGAGCGTATCCAAAGCAAGCGGACGGCCGCGCCGTCGCGCGCCTCGTTGAGGCGCGGAGCCAGACCGCCAATGCTACTCAACGCGCTACGATTAGTGCTTTCGAATGAGGAGGGTCTTGGTCCGCAAGGGGGTCAACTTCTCCCGTCGCCCCAGCCGGTTCGGGAGGGCAGCTGTATCCTGCGAAGAGACGTTCCGATGATTGGCAGCACGGAGAATCCGTGCCACGAACTGCCGTCACGACGACAATTGATCACACTGGATCGAGTATTTCTGCAAGAGCGGGCGATGGTGACGAGCATAAGACCGTTTCGTGGTCAGGGCAGGCCGCCGAATGTTGGAGCTTGCGCATGGCATCCTGCTGACGTGAGCCGGGCCATCGCGCCACGGGCCCATCCAGACCTGACGTCAGCGTCGACAAATAGGCCTGAAACCCAAACAGAGGACTCCCGATGAAATACATGCTCACTTGGAACGAACGTCCGCAAGGCTCGCCGATCGAGTACGAGAATGCACAGAAGCGGATTCTGGAGGTTTTCACTAAATGGCAGGCGCCCGCCAATTTCAAGATCGAGCTGTTCGTTATACGAGTGGGTGACTGGGGTGGGTATATGATGTTGGACTGCGACGACCCGTTGGCGGTTCACAAGTTCTGCTCGATGTTGCCTGCTTTTGTATTCGACGCGCGGCCAGTCGTTCCCGTCATGGACGCCGTCCGGGTCGAGCTTGAAGCGATTGCCTTCCGTGACGCACTCAAAGGCAAATAAAGTTCGCCCGCATCGCATTCACATGAGTAATACCCTGCGTGGATGAGGATGCCCATGGGGGGGTGCATCCGCTGCTCCCCTTACGCGACAGAGACGAGCAGTGAGGCGTCTCAAAGATTCGCAAATCACGGTAGTCGTCATCAGGCGCGGAATATAGAGCTACGCCGTAACGCGTTGCGTCCGCCTGTACAAGCGTGATGAAATTGGCGGCGAACATGATCATCAACAGAATAACTTTTGAACCAACAATCACTATTCTGATCTCATCGCTACGGCCGTTAGGGGTTGGCCGTGATAGCTGAAGGACAAACAGCAAAACTTGTCGTTCAAGCTTCGCTGAAGGATGCGGTGCCCGGCGGGTGGAGGCCGCGACTGTTCCTAATCTTCCGGTTGCGAGCTTCGAGGTCTTGCGTACCGGCAGACGAGCCGCCTCAAGACGCGGTTGCAGCAAAGCGAAATCGTCATCAGACAATCGCTTAAGAATGAAATTCGAGGTATCGCCGCGCGAGGCGGGTTCCGGCATCGCTTCGTCCCTGCTTTAGGGAGAGCGCCACGCCGTCTTTCAGCCGCCCACTTCCACATCGTCACGGGCGATGCAACATTCTACTCCATTTCGGCGAAAGCGATCAGAACGTTCTGCGTTTGCGGCGCTAACCATGAGATCACTGCGCCCACGGTAAGGGCGGACAGGATCGTGCGAGAAGGGTTCGTCTGGGATGACGGACGCTGCCGCAGGACCACCGATTGGGCGGTCTGGCCCGCTCCACCGCCTGCGCCCGATGGTTCGTTGTCGACGATGCGGATAAGCCCTTGCCGGATGACACAAATGTAGGATGTCATACTTTTTACCGGAACGACGGTGCGATAGGGCGCGTTCTGACCTTGTAGTCGCCTCAGATGACGAGCGGGATGCTCGCCGCGACACGTAACACGAACTAGCTGAGAGGATTTGAATCAGTGCGGCATCGGCCGGCACGAGAAGGGCGTCCTATGCGTACCGAGATTGATCTCACGTTGCGCCGTCTGGGCGAGGGACTGCAACGGATGAACGAGGCGACGGTGCAGAAGCCCTTGCCGTGGCGCTTTCTCGATCTGCTCTGCCAGCTCGACGACAAGGAAGAAGCGGTTGGCGGCAAAGGTGCCGACATGACACGGCTCACCACGACTGCGAGTCCGCCTCCCGCAAATTGGAGAATGAGCCATGATCAGAGATGAGCTTGTGGAAGCTATAGCGAAGGCAGCGCACAAGCGGGACGCGACCAAGGATTGGGAGTCGAACCGCCTCGCGTATCTGCGCGACGCGGAAGCGGTCCTTGAAACAATCGAGTTGGCTGGCTGGACGGTCATGCCGCAGGAGGCGGCGCAGGCGCTCGACGATAGCGCGGCACTGTATGCGCTCACCCGCCCGGCGAACGGACGCGCATAAGATGTCCTGGCTATGCGGGTAGCCAGACCAATGACAAACTTGCCATGTGAAGACGACTTGCTGCCCTCTCTCTACTGAGTTGGCAGAATGTGCACTTCGTTGGCGCCAAGCTGGGCCGCCGTTCGCCGCACGTCAGCAAGGTTTAGGGTTCTCATGGGTTGAGCGCCCGCGCCCGACCCCGAGGACATCGCGCTGTCCTGGCCATTTCCGGCAGACCAGCAGATATCGGGTGTCCTTGGGCAGTGGCGGGCACAAGAGCAACGGGTGGATGACGACGCGGCAATCAAGCTGTGATGCGTCCAGCGGCCTCGCCGTGTTGGAAGGCGCGCGCTCCATTTGTGGCGGTCATATGCCCGGTACATGGATGCTCTCGCTACACGTTGCAGGACGACGACTAGCCGCCGCACGCGATACCACCGGTCAGCGGCGGCCAATCCCACTCAACGCATAGAACGCGACTTCGAAACGCAACGAACGCAACACCGATGGTGAGACAACACCGCGCCTTGGCAGCGGTTGCGTCGCGCCAAAAAGTTGGTTGTGGATAAGTCGGGTTAGGGCAAACGCCCTATGCGACTGCGCGGATAGGACCAGCGAGCAACGCGCGCAGATCGCCCAGCGCCCGCCACGCGGCAGCTCGCAACGCGTCGTCGCGCTCACGATGCGGCAGCCGATCAGCACGGCGACTGTCGGCATAGGCGCTGAGGGCATCCAGTGCCGCCATCGATCCGCCTGGACACGGCACCCCCGAGTTGGATGGCGACGATCTCATTACCGAACGACGCTGCGATGGAGCGAAGGTCGACGGCTGTGAGCTGCGGCGCGTTGTCGGCGCGGCGCAGCGTTCTCTCGATGGTTTCTAGTCCCATGCGGCGGAGCGTGGCGGGTGAATGTGACGAGAGGATGAAAGCCTGGACGCCGGAAGTCGAAGCTCCGGTAAGCGGCGGATACGACTACCATCATGGAGATCACTGCGCCCTTGGTAAGCCTGGAAATTAGCGAGCGGGTCGTGATTCCGTGCTCGATGCGTGATATGATTATCTTCGCTGCGCTGCTTGAGGGGTTAGCAGATGCTCCTACCAGCCGAATACTTCTGGCTTGAGCCAGTCATCATCGCCGCCGTCGTCGTGTTCGTCATCGACTTGATCGGCAACACACTGTCGTTCAGCAACCGCTTCGTGAACGCGCTCGTGACCGCGGTCGTGTTTGCGCTTGTCTTTGGTTCACTCGTGTATTTCGGCTACGGTAATATCTCGATGACCGTAAACACGTCGCCAAGTACCACGGCACCTGCTAAGCGGTGATCACTCTGCTCGGCCTTTGAGACGCGCGATTCGCCCGTGGTCTCTCTAGCCCGCGCTGCACGCTATCGGCAGAGCCGTCTCCGGCGACAAGCCCATTTCCTTGCGCAGATGCTTGCCGCGAGAGTCCTCAGGCGTGAGCGTCGGGCGGAGACGACAGCAGCTTGGAAAGCGCGAATAGTCCGTTGAGGGCTATGAGAACCAGCACGACGGGGATTTCAAACACGGCCATGAGGCCGGTTCATTGGCTTCCCGGAACTCTCCTTTCGCTAATTTGGTCAGCCCCGACGCTTCGAAAAGAAGAATAGGGACTGCGCTCGCCATCGATGAGACAAGCTTCGGGCTCGTACATCCCAGCGTCGCCATCCGCCTCAGCAACCTGGCCACGCTGCTGTACGAAACCAACCGGCTAGCCGAGGCCGAGCCGCTGATGCGCCGTGCGCTCGCCATCGATGAGACAAGCTTCGGGCCCGAGCATCCCAGCGTCGCCATCAGCCTCAGCAACCTTGCCGTGTTGTTGCAGAACACCAACCGGCTGGCCGAGGCCGAGCCGTTGATGCGCCGCGCGCTCGCCATCCATGAGAAGAGTCTCGGGCCCGAGCATCCCAGCGTCGCCATCAGCCTCAGCAACCTTGCCGTGTTGTTGCAGAACACCAACCGGCTAGCCGAGGCCGAGCCGCTGATGCGCCGTGCGCTGGCCATCGATGAGACGAGCTTTGGGCCCGAGCATCCCAAGGTTGCCATCCACCTGAACAACTTAGCCCAGCTGCTCCAGGCCACCAATCGGCTGGCGAGGCCGAGCCGTTGATGCGTCGCGCGCTCATCATCGATGAGAAAAGCTTCGGGCCCGAGCATCCCAACGTCGCAATTGGCCTCAGCAACCTGGCCCAGCTGCTCCAGGCCACCAATCGGCTGGCCGAGGCCGAGCCGCTGATGCGCCGCGCGCTCGCCGCTTGCAACACCGCGGCCGGAGACAAGGGCGACGCCGAGGCCTTGTCTGGCTTGGCGCGTGCGTTCTTCTACGCCAAGGCGCGGGCACTCCTGGTGTCGCACTGGTACGTGAACTCTGAGGCGGCTGTGAAGCTCTCCAACGAGACGGGACGGTAGGAGCGGGGTATGAGGTGGCGTGCGCGCCGGCATTGCCACGCAGCAACCCGGCGCCAGGCCGTCAAGACGTGCGGACAATCATGACCAAGGCGCCCAGCGCAAACAAGTAGAACACCGCGCTTGCAGGCCAGCTTACGGACTGGCTTATCAGGGCTGAGACGATCGTCACTGTCAGCCAAAACAGGCCGACCTTCTCATGGCGTTTCATCGGTGTTGGGACATCGTTCGTCAGCTGTATGGGTCGTTGTTGTCAGGATGATCCGGGTGGTAGCGCCGCACTTCGTGGGGCAGCTCCTCCATCTCGTATCTCCGATCGTATGACCATTTGCAGGGTTTATTCGCAAGCCAGAGACCAGCTTTCTTGCCAGTCCTCGCGAGGGCATCCTTTTCGCGTGGCGGTAACCACCCTGCTTTAATCAGCTCCAATCGAAAGTCGGCAACTGCCTTGTGGTCGTCCCAGTTGTGGTCTTCTTCGCCCTTTCGGACGCGAGAGATGTGTGACTCCTCGATCTCCTTCCACGCGCTCTCAAATCGCTCCTGCGTCTTCCTGAGGTAGATCTCCAGAAAGGTGTATTCCGACCCAGGTCTTGCCCTCCTCCTCCCGAAGAGGTCATCCCACCAACTCATGCCAGTCCCCATGTTGTCTCTACCGCGCCATGTTGGCACGCGCCACCAGCGCCGATCCATGGGCGGATCGCGAAAGCTGAATTTCCAATGGGTGCGGACTATCTCAAACCGGATCAAAATGGCCGGGGCGACTAGCGCAACGGTTCCGGTCGCTGCGGTACTCTGTCCGCGGAGAGGTTGGTTCCTTTGGCCACTCGGGTGAGCTATTCCAGAGTAGGGAAGAGGCCCAGCCAAGGCTCGACCCCGTTAGCTGTGTGTGGAAGCGCCGCTTTCCACAGCAAGCTAGCTGCCAACTCCAGATGGAACTGACCCCCAAACGCCAGCTTTGAGCATGGATATTAGGGCTCTTGCGGACCGTCACAAGAGCGCACACCTCTAGAGCAAATTCCGATCACACGGGCGCGTAACCCGCGGCGGTGAAGTAGTTGACGCATTCGTTCGGGGTAAGTTGCGGCAGAGCCTGGGCGATGGCAGTCCAGAGGTCGTCGATGGTGCGCGCCGCCTTCTTCAAGAGCGCCTTGAACTTGGAGAAGGCCATCTCGATGGGATTGAGATCGGGCGAGTATGGCGGCAGGTAGCGCAGTGTGGCGCCTGTGGCCTCGATCGCAGTGCGCACCGTGTCCGGCTTGTGGGCTGGCAGATTGTCCATCACGACGATGTCGCCGGGCTCGAGCGTGGGAGCCAACATCTGCTCGATCCACGCCAGGAACGCCGGCCCGTCCATGGGACCATCGAGCACCATCGGCGCCGTCATGCCGCCAAGCCTGAGGCCGCCGACGAATGTCGTCGTCTTCCAATGACCGTGCGGGATCGCACCCAGGCAGCGGGTGCCGCGCAGCGATCGCCCGCAGAGCCGGGCCATCTTGGTCGACGCGCCGGTCTCATCGATGAAGACAAGACGCTGCGGATCGGACTCAGCCTGTGTGGCGCGCCAGGCTTGTCTTTGCGCGGCGACGTCCGGGCGCTCCTGCTCGCTGGCGTGTGCGGTTTTTTTTGAACGTCATGGCGTGGCGATCGAGGAACCGCCAAACCGTGCTTGGTGCGAACCGCTCGCCGTGCCGCCTCTCCAGATGGCTGGCAATCTCCGACAGCGTGATGTCGCGCAGCTCGGCGACGAGCCCAAGGATCTCCTTGCCATGAGCCTCGATCCGGTCGGAGCGCTTGTCGCCACCCTGGGGCCGCGGCGCGTTGCTGCCCGTATCGCGCCACCGGCGCACCCACTTCACCGCCGTGGACGCCGCAATCCCGAACCGATCCGCCGCAGCCCGGCGGCTCATACCAGACGCAACGGCCGCGATCAGTCGCTTGCGAAGGTCGCTCGACAGAGGTTTGGTCATGCAGGCTGGCCTCCTCTGCCAGCCCACAGCATGAATCACTGTTCGCCCATCTTGTGAATCCCCAATCGATTCCGTCCGGTGGGAAATTGCTCTAGACAAAGACAAATTGAGTGAGAGGTGACACGTGCGTATTCCACTGTTGTTTGGGCGGAATTGCTCTCGGCCTCGGGAGCATGAGTTTGCAGGCTCAGGCAGCCTGCAACATCCGCGGAGAGTTCTGCGGTTATCCGAGCTGGGCCGCTAACGCTTTCTCGGATCCGTTCGACCGGGTGCCGGACGCTTGGTTGGACCATCCGACTAATCCGCCTGCCTACGGATACGCGGATCGGGATTACGTCAAGAAGCGGTATCGGAAGCGCTATCGTGACCGTCGCTAGCCGGACTGTATCTGTCGAACCTACTTCTCGAGCAGGCGCTAGCCTCGACAAGCGCAAGTTGGTTGAGTTTTAGCCCGTCCTTGTTGAGTTGGGAAACGGGACTGGAGCGCGATGGTCATTAGAGATCGTGTGGTTCTCACAGCTTCTTCCACTTGTCGGTTTCGTAATCGAACCACGAACTGATCTTCTCACCGTCCCACTTCAGCATGATGTGTTGGGTTTGGATGGGGATTGAGACAACATCGGGCCAAAAGGCCCCAACGCACTGCCCTTTGGCGTAGCGGACGCTTGGGTAAACAATCCCATCACTGCCGGAGTCGCGAAGTTGTCTCCCAAGCTCTTGCGGAGCGCCGTAGTTGGCCGGATCCGGATCAAGAAAGCGCGCCCAGTCGCCCTTTCTTATGTCGTGCAACACGCTGTCTATGGAGCCCTTGTAGGTTCTGTACGTCTCATCATGCGGCGTGTCGCTGGTGGCGCCATAGAAAACGCTCATGTGAAAAGCCACCTCCCTAAGCGCAGTCTCAAACTTGTTTCCGGCGTAGTAGAGTCCGTAAGAACCAGCCGAAAATCGCGATGGGCGACCTGTACTTGCGTGTGTGAAAGGTGCCATCACAACGGATGCGCCCGGTGCCGTAACTCTTCTTGACGGCGGAACGAGGCTTATTTCTCCAGCCTGTTGTCGCAGGCGTGGATTGGTAAGAGACTCCAGTTCGAATAGGAGTTGCCAATCGTCCGGGTCGGCGATGCGCTCAAACAAATCTATGGGCGGATAGCGCGAAGGAACTAGCCGATATGCCGACTTCCAACGCACGCGACGAGTCGGAATTCCCTCGGCCACTTTGGGATCAATAAACAGGTCTGGTTGTTTGGCCACGTCACCATCCGCCCCTCACGCTGGCCAAATATGTGCGCACCGCAGCCAGATCCACCATGTGACCCGCACGCATCCGCTCCATAGCCGATTGCCCACCGAACGCCTTGTTTGGGCGGCGAACCCATTCATCGGCCATCTCTGGTCTTTGGTAGAGGATTTCCAATGCCTTGAAGATTCCCAGCACGTAGCTGATGCGGCTTGCCAGATCAAAGCTGTGCGCTATCTGAGCGACATCGCCGTTTTTCCAGTTGTAGAAAGTTGACCTACTAGGATGGCCTAGCAGAGCCATTGCCTCATCGGGTGACAGCTTCCATTTGTCAGCAATGTTGAAGAAGGCGCGCATACCCACAGCCACGGTGTTGTCGTGAATGCCGCGCGCTGGATTGCGTTCTGAGCGAACGTGGGTTTTTACTGCTGCTGGCATAGGCAACTCTGCTTGGCGGTTTCAAGTGTCCAATATTAGACGAAATACCGATTTTTGTCCAGAGTTGGACTTTGACACGATATGTCTTTGATGCGCAGCAGCGACTCACCCCCGGCACTCTGGTCTGGATGATCCAGATGGAGTTCAGCGCCGTTCGATCGGTAACACTGGCTATGCGTTCATCGGCCCGGCGATCGTGATCGTTCTAGTTATTCCGGTCGGCATTTACGCTCTGGGCGACTGGGTGGGTGACACTGATCCCACCAAGACTGGCCAGAGTAACCAGCCGGCCGCGGTGAAACTTGATGCGCGGCCCAAAAGCCCGAGCACCACGAAGTGATACGTCTCAACCGCTGTTCAGATCGCAATTGGGGGTTTGCCGAATTTGCTGAACACGGCATTGAGCCCTTCGGCCATGAGTTCACCCTGAGTCCGTCCGGTCTCGGCAGCCAGAAGCTTCAATTGTTTGGCTACCTCTGGGGTGTGATAGGTCAAGATGCCAACCTTGCCTTGCCGGCTTTTCGGCACACCCTTCGCACGGCTCTCGGATGGCGAAGCGTCTAAACGCGTCTTACCAGACCGGTCCCTAAGAAACTCGAGCATGCTGGCGCGGTCGTTCTTCATTTCGTGGCCCTCCCTGTCCTCACGGTGCGTCGCTTCGGTTTGGCTGTAACGCCCTTGTTGAGGACCGCCCACAACGCTGAGACCTCCTCTGCAGCACCGCTCGTCGGCGCGGTCTCTGTCACACCTTTGCCACGCGAGATGGCCTTGGCGAATTGCGGGTGATGCTTGATCGGGGTCGCGGCGATGCTGATGCCGTAACTTTTGAGCACAGCCGTAGCTTCGGCGATTGTCTGCTTGGCGCCCGACTTGTCGACGTTGTTGATCACAGCAATGGCCGCGCTCAACCGATCGGCGGCCTTGAGTAAACGCACCGTGTCATCGAGCGAGCCGAGCGAGAACAGATCGCCAAGGGTCGGACAGACGATCGTGTCAGCAATCTTCATGGCGGCGAGAGCGCCGGCATCGACCTTGCCCGGTGTATCGATCATGGTCAGCGTCACGCCAATCGTGGCTGCGGCTGCGACGACATCGGCTAGCTTTTCATAGCTCGCCTCGAGCACCATCGGCGCGTTGGTGCCACGTCTCTTCGCCCATAGCAACGCGTTGGCCTGCGGATCGACATCGACGATGCAGCACGTCTCGCCGGACTTCTCGGCGATAACGGCCAAGTTGGTGGCGAGCGAGGATTTCCCAACGCCGCCTTTTTGCGACACGAATGCCCAGGTGCGCATAGCTTTGACCTTGTCGCGGGCGATGGGTTTGATTATCATGCTATTTAACGCGATATCATGATATCAGAAGCGACTCAATGCAGGGAATTCAGGTGTTTCGTGGGCTATTGAGGATGACAGAGCCGGTGGCTCAACCGGTAGCCAGAACAGAGGCGCCTAACGAGGTGCCACAAGTGACGCCTCCAACTGGGGGCTCAAACCCGGTCCGAAAGCCGGTTCCAAAACCCCTGACCCAAAACCGTCGCCGCAAACTGATCCGCATCTTGGACATCTACCGTGATCCGGCTGGCGCGTCTGCGCCGCAGCTTCATGCCGCCGCGTTGTTCGATCTGATGAGGGATCTGAGCGACGATCATGCAGGGCAGTACGTCCCGAAGTCGCAGCTGCAACGCATGTATGGTGAAGAGTGTCGGCGCAGAGAGTGGTCGCCGCTTCACTGGACCGCAATTGGACGAGAGCTGAGCAAGCTCACCGATAAGCGCAAGGTCAGGCGTCACGGCCAGCGGATCGTGGTCTATCGCGTTCCGTTATTTGATGGCCGTCGAAGCTGAGACAGGCCAGAGTGCCACCATGGGCAGAACCATGGGCTGTCATCCTAAACATATAAAAAAATAAGTTGCTTCAATGTGCCGTGGCGGAGAGGGGGGATTCGAACAAAATTGCGAACTAATTGATATTCGAGATCTAAACTCCGATGCGTGTAATGAAACCCGCCAGCTAACCCGCCATACGGCTGCGCGATGTTATCGCGCATCGAGGCAGACCCAGAGCGCGGGTGCAGCGCAGAAGGGTTTTCCACACATTCATCATGTCCATAAACGTCCGTGGCTATCCGCGAATATTCGCGTGAGCTGAGCGGCAAAAAAGCGGGCTTCCCCTGGGTGGCGTGACGCCTATAGCTTCGCGCAAATCTCGCGCCGCTTAGTTTTGCTGACCTCTACGGAGTCTCCTGTCCATGATCCCTTTTCTCTCTTCGCGAGCAAGCTGGCGCAGCAGGTTGGTGCGTGCGGGCGAGAAAACGACTACAGTTTCTGCCGACCCTGTCAGGGTCGTTCAGCAGGCGCTGGCGAACCCCTCGGCCCCGGGCCTGGCCCCTTTGATTGACGCATTCGACGAGGTGGTTCGAGACGAGCTTTGGCGGCAAGCTAAATCCGTGAATGGCATGCCATTCGAAAGCTTTGGGGCTTTTGCAACAGCGGATTTCCCGCATGGGCTTGGCATACGCTCCGAGGGTGCCGCCGTACTCGCGCGATGTGCTCTGTTGAAATGCGGCCATTACGCAGCCTGGACAGAGGTCCTCGAGCGCGTTGTTCGCAAGCGTGGTCGCCCCAAAAAACACGCCAATGGCGACAATTTGCGGTTCTACGCTGTCTCAAGGGCGCGAACCGCAGCTGACCGACTCCTCTTGGATTTGAAGAGCCGAGCACCTGATCACTTTCATCGTGTATGCGAGGGAGAGTTTACACTCTACAGAGCTGCGATTGACGCCGGTTTGATCCAACCGCCAAGGAAGGAAGGCAAACTTCGCTTTGGCGTGTATAGCGTTGAAGGGCTGAAACAGTTGAAACCGAAGGTTCAAGCACAGCTTGCGCGGGAAATTTTCCGGGCTGTCGACCTTAGTGCGCAGGCCGAGCTAATTGCCAACGAATTGATGGTGCTTGGGCCGGAGCTGGCACAAAGGTGGCGCGACTCGCGGGGCGGCATTTGAATTTTGCCGCTGAATTGCCGCCACAGCGATGATCAGTGCTTGGGCTGGAAATCCCTCGTCACAAAATGTGATGACCTCGCGCGCGCTTTCTCCGCTCAGTCGGTCCCAAAACGGCCCACGATGGGCGACCCCTCGACCCGCGAAATTCCTGGGCGCGGCGCTGACGTTCATTCTCGCCACTGTGAGCAGCGGGAGTGCTCGCTTCGCCCGCGCTGCGGATCAGCACAGCGGCACCGCACCCTTCAGGGCCGGTACGACATTCAGCATCAGGTGCAGACCGTAGATCAGGTAGATATAAAGCGTGCCCGGCGGAGCGAACATGACTTGCGTGCGGGGCGTACGCCCGCGCGCCGAATGGCACGCGAGGTCATGCGGCCCAAGGTAGGCTTTAGTCTCGGTGATTATGTAGGCCTCGGTCTGGGCAGGCCGGCGGCGCACCAGCGCCTTGCCGAGTAGGCTGCGGGCGACATCGGCGGCGGGCGCCTCAAAGAACGTAGGCGGCAATATCTTTGCGCCGCCGCTAGGCCGCGCGGCGACTGCGTCGGGCCTCATGCGCAGCTTTCCGTTCGCGCAGCTTGAAATAGATGATCATGCAAGCAGCGCCAAGCTGACGGCGTTGGCCCCGATGCCGTTGCCAAGCTCGTAGGACGGGCTGTTTAAGTCTGTACGGCCGAATTTGGACCTCCGGCCGTGGCGTCTCGGCTAAGCACCCCAGCCCCGTTGAGCGGCCATTGCTCCAGCACCATTTTTACCAACGTCCCTCACCAGTGCCCGTGACCACTTCTGTGTACCCCGCAGCTCTAACCTTAGGCTGGGGGCCAAGGCCGCAGAGGTTCAGCTGCCAAAAACGCTGCGAAGCAATGCAATTTTTCACCGATACGGCGTGCGCTTCCTCACCAATGGCGATCGCCTCTATGTACCCAGTAATGGCCGTCCCTATTATTTGCCCAGTGGTGGCGCCGCGCGAAGAAGTGGCGAGGCCTCCAGTCGCGATACGCAAAGGCAAAGCGGCGCGGGTAGAGGACTCCTTATAGACCGGCTCTTCGTAGACGCGCGGCTCTACATACACGCGCTTCTCGCGATACACGGTGGGAGCCTGGTGATGGTAGTGATGATGCTCGACTATCTTGCGGTCGACGATCGGCGGGCGGACGTAGGATTCTCTTTCCGAATAGGTTGGCCCTTCAAGATCCGCGGCCATAGCAGGACCAGCGAGGCACATGAAAGGGATCGCTAAGACGGCTAGGCGTTTCATTGGATGCTCCTAAGATGGGTGTTCTTAAAAGGTGCAGGCTCAAGACTGAATGGCCGCTGAATGGCCCAGCGCGGCGGGATGCACCGTTCTGCGCAAAGCTCGCGACAGAAACGAAAGGGCCGGTCAGACCGGCCCCCTCTCGATTACCAGCGACCGCGGCCACCTCTATGGAAACGGTGACCACCAAAGTGGCGGCCACCATGGAAGTGTCGACCGCCGCCGAATGAGAAAGCGAACGAAGGACCGTACCCATAGTAAGGATAGGCGCTGTAGTACGGGTACGCGTAGGCGTAGCGTCTATAGCCACGCGGGCAGTGCCAATGCCCGCGATGCCGCCAACACCCGCGATGGCTATAGCGGCGGTAGTGAACAGGATCGACGTCTGAGTTTGCCTCCTGCTGTAAGCCGCCGAGATTACCGACTGGCCCAGCAGAAGCTGGACCCGCCAGCAGGCCGGCGCCAAGCAGAAGCGCGGCGGATGCCAGCCATGTGGACAGTTTCCTCATTTGCATGCTCCGTTCATTAGGGTGGCGAGAGCTAGCGTGATCCGAAAACAAGAACGTATTTTTTGGCGGCCCAGTTCAGCGTTTCCGTTTGCATTTATTTTCGCGTTGGCGCGACGGATTGAGCGCGTTCCACCCGTTCCTCTATGGCCGCAATACGGCCGCTGGGACGCTACTCTACCGCCCAGTCACGCTGCGCTCGCCACCGCGCCTGCGCGAGGATCACGGAGCAAAGCGACCATGCTGGCGGCGGGCTCACGCCCGACTAGGCCAAGGGCTGAAGGGGTGCGGGTGATCGGATCTGCGCGCGGCGCGGGTTTTGAAAGCGGTTGCACCTAGCACCTAGCACAGACGCTCCTTCGTCGGGGAGAGTGCCAGCATCATATGCGGTTCAATTCTCGAACCCGCAGATGATCCGCGCTGCCCTCCTCGTCAGGAGCGCGAGGTAAAGGCACCTCCAGCACTTCTGCGCGGTCAATTATGGCAGGGTGCGGCATGAAGATTTCAAGACCAGTTCTGCGCAGCAACCTGAACGGACTTCGCCCCGTCTGGCCGTGCCCGATCTTTAGCAAGGCGGTGATGAGTTGGGCGCGGTTCTCCCATCCCGTGAGCGCAATGGCGCCGACATCGGCCAAATATTCACGGCCTCGCGAATGCGCCATCTCGCCTAGCTTATAGACCGCGTGTACAGCCGTGGTGATTAGCCATGCGACCAGCAGAAAACTGAGCTCGCGCGGGAAGCTGAGTTCCATCGTCTGGAAAACTTCAGCGACCCATCGGTGGCTCATGGTAACGATGGCAATGAGGAGGCCCCACTTTTGCCACGCGATGCCACCCGAGCCTATCCGCAGGACAAGCATCGGCCAGATATCGCGATTTACAAGATGCGAGATTTCGTGGGCAAACACAATGCGCTCCTCGCCGGCGTCCAGCCGCTCGAGAATATCGCCCATCACCAGGACCTTGCCGCCAAAAAATAGACTTTGCGTCGCAGCGGCATTCACCGGCCCCTGAGGGATGAAAATGATGGCCGGCGTGTAGGCCAACTGAGCGCGCTTGGCCAATTCAGCAATCAACGCCTGAAAGGACGCGTTGACAAAGGGCTCGGCCTTAGCGCGCCGCAGCAGGTAGCCTTGCACTTCCGCAGCGCCGAACGCAAACAAGGCCGTAAGGCCGATGATCTTCCAATGGTCATCGAAAAAACGCTGTTCGAACTCGGATGGGAGATAGCCGCTTCCGCGCAGGTATGAATGTCCAATCGCCACAATTTGCGGAAGGAGGACATAGAGTGACAGCAGTCCCAGGAGCAGCGCGGTATTCCATCCGAGATTGCTGAGGATGTGTCCGCGCAGCTGCGGCACCCACAACCTCGGATACATGAGCGCATCCCTCGAAAGAACCAACGACCAAACCAAATGCACCGAACACAACTAAGTTCCGGAGTTAATGGGACGCTGAAGGCGGCGTGTATCTGTGCCCCGGATGGGACGACGTCAGTTGTCTCAATCGTCCGATTCGGCCAAGGGCATTCGGTGTGAACGAATCCTTGTCCAGATCGCCGTGGGTTTTCAGATCAGGAGAAGCACGCCAATCGTGAACCTCGAGAAGATCGACGTACTGAAGATCGACTTCAGGCTGCGGAAGCTGTTTCTTCCGTCAGTCGGCATAGGCCAGATCGTGGATGCGCACGGTTGTCATTTCAAGGCCGCGAAGGAACCGCCGACCGGCCCGCACGTTTTGTAAAGCCAGATGCGATGTGGCTAAAATGTCTGAGTTCGACTTCTGGTTTCTGCTCACATACACGGTCTACACAGTAGGTTCTGTGCTTGGCCTCATGTGGGTTGGACGAGATCGCTGAGGAACGGAACCCATTCGACGCTTGGAGCTGGCACATGACCATAGGTCCCCGCCTCATAAGTGCGCTGCTATTAACTGGGCTGATGGGAGTTGTGTACTGGCTTATGCCAAACCTAGAGCCAGCAGCACTGGGGGCAAGCACTCCGGATCGCATCGCCCTTTTCTTCACCGCCATTTTTGCATTCTTCTTGGCGTACCTGATAGTCCAAGGGTATCCCATTTCTCATGGGCATATTGGAAGTTCGAGCACGCACAACCTCGACAACATGGTCTCAGGTCTTCCTGGGATTGCTGCTCTGTTTGGACTATTTCTCCACTTAGTGGGTTTTTGGCGCGTTTCGCAGCTAAACCTGATGTTGGCTGCTATGACGCTAGCGGTGGTCGTTTATGACCTGTGGATTCTTGGAGGTGCAGCGTCCAGGATCAATCGCCTCACCGATGAGTTCAAGGCGGAACGATAAGGCGCGCGAGGCGTACAGCGTGTTTTTGGGCACTGCCGCCACTGTTGCCTCACTCCGTTTGCGGCCGGCCGTTCATTTCTTCGCCGGCAATCGCCGCCGCCGCGCCATTTCCGCGTGCGTTCTCGGGCGGCGTAGGGCAACTGCCGCAACGCTTCCCCAACTTTGGGGCCGTGGGCCGGGTCCCGCCCCAAGCTCGCGGGCGTATGCCCTAGGGAACTCGCTCTTGACCTGTCACAGCGGCGAGTGCTGGCCCAAGCGCTTCGCCGCCGGCAATCTGCGGCAGAGATGGCGTGAGGCGTTCCGCTGTCTCCCACTGCGCGATCGTGCGCTTGGCCTCCGCAAATGCGCGGGTGAACGACTTTCTCGTGCCGCAACGCCCTATTGAAGAAAGCGTCCCCGAAGTAGGTCCATTGCCGGCGGTCTTCGCAGCCAAAGGAACTGCGATCAGCTCGGGCGGCGGTGATCACGAGCGTGCGGGCGTCCGCGCCGAGCCCCCATCGAGTCCAGTGTGATCCGAGCAATCTTTTCCCGGTACCGTTCCCGGGTATCGTCGGCGAGAAGCCGGGTTCCCCGGACGTTAACGAGCTTGGTGGGGTTAGAAAATCTGGTCGCCATCTGACACTCAAGAGACGCTTACAACACGATCCGCCGCCGGGGGTGCGGAGGATGAAAGCGAAACGAGGTCACGGATCCTTCAAGAAGCGACTGACACGACCCCTGGCTAAAAAACGCTGTGAGCCGGATCTGGTTCCAAAGAACGCCTGTCATCAAGCGGGCGGGTTGCACAGCACCATGCAGGCACCACCGGCCGCACGCAGCCGCGCGCACAGCGCATCGGCCGCCATGCGCGTCTTTTCCGGGACTCGGATGATGTATCTCGTAGCCCCGCGTCGTCCGCGAGGGGAGGCGCGCAGGACCAGCGGCAGTCGATCGCGCAGAACGGTATCAAATCTGCGCCGCAGCCGTTCGTAGCTGGCAAGCCCTTGCCCCTCGGACCAATTGGCGGTGAGCTGCACACCCCAAGGGTCCCACGCCGGCCGCGAAGCGACAGCCGGACGCGCGCGCAGACTGGCGGTCAGCATCTTGGCGGCCTCAGCACAGCCAATCCCCGACGGTCAAGATTTATCTGCCCCGGTTACATGCTAAAGACGATGACGTATCGACAGCTTCTGAGCCGCAAATGCTCTCGGTGAGCGGCCAAGTTTCCGAAACCATCCTGGTGGTCGAGGACGATCTCGATGTACGCACCCACGCCAAGGATATCCTGCGAGAACTCGGGTACCGCACTCTTGAAGCCGGCACTGGCCGCACGGCCTTGCAGGTACTTCGATCGCACCCTGGAGTGCACCTGCTGTTTACGGACGTCGGATTGCCCGGCGGCATGAACGGTCGGCAGCTCGCGGAAGAAGCGCGGCGACTGCGTAGCGACATCAAGAATTTCTCATGACGACAGGATATGCCCGCAATGCAATCGTGCATGATGGTAGGCTGGACCCCGGTGTTCAGCTGATCACGAAACCATTCACTTACTCCGCGTTGGCCTCTAAAATTAGGACCATTCTCGACGCGCGTTCGCAATCCGGGCATAGGTCGGCTGCGGCCTCGCGCTGCGCTGTCCCATACTCGGCGAGCGAGTGCACGCTGTCGTGTGCGTGAGGGACAGAGCGTTACCGTCGAAGATCCTCTTGGTTGAGGATGAGCCGTTGATCCGGTTAGTTGCGGTTGAGCAGTTGGAGGCGATTGGGTTCAAGGTGGAAACGGCAGGATCAGCTACCGAGGCCATGAGCAAGCTAAAGCTCGCAGGAGAAGTGGCGGCGATGATAGTTGATATCGGCCTTCCCGATCGGAAGGGCGACGTACTTGTCAGCGAAGTACGGGCCATCTATCCAGCGGTTCCTATCGTCATTGCCAGCGGATACGTTGACGCTGCGCAGCGAGAGCGATTCCAGGGTGATCGCCACATCGCCTTCGTGGGCAAACCATATTTAGGGAAGCAGCTTAAGCAGATCCTCGCCTCATTAAACGTTGCCCCCGGCGGTTACGTCGGTGCTGGAAGCAGCCGGTGATTATCGAGAACCTCAAAATTTACAAATAGCATGGTGTAGCGAGTGCGCCATGCCGTCCCGCAAAGCTCATGAAACAGGCCATGACGGAACCCTCAGGAAGCCGGCGAACGGCTTTCAAGACCGGTGCCTTAAGCCACTCGGCCACCCATCCTTGCTTTGTTTACAATCTCTTAGCTCAGGACCACCTCAGAACAAACCTCGAATTGGCACCCATTTGGCACCGCAGCCCTCAGGATGCACCAAGTGCTGCATTGATGGCGGTCGCGGCCTTACGGTCGTCTTTCCGGAACAGGTGCGCGTAGGTGCGCAGGGTGATGTCAGGCTTCGCCTGTCCGAGCCGATGGCTGATGGTGACAATATCGACACCGGCATCGATCAACTGGCTGGCGTGCGTATGCCGCAACGCGTGGACGTCACCTCGGGGATACCGATAGACTTGGCAAAGTCGCCCATGCGGAGGAGATCGCATTGGGTGTGAGTGGGCAACCGTTGATGTCGGCGAACAGCAATGTGTCCTCGGGCAGGCGGCCGGCCCCAAGCTTCATACGCAACTCAAGCTGAGCCTTACGGTGATCGCGCACGGCGTCGACGAGGATGTCGGGTAGCGTGATGTCACGAAGCCCAGCTTTGGACTTCGGTGCTTTGAACCTGAACCCATTCGCTTTTGTGAATTCTAGTGCCTCCCGCACCTCTATGATCTTGCGATTGAGATCAACGCGGTTCCAGCGCAGCGCCAGAACCTCCAACCACCCTCGCCTTGCGGTTCCGCGTCCCTCGCTTGCAAACGAGGATTTTCGTTACGAACCGCGCCGCTACCGCGACTACCGTGATCTTAAGGGGTTCCGTGCTGGGCGGGGAATAGCGATGAAGTTCCATTCTCAGCTAGCGCTTGATCGGCGGCTCACAGGAATTGAACGAACCCCGGGGGCCATTGCGACCCAGTGAACCGTTTGATTGCATTGCTAGGCGCAAGGTCCTTTTGGAAGGACGTTTGAACGTTGAAGATGGCTCGAGCGCAACGCCTGTTTCCGTTCCGGAACGTCGAAAAATCTCTCACCACAAAATCGATGTTTGCCCCGAGTGCACGATGCGGTTGCGAGTATTAGCAATAAGTCACAGACAACATCAATGGTTGGTGAGCCCCATGCGTCGTATCACTGTATTCATCGCGTGCACCATCGTGCTGGTCTTCGCCGTGGCGGAGCAAGCCTCCGCTAGACGCGGTTTCGGTGGCGGCGGTTTTCGCGCTGGTGGGTTTCAAGGAGGCGCATTCCGCGGTGCTGCCTTCCGTGGTGGGGTCGCAGGTTGGCGGGGTGCAAATTGGGGAGTGGGTCGCGGGGTTGCTTGGCGGGGTTGGCGCAATCGTGGATGGGGGTATGGAGCCGGTGTGGCTGCCGCAGGGCTCACAGCCGGTGCCTACTATTACGGGAGCTCGTACCCTTCGTACTACTATAATTCCGGGTACTCTTATCCGTACTACTCTTACCGGAGTTATCCGTATTACTATGGGGCGAGTTATTATCCGTATGGTGCTGCCTACAACTACTGCGACTACTGATTGGTCGCATGGGCTCACACCATAGTCCTGATCCGTCTGCCTATCCCCCGGCGTCATCAGACAGGGTTGATGGCGGGCCATGGCTCGGGCGCCGGTGGCCGGCCCTCACTGACGCGCTGACCTCAGCTTCCTCTGTGCAAGGCACGAATGTTGGTTCGTCCTAAGACGACAGGACAGTCCCGTCGACGCATCAAGGGTTCAGCTGGGTAGGCAATCCGATCGGGGCAGGGTGCCGCTGCAGAAGCCGCGCCTGCCACCAAAAACACGGCTGTGACAGGCATGACGATGAAATCTTAAAAGAGAATCCAGATGTCGATTTCCGTGAACACCCGGTTGAGCGCGATGATGTGCGCGTGCGCAAAGCCGAGACGTACCGCTTCATTGGCGGCGGCAGTAGCAAGAAAGAATAGCGCAGCGTTACGAGTGAGCTTGTACCAACCTAGTTCCGTATAATGGAATGTTTTGCGGAAGACGAAGCTGAAAAAGTTCTTCCCCGGACCTGAGGCCCATCCAAAGAAGAAGAGCGACCAGTGCGTTAAAGAGGGTCACC
>CAWEBE010000030.1:0-30829 GCA_963806735.1 uncultured Alphaproteobacteria bacterium | reverse complement strand
CATCGGAGGAAACGTGGCCAAGAAGCCAGCGAAGGCCGATATGCCCGTCGACAATCTCGACGCTCTGCTGCGAGCAGGTGCATTGCGCCGTCTACTGGCCGGCCCGCCGTCGCCAAAGTCCGCCAAACGCCGAGCGAAGAGACGCGCGAAGAGGAAATAGCCTTTGGTTACCGAAGCGGAGTCGATCGAGTGTATCGAGTGCATTCAACCTGGAGGATGATGCAAAGTGTGACTGTATTCACGTGATCCCGCCACTTATTCGATCCGTGATTAACCGGTCTTGTGCGGATCCCACCCCCTTGCCGAGGCGATACGGCAAGATAGAATCGCGTGGCGGTGCAGTACGCGCACCATTCAAAATCGTTTGGCTCGAGGAAGAACAGGCAAAATGGGTAGAGGACGAGACCGCGGCCCGAGACGGCGCGGCTTTGATGACGATTGGGACTCACCTCCGGCCACACGCGATAGAAGTTCGCAGCAGCCATTCCGATCAGGTCCGCGCGAGAATGGTGCCCCAAGCGGCCCGTCTGTAGACGCCATCGTCAAGTGGTTCAATGCGGACAAGGGCTTTGGCTTCGTTGAGCTGGCCGACGGCTCCGGCGACGTGTTCTTGCACGTGGCGGTATTGCAGGCGGCTGGGCATGACGCTGTCGATCCCGGAACCAAACTGAGCGTGCAGGTTGGCCCAGGGCGAAAAGGCCAATAGATCACGGCTATTGTCGCGGTGGATGCCAACAGCAGGGCGTAGAACCTCAAGGAGCTCAGGGATCTTCACGCAGGGCCTCATCTGGCAGAGAACGATTTGATACGGCGACCGCGACCGAAGTCGAAGGCACGGTCAAATGGTTTAATCCCAGCAAGGGGTTCGGGTTCGTTGCCTGCGAGGACGGCGAGAAGGATGTGTTTGTCCACATCTCGGTCGTCGAGCGTGCAGGCCTTGGCACACTGAAAGAGGCCCAGCGCGTGGTTATGAAGGTCGTGCGCACGCAAAAGGGACGTGAGGCGGTTTCGATTGAAGTCCCTTGAGCCGCAACACCAGGGGCTCACTGCATCCAAACCCGATGAACATCCTGTCGATCATGGGGTCTGGAAATCGTCCTGAAGGGGCCAGAGTTTGGCTCCGGGCGCGCGCGGCGCTCATGCTTGCGCCCAGGTACTTGGTATGCGAGCAGCCGATTTCCGCGCTTGGCGGTCGATCAAAGGCATAGACGCTCGTCCCAACAACTCGTCGACACACGCTCGCCATCGCCGACCATAGAATGCGTGCGTTTACGTCATTTCCTCATGATACCCAGCGCCGGCATACAAATGCGGACTGGCTCAAGAATTCTCTGAAAGAGCGTTGTTGCGGTTCGGCGCCGCACTGTGCTCTTGTTGGCACTGCTCTGCAGCGTGCGTCCACGAACTCCGTCCGCTGAGTTCGTAGCGCATGAGGGAGGATCACATGCGCACCTGGCTTGCCGCCCTGCTTGCGGCCTCCGTTCTATTGAGTTCCGCCGTCGTTGCGAGCGCTCAGGAGGTCACCCTTAAAGGCATCACCTCATTCGCGGAGAAGACGTTCTACTCCCGAGGTTTTGAGAAATTCATTGATAAGGTCAACGCCGAGGGCAAGGGTAAGATCCAGATCAACTACATCGGCGGACCGAAGGCCATGCCGCCGTTCGAGGTGGGAAATGCGCTGAAGAACGGCGTCGTCGACATCGTCAATGCGACGGGCGCATTTTACACCAACGTGTTTCCGGAGGCGGATGCGTGGAAGCTGACCGAGCGGCCCATGGCGGAGCTGCGCGAGAACGGAGGCTTCGACTACATGGCCAAGCTGTACGCCGAGAAGATGAATGCCGTTTTCCTAGCGCGACACATCGACAGCAATCCGTTCCACCTCTATCTGACCAAGCCGATCACCAAGCCGGATCTCACCGGTCTGAAGCTGCGCATTACGCCGGTCTATCGTGAGTTCTTCCAGGCACTCGGCGCAACGGTGGTGCAGACACCTCCGGGCGAGGTCTACACCGCACTGGAGCGCGGCGTAGTCGACGGGTACGGATGGCCCATCACGGGCATTTTCGACCTCGGGTGGCATGAGCGCACGAAGTTCCGCGTCGACCCCGGGTTTTACAGCGCCGAGGTGAGCGTCCTGATCAACAAGGCATCGCTCGAGAAGCTCGACGCCGAGCAAAAGAAGGTCATCATGGACGCAGCCGCGTGGATCGAGGCGCAGGCGGTGGAGACCGCCAAAGAGAACGCAGTCGACACCGAGAAGCAGAAGGCGGCGAGCATCCAGGTGATCGAGTTTAAGGGTGAAGAGGGCCAGGCCTTTCGTGCCAAAGCCTACGAAACGGGGTGGGCGGGGATTATCGCGAAAAGCCCCGAGCACGGGCCGAAACTGAGGGAGTTCTTCGCCAACGCGAAGTAGCCGGCCGAGTGATACGATGGATCGTCTATCCAGGACCTACGGACGCCTTCTCGATTCACTGATGGCGGTGGCCTGCCTGCTGCTGCTGGTGATGACGCTGCTTATTGGCGCGGACGTAGCCGGGCGCAACGTGGGTCTGGGCGGCATTACCTGGAGCGGCGAGGTCTCGGAGGACATCCTTTATCTGCTCACGATCCTGTCGGCGCCTTGGCTGCTCCGCCAGGGACAGCACATCCGCGTCGATATCCTCCTGCGCGCGCTACCGGCACGTGTAGCCTGGCTGCTGGAATGGGTGGGCGACCTGCTAGGCCTAGCATGCTCGCTCTACTTTGTCTGGTACGGCTGGAAAGTGCTGACTGCGAGCCACCAATCGGGGGCAATTTCGATCAAGACGCTGGTGACCCCTGAATGGTGGCTGCTGGCTCCGCTCCCCTTGGCTTTCCTGCTGCTCGCGATCGAATTCCTGTTCCGCATGCATCGGCTCGGACGCGGCGAACAAGCCCCGCGCACGGACGCGGTATCGGCGTCATGAGCAGTACCGGCGCGCACTTGGATAAGGCGCGTTGACAATGTCGTGGCATCTTGCGGCGCTGTTGATGTTGGGCGGATCCACCGTGCTGCTTCTCATCGGTATGCCCGTGGCACTGTCATTCGTGGCCATCAATATTGTCGGCGCTTGGCTGTTCCTTGGCGGCGAAGCCGGGCTCGCCCAGGTCGTGCGCAACAGCGTCGTATCAGTGATGAACTTCTCGCTAACCCCCATTCCGCTGTTCGTGCTGATGGGTGAGGTGCTGTTTCATACTGGGCTTGCCATCAAGGTCATCGACGGGGTGGAACGGCTGATCAAGCAGGTACCCGGCCGCCTCGCCGTCGTGGCAGTGGTGTCTGGAACAGTGTTCTCCGCTGTTTCCGGTTCCACGATCGCCACCACGGCCATGCTCGGCTCGCTGATGCTACCTGTGATGCTGGCACGCGGATACCACCCCACGATGGCCAGCGGACCCATCATGGCAATCGGCGCAGTGGACATGCTGATCCCTCCTTCGGCGCTGACGGTGCTCTTGGGCAGTCTGTCGGGTATTTCGATCTCCAAGCTGCTGATCGGCGGCGTGGTGCCGGGTCTCATGTTGTCGATCGCCTTCGTCGCCTACATCGTCGCGCGCGCGAGTCTGACACCGGGCCTTGCCCCCGCGACATCGATCGAGCGCTATTTCGGCTGGGAGAACTGGCGGCTGCTGGTCCTTTACGTGGTGCCGTTGATCGGCATCTTCGCAGTGGTGGTGGGCGCCATGTCCGGCGGGTTCGCGACGCCTACTGAATCCGCCGCGCTAGGCGCGCTGGCGACGATGGGGATCGCAGCGCTTTACCGTAGGCTAAGCCTGGAAACGCTGATGAAATCACTGAAGGGTACGACCGCCATCTCGAGCATGATTATGTTCATCATCCTGGGCGCAACGACGTTTTCGCAGATCCTAAGCTTCTCCGGCGCGACCGAAGGGCTCGTATCGGCCATTCTGGGACAGGGACTCTCTGCGCTGGGAGTAGTCGCACTCATGATGCTGATCCTGATCTTCCTGGGCGTTTTCATCGATCAGGTAAGCATGATGCTGATCACGCTGCCGGTGTTCATGCCGATCGTCATGAAGCTCGGCATCGATCCCATATGGTTCGGTGTGCTGTTCCTCATCTGCATGCAGCTCGGACTGCTGTTGCCCCCACACGGGCTACTGCTGATGACCATGCGCGGCGTGGCTCCGCCTGAGGTGACGATGGCGCACATCTTCCAGGCGGTGGTGCCTTATGTGATCATGAGCCTTCTGCTGCTGGCGCTGCTGTTGGGATTCCCCGCGATCGCGACGTGGCTGCCGAACCGGCTGGTCGGATAGAGGTGGACGAGCATGGCAGGCGAGCAGACAGTTGCGGCAGCGCTGGCGCGCGACCTTGCCTCTTACGGCGCGCGACGATGCTTCGCGCTGCTCGGCACGGCTAACTTCAAGATCTCGCACGCGCTGGCGGAGGCGGGCGTGGAGCTTATTTTGGCACGCCACGAAGGCAATGCGGCAACCATGGCGGACGCTTACGCCAAAGCGACGCAGGAGTTAACTCTGGTGAGCGTGCATTCCGGGCCTGGCCTCACCAATGCGCTGACCGGAATTGCGGAAGCGGCCAGAGTCGGACACCGCTGCTTGTGCTCGCCGGCGACGTGCCGGCCGGCGAGGTGAAGAATAACTTCCATTTCGATCAGGCAGCAATGGCGAGATCAGTGGGTGCGATTGCGGAGCGCATCCACACTCCGGCGACCGCCCGCGAGGACACCTTGCGTGCGGTCACGCGGGCCTTGCGCGGCCGACAGACGTAGTGCTTAGCCTGCCGACCGACGTGCAGGACGTGGTTCTGACTGGCAACGTCGCGCCGCTCGCCCTCGCACCGGCGCCGGGGCCAATGCATCCTGATCCGAACAGCGTGCGCCGGCTGGGGGAGGCGATCGGCCGGGCGAAGCAATCTGTATTCATCGCCGGCCGCGGTGCCGTGAACTCGGGGGCGGAAGAAGCGATTACAGCGCTGGCGGATCGCAGCGGCGCCCTGCTAGCGACAACGGTATGTGGTCACGGCCTGTTCGCAAACCATCGCTGGTCGCTCGGCATCAGTGGCGGGTTCGCTTCGCCGGCTGCGAGCGAGCTGATCGCGGAAAGCGATCTCATCGTCGGGTTCGGAGTGAGTTTGACGCACTGGACCACCAAGCGAGGTAAGCTGATCGCTCCGGTACGATTGTCGCCCAGGTTGACATTGAGGCGCCGAAGCTTGGCTATCACGCACCAGTCGATATTCCCGTGCTCGCCGATGCACGAGCCGCGGCGGAGGCGCTACTCGTCGAGCTCGGCAAGACGTTCGCGACGCGGATGGCGCAACGAGGGTAATGGGGCGCGAATGCAGGAAGGAGATAACCATCACGCGCCTTACGCAGACGTTTCCAACGCACGGTTCATCGACCCGCGCACGCTGAGTAAGGCGGTGGATGAGCTTCTGCCGCCGCAGCGCGTGGTCGCCTCGGACTCCGGTCACTTTTGTGGCTGGGTGCCCCGCTATCTTCGCGTACCGAACGCGCGTAGTTCATGCCTCAGCCATTCGTTCCAGTCGGTCGGGCTGGGGCTCGCTTCGGCAATCGGACTAGGCATCGCCAATCCGGGCGCGCTCGTTGTGCTTGGAGCCGGCGATGGCGGATTTCTCATGTCGCTCGCCGATCTCGAGACCGCTGTACGGCTGAAACTCAGGATGTGCGTCCTCCTCTACAACGACGCGTCATATGCGGCCGAAGTGCACCTGTTCAAGCGGCGCGGCTATTCCATCGATATCGCGCAATTCCCCGACACAGATTTCGCCGCCATCGCACGCGGTCACGGCGCGCGGGCTGCGACAGTGCGCACGCTCGACGATCTCGACCCAGTCCGCGCGTGGGTGGACGAGGGTGCCCCTGGCGTGTTCGTGATCGACGGCAAGATCAGTCCAGATCTCGAAGCGGACTGGCACGCCGAGCATTTCCCGTAAGTACCGCGCAGGGCGACTGGTCCTGGTTCTGGTGCTTGCTTGCGACCCTTGACCTTGCAAGAGCCCCGTTGCCCCAACCTCACGTGGGCCCGCAAGATTGGCCATGCATCGCTCGACCTCGGAGGTTTGCCCATGCGCTTCGTCGATTTAAGCCGCGAGATCTATCACCGTACGCCAGCACATCCCGCTCATCCGCCCGTCGCTCTGGGGGTTTGGTATGACCACGACGAGGTCAAGGTCGCTGGCACGACCCGCTTCACATCGAAAGCGCTGTATTTGTCAATGAGTGATCATGCAGGGACGCATGTGGATGCGCCCTGTCATTTCAACCCAGACCCCAAGGCGCAATCGATCGATCAGGTGCCACTGGAGAACTTCTACACCGAGGCGATCTGCCTCGATCTGAGCCACGTACCAACGAGGCACGAAATTACTGTTGATGAGATGGAAGAGGCGCTCGCCAAGTCTAAGCAGCAGATCAAGCCGCGCGATACAGTTCTTCTGCACATGGGTGTCAACGCGCGCCTCTTTGGGAACTCCGGGCTATCTGCACGACTTCCCCGGACTGCACGTCGATTCCGTGCATTGGCTCGCTGACGAAGGCATTTCTCATGTTTGCGTCGAAGCTGTGACCCCGCTCCTGAGGGTGAGCCTAGTTTCGAGGCGCATCTTGCCTGTGCCGAGCGAGGCATCACACACATTGATCCTGTGGATTGTCGGGCAGGTTATCGGCAAGGGGCGGTTTCGGTTCATGGTTTCCTTGGAGATTGGCGCCGGAACAGCAAGCCCCATGCGGGCCGTCGCAGGATTTGATAAGTATCTAAAGCACGGCGGAAGGCCATCCCGGTCCACTTTTTGACGCACGGCGGCCGAGGCTTCTGCTATGGTCTTGATGACTCCAACGCGAACGCTAGCGGAGTTCGTCGCCGGGACGCGCTTCAGCGGCATCCCTGAGGATATGGTCGCGCTCCTAGGCTGATTCTGGCCGACTCGTTAGCTGCGTCGTGGCGGGAAGCACCGTACCGGAGGTGGAGCGGCTGCTGAGCTTCAGCCGCACACGGTAGCCAGCAGGCGCCGGCTACAGTTCTGGGAATGTGGAAGCGCCTGGCTGCGAGAGGTGCCGCCTTCGTGAATGGCACGCCGGCACGTCGCATGATCTGGACCAGGGCAACTTCGCACGCGGACACATGCCGGGATCCAGATCATCCCTGGAATTCTGGCCGAATGCGAATCGCGCAGGCTGTCCGGGGCCGCGCTCCTCGAGGCGCTGATCCTGGCCTACGGCTCGCGTGCGCGCATCTGGCGGGCAACCCAGGGCCGCCTCGCCGTTCACCCTCACGGCACATACGGCCCGTTGGCGGCCGCTTTTGCCCTCGCAAAGCTGCGCGGCGATGGCCCGGATGCCATTGCGCAAGCCGTCAACATCGCTGCAACCCTGGGCATTGCTGCCAGCCGCGCTACCCTGAACGACGGCGCGACGGTGCGGAACATCTACAGCGGTCACAGTGGTCGCGCGGCCTATGAAGCTTTGGCCTTGCGTGATGCGGGGTTCACTGGAGAAGCTGATGCCGTGGCGTCCATATTTGGCAATCTCTACGGAAGCTCGTTCGCCGGACGTGGCGGTCGCGGAGCTCGGTTCGACTTGGTGGATCCGGCGCAACTATTTTAAGCGCTTCGCGGCCGGGCGATACGCGCATGGCGCACTCGATCTGGTCGAAGAGCTGGCCACCAGGGGCATAGGGCTCACACCGGATCTGGTCGAGAGGATCGATATCCAAACGTTCTTCATGGCTGCCACGTTGGGGCAGCAGACGGTCCGTACACCGTTCGGCTGCCGATTCTCGATCCCCATGCTCGTTGCGCAACGGATTGCGCATGGCCGTACGCCGCTGACGGACGACTGCTCGCGTGCGTTCGCAGATCAGACCGTTCTCGATGTTGCGCGGCGCGTGTTCGTGTCGGAGGATCCAGCGGCGACCGCCGCCTACCCCGACCGCCAGCCGACGCGTATGACATTTGCGCTTCGGGACGGTACATCGCACACGGCGTCCTGCGAACGCATTCTGGGCGAGAGCGATCATCCATTGCCGATCGAAGCCCTTGAAGCAAAATTCATGGAGTTGACCAAGTCAGTTTGGAGAGAAGGAGCCCAAGACATTTGGAGAGATCTCGGCCGGATGCAGGAGGTCAGGGATGTTGGCAGCCTGGTGGCCGTGTGGTCGGCGGATGGGCGGGAAGTATTATGAAGGAGCTAAGTCATGAGCGATGCCGTGCCTGTAATCAACCTGTCCAGATACCTTTCTGGCGATGATCAGGGAAAGGCTTCAGTTGCCCGCGAGGTGGCCGGCGCGTGCGAGAGCATCGGCTTCTTTAAGATTGCGAACCACGGTGTACCCCAGGCTCTGATCGACGATGCGTTTGCGACCGCGGGAGCCTTCTTTGCCCAGCCGGCCGCCGTCAAGGACAGTTTCCGCCCGCCGCGAAGCGCCTCGGCACGTGGCTATCACGCGCTGGAAACCAAGAACCTGGCCAAGACGATTGGCTATAACAATCCCGCAGATTTGCGCGAGCAGTTCTACCTCGGGCCCCTGACGAGCCGAGCGGCTGACTTTGCCCATATCCCGGGCGCGTCCGAGCTTTACGCGGAGAACATCTGGCCCGATACGCCAGCCAGCTATCGGCCGGTTTTCACTGCCTACTACCAAGCGCTGGAGTCGCTCGGGCGGTCGCTCATGAGCGTATTCGCGCTGGCCCTGGATATGCCGGAGGGCTACTTCGACGACAAGATCAACCGGCATTTCTCGACGGTACCCGCCAATCACTATCCCGAGCCCAAGGGCGATCCGTTACCGAACCAAATCCGCGCCGGGGAGCATACCGACTTTGGCAGCCTAACGATCCTGGCCGTGAGCGATGCAGCGGGCGGTCTGCAGGTGAAGCTCAGGGACGGCACCTGGTCCGACGTCACGGCACCTCGCGATGAGTTCATCGTCAACATCGGTGACATGATGCAACGCTGGACCAATGATCGCTGGCTTTCGAACCTTCATCGCGTCGTCAATCCGCCGCCCGAACATCGGGCCGGCAGCCAGCGCATGTCGATCGGCTACTTCCTGCACCCGAACTACGACGCCGAGATTGCTTGCCTTTCGACATGTTCGGGCCCTGATAATCCCGCACGCTATCCACCAGTGCGTGCGGGCGACATGATGCGCAAGAAACTCGAGGCGCGTGCGGCCTAGATTCGCGGAGAAAACGTGACCGAAAAACCTCTGATTGGTGCCATCGGCTGTGGCGGCACCATTTCCTCGATCGGCGCGAGCAGCACGGACGTGCTGGACTATCCGGACTTTGGCCGCAAGCTTCCCATAGAAGAGGTGTTGGGGCGGCATACCGAGGTCGCCGCGATAGCGGATGTGCTGGCCGTACCGTTTCGCAGCGTGGGCAGCTCAGCGATCGGGCCTTCTGAGTGGCTGGAGCTCGCGGGGACAATCCATCGCGTCGTGGCCGAGCGGCCGTCAATGAGGGGTTTTGTGGTGCCCCACGGAACTGCCACGCTGGAAGAGACCGCATACTTTCTGCACCTCGTTCTCAAGACCGACAAAACGGTTGTTTTGGTCGGGGCACAAAGGCCGGCAAGCGCGCTCAGCAGCGATGCTGGCATGAACCTACTTGGGGCCGTGCGTGCGGCGATCGATCCCGCCGCCGCCGGACTGGGCGTGCTCGTTGCTCTGAACGATGAGATCCAGTCAGCCCGCGAGGCAACGAAGACATCCACGTACCGACTACAGACCTTCCGGTCGCCAGACTTCGGCGCGCTGGGGCATATCGACGGTGATGGTGTACGCATCTACCGGCGGCCGGCGCGCCGGCACGCACCGCACACTGAGTTTGACGTGGCTCAGATCGAACATCTGCCTCGAGTTCGACATCGCATACTCGTACGGGGGAGCTGACGGTACCGTTATCGATGCTTTGGTGATGGCTGGTGCGCGCGGCATCGTGTCCGCGGGTCTGGCTCCCGGAATTCCTGCGCCGCTGGAGCGGACGGCTATTGAGCGGGCGGCAAAGGCCGGAGTTGTCGTCGTCCAGGCAAGCCGGGCCGGCAGCGGACGCGTGGCGCGTCGGCGCTATTTGCGTGAGGCCGGCATCGTCGGCGCGGACAATCTCAATCCGCAGAAGGCGCGCATCCTACTGATGTTGGCGCTGACACGGAGTTCGGACGCGGACGATATCCAGCGTATGTTCGACACCTACTGACTATGTCTCAGTCCCGGCGCGGGCTTTTCGCGCCTACTCCGCTGCCTGCCGTCGCAGCAGATATTCTGGAATCGGCCGTATCCTGCCGTCGGAGGCGCGAGCCGCGACGGGCCTTGCCGGAACCAGCGTGTGACCCAGTAGGCGGCTGGCCCGCCCCGTCGGCGTACGGGTCAAAAGCCCGTTGGGCCGGAGCAGCACCACCAGCACAATGATGAGGCCAAAAAGAATCAATCGATACTCGTTGGTGAAGCGCAGGACTTCCGGCAGGGCCGTGAGCAGGACTGCACCAAGGACAGGTCCCCACATGGTCTGCAGGCCGCCGAACAGCAGGAAAATGATGAAGTTCAGGGAGACGAAGAACCCCAAATCGTGCGGGCTGATGACCAACATATAATGACCTTGGATGGCCCCGCCCATGCCGACCAATGCGCCGCCGACGGCAAAGGTGATGCTGCGCATCTGCGCGATAGAAATTCCCATGGCGCTGGCGGCAATGGGGTCATCACGCACGGCGCGCGATGCAAAACCGAGGCGCGAGCCGTCGAAACGCCAGGTCACGTAGAGCGCGACTCCGGTCGCTGCCAGGGCGGTCCAGATCGTGGTTTTGAGGCCGATTCCTGTGAAGCTGTTGGCGCCGCCGATGTAGTCCCAGTTAAAGGCGAGCACCGCCAGTGCCTCACCAAATGCCAGGGTGGTGAGCTTCAGGATGAAGTCACGCATCTTGAGGGTGACTAGGGCGAGAAGTGTCCCCACCACGGCACCCGCCACCGCGGCCAGCAAGATCGCGAGCAAAAAGGGCCATCCGAATTTGACCGTCAGGATGGCGGAGACATACCCGCCGACACCGGCGATGGCCGCGGTTGCCATCGACAACTGGCCGGACATGGCGGTGATGTAAAGACCGAGCGCCATTACGACGTTCAGTAGCGTGAAGATGATGACAGGTTCAAAGCTCGCGAAGCTCATATCCTCGCCTCAGGTCGCGTAGGAGCCGAAAAGGCCGTTGGGCCGAAAGTAAAGGACGCCGATCAGTATGAAGAAGGCCGCAGCATCGCGCAGGCTCGATGAAAGGTAGCCCGTCACCAGCGCCTCTACGATGCCGATGCCTAACGCGACCACCATGACACCTTCGAAATATCTGTTGCCGGCCACGAGCATGCATATGAACGCCTTGAGCCCGTACAGCAGGCCGACGAAGGCCGACGCCGAGCCATATAGCGTGCCGACCGAGACTGCAGCCACCCCGGCCATGACAGAGGCAAGTAGGATCGTGAACTGGCAGATACGTGCGACATTGACCCCGAATGCGGCGGCGACATCGGGCTTTTCGGCAATGGCGCGCGTGGCGCGTCCATATGGCGTCAGGCGTACGTAGAAACTGACCAATGCCAAAAGCAGCAGGCAGATGACGAAGTTGGCCGCTTGGCGAACCGTCAACGCTATCGGGCCGATGTCGATAAACCTGCGCGGCAGAAGGGCCGGATAGGCCACGGGATCAGGGCCGGCAATGAGGGCCATGCCATTCTGCAAAACGATGGCCACACCGAGCGTCCCGATTAGTGTCATCAGGACATCGCGCCCACGCAGCGGCGCGATCACCGTTCGCTCCAGCGCGAAGCCGACGAGCCCAGCCCCAGCCGCGCCCGCCACGAGCACGCCTGCCAGGCCGATCATCGGCCACTGCGCGGCAGCAGCCAGACCGGCGAACATGCCAACCATGAAAATATCGGGATGGGCGAAATTGATGACGCGCAGGACAGTGAAGGCCAGGGCAAAGCCGATCGCCACAACGGCGTAGGTGCTGCCGATGACCAAGCCGTTGGCAAGCTGCTGAAGGAAAAGCTCCATTGCCGCGTCCTATCCGTTCACATGCCCGCCGAGAAACACCGCCTGCACACTTTCCTTGCCGGCGATCTCGTCGGCCGGCCTGCTTTCGACGATGCGGCCGGTCTCCAGCAGGTATGCCCAATGTGCGACTTTGAGAGCCTGGCGCGCATTCTGCTCCACCATGAGAATTGCGATGCCCATACCGTTGATCTCGCGGACCAAATTAAACACGTCGCGCACGAGCAGCGGTGCCAGGCCGAGCGAGGGCTCGTCCATCAGCAGGAGCTTGGGGGCCGAAATCAGCGCACGGGCAATGGCGACCATCTGCTGCTCGCCGCCGCTTAGCAGGCCCGCGATCTGATTCTGCCGCTCGCGCAGACGCGGAAAGCGCTCGAACATCTCGCCGATGCGCTGCTCGACCACGGATTTGTCTTCCTGCCCAAAGCCGCCCATGCGCAGATTGTCCATCACGGTCAGCGTATTCCAGAGCTGCCGGCCCTCGGGCACCCACGCCATGCCCAGCCGATGAATCTGATGTGGCTTCAGGCGCAGCAAGTCGATGTCTCCGGCGAAACGGATCTGCCCTGCGCGGGGCCGGAGCAGCCCGAACAGGGTCTTTATGATGGTTGTCTTGCCTGCGCCGTTGGCTCCCAGGATGACCCGCAGCTCACCCGGCTCGATGACCAGCGATACGCCATCGACAGCCGGCACTGACCCGTACGACACGGCAAGATCGGTGACGCGGAGTAGCTCCGTCATTCCTCCGCTCCCAGATATGCCTCGATCACCTTGGGGTCGGCTCGAACTTCAGCCGGCGTGCCCTCGGCGATCTTCTCGCCAAAGTTGATGACAATGACACGATCGGAGGCCGTCATGACCACGTTCATGTTGTGCTCGATGAGCAGGAGCGTGACGCCGGCGTCCCTCAAGCGTCCGATCAGGTCGATGACCCCATGGGCCTCGCGCGCCACCATGCCGGCCGTCGGCTCATCAAGGATCAACAGGCGCGGCTCAACGGCCAGTGCCCGCGCAATCTCGACGCGCCGCTGATCGCCGTAGGGGAGTTCGCTCGGCATCCGGAAGCGGTTGGCGCCGACCCCGACCCAGTCGAGGAGCGATTCCGCATGCTCGATCGTGGCCTTGCGCTCCTCGCGATCAAGCTGCGTCCATGCGAGTGCATCGAAGAGGCCGGCGCGCGTACGGGCCGTGCGTCCGACCATCACGTTCTCGAGCGCGTTGAGATGCTGGAAAAGGCGAATGTTCTGAAACGTCCGCCCGATCCCGCCAGCCGCGAGGCGATGCGGCGGCCAGCCCGTGACGCGGCTTTCGTTGAACCATACTTCGCCCTTATCCGGAGGAAGCAACCCCGTGATGAGATTGAAGACGGTCGTCTTGCCGGCACCGTTCGGGCCAACGATCGATACCACCTGACGCGGCGGCACAGCGAAGCTCACGTCGTTAACAGCGACCAGTCCGCCGAACCGCTTGGTCAGGCCCTCGGCTCGCAGCATGGCTCCTTACACCGCCACGTACGTGCCGCGACCGCTGATCTGGACTGCCACCACCGAGGGATTCACGTTGTTGCCGTCAGGCGGGTTCTTGAACGTGATCCGTGACCCGATGGGCGTCGTGAAATCGAGGCTTGCCAACGCCGCGGCCACTTTGTCTCGATCCGGCTCGCCCGCCTTCTTGAGCGCTTCGACGAGCGTCACGACGCTGTCGTAGCCGAAGGTTGAGAAGGAGGTCGCCTCCTGCTGCGCAAAGCGGGCATTGTATTTATCCAGGAACGGCTTCAGTTGGGCGCTCGGCGACGAAAGGTCCTGTGCGAGCCAAGTGTAGTCCCCTTTCACGCCTCCCTTGGTTCCGTCCCAGTAGACCGGATCCTGGAACGATCCAAAGCCAGTGATAAGCGGCTTGTCGATACCCAACTCGCGAATCTGCGAGACCACCTTGATGCCGTCTCCCGTCGCCGCGGCGACGTAGATGGCGTCCGGACGCAGGCTGCGGATTTTGGCAATCTGCGGAGAAAAATCCTGATCGTTAGCGCGGAACGCCTCGAAGGCAATCAGTTCGTAGCCTAGCGTTCCCGCCAAGTGCTTGCACACCTCGGCATCACCGGCTTGCGCGTCCTGGGTCTGATCGTAGATTACCGCCAGACGTTTGATCTTCAGCTTGTCCACGACCTTTTTGACGAGGATAGGCACCGCCAGAGACGAAACCGGGTTCACGCGATAAGTGTAAGCGTTCCATTCCTTGATCGGGGCGCCCGAGCCATTACCGATCAGCGGTATCTTTATCTGGCTGGCAACCGGCACGAGCGGAATGTAGCCGACGGAATTGGTGGGGCCGAGAAGCGCCACCACCTGCGAGTCTGTCGCATATTGTCGAAAAAGAGTGATGGCCTGCTTCGGGTCATTGGCCATGTCCCCTACAAGCATTTCGAGCTGACGCTTCTGACCCTTGGCGTCGGTCCAGCCGCCGGCGGCATTGATTTCTTCCACTGCGATCAGGGCGCCGTCTCGCGCACGAATACCGTAGGCTGCCGACGGTCCCGTGAGCGGTTGTATGTGACCAAACTTGGTGACGCTCGCGGACTGTCCGCGAACGATTGCAGGCGCCAGCGGCAGTGCCGCCGTCCCCGCAACGGCCGCAACGAACTGCCGACGGGTCATGAACGCCCGCCGGCGACGGATGGCAGGTCTATTTGTTGTAATGCGTGTCACGCTCGTTACTCCTCTTAGGACTTATTGACTGCCCATCCGTGAGCGGCGGCCGGATGGGCTCTCCATGATCATAGGTCATAGCAGCCGCTGCACCAACTTCCTGTGCGGAGCGCAGGCGCTGTGTTGCAGGCTTGTCGATGGCATCTTCTTCGATCACGACGCCGTAGTGGTTCAGTGCCGCCTCGCGCGAAATCTTCTTATCCAGAACATCGGCCAGCACAGCCTGCGGCGAGCGCTCGAAGGGATCGCCATATCCGCCTCCACCTCCCGTAAGCACCCGCAGGACATCGCCTTGCTGAAGTAACAGCCGCGCTTTCGAAGGCACGTCTTCGATGTTTCCGTTGGCGCGGAGTACTTGGGTCTGCCAAGGCTGCGCGGAGTGTCCGCCGAAGAGGCCCCACGGGCGCGTGTAGTGCCGCTCGGAGCGATAGGAGGCCACGATCTCACCGGCTGTGGCCATCAGTGCGCGATCGATGCCGGTGCCGCCACGCATTCGCCCCGGCCCCCCTCCGTCGCGGCGCAGCTTGTAGTGCAGCACGCGCAGCGGATAGCTCATCTCGATGGCCTCCGCCGGCACGTTCATGCAGTTGGAAACGTCGCTGTCAATCGCTTCTATGCCATCGAGATCGGGGCGCGCGCCGCCGCCGCCCGCAATCAGGTCCGAAAGGCCATAGCGCGTCCCGTCCTCCCGCACACCGCCGAATGACACGCAACTGATACTGCCTGCCGGAGCTGCGGGGACACGACCGGGGACAGCTCGGACCAGCGCGCCGAGCACCGTATCGGCTGCGCGCTTCAGCGTGTGCGCGCGGATGGCAACGGGTGCCCCAGGTGCCGGATTGAGAAGACATCCCTTCGGCACGATGACCCGGATCGGCCGGTAGCATCCATGGTTGCTCGGGATGGTGGGATCCGTCACGCAGCGAAATGCGAAATAGACAGAGGCATGCGCGCCCGAAACAGGCGCGTTGATCGGCCCCCGAACCTGTTTGCTCGTACCGTCGTAATCGACGACAGCATCGCTGCCGCGAATAGTAATCGTAATGGTGATGGGCACGCGGCGGTCGAGGTCGATGCCATCGTTGTCCATGTAATCGGTGAACGAGTAGACACCGTCCGGGATTTCGGCAATGCGCGCGCGCGTTCGCCGCTCGGCATAGTCAAGCAGGTGATCCATGTACGCGAGCACCTTCTCGGTGCCTTCCGAGCGACACAGATCGACGATGCGCGCGCAGCCGACCGTCACGGCGGAGACCTGCGCGCCGATATCGCCCAGCACCTGGCGCGGCAGACGGACGTTGCGCTCGATTATCTTGTACAATGTCGCATCCGGCCGCCCGGCGTCGTAGAGCTTGTGCGGGGGGACGATGAGGCCTTCCTGGTAGATCTCGGTTGAGTCCGTTGGCATGCTGCCGGGCACTTTGCCGCCGAAATCCTCTTGGTGCGCGAGGCAGACACTAAAGGCTATGACTCGCCCGTCCACCACGGCCGGAGCTGCAATGATGAGATCGGGCAGATGCGTACCGCCGTCGTGGGGGTCGTTCATGGTGTAAATGTCGCCCACCCGCATGGTTTCGGGCGGATACTCCGCCATTATGCGGGCCAGCGCTGGTATGAAGGCTCCCATATGCTGTGGCAGAGCAGTCGACTGCGCCACGATCTCGCCGCGTGTATTGAAGATCGCTGCTGAGCAGTCTTCGCCCTCTTTCAAGATGACAGAATACGCGACGCGCAGCAGCGTATGCTGGATCTCCGCGGCGATGGCGTCAAACCGATTGCGTATCACCTCGAGCGTGATGGGGTCGATTGCGTCGGTCACGCTGCGCCTCCCCACGTCAGGATGAGGGCGCCGGACGCATGCGCGTCGCATTCCTGGCCGGGATAAACAACTGTGGTCGTATCGGCTTGCTCGATGATGGCCGGGCCGGTGACGTGCCAACCGACAGGGAGTGAGGCTCGGGCAAATACTAGCGTTTCCGTCGGCGCGGCGTCAGACGAAAAGGAAACGAGGCGATTTCCCGGCTTGAGCGTACCGCGCGAGGTTGGGGCCGCCGCCTCTAAGGACGGCGATTCCGATGCGCGTCCAGCCACGGCCCGCAAGGTAACGAACTCGACCGGCTCAGTCTCCTGCGCGCGTCCATAGGTAATGCGATGGGCCTCGTGAAAGCGCTGCACCGCGCCTGCCACGAGATCAGTCTCCGAGGCGTCCACAGAGACTTCTAGCTCGTAGGATTGTCCCGAATAACGCATATCAGCGGCATAGCGCGTGTACTCCGTGCTGCACGCCCCGGACTCTGTTAGCTTGCTGCGTGCCTGCGCCGCCAGGTCATCGAGTGCATGACGCAGGTCTGGTGCGGCTGCCGCAACCGCGGGTCGAAAGAACGTGCTGTGCCGTTCCTCCTCGACCGGGGCGTGCAAAAGACCCTCTGCCGCAAGAACACCAGGTCGCGGAGGCACGATTACGCGCAGTATGCCCAAAGCTTGGGCAACGCGACCGGCGTGGACAGGGCCGGCGCCTCCTAGCGCAACCAAAGCAAAACCCCGCGGATCGATGCCCCGGCGAATGGTAACGGACCGTATGGCCTCCGCCATGGCCTCGTTACAGACCTTGAGAATCCCCTGTGCTGCGCGCTGGCGTGTACCCAGCTTGTCGGCAATGGGATCGAGTGCAGCCTCGGCGCGGCCGCACTCGAGGCGAATGCCGCCAGCAAAGCTTGCAGGATGCAGCATGCCCAACACCAAACTGGCATCGGTGACTGTCGGTGCAGCGCCGCCGCGGCCATAACAGGCGGGGCCTGGATCGGCTTCCGCACTGTCGGGTCCGACTTTCAGCGCGCCACCGTCGTCGAGCCGGGCAATGCTGCCGCCGCCGGCTCCGATCGTGTGAACGTCGACCATTTGGACACGCAACGGGTAACCTCCGATGCGCCCTTCGCGCGTCGCCACTAGCTTGCCGCCCTGGATCACGGCGATGTCAGTGCTCGTGCCGCCCATATCCAGAGTTATGCAATCGGCGTGCCCCGCGCGGCTGCCTGCAACCGCACCGCCGAGCGCGCCGGCGGCCGGCCCTGAGAGCAGCGACACTACCGGGCGCTCCAGAATGCGCGTAGCGCTGGCAACAGCACCGCGCGACTGCATCATCTCGACAGGCGCATGGATCCCGGCGTTTGCCAAGCCGCCCGCTAGGCGAGCAACGTAACGCGACATTACAGGCCGCACATAGGCGTCGAACGCAGTCACGCAGGTTCGCTCGTACTCGCGGAAAACTGGGTCGATGTCCGACGACAGCGAGACAGGCATGCCCGGTGCGATGTCCGCCACGATCTCGCTCGTGCGCCGCTCATGCTTTGGATTACGGAATGAGAAGAGATAGACGACGGCCAGCGCCTCGATCTGATGCTGCTCGAGCAAATGCACGACGGCCCTGCGCACCCCCTCCTCGTCAAGCGCCTGGACGATACTGCCGTCGGGCGCTATGCGTTCGGCAATGCCAACGCGCCGCCGGCGCGGTGCCAGGAACACCGGCGTTTCCGGAGGCTGGAACAGATCGTACATGCGCGAGCGCTTCTGGCGGCCGATTTCGATCACATCCTCGAAGCCGGCGGTCGCCAGCAGGCCGAGCCTGGCTCCGCGTGCCGTCAATACGGCATTGGTAGCGACGGTCGTGCCGTGCACGAAGCGGCTCACAGTAGCCCTGTCGATGCCCGTCGCTGCCGCGATCGCACCGATCCCCTCCTCGACCGCTGCAACAGGACTGGCTCTGTTAGATGGCACCTTGACCGCGCTGATGCCCCTCGGACCAGACGCCACCACGTCAGTGAAGGTACCTCCAATGTCGATAGCGATATGCATAACGCGCGTCAGCCTCGTCGGGAGCGTTTACCGGGGTGGTCTCGTGATGTAACCGTCGCGCAGGTCGCTTTCGACGGCCGCAGCTGAACGGTTTGCAGGATTGCCGTGACCGGCGCCGCCCGGGGTCTTGAGGCGTACGACGTCGCCCACCTTGAAATGGACATCCGGGGCGCTGGTCGGTGCGATCGGCTGATCATTGACCGAGATCGAGCCGAGACTGCCGGCCCCGCCGCCGAGCACGCCTTGCGCTGGGTAGCGGGTCCGGCCTGCCGAGCCTGACAGGACCAGCGGCGATGCCGGCGCGACATCCGCATTCGTCTCCACCGTAAATGCCAGCTCCTCGCCGAGCCCGCCACGCCATTGGCCCTGCCCGCCTGAGTCTGCGATTAGCTCTCGGCGCAGAAACAGAACTGGAGTTTCCGTCTCTGACCATTCTACCGATACGTTACGCACGTTGTACGGGAAGCTCACGGCCGCCAGTCCGTCCGCGCGCGGACGCCCACCCATGCCGCCGAAAGCGTGCTGATGCAGGGCCCATGCTTCGCCGTTGCGATGCAAGCCGCTCACGTAGAACTGCCAGGTGGGCATCGAGCCGGAGTCCGCGGGCACCCGCTCGGGGGCAACCTCGGCGAGGATGCGAAAGACGAGTTCGGAGACCAGCATGCCCGAGGCCAACCGCCAGAAGCATGCGGCCGGATAGCTCGGGTTGATCAGCGTGCCCGGTGGTGCGCTGATGTCGAGCGGCCGGTAGGTCCCCTCATTGTTCGGAAGCTCGGGATCGCAGATCATTTTCAGCGGCACCGCGACATAGGCGCGAGTGTAGTTCATCGGCGAGTTAACGGGTCGGCGCACCTGCGGACTCGTGCCGGTGAAGTCGGCCGTGATGCGATCGTCAGCAATGGTCAGGGAGAGCGCAATCTGCGCCGGCTCATCCACGCCGCCGATCTCGACCGGCATGGACTTGGTAAACCTTCCGTTCGGTAGGGACCGAATGCCTGCGCGCATGGCACGCTCGGAACGCGCGATGATCTCGTCTGTGACTGCCCGCAGGTCCTCGAGCTGATGATCGGAGGCGATGCGGGCCAGGGCTTCGGCGCCGACCCACCCCGCCGCAAGCTGGGCACGAATGTCACCCATGACCTTTTCGCTGAATCGGACATTGCGCGTAAGAATGGCAAGCAGGTCCTCGTTGGGCCGTCCCGCGCGGTGCAGGTGCATCAGCGGGATCAACAGCCCTTCTTCGAACACCTCCTCGCTGAGGCCCGAGCCCTTGCGACCGCCGATATCGACGTGATGCACGCTGTTAACCGAGTAGCCGATGACGCGATCGCGATGGAACGAGGGTGTAAAGATGAAGATGTCGGCGGTCTGGCCGTTGCAGACCCATGGGTCGTTGCAGATAAAGACATCACCGGGACGGGTCGTCTGCGGAGGGAAAGCCTTGACCAACTGCTTACCGACCACTGGCATGACCCCAACGTGCCCGGTCGCACCGAGCCAGGTTTGGCCAATGAGATTGCCGCGATCGTCGTAGAGGCCCGTCGACATATCATGCACTTCCACCACGTCGTGGGAGAACGCGGTACGGAACAGCGTAGTCGCCATTTCATCGGCGGCAGCGATGAGTCGTGGCCAGATCGTGTCGAGGTTGAGGCGTGCCATCGCTCACTCCGCGCCGAGGCTGATGTCGAGAGAGCCGTAGCAGTCGACGACCACGCGAGCGCCGGCGTCGACCACGGTCGTGGCTGCGTCCTCCTCGATGAGACATGGCCCTTCGAAGGTCATCCCGCGGCGAAGCTGGGTGCGGCTGTAGACTTTGAAAGGCACGAATTGGCACTGGCTTGCCGAGTAGGCACTCCGTTCGCCTCGCGCGGCGGAGCTCGCGTCCGCTGTCGACATCGGCAGTTCGACCAGCGCCTTCACGTCGCCCCCGGCCGTACCGGTGACGTGCACGTTCACCAGCTCGACTGGAACGTCGTCGTAGTAGTAGCCGTACTTCGCTCGATACGTAGTGGCAAAGCCGTCAAGCACCTCTCTTGTGGTGAGCGTGGCGATGCCCTCGGCATCAACGCTCACCGGCACATGATAGCTCTGCCCGACATAACCTAGCCCGAGCGCGACATCGAACCTGGGAGTGGAGGAGTCCACCTCCGTGAGCTTGGCGGCAATCTCCGCGCACATCCCGGCGACTTCGCGCGCCAACTCCGTGAGGTTCAGAGCGGTGAGCGCAATCTTCCGCGTGCGGGAGATGTCGAATGCGGCTGGGGCAAGAACCAGCCCGAGCGCCGAGAGCACACCGGCTTGCTGCGGAATCAGAATGCGCCTGATCCCGAGTTTGGTTGCAAGATTGCAGACATGCACCGGCCCGGCGCCGCCGAACGCTGTCAGAAGGGGTCGAGAGACGTCCCCGCCTCTCTCGCTGACGTGCATACGTATCGCGGCCGCCATCGATTCGTTGACGACGTCATGGATGATCCACGCGGCCTCTGTCGCGCTCATGGTCAGAGAAGTCCCGATCGCCGTCATGATAGCTTGCTCGGCGGCCGACGGGTCGAGCCGCATTGTGCCGCCGGCGAAGTTGTCCGAAGAGAGATAGCCGAGGACCAGATCCGCGTCCGACACGGTCGGCTTATCGCCCCCCAGACCATAGCAAGCAGGTCCCGGATCGGCGGCGGCACTGTGAGGGCCTACCTCGACGATACCCAGCGCGTTGATGCGCGCGATGCTACCTCCGCCTGCGCCGATCTCGATCATGTTGACGGCCGGTATGGCGACGGGGAAACCGCTCGACTTGGTGAAGCGGCGCGAGCGCGCAACTTCCAGCTCGTCCGTCAGCGGCAGCGCGCCTCCACGGATCAGGCACACCTTCGCGGTGGTGCCGCCCATGTCGTAGGCGAGGATCTCCGGCACCCCGAGCAGTTGCGCTAGCCGCTGGGCGACGACCGCGCCCGCGACCGGCCCGGACTCGACCAAGCGGACAGGCATCTCAGCTGCGAGCTTGGCCGAGCCGATGCCACCGTTCGACAGCATGATTTGCAATGGGGCGTGGAAGCCCGAACTCCGTCACGCCGGCGGCGAGCCTGCCGAGATAGCCTGTCATAAGCGGTTTCACATAAGCGTTGATCACCGTAGTCGAGCTACGCTCGAACTCCTTAATCTGCGGGAGAACGTCCGACGACAGCGAGATAGCGACACCCGGCAGCAGCTTTGCCAAAATTCCTCCGGCCGCCCGCTCGTTGTCCGGATTGGAGAACGAATGCAGGAAGCACACGGCGACCGTTTCGACGTTCTCTGCCTGGAGGTGCGCAGCAATCCTGGCGATCTCCTCGGCGTCCACCGGCTTCAGCACAAAGCCGTCTGCGCGTGTGCGCTCGTCGATCGGTAGGCGCAAATGGCGCGGCACCAGTGGCGTGGGCGGATCGGCAAAGAGTTCGTAAGTGGTGACCCGGACGTAGCGCCTCAGCTCGATCACGTCGCGGAATCCGGCTGTGCAGAGGAGGGCCGTTTTGGAGCCCTTGCGCTCGATGATGGTGTTGGCGACCAGCGTGGTTGCGTGCGCGAGACGTTGGGTGGATCGCGCATAGCCGGGAGCTGCGCGGGACAATTCGGCTAGGCCAGCGAGCATCGCGCGTGCAGGGTCGGAAGGCGTGGTCAGCCGTTTTGCCGTATGCACGGCCCCGGTAGTCGTATTGATAAGAACAAAGTCGGTGAATGTACCACCGATATCGCAGCCGACCCGGTACAAATCACTCACTATGCGTCCCCTGTCTCATCGCCAAGACCGGTCGAAGCACAAACCGGCGTCTACTCGCGAGAATTGAGTGCGTGCGCTAGACCGCATGGATAACTCACCCTTCACCAGTCGATAGCGGTAGAGCAGCTATACCGCCGTTACGCTTCGACCATCCCGGCGGATCGGCGGCGAACTTCTTCACCTCCTGCAGCGCGCGGGCATCCAGATGTCGACCAAATTCCGCTGCAGCAATGACATCCGCCAGCGTTGTGAGGCTGGTGAGCGCACTTGACGTCGCAAAGATGGCGTAGTCCATCAGGACGAACGCGCCGACTACGCGGGCTTCCGCATGTTCCACGGCCGCCCGGAAGATGGCTTTACCGACGCCATCCGTCGAGAGATCGTCGACCAGCAAGGCGCGCGTCCCCGCCTCGAAGGTGCCCTCGAACTGCGCCAGTCGGCCGAACCCCTTGCCCTGCTTGCGCACCACAACCAGCGGCAGACTCAGACGATCGGCGATGATTGCCGCGAACGGAATGCCCGCGAGTTCGCAGCCTGCGATCGTGTCGAAGGATCCGGAGACGAACGTGTTGCCAATTCTCTGGAGCGCCATGGCAATCAGCGCGTCGCGCGCCGGCGGCAGCGATATCAGCCGCTTAATGTCCACGAAGATCGGACTTGCCCATCCCGAGGTGAAGAAAAACGGATCGCCGCTGCTGCGCGTATAGATTGCGCCACTTTCGACCACGATCCGAGCAGCCTCGGCAGCGGTCTGGCGCGTTTCGCTCATGGTCGAAGCTCCCCGGCGTGGTTGGCCGCCTGCCAGATACCGCGCGCGAGCACCTCTGCTCCGGCGAAGAAATCGGCATAGTCCATAGCCTCGTGCGGGTTGTGACTGCCCTTGTCATTGCGCACGAAGATCATGCTGGAGGGCACGTCCGCGTTGGCGAACACCGCCGTGTCGTGGCCTGCGCCAGAAGCCAACACTTCAAAAGCCACTCCGGCCGCCTCGGCCTCGCGCTCCAGGAGCCCCGTGATCTTGTCGGACATGCGTGCCGGTGGCGTCAGTGCCGGCGTGCCGAAATCAAACGTGACGCCGCGCTTACTCGCAAGCTGCGCACATTCGGACTGAACGAGGGCGCCAAATGACGTCAAGGTTTTGGCATCCTGGCTGCGGTACTCGAGTGCAAACGTCACTTCGCCGGGCACGCGCGAGACCGCGTGCTCCTTCGGGTTCGTCTCGACGATCCCCGAAGTGACGACCAGGTCCTCGCCCCACTCCAGGAGCACGCGCCAGTGTTCGTCCAGCCGCATGAGCAACTCAGCCATTCCGAGTACGGCGTCGCGCCGCAGCCAGCGCGGCACCGCTCCCGAGTGAGCCGCCTCGCCTCGGCACGTAACCCGCCGATGCCGGACGTTGCCGCGAATTCCCGTGACGAGGCCGATGGGCTTCTCGCGTGCAACGAGAACCGGTCCCTGCTCAATGTGCAGCTCCATCCAGCAGGCAAGCGCGGTCGGGTCGCACAAGGGCTGTCGTGCCTTCAGCGGCGCAAGATCGACCCCGCAGGATGCCATGTGGTGCTCGAGATCGTGACCGGACGAGCGATGCGGGCTGCTGAAGTCGGCCCTGGTCAGCTGCCCAAAGAGCGCACGAGAGCCGAAGTAGCAAGGGCCGCCATACCACGCACTCTCCTCACCGCGCAGGACGTAGAGCTCGATGGTTCTGAGTGGACGGCCACGCGCCCTGGCCGAAAGCAGGGCCATTAGGCTGGCGATGACGCCGGCAGCGCCATCGAAATTGCCGCCTTGAGGCACGCTGTCGAGGTGCGAGCCTGTGGCCACGGCCGGCAGCGCGGGATCGCGCCCGGGCAGCCGCAAAATTAGGTTGCGCGCCGCGTCCCACGAAGTTTCGATTCCCAGATCGCAGCCCAGTCTCTGGATGACTTCCATCGCAGCCGTTTCGCGCGGGCCGTAGGTCTCCCGGCTGATCCCGACCCCGTCAAACGACATTTCCCGGAACGTCTGGAACAACTGGATGGCAAGTTGCTGCAAGTCGGTGAGAGCGACCTGGGTCTCGGCGCCACCTGCCACGGCTACAGCGTCATTGACCACGGACGCCTCCGTGGGAAACGAGGAGCGGCGCCGGTTCATTTTGCGCCGATCTCAGCCCAGAGAGCATCGCATCGTGCCGCGCCCGATCTGCAGACGCAACACGGCAGCGACGCGCTTCCTCGAAGGTTTTCATCGGTCTTCGTTTCACTGCCTATGGTCGAGCTCTCTGTTTCTGCTGAAGTGGGCGCCCTGCCCGCAAGTCGGCGCCTGGCAGTAACCGCCGTGTGCGGCGCCTGTCGGGCTCGTGCTTGCCCACTCGAGCAAGACTTGAGGCAAGTGCGGCCGCGGCGTTCTGCAGTTTTGGGATGAACTGGCGCAGCCGCTGCGGGCTGACACGTACGTTGAGCGCTGCCACGGACAACGCCGCGATAAGCTTGTTCTCCTGCGCCACAACCGGCACTGCCGCGCCAACGATGTGCAGGATGTATTCCTGGTTCGAGATCGCAAAGCCCTGGCCGCGGACCTTGCGGACGTCGGCTATGATATGGTCCGCGCTAGTGCGCGTGTGGCTCGTATAAGCCTTGCGGCGGCTTCCTCCGAGGTAAGCGCGCAACTCCTCATCCGACAGCCGCGCCAGGAAGAGACGTCCGCTCGACGTGCAGTAGAGAGGCGCCTTGCGGCCGGCGCGGAACGACAGCATCAAATCCTGCTGAGGCTCGACGCTGGCTATGTAGACCACTTCGTCGCCGACCTGCACGCCCAAGCTGCACATTTCACCGATCAACTCTGAGAGCCCGCGCAAAATGGCCTGAGCCGCTACTCTCCCCGATGCAGCGAACAGCACATTGCCGGCAAGTGCGACGAGAGGTCCCGATACCGTAAGCTGGCGCGATCCCGGTTCACGCTGCAGGTAGCCGAGGCGCTCGAGCTCGATGGCAATGCGGTGGATCGTGGGCGGCGGAATGGAAAGATCAGCGGCGATCGTGGACATCGATGCGACGCCTCGGCTTGCAACGGCATCGAGAACCGCCATGACCTTGGCCGAGGGAAAGTCGAGGGCTGCTGACCGGCGCACCGAGCGCTCCTTTTCTTTGCGCGCAGTTATTCGGCTGCGATCGGCCGATCGCCCACGGCGAGCGAACTCAACTCACGGAAATCGATGTCCTTGGGAAAGCCGGCCAAGGCTCGCTGAATGGCGATTTCCAAACGGCCGACCACGTCCTTAATTTCCGCAGCGGTGATGACTAGCGGTGGCGCGAAGCGGAAGTAGTGCTTGACGGCAATGCTGATCACTCCCTCCAGAGCTGCGTTGTAGCGGATGCGCTCAGCCATGATCGGATCGGGCGCCTTGGACTTCTTGTCCTTGACGATGTCAAGCATGCGGTAGAGGCCCTTGCCGCGAACATCGCCGATGCACTCGTACTTGCTCGCAAGCGAGGAGAGCTCGTTCTCAGCAAGTTGCCCGAGAGTCTCGGCCCGGTCATCGAGCTTGTCGCGCAGCACGATCTGCAACTGCTTCAGGGCGACAGCGGCGGGCAGCGGATCACCTGAGTAAGTGCCGCCCCATGGCAGCCCGCATTGACCGCGGACCTTCTCGGCGATCTCCGGCGTCGTGATGGTGCCGCAGATGGCGAGGCCGGCAGACAGTCCCTTGCCCCACGTAACGATGTCCGGAGTGACCCCGTAATGCTCCATCGCCCACATTTTGCCGGTGCGCGCCGGCGCGAGCTGGCACTCGTCAAGAATAAGCAGGGCGCCCCAGCGCTGCGCGAGCTGGGCCAAACGGGGCAACCACTCCTTAGGCGGCACGATCATGCCGCCGGGCACCGGAATAGTCTCTGCCATGACGGCAGCGATGTCCTGGCTGGTGACGAACTCGAGCATTTCCTCGCTCGCACGCAAGCAGGCGACATCGCAGCTCGGATAGGTCAGGTTGATGGGACAACGATAACAGTATGGCGGCAAGAGCGCATTGGCCTTCGCCGGAAACATGAGCGGCCCAAGCCCCTTCTTGCGATTGCCGCCCACGCTTGTCAGCGCCTCGACAGCGAGGCTGCCACCATGCAATCCGCGGATCATGGATACAATGTCGAACTTGCCCGTTGCGGCCAGCGCCATTCGCATGGCGATCTCGTTTGCTTCCGAGCCCGTCACCGCAAAATTGACGATCTTCAGTTCACCCGGTGTATTGGCCCCGAGCAGCTCGGCGAATTCGACCGTCCATGGATTGGAGTACCAGGATGACTCGTGCAGGAAGGCTCCGGCCATCTCCTTGATGACCTCGGTCAGCTCCGGATGAGAGTGACCGAGCACCATACACATCATGCCGGAGGTGAGATCGTAGTACTCGTTGCCGTCCAAATCGACGAGCTTGGTACCCTTCCCGGCTTTGAAGATGATGCGCGGCGAGTAACGCCAGCCGAACACGGACTTGGCATCGCGGGCCTGGAAGTCGGCATGAACGTTTGAAAAGCGGAACGTCTTTTCCATGACCCATGCCCATGCGCTGCACAACGACCCAACAAATCATATTCTATATTACGGAATTTTGGCATCAAGAAAATGAACCTAAGAGTGTTGAGGATGACCGCACACGTAGCCCGGCAAGGACGTATGCGCCACGTCCCACCTGTCAAAGCTGCCGGCCGAGGTACCCCGCGATTGGCTCGGGAATGGAAAACGCATTCAGGATGAGGTGCGTATCGACGGCAATGGTACATGCCCCAAGGATCGAGACTATCGATCCGAGCACGACAGCAAGTCCGAAGACTTCATGATGTGGGTTGAACAGAAACGCGAAAACGAAGCGGAAGACGAGCGATAGTTGCAACAGTGGAGTAACGAGCATGATCGGGGCAACAGCCAGGGCGCTGTAGAGAAACCCTTGCGCCGCGGCAACGAAAACGCCGGAGGAGACAAACCATCGAGCGTTCTCTGCGCTGACGCTCATCACATTGCTGCGTAATGGGCGAATGAGCAGCCCAACGACAACGGCGGCAGTTGCGGCTGCGTAGGCAACCACGCCGCCGGCCACACCGCTAAGGGGCCCCCCATCAAGTAGGGCTTGGCGGATGACGATGGGTGATGTGCCGTAGGCCAGCGCCGCCATGGAGGCAAAGAAGAAACCCACGGCCATGCGCGGAGCAAACATCGTTGGCTCGAGCGGTCTGCTTGATGATTTGCGAGAGCCGCGCTGGGTGACAAGTGAGCCCGCCACCATCAATACGGCACCAGCCACCTGGAGCATGGTGCAGGGTTCGCGCAGAACGACGACGGCAAGGACAAGGGTCACGACGGAGTTGAGCTGCATGACAGGTGCGGTCAGGTTGACGCCCGCCGCTTGGCTTGCCCGGAAGTTGCAGTACCGACCGAACACAAAATGCAGAACGCCGGCTGCCGAGAGAGACGCCAAGCCCGATGTGGTCAAGCGTCCCAGGCTTTCTGTGGCCCCCGTCAGCAGCGCGACCGCCAAGAAACACGCAAGGCCAACGGGTATGCTGATGACCATGCCTTGAGCCGGCGTGCCGGTGATGACACCGCGCCGGCCCACAGCGTTGGTCAGGGCAAACGTTGCCGCAGAGAGGACCGCGAGCACGGCGCCTAAGAGATGCACGGATTTTCCCTCTGCCCACCGGGCAACGTCTGGCGCCTGACCACCTATGCCATGATGCTAACCGGCACTCGTTGCGGCTCGTCAAGAGTGGTCGCCCTGGTTGTGGATCTGCTTGAAGCCAAAGACTGCGACCGGACGAGGTTAGCTGTCATGGCGGCTCATCGTGCTACTGTCGGATTTCGTCCCGCAAATGCCAAGTTGAACATCCCCATGAAGCGGATCGCTCTCGTCAACCCGAACACGTCAGCGGTGCTCACGACGCTCATGGTCGAGATCGCGCGCGAGTGCGCGCCCGGCAACCTGCAGATCGAAGGGCTGAGGGCACCGTTCGGCGCCCCGCTCATCACTTGCGATGCGGAACTCGACAAGGCCGCAGATGCCGTGCGCGCTCTCGCGCCGGAGCTTGCGCGGCGCGCCGATGCCGTGATCGTGAGCGCCTTTGGCGACCCCGGCGCCGACGAACTGGCCCGTTCGCTCCGTCGGCCTGTGGTCGGGATCGCTGAGGCCGGCATGCGCGCGGCGGCCGCGAACGGACGGCGCTTCGCCGTCGTTACGCACACGGGGCGCCTGGTGCGACGCATGGCTTGGCGTGCCGAGGAGTTGGGGCTTGGAACGCAGTGCGTCGGCGTGCTGGCGACGGAGGGCGATCCGGCTGCGTTGATGGCGGCACCCGCCCGACTCGAGAGCGGCTTGTTGGCTCTTGCCAAGCGAGCCGTCGCCGAACTTGGAGCCGAAGCCATAGTCATTGGCGGCGGGCCGCTCGGGCGCGTAGCCATCGCACTGCGCGACAAAGTCGGCGTACCGGTGATCGAGCCGATCCCCGAGGCGGTGCTCCACGTGGCCGGTGTGCTCGGCCTATCAGTGGCTACTCGTTGAGGCCTTTGCCTGGATAGGGGTGCGTCGCCATCCAATGGCGCGCGATATCGAGCCGGCGCGCCACCCAGACACCGTCGTGCTGCATGATGTGGTCGAGCAGCCGTTCCAGTCCCACGGCGCGGGCGGGATGCCCGATTAGCCGCATGTGCAGTCCGACCGACATCATCTTCGGTGTCTTCGCACCTTCCTTGTAGAGCATGTCGAAGGCATCGCGGATGAAGGAGAACCAATCGTCCGAGGTGCCGACCCAGCCAGCGTACTTGCCGTCGTTGTTGGTGAGAGAGTAGGGCACGATAAGGTGCGGCCGACCGTTGACCGTCTTCCAGAACGGCAGCTCGTCGCCATAGTAGTCGGAGTCGTAGAGAAAGCCGCCCTCCTCGACGACCAAGCGGCGCGTGTTGATGCCGGGTCCGTAGCGGCAGTACCAGCCGAGGGGGCGCTCGCCCACCGTCGTCTGTAGCGACGCGACAGCCTTGCGGATGTGCTCGCGCTCCTCGGCTTCGATCAGCTCGAAATGCTTGATCCAGCGCCAGCCGTGGCAGCAAACATCGAAGCCCGAGACGCGGATGGCGTCGGCGGCGGGCTTGTGGCGCTCCAGGGCGAGTGCGCAACCGAACACCGTCATCGGTAGCTTGCGTTCCTGAAACAGCCGCATCAGCCGCCAGAATCCGACCCGGCTGCCATATTCGAACATTCCCTCGCCGGCGAGGTCGCGGCCCTTGACCCCGTGGTTGAGGCCATGCGCCTCGGTCAGGCCAAGCTCGGTGAACCCCTCACCGTCCTGCATCGAGGGCTCGGAGCCTTCCTCGTAGTTCATGACGAAGTTCACGGCGACCCGCGCGCCAGCTGGCCATTTTGGGTCGGGCGGGTTGGCGCCGTAGCCGATGAGGTCCCGGTCATAGGTCTGGCTCATGCGTCGGTCTCCGGATCGGTTCACCCCGCAGCATACCAGCCCCGGCATCACGCGTCGCATCGATGGCCGTCATCAAAAGTCGCTACGATGATCCTCATGGCACGTCTACTTGCGCCGTTGTCTCCATCCACCTGCTCCGTACAAACCGGTAGCCTATAAGCGAGCTGCTGCAATGGCGTTGCCGGGAGCACACCCATGACCGCGATAGCGAACGGGCGCAGCTTGGATACCTGAGACTGCACGCCTCAGACGCGACGGAGCTGCAGCCCGACGAGCTCCCCGTAGCTCCCTCCGAGGCCAGTCCCCCGCGTCCCGCCGCGTGAGACTAAAGACTAGCCGGAGGCTCGGTCGTCCGCTTCACCGGGCCCCGACGCTTCGGCTTGCCGGACCAATTCCTGGAGCGGTTAGGTGCGCGAGCGGGCGGCGCGCCTCGGCGATCTGCCTTGGCCGAGCCGCACTGGCGGTGGAGTGTTGGCCCGGCAGACTACAGGGCCAGTGCTCTCTATTCGGGCCAGGGCGCATCACGGGCATGCCATAGCGGACGCGCTGTGTAGCTGGGGGCTGCGCCCAGTTCCCACGCGCAGGGAAGTGGGAAACTTCCGCCGAAAACTCACGGAAAGCTGCTGGAAGGTCGGGTTTCCCACTTGGCGCCAGGCCCTTGATTTGTACTAATGCGCGCAGTCAACAGTGGCCGACTTAAGGCCGAGCGCGGAGCAACGCTGGACCACGCTGCGCGGCCGGCAGCCACGGCGTAGAGCTAGGTGTCCTCGAGCGGTATCTCAGCATTTTCCGCTAGCCACCGACGCCCGCGCGACGAGGCTGCTGCCGTCCGCGGTCAAAGGGAGTTCGGACGTATTCGCTTCGCAATTCGCTTCGTTAGAACTGGCACGTAAATCATCCAAGCTTGTGGACCAATTTGTGGACTAATCCAACCAAGCGCCAATAAATACCGTCTTATCAAGACATCGTGGCGGAGAGGGGGGGATTCGAACCCCCGAGACCAGTCACCCAGTCTGCC